>NZ_NFZV01000029.1 GCF_003399765.1 Alkalilimnicola ehrlichii | reverse complement strand
CACGCACAGCCGCTCCCGGCGCTGTGCGGCGTCGACCTCGAACCAATAAAACACCCCCGCCTCGGCGAGCTGGCGCTGGAGAAAGGCGAAATTACTCTCGAACGCCTGCAGCACATAATCGCGCACCGGGTACTGTCCCGAGAGCCGCCAATCAATCGCCTGGCGCGGCACGCCGCACTCGCCCAAGATCAGCTCGATCAGCTGCGGCAAGCTCAGCCCGCGCAACACCCGCGTGTGGACGGTCTTACCCGTCAGCGCCAACGGCGGCTCCAGATACAGCCGCGTGATCACCTCCGGCTGGGCGGCACAGGTCAGATCGCGCCCGCCGGTGATCACGCCGATCCGCAACCCCGCGCCCAAATCGGGCGTTTGCCAGCGCAGCCGGGCGCGCTGGCCCGCCAACTGCTGGACCGGATAGCCGCGGGGGATTTTGATGTCGATCTCGAAGCGGAAGGGGTGAGAGAAGCGTTCGGTGCCGTGTAAGGCGATGGCATTGAGCGGCGGGAAGTCCGCCACCTCCAGCGACAGACGTGAGAAATCCGTATCCCCCGGGTTCATAGAGCCTTCCTTGATATGTTGTCGGTTGCTTTTATTAGGGACGATTCTTTTAGATGGCGTCAGGCATGTCAAGTGCGACGCTTAGCTGGGCTCGCGGGTGCCGGCTTGATCGGCTCGGCCCCGCGATCTATGACGTAGAAAAAATCTATTCGAGGTTTAGGTTCGTGCCGTTAGGCGACTTTTTGCGCAACCTCCTGTAGGTACGCTTGGAGTTGCCGGGCGCGGTGAGCGGCAGTGTGCTCGGCGAGTACACGTTCGCGGGCGGCTTGGCCGATTGCCCGGCGTCGTGTCTCCGAGACTTCTTCTAGATAAAGCAGGGCATCGTTGCTGCTGTCGGCGAGGAGGATTTCTGTGCCGGGTTCGAACAGGGTCTCCAGTCCGGCCCAACGATCCGAGATCACCGGGGTGGCGCAGGCGGCGGCTTCGAATAAGCGTACGCTGGGAGAGTAGCCGGCGCGGATCATGTCGTCGCGTGTGACATTAAGCGTGAAGCGCTGGGCATTGTAGAACGCTCTATGTGCCGACGGGGGTATGTGTTCGCGATGTTCGACGTTCGCAGGCCAGTTGATGTCTGCAGGGTACTGGGCGCCGGCGACAATAAACGAGGACTGCGGTCGGCGGCGGGCGGGTTCTAGCAGCAGCGTTTCAACCCGCGGTTGGCGGTCGGTGCTATAGGTGCCGAGATAGCCGATATCCCATGTCGGGGAGGTCGGTTCCGGGTAGTACAATTCGGGGTCGAACGAGCAATACAAGGCGCGCGCGTGCGCGGCGCCGTACTGTTGCTCCAGCTGCGTTAAAATCGGGCCGCCGGTAAAGGATAAATACAGCTGATAATGGGGTATGAGGCTGGGGCTTAGGTATTCGTAATCGCCCCGCGCCAGTTTACTAAGGGTTGCCGGTGTGTCGATGTCGTAGAAGGCGGTCACGCCATCGGCGATGTGGGTCACCCATTCGCCTACGGCAACGCCTTCGGGCGTGAACGAGCCGACGATAACGGCGTCGGCGTTGGCGATAGCATCGGCATACTTGCGCTTAAGTTCCGCCAGATCCCGGTATAAGCGGGTTTGCCCATAGGGGGGATTGGGCAGATCCCGGTGCTGGGCATACCAGGGCACGTCGCGTTCGAGAAATAAAACGTCCTGACCTTGTCGGCAAAGCTCGCGCACGAGGCTACGATAGGTGGTGGCGTGGCCGTTGCCCCAGGATGAGGTGATGGATAAGCCGATAATAACGAGGTTCGGGCGTTTCATACGTGTAGCGTTCTCCCTGCTTGTTCTGGACGGTAACGGCGTCCTTCCAGTAAAGCTTCGACTTCGGCCGCTCGATGCGCGTAGGTGTGCTCGTTGACGACGCGTTTAAGGGCTTGTTGGCCGATATGGCGTGCGCGCTCTTCGGTAAGGTCGTCGAGTAGGGCCGCCACGTCTTGTCCGTTGTGGGCAACTAATATCTCTCGCTCGGGCTCGAGAAAGAGCTCGATGCCTTCCCAGGCGTCGGTGACGATGCAGGCGCCGGCACCGGCGGCTTCGAAAACCCGCGTGGCGGGCGAGAATCCGTAGCGGGCCATGCTGGCTCGGCTGATGTTAAGGACGGCTCGGGCGCTGGCGTTGATGGCGTTATGGTCACGGGTGTAAACATGGCCGATGTAGTCGATATTGGTACTCATCGGCTTGTCGTCCCAGCCACTTCCGCCGAGTAAGAAGCGGTGGCGGGGGCGGCTGGCAGCCGGTTCGAGGAAGAAGCGTTCGACTCGTGCTTCGCGATCCGGCAGGCGGTTGCCGACAAAGGTAAGGTCGGCGGCGAAGCGCGGGTCGGCGGCAACGGGATGATGGGTGCTTACATCCAGGCCGTTGTAGATGGGGATGCAGTGCTTGGCCCCGAGTGCGCTATAGGCGCGAATAACGGGATCGCCGCCGCCGTAGGTCAGAATCATGTCGTAACGGGGTATTTGCTTGCGTGCCGGGTCGTCGGGAGAGGCTTCTATGCGATCTAGGGTTGCCGGTGCGTCCACATCCCAGAATATGACGATGTTGCTCGGGCGTTTGAGGTCGGCGATAGCTTGCTCCAGATAGTTGTCGAAGACGCCGACGCCGCTGGCTTTAATGATGACGTCCGCATTCGCGGCCTCCGCCAAGGCACGGTCCACCGCGGTTTGTTCGGTATCGTAGACCACGACGCGCGCCCATTGCGGGTCGGGGAGGTCGCGGTGTTGCTGGCGTTCGAACGCGTCGGGCTCATAGAAGCTGACGTCGTGGCCACGCTCATGGAGATTGCGCACCAAGCCTCGGTAGTAGGTGGCGGCGCCGTTCCAATAGGCAGAAACCAAGCTGGAGCCGAAAAATGCGAACTTCATGCGGTTTGTTCCTTTAGTTCCGATGAGTCGAGCTGGCGATAAATGGCAAGCAATTCGTCGACTCGGTGCGCGCAGGTGTGCTTTTGTTGGATGGTGCTTAATCCATGTCGGGCGAGTTCTTCGCCGAGCGCGGGTTCGTGCTTGAGTGCTCGGAGGTGCTTTTGCATCGACTGACCGTTGTTGGCGACGAGGTAATCGCGGCCGGGGCGAAATAGGCCTTCGCTGTCTTGCCAGGGGGCGGACACCAGGGGAATGCCGCAGGCCAGCGCTTCAAAAACGCGAATGGTGGGAATGCCGGGCAAGGTTTTGACATACGGTCGGCGTGGTACATGCACGGTAAAGCGGTGGCGGGCAAAAGCGTGCGGGACCTCGAAGTTCGGTAGCCAGTCTCGGTATCCGATGCCCGCCGCGCGAAGGGCGACAAGCGCCGATTCGGGGTAGCGTACGCCGTGTAGGTTGGCGCTAAGTTTGAGTTGCCGAACCGGCTCTAGCAGAAATTCCTGTAGCTCTTCGCTGCGTTCGTTGTCGCCCCAGTTGCCGATCCAGACCAGGTCGGCTTCGGTATCGATCTGCGGCATGGGGTGGAAAATACGGGTGTCGGCCGCCTCGTGCCAGGTCCAGGCCTGACGGCTCCAGCCGGCGGCTTGGTAACGTTCGCGAACGGCTTCGCCAAACGCCAATACGCCGTCGTAGGCGTCTAGCGGGTAATCGGCCATGGCGCTCGGGTCGCTGACGGTACGGTGGTGCGTGTCGTGAAATAATAGCCTGTAGCGGCCTCGATGGGCGCGATGGCGGCCGATCCTCGCGACCAGCTCGTGCGGGCTCCATTCGTGAACCAGCACCAGGTCGGCATTATCCAGGGCGCGATCTAGATCGAGGCTGTCCAGTTCGTAAAACGCGCTGCGCAGGGTGGGTAGTCGTCGATGAAAACGCTCGATAGCTTCCGGGCCGTGGGCCTGGCGAAGGTTCTGTAGGCTCCAGCCATCGCGGGGTTCATACACGGCGACGCTATGGCCGCGCGCCTGTAGCTCCGTCACTACGCCGCGGAGAAAGTGGGCATTGCCGTGATTCCAATCGGAAATCAGCGAGTGATAGAACATGACGATATGCATGTCGAAAAGCTCCTTCTTCTCCTGGTCGGATCAGGCGGTGCTACCGAGCTGGTCGAGGTCGCGCGGCGAGCCCGATTGCTGCTGCAAATGACGGTAGGCGCGCAAGTAGCCGGCCGTCATGCGCGCGCTACTAAAGTGAAGGGCACGGCGGCGAGCGAGCGTGGCGTAGTATTGGCGTAGTCGGGGTTGATCGATGAGCGCTTGCAGCGTGTCGCGCAAGGCCCTTGTGTCGTCCGGCGGGACGAACAAGGCCGTATCGCCCCAGATTTCTCTGAGCGAGGGTATATCGCCTAGCACCAGGGCGCAGCCGGCCAGCGCCGCTTCCAGTACGGAAAGTCCGAAGGGTTCGTAGCGGGCGGGGAGGGCATAAATGGCGGCACGGCCGAACCGCCGAGCGAGCGCTTCGGTAGCGAGCGGACCGGGGAGTTCGACGTTGCGGTATTGGCGTTGGCCGCCGTCGGGATGTTTACTATCGCCGACAATTTCGACCGGCCAAGACAGCTCGGGAGCTATGCTTGCCAGCGCCGCCGCGTTCTTTGCTTCGTCCCAAAGCCGTCCGGCCGAGACGATTCGGGCCTGTTTAGGGGCGGGCGGGTAATCCTCGGGGCGGCGGCCGTTAGCGATTACCCGCGCGGCCCGGAACGGTCCGTAGAATACTTCGGCGTCGGCCAGCATGGCGCCGGACGGCGCGGTTACCAGGTCGGCGCTGCGTAAACCGCGACGAACGTGCTGAAGATAAAGTTGCCAGTCGTTGTCGGGTAAGTGTCCTTTGACATGCCGGTACCAGGACCAGACGCAGGAGTGGGCGGTTATCAGGAGTGGCGCCGGCCAATTGAGGTGGCCGTGGTAGTAATGGTTGAGGTGAATGACGTCGGGGCGGAGACGTTCGGCCAGCGTCAGCAGCCAGGCGTCGAGTTCGGCCAGTTCCTGCCACGGGGATTGCATCCACTCTAGGCGGCCGGGGCGGCTATGCAGCGTCAATTCCGGAATGGCATCCGCTTGTCGCCGCTGTTCTGCGCTCGGTGCCGGGCCTAAGCAAACCAAGTCTGTGCCTATGCCGTGACTGGCCAAGTCTCGCGCTAGTTCGAGGGCGAATTGCCAAACGCCGCCGACGGCGTCGGTGCTCATTAATATGCGCTTTGGGGCGAGTTGCTGCATTAAGCGGTGCTCCGGACACGTGGATCGGCGCGTACGACATAAGAATCCGTAAGCCATTGGTGTAGGCGTTGAATGCCTTGCTCAACACTGACTTGTGGCTGCCATCCTGTCGCTGCCTGAAACAGGCGGGTATCGGAGACGTAATAACGTTGGTCGCCGGGGCGCCAGTCGGCGAACGCGATGTCGGGTTTGTTACCCTGGAGTTGGCCGATCAACTCGATCAGTTGCAGCAGGCTGACGCAGTTGCTCGGCCCGCCTCCGATATTGAATGCCCGACCTGCCAAGCTGTCCATTCGCTGCT
Source organism: Alkalilimnicola ehrlichii (assembly GCF_003399765.1). Lineage (GTDB taxonomy): Bacteria > Pseudomonadota > Gammaproteobacteria > Nitrococcales > AK92 > AK92. The sequence continues at coordinate 46,353 of NZ_NFZV01000029.1, read as the reverse complement.
CGGCGAGGAGAAAGGCATCAAGTAAATCTTGGACAAAGAGTATGTCCCGCGTTTGGCGGCCGTCGCCGTATAAGGTAATGGGTTCGCCTTTCTGAGCGCGGATGAGAAAGTGCGCGACCCAGCCCTGGTCTTCGGTGCCGAACTGGCGAGGGCCGTAGATACAGCTCATTCTTAAGACGACAGCCGGCACGCCGAGACAGCGCGCGTAGTCGATCAGATACTGATCGGCTCCGCCTTTGGAGCAGCCGTAGGGGCTATGGAAATCAAGATTGCGACGCTCGTCGATACCGTAGCGACGCAGCTCCGGGTCGCTGGGCTGGTAGCGATCGTCGATGATGTCCAGTGCGACATCGGGCAGACTGCCGTAGACCTTGTTGGTAGAGGCAAAGGCAATGCTGGGCGGTTGCGGTTGCTTGCGGGCCGCCTCCAACAGATTAAGAGTGCCGTGCAAGTTAATTCGAAAATCCATCATCGGATCGTCGAGGCTGGTGGTAACGGCCACTTGTGCGGCGAGGTGGTAAATGTGCTTGATGCCCTTTATCGCCGGTTCCAGCGCGAATGTATTGCGCATGTCGGCGGGAACGAATTCGATGTGATCGCCATAGTGTTCGCGTAGCCAGCGAAGGTTGTGCTCGACCCCAGGCCGGTCGAGGTTATCGACGACACGCACCCGACGTCCGGCTTTTACCAGCCGCTCGACGAGGTTGCTGCCGATAAAACCCGCGCCGCCGGTTACCATCACTTCCGGTGCCGGTTGTAAAGTGCCCGGCGTTTGTGCCCAGGTGGCCGTTTGGCGTATGCCTTCGAGGCCATATTGCGCCCAGTGTCGGAACAATAGTTTTTCCCGGCCTGAGGCGGTTTTCAGACCGAAGTGATAATCGCGGGGGTCGTTGTGGTAGCCGGCTGTGGAGGGGCGCTCCATCAGCAGATCGCGTAAGGAAAGCCAATAGGCACGCTCGACCGGTAAATTTAGTGCATCGTTAAATACTTTTAGCTGCCGGTATTCGTCGTTACGCCAGGTGGGATAGCCCACTTCGGTCAGCCAGATGCGTGCTTTCGATCCGTATTGCTTAAGAACGCGCTCAATCCGTGCGATTTGGCTTAATAAGTCTTCGTGCGTGACGTCGTAACTATCGGGAAAAGCGTGGATGCCGACGACATCGATGTGCTCCATAACCCCGAGCTGAAACATGGTGTGGAGCCAGTTGGGGTCAATGGGGCTCATGCCGCCGAGTGCGGTGCGTTTGCCGCGTTGGCGCGCCCAGTAGGCGGCGCCGCCGATGGTTGCAGCGAACTTCTCCCAGGTGTTATCGAGGGTGAAGTCCCATTCCCGCATATTATTCGGTTCGTTCCACAGCTCGACATACTCGAAAAAGTCGCCGTAGCGGGTGATGCAAACATCGAGGAAGTCGGCATAGTCCTTGGGATTACGCGGTGGCGCGGCGGTTGCCGGGAGCTCGGCGAGCGAAGGCGGCGTATAAACGAAACAGGGCAGTAGCTCGACCTCTTTGGCGAGTTTCGGCAGTAGCCAGTCGTACCAGCGTTCTCCCGTCTCGGTGAGGTAATCGGCCCAAGAAACACCGAGGCGTAAGCGCTGCACGCCTAAACGGCGGATGTCTGCAAGCGCTTCTTCCACCGCCTCGTAGTCGCCTAGCCAGAACCACTCTAGCAGTCCCATCAGGGTTTCCGAGTTTCTCTCCGGTGCGAGATGTTTGGCCATGATGATCTCCCTCCCGGGACTAAAAGGCTTTTGAGCAACAACGGCCTTGGCCGCCGGCGGTGTCGCCGGTGTTTGCCGTCCCGTTTGCTTTTACCCGCCTCAAAGGCTGAGCCCCCGCCGAGTCAGTTCCTCTCTCGCTTGGGGAACACGGTCGATTGCCGATGTTCTGGGCAGCCAGTCGGCAAGTTCCTGCAGGCCGTCTTCCAGATCTACTTGAGGCCGATAACCGAGAATTTCTTCCGCTAAAGCGATATCGGCAAAACAATGTCGTATATCGCCGACCCGGTAATCGCCGGTAATTTGCGGCTCGATGTCCGGACAGTTCAGCGCCTGGGCCATACGCCGTGCGATACCGGATACGGTGTAAGCCTGGCCGCTGCCGATATTGAACACGCGCCCGGTAGCAGCGTTTGCTTCCAGTGCAAGGCGCGCTGCCCGGCTGACGTCGTGTACGCTGACGAAATCGCGGCGCTGTTCGCCGTCTTCGAAAATCAGCGGCGGTTGGCCATTGAGGTAACGGGAGGCAAAGATGGCCAGCACGCCCGTGTAGGGGTTCGATAGCGCCTGGCGCGGGCCGTACACGTTAAAGAAGCGCAGCGCCGTGGTCGGTATATCGTAGGCTTCGCCGATAAGGAGGCACATCCGTTCCTGGTCGAACTTCGATAGCGCATAAATCGACGCGAGATCGGCAGGTTTGCTTTCCGGGGTCGGGACAGGCGTGAGTTGCTCGCCACTCGGGCTGAGAGGCTCCCAGCGGTGCTCTCGCAACTGGCCCCGACTGCGGCGGACGGTATCGGTCGCCGCTCCGCTGGCGTCTTGGTATAAGCCTTCTCCGTACAGACTCATGCTGGACGCCAATACCAGCTTTTCGACGCGCTGCTTGGCTAATTGCTCCAGTAAAACGGCGGTTCCAAAGTTATTGGTTTCCGTGTACTGAGCGATTTCGTACATGCTTTGGCCGACGCCTACGGCAGCGGCAAAGTGGAAGACGGCATCGACGCCTTGCAAGGCATGCGCAACCGTTTCCGGATCGCGGATGTCGCCTTCTATCAACTCGATGTCGGAATCCAGGTAATCGGGGCGACGCCGTGATTGGCCATGGACTTGTTCGCTCAGGTTGTCCAATGCCCGGACACGATATCCCTGCTTGATGAGTTCGTCGGCTACATGCGACCCGATAAAGCCTGCACCGCCGGTAATCAGTACTCTCTTGCTCATCGCCGTCTCCCTTCCCTGGCTCATCCGCTCGATGGCCCTTCGGTGATCAGAACACCTGCTTCCGTGGCCGAACCGTGATGTGGTTAATGGCCACTTCCGGTGCCCGCGTCAGCGCGAAAACTACAAGTTCAGCTATGTGGGCGGGGTCCAGACTCCCGTAGCCGATCTCTTCCACGCTTTGCTCGCCTGCGAGCAGATTGTCGAAAAACGATGTGTCAACCACGCCGGGGGACACGGTGCATACTCGAAGAGCGGATTGCGCTTCCATTCGCAGCGTCTCGGCGATGTCGGCAAGTGCGGATTTGCTAGCGCTGTATACGCCGCCGCTGGGGTGCGGTTGGCGAGCGGAGACCGAGCCGATGAATACGACATCGCCGCCCTGGTTCTCCAGCATGGGCGGGACAAAGGCGCGGATTAAGCGCAAGGCGCCAAGAAAATTGGTATCGACGAGGCGCTGCCATTTCTCCGGATCGCCTTCGCATAAAGGCTCGTACAGTCCGATGCCGGCATTGAGTACAAGAATATCGGGTAATGCTTGTGCGCTATGGAGGCGATCGAACAGCCTATCGACCTCCGCACCGATACGAATATCGGTACGGTGATGGGTAATCCCGGCAGGAAGCCCGACGGCCGGCGGTGCGATATCGGCATTTGCAACCCGGGCCCCCGCAGCGCTTAGCGCCTTGCAAATGGCCATGCCAATCCCGGAACTCCCCCCGCTAACTAAGGCTTGTTTCGTTTCCAGCGTCATGCAAGTCATGTGCTTTTACATGTCCATGTATGGATGCGGCGAATCGAAAGGAGATCGGCCGCTAGCCGGTTTTGTCTTTCCCTACAATAACGCCGGCTGAAGAGTTGTGCGCTGCAACGCGTGAAAAACATAATTTCTAAAATAGCTATTCAAAATATGCCGTTCTAACTCCCTGTTCTGAAAGCTATCGCTGTCCGATCTTCATTAGCATTTACTGCTGGTTGAACAGTATTCGTAAGACCTTATGTAATGCCTGACGACGGAGATTCAAGAACCGCTTCCTGCCGTGTTTCTGCGGGTTTTGCCGACGGTCCAGGAGGCGGGTGGACAAGGAGGAAAACTGTCGATGAAAAGGCTCTATGCTACAAGCCGAAAAAAGGCCGTGCGTTGACCATCTTATTGACTGGTGCGGCTGGTTTCGTCGGCAGTCACGTGGTAGATCGTTTACTGGCGGAGGGGCACCGCGTCATCGGTGTCGATAACCTCAGTACCGGCAACTTGGATAATCTTCGCCATCTTTACCGGCACCCGCGGTTTGAGTTTATCGAGCACGACGTTTGCGAACCGCTCATGCTCAAACGCAGCCTCGATTGGGTGATGCACTTTGCCAGCCCGGCCTCGCCGCCGAAGTATTTGGAGCGGCCGGTTGAGACCATGCTGGTAAATAGCCGGGGCACCTATCAACTACTGGAGCTAGCAAAAGGTCGCGGAGCGGCCTTTTTTCTTGCCAGTACGAGCGAGGTCTATGGCGACCCGTTGGAGCATCCTCAGCGGGAGGCGTATTGGGGTAATGTCAATCCGATTGGGCGCGCGCGGTGTACGACGAGTCGAAACGGTTCGCCGAAAGTCTGGTGATGGCTTACCACCGAGCACTCGGTATGCCGGTGCGGATTATCCGCATCTTTAATACTTATGGTCCTAGGATGGACCTGTACGACGGGCGGGTAGTTACCAATTTTATTCGCCAGGCCCTGACCGGTAAACCGCTTACGATTTACGGCAACGGCAATCAAACACGTAGCTTGCAGTATGTCGACGATCTGGTGGAAGGCATAGTGCGTTATCTGGGAGTCGACCACAGCGGCCCGATAAACCTCGGTAATCCTGAGGAGTTCAGCGTATTGGCCATTGCCGAGCAGGTGAAATTGGCGACCGGAACGGCGGCGGAGATATGTTTCTGCCCGTTACCGGAGAACGATCCGCTACGCCGGAAACCGGATATCAGCCTGGCGCAGCAGCTCTTAGGGTGGCGCCCGCAGGTGACGTTCGACACGGGCCTTGGCTTGACTGTCGAACAGGCGCGTTTACGGCTGGCGAGCTTGGACGAACGCTTGCGGGCGGCGCAGGGGTAGGGCGACAAGCCCCGCCCCCGTCAGTTAACGGCGCTGCGAGCCGCGGACACGGCTTGCGGTGTCGGATCTGCTTGCTGATAGATCCGATCGAGCACTTCTGCCACATATATATAATGGGCGGCCCGCGCGCGATCATGGGCAGGGTTGGCGATAAGTTGCTCGGCCCAGGCCAGCGCCGCTCGACCGCCCCAATCATCCGGTGGCGAGCCGAGCGTCTCTCGCTCGGTGCCTTGATGCCACTCGGCGTTGAAGTCGAAGAAGGAGCCGTTAACGTTACGCCAACGCGCGCCGGCTCGATCGCCGAAGAAACTCGCCTCGATCTCAGCGTCGCAACCGGCGGACAAATTCCACGAACACGCCAGTTCAAGGCTCACCCCGTTGGCTAAATCGAGTTGCGCGAGCGCGTAGTCTTCCACCGCGTTCGAGCTTAACGACAAACGCTCGGCTGCGGCGAAACAGCGGCTGGTAATCTGCTCCACGCGCGGGAAATCAAACAGCCATAAAGCGAGGTCGACCAAGTGCACGCCCAGGTCCATCAGGCAGCCGCCGCCGGCCAGGTCGCGGTCGTAGAACCAGGCTTTATCGGGCCCGTAAGCGTTGTGAAATACTAGCCGCCCTGCAAAGGCACGGCCGAGTTCTCCGGCTTGAATACGACGGCGGATCTCGTCCATACCGGCGACATAGCGATAGGAAAAATCCACGCCTAGTAAGCGGTCGGCGCGGTGGGCGGCATTAACGACCGAGGCTACCTCAGCGGCGTTGCGGCCTAGGGGCTTTTGGCAAAATACCGCAAGCCCGGCGTCGAAGGCGCGCCGGCATTGCTCGGCGTGAAGGGCGCTTGGGGTGGCAATCACAAGCCCGTCCAGGTCGAGCTGGAGAAGCTCGTCTAAACTTGTCGCTTGGATAGCCGTTGGTGCAATCGCTGCGGCCTGTTGCAGGCAGTCCGGGCTTGGGTCGGCGATGGCAACGATATCGGCGAGACCGGACTCGGCCAATTTCTGAAGCCTATGGCGACCGATCCAGCCGGTGCCGAGAAAGCCGAGGCGGAGTTTGCGATGCTTATCCACGGTTAGCCTCCTCCATCATCAGCACGGCTTTGGTGAAGCCCTCGGGTCGGGTGGCCGCTGCGTGCAAACCGCGAGTCAAGTCCTGGAGGCCGAAGCGATGGCTGAGTAGAGGCGCGATTTGAAGGCGACCGTCGGCGACGGCGGCAACGGCTTCTTGCATTCCCCGCACCGCTACAGCGGGGTCGCGTTCGTGAGCGTTGACGACGTCGATACCGCGCCAGTTCCAGAGTTGCATATTAACCGAGCGTGGCCCGTCTTGATGAAAGCCGGCGATGACCAGCCGACCGCTGAAGGCGGTGAGTTCGCCGGCGAGATCGAGCGGCCATTGCTTGCCGGTGCATTCCAGTACGCGCTCGCAGAAACGCTCCTCGGTCAGTTGTTTGACCTGGTCGATAATTTCCCAATGATCTTGCATCGGCACGACATGATCGGCACCGAGACGTTCCGCCAAGGCGCAAGAGCTTTCCGAGCGGGAAATCGCAATCACGCGGGCGCCGGCCGCTTTCGCAAGCTGAAGCAGCCCGCTGCCGAGAAATCCGGAGCCGACGATGCCAACGGTCTGACCCTGCGTTATTTGGGCGCGCCGGAATATGTTCATGATGCAACCGAGCGCTTCGCCGGGGATAGGTTGGCCGTCGAGTGCCGGCGGCAGCCGGACTACCTTGTCGGCATCGGCGATGTCGTACTCGGCATAGGCATGGAAACTTAAGGCGGCCACACGCTCTCCAACGCGTAAGTGATCGACCTCGTCGCCGATGGCGTCGATCGTACCCCAACCTTCGTGGCCAAGCTCACCGGGGGATAAGGGGTATTGGAACCATTCGCGCCCCTCGAAAGCGGGTATGTTGGAGGCGCAGATGCCGCAGCCTTGCAGACGAATTCTTACTTGGTTCGGCCCCGGTTGCGGGCGCGGAACCTGTTGTAATTCGAAGTGGCCGGCTTCCGTGAGAACGGCCGCAAGCATGGCTTGTGGGGCTTTCTGGGCTTGGCTGGCTGCCGATTGCATAATCCTTACTTCTCCTAAGCTGAACAGATTCCTTAGGCGCACCGCGGGACACCCTGGCGGCCTGGTCGAACAAGAAGAAGAGGCAGTACCTCTCTTTCGCAACTAGTCGAGGCTGAGTAGGTACATTGCAAGTAAATGCTGAAAAATTAACTACGCTAAGAAGCTGCGGGCCGAGCCGACATGGTGGCACAATGGTCAAGCGGGTTGCCGCGCCAACAGCGCGTATTCCCCCGCGGTGAGCGACGAGCGAGGAAACCTTATGAAACAGGGGCCGCCTTTCGGAGCGATTGCCGACGAGTCGCCAGCGAAACTGTCCCGCCCCGTAGCGGCGGTAGACCTCGGCTCGAACAGTTTTCACATGTTGATAGGGCGCGATCATCACGGGCAATTGCAGGTGCTGGATCGGCTTAAAGAGCCGGTGCGATTGGCGGCAGGCTTAACCGACGATGGGCGTATTGCCCAAGACGCGGAAGAGCGCGCGTTGGCAGCGTTGCAGCGTTTCGGTCAGCGGTTGCGGCAATTCGAGGCTGGCACGGTGCGAGCGGTGGGAACGAACACCCTGCGTCGTGCGCGCCATAGCCGGGGATTCCTCAAACGAGCGGAGAAGGCGTTAGGGCATCCGATTGAAGTGGTGTCGGGTTTTGAGGAGGCGCGGTTAGTTTACCTGGGCGTCGCCTATAGCGTCGCCGACGAGGGCCGTCGACGCTTGGTTGTCGATATCGGTGGGGGAGCACGGAGCTGATTATCGGCGAGGGGGTTGAGCCGTCGTTGCTGGAGAGCTTGGAGGTTGGTTGCGTAACGCTCACGCAGCAGGCATTTGCGGACGGTAAGATCGACCGGGCGCGCTGGCAGGAGGCCGTGCTCGCGGCTAGACGAGAGCTGGAGCCGGTGGCGCAGAGCTTTCGCGAGAGCGGCTGGCAGCGGGTGATCGGAGCTTCCGGCACCATCCAGGCTGTACAACGAACCGTGTTTGAAGCCGGCTGGAGCGAGGGCACGATTACGGCGTCGGCGCTCGCTAAGCTGCGCAAAACGCTGCTGGCTGCCGGCAGTGTCGAACGCGCCGGTTTTTGCAGCGTCGGCTCCGAGCGAGCACCCGTTTTTGCCGGTGGCGTAGCGGCATTAAGCGCCGTTTTCCAGGCCTTGGCTTTGGACGAGATGGAAACGGCACAAGGCGCTCTGCGCGAAGGCGTTATGTATGACTTATTGGGGCGTATTCAGCGGCGCGAGGTGCGGGGTGGGAGCATCGACAGTTTACGGGCCCGCTACCACGTCGATGCTGGGCAGGCCGAGCGCGTTCGCGAAACGGCCGATCGTTTGCGCCAGGCCGTGGCAGTAACCTGGGGTTTGGGCGATTCGGAGAGTCGCCGTCTGTTGCGGTGGGCGGCGGAGTTGCATGAGATCGGCCTCGATATCTCGCATGCGCAGTATCATAAGCATGGAGCCTATGTTGTTAGGCACGCCGACTTAGCCGGGTTTTCTCAGCAAGAGCAAGCCTTGCTCGCGGTGCTGGTACAGGGACACCGGCGCCGTTTGCCGCATAAACGAATCAAAAGTCTGCCGCCTCGGCAACAAAAGCAAGCCTATCGATTGTTAGTGTTGTTACGTCTCGCCGTGCTCTTGCATCGGTCGCGGGATGTCGGTCCGCAGTCTTTGCCGCGGCTGGAGGTCGAGGGAAAGCGTGTGACGTTGCGGTTTGCCCCGTCGTGGTTGGCCGAGCATCCCTTGCTGGTCGCCGACTTGCAGGAGGAAGCAAAACAGCTAGCAACGGCCGGTTTTCGGCTGTATTACTAACGGTACGGTTCTCTTTCGGGTTTGAGATTGCGGCGATCGACCGTTAGTCGCCGTTTAGCTGAGGCTGGTCAATTCTTCGAGTAAGGCGGTTTGAGCGGAGAGGGGCTGTTCGCCTTCGGCCGGCTGCAGCCGCTCGTAATGCCCTTCGGCGGTCAACACCCAGGCTTGCGTGTTATCGCGCAGGTAATAGTCGAGATCGCGAATAACCTGCGCGCGTACCTCGGGGTTTAGCAAAGGAAAGGCAACTTCCACTCGACGGAAGAAGTTGCGCTCCATCCAATCGGCGCTTGAACAGAATACTTGCGGATCGCCGTCGTTCTCGAAGTAGTAAACCCGCGTATGCTCAAGAAATCGTCCGATGACCGAGCGTACCGTGATGCGTTCCGAGACGCCGGGGAGGCCCGGCTTGAGCGAGCACATACCCCGGACGACGAGATCGATTTTCACGCCCGCGCAGGAGGCTGCGTAGAGCGCTTGGATGATTTGCGGCTCAACCAGCGAGTTGAGCTTGGCAATGATGCGAGCGGGCCGCCCGGCTTGTGCATGACGCGCCTCGCGCTCAATCTTGCCCAGCAATTGGTCGTGCAGCGTAAACGGCGCCTGTAGCAAACAATTAAGTTCGGACACCTTGCCAAGGCTGGTTAGTTGCAAGAACACGCGGCGAACGTCTTCGCCAATATCCTCGTTGCACGTCAGCAAACCATAGTCGGTATAGAGTCGTGCTGTGCGCGAATGGTAGTTGCCGGTGCCCAAATGAACGTAATGGTTCAGGTCGCGCCCCTCCCGCCGAACGACCAGCATCATTTTGGCGTGAGTTTTGTGGCCGACAACGCCATACACCACATGGGCCCCGGCTTCTTGTAATCGATTAGCCAGCGCGATGTTGGCCTCTTCGTCGAACCGGGCCCGTAGCTCGATGACGACCGTCACTTCTTTACCGGAGCGAGCGGCTGCGACTAAGGCATCGACGATAGCCGAGTCCGGCCCGGTGCGGTATAGCGTTTGCTTGATGGCGAGCACCTGCGGGTCTTGCGCGGCTTGCCGGAGAAAATCGATAACGGGTAAGAAGCTGTGGAACGGGTGGTGCAACAGAATGTCGCTGCGGCGAATGCGCTCGAAAATGTCGCTGGTCGGTGCAAGCTCTCGCGGCAGCCCCGAGACGAAGGACGTGAATTTAAGTTCGGGCCGATCAACCAAGTCATAGATGGCCATCAAGCGGTTTAAATTCACCGGGCCATTAACTTGGTGGAGGTCGTCGCGGCTGAGGTTAAATTCATCCAGCAGGTAGTCGGCCAGATGGTCAGGACAATTAGCGGCGACCTCCAGGCGTACCGCATCGCCATAGCGGCGCGACAAAAGTTCGCCTTCCATGGCTCGCAGAAGATCGTCGACTTCCTCTTCGTCGACAAACAAATCGCTATTGCGGGTGACCCTGAACTGATAGCAGCCCTTAACCCGCATGCCAGGGAATAATTCCTGACCGACGAAGGCGTGGATGACGGACGAGAGAAAGACGAAATCGAACGGTCCGTTGCCGGCCTCGTTGGCAGGTAGCTGAATGAGCCTCGGTAGCGCGCGCGGCGCTTGCACGACGGCATACCCGCTGGAGCGCCCGAACGCATCTTTCCCGTCGAGCGAGACAATGAAATTGAGGCTTTTATTAAGTACGCGCGGAAAGGGATGGGCAGGATCTAGCCCGATAGGGCTGATAATCGGCAACAGATCCTCTTCAAAATATTCTTGTAGCCAGAGGCGCTGAGACGGGCTCCACTCGCTACGGCGCAAAAAGCGGATGTCCTGTTCGGCCAACTGCGGGATCAGGACGCTATTGAGGATCCTATACTGATCCTCGACCAACTGATGAGCGCGCTGGCTGATCGCCGTGAGGACTTCCTGTGCGCTGTGGTTATCCGGCCCGGCTTGTACCGAACCCATCGCCATGGCCTGCTTAAGCCCGGCGACCCGTATTTCGAAGAATTCGTCGAGGTTGGTGCTGGAGATGCACAGCATTTTCAACCGCTCAAGCAAGGGCAGCCTGTTATCTTCCGCTTGAGCGAGAACGCGGCGGTTGAATTCGAGCAAGCTAAGTTGACGGTTGGTGTAGAGGTCCGGCTGCCGCAGATCGATCTCGCTCATAGGTATTTGACCGCCTTTGTTGCCCATAAACCTACGGTATCCCGCTCTATAGGCATAGGCAAGGGAACCGCTAAGCCGCGCGCTTTGCCTTCCGCGCTGCACGGGGGGTGTATCTCGCAGAGCCCGCCGGCGCTGTTATCGGGAATGCCGTTTTAGAATTTATATATTAAATAATTAAATTATTGCCAATATATTTCGCCTTCCAAAAAGATCAATTCGTTGTATTATTTGATGCACTATTAATAAATATAGGTTTCCCCGGGAAACGGACAGCGCGAGGGAAGGGAATGAGGCTGCGGTGCTATCGGGAATTAGGCGCAGGGGTCATGCTCGCTTTGCTGCTTGGGCTCGCCGCAGGCTGTGACGGCGAAAGTCGAGACCGACCAGATGCCGGCACGGCGCTGACCCTCAACGCACGCTCAGATATTATGCAGATTCATTTGCGTTGGAGCAGCGAACGCCCCGTCAACATCGTTTATTCCTCCGACCCGAATTGCGAGTGGGAAAACTACGCAAGCTGCCCGCACAGCGGCTTTCGTCGCGCCGACGGCGGCAAGCTCACGCTAACCGCATTCGGCGACGAGCTGGATCCGGATACCGTATATTACTTTGTTGCCGAGCATGACCGAGAGCGCAGCCGGCACGTTGCCGCGCGGGCTACCTTGCCTGGATTTGGTGCCGGCGGCGGGGCCGAACGCCTTCCGCGAATTATTACCGGCGCCGTATGGGAAGACCGTTTGTTAGTCGGCGGTGCCTTCGAACAGTTGGGGATGGTCACCGGTGGCGCGGCGTTATTTAGCGGCAAGGGCGAGCCGGTGGGGCCTTTGCCGGCGGTGGGCAATTGGGGGCCTGTCACGGCGGCGGCGAGCGACGGTAGCGGTCGATGGTATGTCGCGGGAGACTTTGCTGTCGTCGATGGATCGGCCCGCGAACGTATAGCCCGGTTCTTACCCGACGGCAGCCTCGACCGCGAATGGGCACCTTCCATTCGCTATAGCCAAGCTGCGGAACCTCGTATCGAGCGTATCCTCGCGGCAGGGGATTATGTGGTCATCGGCGGCGAGTTCGATCGTGTCAACGGCGATCAACGCTCGCATGTGGCTGTCCTCGATAGCCAAACGGGTCAGTTGCTCGACTGGGACGCAGAGTTGCAGGGCGGTAGCGTTCAGGCATTGGCAATGCGTGGCGAGACCCTGTTCGTCGGCGGCGACTTCGCTGAGGCGGGTGGCGTTTCTCGGCCCGGTTTGGCGGCATTCGACCTTGCCCGAGGGGGGCGTTTGCTGGACTGGGAGCCGGATTTCGGCGAGTTTGCCGTTCAGCCTCGGGTCTGGGCGTTAACGGCCGATGCCGAGACGCTTTATGTCGGAGGGCGCTTTCGCTATACCGCCGAGAGCGAGACACGGCAAGCACTGGCGGCGCTGACGTTGGCCGACGGTGCCCTTAGAAGCGATTGGCATGTCGATTTGCGATCTAGCCGTGGCGATGCGCCGACTATTCGGGATCTCTACCTGGCAGAGGGCGTCCTGTTCGTCGCTGGAGAGTTCGACGAGATCGGCGGCCGCGAGCAGGCCGGGCTTGCGGCCGTCGTAGCGCTAGACGGAAGACCAATTGACGATTGGCGGCCGGCGCTAACGCTGACTGGCCCCGATGGGCGCCCTGAAGCAGGGTTTGCCGAGCGCTTAGCGGTTGATGACAACACCTTGTTTGTGGCGGGTAGTTTTACCGAGGTGGACGAGGAGCCGCGTTTCACGCTCGCCGCTTTCGATATTGCCAGCGGTGGCTTGAAACCGTTCAGCCCGACGGTGGACGAGCCTGTGCTCGCGCTGGCCGCGCACGACGAGCGGGTGATGGTCGCCGGCGCCTTTCGGTTGGTGCAAACAACGGATCATAAGAATCTGGCAGCATTCGATCTTGCCGCCGGCACCCTTGACGAGGACTGGCGGCCGAATCCGGATGCGCCGGTGCACGCGCTGTTGGTGGCGGAGGATAGGCTCTACGTCGGTGGGGCATTCTCGTACATCGACGGCGAACCCCAGCAAGGCCTTGCGGGCTTTGCAACGCCAAACGAAGCGCGACTTGTCTGGTATCCAAAAGTGGAGGGTAGTGTCACCGCGCTCGCCGCGTCGCCGCAACGGTTATTCGTCGGCGGCGATTTCGCTAAGGTGGAGGGCGTAGAACGGGCAGGGTTGGCAGCCTTTGGGCTCAGCGGCGGAGCGTTCGATAACGCCTGGCAGCCAACCGGCACCGCAGCGGGGCCGGTAGCGGCTATGGCTTACCTTGACGAGACAGTCTACATCGCCGGTGTCGATCTTATCGCCTTGGATGCACGCAACGGTACGCGCGATTCCGAGTGGAGCCCTGCCACCGTCGGGCCGGTACATGCGCTTACCGTTGCCGACGGTCGGCTTTACTTGGGGAGTGCTTTCGCGGCTGTCAACCCAAACCCCGATGGCACGGGAGAGGATGTTCTCGCTGGCGTTGCGTCGTTCGATCCGGCCACCGGGGCGTGGCAGACCGTCGCCGGCGGCAACCCCGTTATCCAAGGGGAAATGGAAATTACGGCTGTGACCGCCGCCGATGACTGGCTTTTTGTCGGTGGTTTCGACCGTCGGGCGCATGCGATGCCCGAGCAAAGTATTTTAGTGATCGAGCGCAAGAGCATGCGCGCAGTGGGCGGCAACTCTCGCTTAACGCATGATTTCTCATCGCCGCAAACCCTTGTTGTTGCGGGCGATCACGTCTTTATGGGCGGCGATGTCGAGTCGTTTAATCAATTGCCCAGAGCTGGTTTTACGGTTTTTGCGCGCGCTTCATTATTTCCGTAGCGGATTGACCGTCTGGTGTTCGTTAGAAAAAGTTTGGATCTCTACGGGCGTAGGGGTTAGGTGCCGTATAGGCCGTTTATCGAACGGCTTTCGATAAGGGAAAGAGAATGATGGGCTTCGGTCGTAAGGTTTATTGGGCGCTTTTCTTGCTTGCTATCGGCTCTGTGGCGTTGGCCCAGGACTCTCGCGCTCTGAAGGCATTAACTCCGGAGGAGGTGGAGGGGTTTCTGGCCGGGCAAGGGATGGGGTTTGCCAACGTAGCCGAACTCAACGGCTATCCAGGGCCGAGACATGTGCTGGAGTTGGCGCAGGAGCTTTCCCTCAGCGACGAGCAACGGGAGATGAGCAAAGCGCTATTCGACGCTATGCGTGCCGAAACAAGTCGTCGGGGCTCCGAGCTGGTTGCGAAAGAACATGAATTGCAACAGCTTTTCACTTCCGGTCAGATCGACGATGTGAAGCTGAATGCCGCGGTGCAGGAAATTGCTCGTTTGCGGGGCGTTATTCGCGAAAGCCATTTGCGGGCCCATCTGCGGCAAGCGGCTATTCTCACGGAGGAGCAGACGGCGCGTTATATGGAATTGCGCCATGGCGATCGTACGGCTGCGGAGCCGAGCGCTACGTCGCACGATCATCATCACCATCATTAACCCGGCGCTGCGTGTAAATGCCGGCGCAGCGACACATCCGGCCGTCGCTGGGAGCGCGTTTTAGGGGGAGAATACGTTGAAGGACTTGTTTGCCAGCTTGCCTTTAGGGATGGGTATAGTTGGTACCGGCTATGCTTTAGGCCCCAACCGATTAAGCAACGACGATCTGATGCGGCTTAGCGGGTTGACGTTAAGCGAACGTTTCATCCGCAGCCGTATCGGGATCGAAAGCCGGTGTTTTCTGGCCGATGGCATGACGACATCCGACTTGGCAGTCGCGGCCGCGCGGCAAGCGCTAGATAACGCCGACTGTTCGCTCGATGAGCTTGACCGTCTCATCGTCGCCACTTCAACCCCGGATCATGCGACGCCGTCTACGGCTTGTATCGTTCAGCACAAGCTGGGCGGCTCGGGTTTCCCCGCACACGATGTCGTCGCTGCTTGTAGCGGTTTCCTATATGGCCTAGAACAAGCGCTGCGCTGCGTGGCTACAGGCGATCGCAAGGTGCTGGTTATCGGAGCGGACTGCCGCTCCCGTACACTCAATTTGTCCGACAAACGGACTGCGTTTCTCTATGGCGACGGTGCCGGCGCTGTTGTTGTGAGCGCGCTCCCGGGCCGCACGCAGGGTTTTGAAGATTGTCTTTTAATGGCCGACGGGAGCGGTTTCGATGCCGTTATGGTGCCGGCCGGCGGTGCTGCCGAACCTTGTACGGAGGAGAGCATTCGGCAAGGTCGGCATCGGTTATCGATGCCCGATGGCGCGCGCGTTGCGACCAATGCCGCGCAGGGTTTTATCGGCCTGACGGAGCAGCTGCTGGAGCGCAATGCTCTACGGTTAGAGGACATCGACTTCTTTGTTTTTCATCAGCCCAACGGTCGCTTGCTGCAGAAAGTGATTGAGCAACTCGGGGTTCCTCCGGCCAAAACACATATTAATTTTCCTCGTTACGGCAATACGGTGGCCGGTAGTGTGCCGATTGCGTTGGCGGAAGCAGTGGCCGAGGGCAAGATCGGTTCGGGCGACCGCGTCTTGTTGTGCGCGGTGGGGGCAGGTTTTACCGGCGGGGCGGCGCTACTGCGATGGCATTGATGCGACAGGATACGGTGTTGGTCACAGGGGCAAGCCGAGGTATTGGCTTTGCCTGCGCGGAGCGCTTGCTGAGCGAGTACGGTTGCCAGGTTGCGATCACCGCGCGCGATCCAGCCGGGTTGGAGGCGGCCCGCCAACAGTTGGCGGAGAAAGGGCGGGTCATCGCGCTGCAGTGCGATCATGCCGACAGCAAGCAGATAGCGAATAGTTGGGAGCGGCTCTTGCAGTTGACGGGGCCACCGGCAGGAGTTATCGCCAACGTGGGGGATAACCCCGTGCATCGTTTAGGGCCGCGCAAAGCGCATAATGCCGATTACGACGTACTGCTTTCCTGCCTGCGCACTAACCTCGTTAATACCCTTTATTTGTTGCAGTTATGTATAAAGGAGTGGCGTTCGAGAGGGGGAAATATCGTTTTAATAGGCTCGCAGGCTTATCGCTATGGGATTCCCGGCCAAATAGCATATAACGTATCGAAAAGCGGTTTGGTCGGGTTAAAAAATAGCCTGGTTAGCGAATACGGTAAGCGCGGCATTTATTGTCAATTAGTGAATCCAGGATTGGTGTTGAACGAGCGTACCCGGCGACTGCGAGCAACGGTTGCCGAGCAAACCATCAGCGAAGCCGAGGTGGCGGCTGCCGTTTGCCAGGCTTTGTGGCAACCGGAGCAGTTTGGAAACGGGGCCGAGCTCAATGTTCCTGCCGCCTGAGCTCGACCAGGGTGCGTTTGCAAAACACATTTTTCGGCAAGTCGCGGTAGTTGCCAAAGCGAGGTTTACCGGGAATCTGCATTTTCTCGTTTTACCAAACCGATAGGGACGGCGGGGAGCTACCCCGGGTTCAAGGAAGAAGGTTTATGGAATATCAGGTCGAAACGACAGCGAGCGATTATCATTGGCTCAGCGCCAGTCTTAAGAATTTACCGGCGATCAAGGCCTTGCAGGGGTGTTTGGACGACGAGGTCGAATTGTTCATGCCCGTCGACTGCGAGCGTCCCGACCGCCTGCGCGCGGACGGTATTTGGTTGTTATCCGGAACGATAGACGGGCAACCGGTTGCCGTGGGCTGGTGGGACTTTCGCGTCAAAGGGGGAAGCTTCGGCCGCTCGGTGTGCCGGCGGTTTCTTGCCTTCTTACGAGCCGTCGAACAACGCCATCAGCCGCTGTTGTTGGTGGTTAACTCCCTTGGCTTGCGCTTTATGGAAGGGCGCACGATCTTCGCCGATGTGTTCGGTCTTATTCCCGCGTTGCTCCGTTTTAAACGACGGCAGTTATTAGTTACTGCGTGCCAGGGGCGTTGTCTTGGTTTCGGAGCCCTAGTGTTCGGCTTAGGGCACTACCGGTTAGCGGCGGGGACGGGAGCGACATTGAGCTTAACCGGGCCGGAAGTCTTTCAATTGTTTTTCGGCCAGCGTATAGCATTCTCCGAAGTGGCCGCTACCGAAGCGGAATACCACCGCTCCGGGTTGATTCATGAGCTACCTGATCGGTTGGGCGATATGATGATGCGAGCGGCATACGTGCTCAAGTACTTAGGCGGCGACCGACCGTTACCGGCAATACCTTACGAAGAAGTAGCGCCGGGGCAAGCGCTGACCGTCTCCTCGCTTTTGCAGGCACTTGGTGGCCGAGCGCTGGAGGTATTTCCAGGGTACGACTCTCGGCTCCAGGCGTTCGTTGCCGAACTTGGTGGGCGTCGGCTGGGAGTGTTACTAAACCCGCCCGGGCAGGTGAACAATATGTTCGCTTTTCGTTCCCTGGTGCTATACCGGGAGGCCTTGCAGCTATTTCGGGCACTAAGGCTACCGTTATTGGTGTTGCTCGATACGCCCGGTGTCGACCCTCGGTTCGACGGTCAAAATCAGCGGGTGCTGGAGCAGCTGCTGAGCGTGACGGAAGAGGTGATTAATTATCCTTACCGCAAGATGGGGGTTGTCATCGGTCGTGGTTTCGGCGGCGCTAATTCGTTAGGCATGCCCAAGGTATACGGTGCGGAAGCGACTTACGGGCTGGCCGGTTTGCAACTTGGCGTTATGCATCACTCGATCATTGAGCAGTTGCTGTCCGGGTCGGCACCGTTGCTAGCGCAATGGAATGCTGCTCGTGCCGAGGAGAAAGACGACTGCAGCGATGTGGTCGAGGCAGGTATTCTCGACGGCATCATTAGTATCGACGGCTTGGCCGGCGTCGTCATGAAGACGTTATTCGCCACCTCGCCGCCGCCGCTGATGGAAGTCGGCTAACCGGTGTATTGCATGCATAAACCTGCCCAGCTAAAGCCGCCGCCGACCGCGTGCCATATCCAGTGTTCGCCGGCTGCGGGCGAGAAACTCGGGGCTTGCTGCCAAGCGTATTGATTAATGAATACCGTGGGGCAGCCCATGTTGCCGTAGCGGCGAAAGTTGCTGGCTATCGCATGATCGGGAATTCCGCAGGCGTGGGCAAAGGCACGATTTTTCCGGCCGTCGATCTGATGTGCGATGTAGTAAGCAATGTCCGCTCCGTCCAGCTCCGCGAGTTCTAGCAAATCTCTTAGCGAGCTTTGCCAATAGCCGGCAAGTGTTTGTAGACCTTGCGCTTTTTCTTCAAAGTGAAAATGGTACTGGTCCGGTTCGAGCGTTGAGCTGGGGTAGGGGTATTTACCCGGCACCTGCATGCCTTTGGCGAATCTTGGGTCGGTGCCGTGAACGATCGATTTGATCAGCCATTGCGAAGAAGCCCGCAAGTCCAGAGCGACCGCACCGTCGCCGACGGCGGCCGTCATCTGAAGTGCGTTGGGATTGTTGAACTTACTTAAAGTTTCGCTGGCGATCAGCACCCCGCGGCGAGCGCCCATACTCATATATTGCGCCGCCTGGATTAATGCAAGCACGCCGGAAGAACAACCGGACTTTATATCCCAGCAGCTTGGTTTGCCGCTGAACTCGAATTCGTGTGCCAAAAGCGCGCTGTGCGTGCTCACGGGGAGCGGGTTTGAAATACCGGCGTAGATAACGAAGTCGGCTTCTTCCCGAAGTTCGGGAGCCAGCTCCAGGAGTTTGCAAAGTGCGTCCCTGGCAAGATCCAGCGCATCTTTCTCGGCCGGGCAGTGGTAACGGTGCACGATCCCCATTTCTCGCTCGATGAAGTTCGTCAGCCGTTTCCGGTTGGCATGTCCGGATGCCGCGAGGATGCTTGCATTATCAACGCTTACCAGGCGATCGAAGTCGCAGGTAGCGATATGGTCGATGGCAAAGCCGTGCTTGTTGTCCTTAAGCCTGATCATTCCAGTTCCTTGGTTGTCGCTATTGTCGTCCGATCCGGCGCGCAGGCGACTTTTTGAGTCGAGTCGGATGTACAACGCGGTACTTGAGGCGTTCGACGCTGGAGCAACTAAACCTAAGCGATAACGTTGCGGTTGTATAGCCTTGGCTTTGTTAGCGTGAATATAGTGTTTTAGCGGCAGCCTCTTTTTGGCAGACGAGCCGCAGCGCGTCCGCCAGCGCTCGCGTTGCCGGGCCGGCGCCGTCGCGGGCTGTAAAGACGAGATAGAGATTGTCGCTGCGATCGGCGCGGCAATCAGAGGCAGCGGTTTTAATGTGCCATTGGCTAATTCTTGTTCAATGTAAGCTCTGGGTAGCCAGGCAAAGCCAAAGCCCTGTTTGACGAATTGGATTGACGTGCGAAGCTGCGAGACGGTCCAGCGTTGCTCGGCAACCAAGGTGCCGGCATCTTCTTTACGCTTCGAGCCGGAATCGCGGACGACCATTTGCCGGTGCAGCTGTAAGTCTCTTTCGGTGACGGGGCGGCCGAGGTGGTGTAAGGGATGGTCGGGGTGCGCGACAGCGGTGAAGGCGACGGCTAGCAGGGGCTCGCCAAGATGGCCCGGTGGAATCCTATGCGTGATGGCAAGGTCAGCCTGTTGGTTGAAAATCGCCTCTTGGGTACCGGAGAGAACCGCTTCGATAAGCTGCACTCTGCAGCCGAGGCTTTGCGGTGCGAACTCCGCCATCGCTTGTATTAATAGCGACTCGGGGAAAACGATATCCACGGCTAACCGCACTTCGGATTCCCAGCCTTCGCCAAGTTTGGCAGCGAAGCTTTCCAGATGATGCGCTTCTTCAAGCAATGCCCGAGCACGCCTTAAGAGGGCGTGCCCGGCTTCGGTTAGTACGGTTCGACGTCCTTGGCTAGCTAATACTTCGACCGGTAGCTGGTCTTGCAGGATTTTGACCGTATAGCTGATGGATGATTGACTCTTATTAAGCGCGTCAGCCGCTTTGGCGAAGCTTCCCTCGTCGGCGATTGCTTGTAGCACCGCCCACTGCTCAAGGGTGATTCGGGGGATATGGCTGGCCATCGCGTATGTCGACCTTGTTCGAAGGAGTATGTGTGTATTCTAACAGAGAGCCATCCGCACGCTGAGTGGTAGCCGGGCTTGATAAGGCAGCGTGCCGTTCCGCCGTTCAGCTGCCGGCGCCGTCAGCAGAACGGATGAATCGTTTCGCGTCTCTCGATAAGGAGTAGAGTCTATGAGTCGTCGCTCCGTGTCCGCTACCTCGCCATCTGACAGCCGATATGTCGATACGGTTATTGCGCCGAGGCAGAGCGATTTAGGCGGTGGATTCCAGGTTAGTAGGCTATTGCCGTCGCGTAAGCGCAGGATGGTCGGACCCTTCGTCTTTCTTGATCAAATGGGGCCGACGATCATACAGCCCGGTCAGGGCTTGGACGTATTGCCCCACCCTCATATAGGTTTGGCGACAGTAACCTATCTCTTCGATGGCGAGTTGGTGCATCGGGATAGTCTGGGAACGGTGCAGACGATTAAGCCCGGAGAGTTGAATTGGATGAGCGCCGGGCGAGGGATTGCGCATTCTGAGCGGACGCCGGCATCGCTGCGGCGGGTGGAGCATCGACTGTTCGGTATTCAAGCCTGGGTAGCGTTGCCGAGGGCGTATGAGGAAAGCGAGCCGGCGTTTGCGCATTACGCTGTGGGGGCGCTGCCGGTCTATGAACAGTCGGGGATGCGCTTGCGTCTGATCGCCGGGTCGTGGCAAGGACTGAGATCGCCAGCGAGAACCTGCTCCGATAGTGTGTATGCCGATATTGCTTTAGCTGTGGATGCACGCTACGACGTTCCTCCAGAGCATGAGGAGCAGGCTATCTATCTAGTGGAAGGCAAACTTGTTTTACCTGATGGGAAAGTGTACGAAAGTGGGCACTTGCTGGTGCTCAAACCCCAAATTAGCGTCACATTGCAGGCGCTGGAGGGCGACGCGCGATTACTCCTATTAGGAGGGCAAGCTTTTCCGGAGCAACGTCATATTTGGTGGAATTTTGTCTCTAGCTCAAAGTCGCGTATCGAACAGGCGAAGGGAGATTGGAAGGCGGGGCGTTTCCCTCGGGTTGCGGAGGAAACCGAGCGTTTGGCATTGCCTGGGGATAAGCAAGCTACTACGGTGAATTATCCTTGAGTAAGAGCCGGGTGGCACGCAAGAGATGCAACGCCGCCATGGCGGCGTTGCGATCTATTGAGCGCGCTAAGAGCCATGCAAGGGCCACTGGCCGCTTACTTAGCGGCCAGTTTGCTCGCAATCTCCGCGACGTGGCGACCTTGGAAGCGCGCCATAGCGATTTCTTGCTCGCTGGCCATGCGTTCGCCTTGACCTCCGGTGATCGTGCCGGCGCCATAGGGGCTGCCGCCTTTAATTTCATCTAGGCCAAGCTGCTCCTGGCAGCTATAAGGTAGGCCGACGACTACCATACCGTGGTGGAGCAGAGTGGGGTGGAAGGTTAACAAGGTGCTTTCCTGACCGCCGTGTTGACTGGCCGTTGCCGTGAAAACGCTACCGACTTTCCCGATCAATTTGCCTTCGGCCCACAGCCCGCCGGTTTGGTCCAGGAAGTTGCGCATCTGAGCGACGGCGTTTCCGAACCGGGTCGGCGTTCCGAAGATGATGGCATCGTAGTCGGGCAATTCGTTGACGTCCGCAACCGGAGCCGCTTGCTCGGTTTTGGCTCCCGCTTCTTTGAGAATGTCGGCGGGAATAGTCTCCGGTACGCGTTTAACGACGACTTCGGCGCCGGGGACTTCGCGCACCCCATCCGCGACGGCTTGTGCCATTTTCTCAATGTGGCCGTAGAAGCTGTAGTAGAGCACAAGTACTTTCGCCATTTTACGTGATCTCCTGTTGCGAACTGAAAGCGACAGGCATATAGATTAGCAACTAAAAAATAACTTAATAGCGGAAAATATCTGGATAATTAAACAAGAAAGTAGATCAATTGTTTGGCGGACGACCTCCGCCTGGGGAGGTCGTCAAGGTGTGTGGATACGTTAGCTCGACGGCTGTTGTTGGGGGGTGCGAGAGGGGTGCTCGCTAGTTTTTGGTTCCGCTAAAGGCGAGCTTAAACGGCGGCGGCCGAACGCAATCAGCGCGATGGCCGGCGCGAACATAATCAAACCGTATAATGCCGAGGGGATCATCATAACCATACCGTTGAGACCGCCAACCCCGGTCAGCAAGCCCGCAACTGCCATCCCAAGTACGGTATTTTGAATCCCGACTTCAATGCCGATGGTTAGCGCTTGGCGGAGTTTTAGCGCAAGGATAAAGCCTAAGAACAAACCAAGCCCGGTCATAATGAGGCTCAGGGCAATGGTGACACTCCCGACTGCCGGCAGCATGGCGAAGAGATCCTGACGGGTTGTCCATAGGATAATCAGCACGATGAGCAAGAAGGATAGGGCAGCGAAACGGTCGTAGAGGGGGCCGATCCGCGTTGAAAACCGGGGCGCAATCGATCTCACGATCATGCCCAAGCCGACAGGAACAATCGTGAAAATAAAGACACCGCCCATGACTTCCGCAACCGGCACCGGAACCCCGGCGGTACCGCCATCGGCAAAGTAACCGATAGCTAAAGCGGCAAATAAGGGAATGGTAAATACGACGATGCAACTGTTAACGGCCGTTAACGTGATGGACAGCGGCCGGTCGCCATGTGCCAGGTGCGAGATGAGGTTAGACGTGGTGCCGCCCGGACATGCCGCTAGAATTATTAAGCCGACGGCTAGCTCGGGGCTCAGGTTCCAGAGAACAGCCAACGCAGCCCCGACGATGGGCAGTAAGAGAAGTTGACCGCCGAGGCCGGCGAAGATAGCGCGAGGGTATTCCTTTAGGCGAATAAAATCCTTCGGCGTTAAGGTCATGCCCATGCCGAACATGATCAGAATCAGCGTTAGCGGCAGGATAATGTCCAGCAGGATGTTGACTGGGTCACCCATTGATTCTCCTCCGGATTATAGTCGGTTATTATTAACTTCCAGTAGTTCGTTATTCTTGATGGACCCGGGGCGAGCTTTACCTCGGCGCCAAGCCGCTGGCGCTCGGCAATCTCCCGCCCCCAAGTCACGACATCTCTATGGCGGGCACTTCGTCCCGCCTGCGGTTACCGTTACGCTTGTCTTGTGCACAGCTGCCAGCAAGCATCTCGGGCGGCGCTAATGTCGTCCTCGCTCAGGGTGAGATAGCCTCCTCGTTCGGCTTTAAAGAGATTCACGAAGGCACCCCATATGAGTGCCATCAGCACCTCTACTCGTATGTCGTCGCGGAATACGCCTTGTTCTTGCAGCCGCTTTTGGTGTTTGGCTATCGGTACGAGAAGGCGGCGCTCCAGGGCACGGCTTTCCTTGTCGAGATAAGGCAGGTGGTCTTGCAGCTCCAGAAAGCGGAAAGCTTGGGGGCGTTGGCGTGCAAAGGCGACTAGACGTCGCCAAAATTCGTCAAACATCGCTTTCGGTGCGGTGTACACTTCCATGCTTTCCGATAGCCGCTCGGCGAGTGCGCTTTTCTCCTGCATGAAAAGCGCATTGACCAGTGCTTCTTTGCTTGGAAAGTAGCGATAGATCGTGCCCGTCCCAACCTTGGCATGGGTTGCGATCTCAGGTACGGCGACTCCGTTGACCCCGCGTTCTGCAAAGGTTTCTAAAGCGGCGGTTAAAATAGCCTCGCGTTTGGCGGATACTTTGGCGGACTGAGTCTTGCTCTGTGTGCTCATGCTGCTTGTCTGTCTGTGGTTCGTAGGGCATTGGATGAAGATTGCCCTAATGGCTGGGTTTAGCTAACTCGGCCTCAATAGGAATGAATGTTCATTCCCGTTTCTGCTGCCAAGGATAGACTAGTTTTGCAAAGATGTCAGAAGAAATCGGTTCGGCAGTAGCGGAGTGCGGCTATTTTCGGCGCAACGGCGCCTTGCTCATCTGGGTAACCCCTACAGTAGGCAAGGCGCCGTCGTTCTGAGTTTGCTTAACTCTTCAGGCGGTAACCGCTTTTGAATATCCAAGCTATGATGGCAAGGCAAACGATCAGGAAGCTTAGGATCATGGTCAGACTAATGGCGACGTTGACGTCGGCAATTCCGTAGAAGCTCCAGCGGAAGCCGCTGATCAGATAGAGGACCGGGTTAAACAGCGTAACCGTTTGCCAGGCCGGGGGGAGCATGTCGATGGAGTAGAACGTGCCGCCTAAAAAGGTCAGCGGGGTGATGATAAGGAGTGGAACCAGTTGAAGTTTCTCGAAATTATCGGCCCATATTCCAATGATAAAACCTAGCAAGCTGAAGCTGATCGCCGTCAGAACGAGGAATGCGAGCATCCAGAATGGATGGAGAATATCGAAGGATACGAAGAATCTGGCGGTTATTAGAATCAATAACCCCAGGATCATTGCCTTGGTTGCGGCGGCTCCGACGTAGCCCAGCACGATCTCGAACGGGGATACTGGGGCCGATAGAATTTCGTAGATGGTGCCAGAGAACTTTGGGAAAAAATAGCAAACGAGGCGTTCGACACGCTTTGCGTGAGCAGCATCAGCATGATCAGCCCCGGAACAATGAAGGCACCGTAGCTGACACCGCCGATCTCCTGAATCCGAGAACCGATGGCAGCGCCGAATACTAAAAAGTAGAGGGAGGTGGTGATGACCGGCGAGACGATGCTTTGCAGCAGAGTGCGCCGGGTACGCGCCATTTCGAACTTATAAATTGCGCGAACCGCATAAAGGTTCATGAACGTTCCTTTACCAGGTTAACGAAGATCTCTTCCAAGGAACTCTGCCTGGTCTGTAAATCGGTGAAGTGGATTCCGGCTTGGTTTAAGTCGGCCAGTAAATTGGCTATACCGGCATCTTCCCCCTGTGCATCGTAGGTGTAGACTAACTCGTGCCCGTCGTCCGCGATTTCCAACTGATGCTGAGCAAGGTGCGGGGGTAGCTGGCTAAGCTTCTCGGGTAAGTGCAAAGTCAGTTGCTTGCTGCCGAGCTTACGCATAAGCTCGTTTTTCCCTTCAACCAGCACTATCTCGCCGTTATTGATAACGCCGACTCGATCGGCCATTTCTTCGGCTTCTTCGATATAGTGCGTTGTTAAAATGATGGTGACGCCGCTGGCCCGCAGCGCTGCGACGACATTCCACATGTCGCGCCGAAGCTCGACGTCTACCCCGGCGGTCGGCTCGTCTAGAAACAAAACTTGGGGTTCGTGAGACAAGGCTTTCGCGATAAGTACCCGTCGTTTCATGCCGCCTGACAGGGTCATCAGTTTATTGTTTCGCTTATCCCATAGCGTAAGATCCTTGAGTACCTTTTCGATGTGGGCCGGATTCGACCGCTTCCCGAAGAGTCCGCGGCTGAGCGTTACGGTGGACCAGACGGTTTCGAACGCATCCGTCGTCAGTTCTTGCGGTACCAAACCGATCTTGCTGCGAGCGGCACGGTAGTCGTGCAGAATGTGGTGTCCATCGACGTGCACCGTGCCGCTACTGGGGTTGACTAAGCCGCAAATGATGCTGATCAAGGTGGTTTTGCCTGCCCCATTGGGGCCTAGCAACGCGAAAATTTCGCCCCGACGGATCTCCAGGTCAACGTTTTTCAGCGCTTGAAAACCCGACTCGTAGACTTTCGATAAGCCTTCTATGCGCACAATCGTTTCGGCCTGCGTGGACTGTACGCTGTGTCCAGCCTGAGAAGCGTGGTTGTTGAGATACATTCGTTGCCGGTGCCTACACTGTTTAACAAATAATGTATTGCAACACAGAATGCCCGGCATGTTGAGTGTGCTACATGCCGGCGTATTTAGCTTGTGTCTCCGTGATCTTGCCACCAAGCATCCGCTTGGATGCAAGAAGTGCCGATTCGTTGCATACGATGCCCTGCTAGGGCCTATCTGATCGTAGCAGGTCTTTTAAGGAGCGTTGACGGATAAGTTCCAGCGATTGCCTCCGCTTTGTTAACGGTCTTTATGTCTAGAGGAGGGAGTTATGAAAGCCATCGAGCGAACGTCTTCCGGAGTGTGGCGCGGGAATTTGCCGCACGGCTCAGGCGAGATCAAAGCAGCGAGCGGGGTTTTACGCGATGCGCCTTTTACGTTTGCGACGCGTTTTGAGAATGCAAAAGGTACTAACCCTGAGGAACTCATCGCCGCCGCTCATGCGGGGTGTTTTAGCATGGCCTTATCGGCTTACTTGAGCGAGCAGGGGCATGAGCCAGAGGAAATCTCGACGAAAGCCACGGTGAGTCTGGAGAATCAAGCAATCACCAGAGTGCATTTGGTAACCGAAGGGCGCGTGCCCGGTTTGCGAGAGCAGGATTTTCAAAAGGCCGTTCAGGAGGCCGATGCGCATTGTCCGGTGTCCAATCTGCTGCGCACGGGCTTGGTTATCAGCCATGAAGCTATGCTTCGGTAGCGTTTCCGTGGTTTTGGTTTAGTAGTTTAGCAACTTGTTGTTTTCTGCTGGCTATGCCCCAACACCTGCGTTATCAGGTTGTTGGGAAAGCAAGAGTAAAGTTTGGCGGACACCTTCTAGCAGCCTGTCCGACAAGCGCCGGTAAGGACAAGGAGGTTGTATGCGATCTATGAAAGGGATTTGGCTGGCGCCTTTATCTGCCCTGGTTCTAGGGTTTGCGATGACGGCAACGCAGGCAGAGGAAAATGACGAACAACGGGCTGAAGTGGATGCGCCGGATGGTTATCTCGTCATTACCGAAGAAATGTGGTTGCCCGTACTGGCCCAACCGTCCTTGACCTTAGAGCGTGCTCGCGAATCGTTCGTGCGCCGGGACTATGATGAAGCGGCCGACGATATTGCAGCCGCTGCGGCATTCTTAAGAATCGAGGCGGAGCGTGTTGGGCGGCCGGCGGAAGAGGAGTTAGGGCAGGTTGCGGACCGGTTGGAGGATCTGGCCGAGCGTGTACGGGATGAAGACGTGCATGATTTGAACGAGCTGGGTTCGTTGGCGGCGGAAACCAATCATGCGTTGGCGGAGCGTTATCATGAGCTTGCTGAGGCAGCCGAAGACGAAGGCGAGAGTCGTCATGCTGGCTATTACTTGCGTGCGGCAGCGCATCACTTAGAACATGCCTTTGCCTGGACAGGGCATGAGATCGACGAGGGCAGCCGTGACGCAATCGATGCGGTGAAAGACGGCGCCGACGATGTCGCGCGCGGTGCGGAATGGACAGGCGATGAAGCCCGTGACTTGTTCTCCCGCATGGGGGATGAGGTCGATCAGGCGCGGGACGATATTGCCCAGTATGCTCGCGAGCGCGAAGCGCAGGATGAGGAGCGCGCGGAAGCCGAACAGGATTAATGCTTAGCTAGAGGGTAAGGGCGGGCCGGCTACTAGCCGGCCCGCAAAGACATGACTATGTCCGCCCTAGCGCCTTTCTACAGCTTGATCGAGAGCGCTATGCTGCCGAACTGGGTCGAGGAGCCACGCTGCGTTTCGAACTCGGGCGTTGAGAGAACATGGGTGTAGCTAAGCCGAAGCGAACGCCCAATGTTTAATGCACCGCCAATTTGCAGCTCTCCCACGAAGGTTTTTTGTCAACGCTTGGGCTATCGCGGAAGGTGTTGCCGTCAAGAAAAATATTGTGTGCAACCACTCGGCCGTCAGCGCTTACAAAGATATACCACCCGAAGTCGTCCGCAGCGGTAAAGACGCCGGAACCGGATAAGGTTGGGGTTATGCGAGGGGGGCCCCAGTCGTAGGGGAGCGCTTCGCCAAAGCGCAAAGTAAGCCCCAGGTTGGCTTGGGTAAACACGTTGCCCACTGCTGCGGATGCCGAGGGGCTCATCTCAAAGCCCCAGCCTTGATCTTGTCCCAGCTTGAGCAGACGCCATTGATGTTCGTAGCTCACCATGACGGCCGGTTCGTTGCGTAATTCGGAGTTCCACCCTTGAGGGAGTGTTGCATTCGCCAGCCGATGCATTTCCCGCTGAGTGTTACCCGCATGAGAGGCTGGGCCGACAACGCCGAGACTCAGTTGCAAACGGTCCAATCGATGCGCAGTCTTGGCGCCGACGCCGAGATTAAAATAAAGCCAACCGGCGTAAGGTCTATCGTCGGGTGGCGGAATAGAGCTATTTAAGTCTTCGGGCGTATAGATATTCTGCCCTACACTGTAGCTGTAGCGTACGGTATCGTGAGCCGGAAAGGCTGGGATAGCGGATGCTGTTGTCGCGATACGGCCGCGGCGGGGGCGTGGCGGCGTGATCCAGGTTGCTCGAAATCCGTTTGTGTAATAGCGGTCTTCGCCGGCAAAGAGATCGTTTTCATAGTTAATGACCAGTATGCCTCGCTCCGGCGGTTCCGCCGCGACGGCACAAATTCCGGCTAGCCCGGTGAGCAACCCAACTGTTCTGCCAAGGGCTTTCCTTGGACGTGTTGCCATGGCCGTATCCTTATCGGGTGACATCGTCCTTGTCGTGCCAAGCGGGTGCTGCCAAAGTCCATCTTGGGCTTTGTGGGCCTGCTGCTCCGCAGTAATCCTCTGAGGGATGTTTATCGCTATATCCAAATGCCCTGGAGGGGTGTGCTAAGACGCCCGCTGAATAGGCAAATCTAAGCGTGAAGGCGTACTCTTAGTGATCAGGGCGTGAGCGCTGCTTATCCCGTTACGCCTTCCAGGTGTTAGGGCGAAGCGTTGTCATCGATAGCGTTTGTCTGAGCTGTGCAGCGCGTTTTTTCGGGCACTAAGTCCCATTTCAGTTGCCTAACGACCAACTGAGCGCGTTTCCTTGATCACGGTTTGTTGGCTACATGAGGCGTTTTCAACAACCGGCGCGAGAGAGGGTGTAAAAGATCGTTTCTCCGTTATGATTTTGACGTTGCCGCCCGGCCATGGGTGGCGCTCGGCTTTTTAGCATAGGAGGCGAACTTGCCTATTTTTATCTTGCTGTTCTTGATTGTTCCGTTTGTGGAAATTTACTTGTTGATTCAGGTCGGTCAGGTAATCGGCGCATTGCCCACGATCGGGCTTTGCGTTTTGACGGCGGTGCTTGGCGGTGCCTTGTTACGACAGCAAGGTGTTCGGACTATGGCGCGGGCGCGCCATAACTTGGATCAGGGCCAGTTGCCGGCGCACGAAATGCTCGAAGGCATCGCCCTGGGAATTGGCGGGGCGCTGTTGGTAACGCCAGGATTTGCCACCGATGCGGTAGGCTTTATGTGTCTGCTGCCATTCACCCGCCGTTGGCTGGTAAGCCATGTTTTGCGACGGGTTACCGTGGTTTCCGCGATGGGGGCTGGGGCTTATGACAGTACGACACGTCGGCCGCAGGGGCGGGAGGCGGACGGCTCCCATATAATTGAAGGCGAATATGAGCGTAAGGATTAGCAGGTGTATTAGTACGCCTGTTCTCTTCGTCGCGGCAGTGGATAACGTTCCGGTAACGCTTCGAACTGGGCTGCCGGCACGGGGCGACTGAAATGAAAGCCTTGCCCGAACATGCAGTGTTCGTCGTTCAGTCGGTGCCAGTCATCCGGCGTTTCGATGCCTTCGGCGATTACCTGTAGGCGTAAGGCTTTTGCCAGCGCCATAGTAGAGCGGACAATTGTAGCGGCTCTGTCGCTACGGGTAAGGTTACTTATAAACGTCTTATCCAGTTTGAGGTAATCGATATCGAGCTGAATCAGGTAACTAAGCGCCGAATAGCCGGTACCGAAGTCGTCCAGAGCAATCCGAACGCCTAGCTGGCGGATTTCGCGTAACAAACGGATAATCGAAGCCGGGTCCGTCATTAAAACGCTCTCGGTAATTTCTATTAGCAGCGCTTTAGGCGGGAGGCCGGACATTCGAAGTGCATCGCGAACGGTGTCGGAGAAGCTGGTATCGGCCAATTGCTCTAAGGACACATTCACAGAGATAGCGAAATCTTTCCGGCTCGACATCCATAGCGCCGCTTGCCGACAGGCTTCGCGCAGCACCCAGCGGCCGATCTCATTGATTAGCCCAGTTTGTTCGGCTAATGGAATAAACTGGACTGGCGAGACGGGACCGAACTCTTTGCTGTGCCATCGCAGCAGCGTCTCTGCCCCGACGACCTGCCCGGTATTTAGATGAATCAACGGTTGATACGCTAAGCTCAGCTCATTATTTTCCATCGCGTGTCGCAGTGCCCGCTGTAGCGCAAATCGGTTTGCGATATGCGTTTCCATTTCGAGTTTGAACTCAAGCGGTTGATTGCTACTGGATATGCGAGCCTGATGAAGGGCTATGTCGGCTTTACGCAGCACCGTTTCGATGTCGGTGCCATGTTTAGGTGCCAGGCTGTAACCTATGCTCACCGCCGTTTCGACATTGCGTTCGTCCCAACGAACCGGCGCTTCTAACGCGCTTCGTAAATGGTTTATTAGTCGTCCGGCATGGGTTGCGCCGGGAGGGAGCGGAGTGGCTATCGCAAACTCGTCGTTGCCAATACGACCGATAGCTCCTTCGGAAATTACGTATTTGAGCCTAAGTCCGGTTTGGAGCAACAGATAATCGCCCCCGGCGCGCCCGATGCTGCTGTTGATCTGAGTGAAGCCTTCAAGATCGATGAGTAGAATCACTATGTCGCGCGAGGGTATTGTTTCCAGTTCGCGATTAAGTAACTCCTGGGCTTGTTCCAAAAAACGTTTCTGATTCGGTAGGCCCGTGAGCATGTCGATGGTGGTTGCTTGGGCAAGACGTTCCTGAATCTCACGGCGCCGGTCGCGCTCGAAATGGAGTTGTCGCGAAAGGCCTCGATAATTAAAGAATGCCTTCAAGGCGCGCAACCGTCGTCGTTGGAGCCGTACCGACAGAACGATCAAGTACAGCCCAGACGTTAAAATGACTAAGCCCGCCCACGCATCTTTGCCAAACGCCGGCGGCATTAACATTAGGGCGGTGCTGATGGGAATAATCAGGATAAGCGTGCAGTCGCGATAAATGCGGTGGAAGCCGATTAACGGATTCAGGGTAACGGCCGCCAGGCACAAGCTAGCCATGCCGAGGATTAAGGCCATCATGTCGGGAAGAGGCCAGATTAGAAAAAGCGCACAGAAGCTCCAGGCCGCGCTACCGAGCCTCGTGGCGGTGCCAAACAGCCTGTTCCATCGCTTAATGTTGTTGGGAGAGTCGAAGTAAAGATAGGCGTAGCCAATCGCGGCTTTGAAGCATTCGGCAGCGGCGACAGCGGTAACCCAGCTAAGGATCAGCCAAGCCGGTAAATAGGGCCATAAGATGATGGCGGCAGCGATGGAGGCGGCAACCGTCAGGGTATAAACACCGCGAAACGACTCGAAAAGTTGCCGTATTAAGTAGGCCCGCAGATTTCCGTTGCGCATCTCCGCTCCATGATGAGAGATGCGGTGATTGGTTACCGGTTCCCCGTGGGGCATACCTGAAGTCCACCTCGTAGCCGATCCATACCGACCTGCCATTGTCGCCTGTGCAGCGCCTTAAACAGGCTAAGGAACTCCATTGCTTAGACATCGGCAGTTCTCTTTTTAAATAGCGGCAGTCGGTGGAGGAGCTGAAGGCTTACGTGGCTAAGTGTCGTTCGCGAAGGAGGTGCTCTTGGTGTCGATGGAGGGGAAAATAGGCGAGTGAGGCCTGGTCGGAACGAATATCCGGCCAGGCTGAGCGTCGCTTACCGAGTCCGTGCGCTTACCAATCAAACCCGGAGTCGCTGAGGCCGCACGCTGCTTCGGCCTCGGCATAGCTTTCGCCGGCATCGAGTTCGTCAAGTACGCAAGTCCATTTCTCTGCGGAATAGGGTGTGTCGTTGCAGTAGGCGTAAACGTCGTCGTCGTCCCAAGTATCCGCGGGTAACCCCCGATCTTCATGGTAGGCCAGTTGTGCAAACGTACAAGCACCGGCCGCATCTTCGTTGGCCGCTTTAACGGTGGCTAAGGGAAGGCCGATTAAAAACAGTGCAAGTAATGCGGATTTTTTCATTTTCTCTTCTCCTTTTAGGGTGCGTTTTGTTGTTTGGCCGCGATGTTGTATTGCCGGACTAAGATTAGCGGATGCGGGTTTTGTTATCAATTTTATAGTTAAGTTGCTGTTTTTTAATATATTTTCTTTGTTTCTCCTAGAGGATTTATGAAATTGAGAAGAGGTTTCGCTCCTTGCCTGTTTGTGTTTTTCTAGATCTGTTCTGCTGTGCGAAACTATTTTGTTTGGTTTTTTTGATGAGTTAATTGGCTTTTTTGTGAAGGCGATTAGTTGTCTTTTATGTTCTTTGTTTTCGCTAGTCGCGCTCGTGGAGGGTTCGTTGTAAACCTTGGCGGCGCCTGTCGTCACCTTTGTGTATGAAGATGCCTGCGGGTCTCGCTTGCAGCGACGGCGGGCCGGGTCGTTTAGGCAGCGTGATTTGTGCACTTGTGTCGTGCAAAGCTTAACCGTACTCTTACGCCGCTTCTGTTTAACGATGGCTGGTGTTAGGTCTGAGTGATTTATGATGAGCGGTAACGAACGCTTAAAGTCGAAGGGCTTACCCAGCCCGTTGATAGGGGTATTGTTGTTGCTAGGGAGCCTCGGCTTGAGTGCTCCGGCGAAGGCAGGCTTTTCTTCCTTCTACCCGTTGCCTTGGCCAGAGTTGGAGTATAGTCATAGTTACTTACAGACAAGTATCTGGACGACCCACTTTAGTCCTGACCCTGAACATAACAACACGCAGAATCTGATAAGTCTGGAAGTACATAATCCTGATCGATGGCTAGCCGGAGTGAGCTGGTTTAAGAATTCTTTTGACCAGCCTACTTGGTACTTCTATGTTGGGCACGAGTTCCCGCTGTGGCGCTCGGAGCAGGACTTAGAGGTAAGAGCAAAGCTTAGCGCGGGGTTTATACGCGGTTACAAAGGCGAGTATCAGAACAAGATTCCATTCAACGACTTTGGTGTCGCTCCAGCAGCTTTGCCGTCGATTGGGGTTAGGTGGCGAGCCGTGGAGGCGGATGTGATCGTGTTCGGGGTTGCCGGCATGATGGTGACGGCCGGAATGCGCTTTTAGTCCTTGTCCAGCTCAGTATGAGAAAGCCGGAGCCGGCACTTACTGCCGGCTCCGGCTTTCTGCGCTTATGCCGGTTCTACCTTAGCTTGGTCTCTTGCCAGTTCTTCTTTCAAGCTGCGTGCACGATAATAAATCGTTATTAAACTGGATGTAAATACGATAAACATCGAGTACAGCACTGGGATCAAGAGCATTTCTTGTTGTTGCGTGCCTTCAAAGGTCATACCGACGATAAGGATGGCTAAGGGGCCGTTCTGAATCCCTGTTTCGAGGGAAACGGTACGCGCTTTGGCCGAGTTCAAACGCAGAGCCCGGCTGAACCAGTAGCCGATGAGGAAGCCGCACAGGCCGAGCCCGATCGCCGCAATGTAAATCTCCTTCGGCGTTGTGCTTAGCAGATCGAGGTTGCGCGGGATATAGGCGCCGATCAGGAAGAGAATGACAAGAACCCCGACAACGCCGCCGATCAATTCCGTAACCGCTCCAACATTAGCGTTGCTCCTTCGCAGAACAATACCGAGTACGGTCGGTATCAGTAGTACGAATAGAATTGCCGCTACGTTATCCGACGGAATCCTGAACTCGGCATCGATGCCTGCGGTATAGAGGGCAAGCGTGGCGGGAACCATGATGACGGCCGCTAAGGTCGAGCAAACCGTCATCAGAATGCTCAAGCCCAGCACGCTGCGCGAGAAATAGGCAAACAGGTTGGACGTGGTGCCGCCGGGTATACAGCCCATGAGTACTAACGCAACCGTATGCAGTTGAGACAGGCCCAGGCTGCGGGCCAAGATGAATGCAATCAGTGGCATGAATAAATATTGCGAGGCGAAACCGATCAGGATGGCCTGCGGTTGCCGAAAGGCTAAGCGGAAGTCTTTGAACGTTAACGAAGCCCCCATACCCAACATGATGACGATCATCATCAGGTTCAGCAGGGATTGTTCCCACGGTTGTAACATGTTTTTCTCCTCTAATTATTATTGTCTTATTGTGCGTGCTGCTGCAGGTATTCCTGGCGCAGGTCTTTCCGTAGGACTTTGCCGATGGGCGTCTTCGGTAGCTCGTCGCGGAACTCGACTTGCTTCGGCACTTTATAGCGGGCGAGGGCTTTCAGGCAGTGTTGCCGTACTTCTTCGGCAGTGACTTCGTCGCGTTTGACCACATAGGCCCGAACCGCTTCGCCGGTACCCTGGTCCGGTACGCCGATCACGGCGACTTCCTGTACGGCGTCGATCTTAGCAATGCAGTCTTCAACCTCGTTCGGATAGACGTTAAACCCGCTAACGAGGATCATGTCCTTTTTACGGTCGACGATATAGAAGAAGCCGTCTTCGTCCATGCGCGCCATATCGCCGGTGTAGAACCAGCCGTCCTTGACCGCTTTCGCCGTTTCTTCGTCCCTGTTCCAATATCCAAGCATTACCTGTGGGCCTTGAACGATGAGTTCGCCGGATTCTCCGACCGGTACGGGACGACCTTGGTCGTCTACGATGCGTACGTCCGTCCCAGGAACGGGAACCCCAATGCTGCCCGGGCGCACCTTGCCTTCTAGAGGATTGAACGTAATAACCGGCGACGTTTCGGTAAGCCCGTAACCTTCTACCAGCCGAGTACCGGTCACCTCCGCCCAGCGTTTAGCGACGGCTTGATGCAAGGCGGCACCGCCGGCGATGGCCGCGTGTAGGTGCTTGGGCGGATAGACCTTGAACCAATCTTCATTCAGGAGGGCGTTGAATAAGGTGTTTACCCCGGTCATCCATGTGACTGGATAGTTTTCGATCGCCCGCCGTAAGTTGCTTATGGGGCGTGGGCTCGGAATCAGGATGTTATTCCCGCCCATGTGGTGGAAGGCGAGCAAGTTAACCGAGAAGGCGAAGATATGGTAAAGCGGCAGCGCCGTTAGCATTACCTCCTGGCGTTCGTCGTTATGGGCCACGCCCGTTGCATGTATTTGGTCGACGTTGGTCAGCAGATTGCCATGCGTAAGCATCGCGCCTTTGGCGATGCCGGTGGTGCCGCCAGTATATTGTAATACGGCAACGGAGTCGCGGGTCAGGTGCTCCCAATACGTTTTAACTGCGATCTGCCGATTCTGCTTCAGCTCGTACCCTTTGTGCAGCGTTTCCCGAAACGGCGTAGTTTGGACCTCGCACTTTGGAATCATCCGGTTCCAGTAGCGCTGAACGAGTTTAATCACCTGTTTCACAACAGGCGGGAACATCTCGGAAACACTGGTGAGTATGACGTGCTTCACCTGCGTCCGCGGCAAGATATCTGTGAGTTTATCCGCGAACATATCGACAATAACGAGCGCCTCGACGCCGCTGTCGATAAATTGTTTTTCCATCTCTACCGCAGTGTAGAGCGGATTGACGTTGACCAGGACGCAACCGGCTTTGAGTATGCCGAAGGCGGCAACCGGAAACGTAAGGCAATTGGGCATTTGGATAGCGACCCGCGCGCCTTCCTTGAGTCCTAGGTGTTCTCTTAGATAAACCGCGAAAGCATCCGAGTGCTCGTCGGCCTTGGCGTAGCTCAATGTGCCGTTCATGCCATTGGCGGTAACGGCGGTGAAGGCCTTGCGAGCGGCAAACTGCTCCGCGCTGCGGACGATCATCTCGACCACATTATTATATTCTGGCGTCTTCAACTCTGCCGGCATCGAACCATAGTGCTGAATCCACGGCCGACTATCGTATACCGATTGGGGAAGATTCATGAGTTCTCCTCGTTCGTTATTATCGTATTGTTTTATTATTATGGCCTTTCAAGCTTCAAAAAGCTGAGTCGGTCGTTTTTAGGACCGCTGACAACGTTACCTCGCGGTACGCTCCCTCGGCTTGTCAGTGGTTCCCTTCCTTCGCTTTTGCAATAGTTCAGCAGCCTGCTAAGCCGTTTGGGCTTTTCTGCTGAAACATAACAGTGATTTGTTACAGAGGCTAGTACCTGCGCGATGCCTTGGGCGACATTACGTCAAATATGACGCCTCTGTCACCGTAAGCATGACTTATATTCGCTGCAGAACGTGATGCGAATTTGTTTTTTGTTTCATAGGCTCGGGTAGGTGGGCAGGTTGGCCCCTGTGTACTTGTAGAGCGGTTTCTATCGCCCCAGTTCTTGGAGAAATTCCGAACGTGTTCCTCAAGGTATTTTAGGCAGTGCTCAGCCGCTGTTATAGAGCGGTAGGCCGCGGTTGCGGCGGATCGGGATGCGTAGCTAGGAGGTCGGTAGATGCAGCAAGGATGCCCTAAATGGTTTGGGACAGGTCTTATCGCGGGGGGGTAGCTATAGGAGTCAGCTTTCACGTTCAGGCAGAGGTTGAAGTTGTCAACGAGGTCGTAGAGTCGGCTCTTGAGAGCGACGAAGCGTCGTTTCGCGTTGTGCGGGTTGTGGGCGGTCTTGAGCATCCTTGGGCGATGGCGTGGTTGCCTGACGGGCGAATGCTCGTGACCGAACGGCCAGGGCGATTACAGTTGGTGGACGGCTCGCAAGTCACCGAAGTATCCGGTCTGCCCATGATCGGCGTTGCTACCGAGGAAGACGATCCCGCCGAAGGGGAGGGGCAGGGTGGTTTGTTGGATATTGCTTTGCACCCCGATTACGAGAATAACGGCTGGATTTACTTTACCTACTCCAGCCCGGGCGACGACGATGCCGTGCTCGGCGACGCCGAATACGGCACCGGCACGGCGCTGGCGCGTGGGCGTTTAAGCCAGGACGGAAGCGAGCTAGTAGATGTAGAGCCGCTATACGTCCAAGCGCCGAGAACCGACCCCGGTAGGCACTACGGATCTCGAATCGTTTTCCCGGGCGACGGCACCGTGATGTTCTCGATAGGAGATAGAGGGCTGCGTTACCCCTCGCAAGATCTAACGGATCCGGCCGGATCGATGATTCGGTTGCACGAAGACGGAGGCGCGACGGAGGACAATCCTTTCGTTAATCGAGAGCCAGGGAATCTGCGTCCGGAGATCTACTCGTTTGGGCATCGAAATAAGCAGGGTATAGCCATAGACCCTGGGTCGGGTGCCATTTGGGCGGTCGATCACGGCCCGCTTGGCGGCGATTTGCTTTATCGGATTGAGGCGGGAGCCAATTACGGCTGGCCGCAGGTTGCTTATGGTACCGAGTACTCGACGGGGCAATTTACCGGGATCGGATCTCAAGCGCCGGGCGTGGTCGAGCCTGCCTACTGGTGGGAAGAGTCAATGGCCCCGTCGGGGCTGACCTTTTACGACGGCGAGTCTTTCCCACAGTGGCGGGGTAATCTGTTCGCCGGCTCATTGGCGCAGGAGCGCTTGCATCGTTTAACCCTTAATGGCGATGAAGTCGTCGACGACGAAATTTTGTTAGACGGCGTTGTCGGTCGTATTCGCGACGTTAGGCAAGGCCCCGACGGAATGCTGTATGTGGCCACCGACGAAGCGGACGGAGGTGTGTATCGGTTAGAGCCGGTCGAGGACTAGTCGCCGGTACGCGTAAAGCGGCCAGGTGTTCGGCCACTGGAAGGTGCAGGGAGGCTTTCGATGCGTGTACTGGGCTATACGTTACTCTTGTTTTTTCTGGTCGGCCTTGCAGGATGCGAAGTCATTGCGACGATTTTGAAGCCGGCGTCTGGGTCGGTGTCGTAGGTATCTTGCTGATCGTTATCGTGGTGTGGCTACTCTATGCGATCCTGAGGCGTTAAAGACCAGCCTTTGCGGCGTGTTTTGCGGCGATTGTCCAGGGCTCCTTTTTGAGCGCGCAATGCGATAGGGTTAGCAGAAAGCGGTTTATTAGGTCGTGGTCGCAGCTGGCCATGCCGGAACCGGCGGTATTTTCCTTTCTGCTGCCAGAGTGCTGAGTGGATGCTAGGTTTTCTTCAAGGTTTCGCATACGGCTTATTCCTTTCTTGTTTCTTTTGGTTTTTCATAGGGATGGTCAACCCTAGGTTGGCCGTGCCTTACGAGCCGCCGCGGCGCTGGCAGGTACTTGTCCGCTACTGGCTCATTATCCCGTTCATTGCTTTTTTGCTTTGGCTAACCTCGCTCTGGGGCGGATTTAGCCCCAGTTTAATAGGTTGGCTGGTTGGGCTTGCCGCCATCGCTGTCGAAGTGCCTTTAGAGCGTCGTTGGCGGCGCTGGCGCGAGGCGTGGAGGCAGAGGCGCCATGAAGCTGCCCGTGCTAAAGCGGCGGCGAGACGGCAGGCTGAGCTGGAGGGGGAGCAGCGCGAAGCAGGTGTGGCCGTGCTGAATCCAGCAAAGCCGCCTGCGGATGCCGACTCGGTGGTTATCAATCTCTGCTCGGCTAAGCAACGATTACTGGATGTGAGGCGCCCGGACTTGGCGATTCAGGCCGATCGCCTATATACCCGTTACGTGCGCGCGCTGGATAGCCTTGGCAGCACTTTCGACGCAAAGGAGCTTACGTACGACCGCGCCCGCGGCATGATTGCAGAAGTGAGTTCGACCGCCATCGACAACTTGGGAGCTATGGCATCGTTGGCTTCTGGCATTGGCGGTATCGACCTTGCTTACGTCGAGCGCCGGTTGGCCGGCGAAGGGGGCATTTGGCGGGTGCGGAACGTGCGGCCTTACAGCGACGCCTAGAGCTTGTCCATGAGGGAGAGCAGCGATTGCGCGAGTTGAGCGGTCGCAACGAAGCGGTATTGACAGCGCTGGACGATGTGGCGGTTGCGGTTTCCGCTATTGAGACGGATCGCCCTCACGCATCGTTGGCGGCCGATCAAGCCTTGCAGGATTTGCGCCGATTTGTCGATAAGGCGAGTGCTTATAGCCGCAAAGAATAGCCGCGAACGGATGGCTATCCGATGGACGGGAAGGGACGGCCAATGAGGAGGGCTTCATGCGTCAGTCGGAAGATAAAGAGGCTGCCGACCCCAAGCTTAATCTTTCCTTGCCGCCGGTGGAATCATTGGCGGCTGACGTTAAGCGGGAGGGGAGTGCCGATTCGTTTGAAGCGGACCCGGACCTGATAGCGATAGCTGACGCCTTTGTGCGGCAAGTATTGTCTTCCGGTAACGGGGAGGGTGCCGAACAGCAACGCCAAGCGGTGGACCGCATGGGGGCGGACGTTCAGCAGCAAGCGGCTCACCGCAGTGCGATGTTACAGACTCCGATCCGTAACCTGGCGCATCAGGGCGACGATGGGGGCCGGTGGCTGAGGCTTTGTTGGAGCTCAGGGGCAAGATGGAGGATCTTGACCCTAATCGGCGTGATTTCTCGATAAGCCGCTTTGAGCGGGTATTTTCTTTTCTACCTGGGGTCGGCAGCCGGGTTAAGCGCTATTTTCGAAAGTTCGAGAGTTCGCAAGAGGCGCTTGATGCCATCATCAAGGATTTGGAAGCCGGGCGCGAGATGTTGCGACGGGATAACCTAACGCTGGCCGACGACCAGCAGGCGCTTCGTGACAGCTTAGGGCAGTTACGTCGGCAGATTAGTCTTGGGAAGCTGATCGATCGGCGTTTGCAGAGCATTTTGATTGAGAAAGGGACGGATGCCGATGCGGGGCGCTTTATCGAAGAAGAGTTATTGTTTCCGCTTCGGCAGCGGATTGTTGACCTGCAACAGCAATTAACCGTTTGCCAGCAGGGCATATTGGCTTTGGAAGTTGTTATTCGCAATAACCGTGAGTTGATGCGTGGCGTCGATAGGGCGATTAACGTCACGGTGTCGGCCTTGAATGTGGCGGTCACGGTTGCATTGGCTTTGGCAAATCAAAGGCTGGTGTTGGATCGTGTCGAGGCGCTCAATGCAGCGACGGGAAACCTCATTGCCGGTACCTCGCGCGCCTTGCGTAGCCAAGGCGTCGAAATCCAAACGCGCGCCGCTTCCTCTGTTCTGGATATGGAGCAGCTGCAGGGGGCATTTGCCGATGTGATCGAGGCTCTGGACGAGGTGTCGCGTTACCGTCGCGATGCATTACCTAAGTTAGATGCTCAGATCGATAAGCTTGAACAACTGACTAGCGAGGGAGAGGCGGCCATACGGCGAATGGATCAGGGGAATGCGGCACAATCCTGAAGGAGATTTTTCGGCATTGAAGGGTTTGCACTAAGTGTGTGCGTCGCCTGGTTTTTTGCTTTTATATAGTGCGGTACCGGATGTTTTTGCGGACAACTTGCACCAAAAAAGAACATATTGATCTTTCGTCTTCGCTCGGATTCTGGTAAACCTTCCCGCCCACGGTTCTTTTTGCTTCTTTCCGAGTGGAGGTCGAGACGTGTCTCGCACAGCAGCAGACGTTCTTAAGCTCATCGAAGAGCACGAAATTAGATATGTAGATTTTCGGTTTACCGATACCGCCGGAAAGGAGCAGCACCTCACTGTGCCGGCCTCTACGGTCGACGAAGACCTGTTTGAATCGGGTACCATGTTCGACGGCTCCTCGATCCAAGGCTGGAAAGGGGTGAACGACTCCGACATGATCCTGCTGCCCGATGCCAGCACCGCAACCATCGATCCCTTCTTTATCGATCCGACGCTGAATCTTACCTGCGACGTTATCGAACCTAAGACGTTGCAGGGCTATGAGCGCGATCCTCGTTCTATCGCGAAACGGGCGGAAGCTTATCTGACATCCACCGGTATCGGCGATACGGCTTTTTTCGGCCCGGAAAACGAATTCTTCATTTTCGATGACGTTCGCTGGGGCGCCGATATGAGCGGCAGCTTCTATAAGATCGACTCCGAAGAAGCCGGTTGGAATTCGGAGAAAGTCTATCCGGATGGCAATATGGGGCATCGTCCGAGGGTGAAGGGCGGTTATTTCCCGGTGCCGCCGGTAGATAGCCTGCATGAAATTCGCAGTGCGATGTGCGGCGCTTTGGAAGAAATGGGCGTTCCGGTCGAGGTTCATCATCATGAGGTTGCGACTGCCGGGCAATGCGAGATCGGCGTTAAGTTCAATACGCTGGTTAAGAAAGCCGATGAAGTGCAGAAGCTTAAGTATGTCATCCACAACATCGCTCACGCTTACGGCAAAACGGTGACTTTTATGCCGAAGCCGCTCGTTGGCGATAACGGCAGCGGCATGCATGTTCATCAATCGCTCGCTCGCGAAGGCAAGAACGTTTTCAGCGGCAACCAGTACGGCGGCTTGTCGGAGACTGCGTTGTACTACATCGGCGGCATCATCAAGCACGCGCAAGCGTTGAATGCATTCACCAACGCATCGACGAATAGCTACAAGCGTTTGGTGCCTCATTTTGAAGCGCCGGTGTTGTTGGCTTATTCCGCGAGCAACCGTTCGGCATCGATTCGGATCCCTTACGTGGCTAATCCTAAGGCGCGGCGGGTCGAAGTGCGTTTCCCCGATTCTACGGCCAATCCCTACCTCGCGTTTGCGGCGATGTTAATGGCAGGGCTGGATGGGATTCAGAACAAGATTCATCCTGGCGATGCGATGGATAAAGACTTGTACGACTTGCCGCCGGAAGAGGAGAAAGATATCCCGAAGGTGGCTTTCTCCTTGGAAGGGGCGTTAACGGCCCTGGATGCCGATCGGGAGTTCCTGAAGGCCGGTGGCGTGTTTACCGATGAAGTAATCGATGCCTACATCGCTTTGAAGATGGAAGAAGTGCAGCGTTTACGGATGACCACCCACCCGGTCGAGTTTGATTTGTATTACAGTTGCTAATAGCGTATTAGTGGGGCTTTCGCTCCGCTGGTCGTGAACACGCCCGCCAGCTGCTTAGCGACGGCCCTGTCTCATCAGGGCTGCCGCTATGTCGGTAGCGGGCGTTTTCACAAGGAGTGCGGAGAGCGATGGACCCGATAGCGGTCATGCTTATACTCCTAGCTGTCGGTGCTGGCGTTGTTATTATCGTCATCCGGCGCGCTGCGGTGGTTTTTGTTCTGCGAATCCAAGATGGCAAGGCTCGTGTGATCCGAGGTAAGCCTCCGCCGGGTTTTGCTTCCGCCTGCGAAGAAGTTTGCCGCTTGCATGGCCTGAGCCGAGGCGAGATACGGGCGGTGCGTACCGGTGCAGGGCAAGAACTGCGTTTTTCTAAAGACATTCCGGAGCGGTTGCGGCAGCCGTTTCGGAATGTTTGGACGCCTCCGCCTGGCGGCGGCGGAGGTGGCGGTATGCGGGCAAGCCGGTAGGACTCTGAGAAGAAGGGAAGAACCGCCGGTATAGGTGGTTTATGTGGCATGGATTTGAAAAGCCTTCCCGTTTATGAGAGGGTCAGGCTAGTTTCAACGGAGTAAAATACGATCATGCGAAAACTGGAGACTTTCAAAGCTCGGGCTGCCCTGGCAACGGCAACGGTTGCATTTTGCAGTGCCATTGTCTTTAGCGGCGCCGCGGTTGCCGAAGCGCCGATGGGGCAGCCGCAAGGGCAAGCTCCGCAGGCTCAACAGCAGGTTGACCCGGAGGTGATGCAGCAGGCGCAGCGTATTCAGCAGCGTATGCAGGAGATTCACCAGGAACTCGGGCAGGCTCAGCAGCAAGCGCTAGAGGACGACGAAGCCTTACAGGCTCAGTTGGAAGACCTGGAGGCCCTGGCCATCTCGACGATGGAAGACAAGGGGCACGATCCTCAAGGTAACATCAACCGCTTAGAAGAGCTGCGGGGCCAGCTACAGGCCGCCCAAGACGACCAGGAGCGCCAGCAGGAGCTGTTTGCGGCTGCCCAGGAAGAACAAGTGGCTCTGGAGGCCGCGCAACGCGATGCGATGCAGGACAGCGATCTTATGGCTGCACAGGAGCAGTTCCAGAACGATTTGCTGGCCAGCATGACGGACCGGAATCCGGAAATCGAAGAATTGATTGCCGAATTTGAAGAGCTGCAACAGCAGATGATGGACCTGCAGCAGCGCGCCATGGCGCAATAAACCGACTCAGGTTTTGGGTCGACTCAAAAGCCGCTTCATATCATGAAGCGGCTTTTGATATGTGTCACACCGTAGCGGAAACAAGCCCCCGGTAGCTTGCGCTAATTGCGACTGCCCTGGCGGTTAGGAAAACAACGACCTACGTTATCGCCGCCCGATCCGTCCTCCTCATATCTCCGCGCTTTTAGGCGCACAAGCACGCGTCAAACGATCTCGCAGCGCTGTCCAAGCAGCGGTAGCGGGCGGTGTTTCGATAAGAATCCAATCAAGGCCGGCGGCGTCTAGCTGGTGTAAAGCCGCATATAGCTGACGTGCAGCCTGTGCGGGCTCCGGGCTTAGCGCAATATGTATCGCAGTATTGACGGGAGGCTCGGAAAAACCGAGAAAGCCTCCACGGCCCGGGCGGTTCTGAGCCCAGGCTTCGCTAGCTTCTCGCGCAACCATATAGGTAGGCGTGTTCGGCGCGTAATGCGAAAGCGTTTGGCCCGGTACGCGCACCTCGCTCTGCTGCTTCAGCTCGATAGCCCTCGACTCCCCCAATGCGGCCGCTAGGGTCGCGGAATCTAGCATGCCTGGCCGAAGTATCTCAGGCCTTTGGCCGAGACAGGAAACGATGGTCGATTCGATACCTATATGGCAGGGCCCGCCATCGAGAATTAAAGGCGTTTCGGCACCGAACTGGCCTTTGACATGATCTGCCGTCGTGGGGCTGATGTGGCCATACCGGTTGGCAGAGGGGGCGGCAAGGCCACCGCCGAATTGGTCAAGAAGCGTTAAAGCAAGGGGGTGCTGGGGTACTCTTAACGCTACGGTGTCTTGGCCGCCGGTAACGGCATCCGGGACGTCCGCTGCACGTTTGAGTACCAGAGTGAGCGGTCCGGGCCAGAAATGCTCCGCTAGCCGTCGGGCATAAGCGGGAATGTCGCGGGCCCAGTCGTCGAGTTGTGCCGCTGTCGCTAAGTGAACGATCAGCGGACGGCTGGGAGGGCGGCCTTTTAGGCGGAAAATCCCTTGTACCGCCATTGGGTTTTTCGCATCGGCTGCCAGTCCGTATACGGTTTCCGTAGGCATGACGACCTGTTCGCCGTTGCGCAAGCGGGCAACGGCTTCGTCAATTTCGCTTTGGCCGACGGTCGGTTCCGCGCTCATCTAATCTGGCCTCCGGTCGTGGTTCAGGCGGTAACGGCGCGAATGGCGGTGGTGAGTTTGCTTAGATCCTGTGCGCCTATAACATAGGGCGGCATTATATAGATCAATTGGCGGAAAGGACGGATCCAAACGCCATGCTCGATAAATAGGCTTTGGGCCTTGGCAACGTCTACCGGCTCATGCAGTTCGACCACTCCGATGGCGCCTAGAACGCGAACGTCAGCCACTTTCGGCGACTGTAAACAGGGTGCGAGCTCCGCCTTAAGCTGCGTTTCGATAGCGGCTACTTTGTTTTTCCAATCGCTCTTGAGCAGGAGGTCGATACTCGCATTGGCGATGGCACAAGCAAGCGGATTGCCCATAAAGGTCGGGCCGTGCATAAGAACCTTTGCTTGCCCTTCGCTGATGCCATTGGCAACCTCTTCCGTGCATAAGGTGGCTGCCAG
Organism: Alkalilimnicola ehrlichii; assembly: GCF_003399765.1. Lineage (GTDB taxonomy): Bacteria > Pseudomonadota > Gammaproteobacteria > Nitrococcales > AK92 > AK92. The sequence continues at coordinate 2,009 of NZ_NFZV01000029.1, read as the reverse complement.
CGTCATGTAACCGCCGGTCAGTGCCTTGCCAAAGCACGCAATGTCCGGACAAACACCGGCATGCTCCAGGGCGAAAAGCCGGCCTGTGCGGCCGAAGCCTGTCGCGATTTCGTCAAAGATCAACAGCACGCCGTACTGGTCGCATAGCTCGCGGACGGCTTTCAAATAGTCCGGATGATAAATTCGCATACCGCCGGCGCCTTGTACCACCGGCTCTAAGACGACCGCGGCGATTTCCTCATGGTGTTTGTCCAAGGTGGTGCGGACATCGTCGATATCTTCGGGATTCCAATCACCGTCGTAGCGGCTTTGGGGGGCTTTGGCGAAGTAATGCCGGGGCAGTATGCCTTGAAATAGCTCATGCATCCCGTTGATCGGATCGCAGACAGCCATCGCACCGAAGGTATCCCCATGGTAGCCATGGTACAACGAAAGTAAGCGTGTCTTGTTTGCGTGGCCGCGGCTCAGCCAATACTGGAGCGCCATTTTAATGGCGACTTCAACCGCCACCGACCCGCTATCGGCAAGAAAGACCTTCTGTAGCGGGGCAGGCGTCAGTTCGACCAAGCGCTTGCCCAGCTCGGTTGCCGGAGCATGCGTTAAACCCCCGAACATAACGTGCGCCATACGCCCGAGTTGCTTTTCGGCAGCCGCATTCAGGTAGGGGTGGTTGTAGCCATGGATAGCCGCCCACCAAGAAGACATCCCATCGATTAAGCGGGTGCCGTTCTCTAAAATGATATGAACACCTTCGCATCGGTCTACCGCATAGGCAGGAAGCGGTTCGCTGATTGACGTATAGGGGTGCCACAGGTGTGTGCGGTCGAATTCGAGATCGGTATTCATGAACTTGTATCGTCCGGATCGTGTCGATGCTGAGAGGCTCAATTCGGCAGCGTGCACCGAGAGCGCCTTGCGAAGAATCATTCGATTGTAGCATTCGTCGCCCTTGCCGTTTAATGGAACGAGTGCCGCCCTTCTGCGATGCCAGCAAGGGGCTGTTGAGGCAAACGTATTATTCGATGTTTCTTAAAGGTCGGTTGGCGAAAGCGTCGGTAGCGGTGGAGTGGGGTAGTAAAGAGATTTCAACGCGTTGATTGCGCTGAGCAATAGCATTCCATTCGGCGGCTCTTATATCGCTATCGGTGCTGGGATAGTCGACGCGTGGGTAGGCTCGGCCGTGGGAGCGAATCTCAAGGCGTATGTTGCCTTCGGTGAATAAGGGAGAGCTGCGAGTGAAATTGGCGAAGGCCAAGGATTGTTGCTCGCCTAGGCGGCGGGCAGTAGCAGGGTCGAAGCCGATGCTATCGCATTCGCCGACCGGGAGTCGATCGGGTGCTAGTTGCAACTCTCCGTTGTCGCCGCGCACGAGGCAAAAGTCACCCACATGAGCGTCCAGCCGAACGACACCGCCGAACCCGCTTTGCTGCAAATGGTAGGCTAGCTCATTAAGTAGCGATAAGCGGCTATCGTCAAACGGAATACGACCGTACTCGAAATGGCTGTGCTGGTTAAGCGACCACTCCAGCGCGTTCAATAGCGATTGTCTCTCCTGGTCCGCCTCCAGGCGTAATGCGATCAGGCGCTGTATCAGCGCGCCACGTTCGCCCACATCCGTTTGATCGATATCTGTACTAGCGGCTAGATGCACATCGAGGGTGTGGTGGTCGCGATTGCCGAGAAAGTTTGCAAGTACAAACGCGAGGGATAAGGCAATGATCGGCGTTAGCGCAGCCGCTACGCGCCAGCGTTTACTCTGTTGTACGGCGGTTTGGTAGCGTTGCTCGTAGATGCTGTCCTTTATTGCGCTTAGCTCATTGGATAGCGTTTCGCGCAGGGCTTGCCGGTGTCCTTCGAGCTGATCGTGAATGAGCCGGAGCACGGTCTCGTCGGCAACTTCACGGGCCAAACTTTCGATCTGGTCTGCTCGTAGGTAGTCTTCCTGGGGCGGAGGCGGCCCCTCTGCCTTGTCGGCGGGTTTATGCGCTTCCTGCCGGCCGGCAGGAACG
>NZ_NFZV01000028.1 GCF_003399765.1 Alkalilimnicola ehrlichii | reverse complement strand
TTGGTGCGCAGCGCACCAAACCACCAACACCCAAACCACCACCCCAACCAAACAACCATCCCGCCAAGCCGAGATGAACCAAATAAAAATGCCGTCCACTTGCTAAAGTGAACGGGCATTACCAATCAACGGAGCCTTTTCGCTAAACGCGCATCGCGCGCGGCGATTAGCCGAAGTTCTTCGCGACGAAGTCCCAGTTAACGATGTTCCAAACGTTTTCCAGATACTTCGGCCGCGCATTGCGATAATCGATGTAGTAGGCATGCTCCCAAACGTCGATGGTCAGCAGCGGGGTCTGGCCGTGCGCGATCGGGCTGTCCGCATCGTCGGTATTTACGATGTCGACACCGCCATCGTCGGTTTTGACCAACCACGTCCAACCGGAACCGAAGTTGCCGACAGCCTTAGCGTTGAACGCTTCTTTGAACTTGGCGAAGGAACCGAATTTGGCATTGATGGCTTCGGCCAACGCACCGGCAGGCTCGCCGCCGCCGTTCGGGGACAGGCAGTTCCAGTAGAAAGTGTGGTTCCAAACCTGAGCGGCTTGGTTGAACAAGCCGCCGGAAGCGCTCTTGACGATTTCTTCCAGCGACTTTTCAGCGTCGGCCGTACCTTCGGTCAGCTCGTTGAGCTTGGTCACATAAGCCTGGTGGTGCTTACCGTGATGGTATTCGAGCGTTTCTGCGGAGATGTACGGCTCCAACGCGTTCTTCTCGTACGGCAGTGCAGGAAGTTCAAAAGCCATTTGTTCTACTCCTTTATCTCGCGGTTGAATACAATCTGCAAACCGCTTGCACTTGCAAGCGTATCAGCTCGACTGTATTTTCCAAGTATACACTTCGTTAATTTACCCGATGAGGAATATGCCAAGCAAGGGCTTTGAAAACACGGCGCCGCCTTCCCGACCCGTCGGCGACCGTTTGCTAACGTTGCTGAAAACCCGCGGAGCGCAATCTGCCTCCGAGTTGGGTCGGCATATAGGCAGCAGCAGCGAAAACGCCCGCCAACAGCTTATCAAACTGGCGGCCGAGGGCTTGGTGGAAGCTCGCCCAGAGCGCCAAGGCGTGGGCCGACCGACGGCTGTATGGCGGCTGACTGACGCCGGTCACCAACGCTTTCCGGATGCCCATGCGGAATTAACGGTGCAACTGATCGACTCCGTGCGCGAAACGCTTGGCGCAAGCGCTCTCGAGCGTTTAGTCAATGCTCGCGAACAAGAAACGCTCGCCACTTACCGGGCGGAACTCAAAGGCTTGAATAGCCTGCGGGAGCGCGTTGCACGCCTGGCCGAACTGCGTGCTCGCGAAGGTTATATGGCTGAATGGCGGGAGAGCGAGGACGGCAGTCTTCTCTTCATCGAAAACCACTGCCCCATTTGCGCTGCTGCAAAAGCCTGTAAAGGCTTTTGCAGCGCCGAGCTAAATGTATTTCGTGCAGTGCTCGGGAGCGAAGTACAGGTCAGCCGTACCGAACACATACTGGCCGGGGAACGCCGCTGCACTTATCGCATCGAACCCAAGCAACAGAAAGACTAGGGTAGGCGATTAATCGTCCGACACCTGCCTGTAGGAACGCGCACCCCACAATAGCGGCGCGTAATCTTCCGTCAATGCGGTGCACGTTATCGTACCGCTAAAGACCAAATGGCTTTCGGTATCGATCACGCCCGATAGGCGACAATCCAATGCAACGCTGGCCTGCCCCAACCGCGGCCGGCCGGATGGCCATTGCGTCCAGTCGCCCCGCTCGAAACGCTGCGGAGGCGGCACTTTACCCGCAAAGGCATCGGCCACTTCCGCTTGGCCTGCCGCCAACATCGACAAGGAAAACCCTTCCGTTCGCTCAATCACTTCGGCCAGCAAGGCATCGCGCATGATCGACACCAGCAGCGTCGGCGGCTGCGGTGCCAAAGGCATCATGGCGGTAACCGTACGACCGTATCGCACACCGCCCTCTTCGGCCGTCACGATCCAGATCGACGACGTCCAACGCGCCATCGCCTCGATAAACTCTACCTGCTCAACGCTCGCCCCGCCGGCCTCGTCCATCACCGGCAAGCGAGCCCGAGGCACTCCCTTATCGCTATAGGTCGCGCCGTTGACGGCGCGAGAACCGCCACGAAAGGGAAACTTAAACGCCATAATCAACTCGACTCCTGGCCGAAACGCTCGCTAGAGGAGCGCTTCGTCCGGTTCGCTACGAAGAAAGCGTGAGAGGATAATCCGATTAGGAAACCGAGAACAATCCTCCGTCCGGAATAGCGGCATCAGATCACACTAACCGAAGCGCGATCACCTCGGCGACACCCCGGAATATAAGCGCTGCGCTTCGCCGACCGCCAGTTTAGAAGAATAGCCGATAATACGGCTCGGGCAGCTCGTCGTCAGTGGCCGTTGCTCTTAGCGAGCGGCGTCATCCATCATCCCGAACCATCGGATTGCCTGATTATAATGACTGCTATATCTTGTTTTCCTGAAAACGAAAATAAGCGAAAACAAAGCGAACAAGCTTTCGAGGGTGCAATGGACGATCTTACGCCGCGACAAGAGCAAATCATGGAACGGGTCCGCGCGGACGGCTTTGTCGCAATCGATCAACTGGCCGAGGCCTTCGACGTAACGCCACAGACCATCCGCCGCGACATCAACCAACTCTGCGCCCTCGGCCTACTGCGGCGTCACCACGGCGGCGCTGGCCTCCCCTCAAGCGTGGAGAATGTGGCCTACCGGGCGCGGAAAGTCATGCAGTTGGAAGCCAAGCGGCGCATTGCCAAGGCCATGGCGGCCGAAATTCCGGATCGCGCATCGCTGGTCATTACCCTCGGCACAACGAACGAAGAGATCGCGCAGGCATTGCTTCGGCACGAAGGCTTGCGCATCATCACCAACAACCTAAACGTAGCAACCATCCTCACCAACAACCCTACATTCGAGATCATCCTCGCCGGCGCGTGGTGCGCCCACGCGATCGCGGGATTACCGGAGAAGCCACCATCGACTTCATGCGACAGTTTCGAGTCGACTACGGTATCACTGGGATATCCGGTATCGATATCGACGGCACCTTGCTGGACTTCGACTACCAGGAAGTACGGGTCGTCCAAACCATCATGTCTCAGGCCCGCCACTTCTGGCTCGCCGCCGACCATAGCAAGTTCGGCCGCAGCGCGATGGTAGAACTCGGCCATTTGCGGCAGGTCGATGCCTTGTTTACCGATCGCCGGCCGCCGGAAGAATGGCGGGCGCATTTGGAAGAAGGCGGCGTACGCGTCGTGGTCGCCGACGCTTAAACGCCCCCCACTCTCAGGGCTCCCCTCCTCACCGCGAACATCGATTAGGCCTACTGCCCCGGTTGACGAAACTTCCCCGCCACCGCTTTTTCGATCGCTAACGAAAATTTTCGCCTTGAAATTCACATCACCCATGCTATGTTCGTATGAACAACACACCGAACACAAACGAACACCAGCCATGACGAAACAAAATGACCTTTACGATCTGGTCGTCGTCGGCGGCGGCATAAACGGCGCCGGCATCGCACGCGATGCAGCCGGGCGCGGGCTACGAGTACTGCTCTGCGAGCGCGACGACCTAGCAGCACACACCTCCTCCGCCAGCACCAAACTCATCCACGGCGGACTCCGCTACCTCGAATACTACGAGTTCAGCCTGGTGCGCAAAGCGCTTAAGGAACGCGAGGTATTACTGCATGCCGCACCGCACATCATCTGGCCGATGCGCTTCGTCATGCCGCACACCCGCGATTTGCGGCCCCGCTGGATGATTCGTACTGGGCTGTTTCTCTACGACCACCTGGGCGGTCGCGGCAAGCTGCCGCCTTCGCGCGCGGTGAATCTCGGCCAGCACCCCGCCGGGAGCCCGCTCCGGCCAGACTTTACCGATGCCTATATCTATTCGGACTGCTGGGTACAAGACTCTCGGCTCGTCGTTCTCAACGCACTGGACGCCGCCGAGCGCGGTGCCGAGATTTGCCCGCGCACCGCTTGCATCGGCGCGACCCGACAAGGCAACACCTGGTCCGTTAAGCTGCACGACGAGATCAGCGGCCACAACCGCACCGTTGTCGCCCGCGGGCTAGTTAATGCCACCGGCCCCTGGGTCAGTTGTTTCCTGGAATCCGTCGACGGCAGGCATGGTCGGCAAACAGACAAACAGGTACGACTCGTTAAGGGAAGCCACCTGGTCGTTCCACGGCTGTTCGAGCACGATCACGCCTATCTCCTGCAAAACCCGGATGGCCGCGTCGTCTTCGCGATTCCCTACGAACACGATTACACCCTGATCGGCACCACCGACGAGCCCTTCGTCGGCGACCCGCGGGGCATTCGCATCTCGGACGAGGAAACGGCCTATCTGTGCGACACCGTCGCCCGCTACTTCCAACGCCGAATAACGCCAGCCGACGTCGTTTGGAGCTATTCGGGCGTACGCCCGCTCTACGACGACCACGCAGCCAACGCATCGGCGGTAACGCGCGACTACGTGCTCGACCTCGATGCAGTAACGGGGCAAGCGCCGTTACTGTCAGTATTCGGCGGTAAAATCACGACCTACCGAACCTTAGCGGAAGACGCCCTGGCGCAACTGGCCGAACCGCTGGCGATCGACGCCCCCCCTGGACGGCTAACACCACGCTGCCCGGCGGCGACCTCCCCAACGCCGACTTCGCGAGCTGGCTCACCACGCTCGCGCACGACTACCCCTTCCTGCCGTCCGGCCTGCTGTGGCGTTACGCCCGCAACTACGGCACGCGCATTCAGGCTTTGGTGGGAAACGCCCGCTCATTGGCAGCACTCGGCGAAAACCTCGGCGACGACATCTACGCCGCCGAGCTGGATTATCTATTTCGGTACGAGTGGGCTCGCACCGCGGACGATGTCCTCTGGCGCCGTTCGCGCATGGGCCTGCACGTCTCCGATGCCACCAGGCAGGCAATTAATGCCTGGTTCGCGAACCGCGCGAGGCCGGTTGCCGTAACGGCCGCCGTTTATTCCATCAATGAAGGCAAGTACACCCCGTCGAGACAATAACAAGCTGTCAGCCCGGGGCACAAAACAACAAGGAGGAGACAACTCAATGACACCTTTCATCGGCGAGATCATCGGGACGATGATCCTGATCGTCTTCGGCGGCGGCGTTGTCGCCGGCGTGCTACTTAATCATTCGAAAGCGCAGGACAGCGGCTGGATTGTGATTACAGCGGGTTGGGGGATGGCAGTCACGCTGGCCATCTACGCCGTCGGCGATATCAGCGGCGCTCATATCAACCCCGCAGTAACGGTGGGACTTGCCGCCATCGGCGAATTTCCCTGGGCCGATGTGCCGGCCTATATCACCGCTCAGGTAATCGGCGCGTTCATCGGCGCCTGTATCGTCTTCTTAGCCTACTATCCGCATTGGGCGGCAACGCAGGACGCCGGCGCCAAACTCGGCGTATTCAGCACCGACCCTGCCATTCCGCATACGCCGGGCAATTTATTCGCGGAAATCATTGGTACCTTCATCCTCGTACTAAGCATTTTGTTTATCGGTGCGAACGACTTCACCGAAGGCCTTAACCCGTTGATCGTCGGCCTGCTCGTCTTCGCTATCGGCCTGTCGCTCGGCGGACCCACCGGCTATGCTATCAACCCTGCCCGCGACCTGGGGCCGCGCATAGCGCATTACGTGCTTCCCATCGCCGGCAAGGGCGAATCCAACTGGCAGTACGCCTGGATTCCCGTCGTTGGGCCGCTGATCGGCGGTGTGAGTGGCGGCCTGTTTTACACCTTTGTTTTCGGCGAGGGCAGCCTTATGGCCATGGGCATTGCGCTCGCAGTGCTCGCCTTATGCATTCTGGCGGCCTATACGGGGCTGCAACACGCTCCCGCGGTCAGCGCCGGGGAAGACGCCCTGGAAAAACGGGAGACGGGTTCCTGACAACCCATTGCGTACCAACAGCTCCGGCAAGCGACCTAACCATCGACGACCGCCTTAGCCGGATCGAGACCGCCTGCTGGATAAGAATCAAGGAACCGGAGGAGTGACATTATGGACAAGCAGTACATCATGGCCCTCGACCAGGGCACGACGAGCTGCCGCGCGATCCTATTCGACCGCGACGCAAACATCGTAGGCATCGCGCAAAAAGAGTTCGCCCAATACTTCCCGCAGCCCGGCTGGGTGGAACACGACGCCATGGAAATCTGGGGCGCGCAGATGGGCGTGGCGCGCGAAGTGCTGGAAACGCATGGCATTAAACCAGCAGCGGTGGCCGCCATCGGCATTACCAACCAACGCGAAACCACCCTGATCTGGGATCGCGAAACGGGTAAACCCGTCCATAACGCCATCGTCTGGCAGGACCGCCGCACGGCGCCGATATGCGACGAGCTCAAAGAACGAGGGCTAGAACCGGTCATCCGCGAAACCACCGGCTTAGTGGCGGACGCTTACTTCTCGGGCACCAAAATACGCTGGCTGCTGGACAACGTGCCCGGCGTACGCGAGCGCGCCGAGCGCGGCGAACTGCTATTCGGCACCATGGACGCCTGGCTGGTGTGGAATCTTACCCGCGGCGCACGCCACGTCACCGATTACAGCAACGCCTCGCGCACAATGCTGTATAACATCCGCACCTTGGAGTGGGACGAGCGCATGCTCGACGAGCTAGGCATTCCCCGCTCGCTACTCCCCGAGGTCCGCCCCTCCAGCGAAGTCTACGGAACCACCGCCACCGAAATGTTCGGCGGTGCCGAAATCCCCATCGCCGGGATCGCGGGCGATCAGCAAGCCGCCCTCTTCGGCCAGACCTGTTTCGAACAAGGCATGGTGAAAAATACTTACGGCACCGGCTGCTTTCTACTCATGAACACCGGCGAAGCCCCGGTACCGTCAAAATCGGGCCTGTTGACCACCATCGCCTGGGGAATAGACGGCCGCGTCGAATATGCCCTTGAGGGCGCAATCTTTATTGCCGGCGCTGCGGTTCAGTGGCTGCGCGACGAACTCAAGCTGATCGATTCGGCGGAAGACTCCGAATACTACGCCGGCAAAGTCGAAGACTCCGGCGGTGTCTATGTGGTGCCCGCCTTCGCCGGGCTCGGCGCCCCCTATTGGGATATGTACTCGCGCGGCGCCATTTTCGGCCTCACTCGCGGAACGCGCAAAGAGCACATCACCCGCGCAACGCTCGATTCGCTCGCCTACCAGACCAAAGACGTTATCGACGCCATGCAGGCGGACTCCGGCATTACGCTCAAGACCCTGCGAGTGGACGGCGGCGCTGTCGTTAATAACGTGATGATGCAATTTCAAGCCGACATGTTGGGCGTTAACGTCGAACGGCCCACGATTACCGAGAGCACCGCGTTGGGCGCGGCTTACTTAGCCGGTATTGCGGTAGGGATGTGGAACAAGAACGATGTGGTTGGAAAATGCGCGTTAGAACGTACCTTCGAACCTAACATGGACCCGGCGCTGCGCGCACAGCGCTACAAAGGCTGGAAGAAGGCCGTCAAACGCACCATGCACTGGGAAAAGGACGACGAGTAAACCAGCAGGCAAGTCGGCGGTCGGAGGCGGGGTATCTCGCACTGCGACCGCCGGCCTTCGCAAGCGGCTTACGACGGCTTATCGAATGCGCCTTTATCGCGTATCGCCGTCTCTAACGGCCCCGCCTCCAAGGGCTGCCCCCATACGTCCCTGTGTACAAGCTCATGTAACGGAAGCCGCGCGCGCCAACCTTTCGCTTCAAGCTCCGGCCGAGATAGAAACTCGCTCACATAGCCAAGGCACAAATAGGCGACCGGATACACCTCTTGCGGCAGTTGCAAGGTCTTGGCCAGCTCTCCTTGATCGAGAATGCTCACCCAGCCGACGCCGACACCTTCGGCCCGAGCGGCAAGCCAGAGGTTCTGAACCGCTAAGCAAACGCTGAACAGATCGGTTTCCAAAATCGTGTTACGCCCCAAAACATGCGGCCCGCCACGGCTGCGATCGCACGTAATGCAAAGATTAACGGGACTTTCCAGAATACCTTCGAGCTTAAGTCGGCGGTAAAGCACGCCCTTATCGCCGCTAAAGCGTTCCGCCGCCTTCTCGTTCTCGCGTTCGAAAATCGCCCGCACGGCCTCCCTAACCTCGCGACTCTCGATCACCACAAAATCCCAGGGCTGCATAAAGCCAACCGAAGGCGCATGGTGCGCGGCCTGTAGCAGCCTTGCCAACACAGCGGGCGGAATAGGATCCGGCAGAAATTGCGAACGCACATCCCGCCGCTCGCGAATAGCACGATAAAGCCCATGCCGCTCGGAAGCAGAAAACCGATTATCAGATGTACTCATCGTAACGACTCGTTCCGCCCCTTGTTATGTACCCTCACCGCTTGGCAGGTCTCGCGCTATGGCTAACCGCTCCGACGAGGCCTCCTCAAGCGGACGCCGGAGGCTGGCCCAACCGCTCCGTGTAATAGTCCTTGAGCGCCTGCTTACGCTGAGTCGCCCGATACACGTTTATCACGCAATAGGTGCCGTATATCAACAGTATCAGCAACCCCACCAATAGCGCCGTCAAACGCGCCACCGACGAGAAAACCGTCCCCCGCGTGCGATCCTCCGCGATCTCGATAACCAACGCGTCGTTTTCGTCGAAGTAGGCACCCGTTACCATACCTGTCAGCTGCAACGACCACACCCCGGCATCGGTCGCTAGCGTTTGATAGGCGGCCCATTGTTGTTGATATGGGGTTGCCCATCGAGCTTGCGATCGCGTCTGCCACCGCGCCGGCCGCTCGACAGGCGCCTCTCCGCTCGGGAAGATCGCATTGGCATAAGGGCGAGGCACTGCGCGCCGCAGCTTCTCCGCCTCCGCCTCGGACAGAAACAACACCACCCCGTCTCGTTGGCTGCGCATCGCCGCGCGCAACGGCATCTCATACTGCGCATAGATCCGCATCTCGGCAAGCTCTCTGGCACCGGAAGTAAGACGCTGCGCAGTCCTCGCGCTGGTCACGGCATTATTGCCGTAGCGCCTAAACTCCCCGCTACGGGCGGCGTCCACCGTACTACCCCAGCCGCGAGAAGTCGGTATACTCGACAGCTCCACCCCAGACCGAAACGTATCCTTCAACTGGCGGCAGACAGCAGCGGATTCCTGCCCCTTATCTAGGCACGCCTCGTCGATGGCTAGAATCAACTCACTCACGTTCCAAAGCCGACGAACCTCGTACGACCGCATTGGGGGAGCGTGGCGAGGTTGACCGACCGCGGCAGCAAGCTCGGCCAGGCGGTGCTGTATCTGAATATTATTCTCCAACGCACGATCCCGCTCGGCCTTCACCAACTCGCCGTCGTATAGCCCGATAAGGCTTTGGTCGAGCGCCACCTCGGCCACTTCGGGCGCCGAACTCCCCCACGCCGCGCGCCGGCAGTCCACCGGCGCCAGCGCGTAACCCTCAGCCTCGGGAAGCCGGCAACGCACTTCGGCCTGCACATTCACCAGGCTGCCCAGGGCCGGCGGCTGCGCTCTGACCGCGTCGACATCGGTCAACAGCTGCGGACCGCTCATCGAAAAGGCGGCACGGACATGGGCCAGATCAAGCTCGATCCGGTCATTCGTAACCCAAGCCGTCGCCAGCATCCCCGCCCCGATCAACGCAAGCAGTAAGTGCCCTCCCCACTTAACGCGGGGAAAGCGCGTCGTCTCGTCAGCGAGGGAAAAGGCATCGCCATAGCGCAGCAGCATCCGGTCTTTAACGCGCACGTCGAAATCGATCGTCGAGTCGCCACTGCCCTTGATCCAAGGCTGCCAATGTTTGGGCACATTAATCGGCAAGTTAGCCCCGGCATAGAGCTGCACCTGCTTATATTGGCTATGCGGATTACGCCATTCCACTCGGACGACGTGGCCGCGGACCCGGTTCACCGGTTGCAACCGCATCGGCAAACGCCAGCGCCAAAAAAGCCAATGGCCGAGGGCAAACAGCGCCGCACTTGCCAATAACCACAGCCAGGCATAGCTCCCATTCGCCGCAACCAACAGCAAGCCGAATGCCGCTACCGCCGCCAAGGCGGCGAACCAGCAGCTATCTAACTGCCGGCGTGTAGCAGCTTCCGGCGCCGTCTCATCCCGACGCCCCATAATATGGGCAGCCCCCAGATTGGCGGCCTGCTCCTGTTCCGTAGCGCTGCCGACCGGCGTTTCAAGCTCAGGCAATTCGCCCGCTGCGCCTTTTTCCCACTGCTCCTTTTGCTCGCGTTCCGCTTCGGTCCGCGTATAGCCGTCGCGAATATCGAACGCATCGTTAAGCCGCAGCACAATGGCGAACTTAGGCGTGAGCACCACCTCGGCGACGTTATGAGCCTCAAGAAACGTCGCGGCATCGTAAGGCAACACCACCTCGACGCCGCCGATGGTGTCGTGCACCGTTTCGGCGCCGCTCACCGAGATACCATGGCGGGCAAACGCCCCTTCGATCCGGTACACCGACTCGCCGAGCCGTTCGACCCTTCGAGTACGTTTGTGCGGATCGACTTGAAACTGCTCGACCGGTGCCCGCTCGTCAAGCTTGAGCGAGCGGATCGGCCGCGCGCGCTCCCGCAGGCGCTGTAAAGCGGCTTTCGTATCGGCGCGCTGAGAGTAGTAAACGATGGCGCTTATTATCGAAAAGATCAGAACGAGAATAGAAATAAGCAGCTGAATGGAAAACATAAACGGACTCGTATTACCCGATGGGCACGCAGCGTCGTTACGTCTTCGCGGCCATACGCGCCACGACCCGCGTGCCCATCGCCCCCCAATCCGGCTAATCGGTAACACACCGGCTACCGAGCCGCCCCCTAAGCGTTAGTAAAGATAGTTTGCGGCGCAAAGGTAAACGTAGCTAAGGGGGAGCGACTGCCTCGCGTCGCGACAAAAGCGCGTCAATGCCCCCTTCGGGTCGACCAGGCTAAGCGTTTTTATTACCCGTTTCTTCTATCTTAATTTAACGAAGCATTGCAATCGGGCGGAAATTTATCACAGATAATCCGACAAACCGAGGCCAGACGCCTGAGGGTGAAGCAACAGTCAGCGTTTGCGTAACGCCGCCGCGACCCAATCCAAGCGATCCTGGCCGAACCACATATCATCGCCGACAAAAACGTCGGCGCCCCAAACACGCCGCGCGCGACAGCCTCCTCAGTCGTTACCTTCAACCGCGCCTTAACCTCCGGCGCCTGCGCCCGCGCCAACACCTGCGCGGGGTCGAAACCGGCCTGGGCCAACACCTGCGCGAGTTCTTCAGGCTCGTTAAGATTGCGTGGCTCAACCCAAATCGCCTCGAAAACGGCACGCAGATAGGGTTGAAACTGCGGCGTTTCGCGAAACGCTTCCGCACCGCGCATCAGCAACAGGGTATTGATGGGAAAGTAGGGGTTGTGCTGAAACGGTACCCCGTAACGCTCCGCATAACGGCTAAAGTCCTGCCGGGTATAGCGACTCTTTGCCGCCACTTCCGCCGGCGACCGATTGCCGGTAGCTTTAAAAACGCCGCCGAGAAGCATCGGTTTCCAGACAATCTCGGCGCCCGCTGCCTCCGCAATAGCGGGTAGCTGCGTCCATGCCAGATAGCTCGCGGGGCTGCCGACATCGAAGAAAAACGCTATTTGTTTAGTCATCGTCCAAACTCCGTCGTTGGTTTTAGCGGATGCCGAAAACGCTCTCGCTCCACGGCCGTAGATCTAGCTCAAACGTCCAGCAGTCGCGCGGTTGGGTATGCAGCTGCCAATACACGTCGGCGATATGATCCGGGTTAACGATTCCAGCCTGCGCTTTCGTGGCGTAACGTTCGGGAAAGTTTTCGCGAATAAAATCGGTATCGATGGCGCCGTCCACGATCGGGTGCGCTACGTGAATACCCTGCGGCCCAAGCTCGCGAGCCATACTCTCGGCCAAGGAGCGCAACGCATGCTTCGCCCCCGAAAACGCCGAAAAGCCGGCACGGCCGCGGACGCCGGCGGTGGCGCCGGTAAAAATAATCGTCCCCCGTTGCCGGGGCAGCATCACTCGGGCGGCTTCCCGCCCGGTCAGAAAGCCCGCATAGGCCGCCATTTCCCAGACCTTGCGATACACCCTCGCCGTGGTTTCGAGCAGGGGGAAGTAAACGTTCGCGCCGATGTTGAAAACCACCACCTCGATCGGCCCGACCTCTTGCTCGATGGTCTGCACCGTATCGACCACCTGATCTTCCTGCCGCGCATCGCAGCCGAATGCCCGCGCCTGCCCGCCTTCGCCCTCTATCGCCGTCACTAACGGCGCAAGCTTGGCTTCGTTTCGCCGCGCTACGCAGGCGACATAACCCTCCCGCGCAAAACGCTTAGCAATTGCGCTGCCGGTGGCATCGCCCGCCCCTATCACCAAGACCGCTGGACTCATAGCAAACCCCTAGGTTCTGTTTCGGAACTTACCTGTCAAAGTACAGTTCTGTTTCAGAACCTGTCAAGCTATACTGGTTTAGGACGCCTTCACGCATAGAGTTGCCAGTTCAGCGCGCCGGGCAAGCGAAAGGTCTAGCCAATAGGAGTCGTCATGCGTTGGGAAAACCTGGATCAAGAGCCATGCTCGCTATCGCGAACGCTATCCGTGGTCGGCGATCGGTGGACGCTGATCGTTCTTCGCGACTGTTTTCTGGGCGTCCGGCGCTTTGACGATTTCGAAGCGCGGCTGGGCGTCACCCGTCATGTTTTGGCCGACCGCCTGAAAAAACTCGTCAACGCCGGCGTTCTGGAGAAACGACCGTACCAAGAACGGCCGCGGCGCGAGGAATATCGCCTAACCGAGAAAGGGCGAGACCTGTATCCGGTCATCCTGTCGCTCGTACACTGGGGAGATCGCCACATGGCGGACGAAGCCGGGCCGCCCATTCGGCACCGGCACCGGGCATGCGGCGCTTATACGCGCGGCATACTCACTTGCGCCGAATGCGGAGAAGAACTGCACCCGCACGATGTGGAGGTCGAGGAATCGCCAGCTTGGACAGGCCAACTGCTGCCGCCGAAAAAGGCGATCGACCGCTAACCTCAGCGTTCGAGAAACGCTCTGGCTTCGTTCGCGCCAAGGCGCGTCGACTCAGGGGCAATCTCCAACAGTCCGCGGTAGTAGGTTCGTGCCGCCTCCTCGTCGCCAACGGCAACGGCGGCACGAGCGGCCCCCAGCAGAGTGTTATAACGACCCGGCCAAACCTCCTCGGCAGCCCGATAAGCCTCCAACGCCTCATTGGGGCGCCCCAAATCCATCAAGAGATCGCCCAAAGCCTCATTGGGAGGCAACAAGGCCCCTGGGGTGGTCGGGTCTTTCTCCACGCTGGCCTCCAGCTCGACAGCAGAGCGCATCGAGGCGACGGCTTCTTCATAACGACCGGCCGTACGCGCCAACCAGCCTGCCAGGATGCGGCGGTCAATCTCGATATAGGTTGCAAACCCTTCCTCGCCGGCGGCCAACGCATCGTCCCGCAAGGCCTCAAGCCTTTGCGCGGCCTCCTCCGCACGGTCGATATCGCCGATGTGAACGCCGCCTAAACCGCGCGCATACCACGTCAAGCCTTCCGCCCACTGCGCTTCTTCCCAAGGCAGGTACTCGGGAGTCCGCGGCGGCAGCATGGCCGCCTCTTCCCACCGCCGTCGCTCCACGGTAAAGCGCGCCGGCATAGCCGCCGCATGAAAGGCACTAATAAAAGTCGGCTGGTGCCTCTCTACCGCCAACACTTCCTCGAACAGCATCCACGCCTGCGCGTCCTCGCCCCGTTGCAAGTAAGCGTAGAGGAGGTAGTCCAGCGCGTGAATATAATGATGCGAGGCTGCACCGTCGACGGGCTCGCGCAATGCGGCGTCGGCCGAGCGGCGGTTCCAATCGATCACCTCGGGCCAATCCCCCAAGCGTACGTAAATATGCGAAGGCATATGCAGCGCGTGCGCTACATTAGGGGCAATAGCGCCATAAACTTCCACCATATCCAACGCATTTTCGGCGCGGCCGTCGACATCGGTGGAATGAATGCTGTAGTGAATAGCGCCGGGGTGCGTCGGCTCCTCCTCGAAAACCGCCCGCAGAATAGCTTCGGCCTCATCGTGCAGCGCATGCCGATCGTCCGCCCTCGGCGCGACGGTAACCAACGCTAGGCCATACAAAGCCGCCGTATCCAGGTCGTCCGGATTGGCTTGGTAAGCGTTTTCCATGCCATCGGCCCAGCGTTCGAGGCGAGCCCAGTAATCGTCGTCTTCCGGGTGCTCGAAGAACGCTTTGGTGGCGGCAACCAAATTGCGCTCCCGCTCGTCCTGCACCAGACCTTCCGCCGTCTCGACGGCGCTAAGCCCCTGTTCCAGCTCCGCTTCGCTCGGTCGAGTCGGCCATAAGGGCTGAAATAACGTGCTCGCAACACCCCAATAGGCCATGCCGCAATTCGGGTCCGCCTCGGCAATCGACGCGAAAGCCTCTTGCGCCTCCGAATACATCATATGATGCAACAGTGCCAAAGCCCGATCGAAATCCTCCTGCACCGCCTCCTGGCAGTCGACGCCGAAATCCACCGTGCCGATACTGTTTCCCTCGTCGCCTCCTTCTTGCGCCACAAGCGCAACCGGCATCACCGCTACCGCAAGGGCGAGGCCAACTCTAATCGCCCGCCGCTGCATAGATCTGCCGGTTGCCCGGACGGCACCCGTTAGCTTCGCTGCATAACCGCCATTCATAGCCCTACCTCCCTCGCTATAGTCCCGCGAGATAGGGTTTATCTAACGCTCTGCAAGCCAAGCCGCAGCCATAGAACCGCCACAGCCCTGCCCCACAACTTCAACGCGTTGGGATTGAGGCGATGCGGTTACCAACCGCACCGCGTTGCGAGATGTCGTCCACGTTAGCGGCCTGGGGTCGTGGCAATGGCCGACAGATCGTTCGCCGCGTCCACGGCCGGACCGGCAGTTTCCTTACGTTCGGAATAGCGGTCGGTCAACCTCGCCGTGTGCGGGCGTAAAAGGACGGTAAAACGTACCAGTTCCTCCATCACATCGACGATTCGCTCATAGAACGACGAGGGGCGCATCCGCCCGCCGGCGTCGAATTCCTGAAACGCCTTCGGCACACTGGACTGGTTCGGAATCGTAACCATGCGCATCCATCGCCCTAACAACCGTAACGTATTGACGGCATTGAACGACTGCGAACCTCCGCAGACCTGCATCACCGCCAACGTCCTACCCTGAGTCGGACGAATACCGCCCATATTCAGCGGCAGATGATCGATTTGCGTTTTCATCACCCCCGTAATCTGTCCGTGGCGTTCGGGACTGCACCAGACTTGCCCTTCGGACCACAGCGCAAGCTGCCGCAGCTCCTGTACGGCGGGATGATCGTCCCCCTTTACCTGATCGGGCAAGGGCAGATCGCTGGGATCGAAAATACGCGGCTCGGCACCGAAGTAGCGCAACAGGCGGGCCGCCTCTTCAACCGCCAGCCGCGAGTAAGAACGCTCGCGTAACGAGCCGTACAGCAGCAGAATCCTCGGCGGATGGCCAACCGGGTCCATTAGTTCCGCCGCCGGACGCTTAGTCGCAAAACGCGTATCCAACGCAGGCAAATCATCGGGGTCGGAAAGCAGGCGAATCCTCATAGCAATACCCTCTTCTCAAGGTGACAATGAAATACAGCGAGAACTGAAAAGCATCCCCCACCGATGCCTCGATGATCGATGCATAAAGACGAAAAATAAGGCCACTCTCTCGCCGTCGTGACCTTAACGCTGCGCCTGAGCGGCAGCCTTACTGGCGAGGATGCAGTCCGTCGCCTCCAACCAGGCATCCACAGCGATCTGAAAGGCGTGGCGGCCTTTATCCGTGACGGCGTAGACCTTGCGCTCCCGCCCTTGCACGACCTCCATCGAAGACACCAAATACCCTCCCGCTTCAAACTCATTAAGAACGGGGTAAACCGTACCTTCCGAAGGGCTGCAACAGCCTTTGGTGGTCGTCTCGACGGCCTTCACCACCTCGTAACCGTGCATGGGCTTTCGGTGCAACACGCTAAGCACAAAAAACTTAGAGAGCGACATCTTGATGGTGCCGCGCCAATAGGCAGGATCGCTGTAATCCGGTATTCGTCGAGCCATTATGCCATTCAGCTTACAAAACGTAATGGTAACATCGAAAGTATACGCCTCGATGGTCGAGGCGTCAAACGTTAAGGCTCGCCCCTACTACAAAGGCCATGCTCACCGCGATAGAACCTGCCGCAACGGCGCAAGCGAGCGGTATCACGGCGGCGATAAACGCCCGCCTCCCAAAACCCGGTTAATATTTCTCCACAACCGGCCGACCTTAGAAGAGAGACCACGCTCACACTCGACTCCGAGGTCGCCGCGCCATGTTCCATATCATCAGCTCCAGTATCCGCAACAAATTACTACTCATCACGGGCGGAGGAACGGCCCTAGTTTTAGTAGCCGTAGCATTCGGGTTTCTAGAACTGCGCGGCAGCCTGAATCATTACGGCCAGTTGGTTGACAGGGACTTACACACCCTTAGCCTGATTGCCGACCTTGACGACAGCTTCAACGCTCAGCTTGCGGCCTGGAACGTCCTACTCATAACCGCCGAAGACGAGACAGGACTAGCAACCGCCTGGCGCCGCTTGCAAAACGAGCACGAAGCCGTCCGCAACGCCCTAGCGGACGCTACCCAAGGGCTGGAGGATCCGCAGCTACGCGTACAGCTTGAAACGTTCGCGAGCGGACACACGGAACTTCGCGAAGGCTATCGCGCGGCCCTCGAAGCCTTCCGCCAAAGCGGCTATCGCGCCCACGTCGGCTATCAAGTCCTGGCCGAGCAGCACGAGGAACTCAGCGGCATCCTGTTTCCGATCGAGCAGACGATTGCCGACCAGATAGCGCACGATTCGGCGGCAGCAACCGCGCGCGCCGGTCGCGCCAGCATGCAGAGCATCCTCTTTGTTGCCCTTGCCGTAACCGTCGGGTTCTTCGTCTTCATTACGATGGTACAGCGAAGCATTCTCCGCCCTACCCAGGCCTTAGTCGGCGATCTGCGCCGGCTCGCCGGCGGCGATTTCTCGCAACCGGTAGCGCGGACGACCCATGACGAGCTAGGCCAGATCGCAGAGAGTGCGGAACAACTACAGACAAAGCTTGGGGGAATGCTGAGCGAGATAGGTAGCGCGGTCGCGCAAATGGCGTCGGCAGCGGAAGAAATGGCCACCGTCTCGGAGCAAACCAGCGAGGGCATGAGCATTCAGCAGCGCGAGACGAGCCAAGCCGCGGCTGCCATGAACCAGCTAAGCACCACCGTGCAGGAGGTTGCTCGTAACACGGCCGATGCCGCCCAGGCCGCGGAAGAAGCGGACCGAGAAGCACAAGATGGCCGGCGGGTCGTCGAAGCAACGGTAGACGGCATTACCGTCCTGGCCGAAGAGGTCGAAAAGGCCGCCGAAGCTATACAGCGCTTGGAGCAAGACAGCAGCGACATCGGCACGGTGCTTAGCGTCATTCATGGCGTTGCCGACCAAACCAATTTGCTGGCGCTGAATGCCGCCATCGAAGCCGCCAGGGCCGGCGACCAAGGGCGGGGTTTTGCCGTCGTAGCCGACGAAGTGCGGGCACTTGCGCAGCGTACCCAGGAATCGACGCAGGAGATCAACGACATGATCGAACGCCTGCAAACGGGGACCAAGAAAACCGTTGAAGCAATGGCGGCCGGTCGCGATCGCGCTCGAGAAACGGTCGACCAGGCAGAGCACGCCTATAAGGCACTATCCGCCATCACCCGCGCCGTTAGCACCATCAAGGAGATGAGCACGCACATAGCCAGCGCGTCGGAAGAACAAGGCGCGGTAGCCGCAGAAATGGATCGCAATATAATTGCAATCAACGACGTAGCCGAACGCAGCGCCGAGGGCGCCGGCCAAACGTCGCGTTCCAGCGAGGAACTGGCGGGGCTCGCCGAGCAACTCAGTCAGCTGGTGAGCCGCTTTAAGATTAGCTAGCGGATAGGAGCCAAACAAACGCTGCACAGTTGCCGATGACCGCGCACCAGAAGACGGTCTGAAACGACCGTTTTCTTGTCTTATGGCGGAACATCCGCTGTGCCAGCAAGGCGCCCGGCCAGCCGCCGGCCACCGCCACAAGATGAAGCTTTGCCTCCGCAGTGCGCCAGCGCCCCTGCTCTGCCGCGGCTTTGTCGAGGCCGTACATAGCCAGCGAAACGATACTCATCGCGAAATAGACACCGATAAGCGCCGGCGGCACAAGCCCGACCGCACTTAGCGCCACCAACGAGGCAAAGAAAGCGGCCACAATCGCACAGCGCAGGCCCAACCCTTTCGAGCGTCGCACGGTAACGGAGCGGCCGGACCGTGGCGCCCGCTTTTGCTTAGGCATGTATTTACCTTCCTCCCAAGAGGTTACCTGATTACCCACCCACCGCCTCGGCCTATACTCCGCCGTACAATCGCCGCACGGGCGATGAGTCGTCGCGCCGTTTTTTATGAGGCGACCGAATCGACTTAAACGGCGGCCAAGCCGTAATGCTGGCACCGGTACGCCCTTGTCTTGTTACGCATTGAGCTCGCGCTCCCATTGCTCGCCGCCCCCTTTTATGGCCGGCCACCGTCCCTAGTCGTAATGCAAACATCAACTTCATGCGCTACCGCGGCGGCATCTTAATTCAGTTTTGCGCTCGACGCTCGGAGCGCACTCTCTTTCAATGTCCGCTCATATACTTCACACGACGGGCCCGGCTCGAACCGGCGGATGTAGCAGCCGAGTCGCCGCAAGCATCAGACAGCCTCGCACGAGAGGATACAATTTTAAGCAAAGAAAAGGCTGCCTACGGAGGCCGTAGGCAGCCAAAAGCAAGAGGGCGAGCATTTATTTTTATTCTTATTAGAAGTGTTTCCCGCCTCCTACCATAACCGTCCAGGGGTCAATATCGACATCGACTTTCAAAGTATCGTTGCCGGGTCCGGTAATCTTGGCCGTGGTATCGATGGAGAGGTACCAGACCGCAGCATTCACAAACCAGCCATTCTGCAGCGGCACGTCGACGCCTGCCTGAACCGCCCAGCCAAAGGAGTCGTCCAGACTGATTTTCCGGTAGCCCATATCGTCGCGAAGCGGGCTGGCCCGCAGCTTCTCGTCGAAGAACGCGGTGTAGTTAATACCGGCACCGAGGTAGGGGCGCACAACATCGCTAACGTTGAAGTAATATTGCAGGGTAACGGTCGGCGGCAAGTGCGTCACTTCGGCAATGGTGCCCAAGCCACTAAGATCCTTGCTGCCGCTTACGTCGTGGCTAAAGGGAGTAGCCGCCAGAATTTCCACGCCGAGGTTGTTGGTGATCATGTAGGTGAGGCTGGCCCCGAGCGCCACACTGCTATCGACCTCTACACCCTTTTGCCCCAGCGGCTTAACGGCGCCGCTATCGTCGTTGGGGATCACCCAGGTCGGACCGACGCGAACCAGCCAGTCACCCTGCTCCAGCGCTAACGCCGGGGTGCTTGCCAGGGCGGCACAGGCGACGGCGACGATCTGCTTTTGCCAGTTCTTCATGGCATCTACCTCATTATTGACGTGAAAGAATCCGTCGTTTCGTCGCCGGCGCCGGGCGAGTCGTGTTGAAGAAGATGCTAACGAGTATGCTGCGCTGCGGCATTGATATACATCAATATCACATACAAAAATGATGTAATTAAAAATAATATTCATCAACAAATAAGTGTTGGATTATCAATCCTAGTAAAAGCCGGTGGATGTATGGAGCCAAGTATACAGCCCCGCAAACGCTGGCTTGGCAGACGCCGTAGTCGTCGCCTTACCGACTCGACATTAAAAAAGCCTTCAGTTATCGAGAAACCTGCCGATACAGCAAGCGGCCTACGGCCGCGTGGCGCTGACCGGCATGCTCGTGCATCGGCCACGGCAACGCCTATCTCCATGGGGAACGATCGATTAAGAGCTGGCCGAAAGCACTTTGGGGGGTATCGGAAAAGTTCTTTTATTCGCTTGCTTGTACGAAACAACACGTACGCCGCTGCGCTTAGCACCGGCACTACCTAACAATCTGTGTGTGTATAAATCACGATGAAAACGATAAAAATAGGTTTCCTTTTAGCTTTCGCCTTGGCTATTGCCGGCTGCGACGGGGACTCGTCCTCCTCTAAGCCAAGCAAGCAACAAACCCCGCCCGAGCCTCGTAATGTGGCAGCCGCAATAAACGGTGGGCAAGCGACCGCGACCTACGATTCGGACAATGCTTACTTGGTTAACGATGGGGAAACCGAGGGGGGTTCTGGTCCGGCAATGTTGTCGACGATCACATTACCATTCAGTTCGACAAAGCTTACAACGTCTCTGGTTTTGAACTCTACACCAACGCGACGAATAACCTGGATACATCAATCCAGTTCTCCAGCGATGGTGTGAACTTCGACTCCATCAACGTTTGGATCGGTAGTAGCGACTGCCTTTCATCGCAACTCGGAAGCGGTCGCATTGCTTGCACGTTCTATCAGGAACGCCAAGCAAGCCACGCGCGTGTCGTCATCAAACGAAACGCTCATAACGTCCAAATCCACGAGCTGATCGTTACCGGAACCTAAGTCATGCGGCGCCCCGTCAAGCGGGGCGCCGTGTCCTACCGGCAGAGGCCCTGCCCGCAAGCCGCCGAGCCGGCGCTACAATTCGTTTTCCGATCATGGCATTATGCGTGGAAAGTGTCAGGGGGAGCCGGGACATGAAGCCACTGGATTACGGCCGCGAGGACCATAAGGAAATACGCTACGGCCTCGGCTACTTACCCGAAACCAAGCGCAAAGAGCTTGACCGTATCGTCGAACTGATTGCCGAAGCCGTCGACCCGCTGATGATTATTCTGTTCGGCAGCTACGCCCGCGGCGATTACAAAGAAGAAAAAGACCTCAAGCCCGGCCGCTGGTCGGGGCATGCTTCCGATTACGATCTTCTTATCATCGTCCACGACGGCACGACCGAATCCGACGCCAGCCTCGGTAATCGCCTCGGGCGGATCTGCAACGCCGAGAATTTCTCCGCCCGCGTCCAGCCCATCGTCCACCGCCTCTCGCACGTAAACGAGATGCTCAGCGAGGGGCAGTACTTCTTTCTGGAAATCAAGCGCGAGGGCCGCAGCCTGTACAATCGCGGCGTCGAGCTGGCCGAGCCACGAGAGTTGGCGGCGGAAGATCGGAGGCGGATCGCCGAGGCTTACTGCGACGAGTGGTTAAAAAACGCTCGCGGCTTTTATAAGACGTTCGAGTTCAGCTTCGGCGAAGGGTAATTACCGGCATGCATCGTTTCACCTCAACCAGGCGACCGAAGCCGCCTACAAGTGCATCCTGCTGGTCCACACTCTGTACTGCCCGCAAGAACACCGACTTGCGTATCTCGCCGAAGAAGCGGCCGACTACGGCCCGGTGTTCCACGACATCTTCCCGCAGGAAACCAAGCAACAGCACGATCTCTTCGAGCTGCTGGACAACGCCTACATCGCCGGCCGCTACCGTATGGGTTTCAACGTCGACCACGAGCACCTGGGCTATCTCGCTCCGCGAGTAAAGCAACTGCTGGCGGTCGCCGAGAAGCTATGCCGACGGGAGATCGAGACCCTCGCCGCGAAAGCGGCGGACGATCAATCTCGAGCCTGACGCCGCGTCAGCCGACAACAACAACGTTCGGGCCGCTCAGGCAGCGCTCGTTGAGGCGGCTTTTCCAGCACCGGAGGTAAGGACTACGCGAGCCATAAATGCCGTCAGGTTTTCCTGCGCAACAGGCACCGCGACGGCAACTCTTTGCTCGCCGCGGACGGTAACGCCTGCGGAGAGACGGATACTCGCCAGCTCCGAAACCTCCCGAACCCGTGCGGCCAACTGTCGGGCCGCCGCTTCCTCCGTTTCCGGCAGAACGGCGATCAGGGTGTTGTCGTCCCAGCGTCCGATGAGGTCGGTCGGGCGTAGCGCCCTGTCGACCGCTTCGGTTACCTCTGCGACCAGCCGGTTAGCGATATCGGCACCGTGCTGCCGGAAAACGGTGTCCAGCGAGCGCAGTTCCACCGCCAGAACCGACAACGGCCGGCCGTACCGCTCCCAACGCGCGTGTTCGGCTTGTAGGCGTTCGGCAAGGCTACGCTGGTTAAGCGCGCCGGTAAGCGGGTCTCGCGTGGCCCGCCAGGAGAGGTCGAGCAGCATGCGCAGTTGGCTGAGCTGCGTCCAAACGCCGATCGCTACAATTAATGCCAGCAACCACAACATGCCGAGCCAGTGAGGCTCGGCCGGCGCGCCGAACACCCCCTCCACCACCGCATACCCCATCAGCAGAGGGAACCCGACGAGCACGCCTTCGAGCAAGGTTAGCGGAAATACGGCCAACATTGCCGCAACCAGAACGGGGAAAAACGCATAGCCATAAAGCATGTCGCCATCGGCCGGACCAAGTTGTAGCCTTGCCGCGACGTAGAGCGAAAACGGGATGAGCATCAACAAAGCCAACCGCCCCCAAGCGCCCGCTAGACGTCCTCCGCGCGAGGGCGACAGGAAGTAAAGCAGCAGTGCCAGCCCGGCCATACCCAGACGCAACCCGGCTAGGACGACAAAATCCGGGAACGATAGCAGTAGATAATCCACCGGTATCCAGAGTGGAAGCAGAATCGCCAGCGCCAGTGCCAGCGTGCGGACTCGGTCGGTAATATAGCTGGCCCGGGAGGCAGTAAAATCGGCGGCATGCCGATGCGGCCATACAAGTGCGGCGAAGGCGTTCGGAGCGGACGTGTCGTTGATCATGGCGGCGCTGTTGCTTCTTCGTGATTTACCGCCAAGCTACTGCCATTGAGGCAGCCATATATTGATGTATATCAAGACTGCACAGCTGGTTTACTTGTTTCTTGCTTGATAGATCACAACCGCTCGCAGAGCCAGGGAGACCGCTTATCGAGCCGCTGGCACAGCTCGCGACGCCCCGAAGCTGCCGCCGCCGGCTTCGGGAAAGCGGCTTATACTCGGAAACGGCCCGACATGTCCCGTAAACGGGTGGCTAGCCGAGTCAGTTCATTACCGGCATCCAGAAGTTGGCGGTTAGCAGCAGCCGTCTGCCGCGCAATATCGCTCAGATTGTTGACGCTTTCGTTGATTTTGTCGGCTACCGCGGATTGCTCTTCGGTAGCGCCGGCGACCTGCGTGTTCATATCGCTGATCTGCGTCACCGTTCTGTTAATAACATCCAGCGCAGCGCGAGTCTGCTTGGCATGCTCCACACTGCTTTCCGCCTGACTGCGACTGCTCTGCATGACGCTGACGCTCTCGTCCGCACCTTCCTGTAGGCGGCTAATAAGCTGCTCGATCTCCTTTGCAGAAGCCCCTGTCCGTTGCGCCAGAATACGAACCTCGTCAGCTACCACGGCGAAGCCACTGCCATGATCGCCCGCCCGCGCGGCCTCGATGGCCGCATTCAGCGCCAGCAAATTAGTCTGCTCGGACACGGCCTGAATCACGGTCAGAACCTCGCTCACATTGTCGCTCTGCTCCTTGAGCCGGGCGATTACCGCCTCTGCCTGCGTCACCGCGTCGGCCATCGATCCGATGGCGCGCGCGGTTTCGGTGACCACGGCCTTACCGTCTTTCACGGCCGTTAGCCCCTCGACGGCCAAGTCCGCCGCCGACTGTGTGTTTCTTGCCACCTCCTGCACCGTGGCAACCATCTGATTCATGCCGCGGCCACTTGCTCGGCTTCGTTCTGCTGGCTGTCCGAAACGCTACGGCTGGATTTGCTAAGATCCTGCAAGCGGCTGGAGGCGCCGCTAAGCTCCTCGGCCGCCTGAACAATCGCTCGAATGGTTTCCTGGAAGGTGGCCATCATGCTGTTGAAGGCTTCCGCCGTTTGCCCGATCTCATCGTTACGGCCGGTGTGGATGCGCACGGAGAGATCGCCGGCTTGGCTCGCCTCGTCGCTGATGGCTTTCATCTGATCCCGCATTTCTGCCAGGGGCTTGATGACCCGCTGCATGGTACGGAAACCAAACACCCCCAAAACCGCGATTACAACCAAAGTAACGGCTATCAGCGTCACGCGTCCGGCACTGGCTACCGCCTGCGCCTCCCGTACGGCCCGATCCGCTTCGGCCATGCTATATGTTTCCACCGCTCGCAGAGCATCGCGCATCTGACCCATAGCCAAGACTACGTCCGCCAGTACGTTTTGCTGCGCTTTCTGCTCTGCAAGGTATTGCTCGCGCAGGTGGTAGACCGAGTCTTCTCGCGACACCATGATGCCGGCCAAATTTTCGATCACGGTATCCAATTCTCGCGCCAAATCTGCCTGCTGGGATGTTGCCTCATTCGAGTTGTAGATCGACGCAAGCGCTTGGCGTACGCGGTTAATCTCCTGCACTATCTCATTGTAGCGAATGCTGACCAGCAGATCGGCACTGTCCGCCAATTGCAGCTGCCGCCCCAGGTCGGCAAGCAGGACCACCACCGTTTGTACCTCGCCGCTGATGCGGGGCACGTCCAGCCGTCCTTCCATTAGACGGGCTATCACCTCGGGCGGTAACCGAGCCGGATCGTCCCCCACAAGCGCCAACTGCGAGCGCAGCTCGCGCCGCTCGCGGACTCTCTCTAAGGTTGCCCGCCCCGCCATGTTCTCGGCACTCGTCAGAACCTGCCCGCTCAGGCGTTCCATAGCCGCTATTTGATTGTCCAGCGCCTGATCGAGTTCTAACAAGCGGTGGCGGATGGACGCTAACGAAGCGTCGGCAGTGGTAAGCACCCGATAACCTTCGTCCAAGTCCCGCAACAAAGCGTCATTACCACCGCCGTCGTATCCCGCTAAGAGTTTCCTGGCCGCCTCGAACTCGCTGACCAGAGAAGCAGTTCCGGCAACCTGCGCCAACGCCTCCGGCGTATCCACGGCAAGGAGTTGAGCGTGGCGCACCCCATACCCCCCATGACGTTAGCCATGATCCGGCCTGCTGTCTGCTGCGGCAGGATGTCTTCAAGCAGGTAAGATTGAGCCGTGACTAACCGGGCGTTGGAAGCCAAGCCGGTGAAGGCCATGATCAACGCCCCGCCCACTGCGGCGCAGAACAGTCCGATCAGCATGCCCCGTACATTGAGTTGCAATAGCATGTTCGCTCCTCGCTCGCAGCGCTCAATCGAGCAGATTGGACCAGTTCACGGGTTCGAATCGGCCATTGCGAATCTGGGTTGGCCACACCGCATTGCTGGCCTGGTGATCTCCAGGCCCTAAGTGGAGTAATTCCCCCACCCCCAAATCCACCTCGCCCATGCTTAGCATGGCCTCGACAATCGCCTCTCGGTCCGGCTCGGTCTTTGCTCTACGCAAGGCCTCAGTAAAAAGCTTGGCGGCCAGATACCCCTCCAGCGAGACAAAATCGAAGCTCGCGCCGCTGTCATAGCGGTGCAACGCATCGCGGTAAGCGGCAACGGCGGGTAAATCGGCATCGTAGGGCGGCACCACCTGCGTGACGATAACATCTTCGGCAGCGCTTCCCAGCGCTGTCATAAGTGCATGGCTACCGACAAAGGAGACGTTCAGAAACAAGGCGTTAGGAAGGTCCTTGCGCGCCTCGCGAATAAACTCGGCCATGGGAGCATACGTACCCACCATGACGATCGCCCGCGGCTCCACCGGAGCCTCCAGGATCGTCGCCAAACCTTGGTGAATATTCACCGTGTTGCGCGTAAAGCGGCCATGAGCCAAGCGTTCGGGATGGGCCATTCCACGCTCGCGCAAAGCCGCCATGCCGCCGTTATAACCGGCATCGCCGAAGCCGTCGTTCTGCGTGAAAAAAGCGATTTCGTCAGGTCTGACGCCAGCCTCCAGCAAGCCGTCGATCATAGCGGCGGTTTCCTGAAAGTAGCTTGCGCGGTAGTTAATGACGTACCGGTCCGGCGGATTGCGTCTAAGCACGCCAGCCCCGGTAAACGCGCCGTATAGTAAGGTCTCGTACTGGTTATGTAGCGGTATGGTGACAATGGCCGTGGGCGTGCCCACATTGCCTATCATCGCGACGACGCCTTCTTGCTCGATCAATTCCCGGGTCGCGGGGGCCGATCGTTGCGGTTCGTACTGATCGTCCCGCGCCACCAGGCGGAGCCGCTTACCATTGATGCCGCCCGCTCGGTTAACTTCGGCGAAGTGGGCCTCGATCCCTTGCTTCATGCCCACCCCTAACGAAGCGGCCGGTCCGCTTAAAGGAGCCACCATACCCACTCGAATTTCCGCCAGGGCTGGCAACGGTAATAGCCAGATAAGGGCTCCCACGAGAACAAGGAAAGGCCGCATAGTTTCTCTCCAACACTCTATCGGTGCTTTTGTCGTTATCCAGACTATTCGTGGGCAACTGGCCTACTACAGGCACACTGCGTACGAACCCCGCGTACCCGAAGGCACGCTCTGTCAGCCTTGGCGTGGCAATACCGTGGCCAGTCTCCTTGCGCTGAGACCCAGCATCGGCTGGAAACCGAGCGAGCGTTACCTTTTGCATAAGTTAACGCTAATTTACACTGCTCCAGCGGCGCCTTGACCCTTGTCAAAGGACGCTGAGAAACCCACGCCGCGGCGGTTAGCCGCGTCAAATTCGGTAACGGCTTACCTTCGCTGCCAGCTCGCTGTTGGTCTGAGCCAGCGAGCGGGTATGTTCCCCCACGCGGCGCGTGCCGTTGCCCGTTTGTTCAATGATCGCGACGATCTGCTGCATATTTTGGTTGACTGCGTCGGACATAGCCGTTTGCTCTTCCGCCGCGCTGGCGATCTGAGCATTCTGGGTGTTGATCGTGTTCACCGCATCGAGCACGGTCGCCAAGGCGTCTTCCACCTGGCGGGCTTCCTCGACCGTCGATCGACTACGATCGCGAACGCCTTCGATAACCTGCGTTACTTCTTGTGCGCCTGCCTGTAAGCGCTCGATCATGCCTTGGATTTCCTGTGTGCTCGTCTGGGTTCTGCTCGCCAGTGTGCGCACCTCGTCGGCCACTACTGCGAACCCACGTCCGGCGTCGCCGGCGCGCGCGGCTTCGATCGCCGCGTTCAGGGCCAGCAGATTGGTCTGCTCGGCGATGCCGCGAATAACATCCAGCACGCCGCCGATGTTCTCGGACTCCTCGCCGAGCTTGTCGACAACGCTCACCCCGGTTTCCACCCGATCCGCCAAACCGTTGATCACCGTAATCGCCCGCTCAAGGAGAGCTTGCGCTGCCTCGACCTGACGCTCGGCCTTATCGGTAGCCACAGCGGCATACTGGGCACTCTCCGCCACCTGATGCGAAGCTGCGGTAAGCTGATGGATAGCGGACGCCGCCTGAGCGCTCTCGTCTTGCTGCCGATTAACGCCCCGCTCGACCTCTTCCATGATGCGATTGAGTTCGCGCGTAGAGCCGGTAATGGACGAGGCCGATTCGCGAATACCGCGCACCAGCCCACCGACCTGATCGGCGAAAGCATTGAACGCTCCGGCAAGTTCTCTGAATTCGTCCCGTGTATCGATATTCAGGCGCCGGGTCAGATCGCCATCGCCTCGGGCAACATCGTGCATCGCCGTCAAGCTACGCCTCAGGGGAGCATTGATACTACGCGCCACCACCACCGCCAGCGCGGCAATGCCGAGCACCGAACCCAAAGCGGCGAGGAGCGAGCGCACGAACGCAGCCCCGAGTGCCTCATGCACGCCGCTCTCGATCCCCTCGATCTGCTCGTGCAATCCCTCGACCCAAAAGCCGGTACCAATCGCCCAGCCCCATTCTTCGAGCATGGCGGCGTAAGCTAGCTTCGGCCCCACCGCACGGTCCGGATTCTCCCACGCGTACTCGACGAAGCCGCCACCGCGGTTCGCCGCCGCAAGCAACTCCCGAATGAGGTACACGCCGTTAGGGTCTTGAAATCCGATGAGGTTGCGCCCCTCAAGCGCGGGGTTTACGCCGTGCGCGATGTTCACCCCGTTTCGGTCGTAGACGAAAATGTAGCCAATGTCGCCCGCGTCGTCGAAGCGCAACCGACGCAGGATTTGTTTGGCCTCCTCCTGCACTTCCGGATTCGTGAGCGCATCGGGCCGCTCGCGCAGGTGTTCGATCGAGGTGAAAGCGAGCTGGAGGTAATTGCGTAATTCGTGACGCCGATCGGACATCATCTGCTCGGCAAATCGATCGACTGCCTGCTGACCGGTGGCACGAGATTGCAGCAAGTTGTAGGTCGTGAGCAATGTCGCGACGACGATGAGGGGAACCAAGGCCAGAAGTAAGATACGCGTGCGAATGGTGACTCTCATCCTACCCCCGCAAAGAACGTGATGGGAATAAGGTAAAAGCATGCGCTATGCATGCGCAGCGCACCCATTGCTTCTCGATCAGCTACAAGCCACGTCCTGCAAGCCCTATCAGCAAACAGCGTTGTCGATCCAAGGTCCGCCTCGACACGCCGCGATCATCGCCCGCACTGCCCTTTATAATAATTTTAGAAGCGCCCTCCCCCCGTAAAAAACGAAGAGTAACGGGCGCCTCTATGCTCACCAGAGCTATCGACATAGAGCACGGAAACTTTAGCCGGGATCGCCGCCGCAACACCCGCTCAAGGCACCACACCAGTGCGCCTCAACAGCCAAACGCACCACAACAGTGCGCGCCAGCTTTACCTCAGCCCACCCAAAAGCACAATAACCTCCCGTAATCCCAGACATTTCAAATCCTGGCCCCTATCTTGCTTCCTGTCGAACCGGAAGCAGGAGAATCATTGGCGGAAGGCCGCGCTTGCTTCTGACAATTCGGTAAATGGGTGGCTAGGGTTCCGATCCGCGACGCGGGTGCTGGTCCGAGAGCCGCCGACCTCCTCGGAGGTTACACGGAGGGACAAAAGCCCGGGAGATCGACAGTGATTCTCCGCGTGCTTGTTTTTCCGGTAACCCCAGGAGGGCACCATGACTCGACAACATCGACGCTTCAGCCCCACCCGCCTGTTCGGCGCTCTGCTCGCCCTGACGCTCATTGTCGCCTCCCCTGCCCCCGCTCAAGAGCGGGAGAGCTTCCGCATCGCCTGGTCGATCTATGTCGGCTGGATGCCATGGAGCTACGGCGATCAAGAGGGCATTGTCCAAAAGTGGGCGGATAAGTACGACATCGACATCGAGTTGGTGCAGATCAACGACTACATCGAATCGATCAACCTCTACACGGCGGGCAGCTTCGACGGCGTCACCGTCACCAACATGGACGCGCTGGCCATTCCTGCCGCCGGTGGCGTCGATACCACCGCCCTGATCGTCGGCGACTTCTCCAACGGTAACGACGGCATCGTCCTCAAAGGCAGCAGCGATCTGGCGGCCATCGAGGGCCGTCGGGTCCACCTGGTCGAGCTGTCGGTTTCGCACTACCTGCTCGCCCGCGGGCTTGAAAGCGTGGGCCTACGCGAGCGCGACCTACGCGTGGTAAACACGGCCGACGCCGACTTGGTCGCCGCGTTTGCCTCGCGCGACGTTCAGGCCGCCGTTGCCTGGAACCCGCAGCTTAACGAGATCCGCCGCCAGCCTGGCGCTAACGTCGTCTTCGATTCCTCGCAGATTCCGGGCGAGATCATGGACTTGCTCGTAGTCAACAGCGAAACGCTCCAGGCCCACCCTGAACTGGGCAAGGCGCTCGCCGGCGCCTGGTACGAAATCATGGGCGTGATGAGCGGCGACGACACCGCCGGCGAGCGGGCTCGCGAGCACATGGCAGAGGCCGCCGGCACCGACCTGGCAGGCTTCCAGACTCAGCTCGACAGCACGCACATGTTCTACAGCGCCAGCGAGGCGGCCGACTTCGCCGCCAGCGACCAACCCCGCACCACCATGGAGCGCGTGCGCCGGTTCGCTTTCGAGAACGGGCTGTTCGGGGAGCGGGCGCGCAGCGCGGACTTCGTCGGCATCGAGTTCGCCGACGGTTCGGTACTGGGCAGCGAGCAGAACGTTCGCCTGCGCTTTACCGACCGCTACATGCGCATGGCCGCCGACGGCGAGCTTTGAGCCACGCCCGGGCGGCAGCGCTCGCCCGGCCTCATCCCGCGCGCAAGCTGAGAGTGCCCGATGAAACGATTGATCAACCTTCAGCCAGGCAAACCGCTGGGTTTCGTGCTGGGACTGCTGCCCTTCGTGGTCGTCGTGCTGGTCTACATGGCCGCCTCGGCGGCCCGGCTGGCGGACAATCCCAACGATCCGCTGCTGCCTTCGTTGGCAGCCATGGTCGATAACTTCCAACGCCTTGCCACCGAGGAAAATCGTCGTACCGGCGACATCGTACTTTGGCTGGACACCCAGGCCAGCCTCTATCGGCTGGGCCTTGGGGTGCTGATCAGCGCCTTGTTGGGGTTAGCGGTCGGCATGGTCAACGGCATGCTTCCCTACGCCCGGCACAGCTTCTCGCCATTCGTCGCCGTGCTCTCCATGATCCCGCCGCTTGCTGTGTTGCCGGTTCTGTTCATCGCCTTCGGCGTCGGCGAACTCTCCAAGGTGGTGTTGATCGTGTTCGGCACCGCTCCCTTCATCATGCGCGATTTGCAGCAGCGGGTGGAGGAGCTGCCCCGCGAGCAATTCACTAAGGCTCAAACATTGGGCGCATCGAGTTGGCAGATCGCGCTGCGTGTGGTGCTACCGCAGGTGTTGCCGCGCCTGCTCGATGCGGTGCGGCTGTCGCTGGGCGCGGCTTGGCTGTTTTTGATCGCTTCCGAGGCGATCGCCGCCACCGAAGGGCTGGGGTATCGCATCTTCCTGGTCCGGCGTTACCTCGACATGGAGACCATCCTGCCGTACGTGCTCTGGATCACCCTGCTCGCGTTTCTGTTCGACCTGATGCTGCGGCTGGCCTCGCGCCTACTCTTCCCCTGGTACCAGAGCGGGAGGTCCCGATGAGCGCTATCCGCCTCAAACACGTGTGGAAACAGTACGACGACCAGGTGGTACTGGAGAACATCAACCTGGACGTCAAGGAGGGCGAGTTCGTCACCATCGTCGGCGCCTCCGGCTGCGGCAAGACGACCTTTCTGCGCATGCTGCTCGGCGAGGAATCCCCCAGCCGCGGCGAACTGTTGCTCGACGGCGAGCCGCTAGCCGCAGAGCCGGGGCCGGACCGCGGCGTGGTGTTCCAGCGCTACTCGGTGATGCCGCACTTGACCGCGCTCGGCAACGTCATGCTCGGCACCGAACTGGAACGCTCGCCGCTGCTTGGGAAGCTGTTCGGCAAGGCGCGGCGCCAAGCGCGCGCGCAGGCGCTGGAGATGCTGGACGCGGTGGGTTTGGCGCCCGCGGCCAACAAATACCCTGCCGAACTCTCCGGCGGCATGCAGCAGCGGCTCGCTATCGCCCAGGCATTGATGAAAAAGCCACGCATCCTCTTGCTCGACGAGCCCTTCGGCGCCCTCGACCCGGGCATCCGCAAGGACATGCACGCGCTGATCCTAACGCTGTGGGAGCGCACCGGGCTGACCATCTTCATGATCACCCACGACCTAAAGGAAGGGTTTTATCTGGGCACCCGCCTGCTGGTGTTCGACAAGGTCCGCCACGACCCGCAGGCCCCCGGCGCCTACGGCGCCAACATCACCTACGACATCCCCATCGGTCAGACCGACCCGCGGCTGTACCGGGAGATTCGCAACAACATCGGTCTGCCGCCGGAGCCCGGCCCGCAGACCGTGCAGGCTAAGAACGAAGGAGATAAACCATGACGACGCGCGAATGCGTGCATAGCGAGACGGTGCCCGGCGGGCGCTATTGGTCGCAGGTCATAAAGCGCGGTTTTTCCCTGCGCTTGACCGACCCCAGCGGCGGCGCGAACGTCGGCATGTTGCTGTTCAACCCGCACAACCACCTCGAACGCTACAACATGTCCGACACCCTAAAGGGGCAGCATACCGCCAAGCTCGGCCGCGGCAACATGCTGTACTCGGACATGGGGCGCGCGATGCTCTCGATCGTCGAGGACACCGCCGGCTGGCACGACACCATCGGCGGCATGAGCGATGCCGCCCTGGTGGCACGCAAATGGGGCCGGAACACCTATCAAACGGCGCGCAACGACTTCTACCGCAATGGGCGCGAACTGTTTCTGATCGAACTCGGCAAGTGGGGGCTGGGCAAGCGGGATCTGGTGCCGAACCTCAACCTCTTCAGCAAAGTGTACGTCGACGCCGCCGGCAACCTCACGTTCGACCCCGCGCACGCCAAGGCCGGCGCGATGATCGAGCTGCGCGCCGAGATGGACACCCTGGTGGTGCTCAACACCGCACAGCATCCGCTCGACCCGAGCCCTGAGTATGCACCCCGATCCGTGCAGCTCGACATCCTCCGCGCCGCGCCCGTCGCCGAGGACGACTACTGCCGCAACTTCCGGCCGGAAAACGAGCGCGCCTACCAAAACGCCGCGATCTACAACTGTCAGGGGTAAACAGCATGAGCGGACAGAACCTCACCGAGAGCAAGCGCGACCCGAAGAACGCCGTCAGCCGCGAGATCGTGCTCGGCGGCGACCCGTGGCTCAAGGAACTCAAGACCGGCCAGACGCTGCGCATCCTCGACCTGGAGGGCAATCAGGCGGTGGACACGCTGTTCTTCAGCCTAGCCGACCCGAAGGAGCGCTACTCGGCAATCGACACCATCAACGCCCAGGGCAACGTCTACCTCACTGCTGGCAGCAAGCTCATGTCGAACGAAGGGCGGGTAATGCTCACCATCGTTGCCGACACCTGCGGTCGCCACGACACGCTGGGCGGCGCCTGCGCAGCCGAGTCCAACCAAGTGCGCTACGCGCTGGACAAGAAATCGATGCACAGCTGCCGCGACAATTTTCTTTCCATCATCGGCGAGTGCGATCGCTACGGGATCAGCAAGCGCGACCTCACCAGCAACATCAATTTCTTCATGAATGTCCCGCTCACCCCCGAAGGCGGGCTGACCTTCGAGGACGGCATCTCGGGCGCGGGTAAGTACGTCGAGCTGCGCGCCGAGATGGATGTGCTGGTGCTGGTCTCCAACTGCCCGCAGCTGAACAACCCCTGCAACGCCTACAACCCGACCCCGGTCGAGATGCTGATCTGGGATTGATGCGCACGGCCCACCCAACCGGGCTTTGCGAACACCCTCACAAGCCGCGAACGGCCGCCGCCCAGCGGCCCGAAACGAACCCACGCCGGGGACGGCCCCGTGCGTACTCCGTATTTCGGCGGGACGACCCGCCACCCGATTTCGCGAGACAGCCGAATGTTCAAGAAGGTACTGATCGCCAACCGCGGCGCCATCGCCTGCCGAATCATCCGCACGTTAAAAAACTTGGCGTCGGCTCGGTGGCCGTCTACTCCAAAGCCGACCAACACTCGCTGCACGTCGCTCAAGCCGACGAGGCGGTCTGCATCGGCGAGGCCGCTGCCAGCGAGTCTTACCTTGTTGCCGAACGCATCCTTGAGGCGGCCAAGGCCACCGGCGCCGATGCCATCCACCCCGGCTACGGCTTTCTGTCCGAGAATGCCGACTTCGCCCGCGCCTGCGAGGCCGCCGGCATCGCCTTCATCGGCCCCACGCCGGAGCAGATGCTCGATTTCGGTCTCAAGCACACCGCGCGCGAACTCGCCGAGCACAGCGGCGTGCCGCTGCTGCCGGGCACCGGGTTGCTCGACTCGGTGGAGGCCGCACTTGCCGCGGCGGCGGCGATCGGCTACCCGGTCATGCTCAAGAGCACCGCGGGCGGCGGCGGCATCGGCATGCAGCTGTGCTACGACGCCGGGGCGCTGAAGGATGCCTACGGTTCGGTCAAGCGCTTGTCGCAGAACAACTTCTCCAATAACGGCATCTTCCTCGAAAAATACGTCGAACAGGCGCGGCACATTGAGGTGCAGTTGTTCGGCGACGGCGCGGGCAAGGTGATCGCGCTCGGCGAGCGCGACTGCTCGCTGCAGCGGCGCAATCAAAAAGTAGTCGAAGAGACCCCGGCGCCCAACATCCCGGACGGCGTTCGCGCTGAGCTGCTAGCCACCGCCGAGCGGCTCGGGCGGCGCGTGAATTACCGCTCCGCCGGCACGGTCGAGTTCATCTTCGACGCTGCCAGCGGCGCGTTCTACTTTCTTGAGGTAAACACCCGGCTGCAAGTCGAGCACGGGGTGACGGAAGCGGTGACCGGCGTGGATCTGGTCGAGTGGATGGTGCGCGGCGCCGCCGGCGATCTGCCGGATCTCGACACCCTACGCCCGGGGGCGCCGAACGGGCACTCGATCCAGGTGCGCCTCTACGCCGAGGACCCGGGCAAGCACTTCCAACCTTCCACCGGCACCCTCACCGAGGTCGCCTTCCCCGTGGGCGTACGGGTCGACACCTGGGTCGAGCGCGGCAGCGAGATCTCGCCATACTACGACCCG
Organism: Alkalilimnicola ehrlichii; assembly: GCF_003399765.1. GTDB lineage: Bacteria > Pseudomonadota > Gammaproteobacteria > Nitrococcales > AK92 > AK92. The sequence continues at coordinate 19,429 of NZ_NFZV01000028.1, read as the reverse complement.
ATGATCGCCAAGCTCATCGTCCACGCTGACAACCGCGCGGCCGCCATCGCGCGCCTTAACGAGGCGTTGGCCGCCACCCGCCTCGCGGGGTTGGAGACCAACCTCGACTATCTGCGCCAGGTCACCCGCGATTCGGTGTTCGCCGACGGCCGCCAGACCACCCGTTACCTGAACGGCTTTTCTTACCGCGCCGCCACCGTCGAGGTGCTCAGTGCCGGCACCCAGACCACCCTCCAGGACTGGCCCGGCCGTGTCGGTTACTGGGACATCGGCGTGCCGCCGTCCGGGCCGATGGACAGCCTGGCCTTCCGCATCGGCAACCGTCTGCTCGGCAACGAGGCGGGCGCCGCGGGGCTGGAGCTTACCGTCAACGGCCCGACCCTGAAGTTCAACTGCGACAGCGTGATTGCGCTCGCCGGTGCCGCTATGCCGGCCACCCTCGACGGCGAGCCGCTGCCCTACTGGCAACCAGTGCCCGTGCGGCGCGGGCAGACGCTGAAGATAGGTGCCATCGACGGCGCCGGCGCCCGCGCCTATCTATTGGTAAAAGGCGGCATCGAGGCGCCGCTGTATCTGGGCAGCCGCTCGACCTTCACCCTCGGCCAGTTCGGCGGCCACGGCGGCCGCGTATTGCGCCCCGGCGATGTGCTGCACGTGAGCGAGCAGCAACTCGGCGGCGAGCCACGGCCGGCGCCGGGGCTCGTGCCCGACTACGGCAGCCACTGGGAATTGCGCACCCTCTACGGCCCTCACGGGGCGCCGGATTTCTTCACGCCGCAGGACATCGCGACCTTCTTCGATACCGACTGGGAGGTTCACTACAACTCCAGCCGCACCGGCGTGCGCCTGATCGGCCCCAAACCCGAGTGGGCGCGCGAGGACGGCGGCGAGGCGGGGCTACATCCCTCCAACATCCACGACAATGCCTACGCCATCGGCACCATCGACTTCACCGGCGATATGCCGGTGATCCTCGGCCCCGACGGTCCGAGCCTGGGCGGCTTCGTCTGCCCGGCCACCGTCGTCAGCGCCGATCTGTGGAAACTCGGCCAGCTGCGCCCGGGCGATATGGTGCGCTTCGTGCCGGTGAGCATGGCCGACGCCAACCGGCTTGAGCGTGCGCAGGATCGCGCCGTCGCCGAGCTGGCCCCGGCCGCCACCGCCGTCGAGCCGGTCGAGATCGTCACTCCGGTACTGAAGGAAAAACCCGCCGGCGAGCATCCGGTGGGCGTGACTTATCGCCCCTCGGGCGATAAGTACCTGCTGGTCGAGTACGGCCCCCTCGTGCTCGATCTGAACCTGCGTTTCCGCGTCCAGGCGCTGCTTGAGTGGCTGGCCGAGCAAGGCATCGCCGGCATCGTCGAGATGACGCCGGGCGTGCGCTCGCTACAGATCCACTACGAGCCGCGCCGGCTGCCGCTGACGCGGCTGCTCGACATCCTGGAGCAGGCCGAGGCCGAGCTGAAGGACCTGTCCGACGCCGAGGTGCCCTCCCGCATCGTCCACTTGCCACTGGCCTGGGACGACAGCCAAACGCGGCTGGCCACCGAGAAGTACATGCAGTCGGTGCGCAAGGACGCCCCCTGGTGCCCGCGCAATATCGAGTTCATCCGCCGCATTAACGGCTTGCAGAGCGAGGAGGAAGTCAAACGTATCGTCTATGACGCCTCTTATCTGGTGATGGGCCTGGGCGATGTTTACCTGTCGGCGCCGCTCGCCACGCCGGTGGACCCGCGCCACCGCCTGGTCACCACCAAGTACAACCCCGCGCGCACCTGGACGCCGGAGAACGCGGTGGGTATCGGCGGCTCGTACATGTGCATCTACGGTATGGAAGGACCGGGCGGTTATCAGTTCGTCGGCCGCACGCTACAAGTATGGAGCCGCTACCACACCACGCCCGAGTTCCAACAGCCCTGGCTGCTGCGCTTCTTCGACCAAATCCGCTTCTATGAGGTGAGCGAAGAGGAGCTGCTCGCCCTGCGCGAGGACTTCCCGCGCGGCCGCGCCCACATCGAAATCGAAGAGACCACCTTCTCGCTCAAGCGTTACAACCGGTTCCTCGCCGACAACGCCGCCAGCATCGGCGAGTTCAAGCAAACCCAGCAGGCCGCGTTCGAGGCCGAGCGCCAGCGCTGGATCGCCACCGGGCAGGCCAACTACATCGCCGAGGCCGATGCCGCTCCCGAGGCCGCCGATGCGGTGGCGCTCGGCGCTGGGGAGAGCGCGGTGGAAAGTCACGTCCATGGCAGCGTCTGGCAGATTCCGCTGCAAGAGGGCACGGCGGTAACGGCGGGCCAGCCGCTCATCGTTATCGAGTCGATGAAGATGGAGATCAGCGTAGTCGCCGACCGCGACGGCATCGTCAAGCGTGTGCTATGCAGCGAGGGCGGCCAGGTCACGCCGGGCCAGACCTTGCTGGTCATCGGCGAGCCGTGAAGCGAGAACAGTGGCGGTAGCGTGTACCGGCCGGCCCAGTATTACCCGCTTTGGAGCCGATCTCGTTAGAGATCGGCTTGAGCGAAGCCGTCGGCTGGTCGATAGATCAAGTGTAAAACCAAGCGGACGCTCGTTATTGCCATTCGCCGCGGTCCCATTCCATTTCGTCCCAGTTCGACCCGGCTTCCGGCGTATTGCCGCCGGAACTGCCGCCTCTATCGCAGCCGACCAGCAGTAACAGACACAGCAGAGTAACCGCCAATTTGAAGTACATGGTCGTCTCCTTGCTTTCTTGCCGCTAGGGGCACGCCCTCCCGCTTAGACTTGCCTGTACAGAGCCCTGCTTCCGGTTCCTGGCAAGGTACGGCGGACCGGCAATGGCCACGGCCGGAAGGGGCACTCCGTTTGAGCGGGCTTGTGTGCGCCCACGGCTGTGTTATCGATCGGCCGCTAGGGTGCGATCTCCTGCGCATCCGTGGCGTGGGTGCCGCCACCGCCAAGAACCACGCTGCGGGGGCCACTGGCCTCATTATGTTGCCCACCCCCGACAACCACCGAGTGGTCGCCGCTGGCCCTATTATTCCAGCCGCCAACCGCTACGCTGAACTGCTCCGAAGCTGTATTGGAAGCACCGCCCAGTACTGTCGCACCGCGCGCACTCCCCCCGCCGGTATCGGCCTCGATGCGGTTACGGTTGCCCCCCACAATTGCAACGCGATTACCCACGAGCACAGCATTGTGATAGCCACCTACAATCACCGCCCGGCTGCCGGTAGTATGGGACGTGCCCCGCGCCTTCCCCGAGATCTTATTATCGCCCCCCCCACGATGACGCTGTGCTCCGCGGCAACGATATTATTCCGCCCCCCAGCCACGGCGGAGAAAGCCCCGGTAGCCGCATTGTTTTGCCCCAGCACTAAGCCTCCGTACCCGGAATAGGCATTTCCTTGCCCCCCCACTAGGTTATGCGACCCCTGCTTGAAGCTAACCGCCCAGGTTCCCCCCGCTCCGATGCAGAGGCTTTCTGCATCCGCTTCCGCGCTATTGAAGCGCCGCCCCAGCGAGCAGGTTGGCTCGCCTTGCCGCGCTTCGTTGTAGCCAAGAATCAAGTTGCCGAGCCCATTGGCGGTTGCCGTACTGCCTTGGCCATTGACCAGTTGCAGATTGACGCCGCTAAAACGCACCGTCTGCCCCTGAGCGGCATGGGGGTCGGGAATGATCGCCATGACGTCATTGAGCGCCATGGCATCGCTGTTCTGAACTTGCTTCAGTTCGCTTTCCAGTTCGTCGATACGCTGCTCCAGGGCCTGTATGTGGCCGATCAGTGCCTCGAAATTCTCATTTACCTCTGCGGCCACAGCAGTATTGCCTGCCTGAAAATGATGAGGAACAGCGCTATCCGCCCAGAGCGCCGGGCTGGCTGCCAGCGTAACGGCCACCAGCCCGCTCGCGGCGATGGTTGCTTTTGACATCAGGCTCTCCCTAATTGAGTTTTCTTTTATGGCATCCGCCCGGGCGCATCGAGCGTGAGAAACACCTTAGATTATTGATCGGGTGAGAGACGATGCCCCGGATGGGCTAGCCCTTCTAGGAAGATCTGCTTAGGCGCCGGCTGTCGCCTCCCTGGCAGGCATACCGACACCGGCGTTGCGCTTTCGGTACCGTTTCGCTAACCCCAGGCAACGCTTGACAGTCCATGTATAATCGAAAAACGATATGTTATATCATAACAGGTGAGAATAATGATAAGACGGTTCTTTATGGTCGCCGCAACCTCCTTGGCGCTTCCATACCCTGGGGCCTTGGCCGAAGAGATCGGCAACGATACCGCGTTACCGCTTGAGCGTATATTGGTCACGCCCTTTCTCGCCAAGGACGGAGAAACCATTTTTTCGAGCACGGACCTGGAAGGACTGCCCCGAGGCGACGGCGGCCTTAGCCGCGTGCTCCGGCTAGCGCCCGGCGTTCAAACGGGCCAGCGCGCAGGTAGCGCCGATCGTGCCGGCGAGATCGATCCGGAGCGGATTTCCATTTCCGGTAGCCGTTTTTATCAAAACCGGTTCCAAATCGACGGCTTCGCCAACGACAGCCTGCTGGACCCGGGCTGGGATCGGGTGACGGTACCGTATGACACGCCGGGCCACCAAAACAGGCAATTTCTGCCAAGCCACCTGATCGACTCGGTCACTGTCCGCGACAGCAACATTCGCGTCACCGAGGGCGGCTTTAGCGGCGGTGTGGTGGACGCGGAAACGATTCCGGCGGCGGCCGAGCCGACCGGCCGTATTAGTTTTGGGGGGCAACGCCCGGACTGGTCGGAGTTTTCCCGTAATCAAGCCGGCCCCGCGGCCAACGAGCCGAGTTTCAGCAAGTGGGAAGGGAGTTTTCTCTACTCCGGCCCGCTTAGCGATAACGCGCGCGGTCTGATCTCCTTAAGCCGGCTTGAGTCGCGCGTCGACTATGCGTCCAACCAGGAAGACGGTCGCACCGCGACCGAGCGGAACCAAAGCGATAGCCTGTTCGGCAAGCTCGAGTACGATCTCGCGAACAACGGCCTACTGGAACTCTCGACCATACACGCGCCGTATGAGGCGACCGACTTTGCCGCCCCCAACAACTACGACCCTTCGGACGTCACACTGCACCATCAGAACATCAGTACCGGGCTCAACAGTCGCCTCACGTTACCGACAACGGAAGGCGTACTAGAGTTACGGGTGGGCGTTCATCGCTCCGAGAACAGGCGCCGCTCCGACTCCAACCGCTTCAACTGGGCGGCCGTCGACAGCAAGGCAGACTGCACCGCCGGAAGCTTCTGTACGGAAGGCGGCTTCGGCAACATCGACAAGTACGAGCAGGGCATCGAATCCCATAGCGCGTTCACCTTGAACCCCATAGAGTGGGGCAACACCCATCACGCCTTAACCATCGGCAGCGAACTCGGCTATACACAGGCGCGATTCGACGTCGAAGAATCCGTCAACTACACCCGCTCCAGTCGCAGCAGCGTTGGCTCGGGCGATATTCCCGACGCATGCGCGGCGAACGACCCGGCCTGTATCGAGGGCGAACAATTCATAGAAGGACGCACTTTCACGCCGGACAGCAGCACCACCGCTTCGCAAGCGCACGTGGCGCTGTTCCTTGAAGACGAGATAGCCGTTGGCCGGTGGTTACTTCGTGCCGGTTTGCGTTATGACTACAACGGGCTGCTCGATAACCACGACTTCGCGCCTCGCCTATACGGGCGCTACGACCTCTTTGGCGATCGCCGCACCACGCTCAAAGCCGGCGCAGCGCGCTACTACGGCCGCAGCTTTCTCGGCTTTAAACTCCGGGAAGGCCGCAACCCCATCTATAATGAAGAGCGGGAGCTGGAAAACGGGACGCCGGGCGAATGGACGCGAACCGGCGAGGCCTTCCCCAACTTTCGTTTCGACAGTAACTTGCGCACACCTTACTCCGATGAGTACACGCTCGGGGTCGAGCAGCGCCTTGGTCGGGCAGGCCTTATCGACCTCCAGTACGTCGCGCGACGCTATCGCGACGAATTCCTCCGCGACGACTCCATCGGCGAAGACAACCGTCTGGACAGCCCAATCACCAATAACGGTCAAACCGACTACCAATCGGTACGTCTGAACTGGCGCGGACATTGGGGCAACCGTTCGGTTCTGGCCAACGTTACCTGGCAAGACACGCGCAGCGGCGATGTCAGCTACGACCCCAACTTCGGCGAGCAAACCGAGAACGTCGTGTTCGACGGCGACGTGATCCATCGCTCCGAACTGCCGCGCCAGGACTATAACCGCCCCTGGGAAGCTAACTTAGCTTACCTCCACCGCTGGCCGAGTCTGCATCTGCACGGCAGCGTCGTGCTCCAGTATGTTGCCGGTTACGACCGCGTGGTGAGTCAGTGGGGGGCCGACCCCGAAACCGGGCTCGACGTATTCACAGAGGAACGCGTCAACGACGTCGCGACCGTCGATCTTGCCGTTTCCTGGCGGCCTCCGCTCGGCGAGCGCATCAACTTACAGATCGATGCCGAAGTGCTCAGCCTATTCAACAACCGCCAAGCGCCGGAAGACCAGTACTCGCCGTTCGAGCTTGGCCGGCAGTACTGGCTGAGCAGCACTCTGCACTTTTAGCTTGCGGCCGGATTAAGAAAACCCATCCCTATTTCCTTAAACCTCCCGCAGCCGCTTTGAGGCTGCGGGACTCGCTCCATCCGAGGAATCCATGCGGCTGATACAAATCGCTCTTGTTTTTCTGACGCTCACGCTGGCAGTAGCGCCCGTTAGCGCCGAGGTTCGCCTTGATACTTCGCTCCTACAGCAAACCGGTTTGGTGCTCTATTTGCGACACGCCCACACCGAACGCGATCAAAACGACCGAGGCATCAGCTTACTTAATATCGTCGACGAGCTACCCGAACCCGCCACGATGAGGGAGTGCAGCCGGCAACGCAATCTATCGGAGCGAGGCAGGAAACAAGCCGAGGAAATAGGGCAACTACTCCACGCCTTGCAATTTGCGGTCGGCACGGTCTACACCAGTAGCTTCTGCCGCAACCGGGAAACCGCTGAGCTCGCCTTCCCCGAACACCGCGCTATAGAGCGGGATAGCGCCCTCTTCAATCAGCCGGCAATAGGCGGGCATCAGCTCAGCGAACGTGTCACTCAAGAACTTCGCACCCTGCTATCGACACCGCCAACACGAGGCAACCGCCTACTTATCGGGCATAACGTCAATCTACAGTACGCCACCGACTTGCGCATATTGGAAGGCGAAATGGCCTTATTTAAGCCGAACGCCGGCGGTTACGAACTCCTCGCGGTCTTCGGCAAAGCGGACCTGCGAGCCTTATCGGCCCCGTTAATGCCCGAGTCCGGGGGCTGGCAAGAGCCGGACGCCATCGAGCAGGTGGCGCGCATCTATGAGCACATGCAAGCGGTCGAAGGCGAGTTCGCGGGTGCCTGGCAAGCGGCGGCAAACAACGAGGCAAGGAACCGAGTGCGGGACCAAGGCCGTCTAGCCTTGGAACAACGCATCCGCGACGACAGCCAAGTACGCCTTTCGCTCAAGGATTATTATCAGTTCCTGGCTAACTACGCCGGCGACACCGAGGTACACCGGCAGCTCGCGGAACTTACCGATACCCGACCGCCCACACCGTTGACCATTGCGGATGACGCCAAGCAATTGCTATTCGAGAAACGTTGGATTCATGGCAATAAGACGGTTCATGCGGAGGGCCGCTTTCCACACCCGACCATCCACGAAATCCTGGTCAGCAGCGACGACGGCGACAACGAACTCTGGGGCAACGTCGTGGAAGTGACGGGATTACTCGATTTCAGTTTCATTAAGCGTGCCCAACAGCGCGGCTACGACCACGGCTTCTATCTAATGAGCGCCCATCGCGCCGAGCACGGCCTGTTTGGGGAAGTACTATGCACCCGGGACGACGTACAAGATCTGGAACTGGACCTTCCTCAGCCGAACCTCGAAACAGCCTCCGAGGAAGAGATAGATCGATATATTCTCGCGCTGATCCGAGCCTCGGATAACGGCTTCCGCGACTACACTCAGCGCAATATATTAGGCGCTACCACCCTACAAGGTAGGCTGCTCAATACCGTGGTACTTGAGCACTGCCGCGTTTTCATAAAATAAACCTACACCGGCGAACGCGCGCCTGCCCTGGCCAAAGGCAACAGGGCCATTGTGGCCGGCGGGCCGCGCCTAGCCAGAAACCGGCAAATCGAAAGGGCTCGTCGGCCACCGGCGCTATCGCTATGCCATACGCAAGTAATCATCCAGGCTTACCAGCGGTCTTCCAAGCAAAGATTCCAATGTGCCGTCGACTAGGGCAAATTCGCCAGCCCGAACCGCTTCCGCCATGCTCACGAGGAAGTCAATCACGGCATCCGGAATCCACCGCTCGGCAATCATAGCTCGGTAGGCATTGGAATCCATGTCGGCAAAAACGACGCCTCTGTTGCTCGACATGGCGGCCGCGACTTCCGCAAACCCAACGGCCTGCGAGCCGGTGATCTCAAGCACGCGGCGGCCACTTATGGGCTGGAGCAAGCATATTGCCATCGCCTCGGCGATGTCCTGCCTGGATACGAAGCTGACCTTGCCATCGCCCGCCGGATACTGAAGAACACCCGTACGATCAGCATCTCCGGCCAGCTCCGGTATCAGCTCAAGATAAAGGCTATTTCTGAAGAAGGTGTACTCGAGACCGGACTTTATAATCGCCGCCTCGGTATGCGCGGCTTGGCATGTTCCCATGAAACGGGCATCCGGGCGGGCAAGCAGCGAGCTTGTATAAAGGATACGACGGACACCGTTCGAAACGGCCGCCTCCACCACCGCCTGCTCTTGCAGCATGCCCTCCTCGCCGGGCGCCGTTGCCGAAATCTGCAGCAGCGTTTTGACCGACGGCAATGCCTTGGCGAGCGAGGCCTTATCGTCATAATCGGCTACGCGGACGTGTATCCCGCTCTCTGCCAGCGCTCCGAGCCGGCCGGGATCGCGTACGATGGCAACGACGCTCTCCGGAGGTACACGCCGTAGAAGGTGGTGGATAGTCGCCTTGCCAAGCTTTCCGCTTGCGCCCGTTATGCCAATCATAGCCGCCTCTCCTGTTCGACGCCTTAGTTGCCGGTCAAGCTAACAGGCGGCTACGATGAGCAATAGAACAAAAACGACAAGCTAAAGCAGCTTCGGGTAGTTTTGTATCACTTCTCGGCAACGCACAGCGTATTCGGCCGGCGTGAGACCGCAGAACCGCTTGAAGTCCCGGATGAAGTGAGATTGGTCCGAATAGGAAAGATCGAATGCGATGTCGGAAAGCAGGGTGTACGAGCCATTGCGAAGCCTATCCAAGGCCGCTTGGAACCTGACGATCCGAGCAAAGTGCTTCGGCGTTAACCCAACCTGATGTATGAACCTGCGAACCAGTTGCCGCTCGGAAACATGAAAGCGCCGGTACTCCAAGGAGAGGGCTAACCGGCCGCGCTCTGCAAGAATCTGCGATACCAACGCCATCAGCTCGGCTCTCACCCCGCCAAAGCACAAACGGCGACTTAAGTAGCTCGAGACGATCTCCATGCGCTTGTTAAAGTTCGGTGCACAGCGTACTTGTTCCGCTATGCCGGGTTGAACAAGCTTTAGGTCGATCTGGCGGTCGGTCAATTCCGCTGCGGGTGCTGCGAGAAGAGCAGGCAGAGCAAGCGGCGATAAGCAAACGCCGAAGGTGTTTATGCGGCCCTGCGAGTAGTTGTTTAGAGAGCGTGTAGATTGACCATAGATGAAAGCGTCCGGCAAGCGGGTTCCGTCGGCGTCGCGATGGATCGCTCCCCGATCCGAGCAATCGATTATGATTCCGGGGCGGCCATCCGGAATAATACGAAACGCAACGGCCGGGGTTTCCTGCTCCGTGTTCTCTTGATACATCCAGAAGGAGTGGACAAAGCCCTTTAAGTGTTGGGGCGGCGCTGCCACCTGGTAGTCCATAAACGCCTCTGATTTGTCTTGGCCGATGCGTGCAACGAATGGGTTACTGTGCCGTATAGCCGCCGTCGATAGAATGAACGCTCCCGGTAATGAAGGCCGCTCGATCGCTTAATAGATAGGCGACCAAATCAGCAACTTCTTGTCGTGTGGCAAGCCGCTGCATGGGATGTACGCTAGCCATCCAGTCCGTGACCTCTTTACCCGCATCCATTATCCGCGGGGTAGCGACATAACCTGGGGCGACGGCGCATACGCGGACATTCGACGCAGCCAACTCTAGGGCCGCCGAGCGAGTCAAGCCGATGACCCCATGCTTAGCCGCGGTGTATGCCGCCATGCCCGGTAAGCCGACTAGACCGTTGGCAGATGAGATATTCACGATCGCGCCAGCGCCGTTAGCAAGCATGGCAGGTATCTCATACTTCATGGAAAAGAAGATACCGGTTAGGTCCGTCTCGATGACCTCGCGCCATATCTCTGCTGCCACGTCCTGGACCGGCACGCCGGCCGGGCCAGTGACACCGGCATTGTTCACCGCCAAATCGAGCTTTCCGAATCGCTTAACGGTTTGCGTCACTGCGGCTTCCAGGGCTACGGGATCACGCACGTCGGCCTCAAGAGCCAATGTCCGCTCGCCCTTCGGGTCAATTCTTCTGCCAACCGATTCCACCTGCTCAAGGCGACGACTAACCAGTGCAACCGCCGCCCCGCCCGCGCAGAGCCTTTCCGCAATTGCCTCTCCGTTGCCAGTGCCGGCACCCGTTACCAAAGCGACTTTATCTCTGAACTCCATACCGTCCCCTTCGAGGCTGACAATTTACGCAGAGTATAAAGATGGTGCTGACCCAATCATGTCAGTAGCAGACAAGCGTCGTCAGCGCTTGAGCCAAGCGATAGGAGTGCCGGACCCGCATCGAGCCCGTGCAAAAACCGTCCAGAGCGGAAAACCGGTTCTAGCAACGGAGGAGCTAACCCGGCAAAGCGAAAGGCGATCGGCCGCTCGCGCGCGCCCGTCATTCCATACTCGGCGCACACGCTGCGTGCGGCGGCGGTTTCTTGCAGCCGCCGCCTTACCTTATTATGTTTCTTTATGAACTATTCTTTAGCGAGGCATAATAGGCTCGTCTGGCCTCGGCCCGCATCTCGGCTGCCGACTCATGTTTGACTTCCATCATTGCTTCGGCATCATTCATAAAACTAAGCTCGCCGGCAAACTCTATTAAGTGCTGGCCGGGCCGATAGCCTTGCGCTTCATTGTAGGCAACAAAATCCGGCCACCACAGCGCGTGTTTGGGTTGATCCACCCGCGCGTACTCAGCGGCCGACAGGTAGCGCTGTGCAACTGCCAACATGCCATAGCCAAACAAAGGCATAAGCTTTCCAATGCCACGCTGGTAGCTGCCTTTCGCTTGCCGGTGGGTCGCCACCGCTTTCTGTAGCCCTTCTGAAAAAGCTGCACCATCGTCTTTTAGCACGCTGAGCAGCGTACTGACGGTGGCACGGTCATTATTAGTTCGCTTGTTCCCTAAAAAGCGTTCCGCCGAATCAATTGCACGGTCGCGTAACTCAGGGTTACGTAGCGCAAGTATGCAGTCCGTCGCGATATGGCAAACGACTCGCCCGTCGCTTAGGGGCAAAGACCGTGGCAGCATGAAGTCGATGTAAGTATCGTCGTTTCCCGCGTACCCGATTAATACTTTCCAGGCGAATCCGCCATGGTCATAACCCGTATCCCAATAAACAACCTGATTATATCGGTTATAAGAATAAATGGTATCGAGCAAGATTTTCGGATCGTTCTTAATCAGTGCATAAATGTAACCAAAACATAAAAAACCGCGAGCTTGAAAGTGAACGAAAAAATCACGCGCCTGCATTGGAGGGCGCCCTCGCCTACCCTCTTCCTCTGCATAAAACGCTCTCAATCTATGATACTCGAGCAACAAGGAGCTTTTGCATTGCTCGGGCGTCGTGTAACCGATATCGCATAACTCTTTCACCACGAGTTCGCGGTCGGCTTTTGCCAGTTTAATGGGTAATTTTGCGGGCAACTCCACGAGCACAATTCACTCCTTTTTTGATATATAACGAGACTGTAGAAAACCCACTTCCAAGTCGTCTTCGCCGCCTTGCTTCAACTTTTGTTATTCCCGGCCAGCGGCCGATCAGGTCTCGCGATTAACGAGATGCGCGTAGCTTCATTTTATTGATTTTCCGGTGCAGCGTGTTGCGCGCGATGCCCAGCGCCTTAGCGGCCTGGGTGATGTTCCAGTGATGCGCCTCCAGGGCATGGCGGATATTATCGGCCTCGCGCTCCTTCAGGCTCGCCTGCGCGGGCGGCACGGCGTTCTTGCTCCGCAGGGTTTCGAGCAGGCGGGTCTCAAACCCACGCAGGGCGTGCAGCAGTTGATTAAGCTCGCCGACGCTCATTTCCTCCAGCGCCCCTTCCTGCGCGTAGCGTGTCCAGACATCGCACGCGGAGGCATCCGACCCGCTGCCGGCCGTGGCCTCACTTAGCGTTTCGCCGCTCGCACCCGATGGCGCCAGCGGCCGCTGCCCCAGGTGCTCTGGCAGAATGGTGGTATCCGGGCAAAGGACCGCCGCCCGGCGAATAACGTTCGCCAACTCGCGGATGTTACCGGGCCATGAGCTGCCCTGCAGAACCCGCAGGGCAGCTTCGGAGAAGCGCAGCTCGGGGTTGTACTGGCGCAGGAAATGTTCCCCCAGCTGCGGGATGTCTTCCGTGCGCGAACTCAGCGGAGGAATTTCCAGGCGAACGACGTTGAGCCGGTAGTAGAGATCCTCGCGAAAGCTTTTCTCTTTGACGGCTTCTTCAAGGTCCACGTTGGTAGCGGCGATCACCCGCACGTCAGTGCGCACCGACCGCTCGCCCCCGACCCGGATAAACTCGCCGGTTTCCAGCGCGCGTAATAGCTTGACCTGTATCTGCGGGCTGGCATCGCCTATCTCGTCCAGAAACAGGGTGCCGCCATCGGCCAATTCGAAGATGCCCCGACGTGCCTGTCCGGCGCCGGTGAAGGCGCCTTTTTCGTGGCCGAACAGCTCGCTTTCCATCAGTGTTTCCGGCAAGGCGCCGCAGTTCACCGAAATAAAGGGTTGCCCGCTGCGATTGGAGGCGGCGTGTACAAAGCGGGCTAGCACTTCCTTGCCGGTCCCGGTCTGGCCCTGGATCAGTACGTTGATCTTCTTATCGGCGACCTTGTAGGCGAGAGAGGCCAACCGCCGCATGACCGGCGCGCCGCCGACCTGAAAGCCCACCGAGCGCGCCACCTCGGCCCATTCCTCCTCGGCGCCGGGCGCCTGACCCTGGCGTTGCGTCTGGCGGACGGCCTTGGCAACCAGTGCTTCGATCTCGCCAATGTCGTCGAAGGGCTTCTCCAGGTACTCATAGGCGCCCAGCCGGACCGCCTGGACGGCGGTACGCACCGTGCTATAACCCGTCATGAGGATCACTTCGCAATCGGGTTGGCGGGCCTTGATCAGGCGCAGCAGGGTGATGCCGTCGGTATCGGGCAGCTTCAGATCGACTAGGGCAGCGCTGAAAGCGCCGCGTTCCAGGGCTTCCTCGGCCTCGATCTGGTTGAGCGCCGTTGTCACGTCGTAACCGTTGCGCGACAGCAGGCGGCGAAAGAAGGTGCATACTTCCGGTTCGTCGTCGACGACCAGTACTTGCTGCGCTGCATTGCTCATGGGCGGCTGTCCTCGTCTCGCCGCGGTGCTACCTCGGCGGTCAGCGGCAGGATCAGGGAAAAGCGGCTACCTCGCCCCAGCCGGCTTTCCACTTCCAAGGTGCCGCCGTGGGACTCAGCGATACCAAGGCTGACCGACAGGCCCAACCCGGTTCCCTTCGCGGCCTCCTTGCTGGTGTAGAACGGGGCGAAAATCTTCGTCAGCTCTTCGCTGGCAATGCCGCAGCCGTTGTCCAGCACGCTGAGCACCACGCTACTTGCAGCGCCCTCGCCTCGCAAGACTGTGCTGACCTCAATACACTTCTCCTCACGCGTGACCGAGGCCAACGCGTCGCGGGCGTTCACCAGCAGATTGGTCAGAACCTGCTGGATCTGGGAGCCGTTGGCAGTAACCGTCGGCAACCCGGGCTGCAAACGCTCGACGATGCGGATCTGGCTGCGGTTGATCTGATAGCGGATCAGGCTCAGAACTCGCGCCACTTCGGCGTTGAGATCTATCGCCACCGCCGGTTGTCGGTCCTGGCGGGAAAAGGTGAGCAGATTCTGGACGATTTCCTTGCAGCGCCGGCTACAGTTGACGATATCCTCCAGCGGCTCGGCCTCTTCCGGCGCGAGCTCCCGAGCCAGAAGCTGAGCCGTTCCTAGGATCACCGTCATGGGGCTGTTCAGCTCGTGGGCTACCCCGGCGGCCATCTCGCCCAGGGCCGCCAGTTTGGCCGACTGCACCAGTTGCGCTTGTAGCTTAGTCCTCTCGGTTACGTCTTTCATGAGGATGGTGGCCGCGTTCAACTGCCCCTCCCGGTCGAGCACCGGGTAGTAATACAGGTCCAGCAGACGCCCGGAGTCGGTTTGCCAACGCCTGCACAGCGGTTGACCATGACGCTTGAGCGCCTGCAGCGGGCAGTCGCCGCCGCCGTGCAGCCGGGCAAAGCAACGCTCCGCCAGCGCCTCGCGCCAAACATCGCTAAGTTCCACCGGCAACCGGTCGTTATGCTGCAAGACGTGATAATCGGTGTCGATCAGGAAGATCGGATCGGTTACCGCCTTGAACGTCGCCTCCCACTGCTTCTGAGCACGGGATACCTGCTCGTAGAGACGCGCGTTCTGCATGCTGATGGCCAACTGGTCGGCCAGGTGCTGCACGAAGTTGAGCTCGGCGGGGGTATAGGCCCCTGCTTGCCGGCTGCCCAGCAGGAGCAGGCCGGTTAGGTTGCCCCGCTCGGACAAAGGGGCGACTGCCAGCGAGCGCAGCAGGCAGGAACTATCCGGAGCATGTGGGGTGGCGAACGCGGGATCGCGGCACGGATCGCAGGTGGTGGCCTTGCCGGCGGTCAGCACGGACCAGAGCAGGGAGTCGCTGGCAATCCGGTAGCTGACGGGAAAGTCCTTGGGCGCCACCGACGTCAGGGTCAGGGTTTCGCCACTCAGATTCGCCAGACCAAGAAAGTCGCAGGGAAGAGCGGCGGGCAAGCGTCTGAAGGCACGCTCCACGATGTCCTCGAAAGACATATCGATATTGAGGTCGCGGGTCAGCTGCTGCAGAATCTCCAGCCGGCTGTTCTGCTTGAGCACCTCCTGGTTGCGCTGCTTCAGCTCGACGTAATAGTTGAGTTTGGAGGAATCGACGCCTGTCAGCTGCTCCAGCAATTTTTCTTTGCTATTCACCCTTATTTCCCAGTCAACGGTATTCGCCCGCTCGGTGGACCCTACATAGCTTGCCGGAACAGATCCTCGATTTCAGCCAGCGTGGCGTCGCGCGGGTTGGTCACCAGGCAGGCGTCTTTCATTGCATTGCGGCTCAAAAGCGGAATATCCGTACTCCGCAGGCCCAGCTCCGCCAGCCCCAAGTCCAGGCCGATGTCTGCGATCAGTCGCCGGGTTGCTGCAATGGCCAACAGGGCAGCCTCCTCGGCACTCAGACCGGACACCTCCTCGCCCAGCGCAGCGGCGACCTCCCGGAAGCGCTGCGGGCAGGCAGCCATGTTAAACGCCATCACGTGAGGCAGGATCGAGGCGTTGGTTTCCCCATGATGCTGATCGAGGAGCAGGCCGTCTACCTGGTGCGTCATAGCGTGGGTGGCACCGAGAATTGCATTCGAGAACGCAAGCCCGGCGCTCATGCTCGCCATGGCCATATGAGTGTTGGCCTCCATGTCGCTGCGGTTGACGACCACCCGTCGCAGATTCTGCGCGCATAGGCGGATCGCCTGCAGCGCATGGATGTCGGTCAGCGGGGTCGCTGCCAGAGAAACGTAGGACTCGATACCGTGCGTCAGCACGTCAATGCCGGTAGCGGCGGCAAGCTGGGGATCCTTGGTCTGCAACAACTCTGGATCGACGATGGCGATATCGGGCACCAAGGACCTGGAAATGATGGACATCTTCAGCTTACGTCGCGTGTCGACAACGACGGTAAACTGACTCACTTCAGAACCGGCCCCCGCCGTCGTCGGTGCAATAACCATAGGCGGCAGCGGACGAGTGATCTTGTTGATCCCCTCGTAGTCCGTAAGCCTGCCGCCGTTGCTGGCAAGGATGGCGACGGCCTTGGCAACGTCCGTGGGGCTGCCGCCGCCAACGGCCACCAGAGCATCGCACCCGGAAGCTAGGTAGCGTTCAACCCCCTCCGTGACCTCGATGTCCTTGGGATTGGTAGTAATAGCCGAGAAGGTTTCGGTCGCCAGGCCAGCGGCGTTCAAGTAATGCAAGGCCCGATCAACCCAGCCGGCGGCGATCACACCAGGGTCGCTGACCAGAAAGACACGGGATGCACCTAGCCGCGCCGCACTTTCGCCAATCTGGCTCAGAGAGCCTCGGCCGAAGATGATTTCCGGCGAAACAAACTTGCTGATGTTCATATTGCCTCCGTGATCCTAGCAAGTTATCCGATCTTATCGACGCATGCCATGCCGTTCGTCATGTGAGCCAGTTCGTTACAGGCGGGGTGTGCCAAAATGGTGCTATTCGAGCCAGAACGTTGCAGCCGCTGCCGGCACCGATACGGCCGGAGTCGGGCTTTGGCCGTGGCGAACACAATGCAATCATGGGTCTGCGAGCATTTCGCAGGTTGGCCATGGCAGCTGGCATCGTTTTTGCCCTATCCCCCTTACCAAGGCTTGGCCGTGCGCGGGCCGCCAAGGCGACAAAACTAGAATGATCAATGAGGAGAACGAACTCATGGCATTAGCAGATCAAACCTTTGGTTTTTACATTCCCACCGTTTCCCTAATGGGCCTGGGTTCATCGAAGGAGGCGGGCGAGCAGGTCAAGCAGCTCGGCGCCCGGAAGGCGCTGCTGGTAACCGACAAGGGGATTGCCGCTAGCGGCATGGCCGAACGGATTAAACAACAGGTGGAAGAGGCAGACGTCGAAGTGGTGATATTCGACGGCGCCGAGCCCAACCCTACCGACAAGAACGTACATGACGGCTTGACGGTCTATCGGGACAATTCCTGTGACTCCATTATCTCCCTGGGCGGCGGTAGCGCCCACGACTGTGCCAAGGGGATCGGGATGGTGGCGACCAACGAATGCCACATCCGCGACCTGGAAGGGGTCAACCAATCCAGCCGCCCCATGCCGCCGTTCATCGCCATCAACACCACCGCCGGCACCGCCAGCGAGATGACCCGATTCTGCATCATCACCAACACCGACACCAAAGTGAAAATGGCTATCGTCGACTGGCGCTGCACTCCCAACATCGCCATCAACGACCCGCTACTGATGGTGGGCAAGCCGGCCGCACTGACCGCCGCAACCGGCATGGATGCCCTGACGCACGCCATTGAGGCTTATGTCTCCACCATCGCCACGCCGATCACCGACGCCTGCGCACTCAAGGCCATAGAGCTGATCGCGCAATGGCTGCGCCCGGCTGTCGCCAACGGCAACAACCTGGAAGCGCGGGACAAGATGGCCTACGCCGAATACCTCGCCGGCATGGCCTTTAATAACGCCAGCCTGGGCTATGTGCATGCCATGGCACACCAGTTAGGCGGCTTCTACAACCTGCCCCATGGCGTCTGCAACGCGATCCTGCTCCCCGTCGTGTGCGAGTTCAACACCATCGCCAACCCCAAGCGGTATGCCGATATTGCTGTGGCCATGGGTGCTAATATCGAGGGCTTGAACGATGTGGACGCGGCGGCAAAAGGCGTGCAAACCATCCGCCAACTGTCCCGAGATATCGGCATCCCTGCCGGTCTCACGGAGCTGGACGTGAAGGAGGTCGACTTACCCGTTATGGCCGAGAACGCCATGAAAGACGCCTGTATGCTGACCAACCCGCGCATCGCGACCCTGAATAACGTAATCGACATGTTCAAGGCAGCGATGTAAGGCCCCTGCGCTAGCGGGCTGCCAAAACCCCATCCTCCGGCAGCCCGCTAGGCAGCACAAAATTTCGCCAGAAACCGCACCACCGAGGCCGGGCCGGTAAGCGGTACGGAGAAAACGCGCAAAATCTCGCCGCGTGTCGACTAGCGGGATACCCCCGTCGGCCTCGCTCCCTCGCGAACAGCACTCTAATCGCTACCAACAGCAACTATCCGGCAATCCTACACTGACAGTTAGTTTCGAGGGCCGCAGGAACGGTGCCATCCACCTGAGTACGGGAGGCTAACCCAGCATCATCAGCTCGGCACAATTGGTGGTGTTACCGAGCCCTCGTCAAAGCTGCTTCTAGGGTACCGAAACCACTCCAAAGCAAAAGATCAACCAACAAATCTGCGTTTACCACCAGGGACACAGGAGGTTGATAGTATCCGGAATTATTGGACCACTGGGCTATAGTACTGCAAACGGCTAATTGGATAGCCCATTGTTCAGAGGCTTTTCGGCGACCGGGCATGGAGAGTAGCGGTGGAAGAAATTTCGTTAGCACCCGTGTGGCTGACCCTGCTAGCGGTTGCCTTTCTGTTGGTTGGCGATCGTACTGGCAGACGCGGATGGGAATGGATTTCCAAGCCCGTTGCCGCTGCTGGATTTCTTTGGGCAGCATGGAGTTGGGGAGCGCTGGAGAGCGATTACGGCCAGTGGGTACTGGTCGGCTTGGCCTTGAGTGCAACGGGCGATGTGTTGCTAATTCCCAAGGGCAAGAGCCGGTGGTTTCTAGCCGGCATTAGCGCATTCCTGCTAGGACACGTCGCTTACGTAATCGCGTTTTCGACTTTGCCTTTGGCCCTGCCGGCCGGTTTGATCGCTGCGGCGATCATGGCCGCGGTTGCCTGGGGCATACTGCATTGGCTGCTGCCCTCGGTCGAGGGCCGGCTCAGAATCCCCGTCATGGCTTACATTGCCGTGATCTCGGCAATGGTGGTCATGGCCGTCGCGGCGGTGGCCGGCGGGGCGCATTGGGCGTTGGCGGTCGGCGCTTTGGGATTCGCCGCATCGGATCTAGCGGTAGCCAGAAATCGCTTCCTGGCGCCGGGTTTCGTCAACCGTTTGTGGGGTTTGCCATTGTACTTTGCGTCGCAGCTTCTGATTGCTTATACCGTTTCTACCACGGTGTCGTGAATGTCAGGGCGAGAGCCGAATCCGAGTCAGTATGACTGAGCCAACCCCGCCCCTGGAGTAGACGGTAGCAGCTCCAGGGTGTTTTTCATTTCACGCACTTCCTCACCAGGTGGCCGGCCAAAGAATCGCTTGAGTTCGCGACGGAATTGCGACGGCTTTCGTAACTCACACGGGCAGCAGAGGCAATCACCCCATCCCGAATCATGAAAGCCCGGCGGAAACCGCGCCACCCTTAG
>NZ_NFZV01000027.1 GCF_003399765.1 Alkalilimnicola ehrlichii | reverse complement strand
GAGCAGGATAGCGCAGCGACAAAGGCCTGTCGGGCGAACCCCGAAAGCCCCGAGAAGCGCAGGGAACCCCGCGCAGCGGGGCAGCGCCTCCGGGTCGCCTTTCTTTTGGTTCCTTTTCTTTGGCGACGCAAAGACTCATTCGCCGGGAGCGGATGAGGTGCGCTAAGCGAGCCGAAGGCCGAAGACCAGGGAGGGTCTGAGCCAAAAGGGACTCGCCCAGGAGGGCGAAACAGGCCGTTATGCATCGCTACAGGCAATAGCGACTAGGCTCAGGCCGTCGAATATCACCTCCCGCCAAAGCACCATAAGCCTTTATTAAGCCTCTAATTAACCCGAAATCCGAACGAACATCCCTCGGTATCCCTCAAATCCCGCCCCCGCCCTCATAGGGCACCGCATAGAGAGGAGTCGAGCATGTCCGACATCGTTGAACCCATCGCCGCCTGGTGCGCGGCAGCTATAGAACTGATCGGCATCGGCGTTATTTTGGTAATGTCTCTGTACGCCCTATGGTTGGCGGTGCTAAGCGTGTTCCGAAAAAGCGGCGAGGAACCTACCTTTCTCACCGTCCGGATTCGCCTAGGGCGCGGCATCTTGCTCGGTCTGGAGTTCCTCATTGCAGCGGACATTATCCATACCGTGGCCATAGAGCTAACCTTTACCTCGGTAGGCGTGCTCGCCATTATCGTGCTCATCCGCACGTTCTTAAGCTTTGCCTTGGAAATCGAACTCACCGGGCATTTACCTTGGCAAGCGAAAGAGCGAGGACGAACGCTAGGCCGAGGATGAGTCATTCGTTCGTTACTTCATTAACCTTCTGATTATTTTTACTTGCACTACGCGCACACTGCCTGTAGTCTAAGTGCCAGTTACTAGCTTTCCTCTGCCGATTTCCCGTCGATTACGAGGCTCTGCCTCGCCTTCCCGGATCTCCAAGAACGACTGATTAGGACTACCCGAGCGCCCTTCACGCTGGGAATGTCATGCACGACCTCCCTTTTGATCGCGCCAATCGATTAATCATACGGCAGCGCTGGCTTATATAGCCTGCGATTGCAAACTTTGAGAGTAGATTTGACTATGAAATCCATTTACGTCGGTAACCTCCCCTTCACCGCCACCGAAAACGAAGTACGCGACCTGTTCGGCGCCTATGGAGACGTTGACGAGGTCCGCTTGATTACCGATCGCGAAACCGGCCGTCCGCGCGGCTTCGCCTTCGTCAAGATGAACGGCGAGAGCGCCGAGCGAGCCATTAACGCTCTGAACGGCACCAACCTCGGCGGCCGTGACTTACGGATTAACGAAGCCCAGCAGCGCTGAGCCTCGTATGAATACTTGCCCCTCGCTACGGCGAGGGGCAAGCTCTAGCCTACTAGGATAGCCGTGGCGCATGCTTGCCAATCGCCGTTAGCACACCCCTTACTCTACAACCCGCAGCACCTCCCAGTGCGGAGTTCCCGAGACGACGTAAGGCTCTAAATCCTTACTCCACTGTTTATGCGACTCCAGCGTCGCAAGCTTACCCCAGGCCTCGTCAAGCTCCTCTAGGCTATCGATCTCGATTTCCGACTGCACCGTCGACTCCGGCGCCCCGAGCGAACCGGTATAGACCCGCATACGATCCGGCGGCCACCCTATCTCGCGGCCTACCTCGTCGCTCCATTTCTTCATCGATTCGATAACCTGTGGCTTATAGCCAAAACGGGCTTCGATCGTCCATCTCGCAATCATCATAGGAGCCATATCCTCCATTCACACCGCCACACTGGCGGCGGCATAGGCCAAATGGGGATACATCGACGACCGAGCAAGCACCACCGCGCAACTGGAGGCCGAAGCCGAACGGGATGCTAAAGGCATACTAGAAGGACAGCAGTTTCACGATCGCAAGGACGGCCATTCCAACAGCAAGAACCAAAGGGAGCCAAGGCTTAGGCATATTCGCTTTCAGCTCATCAAGCGCCGCCCCACAATCGACGCACAATTCCTCGCCCTCTCTCACCGGAACTTTCTCGCAAGACGGGCACATCCCCTGGTCCTTCCCTGCATTATCGATATTCATTTTCTTTGTTCCTGCTGTCGCTTCGATTGCCAAACATCATACAACGTTAATACTTAAAGGCTCTAATGCCCATCTAAATGGTCACTTCCGCAAGGACAAACCGGCCCCTGCACTTGACTGTTTACGACTGCGAAAATCTAACGGCGAGTAGCCGGTCCAGCGCTTGAAAGCACGATGGAACGCACTGGCTTCCGAATAGCCCAGCAAAAACGCAATTTCCGCAACCGTCAGCCGCCCCTCTTGCAGATAGCGCTCAGCCAATTCGCGCCGAACGGTATGCACAACCACCCGAAAACTGGTCCCTTCCTCTGCCAACCTTCGATGCAGCGTACGCGGGGTAACATGCAGCCTTGTCGCGATCTTATTCAAACTTGGCCGAAAGCCCGTATGCTCGTTAGCAAGCTCTCGCTGTATCTTATCGGTATAGGTCTCGCCAGCCGGCAGGCGCTCCAGCAAAGAGGCAACCTGCGCCTCGACGATCTGTTGTAGGGCAGGGTCTGCGGTGGGTACGGGCGCCGTTAGTAGCGACCGAGGAATCACCAACTCGCTACGTTCGCGGTCAAACCGAAGCGGCGCATCGAACACGCGACGGTATTCGGATAGATCCGCCGGTTCCGAGTGAGGAAAGCGGACTTCTAACGGAGTCCAGTTAACGCCTGTTAGGCGCCGAAACCCGGTCAACCATACCGTTACGACAAAATCGGATACCGGCCGCGGCGCGCCTCCCGGCAACGGTAGCCAATGGCTAAGGACAGCCTGATCCTCCTGCTCCTGAAGGTCTATCCTCGCAGCATCGTGCAGTACGCGATTGTAGCGGATAAGGCGTTGAATACCTTCGCCTAACGTAGCACTGGTGGCCAGCGCATACTCCAATACGCCGAATGCCCCCGCGCCGACACCCTCCGCAACGTGTAAACCGATATCGGGGTCGTTCACCCATTGGGCGGCCGTCTCCCAGAGCGCAATAGCCGTTTTGTGAGGAATACGCGCCTCCGGATCCCCCAGCGCGACGCTGTTCGGGTCGGTACCCGTAGAACGCATAAGATCCTCGGTGTCGTACCCCTTCTCGCCGAGGTAAGTAAGCAGCGGTGCCACTGCTCGGACGGACAAGGACACGGGCGATCGGCGGGTCGTGTTGCCAACGTGGCGAGAAAGGTCAGTACTTTTGTCGATACGAGTCATTCCTGGAACGCCTTACCGTCGCTACTCTCACTGCGTGCTGACCTTCCCTGCTCCAGCAGGGTTCGAGCCAACGCTCGATAGTCGCTGAAGACTGCGGGCCAAATTACTTTTCCGGTTCTTCTTCAAGCTAAATAGCGGCAGCGCTCCCCGCGTTACGAACCGGAACGATAGAGGACATTATGTTAAAGAGATTATCGCAACAAGCCCTCACAGTAGTCACCGCCAGCCTGCTTGCCGCGCCGGCTGCGGCGCAATGGGAGCTGGAAGCCGATCCGTTCGCCTATGCGGTAAACGGATTCTCGGCGCATATAGCCCATCAACTGTACGACGGCTCAATGCGGGTACAGCTTGGCGTATTCGGCGCCGATGTGCCGGAATTTTTCCACGGGGACGACGACTTCGATTTGCGTGTCCGCGGAGTAACCGCAAAGGCCGATTATTTCTTTTCGGGCGTCACGCAAGGCATATTTGCCGGGCTCGACGTCGACTACTCGCGGACGCGTTATCGGCTAGAGGAGACGCGCGAGACGGCCCACCAAAACGGTTGGGCCGTAGGACCCCGCATCGGCTACCGCTTCGAATTCGGCAATCACTTCTACGTCACCCCCTGGGTTTCGCTTAGGTACCATATTAATCAAGATGACATCGTGATATCCGGCCAACGCTACCGGGAGGATCGCTATTCGATCTTTCCTACCGTGCACCTAGGCTGGCGTTTTTAAGGAAACGCTGAACAGTTTCCTTGCCCCTCTGCGGGCAGTCAGTCATGCCATCGGGCGCGCACCCGCCCGGTGGCGGCGCCTTTTCCGCCCCGTCGTCCTTCGTTAGAATATAAGCAATAAAAGAAGGATCCGGAATGCCCGCCGTCTACACTTCCTACTACTACCGCCGGGTTGCCGCAGGCCCCTTGCCCAAAGGCAATCAACACTTCAAAGCACCCGGTGGAACATTCACGCCAGAAGCGATCACCATCCAACTCCCGGGCGAAGCGAAAGAGTTTCTCTTCGCTGGGCTGCTTGGCGCCCTCGTCATCGGCACCTGGTCCTGGATTGCTTTATTTATCGGCTACGCTGCGGCATATCCTATCGATTGGCAAGACATCCTCCTGTTTTCATCGGTTCTTTTATTTATTGCACCGACAGCGGCCATAACAGGACGAAGCTATTGGACACAAAGCCGGGGCCAAAAAAAAGTCAAAACCTGGCTCACCTTCGAACGAGAAAGCCGCCAAATAAAAATATTTCGAAAGAAAAAACTGGTCGACACAATAGAATGGGAAACCGCGAAGGGATACATCGATATACTCAGCCATGCACAGCGTAGCAGCGTGGAAGGCATTTTGATCATCGAACACACAGAGAGGGGCAAGCAGGAGATTCAACGGACGGAGCTAATCAGCTCCTCGCGACTTACCGAACTGTACGCGATCTGGCACTGCTTATGTGCATTCATGAATCCGAACTCGGTTTGCCTGCTGCCCGAGCATGAGAAAGATTTATTTGGCTTTACCTCGCAGCTACCTCCAGCTAGCGCCTACCGCCCACTGGTTCAAAACCTCGTGTGGAAGGCCGGTTTCCATAGCAACACCTTCCAGTAAGCAAGCTCGGCCTCAGGAAAATACCGACATAGCATTAACAGCAGCTATCAGAACAAACAGCAAAGAACCGGCAGCAAACGCTAAAACATCGCTCTCGCGTTTGCTGCCGGTTAGAACTAGCAGAAACCAAGCCACCATAAAGATCCCAAAAGCCCACAATGCGTTTTCCAGGGCAAAAGATAGCGTCAAGCTCGCGAAACCACCGAGGTTGAGGTAATCATCTATATAAGAGATCAGCATCGCTAAAGGGAACAGAAAGATCATTCCCCACAACGACAGTCTGAAGGCATGGTCGACATAGCCGAGCTTATCTAGCTTCGACTTATTTATTACAGCAACTTTCGCCACTTAAAGATCTTCTCGTGTCTTTGCTTTGTTCGTAACGACATGAAAGTCCAAGTCTGACTAACCGGCCGACCTTACACGGCCTCAAGCAAACATCGACAGTCGGATACTACGGGTGCTCTTATCGAGGCGCTGAAGAATGTACCCCAGCGCCTCGGTGATTCTACACGATTAGCGACCTAATACGTCGGCGCGGACACTATCGCAAATAGCCTCCACGCGCCCTATCAAGCCCGAGGCGACTTCAAGCTCCTGCAAGGTCTCGCGTAGATGCCCGACCACCGCATCGAAATGCTTCTCGCCCATGCCTTGCTCGCGTGCTCGGGAGTGCGCGCTGCGCAAACCCTCGCCGCTATAGTTCGCCGGACCGCCGAAGGCCATCGTCAAAAACGTCTTTTGTTTCCGAATCTGACGCTCCATATCGGTATCGGCAAAAACGGCGACAGCAAAGGATCGCCCAACACCCGCCGATAGAAGTTCTCCACCGTGGCGTCGACGGCCGCTGCACCGCCAAGCTGATCATATAGGGACGCTTCCTTAGTATCGGTTGCTACTGTCACAGTCAACCTCCTTCCATGTTGTTGTAATGTTTTTTTGCATAAGCTGCGGTCCTTACAACGGGCGGCGGCGTCCCGCCGCTGCCGTCACAGGCCGCGGAAAGGGAAGAAAACCCAGTGGGTTCGGCAACACATCAAGACACGACTCTGAGTGCTCGCGCACGAACCTCGCGCGGCGCCGTCACCGCTGCTCTGCCGCCGAGCACGCGTTCGTAAATGAGGTATAAGCGCTCTTCTTCATCGGAAATCCGCTTACCCAACGCGGCCATGATTTGCTCGTGCTTATCAAGCGCCTCCTGCCCCCTCAGGCGTCCGACCGTCACCTCGGCAAGATAGCGATTTACCGCTCGCGCGATCGCCTTCATGCTATCGCGAAAGTTTCGCCAGACCTCGGGATCGTCGGTAACCAAGTCATCCGCTACATCTTCAAGCGAATCGTAAAAATAGCGCTCAAGCAATAAGTGCCCGGCAAATATTGGCTGTATTTCCTCTCGCACAAGCCGGGTAGGGTCTTGGCCGTGCTCAAGCTGAGAGCCTAGTTCGGTAAATAGCCTCACTAGCTGGGCATGATCCTCCCTCAGCTTCGGAACGAGATGGGGATCGTAGCCGTAGTTACTGTGGATATTAGACGAGGCGCTTGAAGCGCTTTTAGCTGGCTGCGTGTCTTGCTGGTCGACGCGGCGAGCGCGCGTAAAGAAATTCAAGATCCTGCGGAACACTGTCCTTGTCCCCCATTTATTTTTCATTTTTTCGAAACATTTGCTATGACGGGCCAGAGGTTAGATACGATACTCGCCTGTCGCGCTCTTCAATAACAGCTTATAAAACCATCTTTGTCAACTTTAAAAGCACAATGCTTTCAGTATCTACAGAAGCTAAAAAGCAGCGCAATATATTAATAATCTAACACTTCAAAACCACAAAAAAGAGGGATAAAAGCCAAAAACGGGCAGCTCTACGAGCACGCAACATTCCCCATAAAATACAATCGTTTCCTTAACAGAGCGCGACCGCGAGCGATATCGCATACTGCTTCGGCAAGCTAAAACACTTCGGCTTGCGCGCAAGCCAACATCCTCAGCCGCCGGCGAGCGCCAGCAGCTTAAGAAAGTGTCGATCGAACTGATAGTGCACCCACACGTCATCTTCGCGCGGTTCAAAGCGCATTGCCGCAAGCACTCGGACCTCCGACCAACCCTCGCCTTCTTCTCCAAGCTGAAGCGGTACGATCAGTAACTCGTCGAAGGCCGCGCTAAGCAACTCCTCGTCGCCACCAAACACCGCCAACAGCATTGACTGATCCAGCACCGCCGGACCACCCGCCACGGCCTGCGGGTTGCTATGCAGCGTCCTTGCCAGTCGCCATGCAGCCTCTGAAATAACAACACGCACTGAAACGATCTCCTTACACGGGAGTTACCAGCTACGATGCTACGGTTCCCCACCAGGTGGCAATGCAGTAGTGCTCACCGCCGGCAAATAAAAGTGGGGCGGTTGCTCGCCTTCCTCAATCGCCTCTCCAAAGGGCATTACCATTAGCGAAAACGTCGTCGCCATAGGGGTGCGGAAGACGGTGGCCGTTGGTCTATGCAAACGCTGAACCTAGTCTTTCAGCCAGCTATCACACACCTGGCTGGCACGCTAGGGTAAATAATGCCGATAGGGAAAAGAGCGTGGTTATAGCGACTCATACTCCACTGGCTATCGGCACAAATTATGTCTTGCAAATAGAGAAGGGAGTATTTCTATGTCCCAGCAAACGCATATCGAAAAGGAAACGAACCGTGGCTTTAGCTGGCCGCCGATTAGCAACCCTGCGGCGGTTACACAACGCAAATAAACCCAAAAAGGAGGGGTTCCGCCCCTCCTTCCATAGCGATAAGACCAGGGGGATTCACTATGAGCGCTCTGGGACACCTGACACGTCTATTCGGGAGCGATGATTTTGCTATCCTTGCCGACGACAATCGCTTTTTGAACTTTGCGGCCTCTCAGGGCCTCGCTGTACAAAACCTCAACACCGTCGATCATCTACCCGAGAACTCCGTCATTCTTGCATTCTCTGAAGAGGCCGGGCAGAAAGTCTCCCAACTGGCCTCCAAGCAGAATGGCATTCGAGTTGTATTCTGCGCTAGCCACGTTTTCGATCATTCGCTATCGGCTGCGATATACACCCTGCGGCTTATAATGCAAAGCGACTTCGTTGGAGCAATCGATCGACAACAGGAAGTCATGCAGATGCTCAATGCCGCAGAAACGATCACCTTCGAAGGAAAGGGCTCAAACGGCGTTGTTCATCTAGAACCGTCGGAGCCACCGAACGGGCTAAAGAGCGCGTGTTTCAAAGATGCTTTCGTCCTCTCGGTCGCAGAATTCTTTGAAGTGCACTACTCCCACGTAAACCCTGAGCACCCCCTCCCGTTCCAGCTTTCGGGAACGTTATCGGTCGATGGCATCCTGGCAGCAATGCGCCCCGACGGCTCGACCCCATACGAGGACGCCCCGCAGGACGTTAAACGGCTTATCCAAGAGGTGGCGCTGGCGCAAAGCGCAACGCTCGATGTCGAGAAGAGTCGTATTCGTTCGTTTAAAGTAAACGGCACCGAGCGGGGCGATCTGCTTACAGCCCTTGCCGGCGCCAGAGGCGTGCAACTCACGGAATTTGCCGTTGCTGTCAATTCAAACATAGTCCATGCGGTCGACTATACGATCAACTCACAGTTGAACGAGGGGGTTGAGGGTATACACGTCGCCATCGGCGACGGTTCGGCCGGCTATCATGTCGATTTTCTATGTGCCGGGGTTGCCGTTCGACCCAACATTCATCAGGCAGCGCAGACGGCTTAGCCAAAGCGGAAAGGGCGGTGCAGACCGCCCTCCTCTCACCTTGAAGCTATGAGAAAAACCTGCAAGCAGCCGAAAACTCTGAAACCTGCACGGCGATACAAGTTTGCCGCCCCCGCGGTCGATGTCAGAAACAAAAGGGGGATACCCCGACGGAAAATATCCTCAGCAAGCAGACTCACACACGCATAAGCATAGCCTTTCCGCCTGGCTGCCGGTTTAGTCGCGACCCAGTCGAGCGTCGCACTCGTTTCTGAGCGTAACGATATGGCAGACGCCATCGGCGCCCCTTTCATGTATCCCAGGCAGCCATGCACGGTCTCTGGAAAGGTATCTACGCTAGCAAAACAGGCCTGAGCCTCACCGTCCGGGTAACCAAATGCATCGGCGACAACGGCAACAAGGTCTTTAACCTCCGCGGCCGATGTAATGGATTGGAGGCGCAGCTCTGGCGGACTCGGCACCGAAACAGGTTGCCGGCATACCATCCTAGGGCCAGCACCAAGTAAATGCGCCTTTCTTTCGACCAAGGCAGCGCGAAGATCACTCTCGTCATCGCGGCATAGCACGGTGAACGACCGTTTTTTAGAACCAAAGAAGCCGTCTGCATAATCAAGAAAAAGGTGGGCATTCACATCGGGTATGCGACGAACAGCCACATTTCTGACCGGTACGGGATAATCGGTAGCGCCGGCTATAAATAAGCCGATATCGTTGTTGCGTATAGCGACCGGCTGCTCCTGCCAAGCTGCCTGGGCGGCCAAGGCTGCTACCAATGCCTGATCCGCTATTTCTTGCTCGGTATCCGAGAGCCTTTTCTCAATTTCCCAAGCTACAGCAGCGCCTTGAATCATCTCCGTTACTCTTCCTAGCGAACGGCTAATACGCCTTCACGTTCAGATTTGCCGGTTCAGAGAGCGGGCACAAGGCGCCGCAGCGGCGGAAATAGCCGTAAGCCGAATTCCGCCGCCCCTGGCGTTCCCCGCTACGTGCGGATGGCGTATCCGGCCTCCTGCAGGGCGGCAATAACATCGGCGAGCGAGCGGTCGACCTCTTCGTCGCGTAACGCCCGGGTTGGGTGCCGAAAACGCATTCGAATACCGACACTCTTATACTGAGTGGGAATGCCCTTCCCCTGGTATACGTCGAATGGCGCGACATCAAGCAAATACGGCCCCGCAGCTTTCCTAATCACCGCTTCAAGCCGATCATAAGGTTCGGCACCAGCAGCAAGGATCGATAAGTCCCGCTCTGCCGAAGGTTGTCGGCTGTACTCGGCAAATGTCTCTGGCCGCCCAAGCAACGGCAAATCAAGCTCTGCCATAAACGTTTCGCTAATACCGTAAGCCTTCTCAATCTCCGGGTGTACTCGACCGGCAATGCCTACCCGCTCTCCATTCCATATCACGGCACCTGCTACCCCCGGATGCAATCCAGGTATAACCTCGGGCTGTATGACCAAAGCAACCTTAGCGAGATCGGCCAATTGCTCTAGAATCCCCTTGAGAACAAAGAAATCGCTGCGGCGCCCCTCAAACGCCCCTTGCGTCCCCCATTCGCCACGCAGCAAAAGCCCTAATCTCTCGGTTTCCTGTTCGGTAAACACACGCCCAATCTCGAAAAATGCCACCGCAGGCCATTCTCGGTTGGTACGGGCAGCGGCTAGAAGTCCGGGGCGGAGCGACGTTCGCAAAACATTCCGTTCAGCACTTAGCGGACTCTCAAGCACCACTTTGTGCGGTTGCGCCCCCGCTTGCTCCAACTCATGCGCACTGACGAAAACGTAGTTCATGATCTCCTGGAACCCCATCGACGCAAGCCGCATTCGAAGGTTTCCGTAAGTCACATCGGCGAGGTCGGGAACGAAAGGAATGGTCGGGAAGGTCTCCGGGATGTTCTCGTACCCGTATAGCCGGGCTACCTCCTCCACCAAATCTTCTTCTAGCGCTAGGTCAAAGCGCCAGCTCGGCGGACGGACGCTCCAGTGCCCGTCAGATGTGGTGCGAACCACACACCCCAACCGCTCTAGGTATTTCTTCTGAACGTCCGATTCGACGGCCAACGCAGTGAGAAAGGGCACCCGCTCCGGTCTGAAGCGTATTTCGGACCGCTGCCGAGCAACGCCAACATCGTAGTACTCTGAGCGAGCCTTCCCTCCGCTTACCTGTTCAATCAAATGGGCCAAACGAGCCGACGCGATCGGCGGCAAATTCGGATCGGTACCGCGTTCGAACCGATAATGCGCATCGGTGATCAGCTTATGACGCTTCGCGGCTTTTCTGATCGTCACCGGGTCGAAGTGCGCCACCTCCAAAACAAGCTGCTGAGTGGACGGGCTAACACTAGACTCGGCGCCGCCGATAACACCAGCCAACGCAACCGGTGTGTCGGCTCCAGAATCATCGCGCGCTGCGACGACCAAATCCTCCGGAGCAAGTTGAAGCTCCTGCCCCCCAATCGCAGCAAACTTCTCCTCGGCATGTGCGCGCCGTACGGACAACTTCGCGCCAATCCGCTCCCTGTCGTAAGCATGCGAGGGCTGGCCAAGCTCGAAGGTCACCAGGTTGGTCGCATCAACGATATTGTTGCGAGGCGTTAGCCCAAGAGCAGCCAGCCGCCGTTGGATCCAGAGCGGGCTTGGCTTAATACGAACGTGGTCGATAATCCTCGCCGTAAATCGGGGGCACTCGACGGCATCCTCTACGTCGATACTTAGAGCCTCGGTCGCCTCTTCGCACGCCACCCCAGGATCGACACCCTGCGCTGGATGCTTAATGGCTACATCCAGCTTTGCCGCAAGATCGCGCGCCACACCAAGGAGACTAAAAGCATCGGTGCGGTTTGGCGTGAGTTCTAATTCAAGCACCGTCTCAGCCGGCCAAAGCTCGGCAAGGAGCGCTCCGGCCTTCGCATCGTCCGAGAACTCAACCAAGCCCCCCGAGTAGTCGTAAAGACCAAGCTCCTTAGGGCTACAAAGCATTCCCTCACTGTGTAAACCAGCTATCGACTGCGACTTTACTGCCTCGGCGCCTCCCGGCAATACAGCGCCCGGCAAGGCAAGGGCGGTCCGCATGTTAACGTAGAGCCCCGGCGCCCCGCAGACAACGGATCGGGAACGGGAGCCATCGCTCACGCAGACTTCAAATAACGTCGGGTTTTGCTCCAACGGGCGAAACGATTGAACCTCGGCAACGACAACAGACGCGGGCGCTGCCGGAATCTCGTCGATGCCCTCAACGCTAAGACCCAAACTATTCAGCAAATCCGCAGTGCTATGAGGCGATGGCAGGCCTGGCACAATGTCGCTTAACCAGCTATACGGAATTCTCACAACCCACCTCGCAGCTGCCGCAGAAAACGTAAGTCGTTCTGGTGGAAGTAACGGATATCGGGAATCCCGTAAGAGATCAGTGCGAGGCGCTCGATCCCGAAGCCGAAGGCAAACCCGGTAAACCCTTCATAGCCAACCGCACGAAAAACGTTCGGATGCACCATTCCGCAACCGCCAAGCTCAAGCCACTCCGACTTCCCCGTGCGTGGATTTTCCCACCAAATCGCAAACTCAGCCCCCGGCTCAACGAATGGGAAGTACGACGGTTGCAAGCGTGTCTTAATGCCATCTCCGAACAACGCCGTAGCCATTGTGCTAATGGCGCCGCGCAAATCGGCCATAGTTATGTGGGTGTCGACGACCAGCGCCTCTAGCTGATGAAACTGCGCCTCATGGGTAACATCAACCGCCTCGTTGCGGAATACTCTTCCCGGTGCGACCACCTTAAAAGGCGGCTTGCGATGTTTCATATACCGCACCTGAACAGGGCTCGTATGGGTACGAAGCAGCCTCCCGTCCGTCGTCCAAAACGTATCCTGGGTGTCTCTTGCCGGGTGCTCGGCAGGGAAGTTAAGCGCCGTGAAGTTATAATAGTCCGTCTCTAGCTCGGGGCCTGTCACCACTTCGTATCCCATGGTACGGAATACCTCTAAGAGACGGTTAATGACCTGCGTCAAAACATGCAGCCCCCCAGTAGGAAGGCGATAACCAGGCAGGGTGACGTCAACGCGATCTCGCGCCAGCGACGCCTCTAGTTCGGCCGCCTCAAGCTCGGCTCTGCGCTTCTTGATCGCATCTTCAATTTCTTGTTTAAGCGCGTTTATCGCCTGCCCCTGAATCTTTCGCTCCTCAGGATCAAGGCTACCTAGCGTTTTAAGGCGTTGCGTTACAAGACCTTTCTTGCCTAGGTACTTCACTCGTACTTGCTGAAGCGCATCGAGATCTTCGGCGCGTTGGACTTCCTCTACGGCTTCGGTCTTCATTTCGCCACTCCCGAGATCAGGCTATAAAGACCGACAACCAACCCGTCGCCATCCAATTTGCTCATCCGTGACAAGACTTCACTCCCCTTCGAAGGTAGGTATATGTCATAGCAGCTAACATTAAGCCGTCCGGCGGGAATCTATCAAGCAGCCCTCTAACGAACGCAGACAATACAAGCCGCGGATACGCAAACGCCCCGGCGATAACGGTAGGGCGTCGTCGCTCCATGCGCGTCAAGAACGGCCACTCTAAAGGATCGCTCAGATCAATCCGGCTTGAAGGGCTCTGCTTACAGCTTGCGCCCTATTTGTAACATCCAACTTCCGGTATATGTTTGACAAATGGAATTTAACGGTCGACTCGGACAAGCTCAGCAGCATGCCGATATCCCACACCGTTTTACCGGCCGCCGCCCACTTCAACACTTCCATCTCGCGCACCGTCAGCGGACTAGGCGAAGCAACGATTAACCCTTTTGCAGCAATGTGAAGCGCAGGCACCAGACTATGCAGCGCATAGTATGCCCCCCAACGCAGGCTCCGGTTCGACATCGCTAAAGAGCATACGGTGGTTACTCTCTCTTCCTCATGGTGGGCAGGCTCAACGTAGGAGTAGGCAAATCCATCGTTAAGCCCATAATCATTCGCCGCTTCGATAAACCGATCCACTCCCGGTATCGTTACCGCCTCGAACGCATCGCTCCAGCCATACGCCCCTTCGCCGCGCGATGCGAACAAAAGAACGGGGTCCAATCGCTGAAACTCTTGTTTTAAATACTCGTTAACCCAGCGAGCGCTGTAGCTTACGTTGATGACTTGGTGCAGCCGCGACTCTGCCTCAAACTTCAGCTGACACACTATGAGGCCGTCGCAAACCGTCAATTCTTGCAACCACCGCAACGCAGCTCGCACAGCCCGGTCGTCACGGTCACGCAGGCAATTTGTAATATGCATGACCAGGCCCTGAAACTCGCTGCCCTTTAGATCGCTCGGAAGCTCAAGCGTGGCATCCATACCAGCTACCCCCATAAGCGTAAGACCTAATTTAATGACAACACATCAAATCTCACTTTCAACCTAACCGAACGGCTAGGGCGGATCGCCTTTCTCATTACCGGTTCAGCAGACCGAGCAGCTATCCACAATCGATTGCTTTACATAAAAAACCAAAGACGCAGGATGACACTACGAGCTTCCGCTGGGCGGGCGACCCTGCGATAGCGCCTATCGCGACCGAACAGAAGTGCGTCGATTAATCCTGAGCCAACCCCTAGCCCGGTGCTACCGTGCTGCGATAAAAATAGCCCCCGCCAATACACACCTACGTTACAAAAGGCTTTCCAGCACTTCGATGAGTCGGGGATCAGAGGGCTTCGTCCGGCTGGAGAACGCCGCCACCACCTCGCCCTCACGGGAGACAAGATATTTAAAGAAGTTCCACGCCGGCGCCCTCTGCTCGCTGGCAAGGCTTGCGAACAACGGATGAGCGCTTTTTCCGCGGACACTGATCGGCGCATACATATCGAAGGTCACGCCGTAATTGATATAGCAAACCTCGGCGGTCACTCCCTCCTCAGAGGCCTCCTGACGAAAATCGTTAGATGGAAAGCCAAGTACGGCCAAGCCCTTGTCTGCATACTGCCGATGCAGCGCCTCAAGATCTTCGAACTGCGAGGTAAAGCCACAGCGGCTCGCGGTATTCACTATCAGCAAGGGCTTACCTTGATAGCGCTCGCACAAATCTACGACTTCATCCGTATTCAGCGCCCGCATTTCATGTTGCAGTATTTCCGGACAGGTCTCGGCCTGAGCGGCAGTCCAGGCAAAAAGCAAAACAATTAAGAGAATTCCGCGCATAGGTCCTCCTGACTGGGGCGGATTGCTTCCGCTAATGCTGGGGATTGCCTAAAGCATAGCGAGGTCGAGACAAAAAAGGGCTCCTAATAGCCGACCGAGATTACCGAGAGCGTAATGCCGGATACCTCAAGAAAGATAGTCCTTTGTCCGCGACATCGCCAACAGCCCAACCGACCAGACCGTCGCCGAAACAATCATCGCAATGGTGCGTAAGCTCGCCGCTCACCTCCGAAGCTCTGTTCCGCCACTCCGTACACGATGCCTTTTAGCCAACGGTAAGTTGCGCCTAACATCCCCAAAGGTATCAAATAACGATACCTATAATTTTCGTATTGCCTCATACTCGATTCCCAACAAGAATGCCTCCACCACCGAACACGCCAGAGGCATTCAATGATTGATTTCAGCGCCAAAATCGTTCGCATTGCCACGCTCTCGCCGCCCCCGGTTGGCTGCGCTTCATACGCTGGCCACAGCCCCCAGCAACCCAATCCCGCTCCCTTGCTGCAGGCATAGCAACAACCTTCGCTCTACCCGCTGCGGGACCAAAGAAGTCCGCGCGCGGCAGCGCCCCAAGAATAAGAGACAAGCGCACATGGCTACCGATCACTATCAGCTGAACGACTACCTGTCGCAGCTACTCGACATCTACCCCATCGAGCAGCTCTACGACCGCCTAGAAAACCGCCGCCATCCTGCCAAAGCGCGCCTGCCGTTAAGCCCGCGCTGCAAACCGGCACTGGTCGAACGGCGCTGGCAAGCCGTAGGCGGCGACGCCAAGGTGCGGGAACAACTGCTGGATACGCAAACTCGCGCCGACATGGAGGCCTATCGGGCCAACATCGAAAACTTCATCGGCACCGTAAAAGTACCGGTAGGCATTGCCGGACCGCTACGCGTCAACGGTCTGTTCGCGCAGGGCGATTACTTCCTTCCCTTAGCCACCACGGAGGCTGCCCTGGTCGCCTCCTACAACCGTGGCGCGCAGCTCATCACCGAAGCCGGCGGCTGCGCGGCGATGCTACTCGACGAAGGCGTCAGCCGCGCGCCTGGCTTCGCCTTTGCCAACCTTCGCGAGGCCGGAGAATTCGCAGCCTGGGCCGTGTCGTCGCTGAACGAACTCAGACAAGTTGGGGAAAGCACTACCCGCCACGGCAAACTCAAAAACCTGCGCCTCACCGTGGAAGGCAATCACGTCTATCTGCACTTCGAATTCGCCACCGGCGATGCGGCCGGCCAAAACATGGTCACCATCGCCACCGAGGCAATTTGCGCGCACATCCTCGCGCATGCGCCGGTCAAACCGCAGTACCACTTCATCGAGGCCAACCTGTCCGGCGATAAGAAGGCCAGCGCGCAGTCGTTTCTCGGGGTGCGCGGCCGTAAAGCGACGGCCGAAATACACCTCCCCCGCGAATTGGTAGAAAAACGCTTGCACACCACGCCGGAGTCGATGGTGGACTACTGGCGCATGTCCGCTCTGGGCGGGGTAATGAGCGGCACCATCGGCGTGCACGGCCACTACGCCAACGGCCTGGCGGCCCTCTACATCGCCTGCGGTCAAGATGCCGCCTGCGTGGCCGAATCCGCTGTCGGCGTCACTCGCTTCGAGCTGACCGACGACGGCCTCTACGCCGCCGTTACCCTACCCAATTTGATCGTAGGCAGCGTCGGCGGCGGCACCGGCCTGCCTAGCCAAGCAGCCTGCCTCAGCATCCTTGGCCTCAAAGGCCCCGGCAAGGCACGCGCTTTAGCCGAAGTAGCCGCCGGACTCACCCTCGGCGGCGAACTCTCCATCATCGGCGCCCTCTGCGCCGGCCACTTCTCCCGCGCGCACAAGGTACTCGCCCGTGACCGCAAAGACAGCTGATTCGACAACCCTGCTCGGCCGCTGGTGGCAGTATCAGCGCGAGCGTTTCCCACTGCACGCCCACCTGCCGCTGATTGCGCTGGTCAGCCTAACGGCGCTGAGCTACTCCGCCGCTCTGCGCGGGGAACCAGGGCTGCCTGCCTTGGCACCGCTGCTGGCGACAATCATCGGCACCTTATTGTTCTTTCTCTGCCTGCGCATCGCCGACGAGTTCAAGGACTACGCCGACGACTGCCGCTATCGCCCCTACCGAGCCGTACCGCGCGGCCTGGTCAGCCTACAAGGGTTAGCGAGGCTGGGCGCGATCGCCGCTGCAACGCAAGTCGTGCTGGCACTTTGGATTACCCCGCTGCTGCTGCTCCCGCTGTTGCTCGCATGGGCCTACTTGGGACTGATGAGTAAGGAATTCTTCGTTGCCGAATGGCTGAAGGCGCGCCCGTTCGCCTACTTGTGCTCGCACATGCTCATCATGCCTCTGATCCTGCTGTACGCCACCGCCTTCGATTGGCTAGCCGCAACGGAACATCCATCTGCCTGGCTCGGCATGTTTCTGCTGATGAGTCTTACCAACGGCGTCGTACTCGAAGTCGGCCGCAAGCTTCGCGCGCCGGCAGACGAAGAGCCGGGCGTGGACACCTATTCGGTCGTCTGGGGCCGGCGGCGCGGCGCACTGGTATGGCTGGCGGCAATGACGACAACCGCCATGCTCGCCACCGCGGCGGCCGCTCCGTTCAACTCTGCTGGAGCCACGGCCGTCGCTCTAGGCAGCCTGCTACTGCTCGCCGGCTGGGCGGCGGGGCGCTACATCCAGCGCCGCCCGCAACGCCCGTTGGCTCGAACCCCTTTCCGCGCTCTGGACGCTGGCCGTCTATTCGGCCCTGCTCTTCGGCGCCCTGCAATGGGAGATCCAGGCATGAACTACCTCCGGTTTCCGACCGACGCCGCCCCGCTCGCAGAACTCGGCGGCAAGGCGTTTGCACTACAATCCCTGCACGGCAGCTTACCCATCCCTGCGTGGTTTGCGGTCACGCCCGAGGCTCTATTGGCAAGCCTGAGCGACGCGCAGCGAGCCCTCTTGGCCGACGGCAACCCAAAAGCGATTGCCGACGCCGTCAACGCGCTCGAACCCGCCGCCGAGCTGCAATTGGAACTGATGGCAGCCCTGACCCGGCTCTGCCCCTATGGCGAGCGGGTTGCGGTACGCTCCTCGGCGGTCGACGAAGACGGCGCGCAACATTCTTTCGCCGGCCAGCTAGACAGCTACCTGTTCGTCGCTCCGGAAGACGCCGCCGACCGAATCGCCCGCGTATGGCGCTCCGCCTTCGGCGAACGCACGCTTGCTTACCGCCACGAACGGGGCCTACCGGTCGCACCGCGACGCCGGCGGTACTCGTCCAGCGTATGGTAGACGCCGACACCGCGGGCGTTGCCTTCAGCGCCGACGCCGTTTCCGGCGCGCGCGGCAGTGCGGTCATTGCCGCCGTTTACGGCCTGGGTACCGGCTTAGTGTCCGGCGACATCGATGCGGATACCTTCCGCGTCGACCGCACCGGCCGAATCACCGAAACGACTGTGGCCGATCAACCGGTTGCGTATCGTATGGCGCCCGCAGCGGGGGAAGGCGTCGCACCGGAGCACCTCCCTGCAACCCTCGCCAACCAGCCGGCACTAACGGACGCGCAGGTACGCGAGGTTGCCGCACTGGCCCGCACCTGCGAGCGGCACTTCGGCTGTCCGCAAGACATCGAATGGGCCTTTGAGGACGGCCGGCTGTACCTGCTGCAATCCCGCCCCATCACCACTCTCGCTCACCTGCCCGACCCTGACGGCGAACTTAATATCTGGGATAACAGCAACATCGCCGAGAGCTACAGCGGCATTACGACACCGCTCACCTTTTCCTTTGCGCGCGGCGCCTATGAAGCCGTATACCGGCAGTTCTGCCGCTTAATGCGGGTACCGCAACACCGGATCGAGGCCAATCGCACCACTTTCCGCCGTATGCTGGGGTTAATCCGCGGTCGGGTTTACTATAATTTGCTGAACTGGTACCGGGTGCTGGCCCTGCTACCTGGCTTCACCGTCAATCGCGGCTTTATGGAACAGATGATGGGCGTGCGCGAGAGCCTACCGCCGGCCCTACTGGCCGAGCACAAGCCGCCCCGGTTCAGAGACCGTCTCGTCGACAGCCTCTATTTGACCCGCAGCCTCGGCGGCATCGTCAGCAGCTGGCTACGCCTGCCTGCCCAAACCCGACACTTTCAGCAACGGCTGGAGCGCGCGTTGACACCGCCGACCGTACCGCTGGAGCAGATGCGCCCGGACGAACTGGTGCGCCATTACCACGCGCTGGAAGCGGAGCTGCTGGAGCGTTGGGACGCGCCGCTGGTCAACGACTTCTTCGCCATGATTTTCTACGGCACCCTGCGCCGCCTCAGCAGCCGTTGGTGTCACGACGACAACGACAGCCTGCACAACGACCTGCTGGTCGGCGAAGGCGGCATGATCAGCACCGAACCGGCCCGTTGGCTTCGGGTGCTGGCGGAGCTGGCCCGGCAAGCGCCGGCGCTGCCACAGACCTTAGCCGAGGGTTCGCTGCCGCAGATACGCCAAGCGATCACCCAACATACGGCGTTCACCTCGACCTACCAAGGCTATCTCGACCTCTTCGGCGACCGTTGCCTCGACGAACTGAAACTGGAAAGCCCCACCCTGCGCGACGATCCGCTGCCGTTGCTGCGTGCGGTCGGGCAGTTAGCGCAACGTGCCGACGGCCAGGGTTTGGAGAACGTCGCACTGACAATCCGCACGGCCGCGGAGCAGCGCGTCGACGAGGCCCTAAAGGGGCATCCACTGCGACGCTGGGCGTTCCGCTGGGTGCTGCGACACACCCGCGCCCGCGTGGTCGGCCGCGAAAACCTACGCTTCGAACGCACCCGTGTCTTCGGCCGCGTGCGCCGCATTTTTATCGAACTGGGGCGCCGCTTACACGCCAACGGCTTGCTGGAGACACCGCAGGACATCTTTTACCTGGAACTGGAAGAGGCGCTGCGCTACACCGACGGCACCGCCACCTGCACGGACCTCAAAGGTTTGATCGCCATCCGGCGGCGCGAATTCGAAAGCTACCGCACGCTGCCGGCACCGGCCGATCGCTTCGAAACCCGCGGTTTAGTAGCACACGGCCAGGACTACCGCAGAGAGACGCCCGCCGCCGCGATAAAAGGCGACCTCAAGGGCCTGGCCTGCTGCCCAGGCGTAGTCCGCGGCCGAGTTCGGGTGGTACGCGAGCCGCGCGATGCCGTCATCCGCGAAGGCGAGATCTTGGTGGCCGAACGCACCGATCCGGGCTGGATCATGCTGCTCTCCGCCGCTAGCGGCATCCTGGTCGAGCACGGCAGTCTGCTCTCCCACGCTGCCATCGTCTCCCGCGAACTGGGTATTCCCGCCATCGTCGCGGTAGCGGATATTACCCACGCACTGACCGACGGCGAGTGGATCGAGATGGACGGCGCCAGGGGCGTCATCCGCCGCCTGGGCACAACCGCCGAGGAGGCCGCCTGATGCGCAGCGAAGTCCGACAACACGCCGATTTCTCAGCCGTCCGCTACGCCCAGTGCTGGGAGGACGCCGATATCCTGCTGACCGCACTGGACATCCAGCCTGGGCAGCAATGCCTGTCCATCGCCTCTGCCGGCGATAACGCCCTGGCCATGCTAAGCCGCGGCCCGGAACGCGTCGTCGCGTTGGATCTCAGCGCCGCGCAGCTTGCCTGCCTGGAACTGCGCGTCGCCGCCTACCGAGAACTGGAACACCACGAGCTGCTGGGGCTCATGGGCTCGCGCCCCTGGCGCGACCGGGCAGCGCTGTACCGCCGTTGCCGGACAGCCCTCACAACCGATACCCGCCGATTCTGGGACACCCAAGGGGCCGCCATCCGCCAGGGCATCGGCAGCGCAGGCAAATTCGAGCGCTACTTTCGCCTGTTTCGGCAGCGGGTCCTGCCGCTGGTTCATTCCAGCGACCGAGTAGCAGTGCTACTGGCGGGTGGCGATCGCCACACCCGCCAGCAGTTCTACGACAAGCAGTGGGATAGCTGGCGCTGGCGACTGTTATTCCGCCTGTTCTTCTCCCGCTTCGTGATGGGGCGGCTAGGGCGCGATCCGGCCTTCTTTCGCTACGTAGAGGGTAGCGTCGCCGACCGGCTGCTCGCCCGCACCCGGCACGCCCTCACGGCACTCGACCCGGCGGAAAACCCTTACCTACACTGGATCCTCACCGGCGAGCATGGCAGCGCACTGCCCTACGCCCTACGGCAGGAAAATTTCGACGCCATCCGCACCAACCTGGACCGCCTTGAATGGCACCGATGCTCCGTCGAGGAATACCTGCCGCGGCTTGAACCCGGCACGCTGCACGCCTGCAACCTTAGCGACATCTTCGAATACATGAGTTCGGACGCCCAGGAACAGCTCCTGACCCGCCTGCACGAAGCCGGCTGCCCGGGCGGTCGGCTGGCCTACTGGAACATGCTCGCCCCTCGCTGCCGGCCCGAGTCGCTGGCCGATAGGCTGCATCCGCTCACAGAGCTTGCCGACCGGCTGCATACCCAGGACAAGGCGTTCTTCTACAGCCGCTTCGTAGTCGAAGAGCTCCGGTAACCAAGGAACAACAACCATGAATCCCTGGCTCGCTATCGCATCCGTTCTCGGCGCCCTGGCTGCCCTCGCCCTGGGGCTGTGGCTCTGGCAGCGCCGTCGCAATCCGCACCCGGAGTTGCTACGCAAGCTTTTCCATGTCGGCGCGGGCGGCATCACCCTGAGCTTTCCCTGGCTATTCGACAGCGCCTGGCCGGTGCTGCTGCTCGGACTGCTAGCCATCGCCGGCCTCGCTGCCGCCAAGCTCTTCGCCCGGCGCGGGCAAGGGCCAGGTACGGTACTGCACGGCGTAGCACGCGACTCGTTGGGCGAGATGTATTTTCCCGCCGCCGTCGCCGGTCTCTTCGTCCTCGCCGGGGAAGAACCGCTGCTGTACGTGGTGCCGCTTTTGGTGCTGACGCTGGCGGATGCCGTCGCCGCCCTCGTCGGCGTGCGCTACGGCCGCGCCCGCTACAGCACCAGCGAGGGCGAGAAGAGTGTGGAAGGCTCCATCGCCTTTCTCATGGTCGCCTTC
The DNA here is from genome assembly GCF_003399765.1 of Alkalilimnicola ehrlichii. Taxonomy (GTDB): domain Bacteria; phylum Pseudomonadota; class Gammaproteobacteria; order Nitrococcales; family AK92; genus AK92. The sequence continues at coordinate 36,532 of NZ_NFZV01000027.1, read as the reverse complement.
CTCAGCGTGCACATCCCTTTACTGCTGTTCAGCGAACTTGGGCGACTGGAGACGCTGCTCATCGCCGTCGTCATCGGCCTGCTCGTCATGCTGCTGGAGGCCGCCGCCTGGCGCGGGATGGATAATTTATTCATCCCGCTGGGTAGCTATCTCCTCCTACAAACCTACTGGGAGGCCGGCGCTACGGATCTCGCGCTGCTACTGCTGGTGACGGCGGCCCTGGTGGGGTTCACCTGGTGGTGGCGTACCCGCACCACGCTAAACGACAGCACCGCACTGGCCGCGGCGTTGATCGGCTATCTCATTTGGGCCATCGGCGGCTGGACGTGGCTGATACCGCCGTTGATCGTGTTCGTCGGCTACGTCTGGCTGTCGCCGCGCACGGAAGCCAACAGCGCGAGCGTGCATGGGCTGCGAGCCCTGCTAAGCGTCGCCGCACCGGGACTGCTATGGCTGACGATCGCCGCTCAGACGGCACGGCCGGAACTCATCTACCCTTACACGCTGGCCTTCGCCGCGCAGCTCGCCATCATCGGCGTTGCCCGCCTGCGTCATCAATACCCGGAGCGCAGCCCGCAACAAGTGTGGGCCGGTAGCGCCTTCAAAGCCTGGATATTCTTATTGCTCCCGTTCGCCGCGCTCGGCCTGCTGGAGATCGTCGGGCCGACGGCCGATTACCTACTTGCCGCACAGGTACTGCTCGGCGGAACGACGACCCTACTCGCCGCCGTCGCGTTCTCGCGCCTACAACCGGGCCTAGACGACTGCCCAACCGACACCCCGCGCTGGCTGCGGCAGGCCGGTATCGCCGCCGCCGCATCCTCACTCGGACTCATGGTGAGCTGACATGACGAGACTTAAACACATTCGCACCGCCGCCGAGCTAGCTTCCCTCACCCCGGCGCCGGAACTGGCAGGCTGGGATGCAAACGCGTTGGAGCACCACCGCCCCGACGCCCACTGGGTACTGTTTGACCGCAACACCGTCCTGGCCCGTTGCTCGTTATGGTGGCGCACCGTACCGCCCCTACCGGACGAACGGCCGGGGGTTATCGGCCACTACGGCGCCGCCGATGCCGAATCGGGGCGCACCTTGCTAGAGCACGTATGCAACGCACTTGCCGACCAAGGCTGCACCGTCGCCATAGGTCCGATGGACGGCAACACCTGGCGCTCGTTCCGTTTCGTTAGCGAGCGCGGCGACGAGACGCCCTTCTTCATGGAGCCCTGGCATCCGCCCGAATGGCCTCGACACTGGCAGGCGGCCGGTTTCGACACCCTGGCCCGCTACCGCTCGGGGCTGAATCCGGATCTGACGCACGCCGATCCGCACCTACCCGCGCTAGACGCCAAGCTGACGGCGGCAGGTTACCGCCTGCGCACGCTGCGGCTCGACGACTTCGACACCGAGTTAGGCCGCATCCACCGGCTGAGCCTGAGCAGCTTTCGGGATAATTTCCTCTACGACGCCATGCCGGCAGAGGACTTCCTGGCGCTGTACCGCCCACTGCGAGCACGGATTAACCCAGAACTCGTCCTACTGGCCGAGCGCGACGACGAACTCTGCGGCTTCGTCTTCGCTCTACCCGACCTGCTGCGTTCTCAACAAGACACGGTCATCGTGAAAACGCTGGCGGTTCACCCCGAGCAGGGTGGCAACGGCCTCGGCGGTTGGCTAACCGCCAAGGTTCAGCAGCGAGCGGGCGAGCTAGGCTACCGACGCGCCGTCCATGCCCTGATGGTGGACGCCAACCGCTCCCGTCGGATCAGCGAACGCTATGGGGAACCGATGCGGCGCTACGTACTCCTCTGCCGGAGACTCACGTCATGAACATCGCCGAGATTCTCGAACGGCGGGCACATGCTCAGCCGAACCAAGCGGCCATTATCGACAACCATCGCGGCCGCTCCCGCACAACCGGCTTCGGGGAACTGAACGAGGCAGCGGCCCGACTGGCCACCCGGCTGCACCGGCACGGCCTCAAGCAAGGCGATACCGTGCTAGTCCTGCAACCCATGTCAGCCGAACTCTACACGGTGCTCAGCGCCTTATTCCGGCTGGGCTTGGTCGCGATGTTCCTCGACCCCAGCACGGGTCGCGAGCACATGGAACGATGCTGCCGGCGCCATCCGCCCCGGGCACTGATCGCCAGCCCCAAAGCGCACCTGCTCAGGCTGCTATCGCCCGCCCTGCGCCGCATCCCGCTCGCATTCAGCACCGGCGCCTGGGTGCCGGGAGCCAAACGCATTGCCAGCGCCGAAAAGCTCCCGCAGGCTCCGGCCGTCGAACTACCGGACAGCGCACCTGCCCTGCTCACCTTCACCAGCGGCAGCACGGGCGAACCCAAGGCCGCCGTCCGCAGCCACGGTTTTCTCATGGCGCAGCATAGAACCCTGGAAGCCGGCCTGGCGCTGCAAAGCGGAGAAGTCGATCTAAGCACCCTGCCCATCTTCGTGCTCGCCAACCTAGCTTCCGGCGTCACTAGTCTGATTCCCAACGTGGACCTACGCAGCCCAGGGCGGATAAACGCCCGCCGACTGCTGCTCGACATTCAACGCCATCAGCCCAGCCGTAGCGGAGCATCGCCGGCATTCTTTCAGCGGCTGGTCGAACACTGTCGCGCAACCGCCACTACGCTCCCGGCGCTGAAAAAGATCTACACCGGCGGCGCGCCGGTATTCCCCGACTTGCTGGAGCGGTTACAGCAGGTAGCACCGGCAGCGCGGGTCACGGCCGTGTACGGCTCCACCGAGGCGGAGCCCATCGCACATGTGGCGCATGAGGAAATCTCGCCCGCAGAGATTACCGCGATGGTCGGCGGTCGCGGACTGCTGGCCGGAACGCCGGTACCTGAGATCGAACTGCGCATTCTACCCGAGCGCTGGGGCACCCCCTTGGAGCCGTTCACCCGAGAAGCGTTCGAGGCGCAATGTCTGCCCGCCGGCGAACCCGGCGAAATCGTAGTCAGCGGCGAGCACGTCCTGCCCGGTTATCTGCAAGGCCTGGGGGATGCCGAAACCAAGTTCGAGGTCGACGGCCGCCGCTGGCATCGCACCGGCGATAGCGGCTACCTGGACGAGCGGGGGCGCCTGTGGCTGCTCGGCCGCAGCAGTGCGCGCATTCAAGATGCCAAGGGGATTCTCTATCCGTTTGCGGTGGAATGTGCGGCGCGGCAATTACCGGCAGTGACGGCCTGTGCGCTGCTCGAACTCAACGGCGAACGCCTACTGGCGGTGGAAATGAAAAGTACCCTGGACCTGGCCGAGCTGCGCTACCGACTCACCTGGGCCAGGCTGGACAGAGTCGTGCTGCTGGACCGCATCCCCATGGACCGTCGGCACAACGCCAAAGTGGACTACCCGATGCTGCGGCAGCGGTTAATCAATGTCGCGAGTCAGGGACGGCAGGCCAAGCCGGCGTAGGGCACGAACCGTCCCCGTGCTTGCGATTGGAAGCGCGTCGTTACCCCGCGGCCGGCAGGAACGACGTATCCACGTAATGCCGCTTCGGGTTGCGGAGGTCGACCAGCACATCGACCTCCTGCCCTTTCTCAATGTACTGGCTGGGGTCGAACCACAGATTATCGCTGAAGAACACATGCACCCGCCGGGTGGATGGATCGTGCCATTGACAGCTGATCCGCCAAGGCGACCGGCCGTTGACCTGTAGACTGTTATTACGGCCTACGCCCTCTATCCGCGCACGCACGCGATGGCCATTCCGTTTCAGGGTTTTGACGATATTCGCCCGCCGCACAAAGACGAAAACCGCGCTTCCCCCCACCAGTGTGAAGATCACCCCGAAAACGGAGAACAACACCGTGGCCGTCCATAGGTCGAAAAAGTCGTCCATGCGCACATTTCTGGGATTCGCCGGATCGTAGAGCATTGGCACCAGCTCGCCGACGCTGAAACGAGGAGAACTCGAACCGGAACGGCTTCGGTAAGTTGCCATGCCGTTCGGCCCTTGATACCTCACCACCGGGTAATAGCGAACCGTCTGGTTTCCGTCCGAATCGCGCCCGATCTCTCGCCGGACTTCCAGCACAACGCCTACCGTCGGTTCCGCCGTCGTTACAAACCGATAGCTGTTGTACCCGGTAACCCCCGCCCCGACGAGAGCCGAAAGGCCGATAAAGAGAAACAACGGCGGAACGACTTTTAAGATCTTCATTCAAAGCAACCTTCTTCTACTTGTAGCTTCCTTAAGGAGGCACTGATCAATTCCTTAGTGCCTCTGGCCGCGAGGAGCGGCATCGTCTAGCAAGCAGGCCAGCCATCGCCGTAGTCCTTGCCAAACACGGCAATATCGCGCCTTGCTCATCCCGGCGCGAAGAGTACCAAATTCAATTGACAACATGGCACTAATAAAGGAATATCCCCCCGCCTTTTTATGGGGAAGAAGCACCTCTGGTGCACAATAAGTCTTCACCGCCGAAAACTGACAAACGCTTATTTAACGGCACTATCGGCAGCGCCTCGACAAGTTGACACTTGCCAATCGGCCTTTGACCTAACCGCCCACCTTTTTCAAGTCACGAGCCCGTATCAACCTGCGTCCGCGGCTTGATCGCGGGTCGGAAAGAATCATAAAGAACAAGGAAAGCGCGCAACATGAAGTTTCGCCGTATCTACCTTGCAGCCCTATGCTTTTGCCTGCTCGCGGGCAAAGCGGCTGCCGGGCCGGACCGCTCGCTCTTCGAGGCCATCGAAGCCGGCTCTCTCGAAGAGGTGCAAGCCGCCGTCGCCAAAGGCGCGAACGTCAACACCGTCTGGGTCATGCCGGAATCCTATTGGTGGCGCAGTTCCGAGCTGACGGTGCCGTTAATCTTTGCCCTCGGAGCGGGCGAAACGGACATCGCCGAGTACCTGTTCGAGCAAGGCGCCAACCCCGCATTCAGCCCTATCGAAGGCGTTCCGTTGGCCTATGCCGCCGCTCTAGGAGGGTCGCTGCGAATTCTCGAATCGAGCCTCGCCCTCGGATCGGATACCGCGCTGGGCTTTCGAGACGACCACGGCGAACTACAACGCGACGAAAACCGCATTCTTGCCGCCGCCGTTTACGGCGGCAATACCGCGGTTGTCGAACGCTTACTGGCGCACGGCATTCCTCTGCCGGACACCCCGGAACAACAACTTGACCTACTAAAACACACGGCCCAGGGCTACGGCGATCCTGCCGCGATGTTCCCGTTCCTGCGCTCGCTGAACGTCGGTCCGGAGCAACTCGACAACGACGACAAGGCCACCCTGCTCGACGCCGCATTCGGCTCTCGCCAAGACCGCAATATCCGCTACTTCCTCGACCAAGGCTACGCCGACAACCTCTCCGGCGATCAACGGCTAGATCTGGCACTGCGGTTTTCCAACCGCTCGATGCTAGAGGCCTCGTTGCAGGACACGACGCTACGGCTTTCCGAGGAGCAGCTGACCCGCATCGCCCGCAATATCCAGTATGGGGATCATGAGACGCTCCGGCTTCTGCTGCAAACAAATCGCCTGGACACCTTCGTCGCTGCCGGCCGGCTTTACGATATTCTGACAAGTGCCGCGCTACGCCAGGATTCCGAACTCGAAAAAGACATACTGGCCCGCATCGCTCCCTTGACAGACGCTTCCGGCAGCAACTGGGGCCACCTACTCGGTACCGCTATCGCCGAGGAACGGGCACTCATGACGCAGTGGCTACTCGCCCAGCCCGGCATAGCGCTTGAGGTCAGCGTCGACGGCCATACGCCGCTTGCTATCGCCATTGCCCAAGGCAACGAGTCACTCGCGCGCGAACTGCTCGCCGCCGGCGCCAACCCGAACGCAAGCGTATTCCCCCATCGACACGAAAGACAATCGGTGGCCCACCTCGCCTGCGACCAGGGCATGGGCGAGCTCATGTTACAGCTCATGCAAGCAGGCGCTTCCATCGGCATCACCGCTTGGGGAATAACCGACGCCCTGGAATGCGCCATAGAGAGAGGCCACAACGCGGTTGCGCTACTGGCCTACGATCGTCTCCCGGCGGACGACGATACCGCCTATCTCCAGGCGACGCTTCTAAACGCCGCCATCGAAAAGGGGAACCAACCCTTGGTGTCGGCACTGCTGGCGCAAGGCGCCCCTATCGAGTACGGCGAAGGCCACCGCCACAGCAACGCCCTGTTCACAGCCATCGAGTACGGAAAAACCGATATCGTCGAAACGCTCATTACCCACGGCGCAAACCTGGGCAGTGGCGAAAACCAGGCTTATCGAAAGAACGCTGTCGATATCGCCCTGGAGCAGGGGCGGCGGGAAATCCTGGAACTGCTTTTGGCTCATGGCGCCGAGGTCGAATTCGATCAGACAGAAGCGCTAAGCCGCTACTGCAGCGCCCTACGAAGGGACCGAGTCGGAGCTTGGCGTCTGCTGCAAGATTTGGTCGACTCAACACCGACCTGCAATCACCTGGACCCCCTGTCCTACGCCATCACCCAATACAGCCCCAACAGCGTACGCGCGCTGCTCAACGACGGTGCCGACACCGAACAACGCGCTAACGACTGGAACGGCTTCCAGAGCGGCTGGACGCCGTTAATGCACGCGGTAGCAAACATACAACCGTACTTCGTCGAACTGCTGATCGAGCACGGCGCCGACCCCAACGGCCCGTCGCTCGAGCAGCCGCAGATGGGGAGGTACGATCAAGGCGACACGCCTCTTCACGTCGCGATCCAGGAAAACTGGCTGGAAGTCGTGGACTATTTGCTGGAAGCCGGCGCCTATCCGGATCGAACCGATCGTTCCGGCACCACCCCGCTTATGTTAGCTGCTCGCGTAGGCAACGAAGATGCCATCGTACAACTGCTGCTCGGAGGCGCCTCGATATGCTCGCGGGACAACCAGGGCCAAGCCGCGTTGGATATCGCCCGCAACACAAGCGTCAAGGCACTGTTGATCGCAGGAGGCGCAGAACGATGCGAGTAAACGGATTCGTACTTCTACTCGGGCTGTTATGGCTAACCGGCTGCGCCTCCACCGCAACGATGCCCGGAGACATCGATACAGCGGCTTGGTTTCAAGCGCTCAACGAAGGCGATGCGGCATACCTTGAGCGGCAACTGCAACGCGGAGTACCGGCAGACCTCAGGCGGCAAGACGGTTGGAGTTCGCTGGAACTGGCTATTACTCAAAACAACCGATCGCTGGCAAAGCTGCTGCTCGAACACGGCGCGGATCCTCACGGCACGACCCATAACGGCGACTCCATCCTGTTCTCAGCCGTCTACGCCGGCGACCCCGAGCTTGTACGACAGTTGCTGAAAAAAGGGGCCAGCGTCGAACAACGGAACCGGCACGGTTTCACCCCGGCGGAGCTGGCCCGGGCACGGGGCGATGCGGAAGTATTCGCCACCCTATTGCTCGAACGGCCGCAACGGCGGAGCACTTACGCGCCCACGCTCGGCGCCCTTGCCGACCCCAGGCAACTCGATAGCTATGTCGACGACCCGATGGCCTATTACCTCCTTGGCCGCATAGAGGAGTCCAAGCGCTGGCGGGTCGACTATTCGTTAGTCGAAGCGGCCTATCTGGCTGCGAGCGAACATCCGGCGGCTGCATTCCGCCTCCTCGAACGGTACGCCGATCCGGCATCGCCGCTGTATGACATGGGCAAAGCCCTGGCGTGGCACTCACAGCGGTGGTCAGTGCGCGAAGCCAACGAGCACGACCTTGCCTACCTGCGTCAACGCGCGTTCCACCGCCCCGACCCGCTCACGCAGTACCTCTACGCCACCACCGCCCTCCTTCGGCAAGGCAGCAACGATTACCCGCAGGAGGAGCTGGCACGGACGCTTATCCTAGATGCTGCCGAAAACGGGCTGGCGATGGCCCAACACGAAGTCGGCGACCGCTATTGGTTTTACTTCCCCGAGGAGCCTGACGACCGCGTTCAAGCGGCGGCTTGGCTCTATCGAGCGGCGGAGAATGGGCACCCGAAGGCGGCGGAGGCGCTAGCCGACAGGTACCGACATGACGGCGACCTCGACACCGCGCTCGTCTGGTATCGCCGTGCAGGAGAGCTGGGCGATCCTTACCAATTCTATTGGGCGGCCACCGGTCTGGAACAGGGGCGATATGGGTTCCCGAAAGATCCCGAAGCAGCCGTGCAGTGGTACATTTGGGCTGCCGAATATGGAGATCACAACGGGATAGCCTGGCTCGCCCGCGCTCATACTACCGGCGAACACGGCATCAAGCGCGACCCGATGAAGGCAGTCGAGCTGCTGCGCCGGATCGACCGCAACAGAGAAGCCGATGAGCTGATTAACGAGGCCCTGACGCTAGCGCTCGACACCGGCGATCGCGCATTGCTCAGGCGTGCCCTGAAGCAGGCGGACCCGGCTTCGGAAGGCTTCCGCCAGACCTGGATACTAGCGGCAGCCGAGCACGACCGCCGGACGGCCCGACGTTTCGTCAACGCCGGCGTCGATGTCGATACCGTCGTCGGCGATACGACCGCTCTGCTCGCAGCCATCCGTGGCGACAATGTCGGCATGGTCACCTGGCTCATACAGCAAGGCGCGAGCCTAACGCTTGCACCCAGTCGGCACTCGCCCCTTACAGCCGCCGTGGATGCCGGAGCCATCGACAGCCTTCGCGTTCTAGTCAATGCGGGCGCTCCGGTTTCTGAGCCGGACGCCGCCGGCGATACGGCGCTGATCCGCGCAGTCCGTAACGGGCACACCGAGACCGCCCGCTTACTGCTTGCCGCCGGTGCCGACCTTAACCAGGCGGACGCACGCGGGCACACGCCCCTCGACTGGGCACAACAGCAGACCAGCCGAGAAGGCCTGGAGCGCCTCTTGTTAGCACAGGACTCGCTTGCTTTATCGGCAGACGAACGCGCAGCGCGGCTGGCAAGCCTGGACGCAGCGCAGGCAGCCCGCGAGCGCGCCGAACGCTGGCTCGCCGGAGAACTGTTCGACCGACTGGACAGCTCGGGCCAGATTGTGGCGAACAACGACTACCAAACAACCCCTTGGGCCTGCGTGCGCGACCAAATGAGCGGGCTGACTTGGGTCGTCCCCACCGAGGCGGGGCGTTATTCGGCAGAGCACCGTTATCGGCACCCGACTTACGGGAACGACAACTGCGAACGGGAAGCCTGCGACCTCGCCACCCATGTCCAATTAGTCCGCTCGGAAGCGCTGTGCGGTATCGACGACTGGCGCGTGCCCGCACAGGCGGAACTCAAAACGCTCGCCTTCGATCACGCAAGCCCCGCCTTCCCCAACTGGCCGGGTTTTGCCTTGTGGAGCTGGCACGACGACGCTCCGGCCATCACCTGGGCCAGCGGGCTGTTTGGGCAAGGCAGCGCCGCGATCTCGGTAGTGAGCCACGCGCAGGTCCTCTTGGTCAGCGGCGAGGCGCAACCCTTGCCGCAACGCCCCTCGGCTTGGTTCCATACCACCGTATTCCGGTATAGCGACGCAGGGGCTGACGAGCGCTAGCAGGTTACTGAAAAGGCCCATGGGTCAGGCGCTTACACGCCCGACCCATGGGTGACCTGCTAAAGATCAAGGCATCTTGTATGCTAGCCGCTCTATAGCTTAAGAAGCGGCGAAACTAATAATGAAGACAGGAACGGATAACAGGGGGTGGTCTTGGGCAGATCAGATGAGTGTGTACTCATTCTGGGGCCTGCTGGGCTTTTACCTATTTGCGATGGCTGCGATGAGCATGCAGTTCACCATCCCGGCGGATATGCGGCTGGCCGGCAGGACAAGCTCAGCACCGGATACAGCGCACGCTATGCTTGCACTAGGCGCGATCGCCGGCTTCCTGGTCGGCTGGCTCGTAACCCGACATAAGTCTTTACTCTTCCTAGCAATACTGGGCGCCACGCAAGCCCTCTGCGGGCTCGCCATAGGCCTTCTCGACCCTGAAGCGATGCTGCCACTTGCCGCTAGCTTTTTCCTACTCGGTTTAGCGAGTGCCGCGATATTACTGGCCGTTCCGGCGATTTTTGCCGGTGGCCGAGGCGGAGCCGAAACGTTTGCCATTCTCTTTGGCTTAGCGATATTCCTAAACCAGTCCGTGGCGACGACGATAACTAGCGTGTTGTGGGACACAATCGCGATCGGGCGTGGCCTCAACCCCGCGGCCTCGGCCTTGGCCTACTCGTTGGCGATACTTGCTGCCTTGGGCTTACTTTTTCTGCTTCCCGTTAACCCGTCCTTGTTCAACGGAGCTCCGCCGGAGCGTCGAATAGCCTTAAAACCCAAGCACCGTCACCCCGTCGCCGTCGCGTTTCTTTGCCTCATACCTTTTTATGGTTTTTATTGGCTGTACCGCGCTCATGGCGAAGCTATAGAGGCTGTCGACCCGGCGCAGATCCCTGCTCCGTGGGCGGCAGTTCTAGCCGCGTTACTCCTCCCCATCGTAACGCCGATACTGCTGGTCAAATTGTTCGAGGCGCGTAACGAAGCCCGTCAAGCGCACGACCAACCTCCGGTAGTCGATATGTGGGTTATGTATATCTTGGCGATTCTACTGTTTCCGGTAGCGGCAGCCGTGGTTCAAGCGACGATCAACAGCACCATTCGGGCTCAGGCAGGCGAACCAAGCAACGCACGCTAGCGCTGCGCTTGTCGGCAAGCCACCCGTCCTCTATGCCTCCGGCCCGACAGCGCCGGGCACCACTAACCATATGCCAAGCAGACTTGACATTTTGCATAATGACAAGCACGCTTGGCATATGATCAATCACATTCGCGCTCACCGAAAAGCACGCGGGCTGACGCAGGCCGAGCTGGCCGCAGCAATGGGCGTCTCCCGCAACACCATTAACTCGATCGAGGTCGGGCGCTACGTTCCATCCCTAGCGCTGGCGCTTGCGCTGGCAAGGTTCTTTGGCAAGCACGTGGAGGAGCTTTTCGATGACCGAGAACAGTAACGGGCAACGGTCGCGGTCGCCGCTGGCGGTGCCGGCAATAGCGGTAGCGCTAGGGCTGGGCATGCTGCTGACGTCGTGGCTGATCGCGGGAGAGCTTGGCGCCGGATTAGTCATGCTCGCCATCATGCTGATCTATGCGGCAGTGATGCGCTTCGGGCAGCGCTTTGAAGCGGTACAAATACTCGGCAACGACCCGCCCTTGGACGAGCGCCACGCGGTTATTCAACTGCGCGCACTGGCAGCGGCTTACCTCGCGGTTCTGACCGTGGCACTGGTGGGGTTCTTTTGGGAGATCTCGCGCGCCAGCCCGGCCCGTTCACGCTGATTTGTTTCGTCGGCGGCATCACCCATATGACGGCGGCCGTCATCCTGCGGCGACGCCTGTAGCGGTTGGCGGCGACATCGACGGCCACAGCCTCTATTCGCAAGACGCTTAACAAGCCATACCGCTACCGTGAGATACGATACAATCGCCCTCACAGATGCCCCGATATGCAGGATGGTTCATGTTCGAATTAGCAGACATCGATCCGGACACCTACCAGCGGCAGACACGCAAGATCAGCCTGATCGTGATCGTACTCTTCGCCGTTCTGGCCATGGCGCTAGCGACACTCTCGGTGCGTCTTTTGGGCGAGCCTGGCGGCAATAATTTCGTCTGGAATCTAGGCGGAGTGCTGGCCGGGCTGGCGCTGACCATAGCCCTGGTGCGCTTTAAACTCTGGCATCAGCCCTGGATGGCCCCAGCCGTGTACGGTTGGCAACTCAAGCGCAACCTAATGCGAATCACCAATATCAGGCACGAGGTCAAGGCACGGGTCGCGGAGAACGATCCGGATGCCATGAAACTGCTACGTTTCTACCACCTGGGGCTGGATCAGATGTACCGTTTGGACGGTAACCTCAGTGCATTGGACGATCTATTACCGGAGCGAGAAGCACTGAAACAACAGATGAGCGAACACAACATCCCGACCGAGCAGACGCGACTCGACCCCGCCTGGTTCGATTCAATAAAAAACGCACCTAAACAGAACGGCCTTTGGCCGTTTTCGCACGCCCGTAAAAGCCGGAGCATTACCGAGGTGTCCCGCCTCCCCCCTGGGTGGCCTCGACGAGCGCCCGAGCCGATGAAATAGCCGGGCGGAATCGATGCCGCCGACGTACCCAAGCCGTCCTGCGACATCGATCGATAACTATCGGCTAAACAATGCCCTGCTCGTTCATCGCATCCGCAACTTTGACAAAGCCGGCAATATTCGCCCCATCGACGTAGTTCACATACCCTCCTTTGCCTGCGCCATAATGCATGCAGGTGGTATGAATCGACTGCATAATGCTATGCAGCTTCTCGTCCACTTCGCCGTCGGTCCAGCTTAGCCGTAAGGCATTCTGGCTCATCTCCAGGCCGCTGACCGCAACGCCGCCGGCATTGGAAGCCTTACCCGGCGCATAAAGAATGCGGGCGGCCTGAAAACAGTCCACGGCGCCAATCGTCGAAGGCATATTCGCGCCTTCGGCTACGCAAAAGCAGCCGTTGTTTATCAGCGCCAGCGCATCGCGATCATCCAGCTCGTTTTGAGTTGCACACGGCAAGGCAATATCGCAGGGGTAGCCCCAAGGCCGCTTATCGGCGGCAAACTCAAACCCGAACTCCTCGGCAAACGTGCTCAACCGACCACGGAGCTCGTTCTTCAAGCGGACGAGAAAGTCCCACTGCTCGTCGGTCAAACCCTCCGGCATATACACAGTACCGCCCGAATCGGATAGCGTAATCACCTTCGCCCCGAACTCCATCGCCTTGGCAGCCGCGAATTGCGCAACATTGCCAGAGCCGGAAATCGCGACCTTAAGTCCGTCCATATTGGCGTATTTAGGCTTTATCATCTCGGCGACGAAATAGATCAAACCGTAGCCCGTCGCCTCCGGGCGAATCAAGCTACCGCCGTAGTTATAGCCCTTGCCGGTAATCACCCCGGTAAACTCGTTGGCGAGCTTCTTGTACATTCCGTACAAATACCCGATCTCCCGCCGACTGACCCCGATATCGCCGGCGGGCACATCCAGATCATGGCCGATATGGCGGTAGAGTTCGCTCATAAAAGACTGACAAAAGCGCATGACTTCGGCATCGCTGCGCCCTTTCGGGTCAAAGTCGGCCCCCCTTTACCGCCGCCGAGCGGCAAGGTGGTAAGCCCGTTTTTAAAGACCTGCTCAAACGCCAAGAACTTGAGAATGCTCACATTCACCGACGGATGAAAGCGCAACCCTCCCTTATAAGGGCCGATCGCACTATTCATCTGCACCCGATAGCCTCGGTTCACATGCACCCGCCCCTGATCGTCCACCCAGGGCACCCGAAAAGTGATGATCCGCTCCGGCTCGACCAACCGCTCCAGTAAACCCATATCGCGATAGCGTGGATGGCGTTCGATAAAAGGCCAGACGCTCCGCATCGTCTCTTCCACCGCTTGCAGAAACTCGGGCTGGTCAGGGTCGCGTTCTCGCACATAGGCGAGAAACGCCTGCAAATCGTCAGACATTCAAATTACCTCGTAGGCCTATATCGTGATGCTTGGCGCAATGTATTACCAAAACTCTGCATAACAATACTTGATTAACCTCTACTTTATCGTTTCTACCAACGCGCGCGTCCGGCGGCCGATCTATCGCCCAGGTCACCGCCAACCCGCGAACAACCTCTTATACTTGAGCATTTAGCAATACAGCAGCCACAATAGCCGCACGACCGGTGTGCCTATATCCTGACTCAGCCCCTCGCCTGGCCGGTTGTCGCGCAAGGGGAAAGCACACCGCGGCTTTCAACTTCCGATCTGAGGACGAGGCAAGCGCCGTGACGAATTCTTCCAAGATATTGCTTGACGAAAGCGAGCTACCTACGCACTGGTACAACGTCATTCCCGACATGCCGACGGCACCGGAGCCCTACCTCGGCCCCGACGGCCAGCCGGTATCGCCGGATCAGCTCGCCGCCATTTTTCCGCCGGCGATTATTGAGCAGGAAGTCAGTCAAGAGCGCTGGATACCGATTCCGGAGCCGGTCCGCGAAGCACTGTTACTGTGGCGGCCCTCCCCCTTGTTCCGCGCGCGACAGCTAGAACAAGCGCTGGGCACCCCGGCCCGCATTTATTACAAATACGAAGGCGTCAGCCCCGCCGGCTCTCACAAACCGAACTCCGCCGTGGCTCAGGCCTACTACAATCGCGAAGCCGGTATCCGCAAGCTCACGACCGAAACCGGCGCCGGCCAATGGGGTTCGTCGCTCGCGCTGGCCGGACAAATGTTCGGCCTGGATGTTGAAATTTACATGGTCAAGGTGAGCTATCACCAAAAACCGTTCCGTCGCTCCATGATGGAAACCTGGGGCGGCAAAGTTATTGCCAGCCCTTCGAACCTGACTGAAGCGGGCCGAGCCGAACTCGCCCGCGACCCGGACTCCCAAGGCTCCCTCGGCATAGCCATTTCCGAAGCGGTCGAAGTGGCCGCCTCGCGGAGCGACACCAACTACGCCTTGGGCTCGGTGCTCAACCATGTCTTATTGCACCAAACCGTTATCGGCCAGGAAGCCAAAGCCCAACTCGCCAAAGTCGGCGCTTATCCGGATGTCGTCTTCTCGCCCTGCGGCGGCGGCTCCAACGTCGGCGGCATGATGTTTCCCTTTCTTGCCGACAAAGCGGCCGGCAAAGAGGTGCGGCTAGTCGCCGTCGAACCGACCTCCTGCCCGACGCTGACGCGCGGCCATTTCGCCTATGACTTCGGCGACACCGCCGGCCTCACCCCCATGATGAAAATGTTTACCTTAGGCCATGACTTTATGCCGCCCGGTATTCACGCCGGCGGCCTGCGTTACCACGGCGATTCGGCGCTGGTTTCGCAGTTGTATAAAGACGGTATTATCGAAGCGATAGCCGTTCCGCAGCTCGCCACTTTCGAAGCAGGCCTTCTTTTTGCCCGAACGCAAGGGATTATTGCCGCCCCCGAGGCCTGCCATGCCATTCGTGCAGCCGTTGACGAAGCGTTGCGGTGCAAGGAGAGCGGCGAAGCGAAAACCATCCTGTTTACACTTTCCGGCCACGGCCATTTCGATATGGCCTCTTATGACAAATACCTGGCGGGCGAGCTGGAAGACTACGACTATCCCGAAGAGGCCATCCAGCAAGCCCTGCACCGGCTACCGAAGGTGCGCTAAAAGACCGGGGTACGGCACGCCGAAGAACGCTTACCCCTGCGACGCGCCGCCCCCGCTAACTCGCGCCGAACAGGCGGGCGAACAGCCCGCCTCGCGCTTCCGGCACCTGCACTTGCCGCGCGTCGGCTTCCGCTGCCGCTATCAGCTCGTTAAGCCGCGCGCCGACCGCCTGGGCAGCTTCCCGCTCCTCTTTCCTGAAGGACGACCCCTGTCCTAGTACCTCTGCCGCAATTAACGCCTGCGTGAAGTGAAAGACAGTCAGGCGGACCGTATCCAGAATCAGGTCGCAAGCCTGCCGAGGCACGGCCAGCGCCAACGGCGCATCAAGGTTAATTTGGGCACGCAGCGGCGCCTGCAGCGCAGCCGGCAGCTCCAGCACGGCGCTATCCGTCTTGCGGCCGCCAGGGTACCGCTTGATCAAGGTCTCGATGCCCTGCCGCAACTCGAAATAAGGAATGGCGTCTCTTGCCTTGTCGGTAATCGGCGCTTGTACCCAGCCGACACCGGGCCGCGACGCCAACAGCGTAGCGCTCGTAACGCAACGAAAGCGCGGCACGCCAGCGTCTGCTCCGTAGCCGTCACGCTCGCACTTAAACCAATGGCTCACAGCCTTCTGGCCGAGTACGGACGACAGAAAGATCGTACGCGATAGGATCTCGGCTACCGGGGCTTCCTCGCTCCGTGCCTGCGCGTTGATTGATTCCACAACAGAAGCCATTGTGCTCTCCCCCTGCGGCGATTCCCATCCACCGCAGCGTCGATTTTTTCGTGTAATTGTATGCTCGCGAAGGAGCGGCTTGAGCTGTCGAGGTCGACTCAAGCCCCCCCTAATCCCTGCTTTTGCAAAATATGTGCCGCGGCAAAAAGCGCTTCCGTTCGCCATCCACCGCACATCGCGCGCTACCTTCCGTAACGGTTGCTTATATTCGTAACAAATACTCACCCGGCGCCGGCAAATCGTTCCTGCGCCGTTTGCGGCGACGCAGTCAGGCGATAAAGCGCCGGTACGACGACCATGTTCAACAACGTCGAGGTAATCAGCCCCCCTAGAATCACGACCGCCATGGGCGCCTGTATCTCCGTGCCCGGCTCGCCGAGCCCCAGCGCCAGCGGAATCAACGCCAACCCGGCAGTGAGCGCGGTCATCAGAATCGGCGCCAGCCGCTCCAGCGACCCGGCTCGAACCGCCTCGTCAACGCTCAGCCCTTCCTGGGTCAAGGCCTGATAGCGAGCAATGAGCAGGATGCCGTTTCTCACCGCGATACCGAACAAGGTGATAAAGCCGACCAGCGCTGCCACCGTCAAGGTTCCCCCCATGAAAAACACCGCCGCGACACCGCCGACGAGCGCGAGCGGGATATTCACCATAACCAGCAGGGCCAGCCGGAGAGACTGAAACGCCATCTGCAACAGCAGCAGGATACCCACCAGCACCACCAGCGAAACCCAAAGAATGGTGCGAGTAGCGGCCTCTTCGGCCTCGAACTGGCCGCCGTACTCGATGCGATAACCGCTCGGCAACTCGACCTCGCGCACCACCGCCTGCCGGATCTCGTCCACCGCCCCCGTAAGTCGCGGCCAGCGACATTGCTGCTGACGATCAGACGCCGCTCGGCATTCTCCCGTAACACCATACCGGGGCCGTACTCAAAGCTCGGCGGAGCGAGATAGCGCAGCGGCACCAGGTCGCCCGTCGGCGTGCGTATCGGCATATCGCCCACCCGATAACGGTCGCTGCGCGCCTCGTCGTCAAACCTGACCACCAGGTCAAAGCGCCGGTTGCCCTCCAGCACCTGCGACACCGCAACACCGCCGTACGCCGTGCCGACCAACTGCGCGAGCTCGTCGACGCTAACGCCGTAGCGCGCCATAGCCTCGCGATCCGCCCGCAACCGAAGCTGCGGCACCGCTTGCAGCGGTTCCACGGCAACATCCACCGTCCCGTCCACCTGCTGCATAATGCGCTCGATGTTGCCGCCGATCCGCTCCAACTCGGGCAGCGACGGGCCGAACACCTTCACCGCGATGCTCGCTCGCGTACCCGAAAGCATATGATCTATACGATGCGACAGCGGCTGTCCGATGTTAAAGGAGACGCCGCGCACCCCCGACAAGGTATCCCGCACCTCCTCTAAAAAGGCCTCCTTACCTTGCGGCAGATCGCCTAGCGTTACCTCGAACTCGGAAACGTTCGGCCCCTGCGTATGCTCATCCTCTTCCGCGCGTCCGCTCTTGCGGCCGACCGTGCGCACTTCGGGCAAGGCGAGCAAAAGTTCCTCGATGTGGCGCCCCAGGGCCGCGGAGGTTTCAAGCGAGGTGCCTGGCGGCGTTGTCGCCGCAATCGTCAGGCTGCCCTCGTTAAACTCGGGCAGAAACGAACGCCCCATCTGCGTAATCGCTGCCAAAGTCGCGGCCACCAGCAACAGCGAGAACGCAAGGATGGGCCCCGCACGGCGCAGGCTGAAGCCGAGCAGCGGCGTGTACCAGCGTTTGCACCAACGAATCAACGGCGAATCTTCGCCGTCAAGCCCGCGGGCGCGCGGCAATAGCCAAGCGCTGAGCACGGGCGTGACCGTAAGCGCCACCAGCAACGACGCCGCAATCGCTAGTAGATAGGCCAGACCTAGCGGCGCCAGCAAGCGTCCCTCGACCCCGCTCAGCACAAACAACGGCGCGAATACCAGCATGATGATGGCGGTCGAAAACACCACCGACTGGCGCACCTCGGAGCAGGCCCGGAAGACAACGTCGACAACCGGCCGCGGCTGTGCTTGCGCGCGGTTTTCCTTCAGCCGCCGGAAAATGTTCTCGACGAAAATAATCGCATCGTCCACCAGCGCCCCAATAGCGATAGTCAGCCCCCCAAGCGTCATGGTGTTGATCCCGATGCCCAGCGCCCAAAGCAGGAGCAAGGCAGCAGCCAGCGCAAGCGGAATAGCGAGCGTGGAGATCAGGGTCGTCCTAACGCTGAGCAAGAAAAGGAACAGCACAACGACAACGAACAATGCCCCGTCGCGTAGCGCCGAGGACACGTTCGCGATGGCGGTATTAATGAAGTCCGCCTGCCGAAACAGGCCCGGCTCGATAGCAAGCCCCTCCGGCAGGCGCTCTTCCGCCCGCGCAAGTACCTCGGCGATCTGCTCGGTCAGTTGCAGGGTGTCCGCCTGCGGCTGCTTGAGTACCGCAACCATTACCCCCGGCTTCCCGTTGATACCGGCATCTCCCACCGCGATGGCAGCGCCCTGCTGTACCGCGGCAACATGCCGGAGCAATACCGGAACGTCGCCGCGCACAGCCACGACGCTCTCGCGCAGATCCTCCAGCGCCTCCGTGCGGCCGAGAAAGCGAATCAGGTAATCGCGCCCGCCCTCGCTGATCCAGCCGCCACCGGCATTACGGTTGGCACGGCTCACCGCCGTCGTCACCTCATCGAGCGCGATGTCGAACTCCCGCAGCCGGTCCGGCGAGACCAGCACCTGATACTGGCGGACTTCGCCGCCCAGCGTCGTCACTTGCGCGATGCCGGGAATGGCGAGCAGCTGCGGGCGCAGCTCCCAGTCGGCGATCTCGCGCGCCGCCATCAGCCGTGCCGGGTCATCGACACTGACGCCGAAAAACTCGATCTCGCCCATAATCGAGGTGATCGGCCCAAGGACCGGCGGGCTTGCCTGCGGCGGCAGCCGGCCGCTGGCCTGAGCAAGACGCTCGGTAACGGTCTGACGCGCCTGGACAATATCGGTGCCCCACTCGAACTCCACCCAGACGATGGAAAAGCCCGGCACCGCAAGCGAGCGTACCCGGCGAATATCGGCCGCGCCGGACACAGACGTCTCGATCGGAAAGTTGATCTGCTGCTCCACCTCTTCGGTGGCGAGTCCGGGCGCTTCCGTCATCACGGTGACACTTGGCGCCGTCAGATCGGGAAAAACGTCTACAGTCGTCATCCGCGCAGCATAGAGCCCCGCCCCCAGCAGGAGCACGGAAAGCGCAAGTACCAAGAGCCGGTTGCTCAGGGACCAACGAATAATAGCGTCGAACATACTGCCCCCTAGTGCGAGTGGCCGACTTCGGCGCTGGTATCCCGCGCGGCCAGCAGCACAGGATACGCACCCCGCACAACGACGCGCTCGCCGGGCGCAAGCCCATCGAGAATAGCGACACGGCCCTCGGCACGTACGCCGGTCCGCACGACACGGCGCTCGAACCACTCGCCACCGACTTGAACGATGACAACGGCAACCCCGTCGTCGTCCACGATCGCCGCGGCAGGCACCACAGGCCGCGACTCCGCCGCCCCCGCCTGAAACCCGATGCTCGCGGCCGTTCCGGCGATCAAGTCACCGTCCGCGTTATCGATCTCGAAAATGACGGCAACGGTCCCGCTGGTTGCGTCAGCCTGGCGTACCACAAAGCTCGGCTGCGTCTGCTCAAGCGCGCGGAAGCCTCCGTCCGGCAGGCGCAGCGTCGGCTGCTGGGTCAACGTCAGCCGGTGTAAATCGGCATGATAAAGGTGGGCACGCAGCCAGAGGCGGCGGTCGTCGATGATGGTAAACAACAGCATACCGGCATCGCCCGCCTCCCCCGGCGTCACCGCGCTGTCGACAACCACCCCGTCTATCGGGGCCCGCAGATCCACCGCATCGCCACTGGCGCGGGCGCTGCCCGTAAGCCGCGCCAGCCGAGCCTGCGCGCGCTCAAGCGTCTCCCGAGCCATAGTGTGTTCGGCCCGCGCTTCCTGTAGCCGCCTCTCGGGCACCACCCCTGTTCATGCAAAGCGCGGACGCGCTCAAGCTCGCGCTCGGCAAGCTGTAGTCGCTCCCGCGCCTGAACTGTCTCCAAGCGAAGCTGGCTAACGTCGCCGGCGCCGGCAATGGAAACGATACGGGCAAGCACCTCGCCCGCGCTGACCGACGTTCCCGGGCGGGGCCACGAACCGTTTTCCACAGTCGTAACGACACCCGCTGCCGGCATCACCACCCGCGCATGACGCTCGGGCACGGGCTCCAACCGTGCCGGCGCCGTTAGCTGCGGGGCGATAAGCTGCGTACGAACCGCGGCGGTGGCAAACGGCATACGCCACTGCTGCGCCTTCGGAAAGAAAATCAAATCCTTGTCGTCATGGTCGTGGTCGTGCTTGGACGACACGCCGAATACGCTAACTGTCCCCAGCTCAAACGTACGCACAGCCTCGTCGAGCGTGTGCAAAAGCGTCAAACGGTACTTGCCCTCCCGTGGCAGCACGACCTCCGCCTTAAAGGTGTTTTCATGCGCGGCAGCCTCGAGCCGGTGCTCCGAAACGCCGGCCTCCTCGCTGTCGAAACGGAGTACGAGCGTCCCGGTCGGCACCGGCGTGTGGCTCTCAAGCCAGGTGAGCTGGGCATACCAATGCTGCGGCTTACCGGCGACAGGCGGTTGGTACTGGACGTATGCCTCCAGCTCCTCGCCCCAGGCGGTTAAAGATTCCAGGTGATGCTCATGAGCATCGGCGCGATGCGTATCGTGGGCATGGCCGTGACCGTCGCAGCCGACCAACGGCGCAACGACCAGCAAGGCCAAAATGAGTCGATGGGCGATATTCATTGATGCGTGTCCTAATGAGTAGTCAGCCGCAGGCCTGCGGCATGGCGCAGCTGCGCCTCGTGTAAGTTCGCCTGAAGCAAAAGATCCAGCTGCTGTCGGGCGGCACCCCAATTCGCCTGTGCGGCGTCGATGAGTTCGGCGAGCGCCAGCTCTCCGGCGGCATAACCTTGCTCGGTCAGGGTCAGCACCTGCTGCGAACGCTCGAGCACAGCGCTTTGGTGGCGGGCACTGCGCTCAAGCAAACGAGCGAGTTGCCCGTGGCTCTCCGCCAGTGCCGTGTGGCGGTCGCGCTGCGTTAGCCGCAGCTCCTCTTGAGTCCTCAGCACCTCGCCACTACTGGCTTCGAGGCGCCCGAGCCCCGAGCGCCACAGCGGAAGCTCAACTTGCAGCCCGACCGAGTACGCCGCCTGACGCCGGCCGTCGAAGACTTCCTCCTCGCGCGTAACGCGCAGCTCCAGATCCGGCAGGCGCGCGGCGCGAGCCTCGGCACGACGGGCGGAAGCAGCTTCGAACCGCTCGCGCGCAATCCGTGCCGCCGGATGCTCGCGCTGACGCTCAAGCAGCTCATCGAGCGTGGGCGGAGAAGCGGGCCGAGTAAGCGGACGGGGTTCAAACGCATGCTCCGCCGGCAGATCGAGCAGCGCCAGCAGGCGCAAACGGGCGGCGGACACCTCCCGCGTGGCATCCTCCAACGCCGCCTCCGCCTCGGCGGCCAGCAGTTCGAGGCGAAGCTCCTCTCTGCTGGAGAGATCGCCGGCGGCAGCACGGCGCTGGCCGATCCGGCGGAATTCGCGCGTACGCTCACGTTGCGCCTGCGCCAACAGCACCTGCTCCCTTGCCCATTGGAGCTGGTGAAAGGCCGAAGCAGCGGCATACTCGACATCGAGCGCAGCGGCATCGGCCTGGGCCTGAGTGGCCGCCAGATCCCGCGCTACTGCACGGCGCTGTTCGCGTAAACGGCCGCCAAGGG
Organism: Alkalilimnicola ehrlichii; assembly: GCF_003399765.1. Classification (GTDB taxonomy): domain Bacteria; phylum Pseudomonadota; class Gammaproteobacteria; order Nitrococcales; family AK92; genus AK92. The sequence goes on along the minus strand of NZ_NFZV01000027.1, from coordinate 14,845 downwards.
GCACGGTCTGGCTAACGGCATACTCCTGCCCCCGCCAGTCGGCAGCGCCAAGTTCGCGACCTAGTCCGTCGCCCAGCGTGATTTCCACAGCAGGGTTTGGCCAGCGTCCCGCCTCGGCGAGATCGCCCTGGCGTGCCAAGACAGCGGCGCGCGACGCCGCATAAGCAGGCGAAACGTCAACAGCCCGAGCGACGCTACGCTCCAGGCTCCAGCTCTCGGCAGCCGCCACGATCGGCACAGCCAACGCGAGACTGGCAATAAGAACGACGGGGCGCACCCGCCGGGCGCGATCCGATAAGTATTTCTTGCGCATGACAACACTCCGTCATTCCGGCTGGCAGCCGGATGCGCGGTATTAAGAGCGACGCCTAACGCCGCTCAACCCAAGGGAGAGATCGTCAAGCGCTGGGAGGAGCGCGTGTGAAAGGTCGGGGGGAATAAAATGTGGACAGAATCGGCGGAGCGTCGACAGGCGGCTTAACGCTTTTTGCGGTGCCGTCCAAACCACCAGGAAGACGGCTATCAGCAGCAGCACCGGCACCTTGATGTCATCGAACGCTTTCGGCAGTTTATCGGGCGCGACGCCGACTTGATGGGGATGAGCTTCGCCGAGATCATGGTAATCGGAATGCACGGCAAGCGGGGTATCGCAGTCGACTACCGTGTGCCTGTGCAACGAGTAGCCAAGTAAAAACTGACAGGCGAGTACGATCACCAGCGCTGCGGCAAGCAGCTGGAGCGGAGATCGTGACTGTCTCGCGTGCAGGTGCATCAGCGTTCAAACCCCGAATATTGGCCAGTGGCACAACGCTGTGCCACGCTCGCGGGTTTTATCATTCCAGAAGACGGCTAGTAGAACAACTACTTCCGCTTTCTCGCCAGGCCGCGGCTCAGGAGCGCAGAGCCTCAGGGAATTGGTCAGTGTCTCCTTAACACCGTACTATGCCTCTATTGTTGTTTAGTTATTCACTATATAACTATGCAGAAGATTGAAGCTGCTCATAGGGCACTGAGCAGTATCCTTTTTTTGGGGGGGAAAGTGGTGTTTTTTGTCGCGGCTCCTGTTGTTTTGCAGTTTGCTGTTCGCGTATTCGCAAAGTTCTGCGGCGAATAATTTTTCGTATACCTATCTTGAGTTTTCGGTTGGAGCCTTAACGCTCGACGAAGCCATACGTATAAACGACCGCCAGTACAAAACGCTTAGTGCATTCTCGATCAGCCGGGCTCACCAGTTCGACGGCGGGCTGGTGCTCCACGGGGGCATCGCCGGCGCCCATGCCGAGAAGGGAAAGACGGAGCTTGGCTACGGGCAGCTGGTCATCGGCGTTGCGTTTCCGATAACGGTAACGGATCGAATCGATATTATTCCGACGAGCGGCTTTTTGGCGGTTAACGCGGAAGCGTGCGTCGATAACGTATGCCTTAAATCCGACGACGATGGGATTCTTTATGGCCTGGCGGTTAGGGCCTGGCTGTCTCCGGAGTCTGTCGAGATTATGACCGCATTAGCTAACTCGACGATATCGGGCTCAGCAACGGAAGCCACCCTGGAAGGAGCATTCTGGTGGGGGAATCACCATAGCGCGCGGTTAACGTTGAGTTCGGCCGACTCGGATCGAAGCGTTCTCGTCGGGTATCGCTATAGTTGGTAAGCCGGTACTGCTAGCAGATCGGTGTCGGCTGATTCTAGTGCGCCTTCACGGCGCCCAAGCTTAGGCCACAGCTGTTATCGGGCTCTACTCCCGTTAGAATTTAAATCTATCTACGCAAATGCGTTAGCCGCATATAGGAGGTATGCTGTGATTGATGGTTTTCTAAAAACGTTCCCGCCGAGCAGCGACAACATTCCGCCGACTGCAAAACAATTAGACAAATATTCGCAACGCCTTCCGGCATCTATCCTTGAGCTTTGGGAGCGTGGCGGGTTTGGGAATTATGGCAATGGCGAGATCAAGATAATCAACCCCGACGAATATGAAAAATGCCTGATGGGTTGGCTACTTCGAGATGAGGTTGACGAGTCTCGCACCACCGTCGCCATTTCTTCTACAGGTACGTTATTTTATCATCGCTGGTTGACAGACGACATCGATGACGTCTCTTTCATCAACCCCCATACCTCGGAGACGGATGTCTGCACTTACTCCGGGAGCGAGTTTCTCGCCGTGCTTGCAGACGACAGAGAAGTTAGAGAAGAATTACTAAACCCCAAAATGTTTGAGGAGCTAACAAAGCGGTTTGGCGAAATACCCGCGCAGGAAATCTTTTTCTATACCCCGGCACTACGGCTAGGCGGGCGCGAATCAATCGAGAATGTCGAGCATGGCAATGCTGTTGTCCATCTCGAATTTCTTTTGCAACTCGCACTCGGCAAATAGCATGATATATGTCCGCGTAACGCCGGCGCGATGCCGGGACATACGGCAGGTGTCGTTGGAAGCGCCATTAAGGGCATCGCTTCAGGTGTCGGTTTGCCTGTGCGGTTTCACGTGCGCATCCCGCCGACCTGTAGAGCACCGGCTCGCTGAGCTTTCTCCTCCTCGCGTAAGGTCAACACCTCGAAACCGTTCGCGGTAACGGCTATTGTGTGCTCCCATTGCGCAGAAAGCTTTTTATCGGCGGTGACGACCGTCCAGCCATCGCGTTTCACCTTCACCTTGGCCGCACCCTGGTTAATCATAGGTTCGATCGTGAACGTCATGCCCTCTTTGAGCACCAACCCTTTGCCGGGAGTGCCATAGTGAAGCACCTGGGGCTCCTCATGCATAGTCATGCCGATACCGTGCCCACAGTATTCGCGAACGACGGAATAACCCTTCGATTCCGCGCATTGCTGGATAGCATGGCCGATATCGCCGAGCGTAGCCCCCGGCCTAACCACCTCAATCCCCTTCCACATAGCCTGATACGTCACATCGACCAAGCGTTTTGCCGCCGGCGAGACCGCGCCGATCATATACATCTTGCTGGAGTCGGCTATGTAGCCGTTCTTCTCCAACGTGATATCGACGTTAACGATATCGCCGGCCTTCAAGATCTTGGTATCCGACGGGATACCGTGACAAACAACGCGGTTGACCGATGTGTTAAGCGAGAAAGCGAACCCGTACTGCCCTTTACTCGCCGGCCGCGCCTTCAGCACATCGACGATATAACGCTCAGCCAAGGTGTCGATGTGCATTGTCGATATACCCGCGTCGATATGCGCATCAAGATATGCAAACACCGCCGCAAGCAGACGGCCAGACTCGCGCATCCGCTCCAGCGCGTCGGCCCCCTTTATAACCACCTTACTCACTAGAAATCCGCTCCAGATCAACTGCGGCCAGCTTCATCTGCTGCTTCATGATCTCGGTGAACGTCATGTGGGGGTTGGTTTCCGCGAGCATACCAACCTTTATCCAAAACTCCGCCTGAGCATTAATCGAACGCACCATCGCCGAACTGGCTTTGCGGATCTCGTCGTGCAGCTCATCGCTGATCTTTACGATCCCCATAACAACCTCTGTATATGATTTATATACAGATCATATATTCCAAGACAGGGCTCCGCAAGAAGGCTATTGGACGCACGACCTCGCACGAGCACCGCCGAAACCGAGCCGCTGCGCGCACCTGTTGCTGTGCCAAAGGCTTGGACTGACTCACAGAAGCTACCTCCCTGTAGACCGTGAATTTACACAGCCTCCTTCACCTGAACCAATAGCGAGCGGTAATAGCGAACAAATCCCCCTAATACGAACCAGGACTGTCGCCTTTTAATGCCAGATCGTGGCCGAAGTGGCACAATTAACGCGTTGTTTTGTAAGTTGTTGAGTGGTTTGATGGCGCAATGGAGAAGTGACGAATTGCGTCTTACGTGGCAATTTGCCGTATTTTATCACAGCGTTTTATTATCTACTTACTGTTGGACAGCAGGCAAGATGAAGCGCATACGGCAACTAATCGTTAAGTCAGGGGGGCGGGCTTCAGCCCTGGGAGAGCCTTCCGGAAAGTCGACTAGTTAGCATTGACGACAATATGACCCCGTAGAGATGCTGAGGCGCTGGTCAAAGAGTCCTCCACAGTGCCAGCATAGGACGGTAATACCCGGGACGACATCGTGCGGGCTCAGGAACGCTTCTCAAACATCTTGGGCCGCGTACTCAGGGGCTTCCTGTCAAATATAGCTAATGGCCTGAACAGCCCGTTTCCACAAACACAGCACCGGGTTTCGCTGCCCCTGAAACATCATAGGGAAGCTGCGCCACCGACGCTTAAGCAGGCGTTGCTATCGGAGCCCGACGAACCCGTTAGCGGCTTTGTCGCCCGACGCGTCGACAGGCTGGAAGCAGCGGAAGGCGGCCTTTAGAGGCTTTTCAGGTGAAACGCCTAACTTCAAGTTGCAATCGACGACTTTACCGCAGCTTAACTCCGCGTTAGGGCGCAAAGAAGGGGGTACCGAATTGTTATCAACGGTTGAGCAGAAAAGATTGCTCTTATCAAAGAACACCGAGGCCACAAAAAAGTCGCTGCTCGGTCAGTTTCTGACGCCTGAAAGGACGGCTGCCTTCATGGCAAGCCTTTTCCCTGACGGGGAAGGTAACTGTCGCCTGTTAGATGCAGGCGCAGGGATAGGTTCGTTATCGGCGGCTTTCCTAGATAGGTGGAGAAGCGGTGGATTTCGTTTTAAGCGAGTTTCTGTAGATGCATTTGAGCTCGACTCGGCCTTAATTGAGCACCTGACTCATATTCTAGACAGTTACAATAACAGGGGCGATTTTGTTGCCAATATTCGTCAGGAGGATTTTATTCATATCGCAGTAGAATCATTAACGGGCGATCTGTTTTCGCCGCCTATAGGGCCCTATACGCACGCAATTCTTAATCCGCCCTACAAGAAAATCAACAGCCAGTCGGCCCATCGGACGGCCTTGCGACGCGTCGGTATCGAAGCGGTGAACCTGTACAGCGCGTTCGTGGCCTTGGCAGTGGCCCACGCAGCGCCGGGCGCGCAAATCGTAGCTATCATTCCTCGCAGTTTCTGCAATGGTCCATATTACCGGCCGTTTCGTAACTTCATCCTTGATCATGCGGCGCTTTGCCACATGCACCTGTTTGAATCACGCAGCAAGGCCTTCAAGGATGACGATGTTCTACAGGAGAACATTATCATCCGCCTAGAGTGTGGAGGGCGACAGGGATCGGTCACGGTTTCGACCTCCTCTGATGACAGCTTTTCCGACCTCTCCTATCATGAACACCCGTTCGATCGGATCGTGTTTCCGGATGATACTGAGAGGTTTATACATGCACCCACATCGGCTGAGCAAAACGCCATCGAGCTGTCTCCAGCAATCCGCTGCACACTGGCTGACATAGGCATTAAGGTATCAACGGGCCCGGTGGTCGATTTCCGACTGAAAAGCACCTGCGCGACATGCCAAGTGAGAGCACCGTGCCCCTACTGTATCCCGGCCATTTCAGCAAAGTAGGTACCACATGGCCTATTAAGGGAATGAAGAAACCCAACGCCATCGAACTTAATGCCGACACCCAAAAATGGCTGTATCCAAGTGGCTTCTATTGCGTAGTCCGGCGCTTTTCATCCAAGGAAGAGAAGCGCCGAATCGTAGCGAGTGTGGTCGAGCCGAACACCTTTGGCAACGTGCCAATGCTGGGCTTCGAGAATCATCTAAACCTCTTCCATGAGAATAAGCAGGGGCTGCCTGAATCGCTAGCTCGTGGTTTGGCGGTATTCCTCAACACGACTGCGGTTGATGAACAATTCCGGCGATTTAGCGGACATACACAAGTCAATGCAACTGACCTTAAACTAATGAAGTACCCAAGTCGGGACGATCTAATCCAGCTTGGAGAGTGGGCGACGCAGCAGGAAACTCTCGCGCAAGACAAAATCGACGCCAAGCTGAGGGATTTGATGTTATGACGAAAAAAGACGACTACATCGAAGCTGCGCGAAAAACCATCATTTCTTTAGGCCTGCCTCGAGCACAACAGAACGAGCGTTCCGCCCTCTGCCTGCTAGCGTTGTTGAACCTAACACCAGGCAAACGCTGGACCGATGCAGAAAGCCCACTCATGGGTATTACTCCAATCATGGACTGGGCAAAGGAGCACTACGGTAAAGAATATGCGCCGAATACCCGCGAGACAATTCGTCGGCAAACAATGCACCAGTTCTGCGACGCGGGGCTGGCCCTATATAATCCGGACGAACCCGGCCGACCGGTGAATAGCCCGAAGGCGGTTTATCAGATTGAACCGACCGCGCTTGCATTGCTACGCACATTCGGCACTCCGGCGTGGCATAACAAGCTGACCGCGTATCTTGCTGAACGTGAAACGCTCATTGCCAGATACGCTAAGGAACGGGAGCAGAATCGCATCCCGGTTGAGATTGCGCCGGGCAAAGAAATCACTCTCAGCCCTGGGGAGCATAGCGAGCTGATCCGCGCCATTATCGAAGACTTCGCTCCACGCTTCGCACAGGGTAGTGCGCTGGTCTATGCCGGAGATACCGGCGACAAGTGGGGCTACTTCGATGCTCCCCTACTTGCGAACTTAGGTGTCAAAGTAGATTCACACGGCAAAATGCCTGATGTGGTATTGCACTACACTGCAAAAACTGGTTGTTACTGGTCGAGTCCGTCACCAGTCACGGGCCGGTCGATGGCAAGCGTCATGCCGAGTTGGCAACGCTATTCGCCGGATCTACCGCTGGCCTAGTCTATGTCACCGCTTTCCCGAACAGGGCCGTCATGGGCCGATACCTCGGTGATATTGCATGGGAAACTGAAGTATGGGTTGCTGACGCACCGTCACATCTTATTCATTTCAATGGCGAACGTTTCCTTGGACCCTACAACACACGGTAATAAGCGCTGCACTGGGCGGTAATTTTCATTGCCGCCGGTTAGCTTGGACGTTGGAGCTACGAAGGAAACCCAGTGCCGCCTACTGGACAGCCAGTATCAAAGCTCGGTTTTGGGGTGTTCTACATCGCCATAGTCGAAGGTATCTGGCCGCTGGTCACCAACACACCAGCTTCAGTAATGCTGTTTCACTTTGTGGGCAGCCTGTTCGTGCTCGGTCTATGGCAAGCTTACAAAGCGCTCTCCGAACACAGGAACTGGAGGGTTCGGCCACTGGTGTTCGGGGTGGTGGCGCTGTTATTAGCCACCTGTGCGACAGCGCCGTTAAAATGGCTACTCACAATGTCCCCCGCAGGCCACTTTGGATAGGTCAACTAACTTCCAAAACGCTCTCGCGCACTATCAACTAGCGCCCGATTTCGAGGTGCCCGTGCTCGGCCCTGACAATCCCGCTGGCGCCAACTACTGCTACGGCGATCTGAAGTCCAGCAAAGGCATTTCCGGGGCACGGAGCGGCCTGAGCGAACTTGTGCTAGAGCAAATCACGTTTCGGTTTGACGCCGAGGGGATGTGCGGAAGATTCCTAACAAAGCCATGCACGGCGGCTGCTTCGCAGCCGCGACTCGTGACCTTCGTTAAGCGGCAAGAGCGCCTATGTCAGACGACCAAAATTTAAGGATAGACTTCGAGAGTGCGATGGGGGAGGAATTCGGTGATTTGGTTTCTCCTCCTATCCCATTCAATGACGCTTCACCTCATGAATGCTGCGAGGCAATTTGGCAGGTTCTCGGCGATGCTGTAACGCCGACAATGTTGGCCAAGCTCACTGAAGCCGACTATCGGAAAATTGCGGCATCCTTTGGCAACTGGTTCGAATGCGAGCCGCCTACCGCAATGCAAATTGCCGAGGCTACAGCAAGAACACTGAGTCGATGGCCTGCCGGGTCATTAAATGAAAGCGCTTAACAAACCCGCAGCTATGCCAAGCGTTACCCCTTACGAAGAAGAACTCAACGGCCACACGAACAAGCTCGGCCCCCTCGCACTCGGCCACACCAAGCGCAAACACGTGGTTTTTCTGACCCAATGCGTGGGGCAATCCATCGGCGGAAGAATGCTGTGTTCTATAAGGGCTCAACTAAGCGCGGCCAGGAAGTCCTGCGCCGTAGTGGGCTTTGAGAACATGGGGAAATCATACTGAATCGCATTGTCGTGCTGTTCGATGGAGGTGGCGGCGGCACAATCGGTAAGCGTGATGACCTCATAGCCGTTCTCGTAGGCCGAGCGCATGGTCGACTCGACGCAGCAGTTGGTCAGGAAGCCACCGAGCACCACGGTCTGGATGCCTTTGCTGCGCAGCATAAAATCGAGGTTGGTGCTGGCGAACGTGTCTAGCCCGCGCTTGCCCTCGACGACAATATCGCCTTCCTCGGGCTTTAGCTGGTCGACGATCTCCGAGCCCCACTGCCCCTTCACAAACGCATTGCCATCGACCACACCCTTCAGAATACCGTAGGGGTGGTCGGTAATCTCGTTGTACCCGGGCGCAAAGCTGATGGGCGCGTGCATGACGGTGATGCCGGCGTGGCGCGCCCGGCTCACGACCTCGCGCGTTTTGGCGAGCATCCCGGTCTGCTCCATCACGTCTTTCACGGCCTCATGCAGTACGCCGCCTTCGCTGGTGAAATCGTTCTGGTACTCGATCAGGACAACGGCTGTTTTCTTCGGGTCGATCGTCATCGTCATGGTGGCCTTCCTTGTAAGTGTTATGCACTTGGATCTGCCACCCTACTATTTGTCAGACAAGCAGACAAGATATAAACTGCCGCCATGGATAAGAAACCTGAATCACCCGCATTGTCGCCAGTCGGCCGCGAGCCGCTGAGCGTGATCGTCGCTGGCCGTATCCGCGATGCCATCGTTTCCGGCCAACTGCCCGACGGCTCCCCGCTGCCGGGCGAGAAAGAGCTGGGCGCGCGTTTCGAGGTCGGACGCTCGACGGTGCGCGAAGCGCTACGAATTCTGCAGGCGCAAGGCTTGGTCACCGGCGGCGATCGCGTTTCGACGCGCACCCCCACGGTGAACGGGCGCGGAGCGGTGTCTAGCGCCGCGTTTGCGCTTGAGAACGTGCTGCGCTTAGGGCAAGTGCCGCTGCAGGATCTGGTTTCGCTGCGGCTGCTCATCGAGCAATCGGCGCTCGCTCTAGCGGCTGCGCGGCTCGATGACGAGGGGCGCGGCCGCGCTGAGGATGCCATCGCCGAGATGGACGCAGCGGCCGATGACATCGAGTGCTTTATCGACGCCGACGTCGCCTTCCACGCTACCTTGATCGATGCCGCCGGGAACGCTGCGTACGTACTCGTTAACAACGTGCTGCGGGGAACGATGGCAGAGCATTTGCGCGTAGCCCTTCAGCGCGCGCAGGATCTGCCCGCGGTAACAGCCAAATTAAATCGAGAGCATCGCGCCATTCTCGCAGCGGCCTGCGCGGGCGATGGCTCACTCGCTGCACAACGCGTCGGCGCGCACATCCGAGATTTCTACGAACAGCAGGTGGCCCATGACTGACCTTCGCGCCCGTCTCGCCGAGGTGCTTCCGCACGAGGAATTCACCACCGACCCGGAGATCATCGCCAGTTATGCGCACGATCAAGCAGGGCTCTGCAATTCGGGCACCGCTGCCGCGCTGGTGCGTGCCCGCTCGGTGGATACCGTCATCGCCACGCTTCGGCTGGCGACGGCCACCCGCACACCGGTAGTAACCCGTGGTGCCGGCACCGGGCTATCGGGGGGCGCCAACGCGGTTGATGGCTGCATCATCCTCGCCCTGCACAAGCTCGACCGAATACTCGAGCTTGACCCGGTAGCGGGCATCGCGCGGGTCGAGCCCGGCGTGCTCAACGGCACCCTTAATGCCCGGGCGCGCGAGCATGGCCTTACCTATGCCCCGGATCCTGCCAGCCGCGCCATCTGTAGCATTGGCGGTAACGTCGCAACCAATGCCGGTGGCGCCTGCTGCGTTAAGTACGGCGTGACCGGCGACCATGTGGCGTGTTTGGAGGCAATCCTGGCGGATGGCTCGCGCATCCGCACGGGCTCGCTTACCCGTAAAAATGTCGCCGGCTTGGATCTCAACCGGCTGCTGATCGGGTCAGAAGGGACGCTTGCGGTCATCGTCGGCATTACCGTGCGCTTGCTGCCGGCCCCCCGCCCAGCGGCACGCTAATTGCTTTTTTCCCGGAACTCGTCCGCGCCGGCGAGGCGATTGTGGCACTGCAGGCGCGGCATAACTTGTCGCGCCTGGAAGTGATGGATCAAGCCACCGTCCGCGCTGTAGAAGACTTCACGCACATGGAGCTAGATACAAGCGCGGCGGCGATGCTCATCGCCCAGGCCGACACCGTCGACCGCGAAGCAGTGCTCGATGAAGCCGCGCGCATTTGTCGCGCGCATGGTGCAGACATGGTGGAAACGACGCTGGACGAGGCGGAAGGCGAGCTGTTCATGCAGGCGCGCAGCGCAGCGCTGCCGGCGCTGGAGAAAAAAGGCCATTGCCTGCTGGACGACGTTGCCGTGCCGATCCCGCGCATTCCGGACCTGCTTGCGCTCTGCGCCGCGGCAGCCAAACGCCGCGGCGTGACGATCGCGACCTTCGGCCATGCCGGCGACGGCAACCTGCACCCCACCATCGTCTACGACGCGCTGGATTCCGCAGCCACCCAAGCGGCCGAGCAAGCCTTCGGCGACATCATTACCGGCACACTGAAACTTGGCGGGAGCATTACCGGCGAGCATGGCATCGGCATGCTCAAGCGCCCCTACCTTGCCGCCATGACCGGCGCAAAAGAAGTCGAGCTTATGCACGGAATCAAAAACGCTTTCGATCCGCTTGGCATTCTCAATCCCGGCAAAGGCTATTAGGCGAATTTAGAAAGACCGGCACGACCTCGAAGAATGCTAAAGCCAACCACAGCCATAGAGAAATACACAGCAAAGAATACCAAGGTCGCGCCCTCCCCCAGAGCGACCTCAACGCCAGTCGCACGCCCCAAAACAATACGGTTAATCGTCAGCCAAGCCAGATGGGCTCCGATGCATGTCCACACGGTGGCCGAGGCGGTTGCATCTCTAGCGTAAACAAGCATGAAACCGAAGGCGGCGAGTGTTAGGTAGTACATCAACGGGTTTACCCCACCCGGAGCCAAGCTAAAGGTCGCACCGTCAGCACTAGCAAGTAACTCCAGCAAAGCCTGGACACCCAATGCGACCACCGGCACACATAGGAAGACCATGATGTTCAGGACGGTGGCCACAGGCCGTGAATAGCGCATACGTAAGGCAGTCAGGGCATAGCCGCGGATTGAAACCTCCTCAGGAATCGCCTCCAACAGCAGTGCCACCACCGCATTTGTAGCAAGAAACACCAAGAGGTGAAGCAGGTCGAAGCTCGACCAGCGGGCCACGCCGATCAGCGAGAGCACAGCTATAACGGCAACTCCGGCGGCGGACACGACACCTAGCCCCAAGAGAAACCCAGCCATGTCTCTGCGCACGCCGCTGAGGCCGATTCCGGCCAGCGGCGCCCGATCCCAGCGCCGCCGCAACAGCAAGATCACCGCCACAACGGTGATACCAACCGAGCCGGCCACGATCAAGCGAACACCGAACGGGTCGGATGATGACGCCGAAGCACCGAACGCAGAGCCGATGAAGCTGGCCACCGCTAGCACTACACCCATTAATACAGCCGCCGCCAGCGCACGCCCAAGAGCGACACCAGCGGGCAAACGCCGATCGATGGCAACCATAACACCCTCTGCTTACGCCGGTTTGCCCAGAGTATCTATCGACCGACCACGGTAGGCAATCGCCGCGGCGCCAACGATTAGAATAAGGCTTGCCCCGGTCGTGCCTGTTTCGGCGACATACTCATCAAAAATTCCGGCTGATAGCATGAACCAAGAGGGTATCGCTCATGATCGCGACGCCTGCCCCGTCACAGGCAAGCCAGCGGCCTTCCATTCCGGATAGCCTTCCTCGAAACGCTTAACTTGATAGCCGAGTTGCCGCAGACGCTGAACAGCCTGGTGCGACAAGGTGCAATAGGGCCCCCGGCAGTAGGCGACAATTTCTCTATCGCGAGGGAGCCTGTCCAGCATGTCTTCCAAGTGTGTCAGAGGAATGTTGATCGCCTCGGGCAGATGGCCTGCCTCGTATTCGTCCTCGGAGCGTACGTCCAGCAGCACGACCTCGCCACGCTTCAGGCCAGCCAGTAATTCGTCCCTGGATACTGCCTCCAAAGCACCGCCCGCATTGTCATCGGCGAACAGCCGACTTACCAGACGCTCCATCTCAGCCAGATTGGTTTCGGCGACCTGCCGGAGCAGTTCCATCAGGGTAACGATCCGCTCATCGGTTAAGCGGTAGATCACCTGCTTGCCAGCGCGGGTAGCCGTGACAAGCCCTACTCGCCGGAGCTGTTGGAGGTGTTGAGAGGCATTACCTACCGTGAGGCCGGCCGTATTGGCCAATACTTCCACTGACGCATCGGCCTGGGCCAGACGCTTTAGCAATGCCAGGCGATGGCCGTTACCCAAAGCTCGGGCGACTTGCGCCAACGTATCGAGAAGATCCTGTTGCGATGTCATCCGTTAACCTCTGAAGGCCAAAAACTCGACATAGATACTGCGCCACTTGACAGCTCGCCATGTTCTACTCAATCATTCTATAGATTCATTGAATGAAATAAAAACCCGTGCCATACGGATACCCTCATTACTATCGACGGCCCTCCTTATGGCACCGAAAGGCTCCGCCACACTGAGATCGCCGAGGGAGCTGAGCACAGCATTATGGATGTCCTGGCAAACTGCTGGCAGAAGCCACCGAGCAGGCCTACCAAGTCCTGCCGCTCTGAATTCACTTACCCGCCAAGAAGGTAACCCATGGAACTCGCTCGCCTGGAAAAGCGCAACGTAGCCATTTTGGCGGTCAGTCAAATCCTGTTCATGGTGGCCTCGATTACGGTCATGACGTTAAGCGGGGTGGTCGGCCAGCAGTTAAGCCCCGATCCGGGCCTGGCCACGCTGCCGATCGCCATGATGATGCTGGGCACTGTCGTCTCAACCCTGCCGGCATCGCTCTACATGAAGCGTGTAGGCAGACGTCGAGGCTTCATCATGGGGGCCAGTCTTGGCGGTATAGCCGGCGGCCTATTGAGCTTCGCCGCAATCGGTTTAGGCTCCTTCTGGCTGTTTTGTGTCGGCAACCTGCTGCTGGGTCTCTACCAAGGCTTTGCCATGTATTACCGCTTTGCTGCTGTTGACGTGGCTAGCCCCGCCTTTCGCAGCCGGGCGCTTTCCTTAGTCATGGCCGGCGGCGTTGTAGCCGCCTTCCTCGGCCCCTGGAATGCCAGCGCCGCCAGCGACTTAATTGCCAGCGTGCCATCCGGTGGCCCCTATCTGGTGATCGCCATTCTCGCCCTGGTGGCCATCGGCTTATTGACCCAGCTCAGGGTACCCGCTAGCGGCGAGCCACAACCCGGCGAAACCTCTCGTTCCATGGCAGCCATCGCTACCCAACCGCGTTTCATCGTCGCCGTGCTGGCCGGCGCGGCGGGCTACGCCATTATGGCGCTAGTGATGACGGCCACGCCGCTGGCGATGCGCGCCCAGGGCTTTGAGATGGAGCAGATTACCTTCATCATGCAGTGGCACGTTCTAGGCATGTTTGCGCCTTCCTTCGTGACCGGCAGCCTGATCGCTCGCTTTGGCGTCCCTCGCATCCTACTGACTGGCACCCTACTGCTTGCAGGCACTGCTCTTGTGAGCAACCTTGGCGCCAGTCTGGCTCATTTCTGGGTAGCCCTGGTACTGCTGGGTATCGGTTGGAACTTTCTATTTGTGGGCGGCAGCGCCCTGCTGGCGACTGTCCACTCTGAGGCCGAACGCGGTAAGGTACAAGGCATTAACGACCTGGTTATCTTCTCCCTGGTGGCCGTAGGGTCGCTGATGGCGGGAGCGCTACTGCACCACCTCGGCTGGGAGGCCCTCAATCTCGTTATGCTGCTGCCCATTCTATTGGTGGCTCTCGCAACACTCTGGCTCTGGTTGAATACCGCCGCACAGCCAGTGGGCTCTCCCTCGACCCAGCCTGATAGATAAGGGAACTGTTGCCATGTCATCCCCGGCGACGCTGGAGGTTGCCGAAGCGATGGCCATCGGGGCCAGCGGCCGAAAAGTAACAAGCAGATATCTACAAGGCACACGGACCTGGTGGATATCCTGCTGTTGCTGAAAATCAATAACTAAGGTCGGACACCCTCTCGCCCGATCCGCTCGATTTCCTCTCGGCAAAGGCTTTCGGTCAGCTCCAGCAGGCGCTTGACGCGCGGGGCCAGGTAGTCGATGTCGCCGGGAAACACCGGGAAGGCTTTCTTGTAGCGGGCACCGATATACGCCTTATCCAGTAACTCGAAGCGTTTTTTCTCTTTCTCGCCCAGCTGCGGGAACAGCTCGCGGTACACCGGGCCGTACAGCGCGGCGCGCTCGCCCAGCCACTCCAGCAAATGCTCGTGGGGGCAATAGCCGGTAAAGACCAAGAGAATGCACTTATAGGCTGCTTCGGAAGCTTGGTTAAGCTGGAAAGCAGCGAGAGGAAGCTGTCCTTTATCCGCATAAAACTGGCAGCCATCGTAAAAGGCGTTCGCGCAATTGAACCATCGGTCAAAATCCCCCTGCGCAATCCGCTGCGCTTCCACGGGTGTTAATTCCCGCGGCTCGGCCAGTTCGACACAGCCGGCGTCGTACAACAACCGCCCTTCGCGCTTAATGTCCAGGAAGAAATACCGGCCGTCGGAGAGGTTGGCGTTAACGTCGGCAATGTCATGCAGAATGGGACTCACCCGCGCCGAAAAACCCTGGCTCTTGCACACATCCCGCAGCGCCTTGCGGATGTTGGCATCCTCCGCC
>NZ_NFZV01000026.1 GCF_003399765.1 Alkalilimnicola ehrlichii | reverse complement strand
CGGACGGCATGACCGTGCGCAGCCACAACGGCAACGTCACCATTCAAGCGGCCCGGAACATTCGCCTGACCGGCCGCGGCGGCGGCGATATCACCGTCGAGCAAAGCGGCGCCGGTTTTAGCGTCAAAGCCGACGGCACGGTGCGTCTGTTTGGCAACACCGTGACGCTCAAAGCCGATCAGGGTGTCACCTTCAACGGCCCGGTGAGCTACGAGGTGCCGGGCAGTAATCAGCCCGAGCGGGTGAGTGTGCCGCCGTCCTTGCAGCCAGTAAAACTAGCGGATATAGCCTGGATAGAAGGAGTCGGCGTCCCCCCTCTATCCCAAAAAGAACGTGCGCTCATCGCGGCTGTTTACCAAGACGCATATAGCAAAAATCGACTTGGATCGCTCCAACCTATCAGTACAGCCGCCAAACGCGGTCTAGAAATGGAGCGGGCACTACTTGATGATGCGGAAAGACGGGATATCCTTAGTGTGCGATTTGGCTTAGTTAGCCTTGGGCTACCCGCGGTAGAAACAGCAATGGGTTTCACACCTAGCGGACGCGCGACAGTGCGCGCTCCGCAACGCACTATTACGCACATTCGCTATGGAGACCTTGTCGGCAAAACTGGAGATGTGGCCAAGAACGAAACCGTTAACAAGTACATCTCACGCATGGATGAGTCTCAACATATTGCTAGCCACGTCATGGTCCAACTAACCGACAATGTTCAAGACCGTCTAGCGGATATTCGTGCACGGCAAGAGACTCTTGATCAACGTATTGAGCAAGCGAATCGTGCAAAGGCCGACGAGAGTATGCCAGTTACCAACATGACAGACCTCCAAGTGCTTGAGGAGTTCGTGGGTCATGTCCAAGTAATGCACCGCAATCTCGTGCGTTCCGACTACGCGGCACTCGAGAGTATGGAAGAATACAAAGCTAGACAGCTGAGGTTATTCGGCATAGACGGAGAACATGCAGAGATTGCGCAAGCTGTCGCAGAAAACAAAATTTCGGGAGATCAAGGAGAGCGCCAATCGCGAATGGCGGATGAGCTTGCACGCGGCAGCCATAATTGGAATTCTTTATCTCAATCCGCCGCGATTGGCCGAAGATCGGTCTTCGACTCGTATCTAAAGGTTCATGGCCGTATTGTTGAAGTCTACCAAAGCAAGTCGTACGAACAGATGATTCGCGCGGCACGCACATTATTACCCAGCCTTCGGGAGACCCGCTTTCAGAGCGTCAAGATAATGGATGACTATGTTAATGAAACAATTTCGGCGCTACAGGATGCTCGGGGCATGGAATCAACCTTCAACTGGGATCTGTATGAAAAAGAATCCCTTTATGAGCTATCTAATCCAGACTTTTTTAGCCTATTTTTGCTGATCTCTCCGGCTTCTGCCGAAGAAGACAAAAGATATTTGTACTCTGGCTTCGATAAAGTAGCCACATACCTGCTATCAGAAGATAGAGACATTCTCAATGATTGCCAGCTAATTGATCCAAGCATACAACAATCACAAATCGGTGGCATTGCGCATATAGCGGCCGAGCTAAAACTAAGCTCCGCTATGGAAGAGCTGCACCACTGCGGTTTTGATCTTGACCAGAAGAATCAATATGAACTAACGCCAACTGCATTAGCCATTATGCTGGGGGACTGGAAAACAGTTTCGGCATTGCTAGCATTAGGTGTCGATGCAGATGGTGTTATGGAGTCAACCACCTATCTCGGAGCAGCTATTCATAGCTCTATTGCGTTGGAGGCTGACTGTAATGAGCACGCACGTGTCGCAATCGAACTCTTGGAAGCAGGCGCCAATCCAAATGCTGAAGGGGCCGACGGTTTTACCGCCTTATATACGGCGGTCTTACGTGACCATGAGGGCTGGGCCGAAACTCTGCTAGCTTACGGAGCAGATCCTGACCAATTTGTTCGGCGACCGGGTGAAACGGCACGGCAAGCGGCCGTTATTGCCGGAAGCGAGGGCTGGCTTAAGAAGAAAGCCCCTCAAAAGATTATGAAACGGTGCCACTCGCCCTCCTAATAATGAATCGGCTAAACGCCTCAGGAGCTCCGGTCCAGGTGCCCGCCGGCGTTCCAGTGGCGTGGGGCTTTGCCCGTTTGCCATAACGCCCCAACCTTCTTGAGCTGTAGCAGCCCTAAGAAAAATACTCAGGAGGTTACCCATGCCAACAGATCAAGAAAGCGGTAAAGAACGTTCGGGAGCGCGTATTCGGGGCACCGAAGCACAAAAAGCCCAGCGGAAAGGCCTCAACCGGCAGGCCTTGGAAGCGGAAACAAAACAGGAGAGCCAGCGCGAACCGGAACCGCCGCTTCATAAGCCCGACGTATTAATCGACGTCTCTAAACTAAAAGTTAATGGCCTCAAACTGGGCGTAGACTCTCTCAAGGCTCAGCTTTCGCTTAAGGTACGCCTCGCTCAGTTGCTCGACGTACACGTCGGACTCGACGCACATATCGATAAGGTGGAACTGGAGTTGGATGAAGTTGACGGCGAAATCGAACTGCGCGCCAGCCTTGCTCGCCTTCAGCACATCATCGATACCGCATTTTCCTCCATTCTGGAGGACCCGGATGTGTTCCGGAACGCATTGGGCGCCCTGAACGAAGGGAAAACCAATGTGCGCCAAAAGCCTCCAACCAGCCAGGACAATACTCGGCACTAACCGTGCCGGCACAGGCTATCGAACTCAGCTAACGTCGATAACCTGCACCCACCTTAACGAGAAGTTATTAACGCGGCATATGCCGCTGTAAAGCGGCTTTTACCGATTCGCGGTTTTGGTGCGCCTGCTCGTACTCATACAAAGCCTGTATATCCTCGGGACTAAAGTCGTCCAATTTTGCTTCCAAGGCACCGAGTTCCGGTTGCGTCGCGGCTTTCTTAGCCTGACCGTCGCCCCGACGCTCGGCACCGGACTGAGGCAACGTTTCAGGCTTGCTTGCCGTCTCGCTCAAACCGGGCAAATGATCGCGGTTAAGCGCCATGACTCGCTCGCTGAACTGGCGCATATCCGCTTCTTGCTTCTGCCAATAGCGCTGCAAGCTCTCTACGTCTCGAATATCGAGGGCATTTCGCATTTGCTTAAACGCGAAGTCGCTACAGGCACACAGCCATTCATGTTGCCACTGATTAAACTGGTCGGCATTGGCGACCATATACTCGCCGACACGTTGCAACGGCAGCACCCATTCGGATTGCTCCAGCCACCGTTCATTGCCTTTCGCCATTGCCTTGCCTCCTTACACCATAAGCGTGCCGCTTGCTCGCGGTTATGGGGGCAAGCCGGATAATTCATAAGCGTTCTGGCTAAGGCACATTGACCGTCGTAGGCAATCCGTTCGTGTCGCTATTTCTTTAACCACCAAGCCGACTCTGTGAGATAGCTCAGGGTGGTTTGCCGGAAACGGCGCTCCGGCTCCGCATGCGCCAGTTGTTCTATGCCAAACTGGGCACCGTAGAGGGTGCGTATTTCGTCTTCGGCAACCGAAAACGGCGGGCCGCTCATCTCGGCTTGCGGATACTCTAAGGTGATAAGAAACAGCTGCTTCAACTCCGGCAAAGCCTCCTGCAACATAGCAGCATAAGACCGCCGCAGCTCGGGCGGGAAGGCAATTAGCGCAGCACGATCATAGACAACACCGACCTCATCCAGCGCTAGAGCCGGTAGGTCGAAAATATCGCCGCAGTAAAGCTCGACACCGCCGGCGCGGTAGCGTTGATAAGGGCCCTGCTCGTCACGCTCCGGCACCCATCCCTGTTCGGCAAAGAATGCCTCGATCGCTGTTTGCGCCAGCTCAATGCCAATCACTCGCAAGCCTTGCTCGGCCAGCCAGCGTAGATCCTGGGCTTTACCGCACAAGGGCACAAGGACAGCGCTGCCGGCGGCCACGCCGAGCGTCGACCAGTGCTGTTCGAGCAAGCTGTTGGGCTGACCTTCGTGAAAGCCGATCTCGCCCTTGTGCCATTTGTCCAGCCAGAATTGTTTATCCACCGGTCACTCCTTCACTGACGGGAACCACGAGGATAACCCGGCGACATAGCACGAGGCACCCTAGCAATCCCATTCCGAAAGCGCCTCTAAGGCTGCAACAACTTGTCGCTGGGCGTAAGGGCTATTAAGCTTGGGCGCTCAGCGCTAGGCGGTAGGAGATACGACAAGGCATCATGAACACCAAGTTCTTCGCTACGAACGCCGGCCTCAAACGCTTTCTCACCGCCTTGAGCGCTGCGGGTCTTTTCGCGTTCAGTCAAAGCTCGGCCCATGCTCAGCAGCCCCGGCTAGATTCGATGCAGCAACGCGTCCAGCCCTGTATAGCCTGCCACGACGCCAGCGCGATCGATCTTCAATCCGGTTATGTGCCCAGGCTCCACGGCAAACCAGCCGGTTATCTATTCAATCAGCTGATTAATTATCAGGAAGGGCGCCGTCACCACGCACCGATGGAGCACATGGTCAACAACCTTTCGCCGGAGTATCTGTGGGAAATGGCGGAATACTTCTCCCGCTTGGACGAGGCCCAAACGCCACCGGCAGAGCCGGCTGCCGACGCCGCCCTGCGCGAACGCGGCGAAGAACTCGTCTTCCGCGGCGATCCCGAGCGCGGGCTCGCCTCCTGTCAGGCCTGCCACGGCGAACGGCTGACCGGCGTCGAGCCTAATACGCCCAGCCTGCTCGGATTACCGAGCCACTATATCTCCGCCCAATTGGGTGCCTGGCGCACCGGCCGCCGACAAGCCGCCGAGCCGGACTGCATGCAAGAGATAGCGCAAGCCATGAGCCCACGCGACATTCAAGCGGTAGCCCGCTGGCTAGCTGCCCTGCCGGTACCCGAGGATAGCTCGGCAGATCCCGAACCGGCCGCCGAACTCCCCATGGAATGCGGCAGCGTCCCCCGACCGGAGTACGCTTCATGAGGCCGATGCCGATGTTACGCCTGAGCTTGTTTATCACGTTACTCTGCGTTGTTTCGTTAGTCAGCGCCGGCGATGACCTCGTGGTACGCGGCCAGTATTTAGCCCAGGTCGGGAACTGCGCCAGTTGTCATACGGCTAAAGGCGGTAAGTCGTATGCTGGCGGACATCGGTTGGGCAGCCCTTTCGGCACCTTTATTACGCCGAACATAACCCCCGCCCCCAATACCGGCATCGGCCGCTGGAGCGCCGACGACTTATGGGAAGCGCTGCATAACGGCCGCCGCCCCGACGGGCAACGTCTCTATCCCGCCTGCCCTATCCCAGCTTCACCCGCGCCCGGCGCGAGGACGTCGACGCCATCTATGCTTATCTACAGTCCGTGCCGGCAGTCGAACAGGAGTTGCCCGATCATCGCTTGGGGTCGCTGGCCTCCCGCCGCTCACTGTTAGCCGTTTGGCAAGCGCTGTTCTTTACGCCTGGAACCTATGAGGCCAACCCGCAACACGATGCCGTATGGAACCGCGGCGCATACTTGGTGGAAGGGCTCGGCCATTGCATGGCCTGCCACGCCGAACGCAATCGCTTCGGCGCCACGCGCAGCGGCCAAAACATTGCCGGCGATTACGTCCAGGGCTGGTATGCCCCTTCTTTCTTCTCCAGCAGGGAGGCCGGCCTGCAAACGTGGTCGCAAGAAAAGAGCGCTGCCCTGCTCCAGCACGGCAAAGCCGGCGATGCGGCCGTCCTCGGCCCTATGGCAGACATCGTGTACGACAGCCTGCAACACCTTAGCGACGACGACATTCATGCCATGGTCAGCTATCTACGCTCGCTGCCGGACACCGATATCGAACCTCGTCGACGCCCCTTGCGATTGTCCCAAGCGCGGGTGGACACCATGCTGGATGTCGGTCGCCAGGTCTACGACCGTAGCTGCAAAGACTGTCACGGGCGGCAGGGGCGAGGCACCGAGGCGGCCGCCGCCCTCGCCGGCAATCGAACGGTACTCATGGCCGATCCGACTAATCTCGTCAACACGATTCGTTACGGCGGCTATCCGCCCAGCACCGAGGGCAACCCACGGCCATTCGGCATGCCGCCGTTCAATGATTTGAGCGACGCGGAGATCGCAGCAGTAGCGACCTATATCCGCCAAAGTTGGGGCAACGATGCCGCACCGGTGGCAACCAGCCACGTGAGACAGGACAACTAGCGGTCGGGCCAGGACAAGGCGCACGCCGTGCGCGGGCGAGAATCACAAACACAGTCCGTCGTCACTCACCCCGCGACGACAGTGGTAACGTTCAAACACGTCTTCGACTTGCCAGCGTCCCTCTACCTGCTGCAAGTGGAGCTTGATATCGCGGCCGGCGATGGCGTCGTCCTTCATCCCCCAACTGGCCACCACGCCGATGGCCCGTTCGGCATCAGCATGCCAAAGCCGTAAGCTACGCTCCCAGACGTCGCGCCCTAAAGCACCGCGCTCGGCTTCGGCTTGAGCATAGGCAAGCAGCAACGTTTCCGGCTGCTCAGCCTCCGACTCAACCGTGAGGTTCATCCGCGGCTCGCTCCACGGCGTCGAACCTGGCTCCCAGCCCAATTCCGGAGGAGTGCGCGCACGCAGGTCTTCGAGACGGGGGTATCTTCAACGCCGGATTCGCTCCATAACGGGGTCGCTTCGGAAGACGCCGATGCGGCCGGCTCAGGCCCCCGCTCGCAAGCAGCCACTAAACCCAACATCGCCGCCACGCCTAACAAAACCGGTATCGTTCGCGACACGCCTACGATCTCCCGCACAAGTTGCCTATTGTTTGTCGTCCAGTGGAACGCCAACTGGAAGAGAAAGATTTACGGTCGCCGAACGAAGGGGCGTAACAATGACGGAAGTACTCCTGGCCGCGATCGTCGGTTTTCTGATAACCCTGGTGATACAAGTCTATGCGGCGGCTATTGTTCTGCGCTGTATGCCAAGCCTGCTCGCGCGCTTTCCGCATAGTTTCCTGGGCGGCATCGGAATTTTGGCGACCGCCGTCTTAATCCTATTCGCCGCCAGCTTCCTGCAAATCGTTATTTGGGCGACGCTCTTTCTCTTTTCCGATAATTTCGAGTCGTTCCGGAATGCTGTATATCATTCCGCCGTCAACTTCTCCACCTTGGGTTATGGCGACATCGTCATGACAGGTTACTGGAAACTGCTCGGGCCGCTCGAAGCCGTTAACGGCGTTTTGATGCTCGGGCTCTCGGCTGCCATCCTGTCGTCGGTGTTGCAGCGCATTACTGACCGTATCGTGTCCTTAAAAGAATAAAAAGGCGAAGCGATTAGCGAGCCCCATCGTCAACGAACATCAGTGTCAATTGGTAACGAGCGCCGTCAGCGCGATGATCGACTTCGATGGGTGCCGGATTCCCGATGCTTTGCAAACTGCTGCTGTCAAAACGTATACGCACAACGTTTTCGCCGGCAATGAAATTATTGCCGCCGTTATCTAAGCCGATTCGACGCATACCTTTATTAAGCGCCAGTTCAACGGCGCTGTCGATCCACACCCGGCCGTATCGCCCTCCTCTGGACGAGTGGTAAAGCTTAGGTTAACTCGGGCCGCTTGAATATCGGCATCCGTATCAACCGGCGAATGCTGCTCAACGCGCACCGTACGCCCTCGCTGCAATAGCACCTCGCCGCTAACCAGCACTTCGCGCTGTTCGTTAACATAGCGTATGACCTCATAAGCGGCCGGATACGCCCGAACGACTTCCGCCGCTACAGACGCTGGCAGCACCAGTAAGGCCAGAAAGAGCATTATTTTTTTCACGTTAGTATTGTCCTCAATCCCCCACCGCTCAGAAGGTCGCCTTTCGCGGGTTCGGTCAGCATAGCCCGGATTTATAGGTCGTGCGAACCCCACCGAGCACCGCCGTATCGAGAACCGCGCCCGATTGATTTTTAAGAGGCCGCACTACTCATTAAGTAAGGCATTTGCCTCGTAAACCCAGTCCGGCGAAGCGCATAAGACGCAATTTTCCCCGACAAACCAGGCCTCGGCATTCGGGTCGTCGAGTAACTGCCAACGCAACCAAGCGGTTGTCGGGCCGCGATAACCGCCGCCGGTGTAACTCGGCTCCATATGCCCGGCGCGCCGAAGCGAACCATAGGCTGCCGGAATGCCGGTATTGGCTTCATAAGCCCGCCGAACGCCACTAGCGCTGATGATGGTATCGTTCTCGCCTGCTAGGAAAAACGCTGAACCGGTGATGCCGCGAGTGAAAGTCAAAGCGCCTTGAATCGGCATCACTGTCGTTACCCGCTCGCTCCGCCCCGCCGCCAACGCCCCTAACCCACCTTGCGAGTGGCCGGAAGCCGCCACCCGAGCGGTATCGACCGCTTGATAAAATAGGCTGTCGGGATCGTCCTTTAGTTGAATTAAACGATCGAGCCCAGCCAACATTTCCTCGCCGCTACCGGCGCTCGCGGTATTAGCGGCTGCGACGACAAAGCCGTGCGAAGCCCACAGTCTCAACAAAGGTCCGTACGACGAGGGCGACGTTCCTGTACCGTTACCCCACAACACGACCGGATGCCGAATACCGTCGGTGCCCAAGGTGCGGGGGTAATAAAAGGTGTGTGCGCCATCCCTTAAGCTCGAAGCGCCGAAGGGGCCTGCGGTATAAAATTCGCTACCGACGGAAGGATCGTTATCGGAGTCGTCGCGGCCCGGCGAGCCGCCATTCGAATCGCTGTCGCCACCGCATCCCATAATGAGCAACAGCAACGCGACAAACCACAACGCCCGCCAAATAGACGCTCTCATAGAAGCTCCTTTTCTGATTTTGAAATCGCTTGGCGGGTCGATTAAAGCCAGGTCTTGCTGAACCTGGCTTGATCTATTCTAGCGAATGAAATGGACGTCGTCTCTAGGCCGTTGCGCGTCATATGCCGAACAGCTTCGGCTCCAGGCCCAGGAAAAGCGCGCCCCAATGCTTGCCGCGAACGAAAATCGGGGTTTGTACCATCACGGCCATTTCGCCGGTTGGACGCATAAAGGACGACAGCCGGAACGGTTTAGGTTCTTGCAAACGGCGCCGATCATCTTCGGTGACCAGGAAAAAACGCATATGGCGACTCCTCACGGCATCGACCTGCGGATCGCCTGTCATCGGTTGCGACAACTCGCTGATGTGGATCGGAACGAAACCGTAGTGATCGACGGGTAGGCAGAAAAGCGTTCCTTCGACACCGCGACGCCAATCGTCGACTAATGCCTGACAACGCTCTCGAAAGCGGTTAGCGTAGCTGACTTCATACTTTTGCGGGTCGGTGTTCGGTACCGGAACGTAGTTCCGATCGAACATGTCCACGCCGTCGTTAAGCAAGCGTTCGATCTCCCGCGTCAGCACCTCGCCTCGCTCGGCAAGCGTGTTTAGCACCCCTTCGAGCGCTCCGCTGCCGAAACGAAAATCGGCTAATTTGCCCAGCGCCCGTTCAGCCGCATCGCGCAGCTCATGGCTATTGGCAACCGAGCTTTCCATCTCTTCCCGGATTTTTCGACCAAGACTCCGGATCTCGGTACTGCGGTTGTAAATCTCGCGGTTGGTAACGGTTAACTCTTCAATCGCCGCACCGACTAATAGAAGATCGTCATGCGTCGAGGTGAAATCCGCCACCATGCTGGAGAACTTCTCCGAGGTCGCACCAATCTGCAAGCGGTGGCGAGCCGCCCCCGCCTTCATCTCCTCGGTGCCTTCCGCGGTTAGCGCCACGGCCGTCGTCATCTCTTCGACCAGCGTACCGATCTGATCGGCCGCGCCGCCGACCTTCGACGCGAGATTGCGGACCTCGTCGGCGACAACGGCGAACCCGCGCCCTTGTTCGCCGGCGCGAGCCGCTTCGATGGCGGCATTCAACGCCAACATATTGGTTTGTGCCGCAAAGCCTTGGACCGTTGCCAACAGCTCCCGGATGTCTTCCGAGGTGGTCTGTAACCGTCCTACGGTTTGGTTGAGGGTCTCCAGATGCCCGACCACGCCCCCCACCTCGACGGCAATATGCGATAACTCCTGTTCGCTTTCTTTGGCCAGGGCGAGATTACGCGAGTTGATTTCGGTAATGCTGCTCGTGCGGCGGGATAGTTCCTCCACCGCTGTTGACGTTTCATTACTGGAGCGAAAGATAAGATCGGAGAATTCTTCTTGCTTGACGGCCAAGCCCTGGGCTTTATCGTTAGCCGCGCGGGATCGCGTAGCCGCCAATGAGACGATGATACTTTGCCTTTGCAGGATCTCGAAAGAGGCAGCGAGACGATCAATAAAACGGTTGTACAACCGCGCCACTTCTTGCTGCAAACCGCCGCCGACTGCCGGCACGCGCCGAGAAACATCGCCTTCCTCGCGGCTACCGGCCTCTAATACCGCCAAGACGGCTTGCGAGCCGCCACCGGCCTCGTCGCGCCGCAGCTGCCAGACCAACAAACCGATACCGCCCACTAGCAGAACCGTCGCTGCGACACGTAGCGCGCCTTCTGTGGCTAGTATCAGCATCGAACCGGTTAGTGCGTGCAGCCCACCCAAACCTAGGGTCAGTGGCGACACTGTTCGCCACCGGCCTCCCTTCGCCGGAGTAGCCCCTTTCTCTTGCATATCCATCACCTGCAAATCGTAGTTATTCGCGCGCAATATAGTGATGATATCGACGCAGGAGCCGGCGGCTTGAGCGCGCTCTCCGAAAGGCTAGGGCGATAATGGCGGTACTAATGGTCGAACATTCGCTCTCGCACTTCTTTCCGCTCCTGCCCTTCCAGGCTCAGGGTGGCAGTCGGCCTGGCCAGCAAGCGCGCTAAACCGATGGGTTCGCCCGTTTCGGCGCACCAGCCGTACTCGCCTCGTTCGATGCGCAGCAGCGCCTCGTCGATCTTACGCAGCAGCTTACGCTCGCGGTCCCGCACCCGAAGCTCCAGCGCGTGTTCTTCTTCATCCTGCGCTCGGTCGACCTCGTCCGGCAGCGCGGTGCGCTCGCGCAAATGACTTAGCGTCTCCTCCGCGCTGCGGGAAAGCTCCTCCCGCTGCGCAGTCAATAAGCGCTTGAAGAAGTCCAACTGGCGCTTGGACATGTACTCCTCGGCCGGTTCGGCGAGGAGTTCTTCTTGGTTTTCGATAGGCGACGAGATGTTATCGTTCATGCCGTCGCCTCCGCGTCGGCCGCTGTCAACCAGCGGGGGAAAGGGTCGTCGTAATCGCGCCATGCAGCGGGGCCTGCGGCCATCTCTTCGTCGCTCAACAAGCAAGCGTCGAAACGGGCGCGCAGAGCTGCCTCGTCCATGTCGATGCCGATCAGAACCAGCTCCTGCTGCCGATCGCCGTATGGCTCTTCCCACCGGGAGCGGATCAATGCCAGGACCTCGGGCTCTTCCGGCCAATCTTTCGGATTGACCGCCGCCCACCAGATACCGGCCAAGCCGTGCCGAGCGGCAGCCCCGGCCTGCGACCAATCGCCAACGTATTCCGGCCGACTGGCCAACCAGAAGTGGCCCTTGGAGCGGATCACACCCGGCCATTCCGACTGCACCAACTCCCAGAAACGCCGCGGATGAAACGGGCGTCGGGCGCGGTAAACGAAGTTACGGATATTGTACTCGTCGCTCTCCGACTGCTCTTCGCCGCGCAGGCTAGCGAGCCAGCCCGGCGCCTGCGCCGCCTTGTCAAAGTCGAACAAGCCGGTGTCGAGTATCTCGTGGCAAGGGACGCGCCCGAATTCGCTGTGCACAATGCGCGCACTACGGTTCAAACTGCGCAGAATACCTTCCAGGCGCTCCAGGTCGGCAGCGCTGACAAGGTCGGTCTTGTTCAGCACCAGTACGTCGGCGAATTCCACCTGATCGACCAGTAGATCGACCACCGTGCGCTGGTCTTCCTCCCCCAGCGACTCGCCTCGCTCGTGCAGCTGATCGACGGAGGCATAGTCGCGCAGAAAGTTGTAAGCATCGACCACGGTGACCATGGTGTCGAGGCGAGCAACATCGGCCAAGCTTTGGCCGTCTTCGTCGCGGAAAGTAAAGGTTTCGGCGACCGGAAGCGGCTCGGAAATGCCGGTCGATTCGATCAGCAAGTAGTCAAAGCGGCCTTCTTTGGCCAGCCGATTGACTTCCACCAGCAAATCTTCGCGCAAGGTGCAGCAAATGCAGCCGTTGCTCATTTCCACCAACTTCTCGTCGGCCCGCGATAGCGCTGCACCGCCGTCGCGGAGCTGTGCCGCGTCGATATTAACCTCGGACATATCGTTAACGATAACGGCCACCCGGCGGCCTTCGCGGTTATGCAGCACATGATTGAGCAGCGTGGTTTTCCCGGCGCCTAGAAAGCCGGACAAAACGGTAACGGGCAATGCGCTCATGCTGAAACAACCTCACACCTGTACAAACGAGCTGGTAAATGTAATGTTATAACGTTTCTTATGCAAGCAAGACTCGCGGCTCGCCCACTTTGATGGTGCGGCGGCACAAGATAGCGGAGTAGTAAGCCGGGTTGGATAGATTGTTCGGTATTCCCTTAGGCTTTGTAGAAGGTGTCTGCACCGCCGGCCACAGCTCTCAACCGATCGTTTCCTGCAATGCCTTTTCGAACCAGCTTCGGACCCGTTGCCATTGTTGATCTCCGTATAACCGGCGGTAACGTCGGGTGTACTCGTCACGCTCATCGGCCAACGCCTCGATGCGATCGCGAAGATAGCGCTCGGTCAGTTCGATGCCACATTTCTCCTCGATACAATAGCGCCAACTCTCGTAGCTGGAGGGAATCAGCTCATCGGCGTAAGTCTGACTCATGCCACCCTTCTCCCTTAAACGAAGCCCAACCCAACAACGAAACGTTATAACATCTCAAACAACAAACACAAGAGAACCTACGTAAATCATGGACCTGCCGTGCGGCTATCTTCCGCTTTATTGAGGAGCAGCTAATTTCATCGTCCAGTAAGAGCCAAAGTCGCTGTCGCGGTTGAAAGCAACCGCCACGCCGACCTCCGTTACATTCGGGCTCATCAGATTGGCGCAGTGGCTTGGACTGTTCTCCCAAGCCTGCATGGCCGCCTCGACCGTCTCCTGACCCGCTGCCACGTTTTCCGCCCAAGCCGAGAAGCGATAGCCGGCGGCTTGGATTCTATGGCCCGGCCCTAAACCGTCGGAGCCGGTATGGCCGAGAAAGTTATTCCGCGCCATGTCGTCCGAGTGCGCCTGTGCCGCCCGCACTAAAGGGCCGTTCCAATCGACAGGCGCCACCGCGGGAAAATCGTCGTCGCCACAACGGCGCGGCTGGGTGCGAAAAGCGTTCAGACGGCTCAGCACAGCCTCTTCAAGGTCGGTGTCGGCATCGGGGACCGTGCCGTTCTCGTTGGGAAAATCGTTATCGGAATCGGCATTGCAAGCAAGCAGCAGTACGCTTAAACACCCCACCGCTAACCAAGTACGTCCTTGTCCAACCCTCATCCGCGGCATCCTCTAGGTAAAGGCAATCATAAAACAAGAAGATGATGGTTTTGCCGAGTTTACACAAGACGGGCGCCGCGGTATCGGTTAGAAAAGAGCATTATCCTCAGTCGGAGGCTATCTAATGGCACGCAGATACATCACCGTCGACCATGACACCGGCCCGTTGGCCATTGGCGACTATCTACTCAGCGCTAAGGAAATAGGGGAAGAAACGGAGGACGGCGAGCGGGAGATTTTGCTCGTTATCACCGACACTCGTATCAAGGGCCCCGAACGGAGCAAGGCCCGTTACCTGGCCACCGGCGAGGCGGTTGAGATCGACCGCGAGCTTAGCGTGCGCTTTTTCGTCGGCGGCAATGGCCAAACGCGCGGCATGATCGAAGCGCCGGCGCAATGGCTACTGCGTCGCGTTAAACTGCGCCCTGCCAACCTGGGGCAGGCAGAATAGCGCCCTCCGCCCCTGGTTGTCGGTGGCAGCAGCCGGACCCCACCCGCTAAAGGTTTTGCAGCGTATCCAAGTCGATATCGCTGTAACTTAACACCCGCCCGCCGTGCTCGGCGACAAAAGCTTCTGCATCGGCAAGCTGGCCGAACGGAGCTAAGGTGGCGCCCATCGCACCGGTACGACCGTGACCGACGACGAAATAGGCGGATTTGGCATCGATAAATGCCGAATCCGAAGGCGACGCCCAGTCGGTTTTAGCCATATCGTGAACGTAGACGGCGGCCACTTGAGCGGAAGCTTCCGGTTGTAGTAGCCAAGCGAATAAGTCGCGCGTCGAACAGAAGTTCAACTGGCCCCGGTTATGACGTAAACACACCTGCCCCTTCGGGCCAGGGTGGTGCGATACGAACATACCGCAGACGGCGCAGTCGTGGCCACTGTCGATGGGCGAGGGGCTACAGCTCAGGTCGCTCTCGTCGCGGCGACCGCAGCCGGTCACACTGATTAGACTGGCGACCCCAAGACCGATCAATAATCGTCGACGCGTCAGCATCTTTTCTACCTCACGTGCGCCGCTGGCTGAAATGCCAACCGGCCAAAGCTAATGGAACGATCACCCAGGCCATGAGCACGAATAACAAGGTGCCTGGGCCGAAACGGTGCTCGGCGGCAATAGAAGTCAATCCAGCGGAGGCCTGAGTAGCTTCGAAACCGGTGAGATTCGCCAGCCTGAAGACATCGGTCGGGTTGAGCAACAACAGGTAGCGGAAAAGGTCGGCGTTAACGCCGCCGCCGGTACCCACCAATAAACCGAGCAGGGCCAGATCGAAGACCAGCACGAACACAAACCACACCACCAAGGCGAGGCCGGCAGCCCGCGATTTCTCGCCGGCTAGGCTGCTGAGCAACAGGGCAAAGGCGATAAAGACCCACCCCAACAGCACGGCCGTCACGATGAAGTAACTAAAGGCGGCAACGAGTGCGCCCACTGCCGCGGTATCAGAGAACAGGAGAATGACCACGGCGGCCAAACCGAAACCGACGCTGGTCGATACGGCCAGGATGGCGCCGTGACCGAGAAACTTACCAAGCAGCAACTGCAAGCGGTTGAGCGGATAGGTCAGTAGTAACAACAACGTACCCTGCTCCTCCTCGCCAACGATGCTGTCGTAAGCAAGCATGAGCGCAATCAACGGAATCAGAAAAACCGCCAGACTGGATAAGCTCACAAGGGTGGTATCGAGCGAGGTGAAACCGACCGCACCCGACGCCGCCGCACCGAAGTAGGCAATTCCCAGCGCCAGCAAGGCAAAAATGAGTGTGATGGCTAAGGCCCAACGGTTGCGCAGGCCATCGCGGAATTCTTTCTCGGCAACGATAAAAACGGTGTTCATGAGTCCACCCGCGCCAGTCCGTCAAAATAGGTATAAAGGCTTTCCAACGACGGCGGCTCGAACGTAAGGTCGTTCACCTTGGGATGATCGAGCAGTTGGCGTAACGCCGAGAGCTTGGCCGTTGCCGGCACGGCAAGTTCTAACCGGTGCGCATCGATACGCCGGGCCTGGTAGCCAGGCTCGGCGAAAGACGCCACGCAGTCGGTTTGCTGGAAGTCGCCGCGCGCTTGAATCAACAACGGTAATCCGGCTTGTTCGCGTAAGGTCTCTAAGCTCCCCAGGGCGAGCAAACGCCCGCCGCCGAGGATGGCAGCGCGGTCTATGTGCCGCTCGACGCCGGGCAGCACGTGCGAGCAGAGAATGATGCTCACACCGTCTTCGCGTAGTTCGTCGATCATTTGGTAGAACTGCTGGGTCGCCAGCGGATCGAGCCCGACAGTGGGCTCGTCCAACAACAGCAATCGAGGCCGCCCCAGCAAAGCCTGCGCCAGCCCAAGACGCTGGCGCATACCTTTAGAGTAAGTTTTGACGCGACGATCGGCGGCGGCACTCAAGCCAACCCGCTCCAGCAGTAACTCGACCTGCGTCCGGCTGGCTCGCTTCAAGCGGGCGAAGTAGGACAAGACCTCGCGTCCGCTGAGCTGTTCGTAGAAGGTGACGCTCTCCGGCAAGTACCCTACCCAATGGCGGCGTCCGCCGGCGCCGCGGGCGCGCGGGTCGTGACCGAACACCCGAACGCTACCCTCGCTGACGGCAATCAGCCCTAACACGATTTTCATCGTCGTGGTCTTGCCGGCACCGTTATGCCCTAACAGCCCCAGCACCTCGCCGGGCTCAATGCGAAGATCGAGCCCGTTCAGCGCGCCCAGCTTACCGTAGCGTTTGCAAACGCCCGTCAGTTCAATCGCAGCAGTCATGCCGCACACCTCCTACAGGACCCACCTGCCTGCTTCGCCCAACCATCGCTACGGCATCCTCATCAATGGTGCGCTGTCGCGCACGCCCTGCGGCCGAAAGACCGGAAATTGCCGTTGCGCCCAGCGCAACACCTGAATAGCGGGGCTATTCATCAATACCTTGGCCAAGGGGTATTTCCACAACAGACGGTCGACCGCATCGTTCGGCTCGTAAGGCGTGTCGCCGATGCCGTCGCCGCTCAAATCCCAGCCCAGATAGTCGCTCCAGTAATTGCCGCGGCCGTTGTAGGACCACTCCTGCTCCCGCGTGGCGACGTAGCGGACTTGAGTTTGGTTGTGTAGAAAGCTATTGCCGTAGATGCGGTTTTGCTCAGAACCGGCGGTGAGATGAATACCGATTTCGCTTTGCGCGAAGACGTTGTCGCGGATCTCGTTCCCTTGCGAGTTATAGATAAAGATGGCCTTGCCTTCGCTGCCTAAGGTAACCCCGTGTTCCCGTCCGGCGGGCCCATGCCAGCCGGTTACCCGTTCGACACGGTTCTCGGCAACGGTGCTGTTGCGCACGAAGTTCAGCAAGAATCCGTAGTTATGGTCGTCGACCGAGGTATTGCCGACCACTTCCAGAAAATTCGACATCATCAGTGCGTAACCGCTACGCGTCCTGCGGCTATCGTTGCCGACGATGCGCCCGTGGTGGGAATACATGTAGTGAATGCCATAGCGCAGATCGGAGAAGCTGTTATCGCGAAATTCGACCTCGCGGCTCGTATCGATGTAGACACCGTCCCGTGTATCGCGAACGGTATTGCCGACGAACAGGCTACGGTCGATGTTGTACAGCCGAAGGCCGTCGCCGCGATCCTGCGAGCGCACCTCGGCACGGCCGACGATATCGTTGTCGCGGGCTACGGCTCCCTCTAGGTGCCATAACCAGATACCAAAGGCGCTGTTTTCCATTCGGTTGTTGACGATCTTGATATTGTTGGCGCCGCGATCGCCATAGACAGCGGCATTGGCCTCGGTAAGGTTAAAACCGGAGTTCCGCAGAATCAGGCCTTCCAGGCGCACATCGGCTGCCGTTACCCGCACCACATCGCCCTCGCCGCCGGCGTCGATTACCGCCCCAGGCCGGCCGCGCAAGGTCAAGGGTTTATCGATCACGATGCCGCCCCGGTACACCCCGGCTTCCAGCACCAACTCGGCACCAGGCTCTACCCGATCGATAATAGTTTGCAGCGCGCCGTCGTCCGGACGCACGGTCATAGCTGCCGCCGCTGTCTGAACCAGCAAGAACAGCATCAACGCACTGCTGAAAATTAAACCTCGGTACACACAGCCTCCTAGAAAAAAGGCGGCCACCCCTAACGGAGCGGCCGCCATGGGCTTACGCCTCGACCAGCATGCGGCCGTTCATTTCCATGTGCAGGGCATGGCAGAACCAGCTGCAGTAGTACCAATGCACCCCGGGTTTATCCGCCACAAAAGTAACCGAGGAGGTTTGCTGCGGATGAATCTCGAAGTTGATGCCGTGGTTCACCAGACAGAAACCGTGGCTGACGTCCTCAATTTCGTCGAGGTTGGTCACCACGATGGTAACTTCCTGGCCTTTCTTGACCTTGAAGTCGGTGATGCCGAAGTTCGGCGCCAGCGAGGTCATGTAGACCCTCACCTTATTGCCGTCCCGAATCACCTTGTTGTCCCGCTCCAGTACCACGCCGTCGCGCTTCGCCATAGCCACCGTTTCGGCAAAGAACGGATCGTCCCGGTCATAGATCTGCTTGGTGCGGATCTGATCGGCCCTCACCATAAGCGCGTCGTGCGGCTCGGCGTAGGTCGGGCCGTCGTGCACGATCTTCATCTTATCGCCGGAGATATCGATCAACTGATCGTTCTCGGGATGGAACGGACCCACTGGGAGGAACCTGTCCTTGGAGAACTTCGACAGCGCGGCCAGGTACTTACCGTCCACGTCGCGGCTACAGGCAAGCGAAGCTTTGAGATGGCCGATCTGGTAGTGGACATCTACCCGGTCGCGGATGTAGTTGACGCTCTCGCCGTTGTACGCGCGGATGGCGTCGGCGATGTTCCACTTCACCACTTGGCTGTCGAGGAACAGGGAGGTGTAGGCGTTGCCGCGGTTGTCGTACGTCGTGTGCAATGGCCCTAAGCCGACTTCGGGCTCGGCGACCACGGTATCGCGCGGATCGTTGAGTTTGCCGGCGAACCAGTCGTCCACCTTCGCCCACTCGACCACCGTACAGGTCGGCGAGAGTTTACCGCTGGCAACGAAGTACTTACCGTCCGGCGGCGCGGTGTTAATGCCGTGGGGGCTACGCGGCACCGGAATGTAAAGCGTGTATTCGGTGCCACCCTGGGCGGCGCCGCGGCCGTCGATGACCGGCACTTTAGAGTCGCCAATCGTGGTGTACTTACCGTCCCGCACCGCTTGCTCGATCGCCGGCAGGTTGAACACCACCGCCCAATCGCGCTCCGGCCCCATCATTTCCGGCAGGGTCACGCCACGCTCGGAGTTGTAGCAGGAAGCGGCCAGATATTTACCGGTGTAATCGGTGTCGGCGTTATCCAAGTTACCGTCGACGATAACCTGCCAAACCACCTCCATCGTCTCGGCGTCGAGGGCCGACATCAGCGTCCAGTACTCTTTCGGGTTTTCCAGGTGGCGGCCGTCGTTCGGCAGCGGAATAATCATCTCGCCACCGGCGTAGACGCGCTCGGTCTTCGGCACCCGCTGCAAAGTCAAAGCATGGATGGACTGCACGTTGGGAATGGTCGTGATCTTATCGGTACGCATGATATCCAGGCGTATCCGCGCGACCCGGGTATTGGCTTTATCGTTGATAAAGCACCACCGGCCGTCGTAGCGTGCATCCGTGTAGCTCACCTTCGGGTGGTGGGTATCGCCGTTGAGGAAAGCTCCGCCCTCGCCTAAGACGCGCTTACTTTCGTTAGTGATACCCCAGCCGGTCGCACTGTCGAAGTTGAAAACCGGAATACGCATTAATTCGCGCATGGAGGGGATACCGAACACCCGCACCTCGCCGGATTGGCCGCCGCTCCAGAAGCCATAGTAGGTGTCCAACTCGCCAGGCGCGACGTGGTGATCCTTCTCCAAAGGCCGGCCAGGGCGACTGGCCGATGCACCGCCGGAGAAAATGCCGCCGGCAAGGCCGCGCCGGCCACACCGGCCACCGCCGCACCGCCGAGGAACGTTCGCCGACTCAAGCCCTGGGAGGATGAGGATTCGGCCGCGGTTTGCTCGGCTTCCCAATCAGCAGGCTGCTTTTTATCAGTCATGGTACTACTACCCTTTTGCTTTACCGGCCGATGCCGGGACATGGATTTCCGGGAAACCACCACCAGCACGTGCGGCCGCTTTCTCGTGCCGCTTACGCTGCTTAACCATGGGCGGACACTTGCGGTCGTTCCAGTAGGTAACCTGGCAATCCAGGCAGTGGTGACATTCGTTGGGGTTGATGCGGCCGTCAGGATGAATGGCCTGCACTTCGCATTCGTTGGCGCAGATCTGGCAAGGCTGGCCGCAGTCGTTCGGATGCCGCTTAAGCCAATCGAACAGGCGCAGCCGCGCCGGCACGGCCAGCGCCGCACCCAGCGGGCAAACGTAGCGGCAGTAGAACTTATTGGTGAACGCCGACACCAACACCAGGCCGAGGGCATAGATCACAAAGCCCCACTCGCGCTGGAACTGCATTAAAATAGCCGTCTTGAAGGGCTCGACTTCGGCATACACCTCGGCCTGACCGAGCGAGTGTAAGGACACCGCGAACAAGAACAGCAGAATCAGATACTTCAGCGCCCAGAGCCGCTCGTGCACGGCGAACGGCAGCTCGTACTGCGGAATCTTGACCTTACGGGCCACTTTATTGACCAGCTCCTGCAGCGCGCCGAAGGGGCACAACCAGCCGCAGAAAACGCCCCGCCCCCAAAGCAACAGGGTGACGGCGACAAAGGCCCAGAGGATGAAGATGAGCGGATCGAGCAGGAAGGTTTCCCAATTGAACTCGGTCATCAAGGCGCCGGTAAACGTCAGCACGTTCACCACCGACAGCTGCGCCAGGCTGTACCAACCGATAAAGAACAGCGTATAGAGCAAGAAGCCCACTCGCAGACGACTGATCAGGCGCGGATAGCGAGTTAACCAGTCCTGGAACAGCAGGATAAAGGTCAACACCGTCAACCCTAGTGCCAATACCGCGATCTGGAAGACGCGATCGCGCCACACCTCAACCCATAAGGCGCTAGCGGCGTCGTTCACAGCGCTCGGAGCTTCGAAGTAGTGCGCGGGCAACTGATACTCGCCGGAGAAGGTAATGAACACGCTATCCAGCGGACCGGTCTGGCGCCGCACCAGCAAGTCGATCTCCCACGGTTTGCCGGGGTCGAAACCGTGCTCGGCCCGGATCACAAACGCGCCGATCTCTGCCAAGCGTGGCGCATCCTCCGGCGC
This sequence comes from Alkalilimnicola ehrlichii, assembly GCF_003399765.1. GTDB lineage: Bacteria > Pseudomonadota > Gammaproteobacteria > Nitrococcales > AK92 > AK92. Next base: position 38,158 of record NZ_NFZV01000026.1, on the reverse strand, counting down.
TACAGTACGAAAACGGAGGTAGTCCCGATCTCGAAACGACAGGCTGTGACTGCCCTGGTGCAGGTGAATCCGATCGAAGATGCCGCCGCGCACGTAGCCGGAACCGCGGAAGGAGTACTCGCCGCGCGCCATCAACAAAATAGCGTGCTCGTCCTCCGCCAACCCACTCATCAGGCGTTCGTAATTGGCCTCGCCCAGCAGGTTGCGGCCTATGGTAGGCGCACTGGCATAAGCGTAATAAAAATCGATAAAGGTATCGTCTTCGGTACCCGGCGCCGCCACGCCGACACCTTCCGCCTCGCTACCGACGAAAGCCTCGTCGACCTCGCCGCGGGTAAGGTGCAAGCGACCGATAGCCCCCTCCTCCCGCAAAGCTTCCCAGCCCGCTTCGTAGAAAACCTCGTCGTAGACACGCGCCACTGCGCCCTCGCCGCCCACCGATAAGCCGTACGCCTGTGCCACGACATGCGCCGAACGCATAATGCCCTCGCCCATGACCACGACCGTGACCGTAGCGCCGGACACGGCGTCGACATTCACCACATCGGGCTGCACTCTGCGGCTGCGACCTACCCGAACCCGCTCGCGGACCGAGCGGGTAATGTACTGGCCGACAAAATCATCCAGCGCCGACTCCGGAATCCCGACCAGCATGATCGGCTCATGGTGTTCGATGACCTCAACCCCGGTAATCCGGCCCTCCACCGACAAACCCACCAACATATTGACCGGTTTACCGGAATAGGCAGGAATCGGCGCGACATCGTTGGTTTCGAAGAGATACCCTAACAACTCGTCGTTGCGGTAAACGGCGCGCACCTTCGGCTCACCGCTAGGCTCGGCAATACGCGTCGCATCGGGGAAGAAGGGATGGGTCGCAGCGGCCGACACGGACAACCACAGCAAAGCCCCTAACAGTGCGCAGGCAAAAGCGACAAGACCTAAACGAATAGACATAATGTCGGCTACCGTTATCTGTAATCAGCGGGCCGCAGCGGCCAATAAACGGAGGGCAAAGCGACAGTTGGCGGACAATAACCCGACAGGGCTCCGTCAACGGCCTCCCTGCCCGGTACGTATAGAAAGACTAATGCTGGATCACGTGAGCAACCTTGATCGATATCAACTTGAGAAGTGACCCTTAGCACAGAACAGCACGACCTGAGCAAACCTTGACGAGTATCAAGAGAAGGGCGGAATGTCGAACGCCGACCGGCGCGTCGCTCCAAAGACAACAAGGAGAAGCGTATGCAGAAACCAACGGCAGAGGCGTTACTCGCCGAGTTGCGAGCAATCGGTCATCCCGAGGCTGTCGAGAAAGTACGTCGATTTTATAAAGGCCCTGCCGCTGACGGCGAAATTCTTGGCGTCGGGATCGGCCAGATCTTTCCCTTAGCCAAGCGCTACACCGAACTGCCGCTAAACGACATCGAACAGCTGCTGGAAAGTCCTTACTACGAGGTGCGCATGGCGGCGGTGAGCGTCATGGACTTCCAAGCGCGGCAAAAATCGCTGTCTGCCGAACGGCGCAAGGCCTTGTTCGAACTCTATCTAAACCGCCACGACCGCATTAACAACTGGGACCTCGTCGACCGCGCTGCACCGCACGTCGTCGGCGGCTACCTTATCGACCAGCCGCGAGATGTCTTATATGAGCTGGCTCGCGCGAGCGACCCGTGGAAAAGGCGCACCGCCATCGTCAGCACCTACTATTTCATTCGCGCCGGCGAGGTCGACGACACCTTCGCCATCGCGGCACAACTTCTGACGGACGAGCACGAATTAGTGCTAAAAGCCGTCGGTTCCTGGTTACGGGAAGCAGGCAAGAAAGCCCCGCAGAAACTACTTGCGTTTCTCGACCGACATGCAGCCACAATGCCGCGCGTAACGCTGCGCTACGCGTTGGAAAAGCTGGATAAAGCACAGCGAGATCATTACATGCAGCTGAGCAAAAGCGCGCGATGATAAGCCCCTACCGACAACGCCCCGCGGGCCGCTTAGCGACCGGCAGGGCGTTATGGCCGGGCCTTTGCAAAAAGGTTAGCGATTAGCGCGGGCGGTAGACTTGCGGTCGTGCTCGACCTCCTCCGCCGGCGCCTGAGCGGCGGCGGCCTGCGCCCGCTGCGGGCCGGAGGTACCGACAATGGCACCGACCAGCGCGCTGATCAAACCAAGCAGCAAGGCGAAGAACACCCCCACATCGCAGCGCCGGTAGCCTCCGCCGCGTCGGCCGCGGCTTGTTCGGCATCGCCTAATACTCCTTGGATCTCCTGCTGCAAGGTTCCCGAGATTTCCTGAACGCTTTGCTGATCCAAACCGGTGTTGGCGACCAACGACTGTTCAATCACCTGCTGGTTGACCTCGCCGCCTTGCAGCCCTTGGGTCACCACGTCTTGCATGGCCGACTCCAGCTCGCCAGCGGTAAGCGTCGGATGGCCCGCCTCCTCCAACTGCTGGTTAATCGGGTCAAGCAACTGCTGAGCGCCGACATCGAGGGCTTGCCCATTAGCCTGCTGAGCGACCCCCACGAGGCCCTGCCCCAGGCCGACCGCCCCGGCGATCAACGCCGAAACCAACATCCACACCGCGACCATGCCAAGCACCGTGGCAAAACCCCAGAGCACCGCGCCATGAATGGCGCCGGACATCCGATCCTGCGCCCCGGCCGACCGTGCGGCAACATATCCGCCCACGAACAAAGCAACAATCGGCGCGATAACCGCCCAGATACCGGCAAACAAACCGGGGAAACTCAAACCGCCGGCCGTAACATCCACACTCACCAGCCCTACGGCCAAGCCAAATACGTACAACAAAGCCCACACGCCAAGCGCAACAAAAGCCCCGCCGAAAATCGCGCCCCAACGCAAGCGTCGGGGATCTTCTGTCGGGGCGGCAGCCGTCATACCGGCGCGTCGTTCCGAGATCATCTGAACCATAAGACTACTCCTTCATAAGCCCCTGATATGGCTTAGAGCGGAGAATTGGGCTATAGCAGTAAGGTTCAAAGGGTTAAGCGAGCGCTAAATAACTAATATCGTCCTATTTCAGTAAATATTATCGGGCCTCCGCGTTGCCGAGCCGCTGCCGCCTAATGCGGAGCTCTCGCCGAAGACATCGGTTTTAATGCAGAATACGCTGACTTTCACCACTACGAACGACCGGACATCATGCCAGGAACCTTTCCCTTCGCCCGTTTGCTGGAGTTACCGCTCGCCGATCTGCTTGCCCTTGGTTTTTTCCTCGTGGCCTGGGCGGGTTACGCTTACTACACCGACTACAGCAAACGCAGTCAGGACACCCTATCAGCCGTGATGTCCCACCATCGCTTGCGCTGGATGCGCAACCTAGTCGAACAGGAAAACCGCGTCGCCGACTCAACCATGATCGGCAACCTCATGCGGGCGGTCAGCTTCTTCGCCTCGACCTCGATTCTGATTCTGGGCGGTTTACTCGCCCTGCTCGGCTCGCTCGACCGCTCCTACGAAGTCATCCTTGCCCTGCCCTTCGTGGCCGACGACGGCAAGCTGGTATTCGAAGTAAAGGTAGCGGTGCTGGTGATAATCTTCGTCTACACCTTCTTCAAATTCACCTGGTCGATTCGCCAGTTCAACTACTGCTGCGTGGCCATGGCCGGCGCCCCGGCGACCACCGCGCCGAAGGAAGAAAAAGAGCACTTCGCCCATTTTGCCGCGCGTCTCAACGCTTTGGGCGCACGCAGCTTTAACGAAGGCATGCGCGGTTACTACTTCGCGCTGGCTTCCCTGGTCTGGTTCGTCCACCCGTACGCCTTCATCGGCGCGACCCTGGCGGTCATCGCCATTCTCTACCGCCGAGAGTTCCACTCGAAGACACTGAAGACCCTGCGTGCCTCGCTGCAAGCGGCTGAGCAGAACTCGGGTTAATCGAGAACATCAATTAGAACCATTGAATATTCTTATTTTTGCTTCATCTATGCCTGTCGGGGCGGACAAGAGGATTCACCGCCCGTAGGAGTTCAGCACGTTGAACGGCAGGAGGCCTTATTGCGATGCGAGCAAAAAGCTTTGGACGATGGTTACCGGGTTTGGTGCTAAGTTTGGCCGTCGGTGTGGCTAGCGCCGGTGAGGACAAGCACAAATACAAGCCCATTCATTTCGAAGCGGAGCTGGAGAACGAGCACGTGGTGGAGGGTGCGCCGGAAACCGGGGCGACCGGCCGGGCTAGCGCCGTTTTGGTGGGCAATGAGCTGACCGTTCACGGTAGCTTCCACGGCCTTTCCAGCCAATTGCGGGATATCGAAGCAGATCCGGAAAACCCCGGCGTTCATATTCACCCCGGTGCCGCGGGCGAGGCCTATAGCTACATTTACGGTATGCCGGTGGATCTCGGCGCCGACGAGCGTAGCGGTATCTTTTACGGCCGCTTCGAGCTCTCCGACGAGGAAGTCGCCCTCTTACTCGACGAGCGACTCTATGTCGATATCCATACCGTTGACTACGGCCCCGGCGAAGTCCGCGATCAGCTGCGGCCGGTCGAGCCGGAGGAAGCCCGCAAGCGCCTGGAGAAGCACTCGCCCGCACCGCATGAAGTCGATCCGGCCGAGATCGAAGGAACCAACGATAACGCAGGGCACATTCATTGAGCTTTGCTCGACGAACCAGGAGGTGATCGGCGCAACGGCGCCGAGCACCTCGGCGATCTGCCGGAAGACAAGGACGGCAAAGCTACGTTACAGAGATATTTCTATAGGTTCGCGCGCCAATTTCCCTTGCGTCGTCGCACTTACCCAATTGGCGGGAGGGCGGTTGAGACGCAAGGGAAACGTGTCGCTTACGCGACGCTGGCACCGCCATCCACGGCTATCCACTGGCCGGTAATATGCCGTGAGGCATCGGATGCCAGGAGCGCTACTAGCCCCTTGAGATCTTCCTCGCCCCCTAGCCGCCCCAACGGCGTCCGCGCGGTAAAGGCATCCCCCATTTCGCTCAGCAAACCATGCGTCATTTTGGAGGGGAAGAAGCCTGGGCAAATGGCATTGACATTAATACCGTATTTGCCCCATTCCGCCGCTAAGGTGCGGGTGAAGTTCACCACCGCGCCTTTGCTCGTGTTGTAAGCGATGGTGTTCATACCCGCCGGATTACCGGATAAACCGGCGACCGAGGCGATGTTGACGATCTTGCCCGCCTGACGGGGGACCATGCAGCGACGGCCGACTTCCTGCGCGAGGAAAAACACGCTGTCGATGTTCAGGGTCATGACCTTGCGCCAAGCTTCCGCCGGATACTCCTCGGCCGGCGCGCCCCAGGAGGCTCCGGCGTTGTTTACCAGAATATCGATATCGCCTACCGTCGCGACGACTTGTTCGACCAGCGCCGGGATATTGTCTAGCTGCGACATATCGGCCGGGAAAGTCGCCACGTCGATACCCTGCGCTTGCAGGTGCTCGGCGGCTGCCGTTAGCTCGTGCGCTTTCCGTGCGGTAATTGCGATACGCGCACCTAGCTCACCTAAGGCCTCCGCCATCTGCAACCCTAACCCACGCGAACCGCCGGTGATCAAGGCGACTTTACCGCTCAGGTCGAATAACTGCCGAACACTCATTACGTACTCTACTCCTCAAATAACGACGCCGCCGTTAACGGCGGCCGTCGGCCCTGCTTAGCCCTATTAAACTTCTAACCACTCCTTACGAATTTCCGGCGCGGCCTGGAGCTCTTTCGGGCTACCGTCAAACACCACGCGCCCTTCGCCCATCACATACAGGCGATCGGAGATATCCAAGGCGATGCCCAGCTTTTGCTCAACCAGTAGAACCGCCATACCTTCTTCCGCGATCTGTTTGAGCAACATGGCGATTTCTTCCACTACCTTCGGCGCTAAGCCTTCGGTCGGTTCGTCGACGATGATGCAACGCGGGTTGCCTAACAAGGTCCGGGCCATGGTCAGCATCTGTTGCTCGCCGCCGGACAGCACCTCGGCTGCCGTTTCTTCCCGCTCTTTCAGCCGCGGGAAGCGGCGATAGATCTCGTCATAGCTCCAGCGCCCGCTCTGGCCCTTGCGCTTGATTCCCAGCTCCAGGTTCTCGCCTACCGTGAGGCCGGGGAAAATCGCCCGATCCTCCGGCACATAGCCCAGGCCGCGACGCGCAATTGCATGCGGAGGCAGCCCCTGGATGGATTGGTTCTCGAAACGCACTTCCCCGGCAGGCGGGACTAAGCCCATGACGGCTTTACACAAAGTGGAGCGTCCCACGCCGTTACGGCCTACCAGGCTGACGATTTCTCCCTTTTCGACGTGCATGGAAACGCCGCGCAACACATGCGATTTGCCGTAGTAGGCATGCAGATCGGTGGTTTGCAGCATTAGTGCACCTCCTTACCCAGGTAGGCTTCCTGGACGGCGGCATTGGCACGCACGGCTTCCGGGGTATCGCTGGCCAGCACTTCGCCGTAAACCAGCACCGAGATCCGATCGGCAACGCCGAACACGACCCCGAGATCGTGCTCCACCATCAGCAAGGTGCAATCGGTGGTTACCTCTCGAATCAGCTCCATCACCTCGTCGGCTTCGGTTCGACTCATGCCGGCGGTCGGTTCGTCGAGCAACAACACTTTGGCACCGGATGCCATCGTGGCACCGATTTCCAACGCCCGCTGCTCGGCGTAGGTTAGCAGGCCGGCCGGAACGTCGCGCCGTGCCGTCAACCGTAAACGTTCGAGCAGTTCCTCGGCGCGCTCGGTCACCTCCCGCTGCTTCGTTACGAACTTCCAGAAGGCGTACTTGTGCCCCATCGACCACAGCAGGGAACAGCGCAGGTTTTCCATCACCGTCATGTTCTGAAACAGGTTGGTGACCTGGAAGCTACGACTCAGCCCCTGTCGGTTGATCATATGCGGCGATTTACCGCTGATCGTCTCGCCGAACAGGTCCACACTGCCGGCAGACACCTGCAAGCGGCCGCTGATCAAGTTGAACAAGGTCGACTTACCCGCCCCGTTGGGGCCGATCAGAACGTGCCGTTCGTTTTTCGCCACATCGAGATCGACACCGCGGATAATCTCGGCGCGACCGAAGTTTTTCTTCACGCCTTTGAGGCTTAAAGCAACGGATTCGCTCATTTTTTACCCTCCCCGGCCGCCGCTACCGCGCGCGCCAAAGCACGTCGGGCGTGCAAGTAGTACGTCGCCACCGAACCGACCAAGATGATGCCGGAGACCACCCACGGCATCGCCGTCGTGGCATTGACCGTGAAGTAGAACAGCGTCATCGGCATGCTCGGGTCCCAGCTCCGCTGCACATGGTAGGTAAGTTCGATAATGCAGATGGCGCCGATCAACGCGGCGATGATCAAAACGACGGAGTACAGTCGCAACCCCACCGTTCCACGCCAATGACCGGCACGCCAGCAGCAAATTGCTGCATCGCAGTCCCGAACAGACCCATCGGTGCAAACATCACGACCATCATGAACAGAAGGCCGAAGTACAGCATCCAGGCATCGGTCACCGAGCTTAAGGAGTGCTCCAGGTACACCACGAGGGTGGCGCCGAACACCGGCCCGAGGAAAGTGCCGATACCGCCGATGTAGGCGCTAAGCAGTACGGTGCCGGACTTGATGGCACCAACGGCCTCGTCGGTCACAATCTCCTGAGTAAGCACGAACAACCCGCCTGCCAGACCGGCAAAGAAAGCCGACAGGCAGAATTGGAAGAAACGCACCAACTGCGGGCTATAGCCGACGAACTGCGCCCGTTCGGGGTTATCGCGCACCGCGTTGGCCATCCAGCCCAGCGGCGTTTTGCGCAGCAGGAACATGGCCGCAGCGGCGAGCAAAGCCCATACCACAACCAGGTAGTAGACCGTGACGTTCGGGCCGTAGTTGATTCCAAACAGCGACACGGCCTCGTCGCGGTCGCCGAACAGCCCCGCCTCGCCGCCAAAGAAGCCGGTGAACATGTACGAGCTGGCATGCACGAGTTCGCCCAAGCCTAAGGAGATCATGGCAAACACGACCCCGGCCCGGCGAACCGATACGGCACCGAAGATAATGCCGAAGAACAAACCGGCGAAACCGGCTACCAGCGGTAATAGCTCGATGGGCAAGGCCAGGCCTTCGTTCATGGCGCGCAGCACGTGCATGGAGCAGAACGCCCCGAGCCCGAAATAGACGGCATGACCGAAGGACAATAACCCGGTATTACCCAAGAGCATGTTGTAGGACAGGGCGAACACGATCATGACCGCCATCTGATTGAGCATCGTGATGGCATGACCGGAGGTGAACACCCGCGGCAGGATCAAAGCAATCGCCAGCGCCAGCAACCAAGGCCAGAGGATGCGGAGCCACTGCGAGCCCCGCAGCGCGACAGGCGCTGCGGCGGCGGTTTGTTGTTGCGATACTGCACTCATGCTTCACGCCTCCCCATCAGACCGCGCGGGCGGAAGATCAACATCAGCACCAGCAGCAGGAACGGCAGCACCGGGGCGATACGCTCCGAACTCATGTTCCACAAGGTGGAGAATAAGCTATCGGGCGCTACGGTAATCAGACCGGAGAATGCCGAAGCCAGGGAGAAATCCACCGATAAAGCGAACGTCTGTAGAATTCCGATCAGAATGGATGCGATCAGCGCGCCTTGGATGGAACCCAAACCGCCGAGCACGACAACCACGAACACGATCGGCCCCATCATGAAGGCCATGCCGGGTTCGGTAACCAAGTAAATACCGCCGACTACGCCACCAAGTGCAGCTAGTCCGGTACCGATAGCAAACACCGCCATGAAAACCTGCGGCACGTTATGGCCGAGAGCCGATACCATGTCCGGCCGCGACAAAGAACCTTGAATAATCAACCCGGCACGGGTTTTTTTCAGCAGTAGGTACAAACCGACGAACATCGCCACGCCGACCACCAGCACAAACACCCGGAATGCCGGGTAATTGGAGCCGAACAGGCTGAACAACGGTTGGTTGAGAACGTCCGGCGCCCGGTAGTTCATCGGCATGTTGCCCCAGAACAAGCGGACCAGTTCCTCGACAACGAAGGCTAAGCCGAAGGTGAACAGCAATTCCGGCACATGGCCGTAGGCATGAACGCGCCGCAGTCCGTAGCGTTCGACTAAGGCGCCGATACCGGCCACCACAATTGGCGCCAAAACAGGGCGACCCAGAACCCGGTATACATCCCCAATGTGTATGCAAAGTAGGCACCGAGCATGTAGAAACTGGCATGGGCGAAGTTCAGTACGCCCATCATGCCGAAGATGAGTGTGAGACCGCTGGAGAGCATGAAGAGCAACATGCCGTACAACAGTCCGTTAAGTAGGGAAAAGATAATCGTTTCGAGCATGGAAACCCCCGTTCCTGCGACAGAAGCGTCCCGGCACCGGCGCACCGGCGCCGGGACGTTCATTAGTTACCGCTGCTTAGTCGCTCCGCTTACGGACGGCGCATTTCGCAGCTGGTCGGAACTACGGTTTCTTCAGCCGGAATCTTGGCGATGGTGCGGAACCCAACGCCACTGTTCTCAACGTCGTATTCGACGTCGGCATCCATCACCGAGATATACATCGGCTGAATCAGCTGATGGTCGTCGGCCCGCATATAGACCGTGCCGGTCGGCGACTCGAAGCTCATACCGGCTAAGGCATTGGCAACCGCTTTCGCCTCCGTGGTACCGGCCTCTTCGATAGCCGCTTTCAGCATGTACATCTGGTTGTAGATTCGCTGGTAGTACCAGTTGATTTCCGGGTTCCGCTCGTCGAAAGCCTTCATCCACTCCCGGTTTTCCGTCAAGTCTTCCTCGAACGGCACATTGGAGTGCCACTCGGTGATTTGCAGTAAGCGACCGGCACCGGCCTTACCCAAGGCGGCCGGCACGCCTAAGCCACCGCCGTAATAGGTGTAGAAGTTAACGTCGAGGCCGGCATCTTCGGCAGCCCGCACCATCAACGCCAGATCGTTACCCCAGTTACCGGTGATCACCGAGTCGGCACCGGAGCGGCGAATACGGTTGATATACGGGGAGAAGTCGCGGACCTGACCGATCGGATGCAGCGTCTCGCCCACGATTTCGATATCCGGCCGTTTCTCCGCCAGCATCCGCTTAGCCGTGGCGGCAACCGCATGGCCGTGCGAGTAATCCTGGTTGATCAAGAAGACCTTCTTAATATCGTCACGCTCTTGCATGTAGTTGGTGAGCGCTTCGAGCTTGATGTCGCTTTGGGCATCGAAACGGAAGTGCCAGAAGCTGCACCGCTCGTTGGTGAGTGCCGGGTCGACGGCAGCGTAGTTAAGGAACAGTACCCGGTTGTTGGGATTGCGGCGGTTATGACGATCGATACCGGCTACCAACGCCCCGGCCACATCGGAGCCATTGCCCTGGGTAACAAAAGGAATGCCGCGGTCGATGGCGCGCTGGAGCAAGGCTTGAGACTCTTGCGCACTTTGCTGATTATCCATCGGCACGATCTCAACCTGACGGCCGAGAATCCCGCCTTCGGCATTGATCCGTTCGGCAGCAAAGCGGAAATGACGCAAACCGGCATCGCCCACGTTAGCGAACGGTCCGGACAAAGGCTCGATGTAAGCGATACGAATGTTGTCGGCTTTTGCGGCAGTGGCGGTAAACGCCAAACTCAAACCCGCGGCAATAGCACCGGCCAAGATGCCGGCACGACGAATGGCTTTACTCATTATTTCTCCTCCAGACGGCGGTTGCCGCTTTTAATGTTTTTTCTGAGTAACGCTTTCTCTTTCGTGGAAAGCCAGGCCTTAAGAGGCCTTGGCTTCCGGTAGTACATAGTCTTTGAATTCCTCCCGTAGTTTTGCTTTTTGCAGCTTGCCGGTGGCGCTATGCGGCAGTTCGTCGACGAACACCACATCGTCCGGCAACCACCACTTCGCAACTCGCGTTTTCAAAAACTCGATAACGCCGGCCTTATCCAATTCGCTACCGGCTTCGCGCACGACGACCAACAGCGGCCGCTCGTCCCATTTCGGGTGATACGCGGCAATAACCGCCGCTTCGGCGATTTCCGGATGGCCGACCGCTTCGTTCTCAAGGTCGATGGAGCTGATCCATTCGCCGCCGGACTTAATGACGTCTTTCGTCCGATCGACGATTTCCATGTACCCCTCGGAGTCGATCTTCGCGACGTCGCCAGTACGGAACCAGCCCTCGTCGTCGAATGATTTAGCATTCGCTTCCGCGTTCTCGTAGTAACCGCTAATAATCGCAGGCCCACGTACCAACAGCTCGCCGAAGGCTTTACCGTCGTGCGGCAGCCGCTTGCCGTCGCCATCGACGATTTTCATCTCGACACCGAACATGGCACGCCCTTGGGTGACTTTGATATCGAGCTGCTTTTCTTCCGGCAGGTTTTGGTCCTTCGGACGCACCAAGGAGACAGTGCCGACCGGGCTCATCTCGGTCATACCCCAACCCTGCAAGGCCTCGACGCCGTGCTGGCTCTTGAACTCGGCCATCATCGCGCGCGGTGCGGCGGAGCCGCCGATCAAGACACGCTGCAAGCTATCGAGCCGCTCGCCGCTGCCCCGCAGGTGGCCAAGCAGCCCCATCCAGACAGTCGGTACCCCCCAGGCTTCGGTGACGCCTTCTGCATTCATCAATTCGGTGAGGCTCGCGCCGTCGAGGTTCGGGCCGGGGAACACAAGCTTCGCCCCGATCATCGGCGCAAAATACGGTACCCCCCAGGCGTTGACATGGAACATCGGCACCACCGGCAGCAGGGAGCAGGTTTCGTTCAGCCCCAAACCGGGTATCGCCAGCACGGAAAAGGCGTGCAACAGGGTCGAACGGTGGGAATACATAACCCCTTTCGGGTTACCGGTGGTACCGGAGGTGTAGCACAACGACGAGGCCGCTTGCTCGTCGAATTCGGGCCACTCGAACGCGCTGGGCTGCTCCGCGAGCAGATCTTCGTAGCAGTAGGCGTCGGGCAAGGAGGTCTCGGGCATGTGCTCGCGGTCGGTCATAATGACATAGCCGCGCACGCCTTCGAACAAGCCTTGCAGTTTCTCCAGCAGAGGCACGAAGGTCAGATCGACGAAAACGTATTTGTCCTGGGCGTGGTTAACGATGTAGCTGAACTGATCGACCGGTAAGCGGGGGTTAATCGTGTGACAAACGGCACCGATACCCGATGTAGCATAATAGATTTCGAAATGGCGATAGGTGTTCCAGGCGACAGTGGCAACACGATCTCCGGGCTCGACGCCAAGCTTCCGCAGAGCATTCGCTAGTTGCCGGCTCCGGGCAGCCGCCTCCGGGTAGGTATAGCGATGTATACCGCCTTCCGGCATGCGGGAAACGACTTCCTGATCCGGAAAGTTCGCAGCCGCATATTCGATGATATGGGAAATCATCAACGGTCGATCCATCATCAATCCGCGCATCATAGTGCTCCTCCTCCAATAATTTTTTATGTGTTATGCAAACACTGTGCGCTTGGCGAGCTTGGTCAGACAGCTTCGATACGCGTTCTCCCGTCGCTCGCTAAACGCTCCAACAAAGGCGCCGGCTGGAACCACATCTCGCCGTACGCGCCGAGTTGCTCGCGATAATGGCAAATACTCGCCAGCACCCGATCCAATCCCAACTGTTCGCCGTAGTGCATCGGCCCGCCCAACCAGGCCGGAAACCCGTAACCGTTGATCCAAACCAGATCGATATCGCCGCTGCGCAACGCAATCCCTTCCTCAAGCAGCAAGAGGCCCTCGTTGATCAGCACGAATAGGCAGCGGTCGTGGATTTCCTGATCGGAGATCTCACGGCGGGGAATATCCAGCTCCGCCGCCAGACGCTCGGCAATTGCAATGACTTCGGGGTCTTCTTTCTGCTGGCGCCCTTCGTAAAGATAGAAACCGCGCCCCGTTTTTTGGCCGTAGCGCCCCATACCGTAGAGTTCGTCGGCAAGCTTGCAGTAGCTGGGGTCGTGACTGATGGCATCGCGGCGGGATTCGCGCACCAGGTAACCGACATCGATACCGGCGAGGTCGTACATGGACAGCACCCCCATGGCCAGCCCCAGCTCGGTCAGCACGCGGTCGACCTGCGCCGGCGTTGCCCCCTCAAGCACCAGACGATGCGCTTCCCGCGCATAGGGCTCCAACATACGGTTGCCGATAAAACCGAAGCAGACACCCGATACCACGGCGACTTTGCCGATTTTCTTCGCCAAACCCAGCGCTGTGGCCAGCACCTCGGGAGCCGTCGCCTCTCCCCGCACTACTTCTAGCAGGCGCATGACGTTAGCAGGGCTGAAGAAATGCAGTCCGATGACATCCTGCGGGCGCTGGGTTACGGCGGCGATCTCGTCGACATTAAGGGTAGAGGTGTTGGTCGCGAGAATTGCACCCGGCTTGCACACCTTATCCAAGGTGCCGAATACCTGTCGCTTGATGTCCATGCTCTCGAACACGGCCTCGATGACCAGGTCGGCATCGGCCAGATCCGCGTAATCCAGGGTGCCGTCGATCAGCGCCAAGCGCTGTTCGGCAACGCGGCGACTTAGCTTGCCGCGTTGAATGCTAATTTCGTAGTTCTTGCGGATTTGCGCCAGCCCACGATCCAGCGCCTCCCGCTTAACCTCTAACAACACGACCGGGATACCGGCGTTGGCAAAGTTCATCGCAATGCCGCCGCCCATCGTACCCGCACCAATCACAGCCACTTTAGCCACCGGCCGCCGGGGGGTGTCGCGCTCTACAGCAGGCACCTTATCCGCTTGCCGCTCGGCGAAAAACACGTGGCATAAGGCCGTCGACTGCGAGGATTCCATAGCCTTACTGAACAACGCCGACTCACGGACCAAACCCTGCTCCAAGGGAAGCTCGCAAGCGGTCTGTACCGCCTCCACCGCCAAACGCGGTGCGACTTGTCCGCGCCAGCGCTTTTGGTTCTGCTCGATGTAGCGTTGAAAAAGTCGTCCGCCAGTCCGGCACCCGGCTCAGGTTGCGGCGGTTGCGGTTGCGGCGGCGCCTTTTGCGCTGCGAGTTCCTCGGCAAATGCCCGCGCGTTATCTAACAAGGCATCGGCGGAATCGGCCAACCTGTCGATAAGCCCTAACTCACGTGCTCGTGCAGCAAGCAGCGGCTGGCCGGAGATGATCATACTCAATGCTGCGTCAACGCCGATCAGACGCGGCAAACGCTGAGTGCCGCCTCCCCCGGGGATCAGCCCCAACTGGATCTCGGGCAAGCCGAGCTTGGCACTTGGCTCGGCGATACGGTAACCGCAGGCCAAGGCCAACTCCAAACCGCCGCCTAGGGCGACGCCCTCAAGAGCGGCGATCAGCGGTTTATCGAGTTGAGTAAGGTGGCGCAATAAGGTGGGAAAGTCAGGCGTCGACAAGGCGGCGGGGGTACCGAATTCTTCGATATCGGTACCGGCGCTAAAGCTTCCCCCTTCGCCGTAGAGAATCAGCACCCTAACGGCGGGATCGCGCTCGGCAACTTCGCACGCCGCCGCCAGTGCAGCCCGTACCGGCTGACTCAGGGCGTTTACGGGCGGATTCGCCAAACCGATAAAGGCGACGCCATCCTCAACGTGGTACTGAACCAATGCGCTCATCACTCCACCCCTCACTCTTATTGTTATAAGGCGCGCTGTCGCTACCAGTATCTAGAACCAGGCATTCTCCATCTCGAACGCGGCACCGTTGCCCGCACTTAGCAGTCGGGCCATGGCCTCCACCGGCGCCAGCTCCCACTCCATGAAATAACCCGCGGTATGTACCTTGCCGCGATAAAACTCGGCATCCTCGCCACTGGCACCGGCCTCAAGCGCATGGCTTGCAACAAGCGCCTGCCTTAACCAGATCCAACCGACCAAAACCCGACCGAAAACATCCAAGTACGTGCTGGCATTCGCCAAGCCCCGATCCGGGTCCGCCGCCACCTGCTGCTGTAAATCGCGGGTCACTGCTTGCAATATTTCGGCAGCCTCGGCGAGCTTGGTCGCTAACGGCGCACAGGTCGCATCCGCCTTTGCTTTATCCAATGTCGCATGCAAGGTTTTTACGAACAGTGCGTAGCCTTCGCCACCGCGCGGCCGAGTTTACGGCCGAGCAAGTCGATCGCCTGTATGCCTTCCGTCCCTTCATGGATCGGATTCAGGCGGTTATCCCGGTAGAACTGCTCCAGCAGGTATTCGCGCGTATAGCCCGCACCGCCAAGTACCTGAATCGCCAAGTCGGACGCTATAACGCCGTAGCGGGACGGGTACGACTTCACCATCGGCGTGAGCAAATCGAGCAGTTCTCCGGCTTGCCGGGCCTGCTCCGGATCCGGTGCCGTACGCGCATCCTCGGCCAGGCTGGTGGCGTAGAGACACAACGATAAGCTACCTTCGGCGTACGCTTTCTGCATCAGCAATAAGCGTCGCACGTCGGCATGTTGGATAATGCGCACCTGTTTGGATAGCGGGTCTTTGCTGCTTGGCAAACGCCCCTGCGGACGCTCGCGCGCGTAGCTCAGCGCATGGACATAGCTTTGGTAAGCCAAGGTCGCCGCCCCCAGGCCGACGCCGATCCGAGCCTCGTTCATCATCTGGAACATATAGGCCAAACCGTGGTGGGGCTTGCCGACTAAGTAGCCGACCGCCCCGTCGCCCTCGCCGAAACTCAGCACCGTGGACGTGGTATTCCTATATCCCATCTTATGCAGCAAGCCGGCCAGCGCGACGTCGTTTCGCGCGCCCAACTCGCCATCGGAATTCACTAAAACTTTCGGCACCAAGAATAGGGAAATCCCTTTGGCGCCCGCCGGCGCACCTTCGATACGCGCCAGCACCATGTGCACGATGTTCTCGGTCAGCTCGTGATCGCCGCCCGAGATGAACATCTTCTGCCCGAACAGGCGGTAGCTACCGTCCTCGGCAGGTTTAGCAGTGGTACGAATATCGCCCAGCGCCGACCCCTGCCCCGGCTCCGTCAGCGCCATGGTGCCGCTGAAGCGGCCGTCCATCATCGGCGGCAAGAACCGCTCGCGCAACTCAGGCGCGGCAAAGCTCTTAACCAGATTCGCCGCGCCGATGGTTAGGAAAGGATAAGCGGTGGTGGATACGTTAGCGGCATTGAAGTACGCCATACAGGCCCGCAAAACGACCTCGGGTAACTGCATCCCGCCGTCTTCGGCATCGTGATGAGCCGCCAAAAAGCCGGCATCGGCGAACGCATCCCACGCCGTTTTGGTCTCGGGAATCAGGCGGACACGGCCATCTTCGAACACCGGCTCTTCGGCGTCGCCTTTTTGATTGTGGGGTGCGAAATAATGCTTGGCAAGATCGTGGGCGGTATCGAGCACGGAATCGAACACGGCACGATCGTGCTCGGCATATCGCGGCCGCTCCAGCAGCGCTTCGATATCGAGCACTTCGTAAAGCTGGAATTTAAGATCCCGATCATTAAGCAGGCTGTCCGTCATCAAGACCTCCGCTAAGTGGGCCAGGCCCGCCAATCCACCCGACCGCAGTCAAGATACATCGGCGAACTACCTTTCCTATTGGTTGTAGCACCCGCTTTGACGGATCGCCTCGAACCGGCGGTTGGAAATTTGGGTGGAGATAGGTGGAGAGTGGGTCTACTCGTCGATCAACCCTAAGCTGCGAGCGGCCCGCAGCGCGCCTTCGCGGTCACTGACATCCAGTTTGCGGAATAGGTGATTAATGTGCGTTTTCACCGTGCTCACGCTAATGAAAAGCACTTCGGCGATCTGCTGATTAGACTGGCCTCGCCCCATTCGCCTTAAAACGTCATGCTCCCGCCGGGTCAGCGGCTCCAATAATCCCTGACCGCTGCGCTCTGCCCCTGCGCCAAGCTCGCCAAGCAAAACCCCTAACTGCTCGCGCGGCGGCAACTCGCCAAAACCGAGCTGACGTCGCGTTTGCCGGTTAAGCAACATACGGAATAGATCCACCAGATCCTGCCCCTCCTGGTGCAGCAACTGGCCAAACCCGAAACGACAAGCCATTTGCAGCGCATTGTCCAGGCACATCAGCGCTTCGTCCTGATCGCCGGCGTCGCGCAGCAAAGACGCCTCCAAGATCAGCGTATCCAACTCCAAACGACGATTATCTTCCACCTTAGCCTGCTCGCGCAGACGCTCTATAAGCTCGTGAGCAAATGCCGACTTGCCTAATGAGCGCTGCACCCAGGCGTAGGCCAACAACTCCTCCGGCTGCAACGCTTCCCCATACTGCCGCCAGCACCAGTGCCACTCTTTCAGCCAGTCGAGGACAAAATCCTGATCGCGTTCGCGCACAGCCAAACGCACCCGATGAGCACCGGCAAGACGATACAAAGTAAATAGTTGATAATGACGAGCAACCCGCCGTACCTCTGCCCACGTCTCGGCAGCTTTACGCCGCTGCCCCTGGGCTTCCGATAGCGCGGCGCGGTAATGCAGCACCCAGCCAAGACCTGCACAATGCGGGAAAGCCAAGGCGACCGATTCGGCTTCCGACAACACGTCGGCGGCCGCCATCAGCCGATTCCGCTGTAAGCACACCACCCCCTGGCCAAGATACTGAAATAAATCGTAGAAGTTTCTCGGCCCCGCCGGCTGCGATGCCTGGGCCAGGCGCTGAAAGCGCTGCTCGGCTCGATCGGTCTGCCCTTGCAACAACTCGATCTTGCCGATCAATAAGTTCAAGCTTTTGGTATAACCGCTGTAGCCTAACTGCTCGAAGCCTTGTAACGCCTGCTCCACGTCTTGCCGACTTTCTCTTAACCGCCCCAAGCCGAACAGGCAACTGCCGCGATTAAACAACAACACTTCCCGCGCGGCATTGGGCTCGGGATAAGCTTTCAGCGCCTGATCGGCAATGCTCAGGCCGTGCTGTAGATTGCCGCCCAGGAAGGCCAACCGGCTGCGCAGAAACGCGACCGTCTGATGTACTCTGGCCGGCCGATTAACGGCATTTTGCTTAAGCAAGCGACGTAAGCGCTGGATACTCCCGCGAGCCCTTTCGACATCATTACTTACGTGAACGGTCGACGCGTCCATAATGGCAAGCATGTAATGATCTTCCCGGTTCGCATCGGGCATGCTCTCCAATAATTCGATGATGGTGTTGATCGCACCCTCCCGCAGGAGGTCGAAGATATGCCGCTCGGCGGTGGCAAGCACTGCCGAATACTCGCGCGCGCGCATCAGCTGGTAGATCGCGTCGGCATAACAGTGCTGCTGCAAGAGGCAATCCGCCGCTAGCCGATGTAAGCGCCGCAACTCGGCCACATCCCGACGCTGGACGCGTTGGTATAAGGCTCGCCGTAGTGCAGGGTGGTAACGATACTCCAACGGTGCCGGTTGGCAGGCTTGAACGAAAAGCCCGTTACGCTCCATGCGGCGAATCATTGACCATGCATCGCCGTGCCCGCTCAACCGGGCGGCCAATTCGACGCCAAACGCCTGCACTACCGAGGTGCGCTCCATGAACGTAACTAGGCCTGGCGGCAGCCGTCGGAAGAGATCTTCTTCAAAGAACTGTTCGATATAGCTGTCGGCCTGCGGCAAAACCGGCTCCAAGGTATCGAACGACGGCTTGGCCCGCGCCGATTGATCTTTACAAGCCGCAAGCCAAAAAAGCACCCCGCTTATCCAGCCCTCGCTATGTGCCCGCAGTTGATAAACGGCATCGGCCTCTAGCTGGACGCCGCGTTTTTTGGCTAGTTGACGGATTTCGTCGCTATCGACCGCTAAATCTCGGGTCTCGAACACGGCGAGCTGCTGGTCCCGGCGCAGGTGATTGAAAGCGATCGTCGGCCGCCCCTCGCTCGCGGCGATAATGCGTAAAGAGGCAGCCGGATATCGGACGAGCTCTTCGAGATAACGCCGCGCCTGGGTCGACTGTAGGCAATGCAGATCGTCGAGCAATACGGTAAAACGCTCGCCGCCGTCAAGACGCTGCAAGATGGCACACCAAAGCGCTTCCTCGTCGTCCTGCTCCGGCACCGAGAGCGCCGCCTGCAACCCCGCCAATAGCCGACTCGCGCTGTTATCGCCCGCCTCTACCCGATACCAAAGGAACGGCGTTTGCAGCTCTGCGGCATATTGCGCCAACAAGGTGCTCTTGCCATAACCCAAAGGAGCGTTCAGCAAGGTCAAGCGGTACAGCTCGCCCGCCTTACGTAAACGTTGAAGCAAGCCCTGCCTGACCACCAAATCTGTAGATAGGACGGGTGGGCGTAACTGCGTCGGCTTAACTCTAGGAGTACTCATCGAACGATCCGGAATACCTGTGGAGGCAATCGAACGAGGTTATGCTATTCGTAAGTAACTTGAAATAGTAGTTACTAAAACACGGAATTACTCCAGCAAGGGCATTCCCGCTATGTAGGTAGAGGGAGTCTGTCACGGGCGACTCTCCGGCTCCCAAGCGAAGCCTTGGCAAGGTGAAAAGCGGAATTCCGTCATCCATTAAAACGATCCAGGTCGACGTGTCGATTCCAGCAGTCAACGAGTGCAAGCGACTCTGGTCGGCGCCGAAGGAAGGCCCTCATGAACGAGATTCATGCCTTACTGGCCTGCTCTACCGCAACAGATATGGCTAGGTGGCAACAACGGATACAAAAAGCCTGGGCTGCAACGGACTGTAGGCTTGCCTTAAGGCAGCATGAACTGACGGACGCTCCACCGACTCGGCTCGATCGGATTAGCAAGAAAAATATCCTCCTGGTACCGTTCAAAGACTTAGACCGCATCTCTTCGCTTTCTTACTCCGACGAGCAACGCCCGCCGCTGCTCGTCCTACTGGATACCGCGATCGAGCGACCCGTCCCGCCCGAATTAAGCGACGTCTCCGTCGACACATTACGATCGGACGAACTCTGGCGTTTAACGCCGGCAGTAAAACGGCTGACCGTCCAACACACCCTGAACAGCACGCGTCAAAATCCGCCGCGATTTAGCGAGTTCGATACGTTCTCCTATTCGGTCTCGCACGATTTACGGGCGCCGATCCGCCAGCTCAGGCAACTGATCGAGATTCTTAGAGAAGATCACGTATCCGCCACCGACCAGGCCGGGCTTGACGTTTTAAACGACATCGAGCGCCTACAAGAAAAGATGCGCGACCTCATCGAAGGCCTGCTGACGCTGAGCCGACTCTCCAACACCCCTCTCCAACCGGAGACCTTCGACTTAAAACCGCTTGTGGAAGAAGAACTACAAGCGCTACAACGGCAGGAGCCCGAGCGAGAAGTCGAATGGCAAATCCCCGACCGGGTGATCGTCACGGCCGATATTAAACTGATGCGCATCATGCTACTCAATTTAATCGACAACGCATGGAAGTTTACCCGCCACCAAGCTACTCCCCGCATCGAAGTCGGCACCGACCGCATTGCGGGCGACACGGTGTACTATGTTCGCGATAACGGCATCGGTTTCGATGCCAACCAAGCGCAAACGCTATTCAAGCCCTTTCAGCGGGGGCTCGCAGCACACGACTTTGCCGGCACCGGCCTTGGCTTAGCGATCGCTCAACGTATTGTTCGGCGTCATGGCGGCCGCATCTGGGCCGAAGGCGCTCCTGGGCAAGGAGCGACTCTTTACTTCACCTTAGCGACCGGCACAAACGCCGCCTACGGCTAGGAGCGGAGATGAGCACGCAAAATCCACCCCCCTATCCGGCTTCTTCATATGGAAGACTCGGCCATCGACGCGCGCTTAGTCCGCCGAGCGTTAGATCGCGGAGAGCTAACATATGACTATCGGCGGGAAGCGACGCTCGCCGGCCTGCAAAAAGCCCTCGACGAAGCGGACTGGGACGTCATTATTGTCGACCACCACCTAGCCGACTGCGACAGCAGAAGAGTGCTTACGGAAGTAAAGTCCCGCGGACTCGACATCCCTTTTATCATCTGTTCGGGCACTATCGGCGAAGAACAAGCCGTCGCGGCCATGAAAGCAGGCGCACAAGATTACATAATGAAAGGCAACCTCTCGCGTCTGGCAGAAGCGGTACGGCGGGAGGTGCGCGACGCAGCGATCCGACGTAGCAGCCGCACGGCCGAAGAAGAGCTGCGTCGCAGCGAACAGCGTTTAGCCCTGTTATTAAGTCAGAGCGACGAACTCGTCCTACACATCGATCAGGCTGGCCAGGTTATCGAAGCCTGGGGCAATGCCGAGATCCTCTCAAGCACGCTGACCAAGATAACAAATCGCCACCTTACCGAACTTTTCCACCGCACCAATGCGCCCCTGCTGCGCGAGGCGCTCGCGCGGGTAACGTCGACCCAAGGCCACTTATCGATCGAAACCTACTTGCCGCCGCCGAGCAATCGCACGTTCCTCTTACACTTCGGCCTACAGCATGACCAACCGCCGACGCAGGCGGACGGTTGCGTACTGATCCGCGACATTACCGCCATTCGGCAAACCGAGGCCGAGCTGACCTTCCTGTCCCGCTACGATCCGCTCACTCACCTGCCTAATCGCAAGTCCGTCCACGACCAGTTGCAAAAGATCATCGACAAGCGCACGTCCGCATCTCACCATTACACAGCCGTACTCTTGATCGATCTCGACCGTTTCAAGGTCATTAACGACAACTTGGGCCACACGACGGGCGACGAGGTGTTGGTCGGAGCTGCGCATGAAATTCGCCGCAAACTTCGCCAAGACGACATACTGGCTCGCTATAGCAGCGACGAGTTTTTAGCCATTCTTCCGGACGTCCATAACCGCGAGGCTGCAACGCAGATTGCGCAACAAATCCTGGACGGTCTGCCGGCAACGCCATTGAGTCCGTCTGCGTTACGGGTGACGGCCAGTATCGGCATTAGCTTTTCGCCCGGCGACGGACACACGGCGGAAGACCTGATCGCCGCTGCCGACGTCGCGATGCACGAGGCCAAAAAACAAGGAGGAGGTAGCGTCCACCACTATACGCCGGAGCTCGGCCGCCGCGGCATACGCCGTTTAGAGCTCGAACAACAACTACGCATCGCCCTGGAACAAAATCAGCTGACGCTGAACTATCAACCCCAAGTCGACCTTCGCACCGGAGCGATGATCGGCGTCGAGGCATTGGCTCGCTGGCAACATCCGGAAACCGGAGCCATCTCGCCCAGCGAGTTTATTCCGGTCGCGGAGGAGAGCGGCATTATCATCCCGCTAGGGGAGTGGGTCCTGAATCGTGCCTGCGAGGATGCGATGAGATGGCGCCAACACGGGGTGCCGCTGGAAGTGGCGGTTAACGTCTCCGCGGTCGAGTTCGAGCACGTCGATATTGCCAGCCGAGTCTCTCAAGCGCTGTCCCGCACGCACCTTCCCGTCGAAGCCTTAGTATTGGAATTGACCGAGTCGGTGTTAATGGACGATACGGAAGAGGCCATCCGTCGCCTCCAGACTTTACGCGAAATGGGCGTTCGCATCGCCGTGGACGACTTCGGCAGCGGTTATTCCAACTTGAGTTATTTGAAACGGCTGCCTTTGAACAAACTAAAAATCGACCAGTCCCTAATCCGCGGCTTAGGCAAGCACGCCAACGACGAGGCCTTAGTTCGCGCGGTTATTCAACTTGCTCACTCGCTTAAACTCGATACCTTAGCCGAGGGGGTCGAAACGGAAACCACACGCCAATTCCTCCACCAACACCACTGCCGCCACGCCCAGGGGTATTTGTTCGGCCGCGCACAACCTGCCGAGCACTTCTTGAGCATACACTGAGGGCTCCCAGCTCCCCGCGCAGCAGGTTTCTCATCGCCCTGCGAAAAAGAACGCAAGGTTTCGTTTTCTGATACAGTCGTCAGGTTCCCCCGAAAGAAATAACGAACACGACCGATGAACCAGCCCGTTGACCGTCCTAATACCGTGCTTATGGTTACAGCCGGCATGTTTGTCGGTCTGATTGTTATCGTCTTTGCCCGCTTGGCCTACGGCATGATCCTGCCGCCCATGCGGGCCGGTCTCGATCTAAGCTATCAGCAAGCCGGGGTGCTCGGGACCGTCACCGCGCTGGGCTACGTCAGCTTTGTTCTGATCGGCGGCTTGGCGGCCAGCCGCTGGGGCGCAAGTCGCGCTATCGCCTTCGGAATCGCGATCGTGACGGCCGGCTTTACCGGCTTGGCATTTGCCCAGAGCTATCCGGCGGCCGTCCTGCTCATGACACTGCTGGGTATCGGAACGGCCTTTAGCTTTGCGCCTATGGTCTCGCTATTGGCTACCTGGTATCCGGAACGACGGGGCTTTGTCATAGGCTGCATGAGCGCAGGCATCGGTGCAGGGCTATTACTCGTCGGTGTCCTCTTACCCTGGCTGTATGCCCAATTCGGCGACATCGGCTGGCGAGTGACCTGGGGCGTATTCGCCGCCAGCAGCGCTGCGGTCGGCATCGCGGCGCTGGCTATTCTCAAAGACCCGCCAACCGACGCAGACGGCACTCAAACGCCACCGCCCTCCGCCGATAAATGGCTGGTTTACCGCAACCCTCGGGTTATTACCGTATCGATGGTTTACGGCATCATCGGTTTGACCTATATGGTGCAAACCATTTTCATGATCAGCTATGTCGTGGAATCGGGCTTTAGCGAAGCGGTGGCCGGCAGCCTACTTGCCATGGCGGGCCTGCTATCGGTTGCGAGCGGCCCTGTCTGGGGCAATATATCGGACCGCGTCGGACGCGGTAACGCTCTCACCGCCGCCACCGGTATCGTTATGCTCGCTATGCTCCTGGTACTGTTCGATCAAAGCGGTGCCAGTTTCTTTCTGCACTTTTTTTAGTCGGCTGCTCGCTCAACGGCGTATTCACCATGGTTCAGGCTGCGAGCACAGAACAGGTCGGCTCCCGCTATATCACCATTGCGTTCAGCTACGCGACGCTCTTCTTCGCCGGCGGCCAGCTTATCGGGCCGGCGATATCCGGTTGGCTAATCGAGCTTACCGGCGATTTCCGCTCGGCCATCGCTTTCACTTGTGTCGGGCTTGCTATTGGCCTGCTGCTGACCTACAGAATGCGAAGCTTTCCTCCTGAGCCGGCGATTATCGATCGGGAGCAGCAGCTGCACGCCCAGAGGCCGTAAACGGCCTGGAAGCTTGCTCGGCGTGTGTCTGCAATTGCCTCGCCAACGCAACGACATGTGCATACACCCGCGCCATGTCGTCCGCCGCAGGGTCCTCGCCATAGCGCTTTTTCACGCCTAAGGTATGCAACTGCACATAATGCGCGGGCTCAACACCCTGCCCGGTCAGACAATGCCGCACACACGCCAAGGCGCAACCGTCTAAGGCCAGAATCGGGCGCCCCGACCTTGCCAACCGAACCAACTTGGGAACGCCGCCGCCGACGCCGGCGATACACGACATTTCGGCCTCTCCCGCGCGATCCAGTTGCAGGGCTAAGCGGTTCGTCAGCTGAGCCGCGCTGGAACACCCCGAACAGCTGTACACCAGCGGCAAATGTGCCGTCTTGCGAGACATGCTACCCCCTCCGGAACAAAGATCCTGGCATGGACTACCGCTGTAGTCGGCACCCCGACTATCTCGCAAAATCGCACTACTTGCCTTGATCCAAAACAAGCGCCCGCAGAGGTTAAGGTATTGTTCAGCGTTTTCTTAATACTGCCGCAAGTATTCTTCCAACTCATTCGCCAGCCAGGTAACCACCGCACCGCCTTGTGCCTGTTCCGACTCTAAAGCGCTGAACGTTTTCCACCAGTGCGCGCTGCGATGACGGATCGCCTGTAGCGTTCCGTCCCGCAACGCATCCGCCACCAGCGGCAGGGGCAAGTCCGCCCATCCTGCACCGTCGATAACGGCATCGCGAATCAGCTCGTATTGCGTAAACGCGAGGAAGTTGGCGGTCTCCGGCGACTCCGCCACCAACAAGTCGTTATCCAGATAGGCCAAGGTGATTTCCGTATGGTTGACCAGATCGTCCTGCTCCACTCTCGGCAAGCTACTCAAGGGGTGACCGGGTGCGGCAACGGTAACCATGCCGACATCGGCCAGTTCGCGGAACCACTGATAGCCTTCGCTCAGCAACTCGGGAATTAGGCCATAGGCAACATCCACCGCCTGCCGCTCGACCAGGGGCGCCAACTCGCGGGGAGGCGCTAGATACACCGACACGCTGGTAACAGGAAAACGCGCCTTCAAGCGCCGTAAAATTGCGCGCCAAACCGGTTCCGGCAGCGAGTCGTCGCGCGCGATGCGCAGCACCGACTCCGCGCCGCTCAAATGATGCACGCAACGGGAACGGATCTGCGCTGCGACCTGCTCAAGCCGACGACAATCGGTGACGATGGCACCGCCAATAGGCGTTAAGTGCAACTGATTACCGCTACGTTCGAACAGCTCGACCCCTAACTCGTCCTCTAATGCCGCCAATGCCGTACTAACCGTCGTCCGACTACGGCCAAGCTCCCGCGCTGCGGCTGCCACCGTACCGTGCCGCACAATGGCCAAAAAAATTTCGATCTGAGATGTCCTCATCGCCACTCTCCACCTTGCTAAGCGACGGTTTTTCCGTCGCTCACCGACTCACGGTCAAGAATACGCCGCCTTACAATGCTCACCAAGTAGGAAACGCCGAACCCGTAGAACGAAAGCGCTTTCCAGCAAGGAAACACACCTTGCGGAGTAGGCAAACGGCTCGGGTTTCCTCTGAGGAGGTAAAGATGAGTATTGTTTGGGAACAGGAGAAAACGGCATTAACCTTATCCGCGGCGATCGCGGGCTTATTCGCTTTGGCCGGCATCGGCTGGGGGCTCTGGATCGACTCGCTGATGATTCTCTTTGACGGCGCTTACTCCCTGGTGAGCCTTGTGCTGTCGCTGCTATCGGTCTATGCCGCACGCGTTGTGCGGCGGCCGGCGAACGCTCGTTTTCCGTTTGGCCACGGTGCTGTCGAGCCGTTGGTTATCGCTGTTAAAGGGCTGACCATCGCCCTGGTCTGCATCCTCTCGTTCGGCTCCGCCGTCCATGCGCTACTCACCGGCGGCCGCGCTGTCGCTGCCGATATGGCCATGTTGTTCGCGGCAGTCAGCGTTTTAGGCTGTCTAGTGACTTGGCTGTATTTGCAATGGGTCCACACGCGTAACGGCTCCGGCTTAATTGCAGCAGAGAATCGTCAATGGCTCATGGACACGGTCTTAAGCGCAGCCGTTTTAACAGGATTCGGCCTGGCATGGTGCTTGGAACAAACTGCATGGTCGCAATGGGCCGTGTATACGGACCCGGTCATGGTTATTCTAATCTCGGGCTACTTCATTACTGTACCCGTAAAGATGACGCTCAACGCGATTCGCGAATTAGCACTCGCCGCGCCACCGCAGCATTTGCGGGACAGCGTGGCAGCGGCTCTCACCGCCATCGGGATTGATCTGCGTTGCGCCCGGACGACGAAAGTCGGACCGTATTTGATAGTGGAGCTGAGCTTGCCGACCCATCGTGCCCGGGAGTTTCAGCAGCTACAGTTTCGATTATATCGCCGCCTGGCCGACCTTCCGGTCAAACCCGTCGTCTTCATTCATACGACAGCGGCCAAATCGAACCGGCGGGAAACACCCTTAAGCAACACCGGCTAATTCCCTTCGGTCTCTACGAAGCAGGCTGTCCGGCATTCTCTTGACCGGACGGCCAACTAAAATTAGAGTTCTTTCAAATAAAAAACCCGCCATATTCGCCACTCATGAAGGCATATTTTGCGATGCTGCGATTGTTTCTCGCCTGTTTGCTGGCTGTTTCAGTGAGTGCCTGCGATCAACTCAGCCAGTTGATCCCCGGAGACCGTGTACAAATCGAAGCCCCCGGAGACGATGTCGTCGGCGATAATTTACAACGACTTATCGAACACCTCGCGCCCGACTCCCAGGTTTATCAAGTCCATTACGGCCGCGGCGTCTGGACGATTCGCACCCGAAACAAGCTCACCGAGCAGACACGCAGCAGCATTGAGGAGCATATACAAAGCTTTTCCCAAGCGAGCCCGCTAAATACGAGCTTGACCGATCTCCAGTACCAATTTATTTTGCCGGAAAACATTTCCGAGGAAGCTGCATCGATTCTAGCCGGCAATAAGGAAGGCGGATTTCGCTTCTCCATCCCGACCGGCACGATTCCGACCATGGAAAGGACCGACTATCGCGTCCCGGCAATTGCCGGAATCGACGAAACCCGCGCTGTCTGCTTTCTCGAAATCCCCATCGAAGGCAGTATCCCTGCGGTAAGATATACGCAAGCGGTAGACATAGACGGAAGCACCAGCCAATCGGCCGAAGCGCTCATCCGGCGGCCTAATACCCCATTCGCCATTCGTGTCCACGGGCACGGGATTCCCGCAAAAGTCATCGCAAACAATAACCGGCCGATCGAGAAGCTCAGCTTTTTGGAGGCGCACTATAGGCACGACGATCGCTTATATGTCTCGGTCAGCCATTGGACGATTCGTCATCGAATGGCATTTGGCGGAAGCCCTTCGAGCTGCTTCCGCAGAAACGGAGGCGAGAAAGCGCGCCAGCGCATCGGTCAGATCGGTTTTCCCGAACTGATCGGCCTGCCGTTGACTATGAGGGAAAATTAGCCCGATGTCGTTTCCCGCCGAACGCGTGATGTATGCTCGCCAATTCATCCTTGGGCATCATGTCGTCAGATCATGGCTTGCGCTGTTCGCCTGTCTTTTCCTCGCTCCCTCGTTGACTCAAGCGGCAGACAACGACCACGGGATTTACCTGTCGTTTCACGAAATCCGGTTTCCTATCCCTCAACACATCGCGCGCGTTACTGGCGACGATACACGCTTGGTTGGCACACTCACCGGCGCACAAACGATCGAGATTCACCGGTGTTACCGCTTCGGTACAGCCGCCACCGGCTGCCGCGACACACCGTCTCCGGAACACTTGCCGCTCATACCAAAGAGCAGCCACGCCAGCACCGTATCCGAACACGCACCGGGCCAGTTCCGCTTATGGATTGTCGGCCAGAGCAATCCGGCGTTGCTGTTCGATGTCCGCCTCGACGGCTTTAACCCAGAGGAGATCGAGAACCTTACACGTCGCGTAACCGTTAAATCCCAGTGGCAGGCACCTGACTATGCGTCGGACGTCATTCCCTGCGACGACAACGCAATGGCGGAATGTGCGTTTCACAACGCCTTACGAGTCGCGTCCGCTTATCACGACACCCCCGGTTGGACGCTACATGCCTACGAGCTTGCCAAGACAGCGCTAGCGCTAAACCGTCTAGAGTTAGCCGAAGCCCTTGGCAAGACCCTCACCGGCATGGAGCGACGCTTTCAAGTGTTTAACGCGCTTGCCGAAAGGCATTTCGCGGCCGGCGATTTTGCAGCAGCCGAAACCGCCATCAAAAACATACACACCGCATCCGGCAAACCCGATTACCTACTGCTTGCTTATGCCAGACATGCCTACAGGCTCTATCAGGCGGGCCATCACGAACAAGCCTCCTCGCTCATGAACAAGCGCTTTCAGCGTGAGGAGCGCAACGACTTGGCACGCGAATGGATGCGCGATTTCTCCCACCGACAACGCTGGGAAACCGCACTTCATTTACTGCGCAGCATCGGCGTTACCCATCACCGCAGCTGGGAAGCCTACCCCATCATTCAAGCGGCCGTTAAGGCTGATCGCGTCGATATCGCAGAAGAGGCCATCGATATCCTACGACCGCAATACAAACGTTACGCCTATCCGTTCATGGCGGTGCTATTGCTTCGCCACGGACACGGCGAGCAGGCGCTGGAGATTATTCGCGGGGAGTTATCGCCGCAAGACGAAGAAGTCGCCTGGACTTCGATCATTCTCGAGCTAGGACGTCTTGGGCTCTTCGCCGAGGCCTTGGAAATTGTCGATACCATAGACCAAACGCCGGCCATCGAACAAAGCGCGCTTGCGACACTGGTAGTTGCCACCTGGCGGCGGGACAAACACTTCCACGATATAGCGACGCAAAAATACCTATCGCAAATACCACACAGCGATACGGAACAAAGCCTGCTCGCGGCCGACATGGTACTCGATTTCGAGAACGCGACGACCGTCGCGCAAAGCTTCACAAGCTGGAGCGCATTACAACAAGCCGCCGAAGTTTTTACTGCGCTCGCGCCTGCGGACGTACGCGACGAGCTGCTGTATCGCCTAGCCGACCGCGCCACAACGCTGCTTGCAGAGAACCGCGTTTACTCGCCCAGCGCAGCGCACTATATCGCAATTGCCAATTGGTTCGCCGTCGACGACGAGCGCTTTGGCGCGACGTGGCTCATCGACACGCTCGCCACGATTAAAGACGAAATCCCACCGTTACACCCGACCCTTGAGCTCGAGCCCCTGGTAACGGAGTGGATTGCGTCGGGACATGCCGCCAAGGCCCTTGAGCTGGTCGAGCAGCTACAAGCGCCTCAACAAGCCGATTACTCTCTCGTCTTAGCCGAGCGACTTTTGGACGACGGGCAGGCAAAGCTTGCTCGGCCGCTGTTACTGTCCGCCTGCGAGCGGCTTGCCCGGTCTCTAAGCGCAACCAATACGGAGATCACATTACTGCGCTGCGTCGAACGCTGGGTAGAACACTTTGACGCTGCCCACTTGCAGCAGCGACTCAATGCGGACGTTACCGCCACTGTGCCGAGCAAACGCCGACTACAAATCGAAAACGTATTTCATGTCGCGGCACAGACACACGCGCAGGCGCTTACGCTCATCGCCAAGCACGAACCCGGACTCGCTCAGGTAAAAGCTTACAGCGATTTGGCTCGCCGCTTGGCGGCACGGCATTAACGCTTCGAGGCCACCGACACCCGACCGCTAGACAACAACCACCTGATTACGGCCCCCGCATTTTGCCTCGTATAGCGCATTGTCCGCCGCCGCGATCAGTGCATCGCGCGTTGGATGAGCGCTGCTGAACGCAACCCCTGCGCTCAACGTAACCGCCAACGCTCCTATCGACGTTTCGAACGGGCGGCTGGCAACAACGTGCCGGAGACGCTCCGGCAACTCTCGAATGGCTTCGCGACTTGGCGCAATGATCAAGAACTCCTCGCCGCCATAGCGGCCGAAATGGTCGTACGGCCGCAGCACCGAGAGCAAGCGCTCGACGACACCGATCAAGATCTCGTCGCCAACCAAGTGGCCATGACTGTCGTTGATCGACTTAAAGTTATCGATATCCAGCAACACAACGCTCAGTTGCTCGTTTTCCCGCTCGCAACGGGCAAGCTCCTTATCAAGCGCCTTCAAAATAGCGCCTCGATTCAACACCCCGGTCAAGCTGTCATGTAATGCCTGGTATTTCAGCTCGTCGGTTAAGCGCTTTAGGCGAGCGTCGTTTAGTCGCTGCTCCGTCACATCCCGGAAGGTGCCGCAAATACGCAACGGATCGCCGTGGCGATCGCGTTCGGCAACGGCGCCTTGCATTTCCATCCAAATGCATTCGCCGTCTTCGGGATAGATATGAAATTCGCGATTAAAGCTCTCTACCTGCCCCGCTTGGACACGATCGACAAAATCCAATGCCGCAGCATATTCCTTGGGATCGATGACCCGTAATAAACGCCTAATGGGAATATCCGTCGTGTCGCTAAACAAGCCGCCGGGAAAGAGATGGGTATCGGTCAAACGAATGCGGCGCGTCAACAGCTCCCAGTCGAAGCCGACCAAACCACCGCCCTTGAGCGCCAACCGCAAGCGGGCTTCGTTCAAACGGGCGGCTTCGCTTTTATCCCGCAACTCTTGCTCGCGGCGGTTAACAACCGAGGTATGCAAGAAAGCAATAACACCAACAATAGCAAAGATCGCTATGGCATTAATGAAGTGAATCCAATCTTGGTAAGGAATATCAACCGCTTGCCGGTTATAGCCCAAGATAACCAAAGCGGTATAAGCGACACCGGCCAGAACCAGAACGGCGAATTTCCTCCGCATTCCCCAACCCGGCACGATGAAAATCACAAAAGGCAAAGCTAAGGCGAAATAGTGGAAGCCGCTGAATAAGCCTAGAAAATAAACCGCGGCAATTGCATGGGCCATCACCTCGATGGCCGCCAGCGTCATGCCGGCCGAGAAGCAACCTCGTAAATGCCATCGAATAACCAGCAACCAGATACCGACGCTAAAGACATTGAATAGCGCAAGCCCAGGAACGTTCAACCACAGAAAGAGAGGAATAAAACCGCCGTGTACGACTACCGCGACAATGCTGCCGTAAAAGAACGCGGTCGCATACGCATGTTCAAACGTACCTAACGGCTGCTGATGGATAGCTCGGAAAAACGTGCCCAACTTCCCCAAATTCTGGCTCTTACTCAACGAGCCTTTACCCACAGATCCCCCAAACCTTGATAACCCAACCCATATCAAGAAAGCCTTAGCGGATGCCGAAAAGTCCGTCTTAGCCCTTTTAGCTCGCTCCCCCGCGGACCCCGCCCCCGCAGGACGCTCCGTCAACCAAGCGCTATCGACGCGCGGCACTTCCCTGTTAGGTCGCCCCCTCCAAGACTGAGGAATTATTCAGTATTCTCTCAAATAAACAAGCACTCAGCGATACAGCGCGGTCATTTTCTACGCCGCCCATAAGAGATTCGGGTTGACAGTTTCCGAGGCTTTCGGCACATAACCGCTGCGAATACGGAACTCTCCCATCAGCGTGTCGCGCCGAAAAGGCCTGGGGAAAGGCGCCCCGGTAGGCGCCAAAAAGCTCGACACGACGGGGCGTAACGCCTCGTTGCCGCGATGCGTTACAACGCCTATCTCGCCGTTGACCAACACCACAAAGGAACCAGGCGGGTAAACGCCCATTTCGTGAATAAAACGTTGCGTTAGCTTTACACCCCAATCGGACTCTTGCCCAAGGTACAATTGTTTCAAACTCTCCCGAGCAGGTAACGCCCTGCGATAGGCTCGGGAAGAGACCAAAGCAGCGTACCGATCCGCCATCGCCAAGATACGCGCCGTCTCGCTAATAGCGCCTTCGCCCCGCAAACCGGCCGGGTACCCGTCGCCTGAGATACGCTCGTGGTGTTGCGCTACGGTCGTCAACCACACCTCATCCTTCACTCCGCCTTTGCGTAACAACGCAACAGCCCGCTCAGGATGTAACGTCAGCACCTCTCGCTGCTGTTGACTCAAAGGTTTCGATTGCTTTTGTAGCGTTTCCTGCAAGTTGAGCATGGCAACATTTTGCGTAAACGCCGCAGCCAGCAGGCTCTGCCTGCGCTTGATGTCATACTCGAGGCTACGCGCCATCATCTCGCAAAGAATGGCGCAATGAGTAGGATGCCCAACCGTGTAGTCATGCTTATGAGCTAAATGAACCGCTCCCAGCATCGCATCGGAGTGATCGTCATACAGCTCTTGCAGTTCATCGACCAAGCGCAGGACGCGCTCGCCGAGATCGACTCCGGGCGTGGCAGCATGTACCGCATCGAAAACCAAGGAAACCCGCTTAATCAGAGCATCGAGGCGCTCGAACGGCGGCATTGTATCGGCAACCTTTCTCCCCCGATAACCGCCGCGCTTGTCTGCATCCGGATCGCGATAGAGACCGCGCTTGTGCAAAATCTCGAACTGCAGGGCGCTGATCTTCGCACCGCGTTGCAAGAGCATTCGGCCATTTTCGTCGTAGACCGCCCAAGGTAGCGGCTCACCTTCCACAAAATCAGTTGTCAACACCGGAATACGCGCCATCACCAGCCCCCTAACGTATGGCCTCGTCGCTACCGAATCAGGCAGCCTACACCATCATTAATAAAGGAAACACTAAGAAGAGAAAATAACAACCGTCATAAACCGCCGAATCCACCAAAGCACTCCGCCTGCCTGCGAACAACTAGCCATGGCAACCGGCGGGAAGGCTCGCTACACTCTTGCGCCATGAACACGCTTACTCCCTGCCCTTGCGGCACTGGTCACCTGCTCGCGAGCTGCTGCCATCGCTACCATGCAGGCGAACCGGCCCCCGACGCCGTTAGCCTCATGCGCTCCCGCTATACCGCTTATGTGCTGCAAAACTCCGCTTACTTAAAGCGCACTTGGCATCCGCGTACGTGCCCGCGATCATTAGACTTGGCTGACGGGCCGAGATGGAGCAAGCTGGAAATCCTCGATCATGGGGGAAACCGCCGCAAGGCCTGGGTAGAGTTCATCGCGCACTATAACGGCGGCCAATTGCACGAGAAGAGCCGTTTCGCATACGAGCAGGGCGCGTGGGTTTATGTCGACGGGACGATTCTCGACAGCTAGCAGGATACGCCCGCGGGGCGCCCATTCCTGTGTCGCCCTTAACATAGGCAGCGCGCCGCACAGCACAGACAATGATCAGCCTGCTATAAAAACCTTCTTTTTCATCCAAGACGATAGTGATAAGGACAGCATCGACATGCACCGCCGCCCAACCCTGTCCGTTCTGTTGGCATTCGTGCTCTTTGCCGGGTGCTCCACCGAAACCGGCCTCGATGCTTACATTAACGCCGTCAAAGCAGATGATCGGCGCGCGCTTTCTAAGCATTACGAGCAGGGCATGGCGCCGGATCAGCCGATCGACGACAGCGGAAATACCGCGCTGCACTTTGCCGTATCGAAGGCTCAATGGACGCTGGCCGATTACTTGATTCAAGAAGGCGCATCGCCTTACCTTCTCAATGCCTATGGCGAATCCCCCGTCGCCCTTGCGCGCCAGCATCAAACGCCGGCGGCCCGTAAGTGGCAAGCGCCTTATCTCAAGGAAAGCCTCGACCGTGCCAACGAACTTTCGCATTCCATCATCGCCGGCCTGTCGGCCGACGACCTTACACCCCTCCTCCAAGCGCAAGACTTCTACCTCGACGCCACCCCGCGAAGCGGACAAACACTTTTGAGTTGGGCGGCAGAATTTGCTTTCACGGATCACGCCATCGCGCTTATCAAGGCGGGAGCGCTACTCGATAAGAGCGATACACAAGGCCTAACACCGTTAATGCTGGCCGTTCACGCCGGCGATAGCGCATTGGTCGACTTCTTACTCAAAGCCGGAGCCGACCCGGCACTTGCCGATACGAACAGGCGAACGGCACTACATCACGCCATCGCCTGCCGTTGCGACAACGACGCGATCCAAATGCAACTCATCGAGCGCTTACTCGCAGCCGGCGCCCCGACCGCTGCCGCCGATCGCGACAATGCAACGCCCTTAATGCTCAGCATCGCCAATCGCCGTCCCGCACTATTCGACGCGCTCCTCGCCGGTGGCGCCGCGATCAACCAACCGAGTAGGCAGGGGATGACCCCATTACTCTTTGCCGTACGCCAAGGCAATGTCGACTTCGTCGACCGGCTGCTCGCCGCCGGCGCCGATCCGCTGCTTACCGATATCGACAGCTTCGCCGCGCTGCATAGGGTAATAATCAACCAAAGCGCCTATAGCGACGATGCCGCGCGAATACAGGTTGCCGAACGCCTGATCGAAAGCGGCGCCGCCATCGACCAAGTAACGGATAGGGACGAAACCGCACTCCATCTAAGTCTCGCGCAGCAAGACGAAGCGATGATCGAGTGGCTAATTTCGGCCGGCGCTTCGTTAGAGAGCAGAACTATCGACGGACGCACCCCGCTCACAAGGGCAGTGCGTACAGGGACTATCGGCCTCGTCGAGCGCCTTCTAGCCGGCGGAGCCGATCCTAACGGAACCGAAGCGGCCGGAGAGACCCCGCTCATGCTGGCTGCCTACGAGGGCTATAGCGATCTGGTCGAAACGCTGCTCGCCGCCGCTGCCGACCCCACGATGACGAGCGACCAAGGTTCTACGGCACTACATTTCGCAGCGTTCAAAAATAGCCGAGGCAGCGATGCAGCACGGACCGAGATCGTCCAACGCTTGGTCAACGCCGGCACCGATATTAACGCCCGCAATGATATTGGCCCCACACCGCTGATATACAGCATCGATTGGCAACATGCTGCTGTGTTCAACGCACTAATAGCGGCCGGTGCGGACGTGAATCTCGCCTCTCGTTCGGGCAGCACACCGCTTCTGCGAGCGCTGAACACGGACAACCGGGAGATGATCGACAGGCTGCTTGCCGCAGGCGCCGACCCCAATCTTGCCGACAGCAAAGGGCATACGCCGCTCATCCGTGCTGTTCTGAACGCCAACGAGCGTATGGTTGAGCGGCTACTCTCCGTAGGCGCCAATACCGACAACCAAGATCGGTACGGCTGGAGCGCGCTGCACCACGCGCTCAGCGACATCGCCGACGGCAGTGACGACGAGCAGACTCGGATTATCCAGCGGTTGCTTGCCGCCGGCGCGCCCCTTAACGCTCCCAACAACCAAGGGGAGACGGCGGTCCATTTCAGCGTAAGCGACCGCAACGGCCTTTTTTCGTTGCTGCGCGACGCCGGTGCCGATCTCAACCAAGCGGACAACGATGGGCAAACCCCGCTAATGAGTGCCGCCGCTAACGGCAATATCCGTATGCTGGAGCAGTTAATAGCGGCGGATGTCGACCTAAGCCGCAGCGACAACCAGGGCGATACCGTTATAAGGCACGCGTTAAGTTACGGCGCTTGGCGGAGCGAGGCGAAGGCATTGGAGATGTTGGAGCGGCTCATTGCAGCGGGTGCGCCGCTGAACACCCTCAATGACATCAACCGCTCGCCGCTACATGCGGCCATTTCTTACGAACTCACGGATGCGGTCAAGCTGCTGCTGGCAGCCGGAGCTGATATCGACCTAGCAGGCGAACTAGGCCCGACACCGCTGACGCAGGCGGTTGACACAGGGCTTCATGACATGGCGGCACACCTGCTTACAGCAGGCGCCGACCCCAACCGCGCTAACAGCCAAGGTCGCACTGCGCTAATGCTCGCGGCATCGAAGCCCGACCCGGAAATGGTTCGGCTTTTACTGGAAGCCGGAGCCGACCCCAACCAACGAAATGCGGTCGGTCAGGCGACGTTACATTACGCCGTCAAGCACCCGACCTATCGCGATGCAGATGTCGCCGCGCTGGTAAACATCCTCCTAGACGCCGGCGCCCTTCCCAATCTTAACGATATCGCCCAGCGCACCCCGCTCGCGCTTGCCATCGACCGCGACTTATCGCGAACCGAGCGCGCCCTAACCCGTGGCGGAGCCGATCGCAAACTCGCCGACGGCGCCGTACCCACAGCCCCGTTACTCGCTGCGGTGAACCAAGCGGATCTCGCACTGGTGAAACAACTGCTAAACGAAGGCGCGAACCCCTCTGGCGCCGGACCTAACGGCATCCGGCCGTTACACAACGTTTCCATCAGCGTTGTCCACGATGACGATACGCGTCTGCTGATGGCAAAACACTTACTCGCTGCAGGCGCACGCCCGAATCTTGCGAACGATCACGGTGAGACATCTTTATTTACCGCCATCCAATACGGCGCACTCCCCATTGTCGAGCCTTTGCTCGAAGCCGGCGCAGATCCTAACTTAGCCAACAACATGGGTACTACTCCTCTACATATCATTGCATCTAACCGCATCGTCAGGCGCCTCTCTCCCGAGCAAGAAACCACACTCGCGCAAAGCCTTATCGACGCGGGCACCTATCTTGACGAGCCGGATTCTTTCGCTAAAACACCGCTGATGTATGCCGCGGAGAACAACAAAATTGCACTGGTCGAAGCCCTGCTTCGCCACGGCGCCAACCCCAACCTGCGGGCAGCCAACGGCTGGACGGCAGCAAGCTTCGCCCGCCGGGAGCGTCACCAGGCGGTTTTAGAGCTGCTTGAGGGGGAGTAAAGGCTAAGGTGTGGTTGTTTTGTTAGGGTTATTTTTTGATGTCGGTGGTTTAGGGCGGTGCGCTGCGCGCGATTGATTTAGAAGGCGGGGTTCCGCCCCCGCGCTGCGGTGTATAGGGCCTGCGCTTAGTCGCTATTGCCTGTAGCGATGCATAACGGCCTGTTTCGCCCTCCTGGGCGAGTCCCTTTTGGCTCAGACCCTCCCTGGTCTTCGGCCTTCGGCTCGCTTAGCGCACCTCATCCGCTCCCGGCGAATGAGTCTTTGCGTCGCCAAAGAAAAGGAACCAAAAGAAAGGCGACCCGGAGGCGCTGCCCCGCTAACGCGGGGTTCCCTGCGATGCTCGGCAGCGCCAACGGGCAAGAGCAAGACCCTTCGATCCATGTCTTCCCAAGAGAGGATCGACCAGGATGTCGTTCCCGCGCGGAGTGGAGATACTCACATTAAAGCTACCGGCATAACCGGCTTGCTGCTGGTACACATAGCTGCCGACCAAAAACAGGCTCAGCAGCACGACAACGAAACCTAGCCGTTTCTTCATCGTGCCCGCCTCCAGCCGACGTAGGCGCTCGGCCGCCGCGTGGCCGCGATCCG
The DNA here is from genome assembly GCF_003399765.1 of Alkalilimnicola ehrlichii. Classification (GTDB taxonomy): domain Bacteria; phylum Pseudomonadota; class Gammaproteobacteria; order Nitrococcales; family AK92; genus AK92. The sequence goes on along the minus strand of NZ_NFZV01000026.1, from coordinate 847 downwards.
CTTCGTTCGGGTAAATCTCTCGGCCCTCGGGCGGGGTGCGTTGCTGTTAAACACGTTGGTTCCTTCGTCTTGCCAGCGGTTGCCCCACTGCGCACTGCGTCAACGAACCAAATCCTCCGGCGTCGGCTCGTGGCGACCTTCGGCTTGACCGGTCGCCACCACCTTGAACACGCGGCCTTCGAGGTTATTGTCCGACAGCGCGTTCGTCAGCCACACCGTCACCCCGCCATCCGCCTCCATGCCGACGATCAGAAAGGCACTACGCCCTTGTTCGCCGCTTGATATCCAGGTGAACTTAGGAAGGGTACGCATTTGCTTGGCCAGGTCCTCTGCTAAGCTTAGGTTAGCTTCGTAGAGGATCTCTTCTTCAATCTGCCGCCAACGCACATAGAGGGTCTTCGGAGCCGGGCGGTCAATGATGATATGCCCCCCAAGAACTGCTTTCCAGCAGCAATCGATCCGCCCCCCATCGCCCACCACGTATCGTCAAACAGCAGCTTCTCGACCAGGATGTCGTTCCCGCGCGGGTGGAGATGCTCACGCTAAAGTCATCGCCATAGCCCGGTCGATGCTGGAGATAGGCGCCCAGCAGCAAGCCACTCAGGGCGACCAGTAGGATACCTGCCCATTTCTTCATCGTGCTCGTCTCCAGCCCGTATAGGCGCTCGGCCGCCACCAGAAATCGTCCGCCGCGTTGCCTCGGTCCGGGGCGTTGGGGAAAATCTCGCGCCCCCCTGCGTTCGGCGCGTTGCTATTGACCACGTTGGCCAGATCCTCTCGCCAGCCGTTGCCGGTGACCAGCTCCGGTCGGTGGTATTGATGGGAGTGGTGGATGTACTCCCGGTAC
>NZ_NFZV01000025.1 GCF_003399765.1 Alkalilimnicola ehrlichii | reverse complement strand
GGATTGAGCTGTTTGGGGAACACGACCCCGTACTCGGCGGCCAGCCCGCGCATTTGGTTGGCTAGCTGCGTGCGCTGACGGACCGAGCGCTGGCGCTTCCTCGGCCTCTTCGTTAACAGCCTCTTCGGTCGCACCGCCGGCGGCAATACGGTCACTGAGTACAGCCAGGTTATTCAGCGAAATCAGGTGGGCGTATATCCAACCCAACCAACCTTCGCGATGCAGCTCGCCCAGTTTGCCGTCGGCTATTTTGTTAAGCTTCTCTTCATCGACCACTTTAAAGTCGCGAAGCGCGTAGCGGCTGCCGTCGGCGGCACGAATCTGGACGTCCTGCTGCTTTAAAAGATCCCATTCTTCCAAGCGAGCGATGAAATCCTTGGTCCGCTCCATTTCGGCTAGATACTGGTTCAAGAAGCGAATGGTGCGCTGAAGGTACGGGCTGTCCTTGCCTTCCTCGTCGAATAATGCCTCGCCTTCTGCTTCGTTGAAACCGGCATAGGCTTCGTCGAAGCACACGGTGTAATCATCGCCGTTGTCGCCTTTGGCTAACACGAACGGGTAACGGCGCACATAGGCCGGAACGTATTCGAAACGATCCCAGCGCTGCTCCTCGTCGAGGAACAGGTTACGAGCCTCCTGCAAACCGACCAGCACCACCGGGCCGCTGCCTTCACCGCCGGTGAAGAGAATCGGGAACGAACGGCTGGCCTGATAAAACTCGGTGCCGGCCAGCGGGAGATAATGCGTATTGGCGGCAAAGTCGGCTTTGCCCTGGGCCGAGCGCAGGCGCAAACCCTTGTGGCGGTCGCGATTCAGCGGAACGATTTTATTATAGAAAAGCATGAAGAACCTCTAGCTGCTGCTCAATCAATAACCAGGCCAGCTGACGCTGATGCGGGCGTGCACGCGCCAGTCGTCCTGGTCCGGTAGAATCTCGCGGAAGGTATGGCCGTAGACGAGCTCGCCCTCGATGTAGCGCGTCCAGCGCCAGTTAAAACCTAAACCGGCGCTAAGCAAATGCTCGCGGTTAGGGCTGATGTCGTCGATCAAGCCGTGATCGATAAACGCAAACGGCGATAAAGCGGTACCCGGACGGTAACGGGTTTCGAGGTTAACGAAGTAGCCTCGGCTACCGGCAATCGTGCTCTCGGGGTAGCCGCGCACGGTGTTAGTACCGCCCACCTGGTAATGCAGCGGCGACGGCACGGCTTTGTCGTCGATATACTGCCAGGCCCCGCGCACGGTACCGGCCCAGCGCTCGAAAGGCATGACAGTGACGTTGTACAAACCGTCGAAGACGACGAAGCCCTCCTCGTCGTCCATCACCTGATCGTCCAGCCGCGCATACTGCACGCCTTGGCGCCATGTCCATTGGCTATACTGGCCGAAGCGGGTAATCTGCGTCGCCACGCTTGCTCGGTCGATGCTGTACTCGCTGAACGGAAACTCATCGAGCGTCGTTTCCGATTCGCTGCGCGCCACCCGTAAGCTGCTATCCCACCACCAGCGGCTGCTGCGCGTAAGCGGTTGGTCGAAACCAATACTCATTTCGCGGGAGTCGCCTTCCAGGCCGAAGGCACGGTAAGGGCCGTCCACCACCTCGATATCGCCCTGCACATAGCGCAGGTCGATGCGTCCTCCGGAACGGGTCACCGGAAAGTCGTAGCCGATCGAGCCGTTGAGAGAACCTTCGCTGCCCAAGACCAACATCGACAAGCGGTCGCGCACGCCTAAGGGGCTGTTGACGCCCAACATCATCCCGCCGCGGTATTCCCCGGTGCTGGTCGACCCGGCATTATCGGCAAAGACTTGAACATGCCAGCGCGGCGGCTCATGAACTTGTAACAGCACATCGGTTTCGCCGGTGCGCTCGCCGGCCCGCAAGGCGGCCGCCGAGCTTAAGTCGCCGGTTCGGTTTAGCCGAGTAACCGCGGCTTCGAGCGCGGCCACGTCAATCACCTCGCCGTCTGTTAACCCTAAACGCCACCGCAGGTAGCGCTCGCGGGTGGAACCCGCGCCTTCGACGATAAAGGCACCAAGCCGTCCCTCTACCAAACGCACTTGTAATACGCCGTCGTCGATTCGCTGCGGCGGAATCAGCGCCCGCGCCGTAATGATCCCGCGGGCGCCGTACCAGGCGTTAACACGGTTCACCAAATCGTTTAACTCGCGGAAGCTGATATCGCGGTCGATGTACTCGTCGGCCAAACGCTGCAACTCGGCTGCGCTAAAAAAGGCCGACTCGTCGAACTCGATCGCACTCAACTGAAAGGTGTCGCCAGTTTCCGGCAATTGACTCGGCTCGAACAGCTCCGGCCCGGTGATGGTGGCATCGCCCTCCGGCTGCATGCCTTCCTGGCGCCGTTGCTGGCGCAGAAGCTCATCCCGCAATAGCCGTTCGCGCTCAGCACCGGCATCCAAGCGCGGCGCCGTTTCCGCCAACACCGGACTGCCGAACATTAAAGCAATACCTAACGTGCCGGCCGCCGCTAATCCGCGACCGGGCATTCCCCCCGAATTTCCGCATTTATATTTCCTCGCCGGCCGTTTCCTGTTCGGAGACCGTCAATTCCTCTTCCAAACCGCGAATCGAGACCAAACCGACCCGCACGCGCGGCGCTGCATCGCCCGGCCCCCAGGCGTTCACCCGAGCGGGCATCGCCGGTGTGGGCAGGACAAAGCCCGGTTCGACGTGTTTGGCCAACGTCCGCAGGTCTCTATTAAGATCGCTCTCGATGCTGCGCCCCTCGACGTCGCGGTGCCAAGCATCGCGGTCGGTGCTGTAGGTCGGGGTGTCGACCTGCCAGCCCGGGCGGTAATAGCTCACGTAGGCATCGGTCCAGAGCGCGCGGCCGTCGATATCGAGGGCAAACCGGGTGTCCGGCTCATACGGCTCGTAGATCTGCACATGCACCGGCCGCAGACGCGGATCGATGTTATTGATGTAGGCGTGCAACTGGCCGGTTTGCAGATCCAGCCAATGCGCAACTTCGGCATCGTTGATCCGCAAGCGCGACGTATTGGTGACAAGCTCAGCCTGCTCGACATGCACCTGACCTGCCTCGACGGCGGCATCCGTCGTCAACCGTAACCAGGCGTAATCGGCCAACCCATGGTTGGCACCGACCATATCCAGCGCCAAGGTATCGAAGCCGGTCTGAGTCGCATCGACCGCGATTTGCTGGCCGACCAGGCTCAGCTCGCGCCCTACCGCGACATCCAACGGGGTATCGGCATCATGGCCGCCGATACGACCGCCGGCGTACAAGCGCACGGCTTCGCCGCGCACGTAATCGAGCGCGAGATCGGCATTGTGCAGGGAGCCGTTATGGCGGCGGTCGCCGGCCATGAGCCGCAGCAGGCCATCCGCCATTGCCCGCTCACCCTGTATGCCCTGTACCGCACCGACGCGAATATCGCCGTTGGCCACCAGCTCGCGGAACGCGACTCGGTTGTCCGCTTCGATGTTCTGATCGCCGACGCTGATGACGTAGTCGACCAGCACCGAGTCCAGCGCATCGAGCGTCACATCCGTGCCGCTGTCGATGTGCTGACCTTGGATAACGCCGCCGGCCGCTGCATGCACGGCATCGCGCGAGCTCAGCGTCTCGAAACGTATATGGGAACCGGCAAGCAGATCTTGCCGCCCATCGCTGTCGATCCAACGCACGTCGAGCGAGCTGCGCGAGTCGATATCGACCGGCCGCCGGCCGTGACGGTATCCAGCACGACCTGCTCGCCCGAGGCGGTCACGTTGCCGCCGGCGCGGATGTACTCCTCGACGCGCAAAGCCTCGCCGGCCTCCAAGGTGACGACGCCGCCGGCATCGACCGACACCAGCGCAATGCCGCCATCGGCGAACAACTCGACGTTCTCGCCCGCCTCGACACGTTCCATGTCGATGTCGCCGCCAACCCGCACCCAGATGTTGCGCCCGGCGGACAAGGAGATATCGCCCTCATAATCCACCGACTCGAAAAGGAGATCGCCACCGGCGCCGATGGTGATATCGCGCGCGGATACGGCGCGTTGACCGAGAATGTTCTCCAGCGCTTGGAATTCCAGGTCGCGGGTCAGGCTCTCGGTGCGGCCGAGGGTGAGGTTACGCCCTGCCAGGATCAGGTCGCGATAAGCCACGGCGTCGCCGCCATGGACATCGCCGCCGGCATAGACCAACACGTCGCCGGTTTCGCTGCGCAAGTCGGCAAAGCGGATATCCGCGCCTTCGCGCTGACCGAAGGTGGCCCAATCGCGCGGATCGGTGTCCGCCGGGTCGGCGGTGGTATCGACCAGCACATGGCTGTAGGCGTGGGCACCGCCAAGGTCGGCGGCACCGGCATGAATGAGAATATCCGCCATCGGCGTATCCAGCCATTGGGCAGCGAAGGTGCCGGCTGTATCGACTACGATGCGATCCTCGGCAGAACGCACCCAGCCGAGGTTCATATCGCCACCGCCGTTGAGCACCACCGTGTCGCGGAACAGCATAACGCCGCGATCGACGCCCGGACGCGGCTCGTCGAGCCGCGCGTCGACGACGGCTTCCACCTGGCCCGCCGCTTCGAGCAGCAAATCCTCGCCGCCGTGCAAGGCCGCAAAGCGAATGCCGCCGTTGCTCGCGCTGAGCTGCATCCGGCCGCCGGCTTCGATATCGCCAAGCGTCTGCTGGCCGTTGGTGCGGACGACGAATTCGTCATCCGCGATGCCGTGATCGAGTGCGAGCGTAGCCGCCTCGATGTAAGCGGCTCCTTCGCTGGTCAAACGACCGATAGCCAACGCGCCGTCGACCTCGGCGGTTACGCCGTCGCGACCAAAGATGCTTGTTAATGCAATATCGCCGGCACCGCTGAGCCATACCTGATCGGCCAACGCGGTGAGGTTGCCGCCGGCGACCGGGCCTTGTAGATGCAGCCCGACCGCGCCGGCGTCGCTGAAGGCGTTGATCCGGCGCACATCCAACAGCAGACGCTCGTCCGCGGACCCGATAGCGTCGTGGGCGGTCAGATTCGCGGTTCCGTTGCTACGCAGATGATAAGCCGCTCCGTTAACGCCGTTTATACGGCTGGCGTCGATGCTCACCGCGTGCGCATCGCTGCCGTTAACCGCCACCTCGCGCAGGTTCGCCTCGCCGCCGGCCTCCACGGTCAGGCGTTCGCCGACCTCAAGGCGCGCGTCATCGCCCATGGTCCAGGCATTCGCCAGCGTCGCCGTCAGCGTACCGCCAATGCTGGCCTCTCCCCCGAAGTCGAGGCTGATCACATCGCTTACCGCCAAGTCGCCACCGACTGCAACGTCGCCGAAGCGGAGGTTACCCGGAGTGGCAAATACGCCTTGCTCGGCGCCGATAAAGGCATCGCCGCCGATGTCCATGCTCAGGCGTTCGCTGCTGTCGGCGCGAGCTCGACGTTGACCAAGCGGTTTTCGGTACCGACGTTGCCGGCCACGTTCAGATCGATCCACCCGCCGCGTAGGCTGGCACCGGCTTCACGGTCGCTGAGCAAGTTGCCGTCGACCGTCAGATTAACGCCGGTGCTACCGTAGACCTGGTCGATACGGAGGTCGCCGACCTGATGCAGGTTCATGGTGCCGGCACCGCGTGTGGTCAGCACGCCGCTGATATTGGTTTGCAGCGGGTTGGTGAGGCTGCCGATCGAGCCGTTCGGCGCCTCCAGAATCACATCGCGCCCCGACAACACGGTTTCGCCCGGCCGTAAGGTGGTGATATCGCCGTCGGCACTAAGCCGTACCGCACCGCCGGAGACGTTGTACAGATTCAGATTATTGCGGCCGCCGAGGAAGATATCCTCATCGGCCGTCGCCGTCACGCTGCCGGTGTTATCGATAATAAAGGCGTCGCGTTGCACGATCCGGACCACGTTTTCGTTCTCCGGGTCTTCGAACACATCGCCGCGCTCGGCGGTACCGAGGGCTATACGCTGCTCCTGCGTCAAGCCTTCGAAGCCGTCGGAGACGTCGATAATCACATCCTCGGCCAGTGTGCGGCCGATGTTGCGCGCCGATAGCGTCACGTTGCCGGCAATCACGTTCGGCGCCTCGATCTCCACGCCGCCACCGGTACCTTGATCCAACAGGCCGGCCGAGACCGAGTAGCGCAGTTGGTCTACGCTCCACTCCGCGCCTCGTTCGAGCTCGGCAATCTGGTCGGCCGACAGCGCGTAGCGGAAGTTCTCGTCGTAACCGCCGAGATGCCCGAACTCCTGATGCAGGTCGTGATATTCCGCGGTCAGGCTCTTCTGATAATCGGTAATCCGCGCCTCGTCCCAGCCTAGCTGCTCTTGCAAATGCGTACGCTGGGCAGCGCTCAAGGACGCCTGATAGTCCGGATCGTAGGCATCGGCAACGACGTTGCCGTTGTCGTCGAGCGAGAGGTTACGCAGGTTCCAGTAGCGCTGGTAACGAGTCTCGCCGGCCGCTTCCTGCGCGGCCTTCTCCTGCTCCAGCGAGGCTTGCGCCGCGTCGCCGGTAAGGCCCATTTCTTCCCATAGGCGCTCTAGCTCGGCGAGGCGGCGTTCGTCGCGACGCGCTTCGGTGTTGGCGTCGATCAGGTCGCCGTCGTCGACCGTGATCGAAACATCGGCGCGTCCGGCGTCGATCTGCACCACCCGCAGGCTGCCGTTGACCTCGCGCACGTGCACACCTTGCGCGGCGGAGGCGTTGAACAAGCCGTTATCGTTATCCGCCGTGTCAATCCGTACGGCACGGTTGGCCGTGCCGATACGGCCCGTTCGCGCATCGAGGCTAATGGCCTCGCCACGAATCACGGCGTTACCGATGGTGCCGATGTCGCGCTGCGCCGACAGCCGCACATCGCCGTCCTGAGCATCCAATTGCCTCAGGGTCAAATCGCCGTTGAAGGCATCGAGGGCAATATCGCCCGACGTGCTGGTTGCACTGACGCTATCGGCAGCAAGGCGCAGCTCGCGCCGCGTGCCGATACCTTCCTCGGCCTTAAGGTCGATGGTACGGCCGGTAATCGAGGTCGACTCGCCGCGCTGCTCGATGCGGTTACCGATTATGTCGACGTGGCCGCTAACGTTACGGATGTTATCCGTCACCGTCACATCGCCGACGGAGTCGATGTTAATCACACCCTCGTCGAAACCGATGAAGCCGATATCGATCTTGTAATCGGCGCGGATGGTATTGCGAGTGTAGGTACGCTCGCCCCATTGGTAGATATCTTCTTGCCACTGCCGGGTTTCCACGCACCAGATAATGCGGGTTTCGCAGCTGGTCCAGTTACGCCGGCTGGTGAGTTCAGGGTCTTCCGTCTCGATGTTATCGACAACTTCGTGCCCCTGCCCCGGCGCTAACTCGTCGCGCGGCGGGAGGAAAACGATATCGTCGCCGGTAATCGGGTTAGTAAAGACGATCCCGCCTTCCGGCAAGCGGCCGATATAGACATACTCGGCGCCATCGATCGGCGCACTGCTCAGTTGCCATTCCTCGTCGTAATGGACTGTGCCGGAACCGCTGGGTATAAACCCAATCGCAGTATCGCTATAGCGAATGACCTGGCGCCGATGCTCGCTGGTGGTACCGACTACCCAGACGTAGTCCTGCCCCGAGCGCGGGCTGTAGGTCGTCTCCCGCCCTTCGGTGGTGCGCAACAAGAACTCATCAGTCTCCCGAATCCGGCTATACGCGCCTTGATAGACCTTGATCTCGCCGCCGTCCATGACGTAGATCGTGCTACGCAGGGTGTCGTCGTTACTGAAGGCGGAATCGTTAAGCCGGATGCGGCCTTGAATGCCCTCGCCGGCATTCAGGTTTTGGGTCAACAACTCGTAGTTGGTGTTGTTCGCGATGTTAATCTTGCCGTAACCGTCGATGGCCTTGAGCTGGCCGCCGCCGGTGTTCATGATTTGGCCGGTCAACTCCATGTAGCCGCCGTCGACCTCGATCGGGTGGACGATGATCTGGTTATTATCGAAATCGAACGACCAACCGATCTGGCCGGTAACCGGATCGGTGGCAGCCATCCGGTGCACGCCGCGCGGCCGGCCGAGGCCCAACAGCTCGAAAATAGCGATCCTGGAATCGATCAGCTCGTCGCTGACATCCAGATTCCACTCGGCAACACCGGTCTGCATCAAGCCGTTGATGTTCAAATAGCGCGCGCTGGCGACGATATTGCCGCCGGCGACCCGCGGCGCACCGCCCGTGCCGGTCCTAGGATCGTTGCCGATATGCCGGAAGCCGTCCTGATAGGTCAGGATGAAGTCGCGGCCGGCACCAATCTCGGAGTTGTACGCGCGAATATTGCCGTCGACATAGATGCTGCCAGCGGCATTCGATACCACCACGTTGCCGCGCAGATTCCGCACGTCGCCACGCAGGTAGATATCCGGCGCCAGGAATTGACCCGTCTCGCCCCCACTGTCAAAGGCGAAGGTTCGTACGGGGTGCGAATATTAATTTGCGGCAGCGGGCCGCTCTCCGCCGTGATGACCTCACCGAAGTTGGCATTACCCAAACCGCTCCGATTCAGGTGGCGAATGGACTGATTAAGCTCGGCAGTGGTATCGCCCTCCATCACGGTCCGGTTAAAGATTAATTGCCCGCCTTCCGCGGTGGGGATTTTTAGATCGCCGACGGCGAGAAAACCCGGCGTGTCGTTAACGATATCGATCAAGGAATCGCCGGGCGCCTCCAGCGTTCCGGAACCGACCAAGGCGTCGCCGAACACGTGGATATTACCGGACTGAGCGATAATCGGCTCTACGGTAATCATCTTGATCGGAATCTCGTCCGGCACGTTAGGCCGGCCGTCGATATACTCGATTTCCAACCCGGCCTGCTCGGCAAGCTCGACCAACCGCATTTCCAGCAAATTGATCTCGGCCTGGAAGGCTGCCTCTTCCAACTGAGAGCCGGAATAATCGACCAGGTAGGTATAGAGTTCGTCCAGCCGCTCCATGATTTGCTGGGTCAGCGAGGTATCGCTAACCTCGAACTCCACGCCTTCGCTTTGCGAGCTGGCAAAAATGATCAGTTCGCCATCCTCGATGCGGTAATCGAGATGCAGCAACTGCTCGTTGCGAATACTGGTGCGCACATCGCCGTCGACAGTAACGACATGGGTACCGCCAAAGTGGGTGTTGCCGGTCTCGATGGCGAAGGACACCTCGCCGCCGCCGACGAGGCCGGAGATAACGTTACCCAACCCTTCCGCGCCTTCGCGATAGAGATCCTTACCCGTTCCGCGGCCGCTCAGACGACGAATGCCTTCATCCGCCACCAGGTAGACATCGCCAACGCTAGCCACGACCGAGTTGTTGGCCGTGCGGACACGATTGTCCTGCATCAGCTCGATTTCTGCCCGTGGATTGGTTCTGATGGGGGCCGCTGTGTTGTTCCACAGATCGGTGCGCGCATTGAGATCGAAGCGGCTGCGGCTGTCGTGATGATCCCGACCGGCCCGCAGATGCATCTCGCCCAAAGCTTCCAGATCCGCTCCGGTGCCGATCGTTACCCGCTGGCCGACATCCAGATCGATTAGGGTAGTGCCGCGCGCGCCCCGGCGCCGCCGTAAGTCTTCGCGTCCACCGAGTTATTGATATCGGCTTCCGTATAGGCAGCGAGAATCATATCGCCCGGTGCCCGCAGCGTTGCTCCGTTGCCGATGCTGACCGAAGCCTCCAAGCCGTCCGGCGTCTCGAAAATGGATTCCGCCAAGGCCACGGCAACCGCGCCGCCGGCGTCGAGTTTGACCGAGTCTTCGATATCCAACACGTTGCCGGCCCGAATCACTAGGTCGCTGCCGTCGGTCCAGTCGCCGACCACCTGCACATCGGCCCGATTACCGACATTCGCCGCCGTATCGAGACTAACCGCCGTATAGCTGCGCGCCGCGGCCGCATCGAACACGCCGCCGGAACCGGAGCGCACGCTGCGCTCGCCGTCGTTCTGCTTACGTACCGTCGCCCGCGCCTGAATATCCATGTCGCGGGCATGGACGGTGGCGTTATTGCCGATGTCCACCTGCGTCTCGGCATTAACGCGGTTATCGGCCCAGGCGCCGCTCATACCGACCACGGCGGCCTGCGTGCTATCGACCTGCGCGTTGAAACGGCCGAGGTAGGTCGCATCGAGCGTCAGATTGTCCGCAAACAGTAAGCCTTGGTTGGCCAGGATGACCTCGGTCGAGGAGTTGTCGCGGGTGTTGGCCAAGGCCGCCGCACCGGCGACTACGCCCCCGCGCCCGGACACCGAGCCGGCAAAGTTGTTGGTTTCGGTATGGCCGCGCAACACCATGTCGGCACGCCCGTCGAGTTCGGCGCGACCGCGGAACACGGCCGACGTCACCCCGTTCGAACGGGCATTCGCCACATGGCCGCCAAGCGCCAATCCGCCGACTGTTACGCCGTTGGACTCGGCACGCACGGAGGAAGCATTGATTGCTTCCAGTGTCAGCGAGTCGCTGGCCGTCACCACGGCACCGTTGTGCACTCGGGCTCGGACTTCGGCATGGTGCTCGGCGTCGGCCACCGCCGCGTTGATACCCGCGAACTGGCCGCCGACTACGCCCTGGGCCTTGGCGGTGGCGGTAGTCCAGCTCGCACGACCGTCGCGATCGTCCGAACGGGCCTGCAAATGTAGCGCCCGCCCGCTCAGCCTGGCGCCGTTACGTACATCCAGGTTGGTGTTGGACGTCGTGCGCGCAGTCACCACGCTGGCGCCGGCGGACACCCCGCCCGATAAGGCTACACTCAAACTTTCCGCATACAGCTCCGGCAGATTCACCGCCAGCAGAGAAATATCGCGCCCAGCATCGATGCGCGTGTCCTGGCCGACATCGAGCGTCACCTCGGCGTCGTCCGATGCCACCACAACTGCTGCATTACCGGCGCCGACGAAGCCTCCCGAGGCGGCCTGCCCCACGACACGAGTGCTGCCGGCACTCTCCGCGCTCAGTACAACATCGCGCGTCGCGGTCAAATTGCGGTCTTGGAAGAGGTAGGTTCCGACGCTGCTGTTGCGCTCGCCGTAAGCCACCACGGCACCTGCCGCCCCGGCACCGATGTAGGCGCCGAGCGCCTTCACATCGATATCCATGGATTCTTCGGCTTGCGCGTTGATATCGCGAGCGCGGGTAATATCGCCGTTCAAGATAACGTTCACATCTTGATCGAGCGTCGCCACACTCACTGCCGCACCTAACCCTGCTCCCAGACCCGCCGCACCGGCAACCGTCCAGAGCTCAATAGCTGGGTCGCTGCCTAGTTGTTGCGAAACGGCCCGAATATCGACGTTGCCGTTGGCATGGACGCTAGCGCCGTTGTCGAGCCCGGCACTCACATTAGAGTACGAGAAAATCATACCCGCCGAGGCACCGACGCCGGCCGAGCCGCCGATACCGCCCGCACCGTTCGCCTGCAAAGCGCGCAAGGATTCGGTCGCCTTGACGTTAACGTTCCCCGCGCGCACGCTGCCGCCGTCGATCACGGCGATCGTCTCGTGATCCCGCGCGTTAGCACCGAACACGCCGGTGACATCGTAGCTGGCGCTCTCGTTTAAGGAAGCCTGCTCGTCATTGCCGAGAACGCCGCCGTCGAGCGCATCGCGGGTAACGATCTCGCCGGTCACCGGATCTTCGTACTCGATCAAGGTGTAACCGAGCTTATCGTTGCTACCGTAATCTTCGAACTGCGCCAGCGTGCCGTTGCCGTCTTTGTTCAGCTCATCGAGAATGTCTCTGCCGTCATGGCTGGTCGAGCCGTTGCCGAGCAACATGAGCGCGGCGCTGCCGCCGATACCGAAATGCGAACCGGCGGCACCGGCCACCGTGATCTGCTGCGCTTGCAGGCTGCGGTCGGCTTCGACATCGACATTACCCGACGTGCGAACGTCGCTATCGCGCAACGCGGCCTGCACCCGGCCCTGCGCCACCAGCACATTGGCGCTGGCACCCACGGCCAGATCGTTGAGGCTCAAGGCACCACCGCCGGCGAAGTTATCCACCCGGACGCTTTCCGTGGCATTGATGCGCAAGGATTGCGCCGCGCCGTTGCTGCCGTTATGCAAACGGGTGTTGTCAACTTCCGCCAACGTATCGTTGGTAATGATGTTGACCGCCGCCGAGCCGGCGACAGTGCCCGAGGCCCCGGCGCCTAACGCTGCGGTGTTGTTAAAGATCCGGCTATCGGTATCGGCATCGACCGTAACCGCGCCGGCGGTGCGAATCTCCGCCTGCTCCGACGCGCCGCGAATATAGGCAGCGGTAGTGCCGTCGATAAGGCCAACCGATGCCGCACCGGCACCGGCCACACCGCCCACCGCAATCCCGCCCGAATGGAGGTTAATAATGCGTTGGCTGGCCGCATCCACCGTGACCCCACCGGCTTCCACGGTGCTGTCTTCAATGCCGGCGACGGTATCGCCGCTTAGACTGACGGCACCCACCGTACCGGCGGCGGCAACCCCACCGCCGGCGACCGACAACAAAACGGCCGTCCCCTGCTGGGTGCTATTAGCGAGCACCTCGGTCTGGCCCAAGGTCGTTACGTCGGCATTCGACAGGCGGGCTTCGGTGGTACGGTCGATCACCGAGGTGTCGACCGCACCGCCGGCCGCCACCAACGAACCGGCGCCGGCCAGTAGATAATCCACCGTCAAAGCATGGCTGGAGGCGCCGATGCTCAGCGCCTGCGCCGCATCCGCCTCGCTCAGGTCACCGCCGTTAATGGTGGCGCCTTCGACGATGGCGCGGGTTGCACCGGAGACAACATTGACCGTGCCGGCCGCGCCGACAGCGCCAGAGCCCTTCGGATTTACGGAAACTGCCCCGGTGGCCGACACCGTACCCACCTGCTGCACCGACGTCGCTCGCACGGCAACCCCGTTGACCTCTTCCTGCGTCTCGCGCAAATCGGCGTACGGGTTGAACTCAAGCTCGGCGGCGAAGCCGTCGCCGTCCTCGCTCACCATGCCGTCGACGGCGTCGGCATCGTCGCCGGGGCCGGGGTTGGCGTTGCTGCGATTGAGCTCGCCGCTGTTGACCAGCATCGCATCGCCCTGCGCCAAGGCAGTGATTTCGGTGTCGTCGCCGTCGATCAAGGCGTCGGTCGTGCTATTGAGATAATTGACGATCGCACCGCCCGCACCGGCGAAGTACAAACCAAACGACGCGGTACCGCCAAGCGTCCGCACGACGTCGCGGTTCTCGGCGGTGATGCCGACATTATTAAGCGCGAACACGTCGGCATCGCCGCTGCCACCGGTGGCGTCGCGGCCGATATGGGCACGCGTTGCGGTGGTCACGACATTGACCGCCGTCGCTCCGGCAACGCCCGCTTTGCCGCCGACCGCACCGCTAGCCGAAGCGGTGTGAATATCCGCCTCGGACAGCGCATCGACACGGACGTCGTAGGCGTTGAACGTATTGCCGTCGTTACCGACGAGATACGCATTAATCGAATTGCCGACGTTATTGACGGCCGCGGAGGCCCCTATCCCGACACTGCCGCCTCCCTGTGCGGCACCGGCGATGGAGCGAATCGCCGAACTATCCACGGCTTGCACTAAGGTGGTTTGGCTGTCGTGCTCGGAGCTACTGCCGCGAATCCCGGCTTCCACGCTCGATTGGATGACATTGGTCGTCACACTACCGCCGACACCGGCGGTACCGCCCACGCCGCCGGACGCGGCAATGCTGTCGATACTGCCGACAAGCTCCGCCCGCACCGTAATGCTGTCGTCCACACTCAGGCGGCTGTGCTCGATCACCGCCCGTCGGCTGTTTAACAAGGTGTTGACCGTCGTCGCCGCGCCCACCGCTGCGGTGCCGGCGCCCTGCACATTGCCGGCCAGGCTGGCGATTGTGTGTTCGCCGGAATCGGCTTTGACATTGAGGGAATCGGCAATCACCGTGCTGTTCAGCAACAGCGCGGACTCGGTGCCTTCGATAGTGTTGACCGAGGCCGAGCCGCCCACCGCTGCCGTGCCGGCCCCGCCGCCGGAGGCGGCCGCGGTACGAATGGTCTGATTGCCGCCGCTTAAGATATCGACCGTGTCGCCTGCCTCAATATGCGCCCCATCGACGCGGGCAATGCGGTCCATGGACATGGTATTAACCGAGGAAGCCAACCCCAAAGCCGTGGTACCGGCACCCTGCACGTTACCCGCCAGGGTGTTAATCGTGAGGTTATCGCCGCTAACGTCGACGGATACAGAATCCGCCTTCAGCGAACCGCCGTCGATTGCCGCCAAGCTATGACCGGCGATGGTGCCGGTCACCACCGAGGCTCCGGCCGCCACTTTACCGCCACCGCCCCCGGCGACGGCGACACTGGAGATCTCGCCGTTGTAACGCGCCGCGACCGTAGCATCCCCGCTTAGCTCAACCGTGCTGTCGGCCAGTACGGCTTCGCGCTCGCTACTGATAGTGTTAACCGAGAACGCCGCGCCGATTGCCGTACCTTTGCTGAAACTGACATTACCGGCGCCGCCGAAAATTTGCCCTTCGTCCAGATCGGCATCGCCGACCTCGATATTCATGTGGCGGGCTTCGACGGTGCTGTCGCTGACGCGCGCGTAGGTCCGGTCGACCAGGGTCGTCACGTTAAGCGAGCCGCCGATTCCGGCCGCCCCGGTACCGACCACGCCGCCGGCCGCGGCGGACAGCACTTGTGCCTGACGGGCGGCACGCACGTCGAGGTCGCCTTCAAGCTCAAGCGTCGCGCCGTCTATCTCGGCCACTGTTTGCGCCGCCAGGGAAGAGTCCACTTGCTCCTCGTCGCCCAAACCGCCGGTGAGATTGAACGAGACGGCCGCCCCAGCCGCGGTTTTGGTGGAAAACGCAACATTACCGGCGAAAGATAGAATCGAGCCGCTGGTGATGGCCGCAACGTCCAAATCGCGCGCTTGGATAAAGCTGTTATCCCCGTGAATCCGGGCCTCGGTAATCCCCTGCAGGACGTTGGCGCTCACCGAACCCATGCCGGCAAACTTGCCGGAGGTAACGCCGCCGCCTACCGCCAGCCCCAGAATGGCGCTGGTATCGCGCGCCGCCACCTCGACATCGCCCCCTGTCATGACGCTGGAGCCGTCGATCTCGGCGGTGTAACGGTTGGCGATACGATTAAAGACCATCGACAGCCCGACGTTATCGGCCTTCCCGGCCTGAATCGCGCCGGCCACACCGATGATCGCACTACCGCTGCCGGCGATATCGGCAAAATCTTCCGGCAACTCGGGATTGCTGGCAGTGAAATCGACATCGCTATCGCCGATGTCGGAAGTCAAGGCATCGAGCTCGGGCGCCGACTCGGCATCGCTGGCGACGACGGTCACATCGCCGGCGGCCTCGATACGGCTACCGTTACCGGCTTCGTCCGTACCGATCGAGGCTTCCAACGTGTTGCCGATGAGGTTGAACACCAAGCTGCCGGCCAGGCTTGCGCTGTCGTCCTCGGTGCTTATGCCAAGCACGGCACCGCCGCCGATAATACGATTTTGTGCCAATGCTTGTACGCTGAGCGCATCGATGTGGGTAATCTCGCTGCCTTCGATGCGTGCGGAAGTCGTATTACCGATGTTGGAGAGGCTGAGCGCGGCGCCGAAACCGCCTTTGCCGCCGGCGAACAGCGCACCGCCGCCGGTGGCGATACGGGTGCGGTCGTAAGCGGTAACATCGACATCGGTTGCCGCCTCGTCGGCACCGGTAATGGTGCTGCCGGCGACCAAGGCAGTCGTCTGATTCGCCGTCCAGTTCACCGAGCCGGAACCGGCCGCGGTCATGCTTTTATCGCCGGAATTCGAACCGGACGCTTCGACCGCCAGCCCCAACCCCACAGCGACCTGATCGCCCGCGCTCATGGCCTGTACGCGAACGGCGCCGGCATCCTCCAACGTGCTGTCGAGCACGGCGGCTTCGGTGTCGTTCTGCAACACGTTAATCGCCACCGAGCCGGCGAGCGCGGCCTTGAAATCGTCCTGATCGGACGGGTTGCCGGCCTTCACTAGAGAACCGGCGCCGGCGGTGCTGAGCATTAAGGTTTCGTTGAGCGCGCGGACCGTCGTATCGACCGCGACGTCCTCGTCGCGCGAGCGCACCGTCACCCCCTCCAGGGTGCTACGGGTTTCCTGACGAGCGAGATTAATGCCGACACTGCCGGTCGCCGCCAGATCGACATCCGGACCTTTGCTTTGGGCATTGTCACCCGAGGAGGCATCCGGCGTGCCGCCGTTATCCGCTTTCTTACCGCGAATATCGTCCACCGCCAAATCGAGCAGCGGGATGTTCTCGGCCAGATCGGCGGCTTTGTTACGGATGCCTTCGACCTTGCCGTTGAGTTTTTCTTTGCTCCGGTCGACGAAGCCTTTCTTGTTGGGGTCGCTGTTGGTAACCGCCGCACCGGCCACCGCAAAGGTGCCGGCTTGCCCTTCGGTCAGGGCGCCGACCTCGAGCGTATTCACGGCGATCACGCCCGGCTCGGCGCTCGTTACCGGGTTATCCGGATCGTGGAAGGGGCTGTCGGCGCGGTTGTCGCCGATTTGGGCACGGGTCACCGTCACCAGATCGTTGACCGCGATGCTGGCCCCGGCGCCAATGTTCTCGCTCACACCCAAAGCGCCGGCTGTCGTCCACACGGCCAGGGTCTCATGGGCGTTCAATCCCAAACGCTCGGCCTGCAAATCGACCGTGTTGGAAATCGTCGCCGCCGTTTCGGCATTAACGCGCGAAATAGCAAAGGTGCCGTTACCGGCCAAGCCGTCGGCATTACCGGCACTGGGGCTAATGGCGACGAACTGATGGAAGGATTCCGCCTCGACATCGACGGCTTCGGCGCGAATCGTCACACCTTCGCCGATACCGGCCACCGCGCGGCTGTCGTATTGATTCCAAAGGAAAGAGCCGCCGAGCGCGGCGGAGTTGCCATCGCCCGCACCGCCGGTACCGAAGACCTTGAGCCAGTCAAAATTACCGGCAACGTTGATGCTCGCGGCGCGGTTGGTTGCGCTCACCGCCAGGGGCGCACTCCAGGCCCAATCCCGCTCTTCGGCCAGCGCGGTCGTCCAGCCGCTATCGTCCGGCGCCCGTGTCTCGATCACCGCGCCGTCGCCGATCCAGGCTTGGCTATTCTGATCGACATTAAAGAAGTTGACGGAGCCGGCCACCGCCAGGTTCTCGGCATTGCCGGTGCTATTCGCCGTGCTGGTGAATACCTCGTCGGGCAAATCGCCCATCAACTCCTTGGCGTTACCAAGCCAGGAGAAAATATCCTGCACATCCGCCCAGGGCGTGAAGGCGGAGAAGATATCGCCAAGTTCGCCGCCCAACTCCTCGGCCGGGGCGGCGTTCAACGGCAGCAAGGTTTCCGCGCCGACACCGACTCGCTGGGCGTTAATGTTAACGCCGTTGCCGATCGTCGCTACCGCGTTGTGACGGTGGTTAGCGACGTTGATCGCAAGGCTCGTGGTGACATTGGTATTGCCCGCTTCGCCGTCGCCGTCTTTCGTCTTAGCCGCCACCGAACTCAGCGCGGAGTTACGCACGCCGCTGTCTTCGACCCGCGCCACCACGGCGACATCGCCGTCGGCCTCGATCGTGGTACCATCGAGAATCTGCGCCCGGCTGGTTTGCGAACTGTCGGCAATCGCCAACGAACCGGCCAGCTTGAAGTAATCGCCGATGCCCGAACCGTCGCTGCCCTCGCTCCCTTCGCCGCCGTCGTCGCCACCGCCGAGGTTAACGCCCTCGCCGATGCCGGCGATTTTCTCTAACAAGGCTTGGCCTTGCTCGGCGGCAAATTCCTGGATGGCCTCCTGCGCGCCTTCGCTACTCTCGCCGTCGGCGGATTCGTTCGGCTCTTCCTGCTGGGCGATTTTGCTCACGGCTTGGGTGACGTTGGCGTCGGTCAACGTCTCCGCTACGACCGTTACATCATTCACTCCGATCAAGTCGGCGCCTAATAACGCCTCGGTTTCGCTGCCAACCCACGACAATGCAAAGCTCACGCCTGCCACACCGTTGTCGGCATCCACGCCTACCGTCGACTGGGTGGTAAAGCTATTCTCCGTATCGGCACGCACCGCCACATCATGGGCGCTAATCTGCGCCCCCCGGTCGACCAATGCCTGTGTACGCGTATCGACATAGGTCACGCTGATCGCGTTCAGCGCCTCGCCTTCGGCGTTATCCGTCGGCTTGGCTTGGTTGACGACGCTATTGCGGCTACTGGCCTGCACCTCAAAATCGCCGCCGCGTCGACGCCGGCGCCCTCATGCGCCTGCACACGGGTGTCGCCGCCAAGGTAAGCGGCACTGACGGACAAACCAATGCCTTCGAGCTCGTTCCACTGCCCGACCAGGTTGATCTCGCGAGTCGCCTCGGCACTTAGCCGAACATCGCCGCTCGCCTCAAGGCTGGCGCCGTTCAGAATATCGACCTCGGCATCGGCGGTTACGAAGGCGCCGGACTTCCAGATATCGCTGGCATCGCCCAATAACAACTCGGCGGCTTCCTCGCCCAACTCGGCGAGAAAGCTATCGCCCATCCCGAGCAAATCCGCCAACGACGCTTCGTCGACATCGGGCAACTCCATATCGACCCGCGCCCGCGTCTCGGCGCGCACGTCGATATCGCGCCCTTTGAGACTGCCGGCGATGCTCACCCGCGCATTCGCATCGGCAATACCGAACGGCGTTTCCTGCTCGGCACGGGCCACTAACCGAATATCGCCCTGCTCGCCCCGGCTGTTAGCCACCGAATGCAGCTCGGCATTTTCGTCGACGGTAATCGAATGGCGCGCACCGATCACGATGGAACCTTCCTCCACCGCAGCAAAATCGGCGTGCTCCAAGCCCTCGGTATTAACGCTGGCTTCGAATAAGGTGCCCTGGGTTTCGGGCGTGGCGGCGTGCAGTTGACCGGCGATTCGCACATCGACACTGCTCAGGCGAATCGCGCCGAGCGCGTTGATATTGCCGTCCACCCGCACTTCCGCACCTTCGGCAAGCGGGGCCGCGCCCAACAAGAGCTGCTCGAACGGGGCCTCGTCGGTCACTTGGCCGCCCTGGAAGCGGTCCAACATCTGGTCCATGAAGTCGTGACTGGGCGTTGTTAGCATCAAACTGCCGACATTCAGCACGCCCGACTGGCCGACCACAATACCGTGCGGGTTGGCGAATATCACGTCGCCGCCGATCTGGCCGCCTTTCAAGCTGTTGACGACACCGTAAATCTCGGACTGCGAACCATGAACCAGATTAATCAGGCGTAAGGTATGCTCCGGCAGGTGCAAATCGACCGTGTCGCCCGCCGCGACGCGGAACGCCTCGAAGGAGTTAAACCCGCTACTGCCTCTAACGGTACCGGTTTCGACCCGGAAACGGTTGCCGTTTTGATCGACAGAGGTATTGGTGCGGCCGTCCGTAACCAACTCCGTCTGTCCGGGCCCGGCCCAAACGCCGACCGGGGCGGTCGTCGCTGCGATGGCAGAGAGAATGGCGGCTTTGGTTGGATGCAACCGAAACCGTGCTCCCCCCGTGTGGTGAAAACGCCCGTGGATACGCTGTTGACTGCTGCCGATTTGCTTATTGTTCATTGTCCGCCTTGACCGCCGGTTCCTATTACTGAAGTGTCGAACTGTGACCGGCTCGACACCTCCAAGCAGTCAATAAGGTTATGCTGAAAAGCAATCCTATCCAATAGACGGGGGTTCACGTACATGTGAACGCCTGTTCACATGTCTCTTGTATTCTCTACAGCCGCAGACATAAGCATAGCGGCGACACCCGACATGCCGTCAGATATCGCCGCTACACAATGGTTTGCACTCGGCTCAGTCCGCCGCTAACCGATACCCCACCCCATGCACCGTCTGAATCAGCGCAGGCCTGGCGGGGTTCGCTTCGATTTTACGTCGCAAGCGACGCACCAATGTATCGACCGAGCGTTCGTCGACATCGTGTACGTCCCGCTTACTGATAATGCTCAGCAAACGTTCGCGACTCATCGGGCGGCCTTTACTGGCCAATAACGCAGCCAGTAACGCCATCTCGCCGCCGGTCAAGGGAACCGGCTCGCCGCGATTATCGGATAACCGGCGGTGGATGAGATCCAAGGTATAGCCACAAAAGCTATAAACCGGCGTACCCCCACTGCTACGCGCCGTATCTCGACGCCGCAGGACACTCCGGACTCTTGCTAAGATCTCCCGTAACTCAACCGGTTTACAGATATAGTCGTCGGCGCATAACTCCAGAGCCGCAACTCTGTCGAAAGGCGAGGTACGTTGTGTGACAAACATGATCGACGTACCGTAGTTCTCGCTAGCTTCCAACGCCAGACTCAGACCGTCGGCGTCAGGCAAGTCCACTTCGAGAATCGCCAAAGACGGTACGGCTTGCTCTAAATGTTTTTGAAAATCGGCCCCCGACTTCACCTCCTGAACGTGATAACCCTCTCGATACAAATACCCCGCTACGGACAAACGAAACTCGTCCGCAGGGTCGACAAGAACAATGTCGACCTCATTTTCACATCGATTTCCCCCTGGTACTTCCGGTGCGTCCGTACAGTGAGGGCGCCCCAACCCGACGCCACATCACGTCACTACTATATGCCAGGGTTGAGGAAGATGTGAATCGACTTGTCTCCGATCAACGACAGAAGAGCAGGTATTGCTGTAGGGGAAAGGCTGCGGCAGCAGGCCGAAAAACCGCTTCCGAAATCGCTGCGCGAGACGTTTTTCACTTTTAAAATCAGGCCGATAAACGTTCCAAGACAGAATTCGAGTCGCCCGCCACGCCCCACTCGCCTAAGCGCGTTTCTCCCGGCCGGTGAATACGGCGGTCAAGCCGTACCCGGGTGGGCCGTTCGGCGCCACCTTCCGTTTGCAGAATAACCGCAAGCAAGCGCTCGCCGTCGGCCGGTCGCTTAACGATAACGACGCCTCGACCAATCACAACCTGCACGTCGTTAGTATTTCTTCGGGCCATACCAGCCTCCATCGCCTTCGTACTTCGCTGCTGTGTGCAGTCTTTTTCTTTTGGTTATATATCCCTGCCCCTGCGATCAAGCAGGATTAAGAATCTTCTTATAAAGATTATCGGTAAGGCACCGAAAAACCTGACAGCCTGTCACGAACACCCCCTTGCGAGGCTCCGCCAATCGCCGCACATCGACTACAAGCCCTCACTGCGCAGATCAGGATATCGCCATGAAATCGAAACCGATTCTGAAGCCGCTACATGAACAAACCGTGGTCATTACCGGCGCTAGCAGCGGCATCGGTTTAGTGACGGCACGGCGACTCGCCCAGCACGGCGCTAAAGTCGTTCTCGCCGCACGGAACGAGACGGCGCTAAAAGACTTAACCGAGGAGTTGCAGCACAAAGGTTGCCAAGCCATTTACGTCGTGACCGACGTCGGCAACGAGAAGGACGTACAACAGTTAGCCAAAACCGCCATCAAACACTTCGGCGGCTTCGATACCTGGATCAACAACGCGGCGGTATCGATCTACGGCAAAGTCGAGCAGGTTTCCATTGAAGACCAACGTCGTTTGTGGGACACCAATTACTGGGGAGTTGTCTACGGCTCGCGAATAGCCTGCGAACACTTGCGCGTCCATGGCGGCAAATTAATCAATATTGGCAGCGCCTTATCCGAACGCGCCATTCCGATCCAAGGCATCTACAGCGCATCCAAAGCCGCCGTCATGGGCATTACCGACGCCCTTCGTATGGAATTGGAGCAGGAACGTGCCCCGATCTCCGTAACCCTGATAAAACCCGGAGCGATCGACACCCCTTACAAAGAACACGCCGCCAACTACCTCGATACCGAAGGGCAAAATCCGCCGCCGGTGTACGCACCCGATACGGTCGCCGACGCGATCCTACACGCCTGCACCACCGACGTACGCGATGTGGTAGTCGGTGCCGGCGGCAAAGCGCTCACAACCTTAGGCAACGTCGCGCCTCGACTCATGGACCTTACCATGTCGCGTTTAATGCCTTACCTACAGCGCACGAATAAACCCTCGCTCGGCGTCAGCAAAGGCAGCCTTTACGAGCCCCAGCAGGACGGCCAGGAGCGCAGCGACTACCCGTTTGTGTTGGAACGCAGCCTCTATACCGACCTCGTTCACCATAAAGCCGCCACTGCGGCCATGACGGTACTCACCACGGCAGCCTTGATCTATGGCACCGGCAAAGCGCTGGAAAACCGAACCCGCCGTCTCTCTAAGCGTTTGCCCCTACCGACGCGCAGTCGCCAACCCTAAGCGATTCGCTAGCTAAATCGGCTATAATGCGCGCCAGCGGCAACCACTAGAAATCGCCGCCCAAGTATCGTTATGTTATAACGATTTCCAACAACATACAGATGACATAGCTCCGTTACGAGGTTGATCAAAATCAAAGCACGGGGCAAGCGCACATCCCACACTAAGCGTATTGACGGCAGTCTGCCGTTCGCTATACATCGAGAGAAACGTGCATTGGGTAGATAGAAAACGGCGAAGATTCAGCCTCTGGCTCCTGCCGGCCGCCATCGCCATGCTGTTTCTACCGCTCTTGCACGCGGCGCACGCAACACACCCGCCACCCCAGACCGACCCAAGCTGCTCTCATTCGGCAGCGCATACGGGCCATGCGGCCACTGTAAGCGCAACCATCGACCACCATGACAGCGGCTTACACGAGTACTTAAGCTGCGAATGCTTAGTCTGCAAGCTGCTGCAACTTCCCGTCGTCGCGACTGAGTTACCTCGCCCTGCCGATCTAAGCTCAGCCACGACTCAACACATTGCCAACCTCGCAGGCACTGGCTACCGAACCCGAGCTTTCCTTCACCCTCCTGGCCGTGCCCCGCCCAGCGCATAACCCACCACGTCTTTAACCAAAATGCGTTCGTCGCCTCCGCGGCCTGCCACCAACGTGACCGGCAAGGCCCAAGTGTGGCTAACAAGAATGATCTGTTGGCGCAAAAGCATCGCGCTGCGCCATCGCAGGCGCCCCTGCGCGCCTGAAATAGAAAAAGAGGACGATGCTCATGATGAGCCCTTATCGTTTCGTAGTACCCCCCGTAGTGGGCCTATTGACGACAGGCGCCTTCACAAGCGCCTTGGCTGAGGAGCACGCTCGGCTAGCACCGGTCGTTATTACCGCCCCCGGCATGATCGATGCCGGCCGCATAGAGACCGACCCCAAACAACCGCGCCTACCCTTACCGGCTCACGACGGCGGCTCTTACCTAAAATCCATTCCCGGTTTCACGACTAGCCGCAAAGGCGGCACCAGCGGCGATCCGGAGCTGCGAGGCTTGGGCGGCTCCAGGCTGCGGCTGCAACTCGATGGAAGCGAAATTCTTGGCGGCTGCGCCGGCCGAATGGACCCGCCCACCGCGTACGTCTATCCGGAATCTTACGACCGCATCGAGATCATCAAAGGCCCGCAAAGCGTACGCTATGGGAGCAGCGCCGCCGGTGTGGTGAGATTCGAGCGAGACACGCCTCGCTTCGACGAGCCCGATGTGCGCGGGCAGATCAGCACTACCGTCGGCAGTTTCGACCGTAACGATCTGATGGCCGACATAAGCGCCGGCGACCAAACCGGCTACACGCGCCTGATCGGCACTGTCTCCCGGCAAGACAACTACGAAGACGGCGACGGCCAAACGGTCCATTCCGAATACCAACGCTGGAGCACGACCGCCATCCTCGGCTGGACGCCTTCCGAACGCACCAGCATCGAATTCAGCTACGATCGCAGCGACGGCCAAGCCGCTTATGCCGACCGGGGCATGGACGGCACCCTATTCGACCGCACCGGCTATCAACTGGTCGCTCGCCATTACGATCTAACGCCTTGGCTGGCAGAGGTCGAAGCACGTGCTTACTACAACCACATCGACCACGTAATGGATGAGTTCCGGCTACGCGAGGGTATGCGGCGGGCCATGAACCCGGACCGCCGCCTGCGTGGCGGCCGCTTAAATGTCGCCTTAATCCCGACCGAGAACACTTGGCTTACGGTCGGTGCCGATTATCTCGACGATAGGCACCGCACCCGTATGGCGATGCAGGAGCAAGCCTCTAGTTTTGCCGGCATCCCGCGCCAAGACACGGCGGAATTCGAACAGTACGGCGTTTTTGCCGAGCTAGAGCATACGCTCACGTCGCAGGATCGTTTCACCTACGGGCTGCGAGCCGACCGTAACGAAGTCACCGAACTCCGGACGCCGGCCCAGGCAAGCGACAGCAACACGCTATGGAGCGGCTTTGCCCGTTATCAACGCGATCTGCGGCTAATGCCGTTATCGACGTATATCGGAATCGGCCGAGCCGAGCGCGCCCCCGATTTCTGGGAACGCAATAGACGTTTCGATATCGACAGCGAAGTATTGAACCAAGTGGATGTCGGCGCCGGTTTTCGCAGCGGTAGCTTTCAAGCCAATGCGAGCTTGTTCTACGGTGTCTTCGACGATTACATCCTGATCGACTACCGTGACGGCGGCGAAGGCGCTATCAATATCGACGCCACCCAATACGGGGCGGAATTCGACGCCACTCTCCAACTCACCGCCACGTTGAGTACGACGGCAACCCTCAGCTGGGTTCGTGCCACCAACGACACCCACAACCGGCCATTGGCACAAACTCCGCCGCTTGAGGGCTCGCTAAGCCTCGACTACAACGGCAGTCGCTACTTTGCCGGTGCGGTAGCTCGGGGCGTCACCCGGCAAGATCGTATCCATCCGGGATTCGGCACCATCTACAGCGTAGACGGCGACGAAACCCCAGGCTTCGGCACGATGTCGTTCTACGGCGGCTATCGCCTCACGCCACAGATAACCGCCACCGCAGGCGTCGACAATCTATATGACCGCGCCTATGCCGAACACATCCAACGCAGCGGCGGCGGCTACCTAACCCCGGCAGACACCCCGATTAACGAACCGGGTCGCACCCTGTGGGCAAGGATATCGGCAACGTTCTAGCAGCAGGCTGCTATGGCAATCCGGGGTTTGTTTAAACCCGCATTAACCCGCAACCAGCGCCGGCGGCTTTTCCCGCCGCCGGCACTGCCCTGACAGCCGCCACGGGTGGTGAAACAGCTGCCTAACCCCCAGCTTTAGTTATCGATTATCAACATCTGTGAACTATAAGCGAGGGCGGTCCGGCATGTCGGGAGCGGTGGGTGTGCAAGCGCGCCAAGTCTTCCCCGTAGGTGCCCATAATGGCCGAATCCGAGCCATCGACTGGGCACGCGGAGCGGCCGTCAGCCTGATGATCGTCAGTCACGGCGTTAACGGCCTGCTTTCTTTCGACCAGATACCGATCTGGCACATGGTGCCGGTGCACCTGGTCACCAAAATATCGTCATCCCTCTTCATTCTGGTATTCGGGGTCGCATTAGCAGTGGCTTTTTGCCTCACGTCGGCACCGCAGACTGGCCGCGCCGACGGCTCAAGCTACTGCTGACCGGCGTGATCATACTATTCTGGTACAAACTGCTCACCGTGGTCGAAATGTCGCACCTGTTCGAGCCGGAAGACATCGTCAATGCCCTGCTCTACCAGAGTTTCCCCTCCTATGTGGAGATCCTCGGTTTCTACGCCATCGCCTTGTTGTGGGTGCCGTTTTTCCTACCGCTATGGAAGCGCATGGCTTTACCATTGCGCATCGCCAGCCCCGTCGTCATGGTAGGGCTATGGTATTACCTCTATCACCACTTCCATTTCTGGAATAACGAACCGCTGCAAGCCCTACTCGTCGAACACGAGGATCACTACACCTGGGGGCAGCTCGCCCGCGGCCCCTTGATCCTCGTCGGGCTTTTGCTCGGTGAACTGATCGCCCGCTACTACCGCAAGCCGCTCGCCCGCCGCGTACTCGCAGGCAGCATCGCGGCGGCATCCGCTGTGCTGATCGTGATTTTTCTCGGCCTTGCCGGCACCGATCTACCACAGGAATTGATGGCCATCGCCCGCAACCAGGGCAAACATCCGCCGGAGCTTATGTTCATGTTATTCAGCGTTGGCGGTGCGCTGTTCGTACTCGCACTGGCTGTG
The DNA here is from genome assembly GCF_003399765.1 of Alkalilimnicola ehrlichii. GTDB lineage: Bacteria > Pseudomonadota > Gammaproteobacteria > Nitrococcales > AK92 > AK92. Next base: position 37,998 of record NZ_NFZV01000025.1, on the reverse strand, counting down.
CTTGGAGCTGAGAAATTGGCCACAGCATTAAAACCGATAACCGTAATAGGCTCGGATGCACTAAAGGCCTTTTACTTTCACATCATCGTCATCTTCGTAGGCTTTCGTTATCTGCTCGATTACTTTCATTCGGTCTCCTACGCCTACGCTATGACGCTGACCCTACTCCTGTTACTCGCAACCGCCTTATGGATACAACTCACCGCATGGATTCGAGCCAAAACCTAAGCCGCCCGTTACGCCTTCTGGTTATTGCCCTACTGTTTAGCGTCTTCGCCAGTAACGCAGCGGCCACCGCGCCCGACTGGAAACAGCGCCTGGAACAACGGCTAATAGAAATCGACACCGATTATCCCGGCGAGCTGGGCGTTTATGTACAAGACCTCACCACCGGCGACGCCGTCTCCTTCCGGGGCGAGCAATCGTGGTACTTGGCCTCCGGCATCAAAGTGCCCGTAGCGATCGAAGTCATGCGCCGCATCGAGCAAGGCGAGTTTTCGCTGGACACGACGCTGCGCCTGCTCTCCAGCGACTACGTCGACGGCGCCGGCGAAACCAACTGGCACCCGCCCGGCACGGAACTTAGCGTGCGCTTTCTCTTGGAGCAGATGCTCGTCCGCAGCGACAACACCGCCACCGACGTGTTGATCCGCCAAGTCGGCTTGGACGCCGTCAATAACGCCGCGCGCCAACTCGCACCCGAAGGCCTGGGCGAAATAACCACCCTGGCCGACGTCCGGCGTCATGCCTACAGCGCGTTCCACGAAAGCGCCTTTACCCTGCAAGCGAAAGACTTTCTGGCCCTACGGCAAGCCAACCAAGAGCAGGAACGAATCGCACTGCTGGCCACCATCTTGGACGTGGAGCCGACCGACTTTGCCGTCGCCGATTTACGCACCGCCTTCGAACGTTACTACGCCACCAATCTCAACGGTGGCCAGCTCACCGCCTTTAGCACGCTGCTCGCCGCCCTGGCCCAAGGCCAAGCGCTAGGAGCCGACGGCACCGCTTACCTCATGGACGTGCTAAGCCGGATCCAAACCGGCGATCGCCGCATCAAGGCCGGCCTACCGGAATCCGTGCGTTTCGCGCATAAAACCGGCACCCAATACGCACGTACCTGCGACATGGGCGTGGCGACAGTGGCCGCCAACGGCCGGCGCATCGTCATCGCCGCCTGCACTCGCGGCGAACTCTCGCGTGCCCGCTCGGAAGCAGCGTTACGCGCCGTGGGCAAAGCAGTCACCGAATCCGGTGTATTCCAAATAACCGCTGCCACCTGAGCAAACTCAGCGCAAGGACGCGCTAATGCCAAGGAGGGAATCTTATGCTGCCGTATGCCTTAGCTCTGACCCTTTTCGGCGCCGCGCTAGCGGCAGATCCTCAACCGGCTAAAGGCTGGCAGGAGGATCTAAAAGAAGCAATCGCACGCATCGATCGCAACACGGCTGGCGAACTCGGCGTCTACCTCAAACGGCGCGGCGACCAAAACGGCCTAAGTCACCGCGCCGAGCAAATGTGGTACCTCTCCTCCACCACCAAAGTCCCGGTTGCTATTGCCGTTCTGCAAGCCGTCGAAGCCGACGAACTCTCATTGGACGAAGAGCTCACCCTGCGCGAATCGGATTACGTCGACGGTGCCGGCGACCTACTGTGGGAGCAACCCGGCAGCCGTCATAGCATTGCCGATCTGCTTGAGAGAATGCTGGTCGATAGCGACAGCACCGCCACCGACATGCTCATTCGCCACCTCGGCGAGGACGAGCTCAACCGACACATCCGTACCGAGATCGCCCCCGAAGGGTTCTCCGCTATCACCACCATCCTGCAAGTGCGCTACGACGCCTATGCCGAACTACACCCGGACAGCGCGCAGCTATCGAACATGGATATCGTGCATCTGCACTCCAGCGCCCAAGGCGAAGAGCGCCTAGACGGTTTACTAGAACAACTCTCGGTAACGCCCGAGCATCTACAAGCCACCAGCATCGACGAAGCCTTCGAGCGCTACTACCAACGGGGTTTAAATTCCGGCACGCTGGAAGCCTTCGGCGAGCTATTGGAGCGCTTGATCGACGGCGACTTACTCACACCCGAACACACAGCCCGAATGCTTGAGCATATGCAGAATGTCACCACGGGAGAGGACCGCATCCAGGCCGGCCTACCGCCGGGCACCCCTTTCGCGCAAAAACCGGCACCCAAATCAGGCGCGCCTGCAACGTCGGCGTGATTCGCCCAAGCTCGCCCGAGGCCGTGATCGTCGCGGCCTGCGTTCAGCACTACGACGAGGTCGAAGACGCCGAGCAGGCGTTGAAAGAGCTTGGCGAGGCAATAGAGGAAGCGGGGCTAGCTCGCGCAGATTGACGCCACATTCCCTACATCGGAATCCGGGTCGTCGCTAATTCCCAGCAGCGACAACCGTCCACGGCCCGCACTACCGTCTTTCGTCAAAGCACGCGAGCGCAACGCAAGTCACTACCAGAAGCGACAGAATGCCGATAGCCAGTGGCTGGGTAAACTGCCAATAAAGGTAGTAGTACGCCCCTTCGGCAATAGCCCAGACGCCAACCGCACCGATGAGAGAAAAAATAACGAGCGTCTTATCGACGGACCGAAAGAGCCAGAACGCCAACCATAAGAAAAACAGAGTAAACACCGCCCGCAGGGCAAGTAGCAGCAGCACATGCAGTATCAGATAAACATCCGAGACCCCCGCATCGCGCACCCAGGAAAAAACGTAATCCTCGTGTAGCGAGAAAAACGCATCCAGCAAATGCAGCAAAAAGCCAGGAGCCAGCATAGCTCCCAGCAGGCTCAACGCCACAGCGCCCAGGGTTGCCCCCTGCGCTCGCTGCTTAATTCCGCTCATAGTCCCTCGCAGACAACGCCGTCGGAGAGCGTTTACTCCGGCAAGACGAATGCCTCGGCATTCATCGCCCGGCAACGCTCGACAAGGCCCTGATTAAGCCGGGCCCGCTCCGGATCAGGATCTGCCACTGCCGGCACAGAATCAAGCATACTCCGATACCCTCCCGGTAAGCACAAATACCGCGCACCTTCCGCCACCAAGTCGCGGTACCAGGTATAAGGCGGAAGATCGCCGTTTTGATAGGCCGGCGCGGCAATATAGGTAAACACCCGATAGCGCTGTGTCTCGCCCTCGACATCCAGCGTATGCTGCAAGTAACGAACGCCGAGACCTTCCGCTTTATCCAGATGATGTTTTTCCGACAAATCCAGCGTATAAACCGCACCATACACCCGCTGCTCGCCGCAGGCGGTAATCGTACACTTCCCGGAGCCATCCCCACCCAGCTTATCGAAGCTCAATCGATAGCCCGGCAAACGCGCCACCCCCACTAAACGCGCCGACGGCACCCGCGCCTGCAAACGCACCGGATGCAGATTGGAACCATAGGCAAAGTAATACTGCATGCCGTTCCCTTATAGACAAAGATGGAATAGAAAAAGAAGAACGACAGTGTAACGGGGCCGGACGGCACTAGGCTGCGACAACGGTAGCACTGAGCGCCGTTCGCCCGCCGCCGCTAAGCCGACTTACGCATCTCGCGGCGGTCGATGCCGTATAGCCACAGCACAGCCACCGCTAGCGCCGGCAATATGTAGGAAGCATCCAACAGAATGATTTCAAAGCTGATTTCGCTGTAAAGCAGCATGTTCGACAGCGGCTGACCGACAAACAAGGCGATGACGAAGGCAGTCAACACCCGCCTTCGATCACAAGGGCGAAACACCGCCAACACGGCCCAGAGCAATACGCCGGCCACTATCCCCAACGCCAGCCAAGTAGATATCAGGTGCCCCCAGTAGGCCCATTCGCCAGAAACAGAAGCGTGCCCCGACAAAGGAATAAGCAGTTGCTGTTGCAAAGGCGAATGCCAATAAACCCACCCCGGCACCACCATATGCAAGCCCCAGTACACCGCAATAGCGACCACGGCCGCCCAAACCGTACGAGCTCGTCCAGCGCTTGCCGCCGACGCCCCGGTTTCACTACCCCCCATAGTTCAACCCCTACGCTATTGTTAAGAAACTCACGCAGCTCCTTTGCCCCCGCACAGCTTACGCAGCCGCCAGCGGCCTGCCAAGGCCCAGCCGCGCTCGAACGTTCCTTATCGTTGCGCAGCGGCAAACGCCAGTAACGCAAGCACCGCGCAAGCCCCCATCACGATCACCATCGGCCACGCCGACGCCGCCAGCAACGCCCCAACCAAGGGTGCCACCAATGCGCCAAAGCCCATTTGCACGCTACCGGACAAGCCCGAAGCCGCACCGGCGATCTGCGGCTTGACGCTCACGGCACCGGCCACCCCGCTTGGAATCACCAAACCGTTGCCGATACCCACCACGAACATAGGCCCGAACAAAGCCGCCGGATGCAACCAGCCCAGCGCAAGCATGACCATCATCGCCGCCACTCCGGCAGCGATCACCAGACACCCCCTTAATACGAGCCGATCGGCCCCGTAGCGATGAGCAAAGCGGCCGGAGAGGAAGTTACCGACCATGTAACCCGCCGGTACCAAGGCAAAGTACAAGCCGTACTCCAGCGGGCTACGCCCCATTTGCTCGATAGTCACGAACGACGCCCCGGCGACGAAACAAAAGAATACCGCCGTGCTGAAACCGGTCGTCAACGCATACCCCCAGAACACCCGCGAGCGCGCCAGCTCGCCGTACTCGCGCAGCATCTGCGCCACGGAACGCTCCGCCCCGCGCTGTGGATTGGTCTCGTACAACAAGCGGAAAGCCGCCAGCAACGCTACGCCGCCGAACAGGAGCAAGAACACAAACGAGGCGCGCCAACCGTAAATCGCCTCTAAGCCGCCGCCGATCGACGGCGCCAGCATCGGCGCAACAGCCATTCCCATTGTGACGTAGCCGATCATGCTCGCGGCCTGATCGCGCCCGTACAGATCCCGCACTGCCGCTCGGCTCAATACGATCCCGGCACAACCGCCCAACGCCTGAACCACCCGGCCGAACAGCAATACCCCAATGTTCGGCGCCAATAAACAGATCACCGTGCCGACGATAAAAGCGCTCAACCCCGCCAATAACACCGGCCGCCGCCCGAAATAGTCCGACAAGGGGCCGAGCACCAACTGCCCGACCGCAACCGCCGCCAGATACAAAGACAAAGTGAGCTGAATGGTCGCGAAATCGACCTCAAAGGCCTGCGCCATACCCGGCATGGAAGGCAGGTAGACATTGATCCCCAACGGGCTGGTGGCCGCCACGGCGATCAGCATCGCCACGAACGTCCAGCGCGGCGGCTCGAATACCTCCTGTGAGGCCTCTTCCTCGCGCTCCACCGTGTCCGCTGCACCGCTCATAGAATCACCACCATTCCAACCATCTCCTAGGCTGAGCCGCATGGCCCAGCAACCGCCCTGTTGCAAACAGGGGCCGCAGTATAACGTGCCCAGCCGATAGTCACGCCGACCCAATTCCGGTATGGTCCGCCCCAACGATCATCCGCAACGGAGACGACACGAACCCTATGCGAATCATTATCCGTTTATTCTTCCGCGCCATCCGGCTAATCCTCACGCCAATCGTGCTGATAGCGGAAAAACTCACCACGCCCAAACCCAAACCACGCACCGAAGCCGAGCAAACCGCACTCGACCGGGCGGCAAAGAAACTAGCCCTTTACCAATTCCGCGCCTGCCCGTTCTGCATCAAGGTTCGGAAAGAAATCGTCCGGCTGGGTCTGCCGATAGAAATGCGCGACGCACAGCACGATGCCACCCACCGCGCCGCACTCGAAACGGGCGGCGGTCGCGTTAAAGTCCCCTGTTTACGTATCGAACATGAGGACGGTCGGCACGAATGGCTCTACGAATCCGACGCCATTAAGGCTTGGCTACAGGAACGCTACGAAGACGTCGCCGCGTAATAAGCTGTTGGGCCGCAAGGCCCAACAAACCCCGCCCGACTCTCTAACGCCTCCGAAAACATTCCCAGCGGCACCGACGCAAAACCTTCCCATGGCGCAAGTCACCACGGCGTGCGAAACTGGATAACAAATAAAAACGCAACAGCGACATCTTGAGGAGACCCGAACCCGATGTACACCGTTGACGATATCGCCCTTCAGCACCACACCATCACTGGGCTTCGCACTCGTATCGCCGAACTCGGCGAAGGCCCGACAGTGCTATTCGTTCATGGTTGGCCCGAGTGCTGGTATTCCTGGCGGCATCAGATGGTGGCACTGGCCAACGCCGGGTACCGCACGCTGGCCCCCGACATGCCCGGTTTCGCCGGCACCGACCCGCTACCCGCCATGGAAGACTACAACATCGAGCGAATCAGCGCCTTTCTATTGGAGCTGATCGACACCAGGGCCGACGCTCCCATAATTCTCGTCGGGCACGACTGGGGCGCCTCCAATTGCTGGAACTTCACACTGCGCCACCCGGAAGCGGTATCCAAACTCGTCACCATGAGCGTACCGCTAGCCGCCCGCGCCGACCGTCCGCCGATGGAGCGGATGCGCGAGCTGTTCGGCGAAAACTTCTTCTATCAGCTGTATTTCCAAAAGCCTGGCATCGCCGACGCCGAGTTCGACGCCGACCCTCACGGCATCCTCAGCAGACTCTACTGCTCGCCGGACACCCCGCGGGAACCTCCCGTGCTTGGGCCATTAGCCTCCGAAGGCGGCGGTTGGATCGACCGCCTAGGCAAACCGAAGGAAATGCCGGCTTGGCTGTCGGAACAAGACCTCGCCTACTATATCGACACCTACCGCAGCAGCGGCTTCACCGGCGGCCTCAACTACTACCGCAACCTCGATCGCAACTGGGAGCTAATGCGCCCCTACGATGACCGCATAATCACCTGCCCCGTGCTGTTCCTCTCCGGCAGCGACGACAGTGCGACCCGCAAAGCTCCGCGGGAGAAACTGGAGAAATTAATGGCCAACCGCGTGCCTAGCCTCCGCATACGTGTCCTGCCCAACATCGGTCACTGGATACAACAGGAAGCCGCCGATGACGTGAATCAGGAATTGCTGGATTTCGTAAGGAAGCGCTGAAGGAGCCTTACGGTTTTGAGGCGCGCAGCATAAAGCATGAACTTTGCGACGATTAGCGCTCGGCTAAGCCCCAATGCCAGCCTATCGCTGGTCGGCCGGCACACGCTCCGGCCGACCGTTGCCTAGTACGCCTTCATTTCTTCTAAACCCGCCCACATCTACCACCGCATCCGCAAAAATTCGGCCCTGTTTACGATGTAGTGCACTACATCGTGGCTTGACGTTTTTTGTGCTTGTGCGGCCGCCACATCAGCGTGTAGATTTCACGCTCCGATAGTAACTTACAGCACTGTCGCCGCTTGTTTGGCCCTTGCGGAGCGACCCTCTATCGGCAACCCCTTTGGAGCTGTTTCGCCCATGAGCCGCACGTCCCACGCTTCCGTGGCCGATAAGCCGTTATTCAGGCTGACCTGGCCTATTTTTATCGAACTGGCGCTGGTCTTTATGATCGGCATCGTCGATATATGGTTTCTGAGCCAGGTGTCGACCACCGCCGCGGCCGGCGTGGGGGCGATACTGGGCGTGACCGCGCTGGCGATCATGTTTTTCACCAGCCTGGCTCAAGCAGGTACCAGCGTGGCCTCACAGCGGCTCGGCGCGGGCGATTTCACAATGCTCGGCCCGACCTACGCGGCCCTGGTTATCCTGGCACTCCTAATCGGCCTGATCGCAGGAGGCGTGCTTTATCTGGCCGCACCCGCAATAGCGGCTATTTTAGGCTTGCAAGGCGAGATGGCCGCGCTTGCCGTTGCCTATCTACGCGTGCTCTCCCCCGCTCTGTTTCTGCTTTCGCTACGCTTTGCCTTTAGCGCCATCATCGCCTCCCAGGGCCAAACGCAGTGGAATATGCGGATTGCGTTGGTCATGAATGTGGTCAACCTCACGCTCAATTATTTCTTGGTCTTCGGCCATTGGGGCGTTCCGGCGCTAGGGGTTCAGGGCGTGGCGCTGGCGAGCGCGGTGAGCTGGGCGGTGTCGTTCGGCATTGCGGCTTGGGTCTGCCGCTCAAAACTCCAGGCTAAGTTGTCGTTCCGAGATCTGCAAGGGCGCTTCGCTCAGTTGACGCGTCCTATTCTGCGCATCGCAGTCCCCGCATCGCTGGAGCCGATTTCTTTCCAATCCTGCCAACTGGTGATCACAGGGCTTGTGATCGCGCTCGGGGAGACGGCGCTTACAACGCGGATATACGTACTCAATCTCTTAACGGTGAGCATACTGTGGTGCGTTTCTTTAGGGTTGGGCAATCAAATTAAGATCGCACACCTGATTGGCGCCCGCCGTTTTGAGGATGCCCATAGGCAATTGATCGCGACCACGCGCGTTGCCGTTGGCGGCGCCTTACTCATTACTTTCGCCCTGTTCCTGGCCTCCAGCCCGCTACTTACGCTGTTTACGGAAGACCCGAGCGTTTTGGCTCTCGGCAGCACGGTTTTGATGGTGGCCTTGCTGGCAGAAGTGGGCCGTGCGTTAAATATCGTCGTCGGCTCCTGCCTGCGTGCCTCGGGGGATGCATTCTTCAACTCTGCGATGGGCATCGTCGTTATGTGGCTAGGCGCTCTGCCGCTAGCCTATGCGTTCGGCATTACATTCGCCTGGGGCTTAGTAGGTATCTGGTTCGCGATGGCGCTCGATGAACTTCTGCGTGGCATCATCGCCTATTGGCGGTGGCGCAGCGGGCGGTGGCGCAAGAAAGGCGTGTATGCCGAAGCCGATGCTCGCAGCCAAAAGGAAGCCCGGGATCAACAACCGGAGATACCTTAAACGCCTCCTCTACGCTAGGCGCTGTAGCGACGCTGCTCGCGCTGGATTTGCGCTTGGAAAGAGGCCGGCACGTCGGCCTCTTCGGCAAAGCGCGGCCACTGAGCAATCGCAGCATCAACCTCCCGCACGATCCTTCGAGCTCGGGGCAGGGTAATACGGAAACGCTCGGCAACCGTCAGAAAATCCGCCAGCTCGATATCGCGGCGTTTGCCGTTAACGCTCATTTGATGCTGATTGGTCCACTGCCCCAAAGGGTTATAAGCATAGGTAACATCGTAGGCAGGCGATAACGACCACGCACCGGACTTGTCCATCAGGAAGGCAATGTTCTTGGTGTGGTCGTCCTGATTACGGGCGGCAACGTTAAACACCATTCGGCGAAACTGCTCTTCTAACGCATCCTTACCCAAGCCGAGCCGATCGATTACCTCCAGCGCCTGCTCGTATCCATAGGCGCCGGCTTGGTTAAAATCGTAATGGGCTATAGCGCAAAGCGTTTGCATGTGCAGTCGGCCGCCGCCGTCGGTACGGTCGAAACGCTTAGTCATAAAATGATAGCGACCGTTCTCCCGCAACAGACGACACGGCGCCATCGCAATACCGGCTGCCGTTGCCATCCGATAGTAGGCATACTCAATCAAGCCGAACCCTTGCGGGTCGGCCAAGGCTTCTTTATCGCGATTCTCGCGGACGCCATCGAATTTAAGTAACCAATGTTGGAAACCCGCCGGCGCTTTCACTTGGCCGGAGCGCACTTCGTTGGTAGCGGGGTTCCAGGCAATCACAGCCTTGGCTCTCGCACCGCCGGCGGATACCCCGACCTGAAGAATGTCGTTCATCGCCTCGCGGCGGCCATCGCCGTCGGCATCGCCAAGACGAATGTGCATGGACGCTCGGTTAGAGAGCACCTCATTGGCTAGCAATACAAGCTCGGCCACGTCTAAGGGCTCCGATTTCCGTTTGCGCGAGCCGATGGCCGGCCGAAATTCCAAGGCTCCCATACCGCGCGTGCCGATATAGCAAAGCCTCTCCACCGGCGTGAAGGAATCGACCGAACGCCCTTCCCGCACCAACCAGGCATCGATCAAACGATTACCGAACTTATCGGGCAAGGAATCGGCCAGCAAGCCGGGCAGCCCGTGGAAGGACTCGCGGTTGAGTTGCGGAAAGGTATAGATGCGATCGGACAAGGGCATGGTCAGCGGCGCTAACTCGATGCCGCTGTGGCGAAACTGCGGATCGTACTCAAACGCTGCCAGCCGGCGCTCGTCATCCCAACTAACGGCACCGATGCGGGCACCCCAGAGAATAACCTCCGCTACGAGTCCTCGTCCGGCCATGTCCACGCTCCCTTATTGCCCTCGCCGGCATCCCCTTCGCGGTCATAGCCCCGGGCTCGCTCGCGTACCCGCCCCCGCGCTTCGACCAAAGCTAGCGGACTCACCGGCGATTCCGGCACTAATAGATCAAGCCGGTCCAGCAACCCTAAAGCCCGCAGTAAACGCACCAAGCAGCGGCTGTCGATCACGTGGCCGTTCTCGACTTTAGATACCGTGCGCCGAGCAAGCCCAGCCTCGTGCGCAAGGTTTGCCTGGGTTTGGTTTCGATTAAGCCGATACCGCGCAAGCCGCTCCCCCAGCAACTGAAGAACGGCTTCGTCACTCATCGAATCGATGTCGTTAACGCTCATGTATACGCACCCAAATGGCGGCTTTTATCAAGAAGGTGCGCGATCACACGCGCAAAGTCAACACCACTCGACTAGTGCGCGCATTTAATCACACTAACCGCGAAAACACCCAATAACGAGCGTGATCGATCCCATTAACCTGGATAGTTCTCCGAATGGCGCCCCACTGAATTTACCGACTCGCCGCCGTCGACAAACAAAGTCTGGCCGCAGACAAAGGGGTTGTCGAGTAGGTAAAGCAAGGCCTGCCCCAAGTGCTCCGGCCGGCCTTGCCGGGCAGCTGGAATCCCCTCGACACGCCAATCCAAATAGTCTGAGCTACGCGTTTCTGCCGGTAACACCACCCCCGGCGCGATGGCGTTAACCCGAATCTTAGGTGCAAACTCCAACGCTGCCATACGCGTTAGCTCATCCAGGGATTTCTTCGCCAACAAATAAGCCGCATAAGGGTATTGATTGCGAACTACTTTGTTATCGATGATGTTGACGACGCAACCCTCTTCCACACTCTCGGCAAACCCGCGGATCAGCATAAACGGCGCAAACAAATTGACCCGAAACTGCTGCTCCAGCAAAGCCATATCCGTCTTGGCAATAGGCGCTGGGGCATAAGCCGAAGCGCTGTTCAGCAACACTGCCAAACCCGGAAAACGCTCCCGCGCCTCGGCAATTAAGGCGCTCGGGTCGTCACGTTCGAAATCGCATTGGAAAGTCTCGCAGTCCCGGCCCTGGGCACGGACTTTAACCGCCACCTCCTCCGCCGGCGCCTCGGAGCTGTTGTAATGAAGAGCGATATCGTAGCCGGCCACGGCCAGCGTCTCGACGAAAAAACGACCGAGCCGGGTCGCACCGCCAGTGACCAAAGCAGCGGGAGCAGTCATTAAGGTTCCTCGTAGCGAATAAATAATTGCACAGCCAGAACAAACCCATCAGGCTACCCGATTACCGCCGCGGAGCAAGCCTGATCAGCCTACGCCTGCTGTTACACCGACGTTCAGGGCTGTCGTCGGCCACGCCACCCAGCCCTATAAGGCCCTACTCGGCGGCTGCCTGCGTACGGCGGTCTTTGCGTAGCAAATCAAACAGTTCATTAGCCGACGGACGCGTTTCGTAAGGCATTTCCAGCCGGCCAAACTCGCACGCCACCGATGGGGACATATCCGTCGTCGTCCACGCAACAACGGTAGTCGTAATCATACGCAGCAAACCTTCATCGAACTCCACGCCTTGCCTGGAAAGGCTCTGCGTATAACGCTCGGCGTAAAGTTCCAGCACTTCCTGGTCAAGAAGACCGCCTAGCGGGAGACTAAGCAAATCCGCCGCAAAGTCCCGATACGGCTGCTCTAAGGTCAGGGGGTGGCGATGAAACGTCGTCTCGCAAGCTTTTGGATCAAGCTGCCCCTCGATGGACAATAAGCCATCGCGCTCGGCGTCCCGCAGCAAATTGTATAAACAGCATGACCAAGCAATGTAGGGACTGATATCCGCGCTCATAAAGGCCCTCCTCTCACATCAAGAACTGGAAATAAACGGACAAGTCCCTTGTCTATTCAGTTCTACTCAGCGCTTCGAGCGGCCACTGGCACATCCACCCGATAAGCGCCTATGCTGAACATAGCATCACAACGCAAAACAAAGGGTGAGCCATGGCTACAACATTAAGAAAATTGCTAGACGGCGGAACATTCTTCGAAGGCCCGCGCTGGCGCGACGGCCGCTGGTGGATATCGGACTTCTACAGCCATGCCGTCTTTACCGTCACCCCCGAGGGTGAAGCCACCCAAATCGCCGAAGTCCCGACACAACCTTCCGGCCTCGGTTGGCTACCGGACAACAGCTTGCTCATCGTCTCAATGCTGGATTGCCGCCTCCTCCGGCAAGGCACAGACGGCAAACTCGAGCCTTACGCGGATCTCTCCGCCTACGCCGGCGGTCACGCCAACGATATGGTGGTAGACGAACAAGGCCGCGCCTGGGTCGGCAACTTTGGCTTCGATCTGATGGAGCAAGAAGACCCGCGCCCCACCCAGCTTGTCCGCGTCGACCCCGACGGCAGCGTCACCCCCGTCGCCGACGACTTACGCTTCCCCAACGGCTCCGTCATCACGCCCGACGGTCGCACCCTCATCGTCGGCGAGACGTTCGCCAACCGCATGACCGCCTTCACCATCAACGCCGACGGCAGCCTCGGCGAACGACGCACCTGGGCGCAATTTGGCCCCACGCCGGAGCTCGGCCCGCAAGCGGAAATGCGCCAACAAATAAAAGTCGCGCCGGACGGCTGCTGCCTCGACGCCGAGGGCCATATCTGGGTTGCGGATGCGCTAAACGGCCGCTGCTTACGTGTCGCCGAAGGCGGCGAGATCGTCGAAGAAGTTGCCGCTCCCGAAGGCTTGGGCGTCTTCGCCTGCATGCTTGGCGGCCACGACGGCCGCAGCCTACTCCTTTGCTGCGCCCCCGACTCCTTGGCCAAACACCGAGCCGCTGCCCGGGAAGCCAGCCTTTGGGTCTGCGAAGTGGACGTGCCGCATGCGGGGCTACCGTAATCCGGCGTGGTACCGGCATCGTCAGAACACTTTGACGCAATGACCGACACCATCACCGAACCGCGGGCGAAGTTCGCCCGCCCCTTTTTAAGCGCGGAGCGCCACTTAAGCCGCTCCCGCTTGATCCAACGTGCCTGCCACAACGGTAGTCTGGTAAACGCTCGAACGCGGAGACCTTAATCCGGCCGGTTTGCGCACCTGCCGATCGGCTGTGGAGCATCGGCCCCGAGTAAGCGGTTCATCAAGACTACGGGCAGGTGGCCGCGCCGCTATCGGGTCGGCGCTCGTAGATGAGTTTGTCCCGCAGGAAGGCGTAGCCCTCATGGGCCGCCGTCAACGGCTTCCAGGCAAGCTGCGACACCGGCGGATTACGCCCGGCCAAAACCAGCCGCTCGCACAGCGCCGCATCCTGGCGGCAGGCATAACGCTGGCCGCGGCGCGCATGCAGACTGTCGGAAACCAACAACACACGCTCGGCTTCCGCCACATAAGGCCCGGCACAGGCGATGTTCTCCCAAGTCGAACGGGCTCGGCCCTCGACCACGATCCGCGCCTCGGCAACGCCAGCGGCCCGCGCCAGCGCCGCCATCGCCTCCGCTTCCGGATGCGCGTTCCGCACCGCCGCGCCGGAGAACACAATCCGCTCGCAATCAAAGCGCTCCACCAACTCAACGCCAACCCGGGTGCGAAAGCGCTGCACACGATGCGCCTGCCCATCGGCCCGGCTCGGGTAGCCCAGTACCAGCACCGCGCACGAGCCCACCTCGGCCAGCCCCGCAACCGAGCGCTCCGCCCAGCGATAGGCCGCTTCCGCCGCTATCAGCACAGCGACGGCGATAATAAGTACAACGGTGAACAGTTTTTCATTCTTCTCATTGCGAACAAAGAACATGGGAAGATGTTGGGCTTCGGCTGCGCCTCAGCGCCAACCTACGCGCGCCTTACACTGCAGTATAGGCTGAAGTTGCCGCGGCAGGTTCTTTTAGCAAGATAAAGTGCTCGATCAGACGGATCATCAACGTTTTCTGCTCCGGCAGGCTTTCCGCCACCAAAAGCGCCAGCGCCACCAGCGTATTGTCATTGATCAACTGCTCCACCGGCCGCGCCAGTAAATCCTGATTGCGGCGCAAGTACCAAAGGAACAAAAAAGACCCGCAGCGTTTGTTGCCGTCGGCCAGCGGGTGATTTTTGATCACGAAGTACAAAAGATGAGCGGCGCGGCTGGCCACGTTGGGGTAAAACAGCTCGTCGCCGAAGCCTTGCTCGATGGTGGCCAAAGCGGAAGCCAGGCCGTCACCGCGAAGTTGACCAAACAGCGCTGTCGCTTCGCCCTTGGCGATCAGGGTCTGTTTCAGTTCGCTGAGGGCGCTCAACGCCTCGTCCAGCTCGACCGGGCGCATACCCAGCTGTTTGACCCCGACCTCGTCCAGCGCCTGCTCGTCGTAGCCCTGCAGCAGGCTCCAAGAGCGGGCGTAGTCGCTGATAACACGCGCCACCGCTCCGCCTTCGGCCGACACCAGCCCCTGGTTGGCCAGCGTACGGCTGAGTAAATTCACCGCCTGCTCGAGCTCAACCCCGCGCTCGGCGAGGCGGCGCTGGTTTAGGGTGTAGCCCTGCACCAAGTAGTCTTTGAGCACGCGAGTAGCCCATTGCCGGAACTGAGTAGCACGCTTAGAACTTACCCGGTAACCAACGGATATGATGGCATCCAAATTGTAATGCTTGATGCGCCGGCGCACCTGTCGCCTTCCCTCTTGGCGAACAACTAAGAATTCCTTAGTAGTTGCCTGCTCGGCCAGCTCCTCATCCTTGAAGATGTTTTTCAGGTGCATCAGAACGTTTTCAGGCGTAGTAGCGAATAGTTCACCCATCTGCGCCTGACTCAGCCAAACGGTATCCTGATCCAGCGCCACCTCAAGCTGCGCCGTACCGTCCTGGCTGGTGAATATCCGGATCTGCTGCTCGGCCATGACGCTTTCCCTTAGCAACGATTAATCCCGTAGGCTGGGCCGTCAGGCCCAGCAGCCACCGGCTCTCAACCCATTATCCCGCCCATCTACTCCCGACATTCCGGGCTATCCTGGCAGCACTCCGCCAGCACGAACGTCAAGGCCTGCTGCAAGCGCGCAAAGTCCACTCGGCTGAATACCTCACGGCCTGCTCTCTCCTGTATCAACACGCCTGCCTGCACCATGGTGTTGAGGTGATGGGCGAGCGTGGAGCGAGGGATACCGATCCGCTCATGCAACTGGCCGAAGTTAAGCCCCGCCGGGCCACTGCGCACCAAGGCACGGAACACTTTCAAACGCACCGGATTCCCCAGCGCTTCCAGACAAGTAGCAACGTCGTTCAATTCCATGTGGCAAAGAATAGCCCGACGCTCTACACTGAGCAACGATAAAACTAGAATTCTAGTTTTATCGTTATATTTAATACGCACATACCATCTCAAGGAGAATCCGGCATGAGAAAGTCAGCCCTGCGCTTTGTCGGCGGCAACGGTCTGCTAGACCGTCGCACGTTTCTTAAAAGCGGCTTTGGCTTCAGCGTGGCGGCAGCGCTCGGTATGCTGCCCGGGGAGCGGGTGTTGGCAGGAGACGAACTGCGCAAGCCTACTTGGATGACAACCCTGGGCGGCGCCGACATTGCCTATGGCAGCCCATCGCCGCACGAGACCGCCGTCCAACGGCGACAACAGCCGGTCACGCCACAGACAGCAGGCTTTAGCATCTGGCACTCTCCCCTACAGCACCAACGCGGCATCATCACCCCCAGCGGCTTGCACTTTGCCGTGCATCACAACGGGATTCCGGATATCGGGCCCGAGCGCCATCAACTCCTGATCCACGGGCTGGTAGAACGGCCGCTCAAGTTCGACCTCGAACGGCTCGCACGCTACCCCATGGTCTCTCGCATTCACTTTCTGGAATGTGCCGGCAACACGGCGCCGAATGCGCTCTCCCCAACCGCCATGAAGGCCGACTGCCAGGAGTTGTTCGGCCAACTCTCCGGCTCGGAATGGACAGGCGTCCCCTTGTCGTACCTGCTCCGCGAAGCAGGCGTTAAGCCGGCGGCGAAATGGGTGATCTGCGAAGGCGCCGACGGCGGCTCGCACAGCCGCAGCCTACCGCTAGCGAAGTTACTGGACGATGCGATGGTCGCGCTCTACCAAAACGGCGAACGGCTGCGAAAGCGCTGCACACGATGCGCCTGCCCATCGGCCCGGCTCGGGTAGCCCAGTACCAGCACCGCGCACGAGCCCACCTCGGCCAGCCCCGCAACCGAGCGCTCCGCCCAGCGATAGACCGCTTCCGCCACAAGCAGCACGACGACACCAACAATCAGCATAGCGATTAGGAGCTTTCTCATTCTTCTCGCAGCAAAAGCGGCAAAAATGATAATTTAACAGCAAAACAGCGTGGATGCGGCAGCCCTCACCTGCCGCATCCACGCAGAGCCACTACGCCGGAAGCAAAGAGCCGAGCGTGCTGGAGACTTTGTCCACCACATCGTTAACCGCGCCGGCCACCGCGTCAAAAGCCTCCTCGATTTTCTCCTTGGCGTTCTCGAGCGCGGAGAGAATCGCATCACGAGCCACCCCCAGCGCATCCCCTAAGCTCTCTAAGGCGTCCGTGATAATGCGTTGAAACTCATCGCCCCAAGCCGTGATCACATTCACGCCATTCTCAAGGTTCGCAATCGCCGCCTCCAGAGCGGCCCGCGCTGGACCCGAGACGGAATCCAGCATGCCCCGCAGCGTATCAATCAGCGCGTTGACTACACCCTGCAGATGCCCACGCACCGCCTCACCAACCGCCTCGACAATCTCGATGCTGGTACGGATCAGCTGTTCGACCTCCTCAGCCATACGCTCCACCAGCGCCGCACCTATCCCTAAGGCGCGTTGCAGTAGCTCCCGCACCTCGTTGGCGCTAAGAATAGGACACATCATCTTGACTACGACGTCTTGGTGAGTCATGAGCGGGCGCGCCAGCGCAATGTTCAAAGGATTGAGTACTTGGTTGAAATGCTCGTCAACACCTCCGGAACCGAGCAAGGCCGGCACATTTAACACACCTGCCCCCATTCGCTGCGTGTCCCAACCCAGCGGTACACGGGCGCTCGCTTTGAGATGCGCGCGAAAAACGTCGATCAACCGCTCGCCGACGCGTAACCGTGCAATCAGTTCATCCCGACCGTGGTGCTGAAGCCAAAGCGCAGCGGCACCGGCGGTCAGGGCCGTCGCGTACGAGGTACCATCGCTGGCGCCGGTAACAGGCGTTTCCTCATCGTCCCAGTAGGCGCGGTTCACACAGGCACCCGGCGCTGCGATATCCACGCCACACCCCGAAGCGCTGATAAAGCGCGCATTACCGGTGTCCATTTTGGCATCCTGGCGGCTGATCGCTGCCACGCCGATGGTTTCGTTGTATATCGCCGGGCAGACGACCAACGGAAAGCCGTTGCCGGCTGCGGCAACCGGGATAATATTGCGAGCTACTGCAAACTTGAGTACCGACTGCAGATAACGCGAACCAAACCCGCCTAAACTCATCGAAATCACATGAGCGTTCGCGAGCACCGCTCGCAGAACCGCCTTGGAGAGAGCTACCCCGCCTACCAGCACTACGTGAGATGCGCAACGAATCGGTATCAGCTTGGCTCCCGGCGCCACCCCCAACACATCGCTGACGCCAGCAACGTCCGCTCGGTGGCGACTCATAATTAGACTGCCTGTCGCCGTACCATGATGCGGCGAAAGCGTCTTCACATCGCCCTCGCTCATCGGGCTGTCCAGGGGTTCGCGCGCGCTTCTAAACGGGTTGATCACGTTGAACTGGTTATTCAAGTCAAGGTTGACCACGTCCAACTCGGGATGCATCGTCCAACCCGTGTCCGGATGGGCAATAGTAATGCCGGAGCCATCCAAATGGGCCGGCAAATCGGGGGTAGCGACTCCAGGCCCTTCTCTCGTAGCACCAATCGATTGCAGATGCCAACCGGCATGCTCGTCTGCCAAAGGCTGGGTAGAACCGCCAACAAAGGAGCCAAACAAGCCGTCAAAAGGCAAATCCAGCGCGACGCTCTCCAACTCCGTGCCGTCCTGCAACTTGTACTTGAGTTCATTAAGACGCCCCTGAGTTCCATCCCCAAGCGCCGCTTTCAGGTCGTTGAATTCATGCTCGAGTTCGAGCACAAAAAACCGATGCAGCCCATACTCGCGGAACTGCCCGATCATAGAGCCGCCAACATTCGCCGGCAGCGAGAACAGCTCCGAAATCTCGAAAGATACGTCTTCCTGCGCCGAGTCTTGACCACCCCCGTTTCGGGACGGAAAACCTTGCACGCCATCCAAAATTCGCTCAATCCAATTGAGGGAGGGAGCACGCTCAGCCACGCTCACCGTCACCTTCTTGAAGGACGGCATACTTACCGCCCCCTGCGAAAGCATTGAGCCCGCTTCAACCGGCCCGGTGATACGAATGTCATCCAACGGAAAAAACGCTTTCCCTGAGAAGGACGAATCAAAGGTACGTCGGGAAACGGTCTTAGGTTCGGATCATCGGGGTGAAGTACCGGCGGCAGCCGGATGTCGTCACGAATACGGATGTTGGAAGGAACGCGCGGAGTGAGTTGCGGCGTGGTCTCAGTTTCCGCATCAAGCAGGTGGCACCACCGCCCGAGCGCTTGTGCAATCGCATCGAGATGCGGCTCTATGCCTCTATCGTCCGGCGTCTCCAGCACGAAGCGTACATAGGATTTTTCGTCGTCTAACGTCGGATCAGGCAACTGCCCGGTAGGAATCCCGCCGCCAACGGGGACGTCGTCGAAGGGGCTGCCAATCGTTGGGGAACCCATAAATCTCTCCCTTGTTCTTTATTGTCCTGATAAGAGTCACGCCAAGCGCGTCTACACCCTCCACACCAAGTATAGGAAAACATTAAAGTAATGAAAGACAACCGCAGAATGGATGCATAATTACCAGGCCCGCGAGTTCGAGGAAACTCATACCTCAGGCCCCGCAAGAACCTTAGAAAATTAACCAGCGTTTTGCTAACAAACGGACAGAAAGCAACGTTTTTCTAACACAAGCTGTTATAGTGCCCCCTTACACCAGCGCACCATAGGCCCAGGTCGCGTTGCCAACCCGCTGAACCAAAGCAAAGCGGGAAGGCGTACTCGTGCACATCTCTGCACCCACTCATACTCGGGACGCTCCCGCCGCAGCACGCCCTCTCTCATCAACCGCCCACGAGGTGAAAAATATGGCAAAACCGAATTTCTCCTACCAAAAGCGTCAGCGCGAGATTGAGAAACAAAAGAAGAAAGAGCAGAAATTACAGCGTAAAATCGATAAGAAGAACCAAACCGCGACCGACGACGAATCGCCAGCGGAGGAATCCACCGAGTAGGCTCCCTTTCGCTGTCAGGCTTCGGCATCCGCGTTGCCAGGGATATACTTGTATTAACGGTGCCGCGTTCACATTTCGCGGCTGTTCTCCACTTCCAGCCAGAGTTTCATGAAACCTCCCAAGCGTATCCAACCCCTAATCGACGACGGTCTTGTCGATGAAGTCTTGTACCAACTTAAAAGCGGCAAAGAAGCCTCGGTTTACGTCGTTCGCTGCGGCGATGACATTCGCTGCGCCAAAGTCTACAAAGAAGCGAATAAACGCGGCTTCCGTACCCTGACTCAATACCAGGAAGGCCGCACCGTCCGTAACAGCCGCCGCGCGCGCGCCATGGCAAAAGGCACCCGTTACGGACGCGACGAGCAAGAGGCCGTCTGGCAAAGCGCCGAGGTAGACGCGCTCTATCGCCTTGCCGACGCCGGCGTCCGTGTCCCACAGCCGCACTTATTCCTCGACGGCGTGTTGGTCATGGCGCTGATAAAAGGCCCCGACGGTGACACCGCACCGCGGCTTGGCGACGTCGTGCATAGCGCTGCGCAGGCACGGAGCTATTACCGATTTCTGATCGCGCAAGTCGTGCGCATGTTATGCGCAGGGCTCATCCACGGCGACCTTTCCGAATACAACGTACTCGTCGATAGCGAAGGCCCCGTCATCATCGATCTGCCGCAAGCGGTCAATGCGGCCGGCAACAACAACGCAAGCCGGATGCTAACGCGCGATATCGACAATCTCACCGCCTACTTCAGCCGCTTCGTGCCCGAACTCGCAAGCACCGATTATGCTCATGAGATCTGGGCGCTCTACGAAAACGGAGAGCTGACCCCGGACACTGAGCTAACCGGACACTTTCAGCGCGAGGAACGACCAACCGATCTTACCGAGCTACTACGTGAAATTGGCGATGCGCGTGAAGAAGCAATGCAAAGGCAGCGCGACGAATACGAGGAAGAATACTAAGCACCGCGCCTTCAGCGGGTTGATCGCAGAGGCTGCACCGGAGCGAAGCGACTGAGCAGTCGCTCGCTCCCGCATGGGCAAGCTTGCGTTAGCACGGCCTTTTCGGCAGCAAAATGCTGCCTGCCGAAACCCTCGGCTAACTTTGCCAACCGAAGCCCCTGCAAGCGAATGGGCATCTAGTCGCCATACAGGCGATATCCGCGCCAAGGCACTCACGGCGTACTCAAGCTCGCCATCCAGCGGGCCGCTCTCAGTGCTGATGGTGTCCGGATGCTCCTGCGCGCACCTCTCCGGCAATTGACGGCGTAAATCTATAACCGACTGAGGATGCGTTTCATTATTTTTCTCTATACTAAAAAGAGACGGTATGACATCTATAGCCATCGGCATCTGCAAATACAAAAACAACGCGGCGATCCAGCAGATATTAGGTTGACGCAACCCTCAGCCGTAGACTTCTTACAGCAACGATTCACAGCCCAGACTGAAGCGGCACCAGCCTGACCTCGAACACTTCAAAACCGCGACTGATCACTTCTCGCTCGTAGCCGCGCACTCCAATCGCGCTAACTCTTCACGGCAGATCGACACCGCAACCTCCAGCAGACGTTTAACGCGCGGGGCCAGGTAGTCCAGATCCTCCTGCGTCACCTTGAAGCGAATATGGTAGCGGGCGCCAATATAGGCAGCATCTAACAGCTTGAAACGCTGCGCCGCCGCTTCCGGCTGGCGAGGAAAAATCTCGCGAAATACCGGCCCGAACTCGGAGGCTTCAAAAGCGAGAATTTTGAGATAATGCTCGTGCGGGCAATACAGCGTGTGGACCAGCAGAATCGTTTTATAGGCAGATTCTGTGGCTTGATTTAGATAGAACACGGCTTTCTGAAGGTCATCTCGTGCCAGAGCATTTGTATAATCAATATAGAAGCCTTCGCCGCTTCTGAACCATCGGTCGAAGTACTCCCGGGCCAAACTCAAGCGCTCCTTCGGCCCCAACTCCTCGGGCTCAGCTAACTGATAGCGACCGGAGTCGTACAACAGCCGCCCTTCTGCCCGCACATCGCGGTAGAAGTAGCGCCCTTCGGCGATCTCCGAATTGACTTCGTTCACGTCAGCACTGATCGGCCGTACGCTGGCAGAGAAGCGTGCCCGGTCCAGCGCGCCCGACACGCGCTCCCAGAGCAGCACGTCCTCCGCCACCGCCTGCTCGGCCACGACGATGAGGATATCGTAATCCGACGGATGCCCCGACCACCGCTCGGGGTCGAGGTCCTTCTCCTCCTTCCAATCGCCCCGCGCATAGCTGCCGTAGAGAATAATCATCTCCACCTCGACGCTGCCGCGGATAATATCGACGATTTGCCCAAGCTCTTGCCGCTTGCGCTCGGGGAGATGGGAAAGATCCGTTTTCATACACTGCCCGTTTCTTATTTAATAAGGCAACTATTTTTGCAGATTTGCGGGTGGAGAGAAATGTTAGAGGCTAGACCTGGGATGCCCCCGTATATCTTCATGAACGAACACCCTATACTTCCAACGCTCACAATCTCCAACAGGCTTAGCGGCACCGGCTTACCCGCGTTTCGTAGCTTAGGCCGCAAAGCCCAACACAATCCAAGCCCAAGGCGGTTCGACCGGATTAACTTAAACACGCCACGTCACCTCCAGCAGCGGAACATACCAGCGATCGCATCGGTGCCGGTCTCGATAGCTTTCTTCGGCATCATCGCTATAGCGAGTATGCATCGCCACAACGCGCACCACATCCACCTGCGAAAGCCGCTCGAGCCAGCGCTCCGCCGCCGTCCGCGCCAGTTGCGCTACAGCTACGCCATCCATGGTTTCCACCATGAGCCGGACGGCACCGTCACGCCCCTCGCGCCTCTGTAAGCGCACCTCCTCGCCTGCACACATAGTTTTCAATGCGGAGTGCATAGCCGCGCCAGCCGGAAGTGCCGCGGCATAGTCGAGAAATAGATCCGCCAGGCCAAGAAACTCGTACCGCACGCCAAGGCAGGTCGAAGGCGGCTGGACGGCTGCCGTCCGCTGCAACAGATAGTCGCCGTGCAGCAAACGTACAAATGGGTTTTCGCAATCGGCGCGCCGACACAGGGTTAGCGTCTCCTCCGCCCGCGTCATCCCGACATAATAAACGCGGCGTTCTTCTTCCTGTTCGGCCGTGCTTCCGCCGGGGCGCCATTGGCCATCCAACACGAACACATGCGGAAACTCCATGCCCTTGGCGGCATGTACGGTGCTGAGAAACACTCCCTGCCCCAGCCGCTGTTCACGCCGCTGCTCCGCTAACGTCTCAAACAGGAACTCGACCAACGCCTCCGGAGGTTGGAGCGCATCGGCGGTTTCCTCGCGCCAGGCGTCGAGCGTATCGAGCAGTAAGCTGCCCCACGGGCCCTGTGCCCCTTGAAGCGAGGACTCGGCCAACTCTAAGGCGCAAGTGGCCGAGATCAGCTCGCGACGCTCACGCAGGGAGTCGATGAACAACGCAAACTCCCGAACGCGATGCACCGGAAACCCCTTACTCTGCCCGCCCCTTCTCTCAATGGGCCAAGAGACAGGTACCCCTCGCGCCTCAAGCAGCGCACGGCAAGTAGTCAGTTCCTCATGCCCGGTGCCGGTGCGTGCCAAGATCGCGAAATCCCCCCAATCGACTTCAGGCTGCAGCCGCCGCAAACGCTCGATTTCGCCAACCACCGCCGCGGCCTGCGCCCCAAGGTCGGGAACCCCGAGTATCTGTACCTTGCCTTGAGTGAGTTCGTCGCGCCGCTGCCATACACCTCCCAAGGCTTGGTTGTGTCGCCCCTTGTCGATACGGATCGGATGCTCCAACTTCATGCGATCACGATTCTGGGCGATCAATTGATTCGCCGCCGCGATGATATTCGCGGTGGAGCGATAGTTCTCCACCAGGTGATGCACCTCGGCGTCGTAGTCCTCCCGAAACTGGCGAATAAAGCCGACATTGGCATTCCTGAAGCCGTAGATACTCTGGTCGTCGTCGCCTACGGCTAAAAGGCTCAGTTTCCTATCCGGATCTTCCAGAGTCCGCCCGGCGAGAGCAGATATCAGGTCGTACTGCTCAGGGTCGATATCCTGATACTCGTCCACCAGGATGTGCTGATAACCTGCTAGAAGCCGGTCCCGCAGCTCATCGTCTTCCAGGCCCGGAACCTCCTTGTCACCGCGCAACAGCGCGATGGCATCGGCTACAACACCCTCGAACCGAAGCTCGGTACGATCCTGTCCTGCGCGTGCCGCAAACGAAGCGCCGGTCAGCCGCATGGCCAGACCATGGTAGGTGAGCACGGTCACGCCGACAGCATCACGCCCAACCAACTCCCATAACCGCTTGCGCAGCGTCAGCTTGGCGTTGTGGTTGAAGCACAGAATGAGAATCCCACGCGCGGGCACGCGCTCGACCCGAAGCAGATAGGCGCAGCGGTGCACCACCGTACGCGTCTTGCCGGCTCCCGGCCCGGCCAGAATCAGTGCATTGCTGTCCAGGGGCGCCGTCACGATGGCCTCCTGCGCGGGATTGCCCAGCGACTCCACCACCGCCCGATAAGACTCCTCGCTGGTCGCCCGCTGCAGAATGCTTTCACGGCCCGGGAAGTAACGGCGCACGAAGTCCTTCTTTTCCTGCGAAAAATAATCCGCCACCAAGCGCATCGCCTGCGAGATCTTCTCTAGGCCAAGACGCGCGTACTCGTTCATGACGTGGACCTGAAACGTGCGCTCGCGGTAATGGTACTCCAGCGGCTCGAAGTCACCCTTGGTATACCGCCGGCCTTTGCTTCCGGGAAGCAGGCTAATCGTCATGGCCTGGCGAAACACCGCCAGACCCCGCTGCAGAATAATGGCCTTCTGCTCATGCAGAAACAGCAATCCGCGGTCGATAGCTGCCAACGGATCCCGAATCTGGGCAGCCAGCGCCATGTCCTGCTTGATGGCCTCAAGCAGATCGTCGCTCGTAAACTCCACCAGGAGTACAGCCGTGCTAGAGGCTTGCGCCTCCGGCACTCGTGCATAGATTGCGGCAAGCACGGCCTGCGCGACCGCACGCCGTCGCTGCGCCGTTTCCTTCACCGCAGCCCAGTTGCGCTGAAGCTTGACGCGATAGCTGTCGTTGCCCGTGTGTTTGAGATCGATGCTGCCGCGCCTGCCGGCCATACCCTTGCCATCCTGGCTTAGGCTGTTCAAAAGCTGGCGCAGGATCTCCGGG
This sequence comes from Alkalilimnicola ehrlichii, assembly GCF_003399765.1. GTDB lineage: Bacteria > Pseudomonadota > Gammaproteobacteria > Nitrococcales > AK92 > AK92. The sequence continues at coordinate 13,322 of NZ_NFZV01000025.1, read as the reverse complement.
TTAGCGTCGTCGAAACCCTGATCTTTCAACCGTTGATTCAACTGCCGTAACGACAACTGCTGCCACTGTCCGGCCTCGGCATCCGGCGCTGCCTCCTCCAGCGCCTTCAGCATACCGTCCTCAATGGCGCACACCCGCTCGAGCACGGCCCGAGCATTGCCTTTCCCGCGCGGTCTGAGATAGGCCGTCATCTGCAAACCCTTGCTGATCAACCCCGCTTCGGTCATTTGATGCAATACCTGGATGACCCGCTGGGTATCGCTTAGCGCTCGCCCCTCATCCTCCTCGCGGGCCTCCGGCGGCAGCACGCCCGCATACCCTGCAAGATCATCCGCAGTGATACCTTCATCCGGGTCGGCATTGATCAGAACCGTGAGGATTTCCAGCCACTGGCGGCGCTTCCAGTCCGGCAGGTTCAGCCGCTGCAAGCGCTCCTCAGCCTCATCCAGCGATTGCACCACCGGCTTGCCTTGGAAGACTCGAGTGTGGTTTTCATTACGCTCAAGAAACCCTGCCCGCTCCAACCAGGCGACCGCGGTCTTGACCTTTGTATCCGCCATGTTATCGCCAGCATCGAAACTCGTACTGACGGTTTCCTCTCGCAGCAGCTCGCCCGAAGTCACGACGATTTCCTCACCCTCCCCGCGCCGCACCCGGCGTAAGCCGCGTAGGATCTGGGAAATATCGCGTTTATTGAGCTCCGATATCGCACCCAGCTTGAACTGGGTTTCGACATCGGCGGTGTCGTACAGCAGAATGCACTCCGCCTCCTGCTCGTCGCGCCCCGCCCGCCCCGCTTCCTGCAGGTAGTTCTCCAAAGAGCCGGGGATATCGAGATGAATGACAAGACGCACGTCATCCTTATCGATCCCCATCCCAAACGCATTCGTTGCGCAAATCACCGGGATCTCGCCAGCAACGAAACGCTCCTGTATAGCGCGCTTTTCCGGGGCAGGGAGACCGGCATGAAACGCCTCCACGTTCCACCGCAGTTTCTGCAGATATTCGGCCACCTCTTCGGTATTCCTCCGCGTGGCGCAGTAGATCACCGCCCCACCGACAGGCGGCTCACCCAACCGCTCGCGCAACAGCACTTCAGCTCGGGCAAACTTTTCCTGACGGCTTACCTCATGAACCTCAAAGCGAAGATTCTCCCGCTCCGCGCCGCCGTCAAGCAGCGAGAGTTCCTGCCCGAGCTCCCGCTTGAAGTGGCCGAGAATATCGGCAACCACCTCCGTTTTCGCCGTTGCGGTAAAACAGGCCACCGGCGGCAACGGGACACGCTGCTCCTCGGTCAACTCGCGAATGAAGCGGGCCGCATACAGATAATCCGGCCGAAAGTCATGCCCCCACTTTGACAGGCAGTGCGCCTCGTCGAACACCCAACAGCCGACCTCGCGCCCCAACAGGGCCTGGCGCAGCGAGCGGTTTCGCAACTGTTCTGGGGAGACATAGAGCAGCGCTACATCACCAAGCTTAATACCCTCCAGCACGCTGGCTCGTTCCGGCGGGGTGAGCATTCCGTACAAAGCCGCAGCCGCGTTGGTCCCAGTCTTCTGCTTGAGGTTGTCCACCTGATCTTTCATCAGTGCCTGCAACGGGGAAACGACTACCGTGAGCACACCACGCCGCTGATATCGCACCAACGCCGGTATCTGGTAGCAGATGGATTTTCCCCCACCCGTCGGGAGAATGGCGAGCAGCGGTCGGTCGCACATACCTTCGGCAACGATCTCGCGCTGCAACTCACGCCCGTCAGCAGCGGGGCGGTAAGAGGGATACCCAAACAGTGCTTTGAGGGGCACTACCGGATCGTGATTGCGAGCACAATAGGGGCAATCGCTAGCGCCGCACGGGGAATCACGAAGCGCTTTGATCAAGTCGCTAACCACGGGAAACCGATGCCGCACCCACGGCGGTAAGACGGAGTTTCCGCCCGCCACGAACAACCACGCCAACACGTAAGCCAGAGCAGGCAATCGTTGCGGCTCACGCACGCCCTGTGCCGCGATGCGCCGTGCTGCCACGGGGCAGGCGCGCCCCTCGGTCAGCCGCAGCCAGATCGCCTGCATCTCAGCCCCATCGCAAGACTTGGCGCCCAGCCCGGCAAAAACGGCAGCTAACCCCTGAGAACCATTCTCGCCTTCCAGATCCCCGTGCTGAAAACAGAAGCGATAAAACTCGAGTATCCCGGGCGTGAATTCGCCGAATTTACGAAAACTCGCCCACTGATCGCGAAAGATACTGCCCGCCAGCCGTGCGTCGGCCACCGGATCGCTGACGCTGTCCCGCACCAGCTTGTAGTCCTTCACCAGGCGATGGTAAGGGTTCTCCGGAAAGGCAAGAGCGGAAAGATATAGTGTGTCGACAACTGGTTTTTGCAGAAGCTCGAGTTCGGGAGAGAGTGTTCGAACGTAGGGCAGATCATGAGCAAGAACGTTGTGCCCGAATACGAACCGGGCAGATCGGCCAAAAGCGTCGAGCTCCGCTAAAGCCCGCCGCTCGTCCCGAACATCACGACGGGCGAAAACATCCGCCCCATGAATCGCTCCAATCTCGTATAGTTTCCCCCGCCGTCCGGTTTCCAAATCGACGAGCAGGCACTCCCCGAGAAATGCATCGACAGCTACATCAACATCTGCGGTGGGTTCTGAGAGAAGCGAACTCATAGCAAGAAAGCTACCACTAACCGCTAAAGGCGGCACCAAAAAGCGACGCCGAATAAGCCGGCTAACCGGCGGCCATCCTCCAGAGACGAAACAACTCGTCTATATAACTCCGCACCATCTTCTTGCGCGCATCCGAATCGACCAGCGTATCCAGGGCCTCAGCGGTTGGCTCCCTGAAGTTGAAGTCCGGCAACGGATATCGATACAACGGCCACCAAGCATCGTAGAGGTAATCGTCATCCAACTCGCTCAGAAGGGTTTGGCAACGGCGATAGTTGTCCGGCTGCGTCTCCTCGTCGCAGCTTATGCCGGTGTAGATCCGCTCATCGATACCAATGCCGACGGTAACGCCCTCCATACCCGGTACCCGGAAGAAAATCCCGTAGTGCTTATTTTTCCTCTGGCCGTTGTAGTACCGATCACAGCTCGTCCGCACTGAGTCCGCCTTCACCGACTCCGGATCGAGCGATGCAAACATCTCCGGATATTCCGCCTGTGCGATCATCAGCGCCTCACGCCAGAACTGCTCCTGCAGCTGGATGAGCGCCTCGACATAAGCGACTCTGATGTCGCGAGCAAGCTTCATGTTATGCCCTTGCAGCAGAGCCTTGACCAGCTCTCCCATATACTCTTCCCCCTGATCCAGCCCCGTAAGCCTCTCCACAATCTCCTGATACTGAATGATGCTCTCGCGAACAGCGTTATCCCGCACGACATAGCCAAGCGAGCGCTCCAACCAGCGCAGTACGTCGCTACCGTAGCTGATATTCGCCAGCAACGGCTCATCCAGCTCAGCATCCAGCCGGCCAGGCTTTCCTCCGAAGGAGCGCTCCCGTCGAGGGTCAAATACCTGATGTAAATGGGGCTATAGCCCTTCTGCTTGAGAGCGTCGTGATACCGGCGCAGCTGCGATTCCTGATCATCGGCATATATCTTGTTCTCGATAATTACCGCTTGCCTATCACCGTTGGTGATCAAAATATCGATCTTGTGCCGCTCAACTTCGACCTTGATACCTCGGGTAGAGAAACCATCTTCGCCGACCGGAACGCCCACCTCATCCAGCAGCACCTCGAGCAGCTTTTTCCCTTGGCATGCACCGCTGGATTAATCAGCGCAGCGATAAACCTCGAATGCAGCCGAACTTCATCCGACTCACTGCGAAGCACACTGAACAGGTTGAAGCTCTTCCTGCGCGCAAACTGGCGCCGCAGCAAGTCAACGATCTGGAACAGCCCCTGCGCGGCAGCCACATCAACGGCCGACTTTCCTCCGTCTACCACCCCTGCCCCCTTTGATCATTGACGCATATCCCGCTTGTTCGCAACAGGTATGTGTGACCCAACACCGTTTCCACCCAACCGACTACCGCACCCTATCGTCCGCCCCTTTAATAGGCGTCTCACGCCTACCCGCCAGCAACTGGAGGATCAACAGCGCAAACTCCCGGCCCCGCTCTTCGTTATCAAGCACCTGCATCGACAGCTTCTCGTTGTCGTTCATCGCATCCAGCACCGTGTCGATGACGCGCTTCGGGAACAGGCCGTGCATGACCTGCTCGGCGCTGTGACTGTTCACCTGTGCCATGACCGCATCGTCGCGCTCGATTCGGTCAGCCACGCCGTTAGCGAAGTGCAATTTGTCGTCGTCGCTCACCTCCGCGCCGAACAGGTCGTTCAGCCGCTCGATGATTTCGGACAGCCGTTTCTTCTCCGGGTCGTGCGGCTTGCCCGAACCAAGCTCGGTGATGGGCTTGAGGCTGTGATCGTCATCGCTTTCCCCCAACCGCAGACGATGCTCGGCGCGCTTGGCCAAACGGTAGTGCGTGAGCGCCAGCTCGCTGACGTCGATATCGTCCTCGTCGAGTCGATCAATACGCAGCAGCGGATGAAGGTGCTTGGCGTAAACGCACAGCTGCTCGAGCTCCGGGTCGTCGTACTCGACGATCTGCGACAAGAACTCGTAGGCCCGCACGAAGCTCTGCAGGTTCTTCTTGAAAAGATCCAGTCCGTCGAGCACGGTGCCGTAGTCCTTCAACTCCTGCTCAGCGCGCGTCAACCCGGCCTTGTCGCCGTTCGCCTCAGCGCGCTGTTTCGCCTCTTTCCACTCCTGCACCTTCTCAGCGGCCGTCTTGTAGCGGGAGACAAAGCGCTCGCGCGCCGGCTGCGTGTAGCTGCTCATACGCGCGGCCGGCACTTTCGGATCAAAAAAGGCGCGCGCAAAGCCTGAAACCTCGTCCCACTGATAAATCCGGGCCTCGTCCAGCGTGTACTGAAGATCGAACACCACCATCTGGTCCGACACGTCGGCCAGCTCCGCAGTGCTGTAGTAGGGCTCAAAGGCCGCGAGAATATCCTGCGGGTCGTTGAAGAAATCGAGAACGAAGGTCTCCTTGCCGGGGAAGGTGCGGTTCAGGCGGGAGAGGGTCTGCACGCAGTCGACGCTCTGCAGTTTCTTGTCCACATACATCGCACACAGCTTAGGCTGATCGAAGCCGGTCTGGAACTTATTAGCGGCGATCATCACGTTGTAATCGGCGGTGTCGAAGGCGTCCCGCAGATCGCGCCCTTTCAGCCCCGGGTTGAGCAGCGCGCTGGTCTCGCTCACCTCTTCCGGAATCACATCATCGGGCGGCACCGTGCCGGAGAAAGCCACCAGCGGATGCACGTCGCGGTAGCGTCGCTCTTCGCAGTAGGCCTTCATCGCCAGCGTGTAGCGTACCGCCTCCTGGCGGCTGGCCGTCACCACCATGGCCTTAGCCTGGCCGTCGAGCAGGTGGCGCACATTGGTACGGAAGTGCTCAACGATGATCTCGACCTTCTGGCTGATATTGTAAGGGTGCAGCCGCACCCAACGGGCCAATTTGCGCGACGCCTTGCTCGATTCCACCTCGCGATCGTCGGCCTCCGGGTGGGCGAGCTTCCAGGCGGTGTTGTAGGTTACGTAGCGTTTGAGCACGTCGAGGATGAAGCCCTCCTCAATGGCCTGCCGCATCGAGTAAACGTGAAACGCCTCCGGCTTGTTGTCCGGGCCGCGCGGTGCGCTCGGGTCCGGTGCCCGGCCGAACAGCTCCAGCGTCTTGCCCTTGGGCGTGGCCGTGAAGGCGTAGTAGCTAATGCGCTCGCTCGGCTTGCGAACGCTCACGGCAGCACTTAGCAGATCCTCGGCGCTCAGCTCCTCGCCCTCCGGCCGATCCGCGCCGAGAATGGCCTTTAACTTGCTCGCCGACGAGCCGGTCTGCGACGAATGCGCCTCATCGGCGATCACCGCGTAGCGGCCGTCGGCGAGCTGCGGATGCTTGTCGAGCGCCTCGAACAAGGCCGGGAAGGTCTGAATGGTGACGATAATGATTCGGGTCTGGCTTGATAGCGCCTCGGCCAGTTGTTCCGACTTGCTCTGGCTACCCACCTCGCGCGTGATGGGCCGCACCACGCCCTCGGCGTGTTCGAACTGGTAGATCGTTTCCTGTAGCTGGCTGTCGAGCACCGTGCGGTCGGTGACGACGATGACCGAGCTAAACAGCTTCTGGCCCGCCTCGTCGTAGAGCGAGGCCAGCTGATGCGCGGTCCAGGCGATCGAGTTCGACTTGCCCGAGCCCGCGCTATGCTGAATCAGATAACGCTGGCCGGCGCCTTCCCGGCGCGTCGTGTCGATCAGTTGGTTGACCACGTCCCACTGGTGGAAGCGCGGGAAGATCATCGTCTCCTTGGTAATGCGCTTGCCGTGGAAGTCTTCGCTGGTCTTTTGCTCCAGGTGGAGAAAGCGCGCCAGGATCTTCAGCCAGGCATCCGGCTGCAGTACCCGCCGCCAGAGATAATCGGTAGCGTAGTCGTCCTCATGAGCCGGCAGCGGATTCCCGGCCCCGCCATCCTCGGTTCCGAGGTTGAACGGCAGAAAGAACGTATCGCGCCCGGCGAGCTTGGTAGTCATCGCCACCTCGAACTGGCTCACCGCAAAGTGCACCAGCGCACCGCGCTTGAAGGCCAGCAGCGGCTCCGGCTTGCGCGTTAGCGGGTCTTTCACCGGCCGGTCGCGGCAGTATTGCCGCTTGGCCTGCTCCACCGACTGTTTGAACTCGCTTTTGAGCTCCAGCGTAGCCGTAGGAATGCCGTTGACGAACAGCACCAGATCGAGCCGCGGGTCGTATTCGCCCTTGCGCGCATGCGGCGAATAAGAAACCTCCGGCACCACGCGCAGTCGGTTGGCGCGGTAACGGGCCAGCGAGTCCTGGTTCATGTCGTGGTCCGGTTTGAAGCTGCACAGCTCCACCCGCGCACCCGGCACCTTGAAGCCGTGGCGCAGCACGTCCAGCGTGCCGCGCTTGTCGAGCTCGCGAGTCACGTGGCGCGTCAGACTGGCTTCGGGGTTCTGACCATGGTGTTTGCAGAAGCGCTCCCACTGCTGCGGGTGTGCCTCGCGGTAGTAGGCGATCACGTCCTCGGTGTAGAGGGCCGAGGCGCGGTCGTAGCCGCCGGCGGTGCCGACCAGCCAGCCGTTCTCCGTTAGCGCGTCGATAATGTCTTGCTGGAATCGCGCCTCTCTGCTGCTGGCCATGGTTGATTCCTCGTTCTTATTTAGTCGGGCAACGCCCGCAACATGCAATCAGTGCTTGAGACGCACTCGCGTATGCCCCATACTAAGAGCTGTGGATTGGGAACGCCCGATCGGCAATAGGCCTCGGCGAATGCGTCGGGGTCTTTTGCTATCTAGGGGTAGCATTTCAGCCCCCATCCTTCGATTCGACCAAGCCCATCGCGCCTGAATTTTGATTCCAACGTTTCGTAAGCGCGGTTCTGCTGATCCGGGCGCAGCAGGCGCCGGCCAATGGGCCGTGCGACCATATCGGCGAGCTGAAGACCCGCCGAGTTGACCTTCTTGTCCGCAAGCACCAGCTCTAGAGTGTCGGCCATCCCCGCCATGCGGCTGCGATCCATGATCCGGCGAAATTCGAGCTCCAGCGCCCGATCCTCCTGCAACCCCCGCTGCTCGAACACCACGTGCGTCCGCCTCCCTCGTTGGCCGCGGCTTTGCAGCTCCAGGTAAATCCGCTCGAGGCCGAACTCCATCGCGACATGGTAGGGGTTGCCGTCCGCTCCGTGTCGCTGCTTAAAGGACTCCTTCATGATGCAGCTTGCTACAAGTGTGAACGGGGCCGACTCGACCAGCCCGGTAAGATCAGCAAGAAACGGTTCACGCACGGTAGGATTAAGCAGAATGTCGAAAGGCGGGCGCGACCGCCGGATGTCCGCCTCGTGAAACACCACCATATCGTGCCCGAAGTAACGAAACTTCAACGCCTGGATCCGCGGCACGATCTGCTCGACGTAAACGCGCTTCTCGAAAAGACAAAACGCGAGCACGAACACCGGGTAGTCGGGGTTGATCGAGGTAAGCCCGTGGTCGCCGCTTTCGTCTACGTAGACGATGTAATCACCGAAATTCAGCATCGTGATGGTAACGTCATATCTGGAGTGGCGGGAAGGCGGTGTCGTCACTGCCCTTGAGACAGATCCCGGTGCGGCCACACTCGGGGCGCTGCACCAGCTCGGTGAGCTTGCTGCGCGGCCCGGTGAGGACGTGGCCGGTCCAGTTCATGATCTCGGCGGTCAGCAGGCCGTTCGACGTGCCATCGACCAGGAACAGGCGGATGCTGCGGCCGGGGGTCATGCGGTCACCTGTGCGGCGGTGTCGTCCGTGGCCACACTGCTTGCGGGCTTCCAGCCGCGGACGTCGATCTTGCCGGTAACGGCGGCAGAGATCAGGGCGGAGCGGCGTTCTTGAAGAAGCTCGACTGCCTTTTCTGCCTCTGCGACCAACTTGTCAGACCTCACGAGCTGGTTGTCGATGAAAGTGACTATACCGTGCTGCTCATCGACTGGGGGCACAGGAAAGACAAGATCGCGCACTGTGGCTTGGCCGATGTTCAGCATAGAGCTACTCGCCCCCGTCGCCTCTAGCTCAAGCCGTCCCCGAGCCATACGGGTGCCCAGGTAGCAGGAAAGGAAGCGCGGAAGGCATCGCGAGTCGTCGAGCCGCAGTCTGTATAGTTTGTCGCACAGGAGCAGGTTCGAGTAGTCAGCCAGCGCCACAGCCGCGCTACCTACCAAATCACGCGTGTTAGCGCGCGATATCATTAGGTCGCCGGTTCTAATGCTTAGATTAGGATCTGGCGCCAAGTCGCTCGGCAGAGCCTTGTTCTCCTCGGGCTTGAACTGCCCTCCATTCACGCACCCGACTTTAAGGACCCCGAACTCGTCATTACCAGCGACTCGATTCTCGCACTGGGGGCTCCATCCTTGTCCCATCGATTTGATGACATACTTGATAGGCAGCACCACCCAATGCGCTGGCACCTCGCCCAGCCACTCGACGCCCGAGTCTTTCATCGGCACGTTCGGGTCCAGGCCCTTGGTGACGGCGTGCGAGATCACGGCCTGCCGCTTCTCCTTCAGAAACTCGATCAGGCGCTTCTGCTCGTCCACCAGCGCGTCGATCTTCGCGGTCTCGTGGTCGAGGAAGGCGGCAAGCAGGTTTTGCTCATCCTTTGGGGGGAGGGCGACTTTGATTCCCTTCAGGTCATCCCAGCCTATGGCGGCCCGATGGGCCAAGATTCCGTTGCCAAACGATTGAGCGAGACTCTGAAAGGCTCTGTTCTCGAAGATACGCAGTGCATACCTAGGCAACACCTCCGGCTCTACCGCCCGCAGGACGATGTAAACGGGGCTGCACACGCCGTCCAGGCCAGACAGGCCATACGACCCGATGCCATAGTTCATACTGTTTATGACCAAGTCGCCCCTTTTGACGATCTTGCACTTGCTCAAGTCATCAGGCTTTTTGTTCCCTACATCACCCTTTTCCTCATATGGAATGACTCCGACGTTCGCCATCAATGACAGGTAAGCATCAACGGCCGCGTCGGAGTTCTTGTCCTTTCGCTCTTCGACGAACGTTCGACACGGCACCACCCGCCAGTGCGCCGGCACCTCTCCAAGCCACTCAACTCCGGAGTCCTTGTATTCCGGATACCGCGGGAAGCTCATGTCGACAGCTCCTCGATCATCGCCTTGATCCGGTCAGTGCAGGCTTTCAGGTCGGCGTCGATCTCCTCCAGCGGCCGCGGCGGCTGGAACACGTAGAAGTGCCGGTTGAAGGGGATCTCGAAACCGACGATGCCGATCTCACCGTCCTGCGGATCGCGCTTGCTCTCGTCGATCCAGGCGTCCGGCACGTGGGGTTTGACCTCACGCTCGAAATAGTCGAACACCGACTCACCCAGCGGGACGTTTTCAAAGTCGCGCAGGTTGCTGTCAGGCTCGGGGTTGCCTTGTTTGTCGGTGCAGATATCCGCTTCCGGGTCGGGCTCGGACAAGGCGCTCATTACGCTTTTCATTTGCGGCGCGGCAAGCTTGACGTCGCGCGCCTTGAGTGCCTGTTTCAAGTCGCGGTTAAAGGCGTCGCGGTTGCGGTAGAGCCGGTCGCCGTCGAGATCCTCGCAGGCAGCCAACAGCGTGGCGCGCGTGATGTCGTCCAGCTTCTGGATGGGTTTTTCGTCGAGGATGCGGCGGATACGCTCGGGGCTGGCCTGGAAGTTCAGCCGCAGCGGGCGCTCGACGGTGATGCGGCGGTAGCCAAAGGCGTCGAGCGGGAAGATTTTGCTCTCCTCGTTCTCCTCAAAGGCGCCGTAGAGCCTAACGATAGCGTTGATCTGCGCCTCGTCGAGGAAGTTACGCTTGCTGCCGAGCGACTTGCGCATCTTGCTGAAACGACCGCCGGCGTTGATGAGCTGCACCTTTCTCTGGCGCCCCACCGGCTTGTTGTTGGAAAGCACCCAGACGTAGGTGGCGATGCCGGTGTTGTAGAACATGTCCGTGGGCAGGGCGATGATCGCCTCGACTAGATCCTGCTGCAGCAGGTAACGCCGGATCTCGGACTCGCCGCTGCCGGCGCCGCCGGTGAACAGCGGCGAGCCGTTAAGGATAATGCCGATGCGGGAGCCGCCCTCACGCGGGTCGCGCATCTTGCTGACCAGGTGCAGCAGGAACAGCAGCGAGCCATCCGACACCCGCGGCAGCCCCGGTCCGAAGCGGCCGTCGTGCCCCTTGAACTTGTGCTCGTCGCTGACCTGCTTCTGCACCTTCTTCCAGTCCACCCCGAACGGCGGATTGGAGAGCATGAAGTCGAAGCGGGCGCCGGCGTGGTGGTCGTCGGAGAGCGTGTTGCCAAGTTTGATGTTGGCAATGTCCTGGCCCTTGATGAGCATGTCCGCCTTGCAGATGGCGTAGGACTCGGGGTTGAGCTCCTGACCGTGCAGCGCGACGCTGACGTTGTCGCTCACCTGCTGGATGTATTCATCGCCCTCGGACAGGAATCCGCCGGTGCCGGCAGTCGGGTCATAGATCGTGACGATGCCGTTCGGCTTGAGCTTTTCGTCCTGCCCTGTGAGCACGAGCGAAGTAGTAAGGTGCACGATGTCGCGCGGGGTGAAGTGCTCGCCCGCCGTCTCGTTGGACGACTCGGCGAACTTGCGGATCAGCTCTTCAAAATGATGCCCATGCCGAAGTTGCTGATCGCCTTCGGGCTCAGGTCTATGCCCGCGAACCGCTGCACTACTTGGTAGAGCAGATTGTTGGCGTTGAGCTGCTCGACAAAGTCCTCGAAGTGGAAGTGCTCGAAGATCTCCCGCGCCTCCTTGCTGAACGACTGCACATAGCTGGTGAGGTCGTCCATGGTCTGCGTGTCGGAGAGCGTGGCGAGCGACAGCGGCGAGACGTTGAAGAACTGCTGCCCCGCCTCGCGCAGCAGCAGCATCTCCCGCACCGCCTCAGGTTTATCGACATGCGCCTGCGCCGCCGCGGTCACGCGCTCCTTGGTCGATTCGAGCACGCACTCCATACGCCGCAGCAGGGTGAACGGCAGGATGATTCGACCGTACTGGGACTGTTTGAAATCGCCGCGCAGGAGGTCAGCCACCGACCAGATAAAGGCGGCGGTCTGCGAGTGGTTCTCGTTAGTCACGTATTTCCCCGGTGCTACAAGAGGCAAAGCAATGAGTTCTTATAGAATAAACTTTATCAGATATTGAACGCAGTCCCGAATCTTGAAACGAAATCTCCAGGTGATACCCAGGAATGGTATCCTGTCCTGCGAATAATAAACTGTACACGCTTATGTTGAGAGTTCGGGGGTAAAACCCGGCGAAGATAACTCCTAGGGGAATGGAGATCTAGTCTTCGTTGATCCGGACCGACGGACGACGCCAGATTGCAGAAATCAACGAGAACATACTGGTCTAACGGCGTCATGTTCACTTAGCTGGTGCCTGGGAAGCACAGCCGGCACCAGAACAACTTTTCTTAACGGTTACATTGGGGGAACATGAAAAACTAGCAGTCTCTGCGCTTCTATTCTTAGCTCTTGCTTCCGGGCATGCAGCCGCATCAGTCATCGAGACCGGAGCGGACCTTGTACGCACCTGCCTGCAGACCGAGGCCATCTGGTCTGGTCAAGACGGAGACAGGGTACAAAGTCTATCTTGCTTCCACTTCCTGATGGGGTTTGATTCCGGCGCCTCCGTCGCAGCAGCCGTTAATGAGACACCAGACCTTTATTGTCAGCCTGAAGAAGCCCGTCTGATCAACATGGTCACTGCCGTACTGGATACAGTCGACGGCAACGCGAGGTTAGAAAACGCCCCGGCGGCGATCGCGACGTGGCAGGCATTGGCCATCACCTACCCGTGCGACTGAAGCAGCTACACCCTCTGGGGTAGAGCCGCCATGCAGCGAAGATTAGGCAACAGCCGCATTACGGCGGCCAATAACCACTGGCGGCAATGAGGGACCAAATGCAGAGGTTGGGAGGGCCGCCGTCTTAATCGGTGCCTCACTCCCTATTCCTGTAGATGAGCAGATCGACATTTTCCCGATGGTGAGGCACATGTCTTCCGAGACAGAGGTCTGCATCGACGGCCTTTGCGTTAAGGGTGATTGCAGCGGCATGGACTTCGGCGTAGACCTTCGCGTACCTGCCAGACACTTTCGAGATCATGCTTGGTTAGAGCGACTCCACAGGCGATGATAGCGAATCAATGGTGAGGCTGGCTGGCGGCTATTATTGGTGGGGCGAAGGAAGAAACCACAGCACGCGGCTAAACTTCATCTCTCAGGATTCAGGCCACACGGTGAGCGCTGGCTACCGCTACAGTTGGTAGCCAGCGCTCACCCATCAGCAGCTTGCACAAGTGCGAAGGGGTGGGAGTATGCGCTAGAAGCCTATGACCAGGCTTTCGCCGCAGCTCCTGTTGAGTTGTGGCGGGCAAGTGAAGGCGTATAAACCGATTTTGACAGGAGCGAAATAAGGCAGACTCTGGAGGATTAGTCGAAACTTGATCAACCGCAGGGAAATACGGAATGCCCCTCGCCCTTCTTCGCCGCCAGAGGGGGCAAGGGAGATTCCGTATTTCCTTAAGAAACCTCAATTGACAACCAGAAGTGCCGTATTCCAGAAATGAAAAAGGCCGGTCCTTTCGGAACCGGCCTTTTTCATCGCTTAATTTGGTCGGGGTGAGAGGATTTGAACCTCCGACCACCTGCACCCCATGAATACGCACAATTCGGCGTAAGCATCTGATGCAAAAGTAAAAACGTCTAT
>NZ_NFZV01000024.1 GCF_003399765.1 Alkalilimnicola ehrlichii | reverse complement strand
AACCATGGCTTCATCGTCATGCCAATCTTCCTTATCCGATTCTTCTATGCGTCCACTAGGCTGGCCCCTAGTGTATAGGGCTTTATTACCCGATTGTAGGCACAACGCCCCCGGAGGATGCGGCACTGTAGGCTGGGTTGAGCCAACGGCGAAACCCAGCATCCCCCCTTCCCGCTCAGCAAGCGTTTGAAGATGTTGGGTTTCGGCTACGCCTCAACCGCAACCTACCAAGCCGCACGATTGGTCGAATGATTTATAGGCTCATGAACACCGGCGACGGATGGAACTTCCGAGACGTACAACTCATTCCCAGCAGCAGCGGCATCCTGCAATACGGCCCCGGTCGGAACGAGCGCCGCGAGGCGGCCATCCTCTACCTCCTGCAAACCCTGGTCACCAGCAAACGGGAATACCAGGAGATTCTCGAGCACATCGGCCCGGTGACACCGGGCGGGTCTGCGACGGAAAAAGCGAACCGGGCAGAGGCCAACCAGCAGCAAATCATGGACTTCCTCGACGGCCGTCAGAAACGTGAATTCCTTAGTTGGCTGGAGGACTTTACCTAACCACCGGCTTTTAAGGGCCATTCCTGGCCGTCGCGATGGCGCGCGCAGAGTACCGCGCCATCGCCGCCTTCCTGTCTTACGGTTACTCTAGCGGGCCGGCCTCAATCGGGCTTGTTTGATTCACCACACAACGAATACCACCACCTCCCCCGGTGTTATCAGGAGAACGCGGTGCACGCCGGAATACCATGTTATATTCCGCGGTGCCCAACCAACTTCCACCGCGCTGCACTTTCCGAGCACCGTCATCAGGCCCTTGCGGGTTGTGCTTCGGCTCCTCGGTATACGGTCCATACCAATCCAAGACCCACTCCGGCACGTTCCCCATCATGTCATACAACCCGAGCGGATTAGGAGGAAAACTACCCGGTGGTGTTTCACCCGACGGCGTATCCGGTCCACGATAGTTACGCCCCCGGTCGATGGTGCCGTCGTCTGTCGCATACGGCACGTTCTTACCGCGGCTCCGCGCCGCGTACTCCCACTGCGCCTCGGTCGGCAGATCAAACGGCAGCCCTGTGAGTTCGCCTAACCAGTGGCAGTACGCGCGGGCGTCGTACCAATCCATACCCCATGCGGGAAGGTTTGGAGCACGACTCTCATTGTGCAAGCGGTGCCCCCGAACCAATTCGCGCCCGCTCGTCTTTGTGAACAGGTCGTACTCTTCATAAGTAATTTCATACCGCTGAATCGAGTAACTATCCAAGGTCACCTCATGTGCCGGATGCGTATCTCGATCCCCGGTCCAAAACCGATTAATCACCGTCCCGTCCGACAGCGTCCGCTCAAAGCCGACGTCCCCCATCATGAACGTCCCACCTTCGACGAACACCAGGCTCTCCAGCGTCCGGTCCACATGCGCCTGCAACTCCGGGCTTAGGTTCTCCGGGTCAATCCGCTCACCGCTCGTCCCGCAGCCGGCTAATAACAACGCCCCCAATATTCCCAACCATGGCTTCATCGTCATGCCAATCTTCCTTATCCGGTTCTTCTATGCGTCCGTGGGGGCGGGACCCCGCAGGCAAGTGCAATTAGCGCCGCCCGGCCAATGACATTTATCTCACTAAACATCTTGCGGGCGGCTTCAAAAAAGCCGCCTCTCTCCTACGGCGTCATGCTCATCCCCGGCAACCACAACGCTAACTGCGGAAACGTAATAACCAGCGTCAGCGCCAACAGCTGTATCAATATAAACGGGACGACGCCTCGATAAATATGCCATGTGGTGACACCAGGCGGCGCCACGCCTTTTAGGTAAAACAGCGAGAAGCCGAACGGCGGCGTTAAGAACGACGCTTGCAAGTTCAGAGCGATCAACACTCCTAACCAGAGCGGGTCTAATCCGAAGCTCAATGCGATCGGCACGACCAAAGGCACCGCAATAAAGGAGATCTCGATAAAATCGAGGAAGAAGCCGAGCGCGAAGATGGTCAGCATCACAAAGAATAAAAAGCCCCACTCGCCGCCCGGCAAGTTCAGCAACAGCTCTTCTACGATGCGCGGGCCACGCAAGGCATTGAATACCATTATGAATACGGTGGCGGCGACGAGAATCATGAAGACCATGCTGGTCAGCCGCACGGTCTGATCCATCGCCGCGCGTAGATTGCCCATGTTCAAACGGCGATTGATGGCCGCTAGGATCAACGCGCCTAAGGCACCTGCGGCGCCGGCCTCTGTGGCGGATGCGATGCCGAAGAAGATTGTCCCCAGCACAACGAATACGAGTGCCAATGGCGGTATTAAGCTGCGCACAACCAGCATGGCGAGCTCGCGCCCCCACTCCGGTCGCTCGTCAACCGGCATGGCCGGCGCCGCCGCCGGGTGGCGCCAAGCGACCCAAACCACCCATAGGATGTACATAAACGCCAGCAATAAGCCGGGGATAAACGCACCTAAAAATAAGTCGCCGACCGAAATACCCATTTGGTCCGCTAAGATGATGAGAACGATGCTCGGCGGGATAATCTGGCCTAAAGTGCCGGAGGAGACGACCACGCCGCTGGCGAACGCTTTGTCGTAGCCGTACTTCAGCATCACCGGCAAAGCCAGTACGGCCATGGTGACGACCGAGGCGCCGACAACGCCGGTCGAGGCCGCCAGTAAAGCACCCACCACGACGACGGAAATCGCCATGCCGCCGCGCAAGGCGCCGAATAGGCGCCCCATCGTTTTCAATAGCTCTTCCGCCAAGCCGGACTTTTCCAGCATGACGCCCATGAAGATAAAGAAGGGCACGGCCACTAAGGTGTAATTGTCCATCACACTGCCGAATATTCGCTGCGGCAGTATGTTAAGTCGCGCCATGCGGATCGGCGTATCCCAGGGGTAGGAAATACCGAGCAGGGTCGGCACCAGATCGCTCGCAAACAGCGTAAACAGCAAGGCGGTACCGCCCAGGGAAAAGCTACCGGGTAGCCCGAAAGCAAGAGCAGGATGAGGACGACGAACATCCAGAGAGCGAGATACTCCATTACGATTTCTCCCCCTCGGCATCCGTCGGCGTCGACCGCCAACCGCGCAGAAAGGCGACGCGCTTAATCACCTCGCTCACGCCCTGTAACATCAGCAACACGAAGGCGACGATAATAACCGTTTTGATCGGGTAGCGGGGCAAACCGCCGGGATTGGGGCTTTGCTCCAGCACCGCCCAGGATCGCAACACATAGTCCCAGCTGTAGTAGATCGCTAGCCAACAAAACGGCAGCAACAGAAATACCGTACCGACGATATCGATCCAGGCGCGCGTGCGGGCGCTAAAACGACTGGACAGTACATCGACGCGAATATGGCCGTCGCGACTCAGCAGGTACGCCGCCCCCAACAGAAAAATCAGGTTGAACAGATAGGTTTGGGTTTCGATCCAAACATTGCCGGCCAATTGCACGCCGAACATCGCCCCCAGATAGCGGGTAATAGCGTTATAAACGCCAATCAATACCAACAGCAGCGCCGCCCATCCCATTAGACGGCCAACGGCGCCGGTGAAGGCATCGATCCCGCGCGAAATCAATAAAAGCAGCTGCATGGTCGATCCACTTAGTTTATTGTCAGTCACTGCGGCTGTGGTGTTAAGAAAGCGCCGGACGTCATTGCCGCCAGCTTCCGGCTCGGCAGCGTTCGGCGTTTTCTTAGGCCGGGAAAGCTTAGCACCCTGAGCGAAAACGGGAACCACCAACCCTTCATGACGCTACGAAAAATCACGCCTTTTTTTGGTCGCCGGTTGTCGCTGTGGCTGGCCGCGATGCTCCTCGCTTGGACAAGCCAGACGCTGGCCGGCGAGCGCATTCAGCCGCGCATCATCGGCGGCGATCATGCCGAGGAAGCCGCCTGGCCGGCCCATGTCGGCCTGATCGACACCGGCTGGGCGAGCACCTACGGCGGTTATTTCTGCGGCGGTACCTTAATCGCGCCGCGCTGGGTCATCACGGCGGCTCATTGCGTCGAGCGACGAGCGCCCTGGGATATCGAGGTATTGAGCCAAACGCACTCCCTCCTCCTGGGCGGCGAGCGTTTGCGCGTTATCGGCGTGTGGCTACACCCGCGCTACCACCCCGGCACCCTGGCCCACGATCTCGCCCTGTTGAAATTGGCGGATACGTTCAACGGCCCGCCGATGCGTATCGGGGAGGCGGAATTTGCACGGCCGACCGACCAAACGGGGCGGCATGCGACGGTCATCGGCTGGGGTGTAACGAGTAACCAAGGCAGCCGCCCCTTCCGCTTACAGGAAGCCGAGCTTAGATTGATCGACCGTGGCCGCTGCCGCCAAGACTTCAACAATGCCGACCCGGCCTACCCGCCCATCACCGACCGAATGCTGTGTGCAGGCTACGAGGTGGAATATTATCAGCAGAGAGACTCCTGCCGGGGCGATAGCGGCGGCCCGCTGATGGTGCACGACGGCCAGGCTTACGTATTGGTGGGCGTAGTCAGTTGGGGTCCGGAGCGATGCGCAACCGAGGGGCTGTACGGCGTTTACACGGACCTCACCCAATACACCGACTGGATCGCCGCTCATCTGGAACCGGAGCAGGTGCGCGCCGGCTACGGCAGCCTTAGTTACGGCGTCGTGTTGGCGTTAATCCTGCTCGCTGTAGGGCGCCGTCGTCGGTGATTGCCATGCGCGCCCAGGAGGCTTTGCCCCGCCTCATACTCCCGCTCGGCCTCGGTGCGCTGCTTTTGGCGGCGTACGGCCTGGATCTTGGCGCATCGTTAAGCTACCGCCGCGATGCGGTCTTGGACGGCCGCTACTGGCTGCTCCTGTCGGGGCAGTTCGTGCATATCGACCTTGCTCACGTAAGCCTTAATGCCGCCGGCCTGATACTAATCTGGCTGCTCTGGAGCGAGCAGTTGCGTACGTTCAACGGCATGTTTATCGGCATTTGGAGCGCTTTGTCGGTGGCTTTCGCTCTGCTGCTGATCCATCCGCAGATCGTCGGCTATGCCGGCTTTTCCGGGGTGTTGCATGGCTTGGCGGCGGGCGGGGCCTTGCTCGGTCTGCGTCGGCAGCCGCGTTTTAATGCGCTGTTTCTGGTTCTGCTCGCCGCTAAATTGGGGTGGGAGCTCTGGGGTAGTGCGCCTTCGCCGCACGCCTTCGATGTCATCGTCGAAGCTCACGCCTGGGGTGCCGGCGGCGGTGTTATCGCCGCGACGATGTTACTTACCTGCCGCCGCAGAACTGCTTCGGGCTTAGCGGGCTGCTGAAAAATTATTCTCCGCAGCCGGATTAGGGGCTGTCGACACTCGTGTCGCGGCTGGGCCGCGAGCGCGGTAGCCGCAGGCTGACGGCCAAGCCACCCTCCGGCCGGTTCGCCGCCTCGATATCGCCGCCGTGGATACGCAGCGCGCGCCGGGCGATGGCTAAGCCCAAGCCGTAGCCGCCGGTGCTGCGCTCGCGAGCGGCCGAGACGCGGACAAACGGTTCGAATACCCGTTCTAGCTGCTCTTCGGGCAAGCCGGGGCCGTCGTCGAGCACCGTGATATTTATCGCCTCGCCGTCTGTCCTCAGCACAACGCCGACTCGGCCGCCTTCCGGCGAGTACTGAACAGCGTTGCGCACGACATTCTCGACCGCCGAGTGCAGCAGCCCCGCATCGGCGGTCGCGCTGATGCCTTCGGCCCCTTGGAACTGAAGCGATAAGCGGTCGCCCGCTTCGAATGCGGCATCATCGACCACATCCCGAACTAAGCCGGAAATATCGACCGCTGCCCAACGCGGCTCGACCGCCCCGGTTTCCATCCGCGACAACGACAGCACCTGGCCAATCAAATCGTTTAGCCGCTCGGCTTCCCGCTCGATGCGATCCAACGAGGTGCCCGCCGATGCACCCGCCGCCCCGCGCGCCAATTCCAAAGCCACTTGCAGGCGGTTAAGCGGCGATCGTAGCTCATGGGAAACATCGCGCAACAGTTGCGTTTGGACTTCCAGCAAATGCTGTAGGCGCTCGGCCATGAGGTTGAAATCGTGGCCGAGTTCGGCAATTTCGTCGCGGCCGCGCAAAGGCGGTACCCGAGCTTCTAACTCGCCGTCGGCCAAACGCTGAGCGGCAAGACGAATCCGTCGGATAGGCCGGCTGATAACGCCGGCGAGTAAAAGGCTTATCGCGGCGCTCACCGCCAACGCGACGCCTAAGCGCAAGCTGACGGGCAAATCCTGTAGGCGGTACCGGTGGTGCGGCAGCATCGCTACCAAGTGATACTCGCGGCCGTCGACTTTAAAAGCTTCGGCCACCGCACGGGGGCGGCCGCCACGCGTTTGGCGGGTATCTAATTCCGCTTCCAAGCGCTCTTGCAAAGGCCGCGGCAACCGCTGCGCCGGGAACAGCCGACTCCGCTCCTCGATAACGAAGAACCGCAACTCCGACTCTCGGTTTAGGCGCCGCAGCCAAAGCCGCACTCCCTCCGAGTCTTTATGGGCGAACATGCGTTCGGCCTCGGCCACGTAAGCGGCCATCGCGCTGGGTGTCGGTAAGCTCGGCCCGGCCCAGTAGCGCTGGGCCAATATCAGGGTGCCCCCCATCAGCAGCATCGCCACCCAAAACCAAAGAAAAATCTTGAGAAACAAACTACGCATCGGCAGCCGCCAAGTATTGATAACCGACGCCGCGCACCGTGGTGATACGGGCCGTGCCATCCGGCAAGGGCCCGAGCTTCCGCCGTAAGTGGCTGATATGCATATCGATACTCCGGTCGTACGGCAATAGGGGGCGCCCCAGGCACTGCTGCGAGATCGTTTCTTTGGAAACCACGGTGCCTGCTTCGCGGAGCAATAGCTCCAATAGCGAAAACTCGGTTCCGGTCAGCGTGACCGGCTGCTCCGCGACCGCGACGTAGCGGCGCCCAATGTCCAGATAGACATCGCCGATATGCAGCACGCTCGCTTCTCGCCCGTCGCCACTACCGATACGGCGCAGCAAAGCACGTAAACGGGCCACCAGCACGCGGGGGTTGCATGGCTTTGGCAAATAGTCGTCCGCCCCTAGCTCCAGGCCAACGACCGTATCGACGTCCTCGCCTCGTGCCGTCAACATCAATACCGGCGTCGCGTCGGTTTTGCGCAGCTCCCGCAGGACGTCGAAGCCGCTCAGCTCGGGCAACATGACATCCAGCACAAGGGCGTCGTAATCGCCGCTTTGGGCCTGCGCCAATGCAGCCCGCCCCGTATGCACGCTATCGACGGCGAAACCCTCGCCTTCTAAGTATTCGGTGAGCATTCGGCACAGCTCGACGTCGTCGTCGACCAGTAACAGCTTCGGCATAGCGTTCTCGGTTCTCCCAGCAGATGCCTTCGATTTTGCCATAGCGGCCCGGCAGACCGCAGTGCCAAACCGGCTCCGTAACATTTCTTTACAGAAGCCTTGCACTCTCGCTACCCGCAATAACGATGCAGCTGCGTAGACTGAAGCTCAGGCAAAACCTGTTCCGACCAAGGAGTCGCTGTATGAATCGGATGAAACGCTACGCTGCCGGCCTCGGCACGGCCTTAGTTCTCTCCCTCGGCATCAACGCTACGGTAGCGGCCGAAGCGCCGACCGGCGCGAAAAACTTTGCCGCCAGCGGCATGCCGATGCACCCGAAAGGCTTTGAGCGCCTGAGCCGGCATCTGGAATTGACGGAGACGCAACAGGAGCAAATCCAAGCGATCCTCGACAGCGCACGCCCGGAGTTGCACGCGCTGCACCAGCAAATACGCGAGCAATACCGCACGATTGGCGAGCACACGCAGTCCGGGTTTGACGAAACGGCCGTTCGCAGCGAAGCGGAAAAGCTCGGCGAATTGGTTGCCGAAGCCACGGTATTGGGCGCCCGAGTGCGCGCCACGGTACAAGAAGTACTGACCGACGAGCAGAAGGCGAAGCTCAGCGAGCGCCGCCACCACCGGCCGGGCCCCCGCCACCACCGGCCGGGCCCCCGCCACCATCGGGGGCACAACGCCGAATAGCGGCAGGTCGCGCAGCCTGGGCCGATAACCCCGGCCCAGGCTGCGCGGCGTCGCCAAACACATCAAAACGCTTATACAAGTCTATTCTTTGAGTTAGAAAACCCTTATTTACTGACGCAATGGAGGTTCAGTAAGGATACCCGCCATGGCTGTCGGCGAACGCTGGGGCTTGAAGATTAATCCCACCGTTTTTTCGTGTCGCTCGCGGTCATTCTGCTGTTCGTCGTTGTCGGAGCACGCTTTACCGAGCACACCGGCCGGGCCTTCGGAGTAATTCAGAACATCCTGATAACTTATTTCGGCTGGTTCTATGTCATAGCGGTAACCTTCTTTCTTATCTTCGTCGTCATTCTTATGTTTAGCCGCTACGGCAGCATTCGCCTGGGCGGCAACGACTCCGAGCCCGATTACAGTTACGGCACTTGGTTTGCGATGCTGTTCAGCGCCGGCATGGGCATCGGCCTTTTGTTCTTCAGCGTTGCCGAACCGATTTCGCATTTCGCCGAACCGCCTGTGGAGGCAGGCGGTACCGTCGCTGCCGCGCAAAATGCACTGCGCTTAACTTACTTTCACTGGGGCCTGCATGCCTGGGGCATTTACATCATCGTCGGGCTGTCGCTGGCGTACTTCAGCTTTCGCCGGGGGTTACCGTTAGCCATTCGTTCCGCCTTCTATCCGCTCCTCGGACCGCGCATTTACGGCCCTATCGGCAATTTGATCGATATTCTTGCGGTATTCGGCACGATGTTCGGCATTGCGACGTCGCTGGGGCTTGGCGTTATGCAGATCAACGCCGGGCTGAATTATCTGTTCGGCCTCGCCGAAAGCATTCCGATCCAGATCGCGCTCATTGCCATTATCACGGCCATCGCCACCTTATCGGTCGTGCTGGGCCTCGACCGAGGCATCCGTCGCCTTAGCGAGTTCAACTTAAGCCTCGGGCTTTTGCTGGCCTTGCTAGTCCTGGCGATAGGTCCGACGATGTTTATCGTCGACAACGTGGTGCAAACCACCGGCTTCTACCTACAACGCTTGCTCGAAACCACCGTGTGGCTGAACGCTTTTGGCGATAAAGAATGGCAAGCCGAGTGGACGTTGTTCTATTGGGGTTGGTGGATCGCATGGTCGCCATTCGTCGGCATGTTCATCGCGCGGATATCGCGCGGCCGGACAATTCGCGAATTCATCCTCGGCGTGCTGTTAGTTCCGACCCTGCTGACCTTTGCCTGGATGGCAATTTTCGGCGGTACGGCACTCCATATCGAACTGTTCGGCGAGGGCGGGCTGGTACAGATTGTCGAAGACAACTTACCGCTGGCGTTATTCGCCCTGCTCCAGGACTTCCCCTTCGCGATGCTCACGTCGAGTATCGCTACGATCGTTGTCCTGACCTTCTTCGTCACCTCTTCCGACTCCGGCTCGTTGGTCATCGACATTCTTGCCTCCGGCGGACACGCCCAGTCGCCGACGATTCAGCGCCTATTCTGGGCCGTGTTGGAAGGGGTGGTCGCGGCAATTTTATTACTCACCGGGGGCCTGTTGGCGCTGCAAACCGCAGCCGTCACAACGGCACTGCCGTTCACGGTCGTGCTGCTGTTCATGTGCTATAGCTTGCACCGTTCGTTACGCAGCGAACCCCTCACGCCCGGACGACACCCCAACCTATACGGCGACGAGAAATGGGATTGACCAAGGAGGGTATTGCGCATGGCTTGGCGGCAACGACTGGACGAGATCTTTCGCGAGCTTCGGCAAAGTAGACGACGCGAAACGGCGGAGGAGCGCCATCGCCGGGTCGAGCAGTTCATCCGGAGCACTGCGGCGGCCGCCTTTGCCGACCTAAAGAGCGAGCTGGAGAAACACGACCGCAAAGTCGAGGTGACCGCCGCCCAGGACGCGGCCACCATCACCGTTTTTCGCGACGACGACGAAGAGTTTTATTACGCGATCAAAGCACGCCGCTATCACAAGGGTAACTTCGCCTTTCCCATGCTCCCCTTGGAAGACGCCTACGGGCACGTTTATCGCGCCGAAGCCTTGGTTCGAGAAGGCCCGCTACACCGGGATGTCACCGACTTTAGCAAGGAGCGCATCATTCAAAATTTCTTATACGAGTATCAACGACACATCCATTGGACGCTTTAAGCTGGCTGTTCTACCAGACAGGGTAAAACCTCCGCGGCGGGCGCCTCGACCTTCAGCGACAGCGCCGCATCGGCGCGCGTGCGCCCAAGATTCACCGCCGCCACGGGCTGGCCGGCCTCGACGGCGGCACGCACGAACCGAAACGACGACCACACCATAAGCGACGACCCCAGAACCAGTACCGCGTCGACCTCGTGCAATTTAGCGAACACATCGGCCACCCGGGGTTTGGGTACATTCTCGCCGAAGAAGACCACATCGGGCTTCCACACTCCGCCGCATCGCTCGCAGCAGGGAATCTCGAAGCGGTCGAAATCGGCGCGCTCCAAGTCGGCATCGCCGTCCGGCGCGATGGGCACCGGCGTGGCAGCGACGTCCGCATCGCGCCAGGCGGGGTTAAGATCCAACAGTTCGGTTTGGAATAGGCAACGCGCTTTACGCGCGCCGCAAGATAAGCAAGTCACGGAGTCCAGACGACCATGCAGATCCGTGACTTTGCGACTACCGGCACGCTGGTGCAAACCGTCGACGTTCTGTGTCACCGTCCACCAGGCCTGACCCGCCTGCTCCATGGCGGCAACGGTGCGATGAATGCGATTCGGTGCGGCGGCGGCCATCGCCGGCCACCCCACCAGACTACGCGCCCAATAGCGCCGCCGACTGGACTCGCTCCTTAGGAAATCCTGAAACTGAATCGGCTGCTTGCGCTTCCAACGCCCGTCGCCGTCTCGGTAATCGGGAATGCCCGAATCGGTACTGCAACCGGCCCCCGTAATCAGCAACAACCGCGGGTGAGCACGCACAAATGCCTGGAGCCGCTCGATCGACCGGCTCAGCCGTACCAACTCGTTTGCCTCTACCGCCACAGCTAACTCCTTCTGCAATCCGCCCCGATGGCGCAGACCGCGCCCCAAGCCTGTTCGCGCAGCTTGCCCGCCACCGCCACCCCTGAGGGAAGCAAATTTATGGGACGGGACGACCGGCGCCATATTCATTTATATGGGACAACACGAGGCAACGATGAATTCGACCAAACCGCAACCCGTGGTGCTCGATACCAGCGTTTTCAGCAACCCCGCCGTCGCCGAGGCGTTCGGCCCCGATGCGGCGACGGCACTCGATGTCTTCGTCGACTTGGCGCGCCAGGTCGATAACCGCGCCACCTTTTATATGCCCCCTTCGGTTTTGCCGAACTCCAAACCTTCGTCGACCGTGACCGCTTGCCCTCCGACTTCCAATTCGTGCTTTGCCTCAAGGCGCCCACCCGCGACGAGATCACCGTCCCCGGCAATTATTTGTACGAGCTGATCGACGACATTCGCACCCGCGTCGATCGCGGGCTGCGGGTGGCGGAAAAAGCGGTGCGCGAAGTCAAACCCAGCAGCGTCGAAAAAACCATTACCCGGCTTAGGGATCGTTACCGGGAAGCGTTACGGACCGGGCTGTTGGATTCGACCGAGGACTTGGATGTTATCCTCCTCGCCCACGAACTCGGGGCAGCCGTTTGCTCCGCCGATACCGGCCTTATGCGCTGGGCCGAACGGATCGGCCTGCGCTTGATCGAGCCGCGTGCGTTGCGCGGCATTTTAGAGCGGCTTTCGGACGATAACCGCGCAAGCAACGCCTAAATCCGAAAACCCGCACTTCCCGTCGCGGCGGAACAGACAGCCAAGGCGGTTAATCGAAAACCGGTCCGCCGCCGAGCAAGGTCCGTAAGCGATCGCTGGATTTACGAAAGATCTTGCGAAACGTCAGCTCGTAGTGGCTGCCGTCCCAACGCCGCGATTGCTCGACAACGTCGATCGTACTGGAGCGATAACCGAGATGCGCCAGTAACGCATCGCAACTGCTGGCGTGGCGAAGCCGTACCCGAAATGTTCGCCCGACTCGCTCGCCATGCTCGACATCGTCCAAAGCTTGGTTAAACCCTTGAATTAACGCTTCTCCTAACTCCCCGGCTAACCCATCCAATCGCGCCCGTTGGCCCAACTCGCGCAAGGCCATGACCATACGCACGATGCGGTGGGTAAAGAACTCTCCCGGCAGCTCCAGCTCCAACGCCGCATCGCTCACGATATCGGTCAGGTTAATCGATGGCGTTACGTACTTAACGCGCAAGCCGTCCGCCGGCGGTTTCAGTACGGCCCCCTCCGCCCCTTCACTATCGAGTCGGAGTAACGCCTCGCCCAACGGAGTCAGGTCGTCGCGGCTATAACGTCCGAGCAGCGGCGTCTGGGGGATATCGTACCGCTCCAGTACGGTCCGACGCTCGGCAACCGGCAAAAAGCGTTGCTCGCCAAATCGCATCAGGTCGAAGCAGAACAATTGCACATCCTCGCCCCAGCGATCGATTAACGTTGGCATGTACGGGTTTCCCTTGCCCGCCACCTCCGCGCAGAGCACAAGATCGGGATGGGCATCGAACAAGCTATTCAGGGCCTGCGTATCCAGCAAATCCGGCAACCGATCGCGCGTAAACGGGCAGACCACGCCGCTACGCGTAACGGGAACAAGCGCCTCGCCGACCCGAAAGATGCGTACGTTATAACCGTCGATTTTCTCTTCCGCGTAGAATGGCTCGCGAAACGCCTGCCGCACCCCGGCCGCCAGCGCAAATACCCGCGCCACGCTGGGATAAGCCGGCACGACATGCCCTTCCATCATGACGGCTCCCCGTGGCATGCCGTGAAAATCCGTACGTAGACGATAGAATACGTACCCGTCTTCGCTTCGCCTCTCGGCGGCACGAGCAGCCAGCGCCGCTTGAAACTGCTCCGGTTGCGGTGCTACCGGATACCGTTTGATACGCGTCATGCCGCTATTCCTATGGCCGCCGGTGGCGCGCAACGGCGCGCTCACACCGGCGGCTTCCTCGGATTCGACTGTCTATAATGTTCGGGGTGGTTTGCTGCGTATTCCAGCGTTACGAAACAGCGATGGCGGACTAACCTGCGCCGACAACGAGCATCCGGTTTGAACAACACCGTCGGTAACCCTATTCTGCTTTTTAGGGAGTGCTGAACAATTTCCTTTCGTAACCTTGATCGAAATCGCACTTGCCTCCAACTTCTGAGCGTCTTACGGCACATCCGAGTGTTATTTGCCGTTTCCTTACTCATGGCAGGGAGTACGAGAAATGCAGCCTAATCCGTCTCAGGAGACTAGCCCTCACATGGACGCCGTCATGATGCCTATGCGGCAATGGGGCGATATGATGACGCCGATGCGTCAATTCGGAAGCTTAATGATCGACAGCATGGAGCGCTTCAGCGACTATCAGCTGGAAATAGTGCAGTCTTACACCCTCTACACGATGCGCCAGCTACGCGAGGCGATGGAAGTCCATGACGCTCGTAGCCTACGGGAGTATCTTGCGAATCAGAGCCGGGCAACGGAGGAGCTTGGGCGCAAGCTTGCCGAAGATACGCAGCAACTAATGTCGATCAGCCAGGATGTAACCAATCAAGGGTTGCGGGTAATTCGTTCCAGTGCGGAAAAACCGTCGAGCACGCACAAGAAACGGCGCAAACGGCAACCAAGCAGGCTCAAAGTCAAAACGGCGGCTTTCCCATTCAGGGCTACGACGACCTCACCGCCGAAGAGATTAAGCAGCGTCTCGATAACCTGGACAAGGACGCCATCCGGCAATTGCAGCAGTACGAACGCAAGCATAAGAATCGTAAGGCGCTGAACGATGCGTACTCGCGCCGCCTTTAAGGTAAGGCCCGGCGAATGGAGCGCCGAGCCGATACGGCACCTTCCATGCAGCGCCGCCCGGCAAGCTTAAGAAAACACTAGCCCCCTATGGTGACGCCGGCGCTACGGCGGGCGTCACCATAGATCCAGTCGCCCGCGACGGAAAAGCTGGAAACGGGCCAGGCGCCTTAAGTATAGTAGAGCACAGTCCTATAAGGCTGGTAAGCAACGACTGCCTAAGCCATGGCTACCGGTCAGCGTCGCGGCAAGATCACGCCACGGCCCGGGACGCGGTTGCATGGAATACGCACCTGCTACCGAAACGGGATGGGGCGTTGGCATGTTCCGACCCGAACAGCTTAGCTTCGGGCTGGAGCACGCGCTGCCCGTCAAGGATAGAACAGCCGTTTACCACATTACACAACGGGAAACGGCGGCATGGAAAAAGGATGCACATGCCTGAGAACAAGCACAAAAAGCCTACAGTGGCTTGTACCGGCTCGAGTCGCCGCCACGTGCGAGTGGGCGTTATCGGGGCCGGCGCCTGGGGTAGCAATCTCGTTCGTAATTTTCACCAGCTTGGCGTCCTCGGCGGCATCGCGGACAACTGCCCGCAACGCTGCCAGGCACTTCGCCAAACTTACCCGGATATACCCTGCCATCGGGACATGCAGGCCTTGCTCGCCAGCGAGGTCGATGCCGTCGCCGTGGCGACGCCGGTCAAATCTCACTATGAGGTTGTAAAAGCGGCACTGCTGAGCGGAAAAGACGTCTTTGTGGAAAAGCCGCTCACGACCAACCTCGCCAAGGCCGAGGAGTTGCAAGCGCTAGCCAGCCGGCTCGGGCGCATTTTGGTGGTTGGCCATCTGGTTCTTTTTCAACCGGCCGTTCAATGGATACGCGATTACCTACGCGAAGGGCGGCTCGGCACCATTCGTAGCATCCATCAGGAGCGGCTGAATCTCGGTCGTGTCCGCGACTACGAAAACGCCTTGTGGTGCCTCGGCTCGCACGATGTCGCCGTCCAGCTCTACCTACTCGATAGCTTACCGCACGAGCTCCGGGTGCATGGCCAATGCGTCCACCAGGATCACATCGAAGACGATGTGCACCTGCACCTGGGGTATCCGGGCGGTATCCAAAGCCATTTGCACGTTTCCTGGTGGTGGCCGACTAAGCGGCGCAGCCTGACCATCCTCGGCACCGAGGGGATATTGGTTTACGACGAAATCGACCAGACCGTCACCCGCCATTACAAAGGCATCGGCAACGACCTGGATGTCCGCGACGAAGGTTCGGAGCTGCTGTGCGAAGGCCACGGCGAGCCTCTGAAGCTGGAGCTGGAACACTTCCTCGACTGCGTGCGGCAACGCCGCCTGCAACTGGCCGACAATCAATATGCGGTCGATGTCGTCCGTGTTATCGCAGCCGCGAGCGAACAACTCCGGACTCAAGCCGCCCGCCAACAAGGGCATCGCGAGCGGGTTCCGCTGAAGCTGGTCAAGCACCGCACCGGAGAACTTTTATGAGTGCAATTTCTAACTCGATCCCCATTTATGACCCAAGCGCTCAAGACCGCCCGCTCGCGAACGCGTTACAAGACGCCATCATGCGCGTACTGCATTCCGGCGCCTATGTTTTGGGGCAAGAGGTAGCCGCCTTTGAGGACGCGATTGCGAGTTACCTCGGCGTTCGTCACGCTATCGGCGTCAATAGCGGCACCGATGCCCTGATTATCGGACTTGCTGCGCTCGATGTCGGCCCAGGCGATGAAGTCATCACCTCGCCGTTTACCTTTTTCGGCACCGCCGAGGCTATCAGCCGACTCGGCGCCGAGCCGCGATTCGTGGACATCGACCCGACAACCTTTAATCTTGACGTCGGCCAGGTCGAAGCGGCGATCAACGAGCGCACCCGCTGCCTGCTACCGGTCCATTTGTATGGGCAAGCCGTGGACATGAGCGCCTTAAAAACCATTGCCGCTCGCCACGGCTTATCTATCGTCGAAGACGTTGCACAAGCCTTCGGCTGTAGCCACAACGGCGCTCGCTTAGGCAGCCTTGGCGATATCGGCGCTTTCTCGTTCTATCCGACCAAGAACCTGGGCGGTTTCGGCGACGGCGGCATGATCACCACCCAGCGTGACGATCTTGCCGACCGCTGCCGCCGCCTGCGCGATCATGCTAATCGCGGCGGCGGTCTGCACGATGAAATCGGCTTCAACTCGCGGCTCGATGCCATGCAAGCCGCCTTGCTGCGCGTCAAACTACCGCATATCGAAGAGTGGAACGACCTGCGGCGCAAGGTGGCCGCTCGCTATTCAAGCTGGTTGCAACACGAACCTGGCTTGCGTCTGCCCTATGCGGCAACGGCGGAGAGCCACGTGTTTCACCAGTACACGGTTCGGGTAGGCTACGGGCATCGCGACAGTGTGATCCAGACTTTGCGTAAAGCCGGGATTAATGCGGGAATCTATTATCCGCTCCCGCTGCATCGCCAACCTCCCTATCGTCACCAGCGCGCGACCCTGCCGGCAGCGGAGGCGGCGGCCGACGAAGTGCTCAGCTTGCCCATTTGGCCGAATATGCCGGAGGCGACTCAGGAGCGGGTGGTGCGGACCCTTACCGAAGCACTGGACCGCGTAGAGCTAAGCGCCGGTCAAGCCGCAGCGTCCTGAGCGAGGAAGGCTTCCAAAAGCGGGTGCAAATCGCCCTCCCAATGGATCAGCGGCTCGGGTCTGGTATCGCCGACGATACGGTTTTTGCGCTCGCCAAAGTAACGGATAATCGCCCGCGCTTGCCGCGTCGTAAAACATTGTAGGGGTGCGAGATGCCCAAGATCCCGGGCTAAATCGTAGTGAAAGTGCTCGCGAAGCTGGATTTCTAGGCGAGCGGCCAACTGTTGGTCGCTCGCGGCATTTTCGCTCCCCTCGCAAAGCACAAGGTAAAAAGGCCGTTTTGCCGGTCGCCCGGCATCGACCCCTATCAAGGTAAGCGGCTTTCGTGCCGGCATGTTATGGAGACTGCTCAATAAGGTTTCGGCCACGGTCGGATTCAAACGCTCGCCAACAATATCGACGCTGCCGGCACGCCCCAAGTAGGTAAAGGTAGGACACTCCTGCATAAAGCCGGACACCAACAAGCGATCCGGCAGGGCATAGCGCAGCAAACCGCTAGCCGTAGTCAAGACCGGCCGCACTTCTTGCCCCTGCTCCAGCTGCCAAGCAGGCACAACCGCCTCCGAGTCCAAATCGACGAATTCGTAGAAGTGACTCCGCACCGCCAACGGGTAGCTGCCGCGGTACGGAAGGGTAACCACGCCTTCCGGCCCCCACAAGCCTTTGCCTTGAAAACGGACAGCCGGCAACAGCGCCCGCACGGCGTCTGCCCAAGGCGCGGCCGCGGCACCATCCGAGGCGCTGACGACTCCCAGGCTCGGCCACAACTCACGAAGAAATTCAGGGCTTAAATGCCCGTCCCACTCCTGCAACAACGCGGCGGCTTGCGCATTAAGCGGATGGCCGGCGGTATCGACAAGTGTCTCCGTTCCATTCAATACGGCTGCCACTTCATCGCGTCGCTGCGACAGCGCCTCCAGTAAATCCAGCGCAAACACCGGACTCCATACGGACAGAAACGATAAATCGCGAGCGGCGGCGAGCTGGCAAAGATTCGCCAGGATGAACGCGTCGTACCTCGACGTGTAAACCATCCAAGGGGGAACGACCGAGGTCGCGGCGAGGACGCGGCGCTTGGCTAACGACAATCCCACATGCTCATGTAGGTTGCCGACTCGTCCGGCATAATCGGCGGGCACCCAAGGGAACGACCAAAAATGCTTGCCGACCCGCAGCCGAGGCTCTTGGTTATACAGCTCGCTGAGCCAGGGATCGACCGCCGCCTCTATCTGATGTAGTACCGTTGGCCCATAAGGAATCCACTTAACCGCTTCCTCTGAGCTGCCGCTCGGCTGATACCGGCCGCAGACCTCGCCCGTGAGCACGTTATGCCCTTGTTGCCACTGGCGCTCAACCGCACCCCGCCAGTATTCGTAGTCCGTTAACGGCACAGCCTCCTGAAACGCCTCAAGCGACATATCCTCCCGCAACCCTAAGGCGTGCCCGGCCTCCGTTGCAGCGCTACGTCTAAGCTGGCTTCTAAAAATCCACTCTTGCGTTTCCCGAACCTGGCGTAAGGCCCGATCGAACTTTTTCTGTCCCGGCCGAGAAAGATGAAAATGCAGGCGATGGGCGATGCGAGATAGCGAATGTCTCATAGAGCTCTCCCTTGCTGGGCAATAACCGCCTCTTACGCGGTCATCCGCCGGGGCCGGCGAGCACCCAGCGCGCCCTTAAAGCACCGACCAGGAGCCCTAAAAACTCGGTGTTGGGGTAATACGAACGCTGATTCGGTAATAAATACAGGCGGAGCGGTATAAACAACCGCATGCAGGCAGGTAACGGCCATCCTTGAATCCTTATCGACGTATCGCCCGACGACAACCCCGCCGGCGACGAGGAACGCTTCGCCCCCTCGCGTTAACGTTCCACTACATTATTATTTGGTGACATTTTGTTGCCATTATAAACCTTCTTTAACAACAGTAAAGACGGGCTATTGATTTATCGGCTATTTTCCCGCCCTAAGGAATAGGCGGCAGTCTTGCCGCTGCTGTGGTATAACGTTGCCCGACTTCAAATGGGGCTTTGGGTCCGCCCTTCCCGACCCGTTGCGCCCTGGCATAGGCAGGAGAGTTCCGAGCATGACTACGATTCGCCAGGATGATTTCATCCAAAGTATCGCCGACGCACTTCAGTACATTTCCTATTATCACCCGACGGACTTTGTGAAAGCGGTTACCGAGGCGTACGAGCGCGAGGAATCCCCCGCCGCTCGGGACGCCATGGCGCAAATTCTTACCAATTCGCGGATGTGTGCCGAAGGCCGACGGCCGATTTGCCAGGACACCGGCATCGTCACCGTGCTGTTGAAAATCGGTATGGATGTACGCTGGGATGCCACGATGGGCGTTGAGGACATGATCAACGAAGGCGTTCGTCGCGCCTACAATCACCCGGACAACGTTCTACGGGCTTCGGTCCTGGCCGACCCGGCCGGCAAACGGCAGAACACGCGCGATAACACCCCCGCCGTTGTCCACACCCAAATCGTACCGGGCAATACGGTCGACGTTATGGTCGCCGCCAAGGGCGGCGGCTCGGAAGCCAAGTCGAAGTTTGTAATGCTTAACCCCTCCGACAGTATCGTCGATTGGGTCTTAAAGACCGTGCCGACAATGGGAGCCGGCTGGTGCCCGCCTGGCATTCTCGGCATTGGCATCGGCGGCACAGCGGAAAAAGCGATGGTGTTGGCGAAAGAAGCCTGCATGGAAACCATCGATATCCATGAGTTGAAAGCACGCGGCCCGCAAAACCGCGCCGAAGAACTGCGATTGGAAATCTTTGAAAAAGTTAACCAGCTCGGCATCGGCGCTCAGGGCTTAGGCGGGCTCACCACGGTACTCGACGTCAAAATCCGCGACTACCCGACCCATGCCGCCAACCTGCCGGTTGCCATGATTCCGAACTGCGCCGCGACCCGTCACGCGCATTTCGTGCTCGACGGTAGCGGTCCGGCCGAATTAACGCCGCCGAACCTTAACGACTGGCCGCAGATCACCGCCAGCGCCGGCGACGGGGCACGCCGCGTCAATCTGGATACGGTCACCCCGGCAGAGGTACAGAGCTGGAAGCCAGGCGAAACCTTGCTCATTTCCGGCAAGATGCTAACTGGGCGCGACGCCGCTCATAAGCGCATCGCCGACATGTTCGCCAAGGGCGAGCCGCTACCGGAAGGCGTCGACTTCCGTAACAAATTCATTTACTACGTCGGCCCGGTCGATCCGGTGCGCGACGAAGTCGTCGGCCCCGCAGGCCCCACCACCGCAACCAGGATGGACAAGTTCACCGAGATGATGCTCGCGCAAACCGGCCTGCTCGGCATGGTCGGCAAAGCCGAACGCGGCCCGGCCGCTGTCGAAGCCATCAAACGCCACAAAGCGGTTTATTTGATGGCCGTTGGCGGCGCGGCTTACCTCGTCTCCAAGGCCATCCGTAAATCGCGGGTGGTCGCCTTCGAAGATCTCGGGATGGAAGCGATTCACGAGTTCGAGGTGGAGGACATGCCGGTGACGGTCGCCGTCGACAGTCAGGGCGAATCCGTTCATGAAACCGGCCCGGCCCAATGGCGTGCCAAGATCGGCAAGATTCCGGTCAGCGTCGAGTAAGCTTCTCTACCGCAACGCCCCCGGGCCTTTGCCGGGGGCGCCGGCATCACGCCGGCGTCAAGGCGTCCAGCGCCGCCCGCAATTCCAAATCGGCAATCCGCCGAATCATCGCGGCCGCTTCCACCGCTTCGCGGTCCGTTACATGCCGCATCATCCGCCGCAACAGCTCCAAATGCTGCGGCATTGCTTCGACTCGCCGGCGCCGCGAGAGATAGTGCACGCGGCGCAACGTCGGCTCGAAATCCGCCATCATTTCCGTTAACAACGGATTGCCGGCCACCGGCGCACAGGCGCGCCCGAAGGCCAAGACGTTTTCGTAGTAACCGTCCGCATCGCCCGATTCGGCGCACGAAATCAACTGTTCGGTAACGGTATAGATCGGCGTTAAGGTCGCCGGCGTCCAGTTGGCGGCGGTTCTACGACTCAAGAGCTCGTATAACGGCGTGACGATTTCGTAAAGATCGACCACATCCTTTGCCGACATATCGGCCACCACCGCGCCGCGCCGTGGCAGTATCCGCAGCAAGCGCCACTTTTCGAGAATCCGTAGCGCCTCCCGCACCGGCCCTCGACTGACACCCAACTCTTCCGCCAGCTGCACTTCGAGCACCCGCGCCTGCGCCGGTAACTGGCCGCGAATAATCCGCCCCCCACCGTTTCGGCAATGCGTTGCGATAGATTGCGATCCGACTTGCGATCCATAGCTTGCGACATGATTGACTCTCTGCGGCGAAGGACAAAGGCGCTAGCCGCGGCTTATAAGATTGTTAACAATTTCGTACTCAGAACATTGAATGTTGACAGTAAAGACTAATTGTAGTGAATTGTCGACAGAAAACCCGCCCTTCCGTTTTTTATCGACTAACGAGGGCGAATCGACTAACACCTGCGCTTTACCGAAGATTTAAGGAGAATCGCTGTGGCCGGAACCGGAAACACCAAAGGCAAGACAAAAGCCGGCGATCGCGTCGCCGTGGTGGCCGGGCTGCGGACACCGTTTGCCCGCCAGCTAACTGCCTATAAGGATTTGAATGCCATCGAGCTTGGCACGATGGTCACCACCGAGCTGCTCGCCCGCATGGATCTCGATCCGAAGCTGATCGAGCGCGTCGTTTACGGCCAGGTCGGTGTTTTGCCCGAAGCGCCGAACATTGCACGCGAAGTCGTTCTGGCCAGCGGTATGGATTACGCTACGGACGCTTACAGCGTCTCCCGCGCCTGCGCCACCAGCTTCCAGTCGACAGCGGATATCGCTCACGCCATTATGCTGGACGATATCGAAATCGGCCTTGCCGGCGGCGCCGACTCGGCCTCTGTGCTGCCGATTCAGGTCGGCAAGAAACTGAATCGGGCGCTGATCAAGTCCACCAAAGCCAAAACCACCGGCGAGAAACTGAAGCTGTTTAAAGGCCTCGGTTTAAAAGACCTGGCGCCCGTGGCCCCCGCGGTGAAAGACTACTCGACCAACCTTTCGATGGGCGATATCGCCGAGCAGATGGCCAAGAAACATGGCATCGGTCGCGAAGAGCAAGACCAGCTCGCCCTCCGCTCCCACCAGCTCGCCCATCAAGCTTGGGAGGAAGGCAAGCTGGATGCGGAAGTCATGCATGCGTTCGCCGCTCCTAATCAAGAACATATTCACCGCGATAATAACGTACGCGGCGACTCCAGCATGGAGCAGCTCGCCAAGCTACGGCCGGCGTTCGACAAAGCGCACGGCACGGTAACCGCGGCCAACGCCACCCCGTTAACCGACGGCGCGTCCAGCCTGGTACTGATGAAGGAAAAGCGAGCCCGCGAGCTGGGCTACGAGCCGCTGGGCTATATTCGCTCGATCGCCTTCAAGGCCATCAACCCGTTTGTCGACGGCTTAATGGGGCCGTCTCACGTGACGCCGATTGCCTTGCGTCGCGCCGGCCTCAGCCTGGCGGACCTGACCTTGATCGACATCCACGAAGCCTTTGCCGCACAAACCTTAGCGAACTTGAAAAACTGGCCGTCGAAGAAATTCTGCCAGGAAGTATTGGGCCTGGACGAGCCGATCGGCGAAGTGCCGGAAGAGAAACTCAATGTCCTGGGCGGCTCGATCGCTTACGGGCACCCGTTTGCGGCTACCGGCGGCCGCATGATCGTGCAAATGTTGAACGAATTACGGCGCCGGGGCGGCGGCACGGCGCTGACGACGGCTTGCGCAGCCGGCGGCCTGGGCGCGGCAATGGTATTGGAGGTGGCGTAATGGCAAAGCAAGCGGACACTCAAACGGCCCAACAGGATGTAGCGAGCATGTTCTCCCTCGATATCCGCAACGACGGCGTGGCTATCGTCACCTTCGACGTACCCGGCGAAAGTCAGAACACGCTGAAGATCGAAGCGGTCGACGAAGCTAACCGTCTGTTCGACGAGTTAGAGCAAAACAGCACCGTGAAAGCGGTGGTGTTCAAATCCGGCAAACCCGGCTCGTTCATTGCCGGTGCCGATATCAACATGCTGGTACGCTGCCAAACCGCCGACGAAGCGACTGAGCTGGCGCGCGGCGGCCAGAATTTCTTCAACCGCATCGAACGCTTCCGCGCGCCGGTCGTTGCCGCAATCGACGGCGCCTGCCTTGGCGGCGGTTTCGAGCTGGCGATGGCCTGTCATGGCCGAGTCGCCACCGACAACCCGAAAACCAGCGTCGGGCTACCGGAAGTTATGCTCGGGCTGCTGCCGGGCAGCGGCGGCACGCAGCGACTGCCGCGAATGATCGGCGTACCCGCCGCGCTCGATTTGATGCTCACCGGCAAGCACGTCCGCGCCAGCAAAGCCCTGCGCATGAAGCTGGTCGACGATGTCGTACCGGCCCCCATTCTGGAACAAGCCGCGATCGAGCTGGCGCAGAAACTGGTAAAACGACGGGAAACCGCCCAGCGTAAGCGCAGCCTGATGGACTGGGCGTTAGAGGGCAACCCGGTCGGCCGCAAAGTGATGTTCGATCAGGCCCGCAAACAAATGCTGGCTAAGACCAAAGGCAACTATCCGGCACCGAAGCGTATCATCGAAGTGGTTGAAATCGGCGTCAACCGAGGCTTTGAAGAAGGCTTAAAAGCGGAAGCCCGCTCTTTCGGCGAGTTGGCCATGACGCCGGAAATGCGCGAACTGACCCGCCTATACTTTGCCACCACCGAGATGAAGAAAGATCTCGGCGTCGCCGACGATAAGGTCAAGCCGCGCGAGATTCACCGCATCGGCGTATTGGGCGCCGGCCTCATGGGCGCCGGCATCAGCTACGTTACGATCGGCAAAGCCAAAATCCCGGTACGGCTCAAGGACAAGGAACCGCAAGGCCTATCGCGGGGTTTGAAGCAGATCCACGATACGATCGCAAAGCGGGTCGAGCGCCGCTCCATCACCAAAATCGAAGGCCAGATCGAGGGCAACCGGGTGACCCCTACCCTCGACTACAGCGGCTTTAAGAACGCCGACATGGTGATCGAAGCGGTATTCGAAGACCTCGGGCTAAAGCACAAAATGGTGCAAGAGATCGAAGCGCATTGCCCCGAGCACTGCATCTTCGCCACCAACACCTCCTCGATCCCGATCGGCCGGATCGCCGAAGGCGCCAAACGCCCTGAGCTGGTTATCGGTATGCATTATTTCTCGCCGGTCGAGAAAATGCCTTTGCTGGAAGTTATCGCTACCGACAAAACCCGCCCGGACGTGATCGCCACCACTGTCGATATCGGCCGCAAGCAAGGCAAAACGCCTATCGTGGTCAAGGACGGCGCCGGCTTCTACGTCAACCGGATTCTCGCGCCGTATCTGAACGAAGCCAGCCACCTGCTGAGCGAAGGCGTGGCGATCGACCGCATCGATAAGACGCTGACCCAGTTCGGCTTCCCCGTCGGGGCGTTCGCGCTGCTCGACGAGGTCGGCTTGGACGTCGGCACCAAAGTCGGCCCGATTCTGCACGAGGCGTTCGGCGATCGCATGAAGCCGGTCGAATCCGGCGACAAAATGCTCAAGGACGGCCGTTACGGCAAAAAGAGCAAGAAGGGCTTTTACAAGTACGAAGGCGTCAAAAAGGGCAAGAAAGAGGTCGACGAGACCGTCTACGACCTGCTCGGCGTCAAACCCGACAACAGCATGAACGAGGCCGAGATCGTCGACCGCTGCGTGCTGATGATGATCAACGAGGCCGCCCGCTGCTACGAAGAAGACGTTATTCGCAGTTTACGCGACGGCGACATCGGCGCTATTTTCGGCATTGGCTTCCCGCCCTTCCTGGGCGGCCCGTTCCGCTACGCGGACAACCGCGGAATCGGAGAGATCGTCGCTCGTTTGCAAGAGCTGGAAAAACGCTGCGGCATGCGTTTCCAACCCGCTCCCATTCTGGTCAAGCTCGCGGAGGAAAAGCGCGGCTTCTACCAGGAATAAGGACGATCACGCGCAAGCAACGGCGGCTACGACCGCCGTTGCTTTTCCTCCGCTGGCAACGCCTGCAACAGGCGATCCAGCGACTCGCGTAACGCCACTAGCTCCGAAAGAGGGAGACTGGCGGCGCATAACAAATGCCGCGGCACGACTTCCGCTCGGGCCTCCAGAGCCCGCCCCACAGCCGTTAACGAGACATGCACCTCGCGCTCGTCGTCCCGCGAACGCATGCGGCTTAGCAAACCGCGACTCTCCAATCGCTTTAACAGGGGCGTTAACGTCCCGCTATCCAAGTACAAGCGCTCGCCCACGTACTTGACGGTAGCACTCTGCTTTCCTCGCCGCCCCGCCTCCCACAGTACGAGCATTACCAGATACTGCGGATAGGTAAGCTCCAGCTCGTCGAGTAACGGGCGGTACAGCTTGGTTACCGCTCGTACGCCTGCATACAGCTTGAAGCACAGTTGTTGGTCGAGATCCAGCAAGGAATCTTCTGTCACGGCTACCCCAATAACTTCTCGATATCGGCCGTAATGGCCTCTGGCTTGGTCGTCGGCGTAACCGATCCACAGGACGCCCGGACTCACCGACTAAGCACTTAGTAAAATTCCATTGTATCCCTTTACTATCCATAATGCCGGGCGCCTGGCCCTTTTCCTACCTAGCAATCGCCTTTTTAACCTTAGCCTGCATAAGCGTGTCGAAGAAGCACCGCTTTGACGAACGGTTCTCTACCCTGCGCGCCGACCTCCGCCGGCGGCACTCCACCCTCAATGTTCCATGGCTGACACAGCGTCCCGGCGATTGTCCTGCCGACGCCACACAAAGCAAGGCCCAAACATTACCAAACAACGAAAATCCCCTTCGAATCTGTAGCTTGGTGAATATGGCCCGGCATTTGCTTCGTCCTATGCAAGTCGTGGCCACTTAGCCCGACTGCGCGGAGCGGAACCGGCCCGGCAACCGGCGCACGGCAATAGCCACCGCCTTAACGGTAAGACAACAATTCCATGAGGAGAAGCAAGATGATCTACGCTCAGCCTGGACGACCCGACGCAAAGGTCCAGATTAAGGCCCGTTACGGCAACTTCATCAACGGCGAGTGGGTGGCCCCTGTAGCCGGCAAGTACTTCGAGAACATTACCCCGGTTACCGGCCAAGCCTTCTGCGAGATTCCCCGCTCGGACCAGCAGGACATCGAGCGCGCTCTGGATGCCGCGCATGCCGCCAAAGACGCCTGGGGCCGCGCCTCGGTCACCGAGCGCTCCAACATCCTGCTCAAGATCGCCGACCGGATGGAGGCCAATCTAGAGCGCTTGGCGGTAGCCGAAACCTGGGACAACGGCAAGCCGATCCGTGAGACCCTGGCGGCCGATGTGCCGCTGGCCATCGATCACTTCCGCTACTTCGCCGGCTGCATTCGCGCTCAGGAGGGCACGCTAGGCGAAATCGACGAAACCACCGTCGCCTACCATTTCCATGAACCGCTCGGCGTAGTCGGTCAGATCATTCCCTGGAACTTCCCACTGCTGATGGCTGCCTGGAAGCTGGCGCCAGCGCTGGCCGCAGGCAACTGCGTGGTGCTCAAACCGGCCGAGCAGACGCCGCTATCGATCCTGATCTGGATGGAACTGGTGCAAGACCTGCTGCCGCCGGGTGTGCTCAACATCGTCAACGGTTTCGGCTTGGAGGCGGGCAAGCCCCTGGCCAGCAGCAACCGCATCGCCAAGATCGCCTTCACCGGCGAGACCTCCACCGGCCGCCTGATCATGCAGTACGCCGCCGAAAACATCATCCCGGTAACCCTGGAGCTGGGCGGCAAGTCGCCGAACGTCTTCATGCCGGACGTGATGGACGCCGACGACGACTTCCTGGACAAGGCGATCGAGGGCGTCGCCCTGGCCTGTTTGAACCAGGGCGAGGTCTGCACCTGCCCGTCGCGCGTGCTGGTACACGAGTCCATTGCCGATGAGTTCATCGCCCGCGTGGTCGAGCGCTTCCGCAACATCAAACAGGGCAACCCGCTGGATACCGACACCATGATCGGCGCCCAGGCCTCCTCCGAACAGCTGGAGAAAATCCTCAGCTACATGGACATCGGCCGTCAGGAAGGCGCCGAGTGCCTGACCGGCGGTGGCCGGGCTTCTGTGAGCGGCGGGCTGGGCGACGGGTACTACGTACAGCCGACCCTGTTCAAGGGCCACAACAAGATGCGCATCTTCCAGGAGGAAATCTTTGGCCCAGTGGTTGCCCTGACCACCTTTAAGGACGAAGCCGAGGCGTTGGAGATCGCCAACGACACGTTGTATGGCCTGGGCGCGGGCGTCTGGAGCCGCGACATGAACACCGCCTACCGTCTGGGCCGCGGCATCCAGGCCGGTCGCGTGTGGACCAACTGCTACCACTTGTACCCGGCACACGCCGCGTTCGGTGGCTACAAGCAGTCCGGCATCGGCCGCGAGACGCACAAGATGATGCTTGAGCACTACCAGCAGACCAAGAACCTCCTGGTCAGCTACAGCCCGAAAGCGCTGGGCTTTTTCTAAGCGCTTGGCCGCCGGCGACGACGGCCTCTCCTCCCCGTGGTCGCCGGCGGTTTTCTTTTTGGGTTTCGCTTACCTGGTATGCGTATACGCGGTTGCCAGGTGAGCGAAAGCCCTCTGCTTTAACGGGTCGGAGGCCGGAATTACCGCACAAGCCCCCATAGGCATTGGCCTTGGGCGAGAAACTGAAGGCGACACACGGGCGGCTTATGTGCCATCAGTGAGGAGTTCGCCGCGCTGCCGCCGGTGTCACCAGCAGCAAGTAGGAAAAGGTACGTTGGGTCCGCGGGGGGCGTGTTAGCGGTAAACCCGCACCGCAGCGACAACGATAAGCAAACCCTCGTTAGAGGCACCGTAGAGCATGTACTTTACCCATCTTCGCAGTGGCATACTGCTGGCGGCAAGCATCGGTCTAGGCGTGGTGGCGATGGCCGGCGGCCAGGCCGAAGCAACCGAGTCCCAGCGACTGGAGCCCATCGAAATCAGTTCGTCCCGGCTGACCCGCGACTGGCTGGAAACCCCCGCCTCGGTCAGCGTGGTGCACGCGGAACAGATCCACGAAGGACGCCAGCACCTGCAACTGGACGAGACACTGAACCGTGTCCCCGGCGTCCATGCCCAGAACCGCTATAACTTCGCTCAGAACCTACGAATCTCGATGCGCGGCTTCGGTGCCCGCGCGCCGTTCGGCATCCGAGGCGTCCACATCCTACTCGACGGGTTTGCGGAGACGCTCCCGGACGGGCAGTCGCAAACGGACATTGTCGATCTGGAATCGGTGGAACGAATAGAGGTCATCCGCGGCCCCGCTTCTACGCTGTACGGCAACGCCGCTGGCGGCGTTCTGGCAATCACTACCCTGAACGAGCCGGCAGCCCCTTATGTAGAGCTGCGCAGTACCGTAGGCAGCGACGACTTCCTGCGCTACGGCTTACGTGCCGGCGGTCGGAGCGGAGCGCTCAGCACCCACGTCAGCGTCTGGGATCTATCCTACGAGGGCTACCGATCTCAGAGCCGGGTGGAGAAGCGACTGCTGAACGGCAAACTTGGCTACGACCTCGGCGCCGACCGCCGTCTCAGCGCCGTTTTCACGGCACTGGATGCACCGGTGGGCGAAGACCCCGGAGGCCTTACCCTGGAGGAGGTGCGTGCCAACCGCAGGCAGGCGAACCCGCTCTCGCTACAGATGGACGCCGGTCAGGCAGTCGAGCACCAGCGGCTGGGCGTGCTCTACCGCGACGCGGCCAGTCTATCGGGCGAGCTGAATGTCAGGGCCTTCTACAGTCAACGCGATTTCGACCAACAGCTGCCCACCCTGCCCGGCGGAGCCAACGGCACCGGCGGCAACAACCCGCAGCTCAAGCGCGAGCTGATCGGCGCCGGCCTCGATTATACCGACGCCGTTCTCCTCGCCGGGGTGCCGCTGCGCTACACCGCCGGCTTCGAAGCGGCACGGCAGGAAGACGACCGGCGGCGGGCACGGGTGAGCGAGGCCGGGTTTGAACACTGGACCCAGGACGAGTTACAGACGGCGACCAGCCTCGCCGCCTTCGGCCAGCTCGACGTCGGCCTTAGCGAGCGTTTGGAGCTGACCCTGGGGGGCCGCTTCGACCGGGTACGCCTAGAGATCGACGACCGTTTTCACGATGGCGCCGGTTCCGGCCGGCGCGACTATGACGAGCCCAGCCTGTCCGCCGGCCTAACCTATCGGCTACTGCCGCTGCACAGTCTTTACGCCAACGTCGGCACGGCATTCGAGACGCCGACCTTCACCGAGGTCAAAGAGGCCAAGGCGGCGCCGGCTTCGAACGCGACCTGGAGCCGCAGCGCGCGGTGAACGTGGAGGTCGGGCTTAGAGGATTTCTCGGCGATCGCACCCAGTATGAGGTTGCCCTGTTCGCGGTTCGGACCCGCGACGAGATCATTCTGGTCAGCAACATGCCCAACGAGTTCGATAACGCCGGCAGCACCCGCCGCCATGGCGTGGAGTTAGGGTTGGAGCATTTTCTCACCGACCGCCTGTCGCTGACGACCGCCTATACCTGGGGCGAGTATCGCTTCCGCCGCTTCGAAGACGCCGCCGGCAACCGCTTCGACGCTAACCGCCTGCCCGGCCTGCCGGAGCACGCCTTGTTCGCCGAACTCGCCTGGCGCAACCAGGGCGTGTACGCCATTGTCGATGCCCGCGCCGAGAGCCGGGTCTACGCCGACAACACCAACACGGTCGAGGTACCCAGCCACACCGTCGTCAACGCCCGCTTGGGCACGACCCGCAGGAGCGCCGGCGTCGAGCTGGAGACCTTCGTCGCCATCAATAATCTCGCCAACGAGAAGTACTTCGACAACATCCGCGTGAACGCCTGGGGCGGGCGCTATTACGAACCCGCTCCCGAGCGCAACTTCTTCGCAGGTATGCGGGCCAGATTCTAACGACAGGAGAGAGAGACGATGACTACCGTAGGCACAACCCTTCGCGACCTCGTAGGCCTGGGCCACCAACCCACCCGCCTACAGGATGCGGCGCTGATCATGATCGATTGCCAGAACACTTATCTCAGCGGGGTAATGCAGCTGACCGGCGTCGACGCGCCCTCGAAGAAGCGCTGAAGTTACTGGAGGCGGCGCGCGAACTCAAGATCCCGGTTATTCACATCCAGCACGACGGCGGCGTCGGCAGCCCCTACGACGTCAGCGCCGAGTGCGGTGCAATTGCCGATGCAGTCGCTCCACAAGGCGATGAGCCGGTGATCGTCAAGAACTATCCGAACTCGTTCGTGCAGACCGATCTGGATGCGCGCCTGAAAGCCCTCGGGGTACAGAACCTGGTACTGGCAGGCTTCATGACCCACATGTGCGTGAACTCCACCGCCCACGGCGCCTTCAACCTGGGCTATGCGCCGACCATCGTCGCCAGCGCTACCGCGAGCCGACCGCTTAAGGCCGCCAACGGTAAGCTGCTCAGCGCGCAGCAGGTGCACGACGCGGCTATCGCGGCGACCCGAGACCTCTACGCCGCGACCGTGGATACGGTCGCCGACCTGCCGGCCTAGTTGCCCCCTCGGGCGGCAGCCGATCCGTCCTGACGCGCAGGAAAGCGCACCTCAAACCACCGGGCCCGCCGCCGCTGTAGTACCGATGCCTGTGCGGCGGGCTACGTCTTTGTTTCCACGCCCGTACCGTTACACCCCACTGTCCCGCCGGTGGAGCACTCCCGGCCCCACCCGGTGTCCCGTCAGCGACACAAGCTCTCTCTAATTGTCCGGCCGCCAATGCGGCCACGACGGCGGCCTAGCGCAAACGATGCCCACGATTCGCAAAGCCTGCTCGGGCACCGGGCGCGATCGGCGACAGTACGCTGCCCGTCTGGCACGCCCATTGCACTGAGCGTTAGTGCACCACCGACCGGCGGACGGGATGTGTGCCTGAAATCAAAAACAACCGCTGACATTGAGGAGAGACAACAAAATGAGAACGAAAACGAGTAATACCTGGTTATCGGGGGCGTTGGCATTTGCCGCGGCCCTGGTCGTCACCGGGGGCTGAGCAGCTACACCACGGCGGCCGATGCGCGCTCTGTACAGCCGGTGACGCAGGAGATGATCGACAATGATTTGGACGATGTAGAGCGCGTCGTTGCCTACGGCATGAATCCGCAGGCGCACCGCTACAGCCCGCTGGACAAACTCAACCGCGACACGGTGAAGCATCTTACCCCGGCTTGGGCTTTCTCCTTCGGCGGCGAAAAGCAGCGGGGGCAGGAGAGCTTCACTCTGGTTCACAACGGCGTGATCTACGTCACCGGCTCCTACTCCCGCATGTGGGCGGTGGACGCCCGCACCGGCAAACGGCTCTGGCAGTACGAGCACCGGCTGCCGGAAGGCATCATGCCCTGCTGCGACGTGGTCAATCGCGGGGCGGCACTGTATGACGATCTGGTTATCTTCGGCACTTTGGACGCCCAACTGGTGGCGCTGGACCGCGAGACCGGCCGCGTTCGCTGGCGCGACCGCATCGCCGACTTCCGCGCCGGCTACTCTTACACCGCAGCACCGATGATCGCCAACGACCTGCTGATCACCGGCA
Organism: Alkalilimnicola ehrlichii; assembly: GCF_003399765.1. Lineage (GTDB taxonomy): Bacteria > Pseudomonadota > Gammaproteobacteria > Nitrococcales > AK92 > AK92. Next base: position 33,975 of record NZ_NFZV01000024.1, on the reverse strand, counting down.
ACTCCGGCGGCGAGTTCGGCGCCATCGGCGAAATCCAGGCACGCAACCCCAGGACCGGCGAGATGGTTTGGCGGCGGCCGGTAATCGAGGGCCACATGGGTACCCTGCCGGACGGTAGCGAGACCATGACCGGAACCCTCAATGCAACCTGGGAAGGCGAAGCCTGGAAAACCGGCGGCGGCGCACCGTGGCTAGGCGGCACCTACGACCCTGAGCTGAACCTGATCTACTTCGGCACCGGCAACCCGGCACCCTGGAACGCGCACTCGCGACCGGGTGACAACCTGTACTCCTCCAGCACCCTCGCGCTGGACGCCGACACCGGCGAGATCGTCTGGCATTACCAAACGACGCCGAACGACCACTGGGACTACGACGGCGTGAACGAGCTGGTGCTATTCGACATGGAGAAGGGCGGCGAGACCATTAAGGCTGCCGCTAAGGCCGATCGTAACGGCTTTTTCTATGTGTTGAACCGCGAGACCGGCGAGCTGCTGCTGGCCGAGAAATTCGTTAATCACGTCACGTGGGCAGAGGGAATCGACCTTGAAACCGGCCGGCCAATCGAGACCGGCGCCCGGCCGGGCAATCCGGCCGCAACCGACGGCGATCGCGGCGAATCGGTAACGGTTGCACCTGCTTTCCTGGGCGGCAAAAACTGGAACCACATGTCTTACAGCCAACGCACCGGGCTGTTCTACATCCCCTCGAACGAATGGGAGATGGAGATCTGGAACGAGCCGGTTACCTATCGGCGCGGCGCGGCCTTCCTCGGCGCCGGCTTCACCATCAAGCCGATCTATGACGACAAAATCGGCGTGCTGCGGGCGATGGATCCGAAGACCGGGGAAATCCAGTGGGAAGTACCGAACCGCACCCCGCTGTGGTCCAGCATTCTCACCACCGCTGGCGGCCTAGTGTTCTACGGCACGCCCGAAGGCTACCTGAAGGCAGTCGACGACGAAACCGGCGAGGAGCTGTGGAAATTCCAGACCGGCTCCGGCGTGGTTGGCCAACCGGTAACCTGGACGATGGACGGCGAGCAGTATGTGGCTGTGGTCTCGGGTTGGGGCGGCGCCGTGCCGCTGTGGGGCGGCGAAGTGGCCCCGCTGGTACGGGATATCAGCCAGGGCGGCATGCTCTGGGTATTCAACTTCCCGAAGAAGCGACCAAGCGTAGGGGACTATTCAGGCGTTGATGGGTCGCGGGCGCACTTATCGACCGCCCGCCGCTTCTCTTTCGGCAAGACCTTATAAATGCTGTGGTGCTTACGATGAAGACGATGACTATGAAACGGTTGTTCAAAGCAGCTGCCTTCGGCGCTGCATTAGCGGGCGCACCAGCGGTGCTTGCCCATGGCGACGTCACCCCGCAACCGGTGGACACGCAAGGCCTGCCCGAGTTGGACGGCTGGAAAACCGAAAACCCCTACCACGACGGCTCGGAGGCGCATGAAAAAGCGGTACGGGTCGGCGAGCGCGGCTATCAGGCCAACTGTGCTGTCTGCCACGGGCTTGGCGGCGCCTCCGGCGGTATCGCACCCGATCTGCGCCTGCTGGAACCGGGTTTCGACGACGAATACTACGTGGAAGCCGTACGCAAGGGTCGCGGCGCCGGCATGCCCACCTTCGAGGATGTGCTAGAGCAAGAGGCAATGTGGGCAATCTATACGTGGCTGAACACGATGCACGAACAGGCGATGGAGGAGCGGTATGGACCGAATTAAACAGTTGATCGCCGCAGCTGTAGTAGCCGCGGCACTCGTGGCCGGCTCCGCCCAGGCCGAACGCTGGGACAGCATCCAGCAAACCGGCCGCCTCAGTGTGGCCCTCTACGATGACTTGGCGCCGTACTCCTGCCAAAACCTGGACGGCCGCTTGGTAGGAGTCGACCTGGACCTAGCACGCGCCTTGGCGGAGCGGCTGGGACTCGAGCTCGACCTGGTCCCCTTCGGGGGCGGCGACAGCATGAGCGAAGACTTTGAAATGCTGCGGGAGAGCCCCCCGGCAGGGGAATGGGAGCCGGCCTCGCGCGAGGTGGCGGCCGATGTAATGCTGCACGTGCCGCTCGACCCGCTCCTTAGCGAGCGTAATCCGGAGGTGCAAATCCTAGCGCCGTACTATCACGAAAGCATGGCGGTGCTGTACGACAACGTCGCGCTGGGCGAACTGCCGACGCAAATCACGGACCCGCAACCGTTCGTCGGTCATCGCTTGGGTGTGGAGATGTACAGCCTCTCCTACGTGTTCCTGACCAATGGCTTCAACGGCCAATTACGCGCGGGCGTGGCGAATCACAAGAGTGTACCGGCGGCCGTGACAGCGCTGCTGAACGGCGAGGTAAGCGCGGTATTCGGCACCCGCACCGAGCTGCAGAACGCCCTGGCCGCTCACACCAGCCCTCGGCCGGGCTTGGCAATGAGCGACCTGGGGAATCTCTTCAGCACCAACCGAGTGCGCAGCAGCTGGGCCGTCGGGCTGGCCATCGCCGACGGCAATCCGCAGTTGGCGGCGCAGTTACGGCAGGCGATGGAGCAGCTGGACGCGGACGGCACGATCGAAGATATCTTTGCTAATTACGGCATCCCCCTGGTACGTCCCGGCGACCTCGGCGAGCTGATTCCGCACGCCGATGGCGCGGCTCCACCGGCATAACCCGCAGCGGGCTTGACCGCCAACAGCTCTGTCGCACGACTGTAAACGCGGGCCTGCTGTAAGTCTCGTCAACGACAACTAGGGGCTCAGGTACCGCGCTAATAAGGCGCGGGCCTGGCGCCCCGCCGCCTGGAGGTTACAGGAGGAGATCGCTATGAAGCCCATGCTTGCAGCGCTGGTGTTGCTCGCCTCGCTCGGCGTGCCATTGCTGGCCGTGGCCGCAGACCCGCTGGCATCGCCCGGCTGGCCGATCGCGCAGAATCGCTTCCTCACCGGCAAGACTTACGTGTTCGATGACCGTGTGCAGGTGATCGTACCGCGCGATGCCGAAGACTCCACGGCGGTACCTGGCTTCGTCCGCGTGCAGGGAATCCCCGATGTACAGCAGATCATGGTATTCGCCGAACTCAACCCGATTCCCATGATCGTGCAGTTCTGGCCGCACCGGCTGGAACCGAACATCGGGTTTCGCTTCAAGGTGCAGCAAGCCACGCCGGTGCGGGCAGCGGCCTTGGGGGCCGACGGCATCTGGTATATCGGCGGCGCCTGGGTGAACGCGGCCGGCGGCGGTTGCAGCGCGCCCAGCATCGCCAGTGCCGATGCGGACTGGGCAGAACGCCTGGGGGAGGTACACAGCCGCATCTGGAATCGCGGCGACGAGGGCCGCCGGTTGCGGCTGACCGTGATGCACCCGATGGACACCGGCCTGGCGGCGGGCATCCCGAAATTCTATCTGGAGGAGCTGGTGCTGGTCGACGATGCCGACAAACACCTGGGGCGGGTCGAAGTACACGCCTCGGTCGCCGAGAATCCCACCCTCACCTTCGATCTGCGCACCGGCGGCAGCGTCCGCATCCAAGGCGCCGACAACAACGGCAACCGCATGCTGGGGGAGGTAGAATGATGCCCCGGCTCAATGCTTTGCTAGGCTTTTACGCGCTCCTCTACGGCAGCTTCGCCGCCGCCCTCGACTACCAGTTGCAGCCGCGCGAGATCGCCGCCGGCGTCTACATCTTCGAAGGCCGCCAGGAGCATTTCACGCGCCATAATGGCGGCAATATCGTCAATACCGGCTTCGTCATTACCGATGCCGGCGTCGTCGTTATCGACACCGGCCCCTCCAGGTTGTACGGCGAGCAGATGCGCAAGGCTATTGCCACCGTCACCGATCAACCGCCGGTGCAGGTCTTCATCACTCATCATCACCCGGATCATTTTCTTGGCAATCAGGCTTTTGCCGATGTGCCGATCTGCGCGTTGCCGCTGACCCAGAAGATTATCGCTCGCGATGCCGACGCGCTGCTCGATAACATGTACCGCGCCGCCGGCGCCTGGATGGAGGGCACCGAGGCGGTAGCGCCGAACTGTCGCGCCGAGGCAGGCAAGTTAACGGTGGGCGAGCGGCGCCTGAGCGTGCTCGCCGTAGCCGGCCACAGCGGCGACGAGGCCTCCGATCTCATGGTCTACGACCACCGCAGCGGTACCTTGTTCGCCGGCGATATCGTATTTCACGGTCGCGCAGCAACTACGCCACATGCCAACATCCAGGTTTGGCTACAGGTACTGCGCGACCTGGAGCGCCAGCAGCCGCAGATCCTGGTACCCGGGCACGGCCCTACCGCTACCGATAGCCGAGCGATCCGCGAGACCGCGGCTTATCTTGAGTGGCTCGATACAACCCTGCGCGAAGCCGCCGCTGCGGGACTGGACATGGCAGAGGCCCTGGAGCTTGAGATACCCGAGCGATTCAAGTCGCTAGCCGTAATCGACGAGGAGTTCGAGCGCTCGGTATTCCATCTGTTTCCCGCCATCGATCAAGAGGTATTGCACGGCGGGGCCGGTAACGGTACACGCTGATGCGCTGGCTTCTGGCGGCGCTGGCGCTGCAGTTCCAGCTCGTGGCGGCTGCCGCTGGCGACCCGGTGTGGGACTACCCGCACATGAATGTGGCTGGCTACCGGGTGGCCCATTATCGAGCACCGACGCCGCCGACCGTGCCCGAAGGGCGCCGCGTCGACACCGCCGAGGTGGCAAAACTCGTCGCCCAGGGCGATGCCGTGCTGGTGGATGTGATGCCGGCGCTGCTGCGGGATACCGGCGCCGGGCTAAGCTGGATCGTGCTGGAGGAACGTCAACACATCCCCGGCAGCGTGTGGTTACCTAACGTCGGCCTGGGTCAGCCTGAGCCGGAGGTAGTCGACTGGTTCGAACGAAATCTGCAACAACTAACCGACGGTGACCAGGATCGCCCGCTGCTATTCTACTGCGTGAGCGACTGCTGGATGGCCTGGAACGCGGTCCGCCGCGCCTACCGTCTCGGCTTCCGCAACCTGCTGTGGTATGCGGAGGGCAGCGACGGCTGGGCGGCGGCAGGTAACGAGACTGTGGCCGCAAGTCCTCGGCCGTGGCTTTGCCGTGGAGGTTAAGAAGCGCTCCCCGCAAACCGGCACGGCGACGCGCGAGAGCAGTGCTTCGCGGCAGGAACTACGCGTACAGGTGGGCGATCTGCCGCGCCGGTCGGACCCCACCGCAGGGCCGGCACCGCGGACTCGGCCGCAGCGCCGGACCGCGCCAGAGGCACCGTCACGGCAATCAGGGTACCGCGCCTGCTGCTGGCCAGCCGCAGTCTGCCGTTTAAGCTGGCGATCCGCTCCTGCATGCCGAGCAGCCCGAAGCCTCGGGGTACCGCCCCCGGCTCGAAGCCGCGACCATTGTCCCGCACTTTCAGACAAATCCTGCTCCCGCTCCGCCAGAGGCTGATCGCCACCTCGCTGGCATCCGCGTGACGCGCAATATTGGTCAGGCACTCCTGGGTCACCCGGTACAGATGAATCGCCAAATCCGGCTCGATATGCAGCGCTTGCAACGGCTCGCAGCGCCAGCGGATATGCGTATGACGGGCGCCCCATTCCGCCATCATCTGGCGCAAGGCCAGAGCTAGGCCGAGTTCCTCCAGGACGGCCGGATGCAGCCTGTGGATCAAGGTCTGAGTGAGGTCAAAGACCTTGCTGGCGGTTCCGGCGATTGCCTCGGCCGCGCTCCTGGTGTCGTTATCACCGGCCGCCCGTGCGATGGCCACAGCCTCGGCATGGATGGCGGTCAGGCACTGCCCCATCTCGTCGTGCAGTTCCCGCGCCAGGTGGCGGCGCTCCGCTTCCTGCACCTCGAGTAATCGGCGGTTAAGCTGACGATTGCGGGCGCGACTGCTCGCCAGGGCCTCGGCCAAGCGGTTGAACTCACGGCTGACTTGATCGAGTTCCGGCGAGCGCAGTCGCGGCAGACGGCTGCCGTAATTTCCTGCCCGCAAGCGGTCTAGACCCGTAAGGATGTCACCCAACGGGCGCAGCGCACGGCGCAGCGACAGCTGCGCCAGCAGATTGGCCAACAGGGCAAACCCCAGCAGCAGGGCCAGAAGGCCACGCGAACCCCGCCAGGCCTCGGCGATCTCGTCGGCAGGTTCCGCATGCACCAGTACCCACACCTCCTGCGTGGGGTCTAACCGAATGCTGCGATAGAAGACATCCACCGGCGGCTTCACGGCGTAACTGAACCAGGCCGGTACCGCAGCCGGTCGCGGCGGCATGCGGGTATGAAACGGCGGCGCCTGTATGCCATGGTAAAGCTCCAGGCGGATATGCCGATGCGTCCCCAGGCTATCGATCTTGGTCAGTAGATGATCGCGGGCAGCGTCGTCTAGCTCCATCTCGCCCAGAGCTTGGATGTGGGCCTGCAACAGCTGCCCGGTAAGCTCGGAGGCCGAGCGCAACTCGGCCGCCACGGCCTGCCGGGCATTGTGGACGATCGTCCACAGCCCCAGCAGCAGAAACACCAGGGTGACGGCAGCTAGCAGCAAATGCAGACGTCGACCGAGGCTCATGAGCTGTGCGCACCGTCAGGCATCGACTACGCCCTCGCGGATGGCCAGCCGGGTCAGGTCGGCAGCGTTGCTCAGGCCCAGCTTGTCCTTGATGCTGCAAGCGTGATTGGCCACTGTCTTGTAGCTGATATTGAGCAATGCGGCGATGCCGTGGGTGCAGCGGCCCTCCGCCAATAGGCGAAAGATCTCGAATTCGCGTGCCGACAGGTTGCGCAACGCCGATTCGCCGCCCGCCGTGTCCTGCTCAAGCGCCAACGCAAGCCCCTCGTGCAGATAGCGTTCGCCGGCCGCCACCGCCAGCACCGCGTCCACCAGCACCTGCGGCGCGCTGGACTTGGTGATATAGCCCTGCGCGCCGGCCGCGAGCGCCTGTTCAACGAACACACCCTGGTCGTGCATGCTGAAAACCAGCACACGGGCATTGCCGGCGCGGCGACGCAGGCGGCGCAGCGTCTCCAGGCCACTCATTCCCGGTAACGAGAGATCGAGCACAACCACATCGAAGTCGCCGGCCGCGAACAAGACGTATGCCTGCTCGCCGCTTTCCGCCTCGCACACCTGCCAGCTCGGCCCCGCCTGTTCGAGCAGACGCCGGAAGCCGGTTCTCACCACCGCATGGTCGTCAACTAGCAGAAGACGCAGGCCTACGCTTACCGGAAAGCTCATACGAAGACTCCGCAAAACAATCATTACATCTTTGATTTAGCAAGTTGAGGGCCAACTAGAGCTGAAGCCTGAGCTTACGCCGGTCCGCCCACGGCAGCGTAACCGGCCGGTGTATCGCTTTTGATACACCGGCCAGGGATGCTGTCATAAAAGGGAGCACAAAGGAGCCTCTGCACCGACGTGCGCGGACGCCCGCTCAGGCTAGAACTGCGCCTCGAAACCAGCGTACAGGTGGCGGCCTATGCCGGGGGTAATTCCGTCGGTGCGATTAGCAATGTACTCCCGATCGGTGAGGTTGCGACCGCCGACGAACACACGCAGATCGTCGGTCAAGCGATAGTTGGCGGTCGCATCGAATAGCGTGTATGCGGGCACGGTGCCGGTCTGGCCGTCAGCCCGCGTGGTTTCGGTGTTCGCATTGTCCACGTATTGCTCGCCCACATGCCGCGTGCCGATCCGGGCATCTAGCGGACCGTACTCGAAGCCCAGCGCCAGATAACCGGAAAAGCGCGGCGCGTACGGGAACTCGTTACCCGCCACCAGCCCCTCGTCGGGGACGTCGCGACGGAACTCGGTGTCGAGCAAGGTGGCGTTGGTCAACAGATAGATGTTCCAGTCGGCATCGTGAAATGCCCAGGAATCGATCCGCAGCGCCAGTTCGGCCCCGCGCAGGCGGGCGCGGCCGGCATTGAAGCGCACATGGCCTTCTGCGGTACTCTGACTAGCGATGATATCGTCGTAATCGATATAGAAGACCGAAAGCTCCGCGGCGATCGGTGCCATTGGAGTGGTACGCAACCCCAGCTCGTAGTTCAGGCTGAGCTCCGGAGCCGGCCGCTCGTCGATGGCGGGCTGCGGCGGCGAGATTCCCCGGTGCACGCCGCCAAACAGTTCAAGGCCGGTTATCCCGTCCCAGTTCAAACCAATACCGGGTAGCAGTTCGCCGAACTGCCGCTCGGCCGTAGTTTTATCGCGACCGCTACGCTCGCGGACTTCGTCAAGCTCCCAACGCTCCAGACGCAGGCCCGGCGTGATTCGTAGATGGCCGAAACGGCTGGTGTTCTGCAGAAATAGCGCGGTCGCTCTGACGTCGAAGACCTCGCGGCGGCAGTCCTCGCCCCCGCGCAGGCGAGTGCAAGCGGGCAGGCGACTGCCGGGCTCATCGCCGAAGAACTGCTGCCGAACCCCCCGCTCTTTCTGATAACGGGCGCCGGCCACCAGTCGGTTGCTAACACCGAGTAGCTGGTGATCGTGGATGACTCGCGGCTCTATGCCGATAACGCGGTAATCGCGCGGGCGCATCTGGTTGCCGCAGTCGGCGGCATTGGCAAGGTTTTCGGCGTCAATGCCGTCCGGGCAGTTGGCCAGCTCGTCCGATCCCCCCGTCTGCCGCCACGCGGTACGCTCGGTCGTATTGGCGTAGAGGTTGGTGGTAAGGCCGGTACGGTCGCTAAGGAAGAGCTCATGGGTCAGCTGCCCCGCCACCCGCTCGACGGTAAACCGATCGTCGGGCAGGCGATTGCGGCGCGGATCCTGCTGGTAGTCCCGTTCCGTCATGCCGGCCTCGCCGCCCCGCTGGTGCTCATTCAGCGCGGTAACCTTGAAAGTCAGCCGGTGGCCAGGCTCGAACTCGGTGATCGACTTAAACATGATGTCGTTGATGCGCTGCTCCTCGCCGCGCAGTGGACCGTCCATCTGCTGGTGAATAAAGTCCACCAGCAGGCCGGTGTTGCCATAGGTGCCACCGGCCGAGACCTGGGCGTCCAGGTAGCCGAGGTTACCGGCCGCGCCGCCGATGCGCACCTCCGGCTGTAGCGGCGGATTGCGGGTTAGGTAATTGACCGCGCCGCCTATGGTCTGCGGGCCATACATGATCGCCCCCGATCCTTTAATGACCTCGATGCCGCGCAACCGACGAGCGTCCGGCTGATAGTGGGTGGTAGAGTCGCCATAGGGTGCCAGCTGTATGGGCGCCCCGTCCTCCAGCAGGTGCACCTTGCGCGAGCGTCGCGGGTTCAGGCCGCGCAGGCCGATGTTGGAGCGCCGCCCCAGCGGGTCTTCGGCCGTGGCAACGACACCGGGCAGGGTGGCGAGGATCTCGTGTACCGTTACCGGCCGTACCTGCTCCAGCTCGTGCTCAGCGACCGCCGCACCGGCACCGGGGACACCCGCCAGGTTCACTTCGCCGCTAAAGATTTCAATCGGCGACAAGGTCGTTACGCGGATCTCGGCCGCCGCCAGCGGCACCCAGGCCAGCAGTAGGCTCGGCCAAAGGCCGCTGTGGATTCGTAATTTCATCCGCTGTTTATTCATTTTCCGCTCGCTCCTCCGCATGACATCCCCAAGACGACCGTGCAGGCGATCGCTTAATGCTCGTTCACGATCAGGTATTACTTATCTTCCACAGGTCGCCCCGGCGATGACATGGGACATCTTCCCGGCATGCAATTTGCTAATCGGTTGAGAGTGCCAGCGCGTCTCTGAGATGGACGGAGGTCGGCATGCTGCAAATATTGGAAACTTGCTGTACGTTAAAATAATGATCTGTTTATAAGCAGGATAAGCAACGACAGCAGGTGTCATCGGCCGGCGAGCAGAGAGGGCCGGATATGGCAGAGGGAGTTTGGCTGAATAAATAATTGTTTGCTTATATAAAAGCGAGACGCCCGAGACGAGGCGTCCAAGACGAGGCGCCACAACGAGGGCGCCCGCGGAGGAGAGAACATGAACTATGCCGTGAACCCGGATTCGACCGCCGTGGCGAGCTGGAATGAAGGTGCCACTGCCGGCGAGGAATTCGACAACCAGGTAATCCTGGAGTCTTGGGAGCGCTGCGAAAACGTCTACCGGCTCAGCCCCAGCGCACGTCATCGGGCCAACGTCCTCGAAAGCGTGCGGTTGAAGGAAGAGCGGCAGAAACATAACGATTTGCTGCAAATCGCTCGGGCCGAAATGCACCGTTTGTACCGACAGTTCGCCGGCTCCGGTTGGTCGGTGCTCTTCACCGATCAACAGGGCGTGGTACTCGACTATGTCGGCGACGCTACCCTCAAGCCCGACTTCCGCTCCGCGGGCCTTATACTGGGCGCGATATGGAGCGAAGAACATCAGGGCACCAACGGTATCGGCACCTGCATTAAGGAAAACCGGCCGGTCAGCGTACACCGCGACCAGCACTTCCGCCTCTGCCATCAACAGCTCAGCTGTTGCGGCGCCCCCATCTGGGGGCCCACCGGCGACCCCATTGCAATTCTCGACGCCTCCACCGTCTCGGCTCTGGAAACGCCGGAACGGCAGCAGCACACGCTCGCGCTGGTCTCCATGTCGGCACAGTTCATTTCCAAGTGGCGGTTCCTACGCGAGTACGAGGACGCAATCATCGTACGCTTTCACAGCCGCTGCGAATATATCGGCCTGGTCAACGACGGTGTCCTGGCGGTCGACTGGGAAGGCCGGATCGTCGGCGCCGACCACAAAGCCTCCAGCTATCTTGGCGCCATGATCGGGCAACCGTTGCCGGGACTCTCCATCGACCAGGTTTTCGATATCAGTCCGGCAGCCCTGGCCGAGCGGGCAGAACGCCCTTACCTGCCCTACTGTGGGGTGCGCACCGCCAACGGGGCCCAGCTCTACGCCCAGATCCAGCTTGGGGCACGAGCAGGCGAGCAGCGCAGCCGTAACAACAGCCGGGTGCAGCGCATCCCATCCAGTCCGAGCCGCGCCCTGGAGCAGCGGGAGGCCTTGTGCTCGCTGGAGAACCTGCGCGGCGGCGACCCCCGCATGGCACGAAGCATAGACCGCGCCTACAAGGTTATCGACCGCGACATCCCGATTCTGCTCAATGGCGAAACCGGCACCGGCAAGGAGCTGCTAGCGCGGGCGATACACGCAGCCAGCCAGCGCCGCCACAAGCCTTTTGTAGCGGTCAACTGTGCCGCCATTCCCAAGGATCTAATCGAAAGCGAGTTGTTCGGCTACCGCCCTGGGGCCTTCACGGGGGCTGCTCGCGGCGGGCGCAAGGGCAAGATCGAACAAGCCGATAGCGGCATGCTATTCCTAGACGAAATCGGCGATATGCCGCTGGAACTACAGGCACGCCTGCTACGGGTACTGGAGGAGCGGGAGATCGTTCCGCTGGGAGGCGACGAGCCCCAGCCGGTAGACTTCGCGCTGGTTTCGGCAACCCATCGCGATCTACCGCAACTGGTGGCCGAGGGCGTGTTCCGCGAGGACCTCTACTACCGCCTCAACGGCCTGGCGCTGGAGTTGCCGCCTTTGCGGCAACGCAGCGACCGCGAGCAGGTCATTCGAGCAATCCTCGAACTCGAAAGCGGCGGCAGTGTTGAACTACAGCCGGCAGTCCTACAGGCTCTCGTGACCTATTCCTGGCCTGGGAATATCCGGCAGGCTCGCAATGTCCTACGGACCGCGGTGGCGTTATGCGAGGGCGAGACAATCCGCCTGACCGAATTGCCGGATGAGATCGCCGCCTGCGCTGAGCAGGAAGGCTGCGATGGCGACTCCGAAACGCTGGCGTTGCAGGACAGCCCGCTGGCCGATGCCGAGCGGAGAGCGCTACTGACCGAGCTGGAACGCCACGGCGGTAACGTCAGCCGCACCGCGGAGACGCTAGGCATGAGCCGCAACACCTTGTACCGAAAGATGCGGCGGCACGGTATCGCGATGCGCGGACTACCGCCCAAAGATTGAGGAATCGCTTAGGGACATGCGAGGATTTGAACGCCCCTCGCATGTCCCGATAATGTGGCACCCTGGTGCCGGAAGCCACACAGATTGTCACAAATCTGAAATAGCGCGGCGCGTGCTCCCCCTCTCCGATTTAGCGCAATCCCGTGTCGCCGGAGAAGTTCGGCGCTTTACTCGAGACTGGGCATGAATTTTGCCATCGTGCTCGTACAACCGTCACAAGTAGCCAGCCTCGCTAGCGGGCGAACGTGGAATCCCGATCGAGCAGGAAGAGGAGCGAGCGATGCGCCGGAGAGCCCTTCCATCGAACCTAGCCCGCCTCCCGCAGCCCGGAAGCGGCCTAACCTCCCACTGCCGGACCGACACGCACTCGGCGACCGCGGGAGGCGCACGGCCATGAGTAAGCAGGAAGCACTTTGGCAGCGCCTACTCCAAGTAGAAAAACCCTGGCGAGTGCTCAAGTACGAACGCGACGAGCACCGCCAGCAGCATTTCATAACCATCGGCCCGGAATCTCAGCGTAGTTGGTTCGGCCTCGTTAGCCGTCCCGCCGAGGCGCTGGACACGATCAACTGGCGGCACCGAAACTTCGGCGACTGGGAAGTACACTTGAAAGTGCAGGCTCCGACCGATGCGGACCTGAGCCAACAGCCCTGGCAAGGCGGGCGCAACCAACCGTTCACCAACGCGCTGGCGCAGGAAGTGTTCGCCATGCTGCGCGAGGAACTCACCCTGACGCGTATCTGCAAGCTGACCGGAATACCGATAGCCGATCTTTGGCGCTTTCAGTATGCACTAGACAACGGCGAATGGTCGCCGGCCCGGAGTGCTGCCGGCTCCGCCACACCGAGAGCGGATTCGTCCGGCCCCAGCAGTCCCCCCGATGGCGATATTCCGAACCTCAACCATCCCGTATGGGCCGACATTGCCAAAGGCGGACTGGAAATAGATACCAGAGTCCTCAGCCTGAAAATGCTGTTGGCTCGGCTACGCTCGCAGCTACAACGCACCTCGGATGAAGAAGTAATGATGCTAAAGCTACAGGAACTGCGGCGCTACTTCGTCAATAATCGCCGCCTCCTCGTACATGAACTCAAGCAGCTTCGAGGCTATCGATGACCACGCCATCACTTACAACCCGTGCCGCGACAGGCCGCCTGATGAGTATTCCAGAAGCGGCCAGCGTCATACGCACCGGTCGTCTTCTGTGCATTGCCGGTGAAGAGTCGCAGCTGAAGAAACTGCCGGCGGGCAATTGGATCGGCGGAACAATCCCGTACTTCATGAACGAGGACGGCGGCACGACCGACCGCGAACGCGTGTTCGTTTGCGAGTTGCCGACCGGAGACGCGCCGGCGGACATTCGCCTGTACGACGTCGAATCGCTGCCGAGGGTGTGCGCCGATGGCCCGGCCAACGGCTATACCCTCGTCATTATCCCCGCATTCTCCGAGGCCCACATGCGGTACGCCCGGGAAGCGCCTGACTTTGAGGATATGTTCGTCAGGCCCATCGTCGGTTGGATCGCCGGGGTGCACCTGGACGAGCTGGAGGTTGCCCGGCCAGCGGTGTTCGACGGCAGCACCGGCCGACTTGAGCGCGAGTGCGCTGTGGCGCTGCACATCCCATTGCCGGACGATCGCTATGCGCACATCGATATTATCAATGGGATGCGTCAAGGCGATGGCGACCGCATCCGCTTTCCCAAGACCGACTTTTCCGCCAGCGATTGCCTGGTCAATGGTACGCCGACAAATCTTGCTACTTATCTGGATACGCAGGATAACGACCCAGGACTGCCGCTGGTAGCCAATTACTGCGGCGCCCAGGTCAATGTCTCGATCAGAGGGGTCAATCGCAAAGCACGCGAAGTAGAATTCTACGCCCCCGTGTTCGACGACGTCGAATACCGCCTGGCAGCGCCAGCCGCCAGTATCGAAGAGGGGTTAATAGCCGCCGATAATGCGAGGTTCTCCTGCAACTGTGTACTCAATTATGTCCATGAAGGGCTGGAAGGCCGTCGGACCGGCCACTTGACCGGGCCGATGACCTTCGGCGAGATCGCTTACCTACTTTTGAACCAGACGCTGGTTTATCTGTCGGTGGAAGAGGTCTAAGCGGCAGGTTGCTCGCGTGCCCAGACTTGCGATCCTGGGTGCAGGCGAACTCGCTCCGGTTTAATGAGCACGCAGCTAAGCTGCTTCGGCAAAAGCCTGTCCCCCAACCGTTAGCGAGACCTTCGCCGCGCGAAAGAATCTTCTGTCACGGCTACCCCAATAACTTCTCGATATCGGCCGCAATGGCCTCCGGCTTGGTCGTCGGTGCGTACCGATCCACGGGATGCCCGGACTTATCGATTAAGAACTTAGTAAAATTCCATTTTATCCCTTTACTACCCATAATACCGGGCGCCTGATCCTTAAGAAAAATAAACAAGGGATCTGCCTTATCGCCATTGACATCGACTTTAGCGAACAGCGGAAAGCTCACACCGAAGTTGAGTTCGCAGAACTCGCTAATCTCATCCTCGCTCCCCGGCTCTTGGCTTCCGAATTGATTACAAGGGAAACCTAGTACCTGCAAACCACGATCCTTGTATTGTTGATACAACTGCTCAAGACCTTTGTACTGTGGCGTAAAGCCGCACTTGCTAGCGGTATTGACGATTAACAGCACCTCGCCTTTGTAATCCGCCATAGACTTCGACTCGCCGGAAATCGTCTTGCATGCAAAATCGTAAACCGAATTAGTCATACCACACCTCTAGGAAAAACCACACAATTCAATTGTGCACAATACAACTTTGCAAATGTATGTGTCTAGTGGCAAATGAGAAGGAGCTGCGTAGCGGGGGCCAAACAGGGCTACAACGTAACGCTGCCGACAGCAGCGATTCGCACGCTCCCGGGCGAGCGGATTTTCCATGACGGAAATGCTGGACAAAAAAACCCGGTCCAGAGGATGGACCGGGCAAAATCACGAAGGCAATGCGATCAGACTGGAATCAATCCAGACAACTCTAAGCATGTATAAGGCTATCTAAGCGACTAAGAACACGCTGTCGACTCCGCCGCATAAGCAACGGAACCCGATCACAAAATATTCATTCAGAAGTCACAGTAAGGGATCGATAGCGCCGGTACCGGAAGCGACAAACGAGACAATGAAACCAAAGCTTAACGGAAAGGATGATCCAAATTTTGCAGCCTGCCGCAACCCGGCTGCACCTCGGCCCACGATTCGATATCTAAGGTAAGCTGCGCGCAAGCGCCCGAGGGCAAGTCCGCGACCCATTCCTGCAACAGATAAGTGCAAACGCCGCTAATTGCCGGGTTATGGGCTACCAATACGACCCGCTCCAAGGCATCGTCTAAATCCTGTAACAGCGCGCATAGGTCCGAGATTCGGGCTTCATAAGCACGCGCCTCGAACTGGATATCCGCCGGCGGAAATGCCAATTGCGCCGCGACGATTTCCGCCGTTCGCCGAGTACGGCGCGCGGGGCTTGCCAATACCGCATCCGGGAAGCGGAAGTTACGCGCCAACCGCCGCCCGATCAAAGCGGCATCGCATTCGCCTTGCTCAGACAGAGGGCGCTGGTAATCGTACTCGCCGGCCCCGGCCGGCAGAGCTTCTGCATGCCGCATCAGCGCTACTTGTTTCATCCTTATGCTCGCACCTGTTTCTCTAGCCGACGACAATAGGTAACCACTCTCCTATCGCCTAGCACTTCCTCTTTTAGTTTACCGATTACGAATCGGCTATAACCAATACCGGCTCATCCGACCAATAGCCTCCACCACATAATAAGGTTGATCTCGTAATTCTGCCGAAAACTGCGATCGCCCAGATTTAAAGTGCCGACTAAACTCCACGTATCGCTAATCAACAGCGTTATCACAGGCAACATGCGAGGCTGGTACTCGAAAATCCTTACCCCGTGCGCATGTAAGTCGCCATAGACAGGATTCAAGCAGCACTCGCTCGCTACGGATCGCCTTAAGGAGACACTGACGTTCCTTCTCTAAGCAAACCAAACATCGGCCGAGAGCATCTATCCGGACGGCCAAGCGATTGCCGAACCAAATTCCAGCGCTTACCTTGGATTAGGACGGTATCGTCGTTAGACTACGCGTACATTCATGCAACACAAAGGTTCGCCATGCAGATTGCAAAAGACAAGGTGGTCTCCATCGAATATTCCCTGAAGGACGATGAAGGCACCCTTCTCGACACATCCGAAGGCCGTGACCCGCTGGCCTATCTGCACGGAGCCGGCAATATCATTCCCGGTCTGGAAAGTGCTCTCGAAGGCAAGCAAACGGGCGACTCCGTCGATGTGCGGATCAACCCGGAAGATGCTTACGGCGAGCGTAACGATCAGCTCCAGCAGGTCGTTCCCAAAGAACTGTTTCAAGGCGTCGACACCCTGGAACCGGGCATGCAGTTTCAAGCCCAGACTGAAGCCGGCGCCCAGATCGTGACGATTAAGGAAGTCGACGGCGATAACGTGACGGTCGATGCTAACCACCCGTTGGCCGGCGTGCCGCTGAACTTCTCCGTTAACGTTGTTGAAGTACGCGACGCAACGGCGGAAGAGCTGGAACACGGGCACGTGCATAACGCACAATAACCGCCCTGAGCCGAGGGCTCGCGCTTTCGGTAACCCTACGCCCCGGCCGCTCACGCCGTCGGGGGTGTGGGTTTTGCGCCATCAAATCCCGCCAAAAACCATTCTTAAGGCTCGCATGTCCTGTTCGGGGATTCGCTCTATCTGAAAACCGGCTCCGTAGTCGTCGGAATAGCTGGATTTTTGGCACCAGATACAGCGAGCATCCACGGCAATACGGCTTCTTCCATTAACGATCTTCGGCAATTCCAGTTCCAACTCGCTGTAACCGCCTTCCACTAACGCGTTAGGAGAAATCAACATAAACCCCTCCGGCGATAGGTTAACGAGGTTGCCGAGGACTGCATGATTATTGCGATCCATCACGCGCAGTAGTTGCCGAACCAGCTTTCGGTCCGTGTTACGTTTCTCTTCCATATCCCTACTCAAATTCATGGGCTTCCCTCCGCCTGAGCCAACTGCCGGCTACAGATCGTCGGCAGATACGGCAATCGAACCGTCGCGGGCGAACATTCGCGCGGCGATCAATCTCGCCGCCGCCGACTCGATGGCCGGCCTATGGGCGTGAAAGGTCGGCAAGGGGTCGCCCAAGTCTGCCCCGCAGCACGCCTGCAAGGACTCTATTTCCATGACACAGCGAATGCGGCGACCGTTTACCTCGGCAGGGAACCAGATCAAATCGCACGTTGCATCAAGATATTCTTCCCGAGGGAAGTTAATCTCCATAAAACACCTCCGTGCACACGAAACCAACCGGCCCCTTCCCCCTTCTTCAGGGTAGATCACGTCAGTATATATTGCTCGGCCTCCCCCTACCTCACGTTATGCTCGCAGTACGCGATCGGGGGCTGGCAGAATGTCAAAGAAGTTTGCCCTAAACGGTCTGCCGCTCGTAGTCCTGCAGTAACATGTCTGCGAGACGCTCGATCGCCTCGGCACTTGCCAGCTTGATCGACGTGCGGCACGCTTCCGTTAGGACGGATCGCCAATTAATACGCTGTAGTGGTGGTTTATTGGGGATAACGGAAGGGATGCCGGGGCTTGTCGGCACCTCCGAGTGCACAGTCGCCAAAAAACAACAACGAAGGGACACGTTGACGATGAACCGGGCGAGTATAAAAGGCATTATCAACCTCGCGCTTTGTTTAACGCTTACGTTATTCGCAACGCATGCGTTAGCCGAATGCCCACATGCGCCGCTCACCGACATCCATGCCATTAAAGGCTACGGCACCGACGCGCTAACTGAGGGGCAGACGGTTGTCGTGGAAGGGGTGGTAACAGGCGAGTTTCTCGGGCGCGATCGCCTGAACGGCTTTTATATTCAGCATAACGATAAGCAAGCAGGATCGCCCGCCGGTATTTTTGTTTATCTTCCCAACGTACCGCCGCGCGAAAGAAAACTCATTCAACCGGGCAACCAACTACAAGTTCACGCACAAACGGGCAATTTCAGAGGCCAACCGCAGCTTCAGCGCGTCAGCCGCATCGAGTTGTGCGCGCGCGAACAACTGCCGCCGGCCCTAACCCCCCATTGGCCGTTAACTCCGGCGCAGGCGAAACGATTGGAAGGCTTATTGCTGACGTTCCCGCACACGCTCACCGTTACCGGAAACTACGAGTTGGGCCGCTACGGCACGCTGCACTTAGCTAAGCAACGCCTCTACCGCCCAACCAGCGATGGTCCGCAAGCAAAAGACCGTAGCGTACTTATCCTCGACGACGGCAGTTATCGCGCTTTCCCCTCTCCCATTCCCTACCTGGACGAAGACGGCACGCGCCGCGTCGGCTCCACTCTCGCCGGGTTAACCGGCGTGTTGGCGTATGCGTTTAACGACTACCGGCTGCATCCGACCAAGCCGCCGCGATTTCAGTCGGATAACCCGCGGCCGGAACCGCCACCGCCGCCGGGCGAGCGAATTCGAATAGCGGCATTTAACGTGGAAAATTACTTTACCCGCCTAGGCGCGCGAGGCGCCGCTACCGAGGATGAACTTAACCGGCAACGAGCAAAACTGCGCGCGGTTGCCGAAGGCCTGGATGCGGACATACTCGCGCTAATGGAAATCGAGAACGATTCCGAGAGTCTCGACGACTTTATCGCGCATTTAAACGACGGCCTGCCGCAATCGCGACAGTACCAAGCCGTCGCCGGCTCCGCCGACCGCGGCGACGATGCGATAAAGGTCGCCTTTATTTATCGTCCTGCCCGCGTCAAACCGCTCAGCGATAGCTATAGCGATACCGATAGCGCCCATCTGCGGCCGCGCTCGCGGTGTTGTTTGCAGCGACTGAAAAAACGGACATTCGCTTTGGCGTCGTTACCGGCCACTTCAAGTCGAAAACGCGTTGCCCGCGGGAGGGCGATATCGACCGCGGTCAAGGCTGCTGGAATCAACGCCGGACTGAGCAAGCCCGCGCCTTATCGCGTTTTATCGACCACTTATCGCGACGCTACGATGAGCCTCGCTTTCTGATCGTCGGGGATTTGAACAGCTACGCTCGGGAAGACCCGATCGTCACCCTTCGCGAAGCGGGGTTCGTGGATCTTATTGCGACGCACCTACCCGCGTCGCAACGCTACAGTTACGTCTTCCGCGGCGAGTCCGGGCGACTGGATCACGCCCTGGCTACCCCAGCATTAGCCGCCGACGTGGCCGCCGTTTACGTATGGCATATCAATGCCGACGAGCCACCTTTTCTCGGTTACGACAGGCCGGATAACGCGGCCGGCCTGTTTGCTCCCGACCCTTTTCGGGCATCCGACCACGATCCTATCCTAGTCGATCTACAACACTGAACGCCTTTAAGGAAACACTAACCGATCCGTGACGTACGCACGGCTTGCGTGTTTCCTTTATAGAAACGAGTCACGGTTTCCATTTACCGACATTGTCAGAATTTTCCGACAATGACACCCGCCATTTCCCGATAGTCAGTGGCGGATGCTAACACTACATTAGGTGCCCGTTAGCCGGGGCCTGACTGCATTGCAGATGATGGTTGGATAATTAAAGAAGACGCCAAGGACTGGCGTGAAAATAAAGAAACTAGGGGATACCAGTGATAGATCGCATTACATCGGATCCACATATCTTAGATGGACAGCCGCATATTCGTGGAACGCAGCTGACGGTGCGCAGCATTATCGACGCCTTGATAAAGTACCGAAACTGCGAGCGTTTGCTAGCCGAACACCCTGAACTCGATCCCGAGGACGTTCGCGCTGCGGCCGAGTTTGCCGCTAATCATGCCGACTCCCGTTTGGCTTGCTAGTGGTTCTCAGCGGAGGCCTTGGGTAACTCGGTAGGACGCTCGCAACATCAACACAGGCGCATAACAAAAGCCAACAGTTCCTAATACCTTATATTCTACTGTTGGCTAGTCCCCGCTCTTCCCCCAAATTAGGTTTGCAGACACGATGTTAAGACTGCAACGAGGGAAGCAAGCATGGCAGAACGAAACTCCCGGGACCATCCGTCTGACACGCATCGCTCGAACGCGCCGGGTACCGACGGTGCCCGGCGCAACGGCTCCGATAGCACTCACCACACGGCTCGCGATGCAACGCAACAAGATCCAAGCAAATTGGTACGAGACGAAGGCAATCGGCCGACCTACTTAATCTTGGCAGCGTTACTACTCGCTGTCGCCATTCTCGCGTTACTCTTTCTAATCTGAAGCGGAAGCAGAGATGCGAGACGACGACGCGCGCTATAGCAGCCCACCGCCTGGGAGCGGCAGCTGGCGCGGCCTTATCTGGCTGGCGGCTATTTTGGTCTTGGGCTTGTTGTGGCTCGCCGGAACCGGGCAGCCGGAGCAGGATGCGATCAGCTACAGCGAATTTAAGCAAGCGTTACGCGCGGGCGAGGTGCGGCAAGTTACCATAGCCGATCAGGAGATCCGCGGTGTATTGGCCGATCCGGACGCGCCGGGAGAGGCTCAGTTTACCACCACGCGGCCACCCTTCGACGACCCTAATCTCATGCCGCTTCTCGAAGAGCATGGGGTTGCGGTCGCGGCCGAGGACACCGAGCCGGCCTGGTGGCAATCGGCCCTTGCGATGTTCTTACCCTGGATTCTTATTCTCGGGCTATTGTTCGCCGGCCTGATCTACATGCAAATCGGATGATGTCCGGCGGACAGAGCGGGCCGTTTAACGTGGCTCGCTCCAAGGCCCGTCGTTTCGAGGCGGAGCGGCCGGATATCACGATGGACGATGTCGCCGGTTCCGACCATGCAAAAGAAGACCTCAAGGAAATCATCGATTACCTTAAGGCTCCCAGCCGCTACCAGTCCCTCGGCGCTTCAATTCCTAAAGGCGTTCTGATGATGGGGCCGCCGGGCACCGGAAAAACCCTTATGGCAAAGGCCATCGCGGGCGAGGCGAACGTGCCCTTCTTCAGCATTAGCGGCTCCGAGTTCATCGAAATGTTCGTCGGCGTAGGCGCTGCCAGAGTGCGCGATCTATTCGCGAAAGCGAAAGAAGAAGCGCCGGCGATCATCTTTATCGACGAGATCGACTCAATCGGTCGCTCCCGTGGCACGGGTGTTGGCGGCGGCCATGACGAGCGCGAACAAACACTCAACCAAATCCTTAACGAAATGGACGGCTTCGAGAAGCATCAAACCGTCATTGTATTGGCTGCCACCAACCGTCCCGATGTCCTTGATCCGGCCCTAATGCGGCCCGGCCGTTTTGATCGCAAAATCACGCTCGATCAACCGCATAAGAAAGCCAGAGAGGCCATTTTACGTGTCCACACTCGACGGATTCCGCTCGCTGATAACGTGGATCTTAGCAAACTGGCAACTCGCACCATCGGTTTCTCCGGCGCGGATCTTGAGAATCTCGCTAACGAAGCCGCGCTGTTAGCCGGGCGTCAACGCAACCAACAAGTATCGATGGAGCATTTCGACAACGCGCGCGACAAAATCGTCCTCGGGGCGGAGCGCGAGGGCAGCTTGAGCGAAACCGATAAACGCGTGGTTGCCTATCACGAGTCGGGGCACGCCTTGATCTCTGCGTTATTACCGAACACGGACCCGCTGGATAAAGTCACCATTCTTCCGCGTGGGCGCGCTCTGGGGGTAACCGAGCAAACCCCTGAAGAAGAACGTTACAACGTGCGCTATAGCTACCTGCGCGACAGAATTGCCGTCATGCTCGGCGGCCGGGCCGCAGAGCGCTTGATCTTCAACGAAACCAGCACCGGCGCCGAGTCCGATCTGGAGCAAGCGACAGCGCTGGCTCGACGGATGGTATCGCGCTGGGGAATGAACAAGCGCTTAGGCCCTGTCGCCTTTCGGCGCGGCGAAGATCACGTCTTCCTAGGTCGGGAAATCAACCAGCCGCCGGACTTCAGCGAACATACCGCCCGCATGATCGACGAGGAAATCGTGCGTCTGCTCGGCGAGATCGACGAGCAGGTCGCCAACCTATTGCAAGAACACCGGGCCAAGTTGGAAGCCCTCGCCCAGGCCTTACTCGCGCACGAGACGCTCGACGCGGAAGCTATTCAAGCTACGCTCGCGAAACACTGATTCGCTTCCCGCTACAGCAGTTCCTCATCGCGCGGCGGTAACTGTACATAACAACCTTTATGCAACAAACCGCTCAACACCTCTTTCGCCTCAGAGCGCGCTAGCCGTCGCTCAGGCGTCAATACCAAATCCATCACGTGGATCGGCTCGCCGAGCGCTTTTAGTACCGCCTCGGGCACCGAGGAGAAATCATCCTTACAAGGAATGAATAAATAGGTGTCTTCGTTGCGACGGCCTTTATAAATTGAGCAATGCACGATATTTCCCGTTGCCTGGCAAGACTGATTAGAGCGCGGCAGTATCGCATATCGGCAGTATACTTAGGGGAAAAATCAGGATTATCTTAGCCGTTACCGGGCCGCATCTGATAACGTGAAGGAAACACCGGATAATACCCTTACTCCTTCATGGCGCGCGCAACCCTACCGAACGGCTAACTGGGCAAGGGGATTGGCGCGCGTTCCCCTAACGAATAAAAATCACCGGAGGGCTCGTGGCGCTTAGCCTACAAGACGTTTTCGTCGCCGTGTTGTTGATCGGGTTTCTACTGCTGATCGCTAATGTGATCCGTGCGAAAGTAAAACTGTTTCGCTCGCTATTCCTGCCAGGCTCGATCATTGCCGGCGTCTTAGCACTGCTTCTAGGGCCGCAAATTCTTGGCAACCTTGCGGAGTGGCTCGGCATCGATGCGCTCGGCGCTGGGCTGTTTCCTGCAACGGCACTGGAAGCCTGGCGCGGTCTTCCCGGCATTCTCATTAATGTCGTGTTTGCGGCCTTATTCCTAGGCAGTCGCATCCCCGGCATCCGCGAGATCTGGTACCGGGCAGGCCCTCAGGTCGTGATCGGGCAAACGATGGCCTGGGGCCAATATGTCGTCGGCATCATCCTTGCCCTACTCGTACTCACACCGCTGTTCGGGCTGCCGCCAATGGCCGGCGCCTTGATCGAAATCGGTTTCGAGGGCGGCCATGGCACAGCCGCAGGTATGGCCGAAACCTTTGCCGAACTCGGGTTTCCGGAAGGGGCCGACCTGGCACTAGGACTGGCCACTATCGGCTTGGTCTCCGGCGTGATCCTGGGCACCATTCTCATTAACTGGGCAGCCCGCCGCGGCGATATCGATCTGAGTGCCGAGCTTGATCAGGCTAAGGCAGCACCGTTAAGCAAAGCGGAAATCAAGCAAGCGGAGCAAGATAAGCGTCTGGAGCAAAGCGCCACCGACCCCTTATCGCTGCACCTGGGACTGGTTGCGATTGCCATCGGTATCGGCTGGTTATTGCATCAAGCATTGATCTGGCTAGAAGCCGCCACCCTACAGCAAGCCGGCATGCCGGCTTTAATGCGCCACGTTCCGCTATTTCCCCTTGCCATGCTCGGCGGCGTTTTTCTACAAATCGCTATTGACCGAGCAGGCCTTGGCGAACATGTCAGCCGCCGTATAATGAGCCGGATCTCCGGCACAGCGCTTGATTTTACCATTGTAGCCGCCTTAGCGACCTTATCGTTGATGGCACTAGGCGAGCATCTCGTCCCGTTTTTACTGCTCGCGCTGACTGGCATTCTGTGGTCGTTATTCTGCGTTATCGTTCTTGCACCCCGCCTGATTCCGTTCAATTGGTTCGAGCGCGGTATCGGCGACTTCGGCCAATCGATGGGGGTAACCGTAACGGGCATTCTGCTGATGCGTATGGCCGACCCGCAAAACCGCTCCGGTGCCTTACAAAGTTTCGGCTATAAACAATTGCTGTTCGAACCGGTGGTCGGCGGCGGCCTGTTCACGGCTGCCTCCTTGCCCTTGATTGTGCAGTTCGGACCAGTCGCCGTGCTGTTGTTCACGGCCTTTATCATGACTGCGTGGCTTATTTTCGGTTTCCTTTACTTTGGCCCCATGGCTAAGGAAGAGCGCAGCAAGCAACGGGCAGGCCCATGAGCATAGAGGCGCCGGTAGCACTGGTTACCGGCGCCAGCCGCGGCCTCGGCCAGGCGATGAGCCTCGCCTTGGCAAGCCGCGGCTGGCGCCTCGGACTGGTGGCACGCGATCAACAGCGGCTGGAAATCTGCGCCGAGGCGGTGCGCCGACAGGGCGGGGAGGCCTGGGTATTCAGCGCCGATTTAGGCCAACCCGCAGAAGCCCATAAGCTAGCGGAGCAGTTGACGGCACGCTACGGGCAACGGCTCGATTTACTCGTTAACAATGCCGGAAACATGGGCGACGAGCGTCGTTTCGAGGCGGTCAACCCCGGCTTTTGGAGTGCGCTGCTTGAGGCCAATCTCACCTCGGCCTATCTCTGCTGCTGGTACCTGCTCCCCGCGCTAAAAGAAGCACGCGGCTGTATCGTCAACATCAGTTCAGGCGCCGCCGTCCGCACGGGGTTTCTCAACCTTGCTTACGGCGTTGCCAAGGCAGGGCTTGATCGGTTAACGCAAGGGCTCGCGGCAGAACTCAACGGTACCGTAGCTTGCGTCTCCCTCTCCCCGCCGGTCAGCGACACCGAAACAGTACGAAAAATCTATCCGACACAGGCGGTAACGGAATGGGCCGCGCCGCCATCGTTAACGGCGGATGCGTTGTTAAAGCTACTCGATCTCGGCCCGTCGCGCTTCAACGGCCAAGTCGTCGGCGCCCGAGAGCTGCTCGAACAATAAACCAGACATAGCGGCAGACTCGGCTTACGACTCGCCCAGAACCTCGACATCCTCGCCGAGAACGTCTTGGATATAGAGCATCTGTACCGCAACCACTGCGACCACCGCCAGCGGTGTCGCCAGGATAATTCCCGGCAATCCGGCCACGGCTCCTCCCGCCAATTGGATAATCAGGGTATAAGCGGGCGGCAAATGAACCACCCCTTTCGCGATAAGCGGATACAACAGGTTGCTTTCCACCGCCTCGACCGCGAAATAGAGCAACGCTGCATACATGGCCAATTGCGGACTAACCAATAACGCAACCAACACCGTCGGTATTGCTGCAAGAATCGGCCCTAGATAGGGAATGAACGTCAAAACCCCGGAGATCAGGCCCAAGGTCAACGCCAGCGGTACCCCTAGCACACTCAAACCGATAGCGGTCGCGGCCCCCACAAACACCATCGAGACTAAACGGCTTAACAACCATAAACGCAAGGTTTGCCCCTGAGCGGCAGCCACTTCGGCCACCCGCGTCCGCCGCTGCTTCGGTAGCAAACGCAGCACCTGTTCGACGTAGGTCTTCGGGTTCAGCGCGATATAGATCGCAAACAAAGCCATGATCAGAAGCCCTGCGAACGCGCCTGCAACGCTGGAGAAGACGCCACCGAGACGAGCCAGCATTTCCTCGTTGAGAAACTGAGCGGGTTGTTCGGCTTCCCGTAGCAGATTCTCGCCGCCTGGCAGTTGCCGCAACGCCTGAGTAACCTCACGCACCGCCTCCGGCAGCTGCCGAACCAGTTGCGGAAGCTGTTCCGCGATCTGCGGCCCTATTAACGCCCCAAAACCGCCAATCAATAGCAATATGCCGGCCAGCGCGCTAAGCAGCGCCCATGCCCGAGAGAGCGGAAGGTAACGCATTACCAGGCGGGTCAGACCGTCGATAGCAACGGCGATCAGTACGCCGGCAAAGGCAAGCAGGAGTACGTCGATCAGTTGCCCAAGAAAATAAATAAACAGCGCAACCAGCGCTATCAAGCCAGCCGCTATCAATACCCGCTGGGCGAAGCTACGGGACTGGTCGGATATCCCCACAATCAGCACTCCTCTCCCGCAAGCCACAACCAAGGAAACGCGCGCACGCCTTTAGCTTCTGCATTGGGGCAATCGCGCAAAACCTGGAATCCTGAGATGGCGCATCAGCGCCGACGAGCTATACAATGCGGCCTCTTCGATCCGACAACGACTTATTAGCCATGACCGACGAGTACCGGGACCAACATAAACGACGTTTATCCTGGATGCCCTGGCTTTACTACTCCCTCAAGCCTAAACATCAGGCCTGGGCCCACGCTTGGCAGCAAGCGATTCAAGAAGAGCTATGCCGTTTAGAAACCGTGACGATCGGCGCTAACTGTTTCGTCGCGCCCGAGGCTCGTTTATTTGCCGAGCCGAACCGCGGCATCGTCATGGGGGATAATTGCAGCATCGCCGCCGAGGCATTTCTCCATGGCCCGATACGCTTAGGCAAGGCAGTCAGCATCAACCATCGGGTATCAATCGACGGAGGAGCCAAAGGCGTCTGTATTGGCGACAATACCCGGATAGCAGCGAACACCTGCATTTACGCCTTTAACCACGGTATGGCGCCGGAGTGTCCAATCAATACACAACCGGTACGCTCAGCGGGAATCGTGATTGGCAGCGATGTCTGGGTAGGCGCTAACGCAGGGATTACCGACGGCGTCAGCATTGGCGATCATGCCATTGTCGGCATGGGAAGCGTCGTCACGCGCCCAGTGCCCGCCTGGGCTATTGTGGCCGGCTCGCCGGCACGACAAATCGGCGATCGTCGGGATTTTCGTTAAACAAGTTGACCAGGATGTGAACGCGCGCACACTGCCGATCCGCTCTTTCCTCAAGTCGCTCGGTTACCGGCCGTTATCCTGGAATACCCGCAACATTCATCCTTGCAAGGTGCAACCTTCCCGAAACGGAATTTCGGGGAACACCGGTTTACGGAGGCTTCTGGCTTTGTCCGGTTTGCTCACGTTATTAACGCGTACGCTGCTAATCCCAGTCATTCTCACGCTAGCCGCCTACCTAATGCTTCCTTACCTGCGCGCCACGCCGCAGGCTTGGCAGCCTCTGTTACAGGCGATCCCCTACTCGGCGTGTCTGCTGGCGCTCTGCATCGCGTTGTTATTCAACCAAGGCCGTGTGTTCTTCCTCGCGCTTTTACTTGGCCTTGGCTACTGGGCGCTGAACAGCGTCGCCACCACGGCCGCTATAGACGCGTTCCATGCAGCGGTGATCTTTACCGCCTGTAGCATCCTGTTGCCGCTCAACTTCGCCATTTTCACCTTTTTAAAAGAAAAAGGATTACTCAACTTATCCGGCATTCTTCGCAGCGGTTTTCTGCTTGCCCAGGTCATTTTTGTTGGCTGGGTCATTCGCGGGGAGAAAACCGAATTGCTTCTTAGCGCAGCCGGCAACTACCTCCCCTTCGGTATAGAAGCTATACGGCTACCGGATCTCGGCGTCATTACCCTGTTGCTCGTGGCAGGACTCCTAAGTTGGCGCCTATGGCGCGAACAGTCCGTATTGGACGGCAGCATTCTGGCTTTGTTGTTGCCGTTTGCCATCGCTGCTAACTGGGCCGGTACCATTATGGTGCCCGAAGCCTTCATGACGGCGGCGGGCCTGACCCTTGCACTCGGACTCATCCTACATACTCACCGTATTGCTTATCGCGACGAGCTTACCGGCCTACCGGGACGGCGGGCGCTTAATGAACGCTTGGCGGCATTGGGGCGTCGCTACACCATCGCCATGCTCGATGTCGATCACTTTAAGAAGTTCAACGACACCTACGGCCACGATGTCGGCGATCAGGTTCTACGGATGGTCGCCAGCCGGATTCGCGGCGTTGGCGGTGGAGGCAAAGCGTATCGCTATGGAGGCGAGGAATTCACTATCGTATTCCCCGGCAAGAGCATCGAGCACTCGCTTGAGTATCTAGAAAACGTACGAGAAGAAATCGCCAATTACGCTCTGGTTCTGCGCAGTAACGATCGCCCTGCAGACCGCAAGAGAGGTCGCGAGCGGCGTGGCAGCGGCAAGAGCGCTAAGCCTAAGACGACGCACGTGACGATAAGCATCGGGGTAGCGGCTCGTAACGATGAACTCCGACAACCGGACATGGTCGTCAAGGCGGCCGATGAAGCCCTTTATCGAGCGAAGAAAGGCGGCAGAAACCGCGTTTCCAAATAGAAAGACCGTTTGCACTTGCGCCGTACGACGCTTTTGCACGTTGTAACACCTGTCAGAGCCGCAGGTGTTACACAAGTTGTACACACAGCTCCCCTTGCCAAGGCTAACGGAGCTATGCCAAACCCGCACAACACCAGAAAAAATTCAAGACACTGTTTTAATTAGTTTTTTGTGACTGTGCAATTTATCATCGACTTAACGAGAAGCCCATAACGACGGGGCTTTCGGGCAGGTTTCCCAAGTCTATCCACAAAGTTATCCACAGGAATTGTGGATAATCGCGAATGGCCTCGATAGAGCAAGTACTTAGCGCGCATCCCTAGAGCGAAACATCAACTTCACGGCTTCGTAACCTAAGAGACATAGGGGCAGGCCAGCTTAGATTCAAGCACCCAAAGGATCCTAGACGAAACCTCCGCACCCGCGGCCTAATGCCTTTACCCGTAGAGCCCGCAATAAAGGCGCCCCAGCCTCCTTGAGCGAGCGCGGATTATCCCCAGCTAGCAGGGTAATGCAACTTTGCATGCATACAGTGCCTAGGCACGACTCCGACTCCGGAGGGTGTACTAACCGCAATCCGGTGGTCACGCGAACCTGCTTTACGGAGGAACGTCGACCTATGTCCGTACCCGCTATGTTCAACCACACCTTGCAACAAACGGCCGATTGGTTGAAATCGCTTGGCGGCGAAGAGACCATCAATACCGAAAAACGCGCCTATGCTGCGCTTAGAGCGGTACTTCATCAGCTGCGCGATCGCTTAACCGTCGAAGAAGCAACCGACTTGGGTGCACAGCTGCCGCTCCTGGTCCGAGGCATCTACTACGAAAACTGGAATCCTGCCAAGACTCCGGAAAAAGTACGTCGTGACGAGTTCATCTTGGGAGTCGAAGAGAAACTTGACGGACATCCAGAGATCGATGCCGAAGAGGCTATCCGAGCCACTTTCCGCGTGCTCAGCGAGAAAGTCACTCCAGGGGAAATTGAAGAAGTGATAGGAATGCTACCTAAAGATATGCGAGACCTATGGCCTTCGCAAAGTTCGGGAAGCGCCTGACCCCTCTCGGAAGGCGCCGGTACGCGAGACGAAGCGGTATTACACGACGTCTCGCGTACTCGCCAAACCTTCCCCCCATAGCACCGACGGACCTACCGGAACAGCCCAACAGTTAACATTACAAGCCATACAACCTAAATATAATAAAAGGCCAACAATAAGGAGGAGACGGCTGTCTTCCACTTACAGGAGACAGCGACGCAGGCTATTGCCTGCACTCGGTCAATTGAGAGAGCAATGCATACCACCACGCGCGAAAAACTATCCCAGCGTTTTGCACGTCGGGTTCTGGCCCTATTTGGTTGGCAGGTAGAAACCGGACAACCGGCCCTTAAAAAGTACATTCTCGTCGTTTATCCCCACACGTCTAACTGGGACTTTCCATGGGGCTACCTCGGTAAAATGGCGCTCAATCTCCAGCTTAACTGGATGGGCAAAGACAGTTTGTTCCGCTGGCCGCTGGGTTCCCTATTCCGCCGCCTAGGCGGTATCCCGGTAAACCGTGGCGAACGACATAACTTTATTACTCAGTTCGCGGAACGTTTCCGACAACGACAGCAGTTGATACTGGCCATCACCCCGGAAGGGACACGCGGGCATACGGAATGCTGGAAAAGCGGTTTTTACTATATGGCGAAGGAGGCCGAAGTCCCGGTCGCGCTGGCTTACATCGATTACCGGCGAAAGCGAATGGGCATTGGCGAGCCCTTCATGGTAAGCGGCGACCCCCAACACGACCTAACTAAAATACGGCACTTCTATGCCGACAAATCAGGTCGTTATCCCAACAAAGCCGGCACTATCGAATTCAAGCTTCGGTAGCGTTAAGTACTGCGGGCGGAATATCCCCGCCCGCCATGACAAAAGCACGATGACTACTTAACTCAAACGCCGCTCGCGTGCATCCGCCTCCTGTTCTGCAGAGGCGTCATCGCCTGCGGAATTCGCTTCGTCATCATTCAGTAGATTAAGGAGGTGGTCGGTATACGCTAATAAGGAATCGGCATGCGTAGGGAGCCCCGCCTCTGTCGGGCGGTTGTTTTGTATCCCTGTTTCTATCCCCTCCGTGCGCGCCATAAATAAGTCCTCCTTGTTCCATGGCACTAACAGACTGCTGAGTAAAAGCCAGTACGGTGGCCCGCCTCGCGAGCTCCTAATACCGACTTCTTTCCCGGCTTCCTGCCAAGGTCTGCTGTCCAGCCTACTTATTGCAACATAGCAGGCATGGCAGGAATATAGGAATCTTCTGATGCATTGTGTAGGCAATACGCCTACCTTAGCAAGCATCAGTTACCTGTTTAGGCGGCAGCTTGGTCGGGACGCATGTCGATTCGGTATCCGTATCCGGCCAGTAGATCAGCAGCCTTCTCTCTAGGTAAAGCCAAATGATCCATCGCCATCAGGTCGGTCGAGTCGCCAGGGTCAAGCTCCCGGCGATACTCCAAATCGCCGTTCGACAACATCCGGTAAACAACGTAATCCTGCTCTCGACAGAACCGCTCTAAGCCTAACGCGGCTTCCTTACGCCGCTCCATCACGTGCTTTTTCTGTGCCTCGTTACCCGCTCGCTGGGCAAGATGCGCATAAACCAGGATTTCGAAAATAAGATAAGGCCGCTCACGATCGACCGTCTCCCGCAACCCCTTTAGCACGGACAGCTCAAGCCCTTCGACATCGATTTTGATCAACGCCACGCCGGTCAAACCCAAACGGTCTAGAAAAGCATCCCCGGTGTCGACAATCACAACGCCACCGGTACCCAAGGTTCCTGGCAAATATGTGTTAGCACTTAACGACGCGCAGACATCGAAAGGACTATTGGTGAACACCCGTTGAATCCCGGGCCGTCGGATAAACCGAGCGGAAAAACCTGGTGGGCTTGCAGAGCGTTCGCCCGAATAAAAGCTTCTACATAGCTCACACAGGCCGTGCTGACATCCACGCCCACATAGCGGCGGTTCCTGTCTACTAGCACGCACAGCTCCATAAAATGCCCAACGTTGCACCCAACATCCACAACCGCTCCAGGCGTGCGTGGTATGACATGTTGTAGTACTCGGTATAACGCTACGTCCTTCGGGCCCACAACAAGGTTTTGCTCGCCGACGCCATACTGTAGCGGAACCAGCAACCGCTGCCCCTCAAGACTTATCGGAAGCAACAGATTTAGCCTTCTTGCCGCAGCAGGCGAGCGCCGCACGAAATGATACAGGCTTCTATCGAATAACCTTTTCTCCATAAACAGCCCTCTATCGGTGAGTTAACAACAACGGCCGCCGGAAACGGCCGCCCACGATCTCTGACGCGAGGGGAGGCATGGAAACAACCGCTTGCGGGATACAAGCAAGAAAAACGGAGGTTCTACCGCAGTGCGCCCGCTGATAAGCCGCGGCGAATATATCGCACTGCAAGAACGTGGGGATCATTAACAGATGCTACAAGCTCTATGGCATATAGCGATACGATTATGTAAATGGAGTCCGAGCAACTTGCGAAAGATTCATCTTTCAGGCTTTGAAAGCTGAAAGCGACGGTGGATACGCTTCAATCAGTCGTAAGGTTCCGTACGCACGACGAATCCGCCAGCCTCGTAGCGGGCCTTAACGGCTTGCACCATATCCGGCTGTCCGCAGGCATAGATAGCCGTATTGGTAGGCCGTAACTCGAGGCTGTCGATAACCGGATCGACCCATTGCTCTACGCGGCCTGTCGCCCCATCCCAGCCACGATTCTCCTCAGCGTCGGGTCTACTGACGGTCGGCAGGTAAAGCAGCTCTCCGGAGTGCTTGTGCGCAAGCTCAGCCAGCACAGGCGCATAGCCGAACTCGTTCCGATAGCTTGCCCCTTGCAAAACGATAAAACGCTGCTCAGTCGAAGTCTCGGACGTCCAGTGATCGCGTAGCAAACTTAGCAGAGGACTAAGTCCTGTCACCGTCGCTACCATTAGGTGGTAACGGGCCCCCTCCTGCAAGCTTAACTTGCCCTTCACCCCATCAACGCGCAGTTCAACGCCCGGCTTCGCATCGCGTAGCTGCTCGGAAAACTTTCCGCCGGGGCGCAGCTCGACGAAAAACTCCAACCACTCGTCGTTAGGAATCGACGCAAAGGAATAGCGCCTACGGACCCCGGAAAGCTCCAGCTTGGCCGACTGCCCTGCCCGATACCGCAAATTCGCCGGCTTGCTGGTCCGAATAATTCTGAGATCGTCCGCTGGCGTCGCCACCTCTAACAGTTGCGCATAATCGTTTCGATGCTTCCGACTCGGCGCACCGCTATTCAAGTGGCCAACCAAGTCGTACAAGCGTGCATCCTCAAGCGCCGGCCTTCGCAGTAGACAACGGCACGCAAACTCAACCCGCCTCCGAGCGATCTCTAACCTAATGCTTGCGGAACCCGCCACTGCCCTAACCTGTCGGCGGCTTTAACACACAAACGGCATCGGGGTCGTGTAGCATTAGGACGAGGCTTTCGCTCACAAACAGTTGGTGATGAATCCCATCGTTGCTTGAGTAACCGGTCATCAAATCTTGTCCGATCAACAGCTTACCCACATGGGGATCGATCAAAACGGCACCCTCGATCGCCGCTTTGAACACCCCTAATTCGCACAGCCGTTTCAAGTGCTCCAGCTGAAGCATATCCGAGCCTTCATAACGCCGGAACAAGGTATTGTAGAGTTTTGGCGACAGCGCTAATGCGTACGGGCCGTGGAAACCACTAGCGTCCAATCTGTTCACTGCCGCCAGGACATCGTGCAACGCCTGCTCGACCTCTGCCCAATCACTGCTCTTAAGCTCGTGTCGGCCTTCTGCCGTCAATAAACCTTCCAAACCGTACTGCGGCTGTCCGTAGTAAATGAACTCTTCCTCCCGCCGCGCTACCGCTTCTGCTGCATCTTCCACCGGCGTCAGATCTAACGGCTGTCCAAGCTGAGCATAGCCTTGCAAGCGTCGCACGCTTAACCCAAAACTCTTGCGTAGCATCGGTACCGCCACAGCTCGGCTCAGAACGGCACCGGCCTCGTCCGGCTTCGGCTGCCGGCAGAACTCGTCCGCGCCGATCTCCACTGCTGTCAGGCCCACGCCATAGGGCCCCTCAACCTCTAGAAATCGCCGCCCAGTCAACAGGTCGGCCGCCGCATTCGCGGCCGCCGAGTCGATCATCGACCACAAGTCATCGGAGAACGGTGCAGAACCGCGGTTAAGGTAGTCCATCTCAGCTCCGTTTGAGATCGCCAATCGTAAACTGCCGAGTTAATGTCTTCTCGCCCTCACGCGCCGAACCGGCGGCCGGGGCTTGTGTCGCGGTATCCGCTTCCTCGATACCGACAATTGACTCCTGCGTAAACAAATACGTCTCCATATGCTCGGCAAAATCCTTATTACGGCGCCGAAGCCACTCAAGAACCATGCACGCGTGCTCGATCTCTTCCCGCATGTTATGCAGGAGAATATCCCTAAGCTCAGGGTCCGCGCAGGCATCCGCACGTTGCCTATACCAATCTACCGCCTCCAGTTCTTCCTGCAACGAGACGAGCGCCTGATGCATATGTCGCGTATCGCGGCTTAGCTCTTCCAAAGGCTCGTGATAGCTCTCACTGCCGCCAGCCATAAACAGATCTCCGTAGGAAGTCGTTCACGCTACGAGTGACTAAAGTAGAACGGCCATTCGCGTTCGCTATCGCCGTAAAACAACAGTTAAAGAGGTTGCGATCAAACGTGGTGGCTTCAAGAGAGGCCGCCGCCATAGAAGAACGCATGGGGGATAAGCGAAAGGACACCCAGGCGACCGAGCACTAACGAATCGAGGGCATAAAAAAACCCCCTCCGCGTATGCGGAGGGGGTTTGGTGATAAGCGCCTGGCGATGACCTACTTTCGCACCACAGCGGGGCGGCACTATCATCGGCGCTGAGCGGTTTCACTTCCGAGTTCGGAATG
>NZ_NFZV01000023.1 GCF_003399765.1 Alkalilimnicola ehrlichii | reverse complement strand
TCGATTATCCTAGCGGCCGTTGGGAGATGACCTTGTTTTCCTCGGGCGAGCAGCATTAAGGGAGCCGCCAGCCATTGTCTTACGGAAGCGTGGAAGCGCGTTTTCTACGTATAGCGCAACGGTGAGGTATAGGGCTTCGATGGTGAACTCAGTCGGCGACACGGCGATAAGCGACTACGCGGCTTTCCAGCGCCGGGTAGCGAACTACCGCGACCAGGTCTGCCGGCAGATTTACCGGGAGAATCAATCCTGTATCCGAGTAAAGAAAGAGGAGGTCGCGGTCTGCCGGATGACGGCGATTTTCGAGAAGACCTTGGAGATCAGTAACCGAACCGGCTTTCAGGCGATGAGCGTTCGCGATCTCAGCGAGGCAACCGGTATCAGTATGGGGGCTTTGTACTCCTACATTGAGAGCAAGGAACGCCTGCTGGACATGATCCTGGGTTTAGGGAGTTCGACGACTCGTCAGGTTCTTAACGAAATGCCGCAAGATACCCTCGGGGCGCGTGCCAAGTTGCGGTGGTTCTTGCGAACCCACTTGTACCTCACCGAGGCTATGCAGCCGTGGTTTTACTTTTCGTACATGGAATCGCGCCATTTCGGCAAGGAGGCGCGGGAAAAAGCCATCGATAAAGAGCTTGCCACGGAACGTTTGGTCGCCGATTACCTGCAGGAAGGCATTGCCGAAGGTGAGTTTGCGACCGATGAACCGGAACTGACGGCGGCGGCGGTCAAGCCTTTGCTGCAGGACTGGTATCTCAAGCGCTGGAAGTTTCATCGGCGCGATATCAGCGTCGATCATTACGCCGATTTTTGATTCGGTTCGTCGAATCCGCGTTAGGAAAGCATTGAATGATTCCCATTGAGTTCCGCTGACCGTGCAATTGGCGGTAGGGAATGTCACAGGCTGACAACGGCGCCTGAGAAGGCTGCCTTAGCTGTCATGAACGTCATGTTGAGGAGATGAGAATGCAGACGACGATGTTTGATTTGACCGGCAAGATTGCCTTGGTCACCGGCGCCAGCCGCGGTATTGGCGAGGCCATCGCCCGTTTGTTGGCGCAGCAGGGTGCGCACGTGATCGTTTCTAGCCGCAAGCAGGAAGTATGCGAAGAGATCGCTGCCAGCATCCGCGAGAACGGCAATAAAGCGTCCGCGTTTGCTTGCCATGTGGGCGATTTGGAGTCGGTCGATGCCATCTTCGAGCACATTCAGAGCGAACACGGCCGGTTGGATATCCTTGTGAATAACGCGGCAGCCAATCCATATTTCGGTCACATTCTGGATACCGATCCGGTGGCGTATCAGAAGACTGTCGATGTCAACATCCGCGGTTACTTCTTCATGTCCACTAAAGCGGGCAAGATGATGCGCGAGCAGGGCGGCGGCGCTATTGTTAATACCGCTTCGGTTAACGGCATCGTTCCGGGGAATTTCCAGGGCATCTACTCCATCACCAAGGCCGCCGTCATCAATATGACCAAAGCCTTCGCCAAGGAATGCGGCCAGTTCAATATTCGCGTTAACGCGCTGTTGCCGGGCCTGACGGACACCAAGTTCGCCTCGGCGCTGATCAACAACGACGAGACTCGGAATAAAGCGGTCGAGCGGATTCCGTTGGGTCGTCCGGCACAGCCTGAGGAAATGGCCGGTACGGTGCTGTATTTGGTATCGGACGCAGCTAGCTTCACCAACGGTGCCTGCATCATCGTCGATGGCGGTATGTTGGCCTAACTCGCTTATCGCGAGGCGCCGCGTGGCTGCCTCGCTCAATAACAATGTTTTGACCGCCTTGCGCGGTTGCAATGAGGAGAGGGAGATGAGCGAACAGAATACGCAGGTCAAGTTGATCAAGCGCCCGGTCGGCGAAGTACAAAACAGCGACTTCGAGGTTGGCCAGGCGCCGATTCCGGAACCGCGGGATGGCGAAGTACTGATCAAAGTGCATTCGCTATCGCTGGACCCGGCCATGCGCGGCTGGATGAATGAAGGCAAATCCTACGTACCTCCGGTCGGGATTGGCGAAGTTATGCGCGCACTCGGCGCCGGGCAGGTCATCCGCTCCCGCGATGCGAAGTTCAAAGAAGGCGATTGGGTGAGCGGTATTGTTGGGGTGCAGGAGTATGCTGCTGTCCCCGCCAAGGAGTTGACGCCCATCGATCCCAGTCTCGCGCCCGTTGCCAAATACCTCGGGGTGCTCGGCATGCCGGGAATGACCGCGTATTTTGGCTTGCTGGAAGTTGGGCAGCCGAAAGAAGGCGAGACGGTAGTCATCTCCGGCGCTGCCGGTGCCGTCGGGCAGGTCGTCGGCCAGGTTGCTAAGCTCAAGGGATGCAAGGTGGTCGGCATTGCCGGCGGTCCGGAGAAATGCCGCTTCTTAACCGAAGAGCTCGGTTTCGACGGTGCAATCGACTACAAGGCCGAGGATGTTAAAGCCGGCCTCAAGCGGACTTGCCCGGATGGTGTCGACGTTTTCTTCGACAATGTCGGCGGCGATATCCTCGATGCTGTGCTGACTCGCCTACGGATGCACGCCCGCATCGCCATTTGCGGCGCAATTTCCCAGTACAACAACACGACGCCGGTGAAGGGGCCGAGCAACTATATGTCGCTGCTGGTCAACCGCGCGCGTATGCAAGGCTTGGTGGTGTTCGATTACCGCCATCAGTACGCCGCAGCGGCCCAGGAAATGGCCGGTTGGATGGCGCAGGGCAAGCTGAAGTCGAAAGAGCATATCGTGCGCGGCATCGAGCAGTTTCCGGAGCATCTCATGATGCTGTTCCGGGGTGAGAACTTCGGCAAGCTGGTACTACAAGTCGCGGAAGATTAAGACGAGGAGATACTCACATGCGCGCAGTTGTTTGTAGGGAATTGGGGCCGCCGGAGAGCCTTACGGTTGGCGAGCTGGAGCCGGCGCCGCTGAACAAAAATGAAGTTCGGATCGCCGTTCATGCGTGCGGCGTTAACTTTCCCGATACGTTGATTATTCAAGGTAAGTACCAGTTTAAACCTGACTTGCCGTTTGCGCCGGGAAGCGAAGTTGCCGGCGAAATCATCGAAGTCGGTGAGTCGGTTAGCAACTGCAAAGTCGGCGACCGCGTTATGGCGCTAACCGGCTGGGGCGGCTACGCCGAGTCGGTGACGATTGGTGCCGAGCGTGTGTTGCCCCTGCCGCCGGGGATGGACTATGTAACCGCTGCCGGTTTCCCGATGACATACGGCACTTCGATGCATGCGCTGGTGCAGCGCGGTCGGCTCCAGGAGGGAGAAACTCTGCTGGTGTTGGGTGCTGCCGGCGGCGTCGGGCTGGCTGCCGTGGAGTTAGGCAAGGCGCTGGGTGCACGGGTTATCGCCGCCGCCAGCTCGGCGGATAAGCTGGCGATTGCCAAAGAGCATGGCGCGGACGAGGTGATCAACTACCAGGAAGAGAACCTCAAGGAGCGGGTCAAAGAGTTGACTGACGGTAAGGGCGCCGATGTCATCTACGATCCGGTCGGTGGCGATGCCTTCGATGCGGCCATGCGGGCGATCAACTGGAAAGGGCGTTTGCTGGTGGTTGGCTTCGCCAGCGGCCGAATTCCCGAGTTGCCGGTTAATCTCGCCTTGCTGAAAGGCTGCGAGGTGGTCGGCGTGTTCTGGGGCAGTTTTGTCGGTCGCGAGCCGGAGAAGAACGCGGAGAACTTTAAGCGTTTATTCGGTTACTACGCACAAGGCAAGATTAAGCCGCACGTCTGCGCGACCTATCCGCTGGAAGACGCGCCCAAGGCCTTGAACGACATGCTCCAGCGCAAAGCGGTGGGTAAGATCGTCATTACCACCGGGCGCGACTAAGGCTGCGCGCTCAAGCAAACGGGGAACGGGCTGCAGGGATACCGGCAGCCCGTTTCTATTAAGTAAGCAACGCTAACTGTTCCCTGCCCCTTAATGGACGAAGACGCGTGCCGCGGCAAGTTGCCGGGCACCGCGAAGGCCGAAGTTCCTTAAGCCGCCTCCGCTCTCGGTAACAAAGCACGAATCCCTTCCGGTACCGGAATCGGTCGATTGCTCTGAAAGTCGATCCAGACAATCTTGGCGTCGCCGGTGGTATAGAGGATTTCCGGGTCGTCGGCGTCGCGGACTTCGTAGGAAGTGCCGAAGCTGCTCCGGCCCGGTCCTTCTCCATATAAGCGCACTAGGAGTCGGGCAGGGTGGTGTACGGGCCGGAGATAGGTACAGCTGGTATGGACGAGTACCGGCCCGTTCGGGTCGGCCCCCGTCACCGAGCCCCCGTCTTTGCGCAAACTATCGAACCAACCCGTCCGGGCTTGTTCGAAGTAGCTTAGATAGACGGCATTGTTGACGTGTCCCAGACTGTCCATATCGCCCCAGCGGGTTTTGATTTCCTCTTCCCACAATAGCGTGCGCTCGTTGCTCATGCTTGCTCCTATTTAGTCGGTGCTAATGTGCGTGTGCAGCATGGGGCAGAAGAATAGCATTTGTCGGGGGGCGAGGTCAGCGCAGCGTTGCACGGCTTAGTAGCCGACTAACACCAGGAGCGCCAGCGACAGGAATAAAAGCCCGCTGAGGACTTTTAGCAACCGCTTTGGTATACGCTGTAACACTGTACGACCGGCGACGATCCCAAGGCCGGCGCTGAAAGTCAGCCCCAGGGAGGCGCCGACCCATACCGGAAGAGGGGCAGCGGTGACGCTCATGCCGGCGACGGCGAGCTGCGTCTTATCGCCGAACTCGGCAACGAAAATGATGAGGAACGTCGAGACCACCAGGCTGCGGCTGCTGCGCGGGCCTATGTTCGTTTCTCCTTCCGTCTCCCGACTCAATAAGGTATGCAGGCCAAAGCCGGCAAAGAGTAGCGCGACTGCCACGGTCAGCGCTTGGGCGGGCAGCCAGGCGGCGACCGTAGCGCCGAATACCACTGCTAACCCGTTCAATAAAATAAAGGCAGCGCTGGCGCCGATAAAGATCGGCCAGCCCCGGTGGCGGGTGGCCAGGCTCATGCAGACGAGTTGGCTCTTATCGCCGATTTCGGCCAAAGCAACCACGATAAAGGCAATAATGCCAGTGACCCACGGGTCGGTACCGGCAAGGTCGAAGGTATTATCTAGCATGGAACGTCGAGTGGCCGTTGTTGTGGCCGCCCCATCCAGGGCGGCCTGTCGATTCGGCCTCGGAGTATAACAGGCCGCCGCGTGGATAGGTTGGCGGCGGCCACTCGCGGGTTTGGCCTAGCCGGCGCGCGGTACGGTTTGCGCTTCAACGAACTCGTACAAGCCTTCGTGACCGCCTTCTCGACCGTAGCCGGATTGTTTGATGCCGCCAAAGGGGGCCTCCGGCGTTGGCCCTTGGCCGGTGTTATAGCCGGTGTGGGCGAACGCTAAGCGGTCGATAACGCGATGGGCGCGCTGTTCGTCGCGGGTAAAGAAATACGAGGCAAGCCCGAACTCGGTATCGTTACTCCAGGCAAGTACTTCTTCTTCGTTATCGAACTCGATCAGCGGGACCAAGGGGCCGAAGGTTTCCTCGCAGGTAACGATCATGCCCTGCTTGACCCCGCGAACAACGGTTGGCGGGAAAAAGGCGCCCCATTCCTGTTCCAGCGGCGGCGGTTCTGCGCCGCATAGGCGCTCGGCGCCATTAGCGAGCGCGTCGTCCAGATGGCGTTTGACCTTCTGGTAGCCGGCGCGGTCGATTAGGGGGCCGATGTCCGTTTCCGGCTGAAGCCCGTCGCCTACTTGGAGCTTGCGAACGCGCGCGACGACTTTCTCGGCAAAATTATCGGCGATACTGCGGTGGACGTATACCCGGTTAGCGCATACGCAGGTTTGGCCGCCACCGCGGAATTTGTTTGCCATCAATTGATCCGCGGCATGGTCGAGGTCGGCGTCTTCGAAAACGATAAACGGCGCGTTGCCGCCGAGTTCCAGGGTTAGTCGTTTAACCTGATCGGCCGTTTTGCGAATTAGATCTTTGCCGACTTCGGTAGAGCCGGTAAAGCTGATCATCGCCACGCGCGGATCTTCGCATAAGGTATCGCCGATGACACTGGCCTGCCCCAGAACGAGATTAACCAGCCCTTTTGGTAAGCCGATTTGTTCGAGCAGATGAAAGAAGGCGAGCATGGTCAGCGGCGTTTTCGCCGAGGGTTTAATTACGCTCGGGCAACCGGCGGCGAGCGCGGCCGAGAGTTTCTTCGCGATCATGCCGATGGGGAAGTTCCAAGGGGTGATGAGCCCCACAACGCCGCCGGCCGATAATACACCGTCCAATCGAGGCCTTTGGCCCGTTCCGGGACCGGGTGCGGTGCGAGCTGATCGATATGTTCCGCACAGTAGCGGAAGAAGCCCGCCGCATACTCGACCTCAAGTTCGGCCTCTTTCCACGGTTTACCGTGTTCCAGGGTGAGGATGCGGCCTAGCTCGGTTTTGTTCTCGCGCAACGCCTCGTCGATACGCTGTAACCAGCGCCGCCGCTCGGCCAGGGGGCTGTGTTGAACGAGGGCTCGGCTCGCTGCTTCGATGGCCTGTTCGACGTCGGCCTTTTCCATCGCGGAGATCTCGGCCAATGCCTCGCCGTTGGCCGGATTCCATACCGATAGCGTATGCTTACCGCTGCCTGCCTGCCAGCGGCCGTCGATAAAACCTTCAAATGTTTTGAGCAGTGGTGAGTCGAGCATGGCTAAGTCCCCGTCTGTGTTGGCTTTCGGGCGTTAAGGCGTTTGAAGTTGCTTGCGCACTGCCCCCGGTCGCCCCAACGGACCTCGGTACCCGTCGAATTGGTGTCGGAGTGCTAATGCCCCAACCGGTTTGTCTTCTTCATCCTTGACCTTATGCTACTCAGTGCGGTACTAACAAGCGTACCCGCCTTCGACTGTTCGCTTTATTCGTTCCCGAGGAGCGACGACGGTTTCCCGTTTCTCCAATTGTGTTGGGGACCTCGCCATTACAAAAGGTGCATTTGCGTCGCTGCGA
This sequence comes from Alkalilimnicola ehrlichii, assembly GCF_003399765.1. Taxonomy (GTDB): domain Bacteria; phylum Pseudomonadota; class Gammaproteobacteria; order Nitrococcales; family AK92; genus AK92. Next base: position 61,337 of record NZ_NFZV01000023.1, on the reverse strand, counting down.
CGCGGATAGGAGCTTGTAACGGAGCGGGAGGTCCGGCGTTTCCTGGAAGATGATGAACTGGTAGCATGCCGGCGAACACTCGTGGGGTGCGGTAGCCGAGAACAGCGCCTTTAAACAACCTCTGCTAGATAAGGAGCGCGCAATGCGTCGAGTCCTATATGTTGCCCTCGCGGCTTTGGGCCTGGCCCCGTCCGCTTACGCGAGCAGTAGTATCGACCTTAAGCTGAACGACAACATGGCCGAGGTCACCTATGCCACTGCCGCTGACGGATTAGGTTTTCAGGACGGCGACGTGGGTGTGGGCCTCCTATTTAACGACGACAGCGATATCGCTGCCCACGCCAGTCTCCAGTCCTTTGGTCGGATGGACGATTACGTGAGTTTTGCGGTTGGCTTGAAAGGGTATGCTATTCGGGTCGATGAGCCGAGCGAAAACGTCGCTTCCTTCGCTATAGGGGGCGGTGTCGGTTATACCATCCCTAACACGCCGGTCACGGCTTCTTTATCCGGTTTTATTGCGCCTAATATACTGACCTTTGGCGATGCTTCCCGCGTGCGCGAATGGAGCGCGCGCGTGCAAGCCCAGTTGCTGCCGAACGCTGCCGTGTTTGTCGGCTGGCGCGAACTGAGTTTACGGCTGGACGAAGGCGGGACTTACAAGCTCGACGACGAGTTTCATGTGGGGTTGCGGTTAGGTTTTTGAGGTCGTCGCTTTAGCGGTGAGAGCCTGCGTGGTTGGTGTTAAGCGTTTTCCTACGCAAGCGCGATTGGACTAAAAAAGGCCGCTGACGTTAACGTCAGCGGCCTTTTTACTGCGCTGGGCAAGGTAGCCCGTTTACGCGGCTTTTTCGCCTGGCTGGCGATGCCGGCGAATTGTTCCCGAGCCAGCTTTTGCGCTTCGGTGCTGAACTGTGTCGACAAGTCGGTCAACGTCTTGAGGTCCTGTTGCACTTTCTTGCCGAATTCCTCCGCTGCTTTCGGGCGGCTGGAAAGGAACTCTTGCAAGCCTTGCGCGTCGTGAATCGACAAAGCGTTGCGGACCTGCTCCAGGCTGAACTCGGTGTAGCTGCGTGCAGCGTCGATTTGCAGCGTGGTCAGTTTTTCCAAGGTGTTAACGGATAGCCGGTTGAACTCCTTGGCCGCCGCCAAGGTGCTTTCCAACTGCGCGTTGCTGCTTCCAAACATTTGATCGAACATGTGCGCGTACCTCGCCGGTTTGAGTGGCCTTCAATGACTGTTGCGTTGCAGCATAGCAAGCAATGTTGTGCATTGCAACAATTCAGTTTATCGCCGTGCAGAAAGTTATTTCGGCACCCCCCGTCGAAGCGGCACAGGAATGTGCCGGCCGTCGATCAAGCGCTAAGCGCCCGATCGACGCGGTGCCCTGTGAGTCTACATAGGCTCGCAGGGCAGGCGAGCCGAAAAGTCCAGGGGAAACTTTTGCAGCTCTTTATCAGGGCTGACAGCTATTACTTTGCCGACACCGGATGGTGGTCAACGTCTTACGGTAATGCTCCCGGTGCGCATCGTTTAGGGCAATTGCCGACCGCGCCGCCGCTTCGGCGGCCGCCCACTGTTCGCGCTCGGCTAATGCCGTCGCGAGATTGTTGTATAGCGGACCGGAGTAAGCGCCGCGCGCAATCGCATGTTGGTAGATATCGATAGCCATATCGACATCGCCGTCGCTGTAGTAGCTGTTGCCTAGCGCCAAAGCCAAATTGGGTTCGTTTGGCCAATGTTTCAAGCCGCTACGATAAGCATGTTGGGCGGCGTCAACGCGGCCGGCTTGTTCGAGCTCGAAGGCCGCGGCCAAATAACTGGACGGAGCGGCGGAAGCCGGTACCTCCGTCGGCTCGACGGCAACGATGGCCCAGCGGTTACTGCGAGCCCAGGTCCGATCGAACGTTCGCCTCGCGGTGGTATGTCGCTTGTGGGTGCCCGAGCGCAAGATGAAGTGGTCTGCTTCCGGGTCGTAACCGACGACGACCGCGTAATGCCAGTACGGTAGCCAGTTCAAGCCTAAGTTTTGTAGGACCAAAACCGGGTTGCCGGCGGCGAGTTCGGCGAGCAGTGCTTGCGGCTCTGCCGGTATCTGGTAAGCCAGACGGTCGTGCTGGCGTGCCTGCGCGACGATTTCGTGCTGCAAGGTACCTTCTCGTGCGGGAATATAGAGTTGCGGGCTGAGTGTCTCCGCGTCTGTCTCGACTCCGCTCCAAGCGAGCACGGTTGCGAGTGCTGCCGGCCCGCATTGATGTTCGGTTTGCGGAAAGAAAGGAACGTCGGCCAACTCGATCGGCTCGGGGGGTGGCGCCAGCTCGCCCGGAGCTTGCCGGTCGAGGCTGGCGCAGCCTGCGAGAATTGCGACAATGGCGACGAAAACAAAACGATTGATAGCGGTTTTAGTCACGAGAACTCGTTTAACTTTAATAGCCGGAACCAGCACCCCGAACAAAGGGGAAGATATCGGTAACGCCAAGGATATCGGTTACCAAGAGCACCAGGAAGACCAATAGCAGCGCGTTTACGACCCCGGCGCCGGCCGGCAGCTCTTCCATGTGCTGTGCCAGCTCGTGTAGTTCCGCATCGGTTAGCGCATCGATTCGTTGCTCGGCTAGCTCTGGCGCCACGTCCCAGGCGAGCAGTTGCTGGCGGACTTCCTCTCGCTCCAGCAAGGCTTTAAGCTCTGCGCGGGTTGTTTCGGTACGCTGTTGTTCGACGATTGTTGCGGTGTCGATGAGCTGCGCATTTACACTGGGAATGGCTATAGAGCTGACCAAGAAAATCCATGCGGCCAACAAGCCGAAGCCGCGCTGGATATGGCATCTCCTTGTCATGGTCTACTCCCTTCGCTTGGGACAACAATACGTGGATAGCGTTAAGGAAACGCGGTGGCGGTACTTCTGATACATGGGGGTAGCCGTTTGCCGGTCAAGTTGAAGTGGTAGCTGTACCATGCCGGATGACTTGTTTTGCCAGCAGGGGCAAGGGGCATTTTGCGTTTCCTCAGCCGAGTGTTTCGCGCTGAGTTGTGGGAGAATGCCGGCGCAAGAGGGCGTGTTTCCTGGATTAGGAGAGCTTCTGTGGAAGACATAGAAACGCTGCGGCGTATCTTAAGCCAGCACCGGAGAATTGCGGTGGTTGGTTTGTCCGCCAACTGGTATCGGCCCAGTTATTTTGCGGCGAAGTATTTGCTGGACCACGGCTACGAAGTGGTTCCGGTTAACCCGGCCTATGAAGAAGTGCTCGGCCAGCGGTGCTATCCGAGTCTGGAGGCGGTGCCGGGGGAGATCGACGTCGTCGATATCTTTCGCAAACCGGCTGATGTGCCGCCCTTGGTCGAGCAAGCAATTGCGATCGGTGCCAAAGTGATCTGGATGCAGCTCGGCGTCGTCCATGAGGCGGCGGCGTCGCGTGCTCGGGATGCCGGGCTGGAGGTGGTCATGGATCGTTGTATGAAGATCGAGTACGCCCGTTTGTTCGGGGGGCTGAATTTCATCGGCGTTAACACGAAAGTTATTTCTTCCAAGCGCCCCCGTACCTTGCCTTACTAGCTGCGCACCTGCGTGTGCGGCCGCGACAAAGGGATATCAGCGATGGCTGACAGAGAATTCGGTTTCGAAACCTTATGCTTGCATGCCGGGCAGCTGCCCGATCCGGCAACGAGTAGTCGGGCAGTGCCCATCTATCAGACCGCCTCTTACGTCTTCGACAGCACCGATCACGCGGCGAGTCTGTTCAATCTACAGACCTTCGGCAACATATACAGCCGCATGATGAACCCCACGACAGCGGTATTCGAAGAGCGGATGGCTGCGTTGGAGCAGGGGAGAGCGGCGCTGGCGGTTGCCTCCGGCATGGCGGCGCAATTGACGGCTCTCTTGACCTTGCTTGAGGCGGGGGACGAGCTGGTCGCAGCCCGCACGCTCTATGGCGGAACCTATAGTCAGTTGAACGTGACGTTTAAGCGCTTAGGCATTAAAGCGCATTTTGTCGATCCCGACGATCCGGAGAATTTCCGACGGGCGATAACGCCGAAAACGAAACTGCTATACGCCGAGACTATCGGCAACCCGATGGGTAACGTCATCGATATCGAGCGCGTAGCGGCGATTGCGCATGAGGCAGGCTTGCCGTTGGTCATCGACAATACGATGGCCAGCCCTTACCTGTGCCGCCCCTTGGATCATGGTGCCGATATCGTTGTGCATTCGGCAACGAAGTTTATCTGCGGTCACGGCACGGCCTTGGGTGGGGTTATTGTCGAGGGCGGTAAGTTCCCTTGGGACAACGGCAATTTTCCAGCCATGATGGAGCCTTCGGAAGGGTATCACGGGATTCGTTTCTACGAGACCTTCGGCGATTTCGCTTTCACCATGAAGGCACGGGTGGAAACGCTGCGTACGATGGGGCCGACCCTGGCGCCGAATAGCGCCTTTCTGATGTTGCAGGGTTTGGAAACGCTGCCGCTACGCATGGAGCGGCATTGCGAGAATGCGTTGCAGGTGGCGCGGTTCCTGCGCGATCACCCGCGCGTTAATTGGGTGAAGTTTGCCGGCCTCGCGGACGACCCTTACCATGCGTTGGCGCAGAAGTATTTGCCTCGGGGCGCGGGCGCCGTGCTCAGTTTCGGTATCGAAGGCGGTGCCGAGGCGGGCGTGAAGTTTATCGAGGGCGTGCAGTTTATGAGTCACCTGGCGAACATTGGCGATGCAAAACACTGGTGATTCATCCGGCATCGACCACGCATCGTCAGTTATCGGCGGAGGATCTGGAGAAGGCCGGGGTCGGTCCCGACATGATTCGAATCTCGGTCGGCTTGGAAAGCATCGACGATATTCTTTGGGATATCGAGCAGGCTTTGGAGAAATCGGCGCGCTAAACGGATGGGCTGGAGCGGGAAGGCCGCTCCAGCCGCGTGTTAGGAAGAAAAGGTGCTGCTTAGTCCTCGCTGTCTGACAACCACTGCACCCTATAGAGGTCGAGGCGGCGGTCCTGGAAGTTGCGCACCGAGCCTTCGTTGCGAATCTCGGTGAGCTTGTCGAGGTCGACGTCGACGATCAGCGTCATCTCCGTGTTCGGCGTACTCTCGGCCATGATCGCATCGTGCGGGAAGGCAAAATCGGATGGCGAGAACACGGCCGATTGCGAGTACTGGATGTCGATGTTCTCGACATTGGGTAAGTTGCCGACGCTACCGGTAATGGCGACGTAGCACTCGTTCTCGATCGCGCGCGCCTGCGCACAGCGTCGTACCCGCAGATAACCCGTCTTGGTGTCGACCCAGTACGGCACGAACAGTATCTGCATGCCTTGCTCGGCGAGAATCCGCGGCAATTCCGGAAACTCCACGTCGTAACAGATCAGTACGCCGATCTTGCCGATATCGGTATCGAACACCTTCAGCGAGTTGCCGCCGCGTACGCCCCAATAGGCGCGCTCGTCGGGCGTGATATGCAGCTTATGCTGGTGGTCGATGGTGCCGTCGCGGCGACACAAGTAGGAAACGTTGTACAGCTGCTGTTCGTCTTCAAAGTAAACCGGCATGCTACCGGCAATGATGTTGATGTTGTAACTGACAGCTAGGCGCGACATCGCCTCCACGATCTCTTCGGTGTACTGCGCCAGGCCGCGAATCGCTTCGGCGGGATAATCCTGATTAAAGCGCGAGAGTAGCGGTGCGCTGAAAAACTCGGGAAACAGCGCGAAGTCGGCTTTGTAGCCGGCCAGCGCGTCGACGAAGAACTCGACTTGTTGCATCAGCTCTTCGAAAGAGGCGATCCGGCGCATTTGCCATTGCACCGTGCCCAGCCGTACCACCGCTTTACGACCGCCGATCAGCGGTTGCTTTTGCTCGTAGAAGATGTTGTTCCATTGAACCAGCGTCGCGAAGCCCTGCGAGGCCTCGTCGTCCGGAATGTAGTTGCGGATAATTCGCCGGACATGGAAGTCATTCGAGAGTTGAAAGCTCAAAATCGGGTCGTAAATCTCACTACGACGCACCAGCTCGATATAGTCCTCGGGTGTCATCTTTTCGGCGTGGTTACGGTAGCCGGGTATCCGCCCGCCGGCCACGATGGCGCGTAGGTTCAGGCGGCGGCACAGTTCCTTACGAGCGTCGTAGAGACGACGCCCAAGCCGCATGTGGCGGTATTCCGGGTCGACGAAGACATCGACGCCGTAGAGGACGTCGCCATTGGGGTCGTGGGTGGTTAGGTAACCGTCGCCGGTGATGCGCTCATAGGTATGCTGATCACCGAAGCGATTGTAATCGACGATCAGCGTAATAGCGGCGGCGACGACGCGACCGTTGTCCTCAATACAAATCTGGCCTTCCGGGAAGCGGTTGATCTGAGCCTTGAATTGTTCGCGCGACCAAGCGCCGCCCATGTTGGCATAGACGGCGTTCATGATGCGTCTGATATCGGGATAGTCAGACAGTTTCGCGTTCCGTAACTTCAAGTGGTGCTCTTCAAGATCGGTGCTGTCTACGGTAGTGGTATCGTCGTCGATCATGCTTAATGCGCTCAAAGTCGGTTTAACTGGGGGAAACGCCGAGAACAAAACGCGCCAATGCGTTGTTTTTGCCGCTATCGGCGTTTCCTTATAGGTGCCCTAGCGGCCGATGTGGTAAGGCACCCTTGCTCAGCTCGTGACGAGCAGTGTAACCGACTTTTGTACTCGGTCTATCACGTGGCCAAAGAGGCGAATGACTAACAAACCGCTAAATATCGCGCGTTTTGAGGTGCATAGCGGCAAGCTGCCGCCGGTCAGCAAATATTTAGCATCTCCCTAACGTAGGTTGCGGGAACCAAGCCGGCTTTCAATGTATCTCAGTACCTGCGGGAAGATGCTTACTCGCGTAGAATAAAGAGCTTTTCCCGCTATCGCTTGGCATGGATGCGATGTTGCTATTAACCGTCACTCCCTGGTACTCGCCGATCGAGCCGGACGTTGGACCGCAGCGTATACGGAGTGTTTCATTGTCGACAAGGCTATCCGCGAGCTGTTGATGCGAACCGCGTTGTTTCGAGTCATTAAAATTTGTTTGCTAAGCGGGTTCGCTTTGCTGGCGCAGCCGTTGGATGCGGCTGTGCGCTTGGTGATCGAAGGCGTATCGGGCGCGCTGGAGGACAACGTACGCGCACATGTGCGGCAACCTCCGACAGCGAACGGCGCCGCCTTGCGGGTGTTTCAGAGGCAGACGGAGCAGGATGCGCGCCGCGCGGTGCAGGCGCTTGGTTACTATAACGCCGAGATTCGCGTCAGCCGGGATACCGAGAATGGCGAAGAACTCATTCGGGTGCATATCGATCCAGGGCCTCGGGTGCAGGTAACCCGGATCGATATTCGCTTTACCGGCGATGCCGCCGATGATGAGGCGTTTCGGCAATTGCCCCAGCGCTTGGCCATCCGCGAGGGGCGCGGGTTGCATCACGGCGAGTATGAAGGGGCAAAGCGAGCGATTCTCAATCTTGCCCTACGCCGAGGGTACTTTGACGGCCGTTACCTGGAACAACGGATTGAGGTAGACCGCGTCGACAACGAAGCGGCGATTATTCTGCATTACGACAGTGGTCCGCGGTATTCCCTAGGGGAAGTGTTCTTTGACGACACGCCGTTTACCGACAATTTGCTGGAGCGGATGGTGCCGTTCGAGCCAGGGACGCCGTACGAGGCCAGTTTAGTTGCAAGATTCAATCGCAACTTAACGGAAAGCCGTTATTTCGACGATGTGCGCGTTTTGCCGCAACAGGAGCTTGCGGAGAACTATCGTATTCCTATTTCGGTCGAACTCAGCGAGCGCCCCCCAATCAACTTAGTGTCGGTGTCGGCGTTTCGACCGATACCGGCCCCCGAGCGCGATTGATCTGGGACCGTGCCTGGGTTAATCGCTATGGGCATAAGTTCAGTTCGGACTTGGAAGTTGCCGAGGTGCGGCAGAGCTTGCTAACGCGCTACATCGTTCCGCTGGAGGATCCGATTAACGACACGCTGGAGTTCCAGTTCGGCTTCCGCTTGGAAGAATTCGACGTCGAGGATAGCGAGCGTTTTACCGCGGCCGTTCAGCGTCAGCAGTACCTCGGCAGCGGTTGGCGCCGTAGTTTCGCTTTTCGTTGGGAGCGCGACCGGTTCGATCAAGACGGTACTCGCGGTACCACCCAGCTTTTCTTGCCGAGCACCAGCTGGAGCCGGACGCGTAGTCGGGGAGGCGTCGATCCGTATTGGGGCGACCGCCAGCTCTATAGTCTTGAAGCGACCCACCCGACCTTAGGTTCCGATATCTGGCTCGGGCGGGCGCGGGTGAGTATGCGATGGCTGCGTAGCTTTGGCGATGATAATGCCCACCGGTTGTTGCTACGCGGCGACCTCGGCGCGTTGGAAACGGAAAGCTTTAGCGAAACGCCTTTGTACTTACGCTTCTATGCCGGCGGCGATCAGAGCGTGCGCGGTTATGCCTATCAAAGTCTGGGGCCGGGGCGTTATCTTTCGGTGGCTAGCGCCGAGTATGGTTATCAGTTTCGTGACAACTGGCGCTTTGCATTATTCGCCGACGGCGGTAATGCAATGATGAGTTTCGATGAAGAATTCAAAGTCGGTACGGGCTTTGGTCTTCATTGGGTTTCGCCGGTCGGCCCCGTTCGGTTGGATTTCGCCTGGGCGCTGCGCGAAGAGCGTGTACCCTTGCGGCTGCACCTCTCCTTGGGGACGCAGCTATGACGCGGTTTCTCCAAACGCTGTTCATCGTACTCGGCGGCCTGCTGACAGGTGCGGCGGTACTGCTTGCCTGGCTGGTGTTTACCACCGCCGGGGCGCAATGGTTGGCGGGCGTAGCCACCGATTACGAAGAGCGTCTGGCGCTTACGGTCGAGAACGGCTCCTTATGGACGGGGTTAACGGTTCGAGACCTTAGTTGGCGCGATGCCGATATTCAGGTTGCTGTGCCGAGCGCGCAGGTTTTATGGAATGCGTCTTGCCTCATCCAGCGCCGAGTGTGCCTTAATGCCGTGCGCGTTCAGAAGGCGGAAATCGACATTGCCACGAGCGCTGAAGACACCGAGCGAGACGCGCCAGAGCCTGGAGAGTTCGGGTTGCCGGTGGCGATCTTGCTGCATGAAGCGGTGATTACCGAATTGCGCGTGCGCGTTGACGACGTTGAGGTGCACCTTGCTGAGGCCAAGCTGGGCGGAAGCCTCGTACGCGATCATTTGCGGCTAACCCATGCGCACTTGGCCGGCTTAAACGTGGCGTTACCCGAGCCGGCCGTCGCCGAGGCGACAACGGAAACGGCCGCATTAGAAGCCGCGGGCCCGCTCGAACTGCCCGAAGTGCGCTTGCCGCTAACGATTGAAGTCCAAGAGTTCAGCCTCTATGGCGGACGCTTATTGCGCGGCGGCGAGCAATGGGATCTGCGCTGGCTTGCCGTGGCGGGAAGCCTCGACGACGGTCGGCTAGCGCTGGATCAATTCCGGATTGAGCATGAGCTGGGGCGTGCGCGTGCTTTCGGCGACGTGCAGCTTAGCGGCGATTACCGCATCGATCTAAACCTTGACCTGGAAGTACCGGATCTGTTGGAGGCCGGCCCGGCGCGGCTTGCACTGCGGCTACGGGAATCGATTCCGAATCTTGCCTTGGAAGGGGAGTTGAGCGGGGCGGTCGATGCGCGGCTCGCCGGACGTCTGCAACCCTTGCAGCCGACTCTACCGTTCGAGGTCGAGTTGCTGTGGGAAAGTCTCGGCTGGCCGCTTGACGATCGCGATCTCGTGCAGGCCGATCGCGGTAGCTTACAGGTCGCCGGCAGCCTCGATCATTACCGACTCGACCTTAACACCGCTTTGGACGGTGCTCAATTTCCAGCCGCGGAGGTGTCGCTGCTCGCTCAGGGCAATGCCGAAGGGCTCTTGCTCGAGCGGTTACAACTACTGACGCTGGACGGCGCGTTAGTAGCCAGCGGGCGCCTTGATTGGGCGGATGCTTTCGCGTGGGATGTTCACCTCGCGGCCGATGAGCTAAATCCCGGCGAGTTCTGGGAAGATTTTCCCGGCCAGATTAGCGGACGGCTGGCCAGTGTCGGTGCAGTGAGCGAGGCGGGATGGCGGCTACAGGTGGCAACCGAGGGGGTCGGCGGGATGTTGCGCGGTTATCCCTTCGCGTTGCGGGCCGACGTTGGGAAAGATGAGCAAGAGCATTGGACGGTCAACCGTTTACGTATTGCCAACGGCGCTAATCTTATCGAAGTGGTGGGCCGTTTGACCGACGAGTGGGAGCTGGACGGCCGCTTTGACCTGCCTAATTTGGCGTTGCTGATGCCCGAGCTCGGTGGTGGCGGGCATGGCCGTTTCCAACTCAGCGGTGCACTTGAGACGCCGAGTATCGCCTTCGAAGTGGGGGCCGACGATTTCGCGTGGAATGACGAGCTGAGCGTGGCGAGTGCCCGCATACGGGGCTCGATCGAGGCGCTCGGCGAAGCCCATAGCCGCTTACAGTGGGAGTTGCGAGATATCGTTGCCGGCGACCAAGTCATCGAATATGTGCGCGGCCAACTCGCCGGCGATTTGAGCGAACACGAACTCGTTGCCGCTGCTCGGGCCTATGTCGGGCTGGAAACGGTAGAAACCGAACTGTCCGTTATCGGCGCTTTGCAAGACGAGGTTTGGCGGGGTGAGCTGCGCTCCGCTGCCGTCGGTCCGCCCAATCAACCCTGGGAGCTATTAGAGAGCGTGTCGATCCAATGGGACGGCGAGCGTTCGGAGTTGACGGTAGCACGACATTGCTGGGGTTACCGAGACGGGCGCTTGTGCATGGACGAGGATGCGGCGCTCACAGCGCATGCCGGCGCCGTGTCGGTGTCGTTACGCGGTTATCGGCTAGGGTGGCTGGCATTTTGGTCGCCCCCCGGTGTGCATTTGAGCGGCCCGTTAGAGGCCGACTTGCGAGCAGCTGGGAGGAGGGGAGCGCTCCGGAAGTCCTCTTTCAGGCGCATAGCCAAGGCGGCGAGCTGTTGCTCTCGCAAGATGGCGAGGCCGCGCTTGAGCTTGGCTATCAAACGTTTGGCGTGCAGGCCCGCCTCGATGCCGAGGGTTTGGTTTCTCGCTTGAACCTGGAGTCGGATGCGTTAGGCCGTGCCGAAGTTGCATTGCGCGCCGAGCCCGATGGGGAGCGCTATCGGCTGGGGGGCGATGTCTCGCTGGATGGTTTGCAGGTTGCTATTGTACGGCCTCTGTTACCGGATATTCAGCGGTTGGAAGGTGTGATCGACGCGAACGGCCGCCTAGGCGGAACGCTCGACGAGCCCAGATTTACCGGCGAGATCCGTCTGCAAGACGGCGCAGTGGCAGCGCCGGAGCTACCTATGCAACTGGATGGTATTGCCGTTGCCGCGCAAATCGATGGTACGCGCGCGGAGCTGGAAGGGCAGTTCCGCAGCGGCCGCGGCGAAGGCCGTTTAAGCGGCAATGCCGATTGGGCCGATCTGGCGGATTGGCGTGTGAACGTGGAGCTGCAGGGCGAGCGCCTAGAGGCCGTTTATCAACCTATAGCAAGCCTTGAAGTGTCGCCGGATCTTGCGGTGGCCATACGTCCCCGTGCGGTTCGCGTTACTGGCCGGGTGAACGTGCCGCGCGGGAATGTGACGCTGCAGGATTTGCCTTCGCAAGCGGTGCCTGTGTCGCGCGATGTAGTGATTGTCCGCCGCCCGGAGGACGATGAGCCGGATACTGACGAGGTGGACTCCCCGTGGCGGATCACTGCCGATATCCAAGTCGTGTTAGGGCGCAATGTCCAGCTCAGTGGGTTTGGCGTCCGCGGTCGTCTGGCCGGCTCTTTGCGCTTACGGCAGGAAGCCGACGGCGTACCGGAAGGCTTTGGCGAGATTCGCGTTGAGGACGGTCGTTACGAGGCCTACGGGCAACGTTTGACCATTCGCGAGGGGCGACTGATTTTCGCAGGCCCGGTGACCGAGCCTGAGCTGAGTATCGAAGCTGTGCGGGTAGTGGAGACGGTCACGGCCGGTATTCGCGTGGCCGGCCAGCCGGAGGACCCGCGTGCCGAGCTGTTTTCCGAGCCGGCCATGCCGCAAGAGGATATCCTCTCGTATATCATTCGCGGGCGCCCATTGGCCGAGGCCGGGCCCGGCGGCGGTGCGGCGTTGACGCAGGCGGCCTTGGCGCTTGGTGCCTTGGGCGGGCAGGAGCTGGCTGGGGGCGTGGCGGAACAACTCGGTGTCGAGGACTTAGCCCTGGACGTTGAGGGCGAAGGCGACGAAGCGCAGTTCCTGGTGAGCGGTTATTTGGCGCCAAACCTGTTTCTTCGGTACGGCGTAGGCGTCTTCGAGCCAGTGCAGCAGCTAACGATTCGTTATCATCTAAGCCCTCGGGTTTATGTGGAGGCCTTACGAGGCGTGGAAAACGCGCTGGATCTATTCTTTACCCGCGAGTTCTAACGGCCGAGCATCTTTCGATTTGCCGCTGCTGCGGCGTATTAACGCCATCCGCCGACAGCGTCTCTCGCCGACTGATTTACGGGGCGGGCAACCAGGCCCGATTGGGTAACGGCGATCTGATACTGCGCACCCTCGCGCATCGGCAAATAGGCAGCACTGCCGTAATAGGCATCGACCCACGGTAACCAGCGCTGGTTGTCCCGCGCGAGGCGCCATAGATCGACACCGGCATCGTCGCTGAGCGCGTAGACCGAGCGCGGCTGGCTACGTTCGCCCTCCACGTCCTGATATCGGCCCGCGATCCGTTCCAGACGATACTGCGTGTCGAAGCCAAGCACGGTGGCGATGCCCTGCCATTTCAAGATGCGGGCATCGAGTTGCCACTCATCGCCGTAGATCTCGAACAGCAGTACTTCATCGGATTCCGGTAGACTAAGGCGAGCCAGGTACTGGCGAGGGGCGAGCTCGCGAAATTCGAGCGTCGCCACGGGTTGCTCGTGCGTCAGGCGCTGGTATGTATGCAGGTTCAGGCCGACGGCGAAGCCAAGCCCCGCTAGCGATAGTAAACAACAAGCGGTTATGCCGTTGCCGCCCGCGGCTAGAAAACGTCGCCGTTTTAGCCGGAAATAGGCGACTAGGCTGAACAGCATACCTAATAACGCTACGCTCAATGCCGCTATCGTCAGTGTGCTCACAATATGCTTCCTAGGGGTCTATTGCATAAGCTCGTTGCATTCTATGGCCAGGCCGCACAACGTCGTCCAAGGCGGCCGGAATTCATAAATGCAACGAACTTATAAAATGGAACACTAACATCGATCGGTTCCCAACGGGCGTCGTATTGCCTTGAGTCACGGTTTCGTTAGTATTATTGTTGTTCGTCGTCTTATAGCCTGTATCATCTCGGGCGATTTCCCACAAGCCGTTGTGTAGCCGTTTGTCGTGAGTTCTCTTGTTGCGCCTAACACTCAAGCCGACACCAGCGTGTTAAACCGCGCTCGCGCGGTGCTGCGCGATGTCTTCGGCTATGAGGACTTTCGCGGTCAGCAAGCGGCCGTTATTCAGCATGTCGGCGAAGGCGGCGACGGTTTGGTGCTGATGCCGACCGGCGGCGGCAAGTCCTTGTGCTATCAGATCCCTGCCTTGATTCGCGACGGCGTGGGTATCGTAATCTCGCCGTTGATCGCCTTAATGCAAGATCAAGTCTACGCCTTGCAGCAATCCGGTGTCAGAGCAGCGTATCTCAACTCGACGCAGACGCTGGACGAAGGGCGCGAGATCGAAAGGCTGCTGTTGCGTGGCGAGCTGGATTTGCTCTACCTGGCGCCGGAGCGGCTGGCCAATCCGCGTGTGCAACAGCTTTTAGAGCGTGCACCGCTTGGTTTGTTCGCGATCGACGAAGCGCACTGCGTCTCCCAATGGGGGCATGATTTTCGGCCCGAGTATTTGCAGTTGTCGATGCTGCACGAGCGTTATCCGAACGTACCGAGGGTAGCCTTAACGGCCACCGCCGACGACCGGACGCGGGAAGAGATCGTGCAACGCTTGGGCTTGAGCGAGGCTCGTCGTTTTATCGGCGGTTTCGACCGGCCCAACATCCGCTATAGCATCACTCAGAAGCGCAATCCGCGCGAACAGTTGTTGCGGTTTATCGAGACCGAACATAAAGGCGATGCCGGTATCGTTTATTGCTTGTCGCGCAAGAAAGTCGAGGCCACCGCCGAGTGGCTGCAAGAAAAGGGCTGGGATGCCTTGCCTTATCATGCAGGCTTGCCCGCCCGCCTCCGCGAGCACCATCAAGACCGCTTCATTCGCGAAGAAGGGATCATCATGGTGGCGACGATTGCCTTCGGCATGGGAATCGATAAGCCGAACGTACGTTTTGTCGCTCACCTGGATTTGCCGAAGAGCCTGGAGGCCTATTATCAGGAAACGGGCCGTGCCGGGCGCGACGGTTTGCCGGCACGCCTGGCTGGCGTACGGGTTGCAGGATGTCATAACGCTGCGCCAGATGTTGGAAAGTTCCGAAGCGGCAGAGGCACATAAACGGGTTGAGCGGCACAAGCTGGAGTCGATGCTCGGCTTCTGCGAGCTGACGACTTGCCGCCGGCAGGCCTTATTACGCTATTTCGGCGAGACCTTGCCCGAGCCGTGCGGCAATTGCGATACCTGCCTGGAACCGGTGCCGACGTGGGACGGAACCGAAGCCGCCCGGAAAGCGATGTCCTGCGTTTATCGCACCGGGCAGGTTTACGGTGCGAATCACCTTATCGATGTCTTGCGGGGCAAGGATAACGGAAAAGTGGTGGCGGCCGGGCATAACCGGCTGAGCGTCTTCGGCATCGGTAAAGAACTCGATGGCAATCAATGGCGCTCGGTGTTCCGGCAGTTGGTGGCCCGCGGTTTGTTAACGGTCGATGTCGGGGGTACGGGAGTTTGCGCCTCACCGAAGCGTGCCGCCCGATTTTGCGCAACGAAGAGAGCCTTGAGTTGCGGAAGGACCCGGAGCGGACAAGAGCGAAAACCCGGCTGTCTCGACGCCAGGCCGGACATTTCGACGACCCCGACAGCGAGCGCCTCTGGGAGGCCTTGCGCAGCTGCCGTAGGCGCATCGCCGAAGAGCAGGGGGTGCCGCCCTATGTGATTTTCCACGACACCACCTTAATGGCGATGGTGGAGGCACGGCCGCGCAGTCTGAGCGAGATGAGCGGTATCTCCGGGGTCGGTGCGCGCAAGCTTGAGCTTTACGGCGGCGAATTCATAGCCGCGATTGCCGAGCACGAGATCGGGTACGAGGACCCTCCTTAGCGCGCGCGGATCTGAAACTTTTCGCCTTCGAAGTCGAAGATAATGCCGGTACGGGTAATGCGTTCCACGCGTACTCGCCCGTCCACGCGGTCGCCTTCTCTGACCGAGCGTAGATTAACCAAAGCGAAGCGCCCCGCTGGGTCTTCCGTATAGACGTGTACGTTGATTTCCAGGGCCGGCAATCGCTCCTGCACGTTGGGCGCTAATTCGGAGCGGGAAGGCACGCGGGCCGGGCGGGCGTTGGGGCTAATCTCGTCAGCGACCGATGCCGGTTGCGTTTCCTTGGCCGGCTCTGGCTTGGTACGGGCCGGAGCGGAGGGGGAGGCGGCTATGCGCTCGTTCGGCGGTGGGTGGCGAGGCTGTTCCGACACGCCGGCGAGGTCTGCCAGCGCGGGCTCGTTTGCTGTCGGCAATGGGCTACTCGGCAGCGGCGTAGCCGTGTCGGTCGTGGCATGGTCGATTTGCTGATTCCAGGCGTACCAGCCTAAGAAGGCAGCGTTGAGAAACAACCCCATTGCGAGTAAACAAACAAGTAGCGTACGGGTGCGTGCCGGCGGCGGCGCGTGCTCGAGGTCGAGGTAGGAGCGTTCGCCGCGCTGGCGCTCTTGTTCCGATTTCTTGAGGGCGTCGAGGATGAACGACATGTGCTGCTCTTAGTACCTATCCGGCATCCGCTCTACGGATGCTGTTTCAACCTGGGTTGCGATGGGTCCGGGGCTGCGGCAGATAAATGTACGAGCGTGTGTTGGCCGACGATGCCGTCGTCGGCCAGCTCGAACCGCCGTTGAAAATCGCGTACCCGAGCGGTGAGGGCATCGTCGTAGGCATAGCCTTCAAAGGTTGAGGGAGGCCGCCCTTCGATGCGATCCAAGCGCCGGACTAACCAATCGACGGCGGGGCCTTGGCTACCCGGTGTAATGAGTTCGCGGCCGATCGCCGGCGGTCGCCAAAGCACCAAATACTCGCCGGACCAGTAGCGATCGATATCTTCAATGTGGAAAACCACCTGTTTGCGCCCGGCCTGCAGCGTAGCCTGCCGGTCGTCGAAGCCGCGCAATAATACGCGGTAGCGCGAGCCTTCGGTGTCGGTTAGTTCAATGATGGCCGGTAGGTTTTTCCGCTGTATAGCGCCCCAATCGGCATTTTGGAAGTAGCATTGTAAACCGACGTCGCGAGCCTGCTCGCAGGCATCGAGGTCGATCTCTCGTTGTAGCGGAACGCCCCACAGCGCAAAGAGGTCGCTCATCGCCGTATGCGATCGCGTTGCGTTATTACGTTTGAGCCAACTCAATAGCGTTATGGCAGGTTCCTGAGCCGCGCCGACATCGGTAAGCGCAAGCGGTTTGTCCCTATCGGAGGCGACATGAGTGCTCATTGTCCAGCCGATACTCGCTGCCAATAATACCCCGGCCGCTATGGCGCCAACCCGATATCCCTTATGGCTGGAGTGCCCGGCAACTTCTCGCGCCGCCCGAAGCGCGGTGCTTATACCGACTTGCTTACGGCCTTGGGCGTAGGCGCCGAGTAAAGCGCGATCGCAGGTGACGTTGATCAGCCGCGGAATGCCTCCGCTCGTGCGATGGATGAGCTTAGTCGCCCCCCAGCCGAATAAGTGCGTATTGCCGCCGGCGACCTGTAGCCGGTGTTGTATGTAAGCGTGCGTCTCGGCGGCGGTTAAGGGGGTGAGATGAAAGCGAGCGGTGACCCGTTGCGAGACTTGACGTAAATCGCGCCGTGCCAATAGGTCCCGCAGTTCGGGTTGGCCGACCAGGATAATCTGTAACAGCTTCTCTCGCGTCGTCTCCAGATTCGTCAACAAACGTACCTGCTCCAGTACGAGACTGTTGAGACAGTGTGCTTCGTCGACCAGTATCACCGTGTGACGCCCGCGCGCATAGTTATCGAGCAAATAGCGGTTAAGCGCATCGACCAGAGCTTGAATGCTGCGGGTGCGTTTGGGCAGTGCAATGTTTAGCTCGTTTAGAATAACGAACAAAAACTCACGGACAGTGAGATTCGGGTTGAGTACCAGGGCGAGATCGACTTCCGGAGGCAGTTGCCCGACCAACGAGCGGGCAATTAACGTTTTGCCGGTACCGACTTCGCCGGTAAGTACCACGAAACCGCCCCTTTCGCTAATGCCGTAGTGCAAGTGTGCGAGTGCATCCCGGTGACGCGGACTTAAGTAGAGGTAGCGCGGATCGGGGGCAATCGAAAATGGCCGCTCGGTTAGCCCGAAATGGCGCTCATACATGATGACGAACGGTGCTCCTGAGTATTTTGGGGGCAACACGGACTCACATCTCTAGCCGCATTAGTTTAGCAGGCAGCCGTAGAAGTTCCCGCTTTTGCGGCCGCTGAGCTTTCAAACGGGAAGCGGCGTTTTTTATTTAATTTGATCTTGATTGTAATACTTATTCGCTGCTTGCCGATAGTTAAGACCATACAGAGTTCTACTACCGCCTGACAGGGAACATAGGTTCATGCTCAAGCTTATTACTTCGAGTATCCGCAATAAGCTGCTTTTGGCGACTGGCTCCGGGACTGCCTTGGTGCTAGGCGCCGTGGTTGTGGGAGCGGTTTACATCGGCAGCACGCTCACAGGCTACCTGGGAGCGTTGCGTGCAGACATGGAAACCATTGGTGTCCACGATAAATTGGACGATAGTTTCAGGAAAGAGGTTATCGCGTGGCAGCATTTATTGGTTAATAGCGAGAATCGGGCGGAACTCGATGCGAATTGGTCGGCGTTACAGGCGCAACGGGCGGAAGTTCGAGAGTATGCAGCGCAGACCACGGAGCGTTTGCATAATGCCGATGCCCAACAAGCGATGAGCGCGTTTATGACGCGTTACGGTCGTTTGGATGCCCTTTACGGTCAGGCGCGCGAGGTTTTTGTACGTAGCGATTACCACGCTCGTAGCGGGAATCAGGTGGTTGGCGATTACCATGGGCATTTGCAAAGGTACTTGGCCAACGTACAGGACTTCCTGGTTGCCGATATGGAGCAAAGGGAGGTGGTAGCGAATGCTCAGGTTCGCAACGGAGTGGTATGGACGGTTATCTTTGTTCTGTTAGGCATTGTGGTCGCTTTCTTCCTGTTCTTAACACTCGTTCAGCGGGGAATCATCGCACCGGCGAAGCGTTTAGTCACGGATCTGGACCGCTTGGCCCAAGGTGATTTTACGCAACCCGTCTCCCAAATGACGCAGGATGAGCTGGGACAGATTGCCATTAGCGGCAAGCAGATTCAGACGCAATTAGGGAGCATGATCAGCCGCTTGCGCGATGCGGTTACTCAGGTTGCCTCCGCTGCCGAGGAAATGGCGGTCGTTTCCGAGCAGACCTCGCAGGGGGTGCGGGCGCAGCAAACCGATATCAACCAGGTCGCAACATCGATGAACGAAATGGCGGCCACGGTGCAGGAAGTTGCCCGTAATGCTGCGTCGGCAGCCGCTGCGGCGCGGGAGGCGGACGAGGCTGCCGGTAATGGTAGCCGGGTAGTTGGCGAAACGGTCACTAATATTCAGTCGCTGGCCATTGAGGTCGAGAACGCCTCGCAGGCGATTCGGCGCCTAGAGCAAGACAGCAGCGAGATCGGCACCGTTCTAAGCGTGATTAGCGAAGTGACGGAGCAGACGAATCTGTTGGCGCTGAATGCCGCGATCGAAGCTGCGCGCGCCGGCGAGCAGGGCCGCGGTTTTGCTGTGGTTGCCGACGAGGTCCGTGCTTTGGCGCAACGAACGCAAAGTTCAACCGCAGAAATCAACAGTATGATCGGGCGTTTGCGGCAAGGCACCGAAGAAACCGTCCAGGCAATGGAGGTCGGTCGTCAGCGCGCCCAGGAAACGGTCGGGCAGGCGGAAGCCGCCGGGCGGGCCTTGGCATCGATAACGGCGGCCGTCACCACCATTAATGATATGAATGCTCAGATTGCCAGTGCCTCCGAGCAGCAGGATGCAGTGGCGGAAGAAATGAATAAGAGTATTACCACCATTAGCCGAGTCGCTGAGCAAAGCGCTGAAGGGGCGCAGCAAACGACCCGGAGTAGCGAAGAGTTGGCGCGTCTGGCCGAACAGTTACAGGATATGGTATCGAAGTTCCGGGTTTAGGAACGTACTGAAAAACTCTCAGATGGCTCTTTGCGGGTTGTAGCGGCACGCTTCGGTTCGCAAAGCGCTTTACCTCGGCTAAGCGGGAGGGAGTCCACATGCCGCAGAGCACCGAGCCGCAACTATTTGCGCCGGCCGCTAGTCGCCCTTTTGCGGAGCGGGTAGCGGCGGAGCTAGGTCTTGGTCTGAGTCCGCTTGAAGAACGCGAGTTCGAAGATAGCGAATACAAAATACGGCCGTTGCTAAGCGTGCGCGGTCGCGATGTTTACCTGCTGCAATCGCTAGCGGCGGACCGCGACAACAGTGCCGACGATAAACTGTGTCGGACGCTGTTTGCGATTGCGGCGTTAAAAGACGCCGGTGCTGCCAGAGTTACCGCCGTGTTGCCCTATCTCGCCTATGGCCGGAAAGATCGTCGAACCAAACCCCGAGATCCCTTAACGACGCGTTATGTGGCGCAGCTGTTCGAGGCGGTGGGAGTCGATTGTGTGGTGGGGTTGGATGTCCATAATTTAGCGGCTTTTCAAAATGCTTTTCGCTGCCGGACGGAGCACCTGGAGGCACGTCGAGTATTGTTATCGTGGTTGCAGGTAGAGCTAGGCGAGCAGCCGTGGACGTTGGTTTCTCCCGACGCCGGCGGCGTGAAGCGGGTCGACCGTTTCCGGCAAGCGTGCGGTCGCGAACTCGGTGTGGAGCCGCCGACGGCCTTCATGGAAAAACAGCGTAGCAGCGGCGTGGTATCGGGCACCCACCTGGTCGGCGAGGTTAAGGATCGGGTTGCTATCATCGTTGACGACTTGGTTAGCAGCGGTACCACCTTGATTCGTGCTGCGAAAGCGTGTCGTAAACAGGGTGCGCGAGCGGTATACGGTGTGGTTACTCACGGTCTGTTTGCCAAAGATGCGAACAAAGTATTGGCGGATCCCGCGTTAGATCGCCTAGTGGTCAGCGATAGCGTATCGCTGTGGCGTTTGGATCCGAAGCTGCGCGAACAGAAGGTCAGCGAGGTGTCCGTTATTCCCCTGCTTGCGGAGGCGATTCGTCGGTTGCACGACGATGGTTCTTTGGTGGAGTTGTTGGAGAGTCCCTAGGGGGTGGTTGTTTTTGGTGTTGGTGGTTTGGTGTGGTGCGCAGCGCACAACCTTTAACCACCCACACCAGAAACTAACCCCAACAAAACCAACCCCCCCAAAAAATTACCCCTTATTCCCCGCCTCATCGATATGCCGCTGCGCAAGCGCCAAGTAAGTTCGGGCGCGCTCGTTCCAGTGCCCGGCACGCGGGTGCCCATTGGCTTGCGGATGGGCGGTGGCCAGTTGCGCCCAGATCATGGCGCGGTAGCTCATGTAGAAGTGGCGCAGCGCATCCGGTGGGCGGTCGTCTGTGAAGCGAGCGTAGGCAGCGAATAACTCGGCGCCGAACTGTGGCGCGCCGAGGCGCTCGCATTCTAAACTCAGAAAACTCAACTCGTCGGCAATGTCCAATACCCGCAGGTCGCGGTTGAACTCCAAACAATCGATAACTTCCGGTTGCCCAGCCAGGTAGATGTGCTCCGGTCGCATATCGCCGTGGCCTTCGACGATGCGCCCGGCTCTGACTCGCGTTGCAAGTGCCTCTTCGGCTTGCTGTAGAAACTGTGTTTGCCGGCTGGCGATCTGTTTTATTAACTCAGCGTCCAATCGGCTTGGCGGTGCGTCGAGGCGGCTAGCGGTTTGGTCGATCGTATTGCCTAATGCGTCCAAATAGCTGCGCGGTGTGATCGACTGCGGAACGAGGCTGAGGTAAAAACGTGCCAGACGCCTCGCCAGCGCGTCGATATCGCGCTCGGTAACGGCCTGTTGGCTGAGTCGGTGTTTGAGCTCCTGCGCGGCGGGTAGGCGCCGCATCTGCACCAGCCAGTCGACGACATGCTCGTCGCTGCCGAGTTCGAAGCCCGACCCTGTTTCGCTTAGCGGTAAAACGCCTAGGTAGACGTTACTGGTCAGGCGTCGGTTAAGGCGAACTTCCTCAAGACAATAATGGCGCCGAGCCGCGACGGTCGTGAAATCCAGCAGATGGGTTCGTAACGGCTTCTTAAGCTTGTAGGCGAAGCGATCGGTAAGGAAAACCCAAGACATATGCGTCTCGCGTGCATCGACCGCCTCGGGGCGCTCGCTGTATGCGCTCGGACGCAACAGCCAGTCGACTTTGCGCTCCAGCTCGGAGGGGGCGACTATCGCTTGTTTGTAACTGTCCCAATTCATAATTGTCGGCAACGTTAGGGGTTGCGATTCCTGCGAATGGCTACGTCGTTGTGAACCGCATGTACCCCAGGGATATACCAGCAGTCGTAGGAGAGAATTCTCCGCGTCTCCTCGCTGGGCACGGCTCCGGTTAAGTAGACTTCGCGATCGCGAGTAGTAACGGCAACCTGCTGCGAATCGATGTTCGGATCCTTGTCAAAGACAAGGCGAATGGCATCGCTGATTTCGGCATCGTTATCTTGCTCGCGGGGCTCGACTCGGATGCGGTTGTCCACATCGCTGCAACCACGCACCCACCAGGCAAGCACTTCGGCCATCCGACGGTGGGAAAGGCTGTTTGCGGCGCCGTACAGATGGACCTTGCCGTCTTCCGCCCTCACGCCTATCCAGTCCGTTCCTGCTTGCTCTTGCAGCTCAATACCGATTTTGAAATTGGCAAAGACAGGGTCCGTAACGAGGGTACGGACAACCGTTTGTGCCAACTCTTGATCTTCTTGCGGTTGTGCAATAGCGAGCTTTAGACGATCGTCGATACGAGCGCTGCTCAAGGCCTGGCGGGCCAGTTGCAATGCGCGGCGCTTCGCAATGATATTTTCAACGACCCCCTCAAGCCGGACGGTATCGGCCTCCACGGTAATACGGATCGGGTAATGATGCAGATTGATATCGGGATCTCGTTCTAAAGCCGCTCTGATAGCGCGAGTCGCTTCCTCTTTTCGCATTCATCCACTCCTTGGGAATCATTCCGCGTCTCCCTTGGGCCGGGCAGCACAGCCTTCCCGCAAAAGATGGGGGTCGCCTGCGTCGCACAACAGCCTTGCTGAAGCGTGTTAGCGCTTGCGGCCCGTGGGTTCGACCCCAACTGTTGGTCGTTGACAGCCTGTTGCCGTACGCAGCCTTCTTGTCGCCGCTTTTTCTAACGACGGGTGCCGGCCGTGCCTGGACACAATGCCTTGCTGATTGCTAATCGCGCTTGTCGCGACGGCGAAATCGACCTAAAGCCTGCATTGGCACAGCTCGACGAACGAGGCGTGGCCGCCCATGTGGTCTATCCGGACGGGGTTGCGGAGCTACAGCGTGATATCCGCGAGGCCTCGGGGCGTTGGGGAACCGTTATTGTTGCCGGGGGCGACGGCACGTTACATGCGGCTATTCCCGCTTTGCGCGAAGCGGACGTTGTTCTTGGGATACTGCCTTTGGGGACGGCAAACGATCTTGCCCGGGGGTTGGATATCCCGCTCGATCTCGTTGGGGCCGCCGAAGTGATCGGGAGCGGGAGGGTGCGGCCTATCGATATCGCCGCCGTTAACGATACGTTCTTTCTAAACGCCGCGAGCATCGGTCTTGGCGTTGCGGTAACGCGGGAGTTATCCAACAGCGGCAATTTGAAGCGGCGTTGGGGAGCATTGAGTTACGCCCGTGCGCTCGTCAACGCGATGTCGAACGTGGATGCCTTTCGGGTGCGGCTTACCATCGACGGCGAGCAAAAAAGTGTCCGTTCCTTGCAGGTAACGATTGGTAACGGGCCGTACTATGGCGGCGGGATGGCTATCGCTCCGGAGGCGCGGGTCGACGATGGCACACTCTATCTCTACAGCGTGGCGCCGCGTCCATTTTGGCAGCTTGCCCGGTTGCTTACCGCTATTCCACGCGGAGGGCAGGGGCGTTATCCGCAAGTGCTGGCTCAGCAAGCCCGTAGGATACAGGTCGATACGGACGAGCCCTTGCCGATTACTGCCGACGGCGAGCCTTGCGGCAAAACGCCTGCAACATTCGAAGTGTTGCCTGCCGAAGTGCGGGTTTGGGTGCCTTAGCAGGGAGGGAAACAAATTTCCCATAGTCTGCTAAAAAGAGATACGGCGCTGTTCCTTGGGATATTCCGCACCGGGTAGAGGGTCAGGAGTGAGTATGTTTCGAAGCGAAGCCCAAGTGGCGGTCGACGATCTACAGCTTGGACATCATCATGCCGCCGCTTTATATGAGGAGGATGCCGATATGATCGGCGATCCTCTGCGGGCGGGTTTGTTTAAGGAGCTAGCAGAGCAGCGATCGCGGATGGGAGAGCGTTTGGCGCAGCACCTAAAGCGCCTGGGGGAGTTGCCGAGCGGGCCGGACGAAGACAGAGAAACGCTAAGCTATCTCAAAGACATGATTCAGGCTCGTATAAGCGACGATGAGTATAGAACCTTGCTTGAAAACCGTTTGGCAACCGAACAAGAGTTGGCGCGATTGGTTAGACATGCGCAATTTATTGCCGGCGAATTACCCCCGGCAACCGTACGGGTCATTGAGGAGGCTGCGCGCCAGGTTGAACTCGCTCAGCAACGTTTACAACGCGCTTTAGGGACATTATGAGCGGGTATAGCTCTATATTAGGGCTGGCTTGTTGATGGCCGGATAGGGCAAAATCGGGGGCTTCGGCAAGAGGATAGGCGAGTTTGTTATGACCCAAAAACGGCTACATCGGCGAGTTCGGATAATTCCGTTCAATACCGCCGGGCGAAAGAGTTTTTTCGCTTAATTCCGCATTCCGCCGTAATAGGCATGGAATTAGTCGATTTCGGCAATAATACAGCGATTGCCCGCCTGCCTTATAGCGTGAATTTGGTTGGCAATCCTCGTAGTGGCGTATTGCACGGCGGGGTGCTGACAACATTGATCGATCAAACCAGCGGCACGGCGGTGTTTGCCAGCCTGCCGGAGCCGGAAATGGTGGCGACGCTCGATTTGCGAATCGATTATTTGCGTTCGCCGCAGCCGCATAAAGACTTGTTTGCCCGCGCCGAGTGTTACCGTATTACGCCGAATATTGCTTTCGTACGTTGTGAAGCGTATCACGAGGGTGATCCGCAGGCGGTTGCTGCGAGTGTGAGCAGCTTTATGCGAACCGGCAGTCGACAAGGCATCATGGTGCAGGAGTAAGCACATGCAAGAACTTTCCCGGTTTTTGCCGATGCTCGCGAGCGGGGCGACTTAAAGGCCATTATCGACTTTGTACCCTATGCCCGTTTGATCGGAATGGAAGTTGCCGAGGCGCGCGGGCCGCAGCTGGTGTTCAAGCTGCCGTTTCGGGAGCAGAATGTCGGTAACTATCGATTGCCTGCCTTGCATGGCGGCGTCATCGGCGCCTTTATGGAGCATTCGGCGCTGCTCCAAATCTTATGGAATATGGAAAGCGATTTTCTTCCTAAAGTTATCGATTTTTCCATCGATTATTTGCGACCGGGTCGGCCAGAGACGATTTTTGCCGAGTGCGAGGTGCTCCGGCAAGGGCAACGCGTGGCTAACGTTTCGATTCGTACTTGGCAGTCCGATCCGGCCAAGCCGGTCGCAACGGCGCGCAGCCATTTCTTGCTCTCCCGCCCGACGGAGCAGACGGCGTAAGCGCGCCATACACGCGTTTTGCTGAATATTTTCAGCAATATGCTAATGTTAAGCGCTTAGCGGCTTGGATTGCGCGAGAGACTATAAGACGCTAGCGGTCTGCATAACTTCATTACGAACTCAGAGATAAGCGGCCGGTTTTCGACAAGGCGCACCTCGCAGTTGTTAATGGCCGGTCGCGGCCCGCTGAGTACGTAAATTATAGTCTTCTCGTAATGGCTATGGAGGGGTGTAGGGGATGTCGGATTCGACGGGGTACCTCAGCGAAGAGGAGCGCGTTTTCCTGCGTGAGCTGTTCGAAAATACGGACAAAGCGCTAGAGAACGACGAAGCCACCGGGGTGATACAGTTAGAAGCGTTGGGCCTGGATCGGGAGCGGCTACTGGCCGTTCTTAAGAACATGAAAACGGAGGTGATTGCGACAGACGGTACGCATCGCCTGCGTTTTCAGCTAGAAACCGACGGTGTGGACGGCAAACAAGGTCTGCGCTTAGTGCTGCCGAAAGTAATCGACCAACGGGGGCGAGAGCGCGATGTGCGTGTCTGGCCGGGGCCGGGGGAGGTGAGAGTGCATGACCCGGCGCTTACGGTTCGCGATGCGCACGTGCTCGATGTTTCCACCAGCGGTTTGCGTATGAGTTGCCGTACCGACCGTTCGATTACGATTGGCGATCGGATCGAAAATATCGTGCTGGAACTGCCGGTAAGCGCACCGGTGACCTTCTCGGCCACCGTGGTGCGTATCCAGTTCGAGGACGAAACGCAGGATCGCCAGCAGCTGGCCCTGCGTTTCGACAGGCTTGACCACCCGGCGGAAGCTGCCCTGCGCCGGTATATTTTTGAGCGTTTCTGAAACGGTGCGCCGTTTCGCTATTCCTCGCCGTAGTCGAGGAATAGCTCCATCAACGTTTCATCGGTCAGTTGGTTGACAACGCTGACGCGCCAGCGGCCTTCCTGCTCCGCATCCAAACCTTTACGCGACCAGACACGCCACCGCGGACCGCCCACCGCGAACGAGACTTCCGCCTCGACCACACCTTCGCGCTCCCAGCGATGGGCAATCGTCAGGCCGCTCATATCGCGTAACTCGGTGAAGAAGTAAACGTGATCGGCGTCGCCACGAAGATGTTTTAACGCGTCGACGGGTTCGCGCTCCGCGATCGCAGACGTAAATAACGCGCGTTCCACCCAACCGCCGCGCCAGCTACCTGCCGCTTCCTCTGCCGATGCCAGGTTTGGCCATACCGTCAAGCAGTAAAGCGCCGAGAGTAATACCGCTAGCCGTGCTAGGTAAGTTTTAGCGTTGACCGCTAGGGGGGTAGCTGCTTGGTTTGTCGTTGTCATGAGGCTAACCTTTACTTTTTCTTGCTGTCGTATAGCGCCGTTCGGTCGCTCCCCGAATTATGCCGTATTCCTTTGGTCATGCGTGATGAGATAGGACGGTGTTTCTTTGACGGCCGGTTTGCCGAGCGCTGAACTTTTCTTTGTATCGCATGCGCTTGTCGTTGCGACAACGGTTTGCGCAAAACCGTGGCTTGCCTGGGCGAAAAGCAACCCAACAACAGATGTACCAAGTACGAAAACAGGCGATGGTACTTTCAAATGGTTGATAAAGAAGGAGTAGTTCGATGCCGCTGACCGAGCGTCGTCATCGGGGGCAAATGCCCCCCACGGATATGAACCCCGGGGACCAGGCGCCTCCAGGTACTCCTGACACCGGAGAGACCCTGTGTCCGCAGTGTTCAGGCAGCGGGCGTCTGAAGGGGCGTCGGTGCGCCAACTGCGGTGGGACAGGGATGATTATAGCCGGCGTGGGTGGCGCCTGAGGCCCGCTAAGGCCGTTGTGGGTAGGAAGGGCGTGTTGCACCCGCTTGCGAAGAGAGATCGAGTACTAGCAAACCTAAGCCCGAAGTCGGCCTAAATGCCGATCTTTGCTAGTGTGAAAGATGGATATGGATGCAGACGCGGAGTAGCCGTTATGAAACCACGTGACGAACAGTCTAAACCGGCGAAGGATGTAGCAACTCAGCAGCCGATGCAGGATGCGGTCGACGAAGCGTCGGAAGAGTCGTTTCCTGCCAGCGATGCGCCATCGTGGACGCCGGTTGATGGAACCGGAACGCCTGACCGAGAAAGCAACAAAGGCAAGCACTAATCGGCAACTACGTAGTCATCTTTGCTCGCGCATAGCAAATAGCGTCGGGGAAGAAAGCCAGGAAATCGGCTTCCAGTGCTTCATAGTGCAAAGCCGCCTCCTGGCCCGCGCCCTGCAACGGCGTGGGGCGTTTAAAGCGTTGCGCAATTCTATCCAGCACGAAGCTGGCGGTATCGAACTGCCGATAACTATACAGCCAATTCTCGCGCTCCATACGCGGAGCAATCTGGCGTAGGCGCGGCGGCAAATAGCCATGGTAGTGGCGCAAGGCTTGGTAGACGCGTGCGGTGAAAGGCGGCAAGGGTTCTGCGCTGAACCTATGCCAGTGCCTGGCTAGGAAGTGATCGTAGCAAACGTCGACGATAATGCCGGCAAAGCGTCGCCTGTCGCTGGAAAAGCGGCTTTTGCTGCGGATCACGATAGGGTGCGCGTCGGTAAAACTGTCGATTAATCGATGTAGAAGGATGCCCTGAGCCATCGCCGGCGGCCATTGGGCGGGGTCGATGCGTCCCTTAACGAAATCCCCAAGCAGGTTTCCGACCAAAGCTTGGTCGGTGTTATCGCCTAGATAGAGGTGGGCAAGATAGTTCATGATGGCCTTAGTGGAAGGTTGCTAGCGCTCCGCAACCCTTCGACTGACGGGGCAGACCGTTGCGCCTGATCGCAAACCAGGCATGCGTGGTTCGCAAGGGCTGTTATCCCGAAGGGCAGGTACAACGCTAGCTCAGTACATTCATCGTACAACGATATCGAAATCTTACACGGAGATGATTAGAAATTCCGCTTAAGAATTCTCTTTCTCGGAGGTTGTTGGCAGGATGTCTGCTAACAGGATGCCGAAACAGCCCGGCCTTAGGTTTTGTAGCTCGCTCCCCGGTAGTAGATCTTCTACCGAGCGGCAGGAATCGCTCTCTGCTACCTGTCTACGGGGTATGGCGTCGCTAAGATGTTGAAATTGTTTTTATTAATGATTTGGTTAAATTGTTATTTTTGATAACTGTTGTCAGTCGTGGCAAGAGTGTGACATTCTTTTTTATTTGTCGGTTGAATATTAGAAGCCATACGACATTTTTAGGTGCTTTATTTGATAGTATGGGATGCATCACAGGATGTGAATTGTGTAGGCCCTTAACGGAATAATAAAAATGGTGCAAGGAAAGCATTCTGGCTCTAGATGGCAGCTCCGTTTAGCCGTTCTTATCATGCTGATGGTTACCGTGTTGTTCAAGCCTGGCTTGGCTGCGTCCGGTAATGCTTATGTAAAGTTCTCCGATATTTATTATTTCGTGGACGAGCGCGCGAGCTTGACGGCTGAGGAGGTCAAAAACCTGCCGCCGGAAAGCTGGTCGAGAAGCCGGCGCGAGGTTCCGAATTTCGGTTTTGTTTCGAACACCTATTGGTTCTTTGCGCAGGCGTCGTCGTTATCTCCTGGCGACTGGCTGCTTGAGGCGGGCGGTCCGTTGCTCGATAACATGGAAGTATTTGTCTACTCGGGAGGAAAGGCTGTTGGACATTACGAAGTGGGTCGCATGTACCCTTTTGCCAATCGAGAGCTTTTTCATCGCAAGTTTCTCTTTCCCGTCGAACTTGGCGAGGGGAACGATCTGACGATTCTTGTCCGAGTACAAACAACGAGTGCTTTACAGGTCCCATTGCGCCTATGGCGACCCAGCGACTGGTTGCAAAAGAGCCAGCATGGCATGCTACTGCACGGTATTTTCTACGGCATCATTGGTGCCATGGCGCTTTTTAATTTGCTCATGTGGAGCATCCTTCGCGAACGCGCTTACTTGTTCTATGTAGGTATTGCGATTTCTCTAGGCCTGTTCTGTGCCACGATGAGTGGGCTTAGCTATCAGTTCCTCTGGCCGAATGCACCATTGTGGAACGCGCATGCACCGGCATTTTTGTCGTTCAGTTGTACGATTTTTGCGAGTTTGTTCGTTATTGACGCTATGCGTTTACGCAAAACGCGGCCACGCTATGCCAGAGTGCTTCAGTTGGTGGGTGCGGTTGCGGCTATGGGGTTACTTAGTTTGCCCTGGTTAGGGCCAGGCTTCGCGAATGTTTTTGCCGGGTTTTTATCCGGTGTGATCTCGGCGGTGGTGATCTTTCTCATTCTGTTCGCATTACCTATGCAGCGCCGATATGAATACGGCTTTTCCGTTTACGCTTGGGGTGCCGTGAGTATCGGCGTGCTGTTATTGGTTCTGAATAAGTTCGGTGCTTTGCCGCAGATTCCTCTGACAGAGTACGGATTGCAGTTAGGCGTGATTGCCGAAGCCATTTTACTCTCGGCCGTGCTTGTCAGGCGCTACTATTCGGAACGTGTCGCTAAGGTGCGCGCCGAGGCGAAAGCGAGGGATCACGAGCGCTTAGCGCGGGAGAGTCAGGAACGTTTGTTGGCAGCTCAAATCGAGGCGAACGAAAAGCTGGAGCGACGGGTTGCCGAGCGTACCTTAGAACTTGAGCGGGCGATGCAAAAGGTAGCGTCGACCAATGAAACGCTAAAGAGCATGAGTCTTATCGACCCTCTGACCGGGGTCGGCAATCGACGCTTTTTCGATCAATCCTACCGTTCCGAGTGGCGCCGCGCGTTCCGCGAAAAAGCGAGTTAGCGTTGGTTTTCTCGATATCGATCACTACAAGTTGCTTCTCGATCAACGCGGCCAGGACGTTGCCGATACCTGTTTGAAGCATATTGCCCGCACGATTGAGGCGGTTGTCAGTCGTCCCTCCGATAGCATCGCCCGTTTTAGCGAGGATATATTCGCGCTGATTATGCCGCAGACTTCGCTCGCTGGGGCTGCGCATCTTGCCGAGGAAATTCGCCGACAGATCGAACAGGCTGTGCTTGAGACCGAGCGGGAATCGGTATCGGTGACGGTAACGGCAGGTGTGGCCTCTATCGTTCCGGGAGAAAGGCATCACGAAGCCATACTGTTATCCTTTGCCGACGATGCGCTGCATAAAGCGAAAGCCGATGGGCGTAACCGAGTTCGCTCCTTCGTATTGACACCGCCGCGTTCTCGCGTTGGCCGATTTGACGGGCCTGAGGACAAAGTGACGGTCACTGTCGACGAATCGAGAAAGCTGTTAAGCGATCAAGCGTAACAGGCCCCGCCTGCCTCTTCGTTACGACCAATGCCGGTGCTGCGCTCCGGGCCGATGAAGTGGCGAGGTCGCTTGTACGTGACCGCTAGGAGGCGCTGCGCTGTCTTGCAGCTCTTCTTCCAGGCGGCTAACGGCGTGTGCCACTACTGGTTTTAAGGTGTGCGTTTGGTTGAAGACCGCCCGCTGTCGGCGGCAATTGCCGCCATTTGCCACCAGCGTTTGGATGCAATCGAGATAGTTGTCGGTGTCTGCTTCTTGTGCGTACGGCCGTATCCGTTCCAGCAGATCGAGCGCTAAATCGGTCATCGGCCGTGTATTGCCGTAAGTATCGACGACACCAACGGCATCGAGTCCAAGGTGCGATGCCCGGTAGTGATTTTCTAGCTCAAGCCATAAGGGCAGTTCGAGTAGTGGCCCGTCTTGCCAGTGCTCGCTACGAAGGTAGTTCGCTAATGCTTGCACTGTGGCTGCAAGGGCTACGTTCTCGTGAACGGTCGGTTGGATGTCGGTTACCCGCAGTTCTAGCGTCCCGTAGTCCGGTCGCGGGCGAAGATCCCAGTGCATATCGGAAAAGCTCTCGAAAATGTGGGCGCGCTCCGATACGCGTACCAGTGCTTCGAACGCTTCCCAGGAATCGAGTTGCGGTGGGGTGCCAAAGGCATGCGCCTCCATGAGTACGCGTTGACGATAACTCGCAAAGCCGGTATCCAGCCCACGCCAATAAGGCGAATTGGCGGCGATGGCGAGCAGTACCGACAAATAGGGTCTCATGCGCCGTAGTAAGCGAATCGCCTCGTCGCCTGAGCCGATGCCGATATGAACATGCATGGCATAGGTAATTTGGGTGTAACCAACATAGCCCGTATCGGCTTCGACGCGCGCATAGCGCGGGGAGGGTGTGACATGCCCGAGGCGGGAGCAGAAGGGGTGTGTGCCCAAAGCGGCAAGCTTCATCCCCAAGTCGTACGCAGTATGGTTAAGCATTCGAATCTGCGTGAGCAGATGCTCTTCCAGTTCGTGGGGATGGTGGCAGACCTTCGATGCGACCTCCACGGTGAATTGCAGGTACTCGGGTTTGATATACGTTGTATCCGGGCAGCGCTGAAGTAAAGGTAAAATGCCGTCTACCAGATCGAGACTGTTTCGGTCGAGTAGCTGTAGCTCGACTTCGGCGCCGAGCGACGTCGCCGGAGAAGCTTTGAATTCCATAGCGCGCCTCGTTAATTGGCGTAGGTGGCGAGCGCGTCTCGCGCAACCTGCTCAAAATAGCAGGCCCCCACCTTGAGCACTTCCTCGTCGATGTCGAATGCCGGGCTGTGTAATGCAACAGGGTCTTGCCCGCGAGTGCGCGCTCCTAAGCGAGTGTAGCAACCGGGAATTTTCTCCAGATAATAGGAGAAGTCTTCCGATCCCATGCTGGGAAAGTCCATCTCCACCAACCCCTGGGTGCCGACAACCTCAGCCGCCGCTAATCGTGCTAGGTCCGTTTCGTTGGCGGTGTTGATCACCGGCGGGTAGCCCTCCTGAAACTCGACATCCACTTGCGCGTTATGAATTAAACCGGCACCTCTCGCCATCCGCTCCAATCCGTTAAGTACTCGGTTACGAGCTGCCGGAGCTGTGGTGCGTACGCTTCCTTCGAGCAAGGCATCCTCCGCTATGACATTGGCGGCACTGCCGGCTTGTACACGACCGATGGTAACCACATTTGGGTGAAATGGATTGGACTCGCGCGAAACCAAGGTTTGGATTGAGGTGATGAGTAAGCCGGCAACGATGATCGCGTCCGTCGCTTCATGGGGACGCGCCCCGTGGCCGCCGCTGCCTTTTATACGGATACGAAAATTATCCGATTGGGCCGTCATCACGCCGGGCGCGGTCATGATTTGGCCGACGATGTATTGCTGCGTAACATGGGCACCGAAGACGGCTTCCGTGTCGTCGAGCAAGCCCGTTTTGAGAACCTCGCGAGCGCCGCCGCCTATCTCCTCGGCGGGCTGGAAAATAAACTGAACCGTGCCTGGCGGCGGGTCAGCTTTTAGCAAGGCAGCGGCTCCCATCACCATGGCCATATGTGCATCGTGGCCGCAGGCGTGCATTTTTCCGGCGACTTCCGATCTGAACGGCCGACTCGTCGTCTCCTTGCCGGGCAGCGCGTCCATCTCGGCCCGTAGCGCGACGATAGGTTGGGAGCGCCCGCCTTCGAGCCGAGCCACAACGCCGCCCCCAATGCCGCCGTAATCATAAGGAATACCAAGCCGATCTAATTCCTTCATCAGCCGTTTGGCGGTGAATTCTTCTTCGAAGGCTAACTCCGGGTAGCGGTGAATGCTACGCCGCAGTTCGACCATCCACGGAAAGATGCCGTCTGCTTTATTCCAGTTCCCCATGGTCTATCCAGGGCTAAAAAAGCTTGTAACAGCACAGGATAGTTGGATGGAAGTCTCCGCCCTTAACCTGGCATTCGGCGACTCGTCGAGATGAGGTCTTGCGACCATGCAACTCAGTCACGGCGAGTCTGCTGGATTCCTATAGGCGTGGCGAGGCTTTCTCAATGGAAGTAGAGGAGGTAAGCAGGCCGTCAAAGCGGATGCGGCGGCCTGCTCTGGCGAGACGTTACTCTTTGGGGGAGGGGCTGTTCGGCTTGCTGGAAGGCGAGCGCCGACGGGGCCCGCTCCCTCGGCCGCGGTTGCCACCACTGCCGCTGCGCTTACCGCCACCGCCACGACTAGGCGGGCTACGACGTTCCAGCTTGGCGGGCGGTTTTAGGTCGGGCAAGAGCTCTTCGGTGACTGGTGCGGTCGGTATTTTTGCTCGATATAGCCCTCGATATCGGGCAGCGAGTAAACATACTCTTCGCAAGCGAAACTGATCGCATCGCCGCTGGCTCCGGCGCGAGCCGTCCGGCCGATACGGTGGACATAGTCCTCGGCGTCTTGCGGCAAGTCGAAGTTAATGACGTGACTAACGCCCGGGATGTGCAGGCCGCGGGCAGCTACATCGGTAGCGACCAGAATGGGTAACTCTCCGTCCTGAAACTTCTTCAGCAACTGCTCGCGCTTACGTTGTGCGATATCGCCGGAGAGCACAGCCGCCTCGAAACCGTTACCCAGCAGATAAGCCATGACCTGGTCGGCCATCCGCTTGGTGTTGATGAAGATAATGGTCCGATGCGGATCTTGATGGTTTAGCGTGCCGATCAACAGCTGCATTTTCTCGTCGGTCGACACGTGATACAGCTTCTGCCGAACTTTATCCGCCGTCACCTGCTCGGCTTCGACCTTCACCACCTTCGGGTCGTTCATGTGTTCGTAAGCCAGTTCCATGACCCGATGAGATAGCGTGGCGGAGAACAGCATGTTGATCCGTTCGCTCGGCGGCGGCATCCGGCGTAGCAAATAACGGATATCGTTAATAAAGCCGAGGTCGAACATGCGGTCGGCCTCGTCGAGCACCACGACCTCGATGTTGTTGAGGCTGAATACCCGTTGCTTATAGAAGTCGATAATCCGGCCCGGGGTGCCGATGATGATATCGACACCTTGCTCTAGTTCGCGGCGTTGCGACTCATACCCGGTGCCACCGTACACGGCTTCGGTGAACAGGCCGGTACGCTTGCCAAGCAATTGGGCATCCTTATGGATCTGGATGGCCAGCTCGCGCGTGGGGGCGAGAACCATCGCCCAAGGGCCATAGCGGCCTTCCTCTACCGGGTTTTCCATCAGGTGGTGCATGGTAGCGAGCAGAAATGCCGCCGATTTGCCCGTTCCGGTTTGAGCTTGGCCAGCAACGTCGCCGCCTTTAAGCACGACGGGCAAGGTGCCTGCCTGGATCGGCGTGCAATGGGTGAAGCCAGCTTCCTTCAGCCCTTCGAGCAGCGTCGGGGTGAGGCCGAGAGATTCGAATGTAATGTCACTAAGATGGTCGTTTTTCATGGCCGCTTAGCATACCCGATCTGTAGGAAATTTCCTAAGGAAACGCCGATTTATTTGCCGGTGTTCGACATTGTCTTCTGGCCCGCCGTCTCTTACCGCGAACAATGTCTGGTTGCCGCCGTAGCTTGTACGTTTCTGCCGTTGGTTAGCGCTGCTGCTTCCGGTATCTTTTGCGCCCTTCCGAGTTGACAGGAATCGCTTCGTGAATCTTTATTTTCGGCTTCTTCTCGTGCTGATCAAGACGTTGTTTCGGCCGCGTTTGGCGCCCATGGAAAGCTCGGTGCTGCGGTTTCGTGTCTGGCCCAACGATCTTGACATGAATATGCATATGAACAATGGGCGGTACTTGACCCTGATGGACCTGGGGCGCACCGACCTGATGCTGCGTAACGGTTTGGCAAAAGCCATTGTGAAGCAGCGTTGGATGGCCGTTATTGCCTCGGTAATGATTCGTTACCGCCGTTCGCTTTTGCCGTTCCAGCCGTTCGAGCTGCACACGCGTATGCTGTGTTGGGACGATAAGTGGTTTTTCATGGAGCAGCGAATCGTCCGCAACGGTCGCACCGTAACCATCGCCTTAGTTAAAGGGGTGGTAAGACGTTCGGGCGGTTATGTGGCGCCGGCCGAATTTCTAGAAAAAGGTTTCGGCAAAGCCGTGGAATCGCCGGAAATGCCGGAGTCCGTACTGGCCTGGTTACGCTCAGAGGAGCATGTGACGGCCGACTAGCCGGAGCTGCAAAAGCGTTTTCGGCCCCGGCTAAAGGGGCTAGTGATAGCCGACGTCTTTAGTCACTTTGCCGCGGAAAACGTAATACACATAAAAGGTGTAGAACAGTATCGCCGGCAATAAGATCAATACCCCGATCAGTACGAACGTTTGCGTTTCCGACGGCGAGGCAGCGTCCCAAATGGAAATGTCGGGTGGAATAACGTACGGCCACAAACTGATGCCAAGACCGAGATAACACAGCAGGAACAGACCCATAGACAGGACGAACGGGGCGACCTCTCGGCGTCCGTGCAGGCTCAGCACAAGGACGATCGCCAGCAACGCGGTAATAATGGGAACCGGCGATAGTAGCGCGATATTCGGCCAGGTAAACCAGCGCTGCGCGATTTCTTCGTTGAGCAGCGGTGTCCATATGCTGACCACAAAGATACAAAAGAGCATCGCCAATACCAGTACGCGCGCCATCCCGTAACAGCGCGCTTGCAGCTCGCCTTCGGTTTTCATGATTAACCACGTTGCCCCGAGCAGCGCATAGCCGACCACGAGCGCAATGCCGACAAACACACTGAATGGGGTGAGCCAGTCGAAGGTGCCGCCGGTGAAGTCGCGGCCCTCGACCTGAAAGCCTTGAATGAAGCCGCCCAGTACCAAGCCTTGAGAAAAGGTTGCCAATATTGAGCCAAAGGTAAACGAGTAATCCCACCAGTGCTTGGTACGGTGGTCCGCTTTAAAGCGGAACTCGAAGGCGACGCCACGAAAGATTAGGGCTACCAGCATGATCAAGATGGGAAAGTACAAAGCCGGTAGAATGATCGAGTACGCCAGCGGGAACGCGGCCAAAAGGCCAGTACCCCCCAGAACCAGCCAGGTTTCGTTGCCGTCCCAGATTGGGGCCACCGAATTCATCATAATGTCGCGCTCGGTTTCGTCGGCCCCGGAGGGGAAAAGGATGCCTACGCCGAGATCGAAGCCGTCCATCAACACATACATATAGACGCCGACGCCGATAATGGCAGCCCACAGTAACGGCAAGTCGATAGCCATGCTTAATCCTCCTCGTCGAAGCGGTCCGCGACCGAAAGCGGTCGGCGTGCCCCGCGCAAGGGGTGGCCGGTAGTGGGATGTTCCGGCCCCTTATTGATCAGGCGGCTGAGGTAGTACACCCCCGCGCCGAAGACAATGGCGTAAGCGATGAAGAATACCGCCAGCGAGGTTATGACGTTGCCGCCGGATATGCCCGGCGAGACGGCGTCTTCCGTGCGCATGAAGTCGTAAATAATCCAGGGTTGGCGACCGATTTCGGTGGTAAACCAGCCGGCCATGATCGCGATAAAGCCGATGGGAATACAGCCCACGCAGAGTTTGAGAAACCAAGGCGTATCGTAGAGCCTGCCGCGATAACGTAGATACAAGCTGATGATACCGACTGCCAGCATCAGAAAGCCGATAAAGACCATAATCCGAAACGCATAGAAAACCGGCGCCACCGGCGGCCTGTCTTCCGCGGCCCATTCCCGTAGGCCTTGTACCTCACCTTCCCATTCGTGAGTCAGAATCAGGCTACCTAGGTTGGGGATGCCGATTTCGAACCGGTTCGTTTCGTTTTCCGCATCGGGAATAGCAAAGAGAATGGCCGGTTGGCCGCGTTGCGTCTCCCAATGGCCTTCCATGGCCGCGACTTTCACCGGTTGATGTTCCAGCGTATTCAGACCATGCAGATCGCCAAGGAAAATCTGTAAAGGTGCAACCACGGCGATCATCCCCATGCCCATCGACAGCCCGATACGCGCATGTTCCTGGAAGCGATTTTGCAGGAGGTACAGCGCGCTGACGCCGCTGACTACAAAGGCGGTGGTGAGCATGGTTCCTGCCACCATATGGGTGAGTCGATAGGGGAATGAGGGGTTGAAAATGGCCTCTATCCAGCTATCGACGAAGAAGCGGCCCTCTTCGTAAATAAACCCGGCCGGCGTTTGCATCCAGCTGTTTGCGGAGAGAATCCAAAATGTGGAGATCAGGGTGCCGAGCGCTACCATATAGGAGGCGAACACGTGTAACGGTCGCGGTACCCGGTTGCGGCCGAACAGCAAGATGCCGAGAAAAGTTGCCTCCAGGAAGAAGGCGGTCAGTACCTCATACGCAAGTAAGGGGCCGAGAATATTGGCGCTGGCATCGGCGAATAGGCTCCAGTTGGTGCCGAATTGAAACGACATGACGATGCCGGAAACCACCCCCATACCGAATGAGACCGCGAAGATCTTGGTCCAGAACTGCGACAGCCGAATATAAATTTCCCGGTCGGTTTTCCACCACAGGGTTTCTAAAACGGCGATCCATGAGGCTAGGCCAACGGTAAAGGCCGGAAACAATACGTGGAAAGAGATAACGAACGCGAACTGAACGCGGGATAAGAAAATGGGGTCGAATTCCACGGCGGCGCTCCTATCCGGCCGGGTTCCGTTATGCGCAATGGAGTTCTAAAACGATTATATGGGGAGGCTGTTGCTGTTGTTCAAGCCCCCGCTGTTCGTATTCGGCCTTCCCTATGACGCAGAGGGCGGCGCGCGCTTCGTGCACTTCCGCCGCCAAGGGGCTTGAAATCAGCCTTTGCCAACGCTCAGAATTAGGCTTCTTTTTATCTAAGAAGCTGAGTCTCATGAGTAGATCGCCGGTTCGTTATCTTCCTTTTGTCGGTTTGTTGATCGCGCCGTTGTCGGTGCAAGCGGCCGGGGGGCATTATGCTGTCGACGACGCGATGGTGGTCGCTCCCGGTAGCTGCGAAATCGAAGCATGGTATTCGCGCGGAGACGGAGATAACCAAGACTACACGGCGGTACCGACCTGCAACCCCTGGGGCAATCTGGAGATCGGCTTGGGCGCGAGCCGGGTCCAGGACGCCGGCGAATGGGACACATGGGCCGAGCTTAACGTTAAATCCATTGTGCGACCGTTCGAGCGGGGAGGCTATGGCTGGGGTATCGCCGCGGCAACATCCTATGGCGGCGCGCAGGACCGCGTGGAAGGCGGCGTTATCTACCTGCCGTTAAGCGTTCACGTCGCCGAGACACTTGTCATGAACTACAATCTCGGCTGGGCCTACGAGCGCGATGGCGACGATGCGGCCATTTGGGGGTGAACGGAGTTCACCAACTGAGCAATGAGTTCGACCTGATCGGCGAGGCTTACGGTACCCATAGAGGCGGCACCGAATTTCAACTCGGCCTGCGCTATAACTGGGGGCCGGCGGTATTCGATCTCGGTTACGGTTGGGTCCGTTCGGATAGCGACGACGATTGGTATACGGTAGGGTTTGCGTGGGCCTTCTAAGCGCTTGCGTAGCGTTAGGATCAGTATCGCTGATCCATGATAATTAACCCCTCTGGGTGTTCCAGCTGAATCCATTCGACACGGCGGCCGCGCAACTTAAGCCAACCGGTATGGCGGTCGTGTCCTTGTAAGCTGAACTCGAAGCGATAGCGGCGGTCGAACTGAAGTCGTCCGTTGCCATGGCGGCTTAGCCCGAGGGCGGCAACCGAGACCGTTTGGTCCAACAACTGTACCTGAGTTTTCCGGCACGCTTGACGGCAAACCGCCAGCGCACGCTCGCGTGCACCGAGGCTGTCGTACCAGAACGCCGCGGCCGCGACGGCAAGAATGAGTAAGCTCAGCGTAGTCATGATGACGTCCTTACCATGAACGATGTAACGGCCGGCTGTCGGCCGGCGCTCCCTTCGGTTACTATACCTACATGCCTTCCATTATTGATTTGCACACGCACTCCACCGCTTCGGATGGAACCTTGCAACCGGCCGAGCTGGTGAAAGCGGCTTACGCCGAAGGCGTGCGCACGCTCGCATTGACCGACCACGATACCACGGCTGGAATAGCGCCGGCCCAAGCCCAAGCCTCGCTATTGGGGATGAGGTTGGTGCCGGGTATCGAGCTATCCACTCGCTACGAAAGTAAACCTTTGCATGTGGTCGGGTTGAATATAAATCCGGGTCACCCCGAACTTCAGCGAGGCATCGCTCAGTTACGCGGCCTGCGACGCGAGCGGGCCGAAAAATCGGCAAGCGCTTGCAGAAGATGGGTTGGCCGGATGCGCTTGCGGCTGCTGAGCAGTTAGCCGGCGAAGCGGACGTCACCCGTACCCATCTGGCGCGAGCGTTGGTAGAACAGGGGGCGGCCGAATCCATGAACGCCGTTTTCCGCCGCTTTTTAGGTTTCGGAAAGCCGGCCTACGTGGCTGTTTCCTGGCCGGTATTGGACGATGTGGTCGCTTGGATCAAAGCCGCCGGCGGCGTGGCCGTGATTGCCCACCCGCATAGCTATAGCTGGACCAGCGCCTGGCGCCGTCGGATTGCCGATGCCTTCAAAACCGCCGGCGGCGATGCCATCGAAGTCGTCTGCGGCAACAGTACGCCCAACGATATCGGCATGGCTAGCGGCCTTGCTCGCCGCTTCGACCTTCTCGCGTCCCAGGGGTCGGACTTTCACACCCCGTCGGTACCATGGGTTAAGCTTGGCGGTTTGCAGGACATGCCGGCCGATCTGACGCCGGTCTGGGAGTCCTTTAATACTGCTACCTCTGGGCCAGTAAGCTCGTGCTAGCTTCCGCATCGATCGGACGGCTGAAATAGTAGCCCTGGAACGCATCGCAGCCTTCCTCTCGAAGGAAAGCCAATTGTTCCAGCGTTTCGACGCCTTCCGCTGTTACCCGTAATTGCAGACTCTTGCCCATGGCGATGATCGCACGCACGATGTTGCTGTCGCTGCCATCGTGCGGTAGCCCCATCACGAAGATTTTGTCGACTTTCAAACCGTCCACCGTGAATTGTTTTAGATAGTTCAGCGACGAATAACCAATGCCGAAATCGTCGATGGCAATGCGTACGCCGAGGGACTTCAATTGTTTCAACAGCTGTAGCGTTTGTTCCGGGTTGTCGATTAGGAAGGTCTCGGTAAGTTCCAGCTCCAGATAAGCTGCATCCATTTTGGCAGCATGTACAGCGTTGGCGATAACCTCGACCAGCGAGGGGTCGCGGAAGGAGCGTCCGGAGATGTTGACGGCCATTCGCACCTCGCCGTGACCGGCATCGCGCCAGGCAGCATGCTGTTGGCATGCCGTTTTTATCACCCAGTGGGTAATGGGGACGATTTGCCCGGTCTGTTCGGCGAGCGGGATGAATTGCGCCGGTGCGATCAGGCCGCGGCTAGGGTGCTGCCAACGTAACAGAGCCTCAAAGCCTATAATGCGTTCGCTTTCGATGTCGATCTGCGGTTGATAGTGCAAGACCAACTCTTCTTGCTCAAGCGCCTTATGTAGCTGATTCTTCAGCGACAGGTGTTCTACCACGGTGGAGTTCATCTCCTCGGTGTAGAAGGCGTAATCGTTGCCGCCTTTGCCCTTCGCTCGATGCAAGGCCGTATCCGCGTTCTGCAACAGCGCGAGTGCCGTCTCGCCGTCGGCCGGTGCCAGCGCGAGTCCGATACTAGCGCTTAGAAAAAGTTCGCGCCCGTCGAGTTCAAAGGGTTGGCGTAGGGCTTCGAGCAGTTTGTCGGCAACCCGACAAGCGCCGTGAAGGGCATTGATATTCGGCAGGATGATGGCGAACTCGTCGCCGCTCCAGCGACCGACAATATCGCTGCGACGCAGCTGATGGGTCAGGCGACGAGCCGTTTGTTCCAGTAGATTATCGCCGACATCGTGCCCCAGACTGTCGTTAACGATCTTGAACTGATCGAGATCCAATAACGCCAGCGCGACGGTTTGCTCCTGGCGTTTAGCCTGGCGCAGGGCTTGTTCGAGGTGGTCATGAAGCAGGCGTCGGTTAGGTAGATTGGTCAATACGTCGTAATGAGCGAGATGATAGATCCGTTCCTGCGTTAGCTTCTCTTCGGTGATATCGATAAAGACAGCGAGGAAATGCGTAATCCTTTGTTGCAGATCATGTACAACCGAAAGACTGCACCACACCGGATAAATTTTGCCGTTCGGACGACGCAGGGCCAGCTCGCCCTGCCAGCAGCCGTCATGCTTCAGCTCCCGCCAGACCTTGTCGAAAAGACTCGCATCGCTGACTTGCGGTCTGAGAATCGCCGGATTCCGGCCTAGCACCTCTTCGGCGCTATAGCCGGTGATCCGGCTAAAGCTCGGATTCACCCGGCGGATAGCCCCATTGGCGTCGGTGACAATAATGGCTTGCGGATTCGCCTCGAAGACGCGCTCGGTCAACTGCGTTTCCCACACCGGCGGGGAAGACGTGGGCGCCTCCGGTGCAGGAAGCGGCTTGCGCAGGTGCGGTTCGAGCAGCTCGTTAAGCAGACGCGGATGACGAGAGGCGACGCCGAGCGCTACGAGATAACACGTCCACGTCACGAAGGCGATGTAGAGTTGTGCCATCAGCGTGGTTTCTATCGCGCTGTAGTCGGCGAAAACGCCGGTATGGTGAGTGCCGTGCCAAGCCGTACAGCTTGCGATAATCAGGCTTGCCGTGGCTGCGCCGTGGAGTCCGAAACGGTAAGCGCTCCACCATGCCAGCGGTAATGTAGCGCCGGCGACGTAGGCGAGATGAGTTGCGGTTTCTGCGCTGTCGAAAGCGAAGCGGAGCACAAGATAAAAAGCAACAATAAGGAGCAGTGCTTCGTGCCAATGACGACGGGGTAGCCGAAAACCGGAATTGTGCCAGATCAATATAAATGGCGTAACGATCCAAATACCTAACGCGCTATTAAGCCACCAGACTGACCAGGCCGCATACCAATCGGTCGCGCTCCACTCTAGCGTCAGCCAAAGCGCGGAAGTGCCGATAGCGGCATGAACCGTTGCGCTCAAAAAGGCGATGGCGAGGGCCAGCTTTACGGTCTCTTGTAAGGTCGCAGACAATTGCCGACATAGAGTCCGGAGCAAATCGGCCGCGATAATCGCTGCAAGCGTCGCCCCTAAGGCGATAAGCGTTGCGGTACCGAGGGGTAGTGCTGCGTGCCAGTTCAAGGCAAGGTGGCCGAGCGCGACACCTGGCCACAGTTGCCGGCCGCCGACTAGCAGAACGGCTACTGCCAGTCCGGCTGCCGGCCAGAATGTGCCGTCGTAGGTAAAACCCGGAGCGACCGCCAACGTGACTTCGCCGACGATATAGTAGACAACAGCCAGACCCAAGGCGGCAGGCCAATCGCGAACGGTATTGGCAATACCTGATAATGGTGAGGTTCGCATAGTTTCGAGTTCTTCTTCCTTGCGCTAGGTCGATATCAAACCCACCGCCGCGCCTTGCCCCCGTATAGGCCAGTGTGCGGCGGAAGCCCTATGGGTTTGTCAGGTTTTCCCTGAGCTTGTTAGGGTGCTGCTTCTTTTGTTATCGGCGGCCGGCTCGAAGCCTGAATGTCAACTGGGGTTGGTAAATCTAGGCGTGATCGACCACTAGCGTTCGCGCTGGCGGCGAGAAGTGCGTTGTTCGGTGTATTTGTATTCTCCCTCGATGATTTGGCCCTTGGCGGTGGTGTCATGCTCCGCTCGTTTGCGCTTCCGCCATTGGCGGCCGAACCACCAGATACGGACATAAAGAATAATCGCGGCCAAGGCCAGCAGGCCGAGGAGTGCTGCAAACAAAAAAGCACCGATAAACACCGCAGCCGTCAGCAGCAGCACTGCCCCGATGAGGCTTAGTATTTGTAAGAAAGGGTTGCGGGAGAGCGCCCTTGTTTGACCGTTGAGTTGGTTCATACGTGCTGCCTGAATAGTGGGTATTTGACAGGGTACCGACCAAATCCACCCTAGGTTTGATTCGGCTCGCTGCCTTTGAGGGCCACCAAAAAGCGATTTTTCAGCGGCCTGCTAATGCGGTTTTATTGGCAATGTGGTCTTTCGACAAGGGAGGGGGGAGCGTATCGCGGCAAACGCGGCAAGAGGTTACCGCTACGGCGGCGGGTGGCTCCGCCGTAGCGCAAGGTTGGTTTGTGTTATTTATAGGGCGATAGAGCGCATGAAGGCTTCTTCGTCGGATGAGCTGGTGCTGTTGCTACCCGCCTCGCGCTTCTCATGGCTTTCGCCATGAAAGCGTCCGCCCGAGGCAATGACAAGCTCGTTGCTAAAGATCTCCCCGGTCACGCAGCCGTTGGCCAAGATCTCAACGCGTTCGCACTCGATCTTGCCGCGAGCATGGCCGCTGATGCGAAGGCAACGGGCTTGCAGTGTGCCGTCGAAGCTGCCTTCGTCGCCGATGGTCACATCGTTACTGGTTTCTATGCCGCCAACTAAAATACCATCGAGCTGCAACTCGCCTGCCGGCTTTAGTTCGCCGTCGATACGGGTTCCAGAAGCGATAATCGTTGTCCCGGCATGTTGGCTTTTCTTTTTACCGCTTGTGCTAGTGAATCCCATTGCACCTGGTTCTCCTTTTCAAACAACGTTTCGTAGTTGTCCAGACTCCATTCCAGGAATGGTTTAGGGTCTAAGCGGCGGTGAATGTGTCGAACCTCGTAGTGGAGGTGAGGGCCGCTGACCATGCCTGTCGCGCCACTATGGCCGATCAGGTCGCCTTTCTTAACAAACTCGCCGGTCTTGACTTTAATACTATCAAGATGCCCGTAGTAAGTATTAAAGCCCAAATTATGCTGCAAAATAATGAGATTTCCGAGGCCGCTGTTTTGGTGGTAAGCGGCCCATTCGACAACGCCGTCGGCGGTGGCGTAGACAGGCGTCCCC
The DNA here is from genome assembly GCF_003399765.1 of Alkalilimnicola ehrlichii. Taxonomy (GTDB): domain Bacteria; phylum Pseudomonadota; class Gammaproteobacteria; order Nitrococcales; family AK92; genus AK92. Next base: position 17,713 of record NZ_NFZV01000023.1, on the reverse strand, counting down.
GTGGAGGCGCGAAGGTCGATACCGGCGTGGAAGCGACGATCGCCGCGTACCGGATGGGTACGCCAGCCATAGGGGCTGGTAACGCCGCGCCGCTCGACCGGAAAGCCGTTCGGAATGCTTTGCAGCATGATCATTTTCTCCAGCGCGGTTTGGCTGGCCGCATCGAGACGACTGTGGATGTCGATTTCCGGTGTCGGCTCCAGGCCGATAAGCATTTCGATATGACCAAGCTCGTCGCTGACTTTTGTCAGCTCCGCACTTTTCGATTGGAACTCGGTGAGCAGCTTTTGGTAATCGGCATGTACCTTCTCGCGCCGCTCCTCAAGTTGACGGATATCGCCGCTGAGCGTCCCGACTTGACCGCTTAGCCAGAAGATAACCGCCGCCCCGATAACCAGAGTCGCGAACACCGCCGCCACCACGCCGATGGCATACGTCTTCACGATCTGGCTCAGCGTAAAGTGGCGAGCCCCCGAAAGTCAGTAATTGTTAGTGTAAAACGCTCACGCACAATCAAGCCTTCCCGATCAGGGGCACACCCGTTTGTACTAAGGTGATCCCCCGATTGTTGTTCTTGAAAACCGCCTCCGCCCTTGCGCAATCCGCGAAAACGGATTGCCGGTTGCGTTAAAAATGGCCTCAGCGGCTATTTTTGCGCAACCTGTTAAGGAGGCAGCGGGAATTAAACATTACCCAAGCCTCTTTAAAGGGCGGCATTCTTGTTCGCTATACGGGCTTACCCTTGTTTTTAAGGCCCGTATGTGGGGTCGTTGGATTGCGCCCGCACTTACTGCAGACGGCCGCGGTATTAGTTGCGGCGCGCTTCCAGCGCCTCCCAACGCGCGTAGGCGTCTTCCAGTGCCTGCTCAGTTTCAGCCAGCCTGGCTTGAGCGGATGTGATGGCCTCCGTCCCCTCACGGTATAGCTTGTCGTCAGCCAGAAGCTGGTGCAAATCGCTCAGTTCTGCTTCTAGTGTTTCGATCTGCTGCGGTAGAGCGTCGAGTTCCCGTTGTTCCTTATAACCTAATTTCGCTTTGCGTTCGGTGACAGGCTTCGGTTTTTCCGTCGTCGGCGCCGGCCCCTTCTTGCTGGGCTTTGGCGCGGCTGCCACCGGCTTTTGCCGCAGCCAATCGTCGTAACCTCCCACATATTCGTTAACGCGTCCTTCGCCTTCAAAGGCGAGCGTACTTGTCACGACATTGTTGAGGAAGGTGCGGTCGTGGCTGACGATTAACAAGGTTCCCGCATAGTCTATAAGCAGCTCTTCAAGTAGATCCAGCGTCTCGATATCCAAATCGTTGGTGGGTTCGTCCATCACCAACACATTGGCGGGTTGCGTAAATAACTTCGCCAATAACAGTCGGTTGCGTTCGCCGCCAGAGAGCGCTTTGACCGGAGTGCGCGCCCGCTCCGGCGGGAATAGAAAGTCTTGCAAGTAGCCCATGATGTGTTTGGGCTTACCGTTGACAACGACTTTTTCGCTACCCTCACCAACGTTATCGGCCACCGTGGCGTTTTCCTGAAGGGCTCCGCGCATTTGATCGAAATAGGCGATCTCTAATTTGGTGCCGAGGCGAACCGAGCCCTGTTCCGGCGTTAGCCGGCCTAGCAGGATATTCAGCAAAGTGGTTTTGCCGGCGCCATTGGGGCCGACGATGCCGATTTTGTCGCCACGCATGATGGTGGTCGAAAAATCCTTGATCAGCGGGCGGCCGTCGTAACTGTGACTGATATCGATCGCTTCGCAGACGAGTTTCCCCGAGCGGTCGGCGTCTTGCAATTGAATGTTGGCTTTACCCGTAAGCTCGCGGCGCTGGCGGCGCTCTTCGCGCATGGCCTTTAACGCTCGCACGCGGCCTTCGTTACGCGTACGACGCGCTTTGATACCTTGCCGTATCCAGGCTTCTTCCTGCGCCAGCTTCTTGTCGAACAGCGCTTGCTGATTGGCTTCCGCCTCAAGCTGCGCCTCTTTTCGCTGCAAATACGTATTGTAGTCGCCTGGCCAGCTGCTTAACTGACCGCGGTCAAGCTCGACGATTCGGGTTGCCAGCTTCTGCAGGAACATCCGGTCGTGGGTGATAAACAACAGGGTACCGCCATAGCTGAGCAAGAACTCTTCCAACCAACGGATGGCCTCGATATCGAGGTGATTAGTCGGTTCGTCCAACAGTAACAGATCAGGTTCGCGAACTAACGCCTGCCCAAGCAGTACCCGTCGCTTTAGCCCGCCCGAGAGCGCACTAAACTCGGCTTCGGCCGGTAAGCCGAGCCGCGAAATAACGGTTTCTACTTTATTTCGCGCATCCCAACCGCCGCTGGCTTCGAGTTGGTGTTGTACGCGTTCTAATTCGGCTAGCCGTTCTTCGCTCGGATCGCTCGCTAATGCTTGGCTAATCTGGTGGTATTTGGCCAGCAAAGGGGCCGTATCGCCAAGGCCTTCGGCAATCACCTGAAAAACAGGCCCGGACGTTCCCAGGGGAACCTCTTGTGTCAGTCGAGCGACGTGGGCACTCGGGGGGAAACGGATCTCGCCTTCGTCGGGCGTAATATCGCCGCTGACGACTTTTAGCAATGTCGATTTGCCGCTGCCGTTGCGGCCGACTAAGCAGACCCGCTCGCCGCGCTCGAGCTGCATGTCGACCTTATCCAGTAGCGGAGGACCGCCGAAGCTAACGCTGATGCCTTGGAGTCGAAGTAACACGGTTGATAACCACTGAGCGATTGGGAACCCGATCGAAGCGCATAGTGTACCAGCGTCTCGGCTTTTGTTCTGCCAGTGGAACCTTTTTGTTGGTATTTCCGTGTTAACTGATGTGGGGATTCTAATGAGGATGTGCTGTGGCTGAAGGCGTGGAGCGGGGATTGGCGCAACGGCGTGCCTTGAAACGGGCGGCGCAAACCATGCTGGATACCGGGCGGCTGGGGCTTGCCGTGTCCGTGGACAGCGCCTGGGCGTGTGTTGAAACGTTAGCGACTGCGTCGGCAGGGCATGACGCCGCGAGCTTGTGGCTAGATGAGCTGCAAGCGCGGGATCCGGCCACGCATGTACATTCGCTTAATGTCTGCCTTATGACCTTGGCGTTTGGTCGCTATCTCGGGCTCGATAGAGACGAGTTGGAGCAAGCGGCCTTGGGCGCATTGCTGCACGATATCGGAAAGTTGCACACGCCGCTCGATATCTTAAATAAGCCAGGGGCATTAAGCTCCGAAGAGTTCGCTGTTTTGCGGCGTCATCCGGAGGATGGTTATCGCTTGTTGCGGGAGTGTAGGCAATTACCGCCTATAGCGCTCTCGGTTGTGCGCGACCATCATGAGCGGGTTGACGGTAGCGGCTATCCGCGCGGTTTATGCGGAAGCCGAATCCATACAGCCGTGATGGTGACCGCGGTTGCCGATGTGTATGAAGCGATTACCAGCGATCGGTGTTACCGCTCGGCGATGACGCCGCAGCAAGCCGTACGAATTCTGCAGGCCGGCGCCAAGCATTATGGGCGTGACCTCATTCAGGAATTCGTTCACTTTCTCGGCGTTTATCCCGACGGTAGTTTGGTGGAGTTGACCAGCGGGGCGTTGGCCGTGGTTATACGACGCCAGCGCTTGAGTACCGAAGCACCGGTCGTCTTGCAGTTGCGCGAGCCCGACGGCACGGTATGCGATCACCGTTTAGTGGATCTGGCGCTTTTAGAGAATGTACCGGGTTGGCAAATAAAGCGCACGGTCGAGCCTGCCGAAGTGGGGATCGATACGGTGCCTGCCGCGGCCGACGGCGCGGAGCTGTTAATGGCGTGAGGGCGTTGCCATTGCGGCTAGTTAGGCCGTGTGCTGCTTCCGCTATCCCGCGAAGCATAATAAAAAAGCCGGCTTGAAGCCGGCTTTTTACTTAAAACGGACTGCCGATCTTACCAGCGGGCCCGCTGCGGGCGCGGAGCGCGCTCTTGAGCTTCGTTGATGCGCAGCGTGCGGCCGCCCATGTCACGGCCGTTAAGCTCCGAAATGGCCTGCAGCGCTTCGCTGTCATCCATCTCGACGAAGCCGAAACCGCGCGGACGGCCGGTTTCACGGTCGGAGATAAGTTTTACGGAACTAACGGCACCGTAGGCTTCAAACAGGCCGCGGACCTCGTCTTCCGTGGCGGTAAACGGCAGGTTGCCTACATAGATCGACTTCATAATCGTGTTCACTCTTCAACATGCAATGGCTCCGTACTGGAGCCTGATCTACTAAACGGCGCCCTTAACGAATAAAGACGCTCTCTCAGGTCGCTCCGGTCTCTCCATCCAGCTTCCGGTCAGCGATAGCGCAGCCGCAAGCGCCGGTAAAGAATCTCGTTCGACCAAATGCAGAATACGCCTAGTTAGGGGTGAAGTACACATATATTTTTTCGATCAAATCCGCTTTTTTTAGCCTAGTTCTCTATGTGGTTTTTTCTACTGCGGCTATCGCTGTTTCTCTTGCGGCCAAACAACACTTTCCAGCATCCTGCTAGCTGGCTCCTTATGCCGTATAGTGGAGGCCTATCGCAGGGGAGGAGCGAGCATATGACGGCAACGGTAAATGAGGCGCCTTATGCCAATCTCGGACCGGAGCAGGTATTGGCTGCCGTCGAGGCAACTGGTTATCGCTGCGACGGACGCCTGCTTGCGCTGAACAGTTATGAAAATCGGGTTTACCAAATCGGCATCGAGGACGAATCGCCCTTGGTCGGTAAGTTCTATCGACCCGAGCGTTGGAGCGACGCTGCCATTTTAGAGGAGCATGCCTTCGCGCAAGAGCTGGCGGAGCGGGAAATTCCCGTGGTCGCCCCTTTAGCGACCGACGGGCGCACACTGCACGAGTTCGAGGGCTACCGGTTTGCGCTCTACCCCCGCCGCGGCGGGCGTTGGCCCGAGCTGCAAGAAGCCGACGACAGGCTTTGGGTGGGGCGCTTTCTTGGACGCATCCACGCGGTCGGGTCGGTACGTGCCTTCGAGCACCGGCCCGTGCTCAGTGTGGCGAGTATGGCCGAAGAGCCGGTCGCGTACTTGTTGCAGCATAACGTTATCCCGGCTGAGCTGCGCGTGCCCTACACCAGCCTGCTGGACGACTTATTAGTGCGTATCCGAGCGAGTTTCGAGCGGGCCGGGGAATGCGCGCAGATTCGCCTGCACGGCGACTGCCATTTGGGCAATATCCTCTGGACAGACGCCGGGCCACATTTCGTCGATCTCGATGACTGCCGGATGGGGCCGGCGATACAGGATTTATGGATGTTACTCTCCGGCGATCGTATGGAGCAGGCCCTGCAACTGTCCGATATCGTCGAAGGCTATGAAGAGTTCTACGAGTTCAATCGCCGCGAGCTGCATCTTGTCGAAGCGTTACGAACGTTGCGGATTATCAATTACGCCGCTTGGTTAGCCCGCCGCTGGGACGACCCCGCCTTCCCGCAGGCGTTCCCGTGGTTCGACTCGCCGCGGTTTTGGGAGGAGCATATCCTGAGCCTGCGCGAGCAGGCCGCCTTGCTCGACGAGCCGCCGTTACAGATATGAGGCGGGCGCTGCGCGAGAGCCGTCCGGCGCGGCTAGCGACGCCGGACGGCGAGTTAAACTTCGTCATTCGCTACAGCCGTCGCCGCAGTCTAGGGCTGTACGTCTACGCCGACGGACGTGTCGAGGTGCGGGTGCCTTTCGCCTGCGACGAGCATGTCGCGATGGATTTTCTGCAACGGCGCCTATCCTGGGTGATGGCAAAACGCGCGGAGTTTGCCGAGCGTCCCAGGCCGCCGCAGCCCGAGTATCGTTCCGGAGCGCAGCATTTATATTTAGGCGAGAGGCTTACGCTTAAATTGCAATACGCCGCTCGACCTCAGGTGTGGTTAACGGACGATCGTTTAACGATCGCAGCACGAGATATCGCCGAGCCGGAAAAGGTAGAACAGCGACTCTGGGCTTGGTATCGCCGAACAGCCGAGGCGCTGTTTCCCGAGCGATTGGCGCTGGGTGTGGCGCGGATGCATGCCTACGGTATCGTGCAACCACCGCTCAAGATTCGTCGCATGCGTAGTCGTTGGGGAAGTTGTTCCCGTCGCGGATCGATCACACTTAACTTAGACTTGATCCGGTATCCGCTAGCGTGTCTGGATTACGTCATTGCCCATGAGCTGTGCCATTTGTTGGAGTTTAATCACAGCCCGCGGTTTTACCGTCTCCTCGATGCGACAATGCCGGATTGGCGTACGTACAAAATGCATTTAACGAACGGCGACCCGGCGCGCCCTATCGACTAGCCGCTTGATTGCCGAGAGAGCCGATAAGCGATAGCGATTTTGGCATGAGCATGCATAAGAACGAAGAAGGAGCCTGCAAGGGATGGTTCTCTTTCGCAGCCTGCCGAGGCTTATAAAGCCCACGGCTTTTACTGTAGTCGCCTCGCTGCCCATGGGGTTGGCAGCGGAAGAATTCCGAACGGAACTCGACCCGTTAATGGTAACCCCGCCGCGCTTGGACATCGACCCGATGGACTCTCCCTTCGCTGTCGACGTGTTGGATATGCCGCTGATCCAGCGCGGGGCACAGGATTTGGATCTCAGCGAAGCGCTAGATCGCGTCCCCGGGCTGTTTACGCAGAATCGCTATAACCAGGCGCAAGGCCTGCGTATGTCGATACGCGGCTTCGGTGCCCGGGCGGCGTTCGGTGTCCGCGGCGTGCGGGTGATGTTGGACGGCATTCCGCTGACCTTGCCGGACGGCCAAACGCAGCTGGACGGCTTGGACATGACGCTGCTAGACCGAATGGAAGTCATTCGCGGGCCGTTTTCCGCTGCGTACGGTAACGCCTCGGGCGGCGTGGTGCACATGGTCACGCAGGACGCTCCGGAGGAGCCGTTCGTTACGGTCCGGGGGCAAACGGGTGCCTATGGCTTACGCGAGTTAGCCCTGCGCGGCGGTGTAACCCCAGGCGATTGGAATCTCTTCGGCGGTGTGCGCGGCGTACAGCGCGATGGCTACCGCGACCACAGCGAGTCCGAAAGCTACAGCCTTTACGGCAAGGCGCGCTACAACTTCAACGACACCGCCTCCCTGACCACGATCGTTAACGCCTCGCGCCGAGAAGCGGACGACCCCGGCGGTTTAACCAGAGCCGAATGGCGCGAGGATCGCCGTCAAGCCGCAGGCGGCAACGAAACTTTTAACGCCGGAGAAAAGGTCGACCAACAACGCTTGGCGTGGATCTTCCGCGACGATATGCACAACGGCGACAGCCTCGTCGCCCGTGCCTTCGTCGGTCGGCGCGATTTCGAAAATCGCCTCCCGTTTCCGGGCGGCGGGCAGGTCGCCTTTGACCGCTTATTCAGCGGCGTCGGCCTGCAATACACCTTCGACCGCCAATGGTGGGGCCGCAGCAGCCGCTTGGTGTTGGGGATCGACGCCGAGCACCAGCGCGACGATCGGCAGCGTTACGATAACAACAACGGCGTGCGCGGCGCGCAGACGCTGGATCAGGAGGAAACCGTCGCCAACATCGGCGTTTACCTAGAGAACGAACTGGCCGTTACCGATCGCTTTACCCTGACTCTGGGTGGCCGCTACGACCAAGTGCGTTTGGAAGTGGAAGACGCGTTTGCCGACGATCCTGCGGACGACGCATCCGGCACCCGTACGCTCGATGAGCTCAGCTGGATGATAGGCGGCAGCTTTGCCCTTACCGCGCAACATCGGCTGTACGGAAACGTCGCCACGGTATTCGAAACGCCCACCACTAACGAACTGGCCAACCCCGCCGGGCGCGGTTTCAACCCGGATTTGGAATCGCAAACCGCGGTTAACTACGAGTTAGGCCTGAAAGGCGAGTTAGGAGGGCGTCTCGACTACGACTTGGCCGTGTTCACGATTCGCCTACGCGACGAACTGGTGCCCTTCGAGCTGGCGGGGGAGGATGGCCGAACGTACTACCGCAACGCCGGACGCTCTCGTCGCGACGGTTTCGAAGCGAGTGTTAATTGGTGGTTTTGGGAGCCGTTACGGTTAAGTGCCGCATACGCCTACTCCGATTTTTACTTTCGCGACTTCGAAGAGGAGGTGGATGACGCCTTACTCGATCACTCCGACCGTTATATCCCCGGCATTCCGCAGGACCAACTGTTTGTCGAGTTAGCCTACGACGGTACGCGCCGTTTCGCCGCTATCGGTGCGCAGTACGTCGGGCGGATGTATGCCGACAATGCTAACCAAGAGCGTGTCGGAGGCTATGCGCTGGTAAATGCTCGCGTAGGGCAGCAATTGTCGCTCGGCGGCGCGGGCGATTGGCAGTGGTTCGCGGGTGTAAACAATATCTTCGATCGCGATTATGCGACGAATGTCAGAATCAACGCTAACAGGCAGGCATATTACGAGCGCGCCGGAGCGGTATTGGTTTGTGGGTGTAGAGGCGACGTTTTGATGAAAAGGTTGTTGAACTTTTTCAGCGGTCGGCGTCTTAACGAGTAAGCGCCAGTGCCCGGCGCGGCCCGTCACCCCCCCCCTTTTTTTGACGGGCCAGTCCGGCTTTCCCAAAAGCCGGCACTCACCCGGGTCCTCCCCCCAGCGGGGCCCGGCTTTTTTTGTTCATGGCGGGACAGTCGCTCCCGTTCGGTGCGCTGTTCTCACGTTCTCTTAGCGTTTTCGATCTATGCCTGCCGAGAACCAATCCGGTTCAGATACTCGCACTAACTGCCGGCACTGGAAGCTAACCAGGGCAAAACAACTACCCCGCCAAACCATGACGAACAAAAAAAGCCCGTGCTGTTGCACGGGCTTTTTTCAGCGTAGCGGCTTTAGCTTGCCGCTCGCGAAGCACGTTTGCGTTCGTGCTCTTTCAAAAGCTTCTTACGCAAGCGGATAAAGCTTGGCGTGACTTCGACCAGCTCGTCGTCATCGATAAACTCCAGAGCCTGCTCCAGCGTTAAATCGATCGGCGGCGTGAGCGTGAGGTTCTCGTCCGTACCGGCGGCGCGGACGTTCGTGAGCTGTTTGGCCTTCAACGGGTTGACCACCAAGTCGTTTTCCCGCGAGTGAATGCCGATAAGCATGCCTTCGTAAACTTCAACGCCATGGCCGATGAACAGCTTGCCGCGCTCCTGCAAGTTGAACAGGGCGTAAGCCAGGGCTTTGCCGGGGCCGTTGGCGATCATGACGCCGTTAATGCGGCTTCCGAAGCTGCCCGGTTTGTAGGGGCCGTAATGGTCGAAGACGTGGTACAGCAGACCGGTGCCCGAGGTGGCCGTCATGAACTCGGTGCGGAAGCCAATGAGGCCGCGCGAGGGGATGATGAAATCCATCCGCACGCGACCCTTGCCGTCCGGCACCATGTCCTGCAACTCGCCGCCACGCTCGCCGAGTTTCTCCATGACGGAGCCTTGGCTGCTTTCTTCAACGTCGACAGTCAGTTGTTCGTAGGGCTCTTGCCTGGCACCGTCGATTTCACGAACGATGACCTCAGGGCGCGAAACGCCCAGCTCGTAGCCCTCGCGGCGCATGTTCTCGATCAGAATCGACAAATGCAGCTCGCCGCGCCCGGAGACACGGAACTTGTCCGGATCGTCGGTTTCTTCAACGCGCAGGGCCACGTTGTGAACGAGCTCTTTCATCAAACGCTCGCGAATCTGCCGCGAGGTGACGAACTTGCCGTCGCGGCCGGCGAACGGTGAGTTGTTAACCTGGAAGGTCATGCTCACTGTCGGCTCGTCGACGGTCAGCGGCGGCAGTGCCTCTGGCGTGTTCGGGTCGGTCAGCGTGTCGGAAATATTCAGTTTTTCCAAACCCGTGAAGGCAATGATGTCGCCCGCTTGCGCTTCCGCCACTTCCACCCGCTCCAGGCCGTGAAAGCCGAGGATCTGCAAGATACGGCCATTGCGTTGCTTGCCGTCGCGGTCGACCACGGTGACTTGGGTATTGGTTTTCACCCGGCCGCGCTTAATGCGGCCGATGCCGATGACGCCCACGTAGCTGTTGTAGTCCAGCGAGGAAACCTGTAGCTGGAAGGGGCCGTCAACGTCGACCGCCGGTGGGCTAACCCTGTCGACGATCATTTGAAACAGCGGCGTCATGTCGCCGTCGCGCGCGTCCGGATCGTCGCTGGCATAGCCGTTTAACGCCGAAGCGTAAACGACCGGGAAGTCCAGCTGCTCGTCGTCGGCGCCGAGCCGGTCGAACAGGTCGAAGGTTTGGTCCAGCACCCAGTCCGGACGGGCGCCGGGGCGGTCGATCTTGTTGATGACAACAATGGGTTTGATGCCTTGTTCCAGCGCTTTCTGGGTGACGAAGCGGGTTTGCGGCATAGGCCCGTCAACGGCATCGACCAGCAACAGCACCGAGTCCACCATCGACATCACGCGCTCGACCTCGCCGCCGAAGTCGGCGTGGCCCGGGGTGTCGACGATGTTAATGCGGTAATCGTTCCATTTGATGGCCGTGTTTTTGGCCAGAATGGTAATGCCGCGCTCTTTCTCGATGTCGTTGGAGTCCATGACCCGTTCGCCTAAGTTGGCGCGGGCATCGAGTGTGCCGGACTGTTGCAGGAGTTTGTCGACGAGGGTGGTTTTGCCATGGTCGACGTGCGCGATAATGGCAATGTTACGAAGATTCTCGATCACGGTATTGTCTCGAAACGTAAACGTGTCTGGCAAATCGTACGGCTGCGGTGTGACATTTGTACCAACACCGCAGCCGCCTGAGGTCAGGAGGCTTGCGTGCGAGCCGGACGCTTGCCGCGGAAACCGCCAGGTTTACTGTTGCGCGTATCGCGGGCGCCGCCGTTGCGCGGCGGGCGACGATTGCCGCCTGGGCGCTTGTTGCCCGGTCGGCCGCGGCCGTTGCCGAGGCGCGGTTCCGGTCGGCTCGGTTCCAGGCCGTCGATGATAGAACGCTCCAGCTGCTTCCCGGTTAACCGCTCGATACGGCTGAGTTTGACCCAATCGTCGGGTCCGACCAAGGAAATCGCGGTGCCCGAAGCGCCGCCTCGACCCGTGCGCCCAATACGGTGCACATAGTCTTCGGCATGCGTCGGCAAGTCGTAGTTAACGACGTGGCTCAGGCCCTTAATGTCCAAACCGCGAGCGGCGACGTCGGTGGCCACCAGCACTTTGATCTGCTGACGGCGCAAACGTTCCACCGTGCGGCGGCGATGGTGCTGACTCATATCGCCGTGCAAGGCCGCGCTGCGGTGTCCCGCATCCTGGAGGTCTTGCGCCAGCATGTCCGCCGCCCGTTTGGTGGCGGTGAAGATGATGGCCTGGTTTAACTCGTCGGCCGACAAAATGTGTTGCAACAGTTTGTCTTTATGCCGGCGGTCGTCGGCTTGGTGAACCTGCTCGGTGATCGAGGCGTGCTGTACGCGTACCCCGGCTACCTGGACCCGTTCCGGCTCCTTCAGCAGGCGCTGTGCGATGCGCTGAATGTTGCCTTCCAGGGTGGCGGAGAACAGTAGCGTTTGCCGCGAGTCCGGCGTTTCCGCTGCGATTTTCTGTACCGCATCGACAAAGCCCATATCCAACATCCGATCGGCTTCGTCGAGTACCAGCAGCTCCAAGCGGGAGAAATCGACCCGTCCGCGTTCCATATGGTCGAGCAGACGGCCAGGCGTTGCCACCAGCAAATCCAGCGGTGCGCGCAGTAAACGCTGCTGCGGCGGGTACGGGACGCCGCCAACGATGGAGCCGGAACGCAGCTTGGTGTGTTGGCCGAGTTGGCGAATCGCATCGGTGACCTGAGTGGCCAACTCGCGGGTCGGTGTGAGTACCAGCACGCGCGGGCCGTGGCCTTGACCTTCGGAAGGCGTCATCAGGCGGTGCAAAGCCGGCAGCACGAATGCGGCGGTTTTGCCGGTGCCGGTTTGAGCGGAGGCCATCAGGTCGCGGCCGCTAAGGGCGACAGGGATGGCTTCGCGTTGAATATCGGTAGGTTTGGTAAAACCGGCGGCGGACACCGCCTCAATAAGAGCAGGGTGTAACTGAAGTTCTGTAAACGACACTGACTATCCTCGGCCGCTGCGCGCGGCGTAACACAAAAACAGGATGTGCCGAACACGCGCAAGGCGCAGAGCTCGCGTTGGAGGGGATAAGGAACCGCTTGGGGAACCAGTCCGCTAGTTTTCGGCACGTGGTTGCCTATTGCAACCCAGGAACGCCGCCAACCAGGAAACCGGTAAGTAATAATGGTCAGAGACGTGAACTCAATCTGCTATCGGCAGAGAGGGAGGCACTATACGGCAGGAGCGGGAAGAATGCTAGTGGTCGTTTGAGATGTATTTCCTAATGCCGTTGCTACAGAGATGAGAGTTTCGTCATAAAGAGGCTAGATTCTCGAAAGGGGTGTGCTAATCTGCTCAATGTGCCGTTGTGTATCGATAACAATACTATTTTAGATAGTGTGTTGCGTGGCGGCACTGTTTTACGAAGGATGCCTACACATAAAGAGTAGAAGAAGAGCTCGTAATGAACAGGGTGTTCTGCCGGAATGGGCGCATAAAAAAGGTCATACAGGCCTCGATTCGCTCTCCTGGCTGCGAGTCGCCGACAATAGCGAGGAGAATATAATAATGAAGCTTTCATCCAAACGGATGCTGGCAGCGATATTTATTGGTGTGCCACTGGCCCTAACCGGTTGCGGTGGTAGTAGTTCCAGCTCTAGCAGTCCAACCCCGGCAACGGCTTTGTTCGATCTGTCGGGCGATCCGGACAAACTGCCTTACCCGACTAACCTTCTGTTCAACGGTACCGACGACGGGACGCTGAACATCCCCAATGCCCTGGGCTTGGATATCATTGACGAGCTTAACCGTTTGGACGGTTGGTCCACCGTCGCGCCGGTGAAGATTCCGTTTGATTATGCGATCGATCCGGAGAGTCTGGACGGTAACGTACACGTGATACGCACGACGATGGTCTCGCCGGGGACTGCGGCGGTGTTGGCTGAGGCGTTGCAGAAGGAAGATCCCGGGGACGCGATCGACTACATCAACCATGCCGTCGGCCAGGGCCTGCATCAGCCGTTGGCAGGGCATCAGGTGCCCTTGGCATCGTTCACCTGTGACGAACCCGTCACCGATCAGTTCAAAGTCACCGTTGCCGCTACTCAGGACGATTTGGTTTTACTCAAGCCGATCGAGCCGCTGGGAGCAGCGGATGACTTGGCGTGTCTGCCGCTGGACGCAGCGATGCTGATTAATGGCACAAGCTTGGGGTGGGATGCCTTCTCTAATGGTTATATCCCGGTGGTCACTAAGGCTGTGAAAAGCATCGACGGCGGCGAGGTGCGAGCATCCGACACCTATGCAGCGTTGGCGCTGGGCAATGGCGACGAGCTGCCGGCAACGTTAGTGCCGCTGGCGCCGTTGTATCAAGCGATTAACGCTGCCTTGGCGAGCGCGGGTATACCGGTCGGCAATTCCGTCGTCAGCTTCGCCTTCAGTACCCAGTCCGTCACCGACGGCCTGGATAAGGTGGCCGAGCAGGTGACTTTGCGTCCTCTCGTTGACGCGACGGAGGTGGAAGCGCTTAGTAATCCGCTGTTCAAGGTGTTTAAAGGGCGTTTGGCGGAGGTGCCTTATTATCTCAATAACAAGCCGGGCGAAACTCACTCGACCGACGCTTCCGTCTTAACCGGCCACTGGACGACCGAGGATGGCAAGCCGGTGACCCGGTTTACCGAGGGGCCTCATGCGGTCCAACACTTGGATATTCCGGTGTTGATCACTATTCCCGCGGCTGCGGAGGATAACGACTCCGTACCGGTTGTGATTTACCAGCACGGCTTGACCAGCAACCGCGGCGCTATGCTACAGCTGGCTGACAAATATGCTGTTGAAGGTTGGGCCACCATTGCTATCGATCACCCACTGCATGGCTTGCTCGAAAACGACGATCTATGGCTTTTGCTAGGCACGGCTTATGAGCGCCATTTCTTCCTCGATTTGACTGGCAATGGCGAAGCCGACAGTTCCGGCGCCAACTTCACCCCGGTTTCGCCGGAGACCCAGCGCGACAACCGCCGTCAGTCGGTGGCCGACCTGCTACATTTGTTGGCGAGCCTCGACGACATGGACTTTGACGGGGTGAAACTCGATAGCGAGCGCGTCAGCTTCGTGGGCATCTCCATGGGCGGCATTGTCGGCTCGATGCTGGCGGGTGTGGCCGGCGATCAGATTCAGGCTTACGCGTTTAACGTTCCCAGCGGCGGCATGGGCAAAATGTCCGAAGGTTCGCCCGCATTTGCCGGGGTTGTTCGCAGTGGCTTGAGCGAGCGGGGCCTGACGCCAGGAATGCAGTTGTACGAGGATTACCTCAACATGATGCAGCAGGCACAAGACGCGGGCGACCCCATCAACTTCACGGCACGGGTGCGCGATAGCGATGCAGCTGTGTTCATGGTGGAAATGATCGGCGATTTATCGCTCGGCAACATTCCTGACGTGGTCGTGCCCAACGATGTGGTGAATTCGCCGGCCTACAATATCGTCGCCGGCGGACAGCAAGTTGTCGAAACCGCTCCGTTGTCCGGTAGCACGCCGTTATGGCGGGCTATGGGCCTTGAGCCATTGTCGGCAGGCGAGGCAGAAGAGCGTCCGATTCGCCGCATCGTGCGTTATACGCATGGGCATCATGCTTCTCTGCATTATGACAATGCGGGAGCAGACGGCGTGGGGGATAAAACGGCTAAGGCCACAGCCGCGATCCAGCGGCAAACCGCTGAATTCTTGGTCAGCGAAACGCCTAAGCTGAAAATCCTTGCTGACGAAGAAAGCGTCATCGAGTAAGGCGATAACGCGTTCGTCTCGATTACAGGGCGGCCTTTGCAAGGCCGCCCTGTTTCGTTTCGCACCTGCGAATATCGTGTGTTTCTGGCCGTCGCTCTGCTATCCTGTGCGCTCTTCCAAGCACCTGCTAACGACGGCCTTATGAACCTGAAGAACCTGGAAAAACGCCTCACCTACCTGACCGCCAATGCGATCAAGGATTACCGCATGATCGAGGACGGCGACCGCATCATGGTGTGCCTGTCCGGCGGTAAGGATTCCTATACCCTATTGGACATGTTGCGTTTATTGCAGCAGCGGGCGCCGGTGCGGTTCGAGCTGATAGCGGTGAACTTGGATCAGAAGCAACCGGGTTGGCCGGAGCACATCCTGCCGGATTATCTGACCTCCCTCGGCGTGCCGTTTCGAATTCTGGAGCAGGATACGTATAGCGTCGTCAAACGTGTGTTGCCGGAAGGCAAAACGATGTGCTCCCTGTGCTCGCGGCTACGCCGCGGAGCCTTGTACGCGGCTGCGGCGGAAATGGGCGTTACCAAAATTGCCCTCGGCCATCATCGCGACGACATCCTCGCCACGCTGTTTCTCAACATGTTCTATGGCTCCAAACTGGCCGCCATGCCGCCCAAACTGCGCAGCAACGACGGCCGCCACGTCGTGATCCGCCCCTTGGCTTATGTGCCGGAAAAGTACACCGAGCGCTACGCCGAGCTCAAAGAGTTCCCCATTATTCCTTGCAACCTCTGCGGCAGCCAGGAGAATCTCAAGCGCAAGCGGATCGGCGAGATGTTGCGCCAGTGGGAGGAGGTCGAGCCGAAACGCCTGACCAATGTGTTTCGTTCTTTGCAGAACGTAAACCCGTCGCACCTGGCGGATACCGAATTGTTCGACTTCGAATCCCTGACGGGTGCTTTTACGCCGAACGGGGAAGGCGATCCTCTGGCGGAGATCGAGCAGCCGAGCCTCGGTCACTTCTCTCAACTGCCGAAGCCCGAGCCGGAAACCGATGTCTCCGACTGGTTGCCGGAGGAGGCGGAGTTGCGCGAACGGAGCGCCAACGAGTGAATCCGAGCCGCATCGGTCTTTATGCAAAAGCCTTTTGCCGTATTGATAGCGGCCGCTATTTATTTTTGGCCTTCGCGCCCGCGTTGAGCTGGATCGCGCAACTTAATTTAGGTTTGCTCGCCTTGCGCTTGCCGGTCGACCCGGTAGCGGAAGTGCTGTGGACGGCCTATGTGGTCGAGTCTTGGTTAGCCGCGGCCTTAGCGAGCGTCATTCCGGCCGTGATTCTCGGTTGGGCTGAGCCCGAACGCTGTTATTGGTATGGTGCCTTAATCGGTTTGACGGTGGCGGTCTGGGTCATGGCCGAGCCGGTCGTGTATCTGCTCTGGCTGGGGTGGGAAGCCTCTTATCTATGGATGGTCAGAGTCTGGGAGCTAATCGGCTTTATGGCTGTCATACCGTTGTGGTTGCTAACGATGAAGCGTTAGGAAGATATTAGGATGCATTGACGGCAACGTACCTAAAACATTCCCATGAGGGCGCCTGGCGGCATGAGCTTATGCGTCGGCATCCTCGCGATTAATTTTGAGAATAAAAATGAAGGACTATTTCACCCATCCGCGATTGCTTGTTGCCGCCTTGTGGCTGGTCATCATCTATATCGTCGGTTATCTGCTGTATATCGCGCAGAGCTTGATCATTCCGTTCGTGCTCGCGGTTTTTCTTTGGTATCTGGTTAATACCTTGGCCGGAATCTTCGGTCGAGTGAGGGTGGCGGGTTGGTCGCCGCCGCGATGGGTGCAATACCTATTCTCCGGTGCCACCTTACTGTTGGCGGTGAATCTGGTTATTAACATTATTACCAGCAGTGTCGGCGAGTTAGTGCAGGCAGCGCCGACTTACCAAGCAAACTTAAACCGCATGCTGGAGCAGTTGCAGGCCCGTTACGACTTTGTCGAGATTCCGGCGGCCTCGCAGCTATTGAACGAGTTGAATTTCGGTTCTTTGTTGCGTGGCTTGGCGGCAAGCTTCGGTAACCTGATCGGGAATGTCGGCTTGATTGCGGTTTATATGTTGTTTCTATTCTTGGAGCAGCGTTATATCGCCAGCAAGATCACGGCGGTTTCCGGGAACAAAGCGGCATTACAGCGTATCCGCACAGTGTTCTCGCAGATCGACCACGACGTTCGCACCTATGTTGGCATCAAAACCTTTGTTAGCGCACTAACGAGTGTCGCTGCGTGGATCATCATGTCGCTGGTGGGCTTGGATTTCGCCGCGTTTTGGGCGCTGCTCATCTTCGTGCTGAACTTCATCCCGAACATCGGTTCGTTGATTGCGACCAGCTTGCCCAGTCTATTGGCTTTGGTGCAGTTCGATACCCTGACACCGTTTTTGGTTATTGTGCTTGGCGTCGGTGCGATTCAGATGTTGGTGGGCAATGTGTTGGAGCCGAACCTCATGGGTAAATCGCTCAACGTTAGCCCCTTGGTGATCATCCTCTCGTTAGTGATCTGGGGCGTGCTATGGGGTATTCCCGGCATGTTCCTGTGCGTGCCGATCACCGTTGTGGTGATGATTATCCTTAATAATTTCGATAATACGCGGTGGTTAGCGTTGTTGTTGTCGCAGGATGGGCGGTTGAAAGATCGGGCTTGAGGGGGATGGTTGTTTTGTTGGGGTTGTTGTCTGGTGTGGGTGGTTTAGGTTGGTGCGCTGCGCGCGATTTGTTTAGATGGCGGGGTTCCGCCCCCGCGCGGCGGGAATCGGGCCTGCGCTTAATCGCTATTGCCTGTAGTGATGCATAACAGCCTGTTTCGCCCTCCTGGGCGAGTCCCTTTTGGCTCAGACCCTCCCTGGTCTTCGGCCTTCGGCTCGCTTAGCGCACCTCATTCGCTCCCGGCGAATGAGTCTTTGCGTCGCCAAAGAAAAGGAACCAAAAGAA
>NZ_NFZV01000022.1 GCF_003399765.1 Alkalilimnicola ehrlichii | reverse complement strand
GGCGCTAGATCCTTTTCTTCCTTGTAGTCGCCGCGTGCGTAGGAGCCGAAGAGAATAATCATCGCCACCGGCGTGACCTGGCGCAGCAGCTCGACGATCTCTTCAAGCTCGCGCTGTTTGTCTTCCGGCAGATGGCTTAAATCGGTACGCATCGGTGAGTCGTCATCGAGACTGTGCATTATCGGCCCCATCGTCGTCATGCTTCTCTAACATCCTTATTCTTGTCGCACGCACGCCGGTATGGTGCCACGATTCGCGCAGCGGGGGTAATAGCCTGAGCCGTTGTTACTCTGCGAGTGCCGTTACGCTCCTTATCCAGGCTCCCTGTCTTGGCGACGGTATGTATGAGCAGAATTATTGTCGGCGCAGATCATAGACCTCAAGCGAACGCATGGTGCCGAATGCGGAAGTTCGCTAAGGTATTAGTAATCAACAATACAAACAGGGCCTTGCGGTAGCCAAAGCGCGGCATCATGAAACGCGCGGTTGTTTGCCATCGTAGAACACGCGGCCTGATCACTGTTGGAGCGAAGAAGGGAATCCAGTGCAATTTGTCATTCGGCAAGCAACGGCTGGCGATGCCGCTGAAATCGCCCGTTTAGTGAACGCAGCTTATCGACCAGGAGTCGGGCACGGTGGCTGGACCCACGAGTCCGAACTCGTTGAGGGCGATCGGATCAGCCCGGCGCAAGTCACAGAAATTCTGCGGAATTCCTTGATTCTGGTAGGGTTTCAAGGCTCGCAGCTCATCGCATGCGTGCAGATCGAGCATAACGGTCGGCAAGCGCATATCGGCATGCTCGCGGTGCTGCCCGAGCTGCAAGCAGCAGGCGTCGGCGGCGCCATGCTGACGGAGGCGGAGCACTACGCCGCGGCACATCTTGGCGCCGAAGATCTTGTTCTGGTCGTGGTTAGCGCCAGGAGCGAGCTGATTGCATACTATCGGCGCCGTGGCTACAAGGAAACCGGGCAGCGGCTCGCTTATCCGCTTGCGAGCGGCGTAGGCATTCCTCGGAGCGATGCTCTGGATCTCACGGTCCTGAGCAAGCGCTCCAACAAGCCCTTACAACCGACAGGCTAACGCCCGCGGCTGATGAAGCGCCGCGTTATGGGTATCGAGTATGAAAAATCCGTTGCTAGGCGAAATCAGAAAACTAGGCTTGCCCATCAGGTGCTTAGCAGCTTTTATCCTGCTCTGTGTCCTGGTGGCCGTTATTGGTTTGGTGAGCGCAGCGATTACCGAACCATTTCATCCTGCTTTGCTCCTTGGTTTCGTAATCGCCGGAGTCCTGGGGCATGTTGCCGGCAGCATTACATTCAGCGGGTATGCACCTAGATATTTGTGGTTTGCTCATGGGCCAAACCGCAACACCTAGAACACGCCCCCAGCCACCGATTGTCGGCGGCGTTAAACAACGCCCAACCCCTGCCCCCGCTACCCGACTCCCGAACAGGCGGCCAACCGGCCGCCTGTTTTCGTTTCGGCGCCCAATCCCACCCTTCGGAAACAGCCGGACGGGAAGCGTCCAGCCAGCAATCCGAACACTTTCGCCCGGCGCAGCGGCTGACTCGGCCCGACATCTCCAATGCTAGTACCACAAAGCACTCCGGCCATTGCTTGACAAGCCTAATTGTTTGGATGATGATCAACATCCAATAAGATTACAATTATCATCCAAACAAAAAAGGGGGTGCTATTCCGCCGCTGTTTGCTGCGAATACCGTTTCGACCGCTGTTACTTATTGATCCCGTTCACTTTTGTCGCGTGAGGTAGAATGATGACTGTACACAGGCCTGGCTTAGCAACATCCTTCATTGTCGTTTCGGCGATAGCGATAGCCTTGTGGCTGAGCACCATTGTGACGCTGGGGGCGCTAGGGGTATTTCATGTACCCGCAGGCTCGCCTCCGCTGCCCACCCTGATTGCCATAGCGGTCCCACCCACGCTGTTCCTAGCATTGCTCAAAGGTAGCGCGTGGTTCCGCGAACAGGTGCTTGCCATCGATCCGGTCTGGCTGGTTGCAGTGCATGGCCTACGAATTTTGGGGGCGGGGTTCCTCGTGGCGTATGCCTTGGGTGCATTGCCCGGTATATTTGCCCACCCCGCGGGCTGGGGGGATATTCTGGTTGCCTTGCTGGCACCGTTTGTCGCCGTCGTGCTTGCCAGAAACGCGGCATTCTTGCGCTCGAAATGGCTATGGCGGTTTCACTTCCTGGGGATGTTGGACTTCGTTGGCGCGGTGGGGTCGGGCCTGATTGCCAGGCACCTGCTGAATGCGGGCTACGATATGCCGACAACGGGGGCACTCTCTCAGTTTCCCTTACTGCTGATCCCGTGCTTTGCCGTCCCGCTGTGGATATGCCTGCACCTTGCGGCTTTTTACCAGATTCGTTCAGCCCGACAACAGGCTCGCGATGATAGTCGCCAACAGACAGCGGACGCCGTGCCAGCTCACCCCTAGGACATCAAGCTACGGATTGGCGATCCCGGTTCCTGGCAAGGCGCGGCCAGCGGCCCCGGCCGCTGGCCGGCTCACTGAACAGGTATATCTAGGCGTGAAGGCGTACTAGGTTTTGGCGCGCGGAAGCGAGGAACGCATCGGATAACTGACGATCATCCAGCGCCCTGGCCGTCACGAGCGCGCCGACCATGCCGCCGACGATAGCCTTAGCTGCGTCTTGCTCGTGCTCGGGAAGGTACTCGGCAACGAGTTCCACCAGTTGCTGGATCCCCTGCCCCAGGGCGCACCGGGGAGCCCCTTCGTAGCGTGCGAGTTCGGAGCCCAAGGCGGCGATGGCGCAGCCCTGCTCAGGGTGGTCGCGGTGTGCTGGGGAAAGATACGTGTCGATAATGGCCTGTAGTCCCTGGCCGGCCGGTGCCCGTCTCGCGGCGGCCGCCAGTCTGTTTGCGGTTTGATCGAGTGCCCACGCACAAGCTTCGGCAATCAAAGCATCCTTCGACGAAAAATGCTTGTAGAACCCGCCATGCGTGAGTCCCGCTTCCTTCATCACGTCCTGAACGCTGATGCCGCCGGTGCCGAACTTCCGGTAGGCGTTGGCGGCGGTAACCACGATCTTCTCCCGCGTTAATGCGGCCTCTGCTCTGGACTTACGCATAAGCTCTCCGACGGACGAGGAATTTTGGATTACGATGATAATCCCAACTGGGGGGCAGACGCCATCTCCGCGCTTAGTTTTGGTAATACAAACAAAGGGGCGTCCAGCTTGTAGGAGCGCCGGGACAGCCAGTAGATGAAATGAGCCAGTGGCCGATTTACCTTCGACACATAACCCGGCGCTCTTCCGCCCACGAAATGGTTCGGCCATCCCGTGGGCGGAAGGCTCCGAGCGCTTCAGCGCCTTAGGCGTCGGGCGCGAACGGCAGCGAGGAGTGATGGAGCACGATACGCAGATCGCCCTGCTCGTCTTTCTTGAAGCCCCACGTCTTGTCCACAGTGGTCGTCTGGCCGCTCTCGTCGGTCAGGATGACGTGACCCATCGTCAGAGCCAGATTCCCATTGATGTAGACGGCGGCATTGTTGACGCTGAAGTCGGTCCAGCCCTTTAGCGCGAAGCCTTCGTCACTCGGGAAATCGCCATTATGGCCGACGAAGTAAGCCAGGGCCCCCTCGCGGCTGGTTCGGAAGGTCTGCTCGCCGCTGGCAAGGGTGGGTTTGAAAAGTACCGGGCCGAAACTATAGCCGTACGCAGCATCCAGCACCGCCTCGGCTGTTTCCCGGGCCTTATCGATCCCGCCCTTGCTGTAATCGGAGCTGATCTGAATGAGGGCTTTTCCCCAAGCATTCTGCGCCGCCTTGACCTCGGCTTCAGTAACGTTATTGTTGACGACGTTCGTGTTAGCAAAAGCGGCACTCCCTGCCAGAGAGAGCGCAATTGCACAGGCAAATGAAAGCTTCGATTTCATTCGATTACCTATTTGTATTGTGTAGAGCCCACGGAGCTTGCGGTTAGCCGCCTTGCCTCGCGGGCCGGTTTATGGTCGGCACTCTAGGAGACCGGCTGGCGCGGGAATCAGTTCCGTCGAATTCGGAGAAAGTTACGAACCAGGAGAAACTAAGAAGTAAGAAGAGGGCAGCCACTCAACAGGAAACAGGCACACGGGATCGGCTTCCTGTTTTTATGCACCAACACCCCTCCAGGCTGATTGAGAATGGCCAGGTACATCAAGCGTGCGCGCATAATATTGATGTGTTTATGTATAGAGCTGAATAATCGAGGTGCGCGATCAGAGGTTGGATAGAAGCCCCTCCAGCGCCCCCGGCACACCGAAAAGCCAGGGGTTAGGCATTTCATCGGTACGAGAACGTGAAAATAAAGATAGCCTTAATCGTAGCTGCCGCCTTGATTGCGGCCTTATACGGCGTCAAGAACCTCGCCGACGCTCGCTCTTTCCAACTCTTTGGAAATCTCGTCCATCGCGTTGATACGGAAAAGCCTTGGGTCGCACTGACCTTCGACGACGGCCCCACACCAGAGGCTACGGAACGCATCCTCGCCATTCTGGCGCGCAACGAGGTTCCGGCAACGTTCTTCTTCACGGGTGCCGAACTCGCCGCCAATCCCGGGCTTGCCGAAAAGTATGTCGCCGCCGGCCATGAGCTCGGCAACCATACGTATTCGCATCGCCGAATGCTGCTACGCAGCCCCATGTTCATTCGCCACGAGATCGAGGATACCGACGCTCTCATCCGAGCCAGCGGTTACGAAGGCCCTATTTACTTCCGCCCCCGTACGGGAAGAAGCTGGTGGGATTGCCTTGGTATCTCTCCCGCACCGATCGGAAAACCATCATGTGGGATGTTGAACCGGAGTCATATCCGGAAATCGCGCGCAGTGCGGAGCACATCGTAGAGCATGTCGCGCAGCAGGTACGACCAGGCTCCATCATCCTTCTGCACGTGATGTATCCCAGCCGGGAAGAGTCGCTACAAGCGGTTGAAGGTATCATTCGGCGTCTGGAGCAGGACGGTTATCGATTCGTAACCGTATCCCAGTTGCTGGGGGCCTAGTGAATCGTAGAGCAATCGCGGTGCGTGACCTTACGAGAGCCAACAACAACGCTTCAACCATTTACCTCAAACGGTTGAAGCGTTGCTTGCCCACTGCGCCAAAAATCCTGAGATCTTTTCTTCAATCTGGCTCTCGACGGTTCGCAACCGGAGCAATGAGATATTGCTCTTCTTCAGGATGCTGTTTTTCAATGCATCCCGCTCAACCTGCTGCGGCTTGTCATGAGAGCCGCCATCGACCTCAATCACCGCCAACGGCGTCTTTCCTACCCTGAAATAAATCACAAAGTCACAACTGGCACGGTTTCTCATGAATTCCCGCTCTCGCGCCGTCAATGCTTCGTTGGTCGGCGAGACCAACTGGTTCAACGCAATCTGTGAGTGGAACATCATCGCCCAGTAGGACTCCTGGGACATCACATCACGTAATAGCCCCGCCACGATCTGCTCAGACTTGAATCGAGAGTCATCAGGACACAACCTGGAGTTGAGTCGCTCCAGGGATTGGTCGTATTCTTTGTAAAGCAGGTCGAAGGCCGAAACGACAGGGGCCCGATGAATCTGCTTCTCGTCCGCGTAGTATTCAATGTAGCGTACCAACGCGGCAATTTGTCCGTTGTTCGCGGAAAAAACATCGTCGCCCGTCACTAGGGTGAATTTATTTTTGGCTCGCGATACCGCCACATTGACTATTTGGGGGTCATCCACAAACCCCAAGCTTCTTGGGTCGAGGCACTTCTTGTCCAGCACGGTGGAAAAGACGACCTCCTCGCATTCCCTGCCCTGAAATTTATGGACGGTGTCCTTGACGAAATCAGCCGGCAAATGCGCCTCTGACAGCTTGACTTGAGCCCTGTATGGCGCAATGAAACCCCTTGCATTCGCTGAATCCCATTCGATTTCTCCACCCAACTCGAGCGTCTTACGCAATGAGTCCAATTCTCGCAGATTCGAGTTGTTCCGCGTGTGGTTTCCCTTAGCGGTGACGATCAACTTCATCGCCTGTTCGCCTGCATCTCGCGTCATAGGAATGAGCTGGTTGTCATAATACTGCTGATTGCAAAATTGGATGATCTTCGGATGGCACCGGTAGTGCTCTTTCAGCAGCGTCCGCGGCAGCGAACCGTTGAAAACGCTGATGCACGAATCGAGCAAACTGTACTTTTCACAATCGTAAAAGTTGCAGGGGGGAGCGACACCCAGTTCTGTTGGAATGTGCGCAAGCTGCTTTCTGTCACCGACGACAATCAAGTTTCTGGCACAGCTCAGTGCCAGAACTCCTGGGACGATGTCCTGCTGCGAGGCCTCGTCGATAATGACATAATCAAGAACCGCGCCATTGCCAATCGAATTGACGATGGAATGTGTACTGCTGCCAATGATTGGATAACGCCTCACAAAGGAATCGAACTTCCGTTGGTATGTCTGCGCATCGAAGGTTTCCCGATAAGGGACATTCTCATGGAGGTAGGATTTTAGGTAGAGCATCGAACTGCGGGTCAGGTCATGCAGCAACGCCTTGAAGTTGCCCCGCTCCAACGCATCTCTATGAACAGCCAACGCCGCCTTCTTGTCCATTAGCGCCTTATCGTAATAGTGGAGTTGCAAGGCATAGATCATGGACTTGCGCTTCTCCCCATCATCGAAAGGCTTCATGCGCAAATTTTGAAATTGAGCAGCAGCTCGATCCGATCCCTGAATCTGATCCGGCGCTCGCTAAGGTGGTCCAAATAAGCCATAAGGTCCACCGTTTTTGTGGGGACAGTTTGTACTTATCAAGAGAAGCTGACACGCTTACGTTGTTTTCGCTTTGCCATTGCAGCAGATAGCCCCGCTCTATGTTCAATTCGTCGACTTCAGCCTGCAGCCTGACCACCTCGTTCTGGGTATGTAGATACTGCTTCAACTGCGCTAGAACAGACTGGATATGATCCATGCCAGGCGCGGGCTCGGGAGTTTCTGACGATATGGCGGACATACCCGAAAAAAGCGATTACGGTTATCCTGGCTTCCTAGTTTGGCGACTACATGATCCAGTCCGCTCTTGGATAACTTTTCATAGACGTTCTCCACCGCAGGGTTGTTGTTGGACAGGATCGCGACGCTTTTTCCACGCAAAAGGATATTCGCTATGATGTTCAAGATCGTCTGAGTTTTCCCTGTGCCAGGGGGGCCTTCGATCAGACTGATTTGAGAGGTGAAGGCCCGCTCCACTGCCTTAAGCTGGCTTTCATTGACGCCGAAAGGATAAATGAAGCCCCCCTCATCTACCTGATCTTGATTCTGCCCTGCGCAGTAGGCGTGCAGGACGGTGTCTGGGTGAGGAAGCGCCTTCTCCAATTGCCGTAACACATTTTCGGCAATTGGCTTTTTTGCGGGTTAGCCCGATCTACCCGTGCCTCTGCCACAGAAACAAAATAACGGAATATCGCTTCATTCTTGATGCTCGTCTTCGGGACAAGCTCAATATCGTCCAGATTCCTTACGTAAACATTCTGACTATCGGGATACCGAACGAGGGCGTACTTCTCTCCATAGACTTTCACACTATCGACCGCATAAAATACAGAGCCGCCTTTTTCTACAATCAGCCCCCCTTGAACTTCCCGGGTAGGAACAACCTCGCATTTTTTCAGCGGACAGGAATAGCTCTTACCAGAATGGAAGTGGCAAATCAGCCTCACCCCACCCTGTTTGGGGCTCCATTTTATTTCCCAGTTACTGAGTTGCCTGGTTCTATCTTCACCATTTACATAGATGGAAACCATAGGTCCTTATGCATCAACTATATGTAGACATAGAAACATCGGGCATGATGTCAGAATACAAATCCAACTCGCCCCCCAAGCAGTGCTATTCTGCCACTGTTACCGATATCAGCACCATGAATACCAGCGTTAGCTTGGTTCGGCCCTTCGTTACAAACCCTCAAGAACAGGAGAAGAGGTGTCCCGGTGCAGGCCTTACGAGAGTCCGCCTCCATAGGCCACTTGTCGAGGAAAAACGCCGTTGATACTATTCTGAGCCTCGTTACATCTTCTACCGTCAACGCGAGACACCTAATGGGGTCGAAAAAGTCAGACAAATAAGCCGCAACAGCGCATAGCGATGTTGCGGCAATCTGCCCACTCATACTCTCAGATTACCCTTGAGGCAGATCGCCGCCGAATGTTTTCCATTTGAGCGGGTGTATTACTGTGTCTGACTCATGTTCCAAGGCGTGGAGCTTCACGCTGCCTGCGGCCTTGTTGCTCATGGCCCCATTTAACATCCTGGCCTCGCTGGCCATGGACATTTATCTCCCGATCGTTCCGGCAATGCCCGACGTGCTGGATACGACACCGTCGGTCATACAGCTCACACTAAGCCTGTATATCATCGTGCTCGGTGTCGGTCAGGTCATCTTTGGCCCCTTATCGGATCGCATCGGCAGACGACCGATACTACTAATCGGCTCGACGCTTTTTGCAATGGCCTCCTTCTCGCTCGCAGCCACTACCGATGCCGCGACTTTCGTCCTGCTGCGGCTACTCCAGGCGGCCGACGCATCCGCAATACTTGTCGCGCTATTCGCCACCGTACGAGATGTTTATGCGGAACGCCCCGAGAGCGCGGTTATCTACAGCCTCCTCAATTCGATGCTTGCATTCGTTCCTGCGTTGGGCCCGATTGCCGGCGCTGTTATCGCCGATATCTTCGTCTGGCGGGGTATTTTCCTCGCCCTCGCTCTACCGATGCTTGTCTTAGTATCTTTTGCATCGCTCAAATGGCATGAAACACGACCGCCAATGCAACACTCGGCACAACGAGAAGCCGCGTTCGTTCCTATCCTCAAAAACGCTACGTTCTGGGCTTATACGCTGGGTTTCAGCGCGGCGATGGGCTCGTTTTTTGTGTTTTTCTCGACAGCACCCCGTGTTCTGATAGAACAAGCGGGTTTTACGGAGTTTGGGTTCAGCCTGACTTTCGCCACCGCGGCGCTGGCGATGATTATCACGGCCCGCTTCGCGAAGAGCTTCGTCGAGCGTTGGGGCATTCTTGGCAGTGTCGTGCGCGGCATGCTTATGCTACTGCTCGGCGCGGCCCTGCTAATCGGCGGGCAGTTGTTCCTGGAGCCTTCGTTCTGGTCTTTCGTGCTACCAATGTGGGTGATCTCGATCGGTATTGTGTTCGCGTCGTCCGTAACCGCGAACGGAGCACTCGCGGCGTTCGGCCATGTCGCCGGTACGGCCGTTGCGCTGTACTTCTGCCTTCAGAGCCTCATCGTAGGCATTGCCGGCACGCTGTTGGTCGTGCTTCTGGATGGCAGCACGGCGTGGCCTCTCGCAGCTTTCGCTACTCTCATGGCGCTCGTCACATTGCTCGCCCTGGCATACGCGCACCGTTTTAGCGGTACGGTTCAACCTACTGCTTAGGCGAGAAAAGATTCGGGAGCGCCACTCGGTGGCGCTCCCTATCTATATTTATACCGTCCCCATACCAAGATGGCAGCCGCAAAGCTGCTCAATGGCAACCACAATGCCCTCTGCTTACGTTGGTCAGTCCAAAGTATCTGGTCGACCAATCAGCGTAAGTAATCAGCGCGCCAGTAACGATTAGAGCTATAATGCGGCTCGCAGCGGCGTGAAGAGAGCCGTTCAAAAGAAAGCGGCCATGCAAACCGTCAGGTCATGTCGCTATAGCAGCCGTTCTCAATTTCTTCGATAAGCCCCGGCTGCGAAGGCGACCAATTGAGCATCCGTCTTGCCTTCTCGGCGGTCACGCGACTGTTAGATCCAAACGCAAAATGCGCGGCCTCCGGCCCCCACCTCAACGCGGCCTCGTCTACCGCGAGCTCAGCCGTTGCGCCACCGAAACCGAGCATCCGGCTGATCGCGGCCGCAATGTCTTTAAGGCTGCTCTCCCCTTGTTCGGCGAAGAAGAAGGACCCGGCTGGCGCGGCGTCTAGCGCAAGCAGATAAAGCTCCGCGAGATCACCGATGTGCACGTGGGACCAGATGTTCTTACCTTCGCCAATATGCCTGCCATGACCGCTCTCCCGGGCGAGTTCGATGAGCCATGGGATCTGGATACTGTCAACCTTTGCCCCCGTCCCAAGCCCGTAAATCATCGTTGGGCATAGGACAACACTGTGTACGCCTCGGGACGCCGCCCCGGCGACCGCCCGATCAATCGCCACCCGTCCGGCTTTCTCAAACCGCGGTGCAATATGGCTATCTTCGGAAAATACCGGCGAACTATGCACACCGGAAGCCATATCTCCGACTACGCTCGACCCACTTGTGTGGATAAATCGCTTGCCGGTTCCCTCCAGAGCCGTTAACAGGGCACTTGCCGCAAAGGCATCGTCCGCATCGGCCGCATTGATAACGGCGTCGGCTGCCCGCGCTTCTTTAGCCAACAAAGACCAGTGCGCCAAGCTGCCGCGCACCGGCGCAACGCCTAATCTCTCAAGGGCCTGTGCGGCAGTGTCTGTTCTAGCCAACCCCCGGACTGTCGCCCCGCGTTCGAGTAACAACCGCGCAACTGAGCCCCCGATATACCCCGTGGCTCCAGTGACGAATACTTGCATCTTCCTCTCCTGGCGTAATGGTCACATCGGCCTCCATCGTAGTTGCAGAGATGGCTTTGCACTATAATCAAAAGCGACAAACAGCTTGTGACAAAAACGCATGACCAAATCCCGCCTTGATGAAATGGAAACGTTCGCTATCGTCGCGACGACAGGGAGTTTTTCCGAAGCAGCGCGACGGCTTGGCATTTCCCCGTCGGCCGTTAGCAAGCTCATGACGCGACTGGAGCGACGACTAGGCGTACGGCTTATCAACCGATCGACTCACGGGCTGTCATTAACGGCGGAAGGCGACAGTTACTCGCAGTCATGCCGAAGCATCCTCGACACGATAGAAGAAGCGGAAGCGAAGATTTGTGGCATATATACAGCGTTGAAGGGAACCCTGCGGGTCAGTACTTCAGGCGCATTCGCTTATCATTATATCGCGCCGCGACTGCCGGCTTTTCGAGATCGATACCCGCACATCAAAGTCGACATCCTTATCTCCGACAACCTGATTGATCTAGTAGAAGAGCGTGTAGATGTCGCGTTGCGCATTGGGATGCTAAAAGACTCGGCGCTACACTTCAGAAAAATTGGCACCACCGCGACGGTATATGTGGCCGCTCCAGAGTATCTAGGACATGCCGGTACGCCGAAGTGCCTAGAGGATCTTGCGGACCACAATATGCTGGGCTACCCCCTGAACCACTCCCGTCATTCGCGTGAGAATGACGACAACGTGAACTTCGCAACGGATAGCGGAGAGATGCTGCGGCATCTGGCGTTGCAAGGACTCGGTATCGCTCGAATGGCAAGTTTCCACGTTAAGAACGATCTCTCTGAGGGGCGTCTTGTTCAAATACTCAAGAATGAGTCGGCCGGCAGTTTCGACACAATCACGGCTTTGTTTCCGGCACACCGGCAACCAGCGCCTCGTATTTCGGCTTTCATTGATCATTTGATCGAGACGGACAAGAGTACGACCTAACTAGCTGCTGGAGGTGCTGAGCCGGAGCTTGAATGGGTGACCCGTGCCGGTGCACCCCCGCGTCCTTTTCAGCCCCCTTGCCTCGTGGTGACGGCAAACACCGTGCGCGCCTTGATGTCGAAACCGCAGGTAGGCCAGTCGAAGAAAACCCGGGCTTCGTAACGACCCGGTTCGCTTATTACTATTGTGTGTTCGCCACTTGTCGTACCGCCAGTGAACTGCCACTCGCCCCAGTCGTCGACCGGTGCGCCATGCCTGACCACGGTCACCCAATCCTGCTCGTTACCGGGGAGTCCGGAATACTGAATAACGACGAGCTCGCCCGGACGGTACCACGCCTTGTCGGTAGCAATGGTTGCCCCCACGGCGACACAGGGATCAGGCTGTAAACGGCCGATCAACAGTGGTAGACACAGGACGAGGCCCAGCGCCCAATAAAGAGTCCAATGAGTACGCGCCCACTGAAGACGGCGCCGAAGCGCTACCAGCAACGGCCAAAGCAGCATGGCTACGCCAAGCAGCGTCAAAGTGTACGCCATGGAGTCCAGATACGACGCGATCCAGCGCGGCACGGTCTCGGCCAGCTGCGACGCCGGCATGCCGCCAACCAGATGCGCAAGCACACCCCACACAATCAGCAGCGTCAATCTGACCACATAGGCTGCGGGAAACAGCAGCAATAAGATCACTAGGCTGACCGGTCGGTGTGCGTTGTGCGCCATCCAACAACGCAAACCCAGCGGCGGATGCGCGATGCGCTGTACCAGCCAGCCCATGCGGCGCTCTGGTTCGCGCTGTTGTGACAGCCAGTGAGATAACGCGCCGGGCTTGGACTCGCGGGCTATAGCGAAGCGATCCGCGTTGAGCTCGGCACACCAGACGCCGACGACAGGCACAATGAACAGTGCCAGCGTCCAAAGCAGCACGGTGATAATTATCGGCACTAGCGCGGGGATGATCTGCAGAAACAACCGGCCCAGGATTTCCCGCAACGGCGAGTCGCCGCCTGGTAAAGGCTGCGTTGCCAGGATTCCGGCGCTTTCAACAGCCCATACCAGCAAAGCGAGCCCTAGAGCCACCGGCACCCAAAGTCCGACTAGCGCACGCAGCGGTGAGGCAACCCCCATCAGTATGGCGTCCCGATGCCTATGATGAGCAAGCTCGTGCAGCAAGATGGCCTCGCCCGCCGGGCGGTTGCGGCGCCAGACTCTCAGTAGACCGCCAAATATCGCAAGGGTATCGTTTGTATAACGGGTCGGATACACGCGGGCGATACGCCTCGACTCTGCCAGCTGCCATTTGATTTCCACTCGCGGCGCCCGCTCATGGATGAACGTTTGGACCTCCCGAACAGCGGCGCTGGGGTAGTCTTTGGAAAGCTCGGCAAGAGCATAACGCCGCTCAACCCAGCGCGCCCTCAACTGCGGGAACAGTAGCGCGATTATAGCGAGCGCGAGCGTCGCAGTAGGCAGCGCCTCCAGAATGGTTGGCGTCAACACCAACCGGCTGAAGCCGGAGCTGTACAACTCTCCCGTATACGGAATCGACAGCAATGCGCGGATAGAACCGCGAAAATGGCTGAACCAGTCCGGTGCGCGCCAGATGAACAGCGCAATCCAGATCCACAACCAGGGCGGTGCTTGCAGACCTGCCCAGCCGGGGCGATCCTGCTCAGTCACGCCCCTGGTTCAACCGAGCTAGGAGAGCGTCGCCGCTCGCGGGCTCCTCGACCAAGGCGGCCACGGCTTCGCGGCCGATTTCCTCAGCCCGCTCCTTCTCAACACCCAGTGCTACCAGGTGGCCAGCCAGTCGATTGACCGCACGTTCGACGCTATCCAGCAGCTGCGTCTCAGAGCTCTGACGTAACTGTTTGCGTCGCTCCAACTTCTCTCGGATGCTCAGGTAGCCGAGCACGGTGTTAACAGAGCCAACTACCACGGCAACCACGGGCACGAGACACTCCGCGGACAGGCGGATCGCTTCGATCACGGCAACCAGATCGGAGGCCTCCACCGGGCCAAATATACCGCATAGCTCAACATCCTCCGCCCCCCAAGTAGGGCCTGCCATTGTCGCTCCCCTTCGCAGGCAGCATCGACTATCGCCGGCGCCAAATCGATTTCGTCCGGGGCAATACGTTGTGCCAATCGCTGAGCGACTGCGTAAACTTCGGGATTTGCAGTCAATCGATCACCTCCGCTCTTGGAGCTCTACTGGGAGATATATGGACACCTCCCTGAGGCCGAGAGAGAGAGAGAGAGAGAGGTATTGATCAAGTGCCGACGCTCAGCCAACGGCAAACCGCAAAACGGTTTGATGATCGGCTGTAGCGGATGGTTATACACAGCCCCCCGCACAGTCTGACATGGGCTTTCGATGGTAGTCAGACACTAAGCCTCCCTTCATCTCTATGTGGCAACAAGCAAGTAGCTTCGCTTTGAGCATTGCTCTTCCGCGCGCAGCCCTGCTCTTAATGGCCGAAACCGAGACGCCCTGTTCTTCGGCCAGCGCACGCATAGCTTTCCCCTCCAGCTCGGTGGCAAGCAGCGTCTCGCGATACAGAGGCGGCAGCCGCTCGATGAACGGCCGCAGGCACAGAGAGAGCTCCTGATGCAGGCTTGCTTCATCGTCTTCATCGTCTGGCAACTCCTCATCGAGCGCCTGCGTAGGCGCAGCTTGCGCCCGGTAATGATCAACCAGCACCGTTCGCGTAGCTGCGTAGAGCCAACCGGCCAGATTATCGATGCGGCGCCCGGATTCCTGCGCCGTCAGCGCCTTCAAGAAGACATCCTGCAACAGGTCGTCGGCCTGCGCGGGGTCGGGCAAGCGCCTACGCAAATAGCGGCGCAGGCTCAGCCGAAAGTGGGTAAAGGCGTCCTTAAGGTCCTCGGTTGCAGGGTTCATGCCTGTCATCCTTCAGTTGCAGCAGCGTTCGTCAGCTTCCTTTGTCTCGCCGGGAACGCAGCATACGCCAGAGGCCTGCGAATTCGAGGACTCCGCCCCGTGCAGGGGGATGCAGCAGGCACCCGACGGCTCGGCAGTATCCTGCCCGAAGGTTTCGGCATCCGATAGCGTCAAGAAGTGCTCCCAAGCGATGCCTTGCGGGTCGACCGTCCAGTGCTTTTCGCTGCGTGCGTAGCAGCAGGCGGCCTTGCCTTGTTCGAGCGCCGCACCCTCGGAGGCGACGTCGGCCAGTTGCCTGAGGGTCGCCAGTTCCTCCGGATCTTCAGCCTGCATGCCGAAATGGTTCAATCCGCTCGCTTGGCCCCGGGACGAGATGGCGAAATTAAGGCGTGGGTTATCCAGCATCCATTTAGCGTAGTCCTCCCTCTGCTTGGAAGGCGGCAGCCCAAACAGATTGCTGTAGAAGGCAATATTGGCCGGCAGATCGGCAACAGCGATGTGTACATGGAATCGTTTCATCTGTGGCTCCAGTCAGTGTAAAGAGATGCATCGCGGATCGCGATACACTCCTATAGACGGGAAAGATGGCAAGTGGTCGCAAGGCGTCTTCAAAGCATGTGCATAAGACCGACGCGGAACCGCTGGCTGCAACCTGTGGTTAGCTTATTGTTCTTGTTGGCCTAAGGACATAGATGCCCTTGCCCTTCGTTGATTAACGATGCTTTAGCGCGAACTACCGCGCAAGCGGGCAGTACCAGACCGGCGATGGCGCACCTTATCAATGACACTTGCATCGAGCCGCGGGCACTTGTTGAAATCGGCAAACCTTTGCAGCTCGTCGCTTAAGGCGGGAAAAACTGATCCCGATCGAGCGGGCCATCTTCTAGGTGCAGACTTAAAACCTCGAAACGCTGGTCGGCCCGATGCGCCTTGCAGTCGATTCGAGCAACGAATTTATCGCCGTACAGAATTGGCAGACAAAAGTAGCCAAACACGCGCTTAGACGCGGCAACGTAACATTCGATCCGGTAGTCAAATTCGAACAGTGAACTCAAGCGGTCGCGGTGGATAACCGCATTGTCGAATGGGGACAGCACCTTAAGTGCACCGTCGATCGTCGGCGCTTGTTCGAGTGCCTTGATGTCCACATAGGCCGTCGGCGCACGGGCGTCACCCAGCACCCTCACCGCTCCGGCTTCGATACGCTCGTTGAGAACTTCACGCATTGCATCCCGCAAGGGTTTACCCGTCTTCAGGTGCAATAGCTGCTTCCAGGTGAAGACACCATGCGCCCTAAGTGTGGTATCGAACAAATAGGCCGCATATTCGCTCACCGTGGGCACGCTCAGATCGATCCCCTCTGGCAAACAGCGTTCGGTGAGGTCATAGGCCTTCTCCATGCCATTGCGTCCGCACACCATCAGATCGCCCTGCATGAACAGCTTATCGAGGGCGCGTCGGCCCGGCCCCCAGTTCCACCAATTGCCCTTACCCTTCTTCCCCGTGTCGAGATCACGCACCCGTAACGGTCCCTCTGCACTCACGCGGGCCAGGATCTCCTTCATCAGGCGTTTGTCGACATTGGTGTAATAGCGGTTTTCGCCATTACGTATAGACGCCATGTTCGGTAGCGCATAACGGTAGTCGCGCACTGGCAGATACGAAGCGGCGTGGTACCAATACTCAAAGATCTGCTGCTCGCCGATCAGTCGGTTCAAGTAGGCCGGGTCATAACCCGGCACTCGGTTCCACAAAGTATGGTGATGCGCGCGTTCAACCACCGACAGCGTATCAATTTGCACATAGCCAAGGTGCTCGATTGCGCGGCGCGTTCCAGACAAACCGGCGCCAAACTGCTGCCGCGACGCCAGACCTTGCTTGAACAACGCTAGACGTCTCAATTGCGACGTTATGGCGCAATCAAGGCTTTCAACAGTCATGTATTCCCCTTAACCGTTCGGATTGGCGGCTAATACAAAGCGGAGACAAGGGCGTCCGGGTGACGCGAATTGTTAGAGCATGCCCGATAGCTATTCATGCTGTAAAACATTAATAAGTTTGCCGAAAGGGTCGCGTACATAAAACCGACGAACGCCCCAAGGCTCAGTTACCGGCCCATACTCGATCTCAATGTTTTCGTTCTTCACTCTCTCCAAGACCGTCTCCAGACTGTCAACCTCTATGGAGAGATCAGGTACGGGCGTACCGGAACCACCCTCGGAGGCCACACTTATCTGGGTGGTCATTTCCTCGCCAGAGCTATAGGTTCTTATCCACCCATGATCCATCACTACCTTGAGCCCAAAATCACCGAGTAAAACTTATCAGCTTCTGGGGGACTAACTGCCGCAATGTTGGAGACAATGCGTTTTACCTTCATTTTTCCCCTCGCAGTCCATGGTTCATTAGCGCTAACAGCAATTAGACAGCGCGCTTCATGATTCCGGCTGGTAAGTTGGTGGACAGTCATCCGCCTCGAATGCCTTCATGCCTCAAACGAAGCAGCCCGCACTTATTCCTGACTTTCCTCCCGCAAGTGCTCCAGCTCCTGCTCGTACAGCGCTTTGGTCACGTCCAGCAATAGCTTCGCGGGACACCTAATGCGCTAAGTGAGCCGCCTTTTGTCACTCAGTGAGCCGAGGGCGGTTGGCTGGGTATCTCCTTGTTCCCGCCCCCTTGTTTCCGCAAGAGACGCAACGCAGGCCCCGGGTGCGCTGCGAGGTTAGAGCCTCATGGGAATACATCAGCGCTTCCTTCGATCGGATCCTGGTAAGACTAGCCTCTCAACAAATTTGAACAACGTTTTCACAAATGATAAAAGCCGCCCGTCAGCCTAGCGCATGGCGATTATCAATACAAAACCCACCCGAAACTTCCAATACCAACCTAAAATTCAACCATATATGATTATCACACATAAATAAAACTATTACAGAAACTAAATATTCCAAATCATGACAGCAGAGCAAGAGCGTGACGAATTAGAAAACGTTTTCAAACCTCCGATTTAAGGCTATGCTGGCGATGAGAGATCACCCGCTGACGGGAGAACACGCCCCTGCAACGCCCGCCCTGGCGTATCTCACTCTAGGAACAGAGGGCGACGGATGCATCGCTGCGAGTCCGGCGTTGATCTCGAGAAGGAAGAACTACAATCTTCGGAGGAGCACATCACCATGACATTCAACAGAGGAAAACACCCTCGCCGAATATGGGCGTGGGCCATATTGGCCGGCGCCACTCTACTGGCGGGGTGTACGGCTGGTTCGTTGAATTCAACGGACGATGCACATTCATCCCACGGACAACACGTCAAGGTAAATCAGGTCGGGTATCTGCCCAACGCCCCCAAAATGGGGGTTGTGGTCGTCTCCGAGCCGGCAACAGACTTTGAGGTGCTCAGTCAGGAAGGCGGCGAGGTCGTCTACAACGGTACGCTGTCAGCACCGATGGACGACGTGAGTTCCGGAGACACCGTTCAGCAGGCGGATTTCTCCCAACTCCGCCGCACAGGCACCTTTGTCCTTCAGGTAGATGGGGTCGGTCAGTCCTACCCGTTCCGGATCTCTCCCGACGTTTATCACAGCGCCTTTATCGACACACTGCGCTCCTACACCCTGCAACGGGCAAACTTCGTTATCGATGACCCACTGACCGGGCTGTACCACGGCCTGGCGCATATGCAGGACGCCGAGGCGGCGATGTATTTCAGCGATGAATTTTACCGGGAAGGGCAGACGCTGGATATGCTGGGCGGCTGGTACGACGCCGGGGACTTCGGCAAATACACCACACCGGGCGCGATCACCGTCGCGCAGCTTCTGCTCGCCTATGAATGGGCGCCGGAGACTTTCACCCAAGGACAAATGCTTTTTCCTGCGGAAGTCGCGGAAGCGGCGGGCGATACCGAACTACCCGATCTACTCGTAGAAACACAGTGGAAGCTGGACTGGTTGCTGAAGATGCAGCGGCCGGACGGCGCTGTCTACCATAAAGTATCCGGAGCCGAATGGCCGAGCATGGAAACGCGGCCGGAGGAGGACGATCAGACACGCTACGTCTACGGGATGTCCACCTACGGCACCGGGATGTTCGCAGGCGTAATGGCCATGGCCGCACGCCTGTATGAACCATTCGATCCAACGTACTCGGAACAACTTCTTACTGCCGCCAAGGATGCTTTCCAGTACCTGGAGGCGAACCCCGAGCCGTATTTCCGCGAGGACGAAAACCAAAACAGCGGCTCAGGCCCTTATGACAAGCACGAGGATGCCGAGGAACGTTTCTGGGCAGCGGCGGAGCTGTTCAAAACCACGGGCGACGCTCGTTACGAACGCTACCTGACGGAACATCTGCCGACCTACTTTTCCGAGCAACCGGAGCTAATCGGCTGGCTGAACGGCCTTGCCTTGGGACACTGGGCTTATCTTACCGCCGAGCACCCGGACCCGAGTCTTCGTGAGCAGGTGAATCAGGCCTTCCTGGACGCGGCGGATGCCATTCTGGAACAAGTCGAGGGCGATGGTTACAACACGGCGCTAACACCTGACCAGTACACGTGGGCCTCGGCGAAGAATACCGTAGCGCTTGGCAATCTGCTGCTGATGGCCAACGCCCTCTCTCCCAACGAAGCCTATGAGAACGCTGCACTCGATCAAATCCACTACATTCTCGGCCGCAACGCCACAGGCTATAGCTATCTTTCCGGCTCCGGCGCTCAACAGGTGCAAAATGTTCACCACCGTACCTGGAATGCCACGGGCGTCTATATCCCCGGTCTGCTGGTGGGCGGCCCCAACAATCACCCGGGCGGCGACCCATTGCAGCAAGCCCTGATTGAGGACGGCACCGTCCCTCCGGCAAAAGCGTATCTGGATGAGCTGGAATCCTACTCCACCAACGAATACGCCATCGACTACACCGCCCCCGTGGTCTTCGCCCTCGCTTACTTCAGCACTTTTGATCGGAGCATGCCGGGCGAAGACAGCACCGACGGCCCCTGAAGCTGACTTACAACCTGGTCGCCAACGGCTGGGCAGCTGAGCTAGCTTTAAAAAAACGCGGGGCTATAATGGATCATTCCTGGTACGGCAACGTGATTGTTGAACTGGTATGAAACACATCTACAAACTGCGCGCTTCTAGCGCAGTAAATCTAAGGGCCCCGCTCACCCCGCCGAACTAAGGCCGGGCGGATTTTCGCCCGGCCAATACCCCCTTTATTCATCGTAAGAGCGTCCTAGGCCTCCCCGCAAGGTGAGGTCCGTTCGGTGCTGCGCGTCGAAATGCGGCCCGGTAAAGCGTGAGGAAAATCGTGGCTAACAGTAAGTTCGTAATGTCCAGCAGCGATGTAGAGCGGCTGCGCCCGCTCTTGTCCGTAATAGAGCGACGCAATGGCGGCTTCAAAAAAGCCCACTTGGCCGCGCTGGCAGGCAAGCTCTCGGTGTGCCGCGAGGTCAGTGCAACCGCTGTGCCTGCCGACATCGTCACCATGAACAGCTTAGTTGCCGTGCAGAACCTCGACAGCGGAGAGGTCTACGAATTCCGGCTGGTGTTTCCGGGGGGCTACGACGCCTACGGTGCTTATATCTCGGTGTTTTCCCAGCTCGGGTCCGTGCTTATCGGCTCCAAGCTAGGCAGTGTGGTCGCCCTAAAAAGCCCAAAGCTGCAACGGCTTAAGGTGCAGGAAATACGCTTTCAGCCGGAGGCTAGCGGGCGGTTCGACCTATAGGTTGTTGCCATGTTCGGAGCAAGTAAATTTGCTCTTCTTTTGTCCGAGCAATCGCTCGTTAGAGAGGTGTTTGCTATGAGCAAAGAAAAAGCCAAGAAGCAACCGCAAAAAAGTCTGAAGGAAAAGCGCAGGGAAAAGCGCGACAAACGCGAAGCTACCCCGTCAAGAGATAGGTAGAGTGTGACGGGCGGCCGTGCATAGCGCGGCCGCTTTCATGTGAACGTCGGTCGCGTGGACACCCACCCGATCACGCAATCTGCCGACAACCCGTCTAGCGCCGCTGCCCTAGTAACCGCTCACCGGGATAGCGGCCTCGCCAGGTGGATACTCCCTATCAACAACACCATCTAGCTGCCTGGTGTTATCGGCCAAGCAAAACACAAGCCGTCAGCCGCACATATGGCGCTACCGCCAAAGTTTAGCTAAAGTGTTATTAATCATATGCATATACAACACTTAAAGACGTCAAACGCACGGAGCAATGAAGCACGCCGCGCTCTGGCGATCATGGACAGATCAGCTCAACGATTGGATAGCGCACACGGTAAAGCGAAGCTAGTAGAACACCCGTACGATGATCTAGCTTTCCCACCCATCACGTTTCGTTAGAAGGGATCCACAGGCCGAGCAAGAACGAGACGGAGCCGCTTTCCCTGATATGGATGCGCGCAATGCTCCTGCACGGACGCCACAGAAACGCTCGAACAAGGCACGGGCAAAACATTTGTGGGCTCCGGGGGGGGGGCATCAAACATGGCAGTCATTCACTTTTCCAGCCGTCATTATCCGCGGGCCGATCGCCTGGAGGCATCAAGCAGCGCGTACGCGGCCATGGCCCAGGTGGAGTTGATCCCCCGTGATACGGCCTGGTTTCATCTCGATGCCCGAATTCGCTTGCTGCCCGGCGTCTCCATTGCCCGGGTCCGTTGTTCACCCATGCGTGTGCGGCGTGGCCCTGCGCAGGTGGCGGACGGTAACGACGACGTGGTGTTTCTGATCAACACCGCACCGCGCGATCGTTGGGTGTCTATGCTCCGGCAGCGGGGCGAGTTCCTCTGCGGCCTCGGCGAGGCCTGCGTGGTTGCCCGCGACATACCGGGTTATATTGAGTCCCGCTACCGGACGCACGGGCTGCTCAGTGTGTCGTTCTCCCGAGCCTCGCTCACACCGCTGTTGCGGGAGCATGCGGCAGAGCCGGGCCGGCGCTTGCCGGCAGGCCCCTCGCTGAGCCTATTACGGAATTATGCGCTGTCCATGCTGGCGCCGAAGGATATAGGGGAACCCGACCCTGTCCGGTCGGCGGCGCATCTGCACGATCTCGCCACGCTGGTTCTCGGCGGTCAGCGCGATGCGCAACAGCGGGCCATGGATCGCGGCTTACGAGCGGCCCGTCTGCGGGCCATCAAGGCGGATCTAGCGGCTCATGCCAGGTACGGTGATCTGTCGCTGGACTGGCTGGCGGGCCGCCATGGCGTTTCCCCCAGCTATGTCCGCGTCCTGTTCAATTGCGAGGGCACCAGCTTCACCGATTACCTCCTTGAACTGCGGTTGCAGCGGGTCTTCGCGCAGCTTTCCAACCCCCGCTATGCCAGGCACTCCATCAGCACCATCGTCTACGATGCCGGCTTCAATAATCTCTCCTGGTTTTATCGCGCCTTCAAGCGCCGCTATGGCCTGACCCCAGGGGATGTCCGCGAGAGATAAACGTCACCCCGGCCCGGTAACGTGGCCAGAAGTACCTGCTTGCGCGTCAGGATACCTTCCCCACCGACTACTCGCCCGAACTGCGCCTGCAACGGGTCATTAGGCAACTTTCTAGGCCTGGGCAAAGCGAGCGTTCGATTGCCGAGATTGCCTATGTCGTCGACTTCAATCATTTTTTCTAGTTCCACCGCGCCTTCAAACAGCGCTTTGGCATGACGTCGGGCGATGCGCGCGACGAGCTTGCCGGTCATCCGGGATAGTGTGCCGCCAGGCTGACAAACTTGTTCCCGTTGTGGCGCTGAGTGGAAGACCCCGCCGCTCCACCCCGTTACGTTAGCCGTTTGCGCCACGCCCCCGAGTACGGGGCGTCTAGGATGAGCAAGGAGCTCATAGGGATGAACCGCACTTACAAAAGCATTTTCAACCACAACCTCGGCGCATGGCAGGCCGTGCCGGAGACGGCGCGCACCCGGAGCAAGGGCCAGCGGTGCGCAACGCGACGGGCGCGTCGGCCGTCGGTGGGGCATCCGCTGCGCCGGCGTCTGTTGGTGGCGAGCTCGGTTCTGGCGCTGACCTTCTTAATCTCCGCCCCTGTCGTGCTGGCCGATCCGACCGTCATCCCTGAAGACCAGGAGATTTTTGGTGAGGACGGGGAAGAAAACTCTTTGGACCATGCCGACGATGGTGGTACGGCATATGAGTTTTCGGGAGACGCCCTCGTCAACGACGGGACGATTTTCGGCGGCAAGGGGGGAGACAGCAATTGGGGAGACGGTGGGCGCGGCGGTGACGGTGTGGACTTCGCGGGTAACGATTTCGTTAACCACGGGACGATTTTCGGCGGAAATGGCGGAAACGGCGGTTGGGGATATGGTGGGCGCGGCGGCGACGGTGTGGACTTCACGGGTAACGATTTCGTCAACCACGGGACGATTTTCGGCGGAGGGGGTGGAGACAGCGGCAGGCAAGATGGTGGGCGCGGCGGCGACGGTGTGTACTTCACGGGTGATGTTTTCGTCAACCACGGGACGGTCGCAGGCGGCGACGGCAAAGAGAGCCCGCAGGCGGACGGTGGAGACGGCGGCACCGCGGTGATCTTCTCCGGCAATGCGCTCACCAATGAGGGAGACATTGCCGGTGGGGACGGCGGTGACAGCACACGGGAACTCACCGCCGCTGGTAACGGTGGATCGGGCCTCATCGTGACCAATGACGGAGCGCACGTCGATAACGCAGGGTCGATCTCGGGGGCGACGGGGGGAGAACTTGCGTGGGGACGCTGGAGACGGTGGCACCGCGGTGATCTTCTCCGGCAATGCGCTCGCCAACGAGGGAGACATTGCCGGAGGGGGCGGCGGTGACAACTCACGTGGACCCGCTGGCAGCGGTGGATCCGGCCTCGTCGTGACCAATGACGGGGCGCACGTCGATAACGCGGGGTCGATCTCGGGGGCGACGGGGGGAGAACTCGCGTGGGGACGGTGGAGACGGTGGCACCGCGGTGATCTTCTCCGGCAATGCGCTCACCAACGAGGGAAACATTGTCGGGGGGACGGCGGCGATAGCACACGGGCGCTCGCCGGCAGCGGTGGATCCGGCCTCGTCGTGACCAATGACGGAGCGCACGTCGATAACGCGGGATCGATCTCGGGGGGCGACGGGGGAGAAACGACTTTTACGGGCACTGATAACGAGGGCGGCGTTGGCGTGGTGGTCGAAGGCAACTCCGCCTGGGTGACGAACTCAGGAGAGATTGCCGGCGGCTACGGGGCCGGGTCGCGCGCTGACGCCATGCACCTGAACGGCGCCGACGCGACGCTTGAGCTCATTGCCGGCTACCGTTTCTTGGGTGCCGTGCGTGCGAACGGCGCTGACGCCACGCTCCTCCTAGGAGGGAACCAGGACGATCTCCTGGATCTCGATCAGCTCAACGGGTTCAGCCATTTCCGGAAGACCGGATCCAGCACATGGACGTTGACCGGATCGGGGACGTCGGATGTCGACTGGATGATCGAGGATGGCACGCTGGTCAGCGCCGCGGACCGCTTCTCCGGCGACGCGGACATCGAGGCGGATGGGACCCTGGTCTTCGATCAGACGGCAGATGCGACCTATGACGGTGTCATCTCCGGAGAAGGCCGTTTTAATATCGAGGGCAACTTCCACGCGATCGTGCTCAGGGGTGACAGCGCGCAATTCCAAGGCACGACGACTCTTCAAAACGTGTTCCTGACCGTGGACGACACGGGCACCCTTGGCGGAACGATCGAGGTCCGAGACAACGCCACCCTGAGCGGCACTGGCACGGTAGGCAATACCAGGGTGGAAAGCGGCGGCATCATCGCCCCCGGCAACTCCATCGGCACCCTGACCGTCGATGGCGATATCACCTTCGAGGTGGGCTCGATCTACGAGGTCGAGGCTGACTCGGACGGCAACAACGATCTGCTTCAAGTTACCGGCGAGGCATTCCTGAACGGCGGCTCGGTGCTGCACATCGGCCCTGGCGGCGACTTCGCGCCTTCGACCGAGTACACCATTCTGGTGGCCGACGGCGGCATCAACGGCGAGTTCGATGCGGTGTCTTCTGAGTTTGCTTTTCTCGATGCGACGCTGCGCTATGGCGATACCGACCTGACCATGAAGCTGGAGCGCAACGACATCGATTTCACCCTCCTCACCCGCACCCACAACCAGCACGCTGCCGCCACTGCCGTGGCCTCGCTCGCGGGTGGCGATGCAGTGCACGATGCCGTAGTGGTGCTAAGCGAGGACGAGGCTCCGGAGGCCTTCGAGGCGCTCTCCGGCGACAGCCTGCTGGCGGGGCTGACCACTACCGACCACCTGCTCGGCGCCTTCAGCGCCGAACTGCGGCGGCGCACCAGCCCGCTCGGCGCGCGGGCCGCGGGCGGCTTTCACCCATCGTCCGTCGCCGATACCAACACCAGTGACAACGGCGTCTGGATGCAACTGCACCACCGGACGTACGCGGAAGACCGCGACGGGCACACCGGCAACCCCGAGTTCCGCTACCAAGGCGAGGGCCTCACCGTCGGGCTGGAAGGCGCGCGCGGCCCCTCGCTGCTGTTCGGCGCGGCGCTAGGCGTGAACCAGGGAGACCTCCGCCTGGACGACCGCCGCGGCCGCGGCGATCTCACCGGCGGCTTTCTCGGTACGTACGCCCGCTACCGGGGCGCCGGCGCAACCTACCTGCGGGGCGATCTCAGCCTGGGGTTGACCGAAGCGGACACCGAGCGGCGCGTGCTCGGCGACACAGCAACATCCACCGCCCGCACCCACGCCGTGCGGCTCTCACTGGAGACCGGGCTGAATGCCCGGCTGGGGGATTTGGATGTGCGCCCCTACGCTCAAGTGGCCGGCCAGCATCTGCAACGTGGCAGCTTCCGCGAATCCGGTGCGGATGACGCCGGGCTGCGGGTGGCACGAACCACATTGACCCGTGGCGACGTCAGCGCCGGGCTGGATCTGGGGCAGGCCGTCCTGCTCGGCGGGCGCTGGACACGCCTGCAGGGCGGCGCTGCCGTGATCCAGGGCTTTGGCGACACCCGCCCCGAGCAGGACGCCCGCTTCCTGGAAGGCGGCGACACGTTCACCGTCCAGGGCGCCAACCACGACGCCCCGCAACTGGCCGCCACGCTAGGCGCGGAGGTGCACCTCAATGACACCTTCGCCCTGCACGGCGCCTGGTCGGGGCGTTTCAGCGACAACGACACCGCGCACCAGGCGACGCTTGGCCTGAGCGCGCACTGGTAACGGAGACCCCGGTATGCGACGTATCCTTCTCACCGGCTGTGCCTTACTCGCACTCAGCGCCTGTGCACAGACGCCGCTGGCCGATGCCCCCTGGCCCGGCTATCGCACCGGCGCCGACGGCGAACTGCTGCGTGACCGCCAGGGCCGCTGCTGGCGCACCAATGATTGGCGCCCAGCCCATGCCGTACCTGAATGCGACGTGGCCATTGCTGGCGTGCCGCCGGAAGTACTCGAACCGGCACTCCCCCCAAACCGGCTGTTGCCGAGACGGAGCCGGCGATCGACTGGGCACCGCTAACCGTGACGCTGTACTTCGGCTTCGATGCTGACACGCTGGACACCGAGGCACAGGCGGCGCTGACACAGGCCTTCGCCACCGTTCCCGAGAACGCACTGAACACCCTGTCTGTGGAACTCGACGGCCATGCCGACCACCTCGGCAATCCCGGCTACAACCAACAGCTTTCCCGCCGCCGCGCCGAAGCCGTGCGCGACTGGCTGCTCACCCAGGGCGTGCCGACCCAGGCGGTGACCCTGCATGCCCATGGCGATAGCCATGCCCGGCAGGCAGACACCGCCCATTGTCCAGACGATGACCTGCGGCACTGTTTGCGGGATTTCCGGCGCGTAGAGCTGCGCATCCAGACCGGATTAAATCGCTGAGCCGATCGGGGCGAGACGGGATCCTGTCCACGCAGGCACATCGACACCATGCGGTAATGGGTAACCGCACGCCCCAAAAGCCAAGAGCCGCCTATATATGTCCTCGGGTTTACGGAAAGGTATATTCTTCGCGCTTTTCAGAGATAGAAGAAGGTCGGGCAGTAACAAAATATTGTTATTCCGAACTAAAAGACTCAGGCATATATTGGCGGCCTATGACCACAAAGTATGCCCCCGAGAATTAGGGCTAACCAAGCACAGCACTACGCAGCCTTCGCCGCTCCGCCGCATCGGCATCTACTCACGCGGCGCATACGGACCTCCTCCGGTACCTTTGCATGTACGCATAAGCGTATTCCTAGCACCCGTCGACTGGAAGGCCCCAAGACGCCACACTTCATACCCAGCTCCTGTTCGACACCCGCAATCTGGTGTTGGGCACCCTCCAGACACCCCCTCACAGGTTTGTCCTTGCCCTTTCGCTAACCTTCGGCTCTGCGAATACCTGATATCGGAACTTTCACCCGACAAGTCGGGCGCCATGCCTAACACACACGGTTTGCTTGATTTGTGATGGGTGGCTAACCCCACTTGGCGAGAATCTCATTGAGGACTTTGACAACCTTTTGGCGTTTGACCCCTTTGTTTATTCCTTTTGGCAGCTTGCAGTACCAGGGGTGCCAATAGTGTTCCCAGGGTGGATGTGGGCCTCGGGTGCTAGGGTGCGTCTTTTGCT
This sequence comes from Alkalilimnicola ehrlichii, assembly GCF_003399765.1. Taxonomy (GTDB): domain Bacteria; phylum Pseudomonadota; class Gammaproteobacteria; order Nitrococcales; family AK92; genus AK92. The sequence continues at coordinate 52,388 of NZ_NFZV01000022.1, read as the reverse complement.
CAAAATAAGCTTTGCATTCACGCACCTGATCCAGACTAACAAACTGGAACGTGAAATTGCAGACGTGAGCTAAATAGACCCATTTGCTTACCAGATTATCTCTACTTTTCTCAACTGGTATACCGCCCTCGGTAAACGAGCTCATGAAGTCGCGGTGCTTTTTGGGGTCAGCAATTTCTCTCCAGACTCTGCTCATTCCTTAGACTCATAATACCCAGCGTGAGCCGCAGCGCCCTTAGCGCCGTTGGCTTCACGCTAATGTTAGCTTGGTAAGCTGGTGGATAGCCTTTGCCGGGTAGGATTACCTACCCACCAGATCCCTTACGTCATTTCACACCAGCGTCTCGCTGCTGCTCCCAAAAGACCAGGCTTTCCCTAGCGCACATAAATATTTCCCCTAAGACAGGGGATAACAGTAAATGTAGAAAATTATAAAATTAAACCTTTCCATTTTAAACCCACCTCGAATCGGCCATCTTCTGGAAGCTGAAATCTTGGCTATACTTTCAAGGCAGGGATGATTTTTTCCCTGCGAGCTATACATCGTTGCAGGGGAAATGCCATGAAGACAAGAGCATTTATTTTCAGTTTATTTAATTAATCAATACACAAGACAACCCCACCCCTTTTACCGCAATGTTATAGCGGATTTTTTCCAAGTACCTATTTTTCTGTTCTGGGGGAAGTGCCATAAAGATCAAGCAATCATTATTCGGGCTGTTGCTGACCTTTGCATTTGCGTTCAACGTTTCGGCGCAAGACGAGCCACCGCCAGCACCAGCCGGCCAGGACACAGTTACGCCGGTCGAAGCACTCATCGCAATCCCTCCGCTTGAAACCGCGGCCGACTTCGAGGCGCGCAAGGAAGAACTGGCACCGCGCCAACCGGCACCACCGCTGACGGACATGTGGGTGCTCGGCGTCTACTCAACGAATTGCGGCGGCGGCAGTTGGGAAGTGTTCCCCTCGCCGGGCACGTTCGCAACAAGTTGCGGCCACGGCGGGCCGACCTTCCGCGTAGCCGTTATCGAGGTCGGCTATGGCAGCAACCCTATCGCGCGGTATCAAAGCGGGCAGTTGGGCAGCGCCTACGATGTGGAGCTTTGGTGCGAACAATTCGGCGGCGGCCTCGCTCCCTGCTCGCCGGGCCAGACCGTTGTTGCCTTCGTGCGCTACTACAACCTCGACGGCCGCTCCGTTCCAGGCCAGTTCCAGTACCAGAACACGTCGACGAACAGCCCGTGGAACACCATGTCGACGTCCATCAACATCTTACCCTGACCTGACGGGCATATGAAAAAAGCGGGACCGGGAACCCGGCTTTTTCATATGCGGGCGTCGAACCGCATTATGTCGACCTAGAGAACCGCTCCATGCGGTCCAAAGCATCCTGAATCCTTTGGGCCATGTCCAAATCGCCGCGTTGCAGGTAAAAGTCCCTGTTGCCGCTCGCCAGCTCAAGGAAGTTGAAGCGCGTGGTGTAGTCGCCGTCATGGCTGATAGCCCGGCCGTTGGTGTCGATCCGAACATCGACAGTCCAGCCAAGGAACGCCTGCGATTCCTCGACCGTCATTTCCCCACTGCGAAGCTGGTCGTTCATCCAGTCGCGCAGCTCCTGCCGGTTCATGCTCGTGAAATCGCGGCGTTCGATCTCGACCGTTTCGCGCAGGCTCGAGGATGCCGGCGCACTGCGCGCAACCTCCTCGGTTAGCAGAGCGTCGAAGGCCGGTGCCTTAGTCTCCGTGTGCGCCGCGCGGTTCACTTGCTGGTTGGCGAGCAGGTAGCTTGCCCCTCCGTCAATTTTCATGTCCATCCCCCCAATCGCTGTTCAAACGGTATAGTTATAGCACCCGGATTTAATCCCGAAGTGCAGCCCCTCTTTTGATTTGCCCATGACTTCGCGCGACGTTTTCCATCCCAGCTTATTATTAGGTCTGTTGTTGAGCCGCCGTGCTAAGACCATGGTCCCACTTCCAAGAGTTTAGTCAAGCCGCTGGCCTTGGGTACGTACGGGAGCAGCCCCCGTAAGGCGGCTCCTTCCGTGGGATGGGTGTCCTCGTGATTCGCTCTCGGCAGCTGTCCATGTTTTCGGCAACACCATCGAGATGCATGAGCTCAATGCTCTTCGTCCTCTGACGAGTACTTATACAGCACAGAGTAATAGCCATCCTTTTGGGCCATGGCCACATTCGCTAGCACGGAGTCAATTTCTTCTGCCGTGTAGCCTTCCTCGCCATACTTGTCAGAATCCGCAGATACAAGCCTATACTCCTCGAACCGAACGGGTCTCCATCCGTCGTCAAACAAGCGTGCAACCGCGATCCGCTCTGCCTCAAGAAGCGTGTCGGCACTGATCCAGCAAAGCGCGAACGCGCCAACACAATCAGCGCTCTCATCAAACGGACGGACGTCGAAGATTATGGAGAAGACCTGGTCCGGCACAGAACGCCGCACCTCATCCATCCCTTCTGCAAAATAACGCTGTGGTTCCATATTTTATAAACCTAACGCGTTGCTCACCGGAAAATGGCGAGCGCTAGCGAATCGTTTCTCTGGTGCAATAAAGTGTTAGCTGACTACAGTTAAACCGAACAGGAGGCTAAACTGAAAAATACCGCTGCACTTATAAATTAAAACTTGATCAACCAGACGGTAGAGGTAGCCTTTCAAGCTTGCTCAATTTCGTACAGAAAACTCTCTAGAACCTTCCGGCTCTGAGCTATTTTCGTCATTTTCTGGTCGGCAAGGCGGATTTGCTCGTGCAAGACATTACGTAGCTCATCGCAGGGCTCGAAAGCAAGCCCCTCCCCTCTCACACAAGGTAAGAACTGCCGAATTGTTGCGAGAGTCATACCTGCTGCGCCAAGAAGCTTGATACGTTCGACCGTTTGCACTTCATCAGGAGCATAATCACGATACCCACTTGTGGTGTACTTCGGCTTCAGCAGTCCTTCAGTTTCATAGTAGCGGAGCATTCGAATACTCACGCCCGTGCGTTTGGACAGTTCACCTATTTTCATCTCATCCCCCCTTGACTCTAACAGCGCTGTAAGAGTTTAGAGTAGTAGCTCCTCTATATTTATTTTTCAATCAGGAGCTAATGCCATGGCGACACAACCGAACGCTTACCAAGCACGCATCAATGGACACCCGGCCACCCTTTCCGAACTGAGCGCCCTGGCTTTTGCTGGGTTTGCACACTTCACAGCAATGCAGGTAAGGCACAGTAAGATCAAAGGGCTGGATCTCCATCTTGACCGCCTGCGCAAGGCATCCCTAGAATTTTTTGGTAGGGCACCATCCGACGAAAAGTTACGGTTCTACATCAAAACGGCCATTGAAGAAGGAAAGGAAGATCAGTCATTGACCGTCACCGTATTCTCACCCGCTGGAGAATTCACTGCAAATAGCATGAATGTAGAACCTGCCGTACTTGTCCGTACAGGAGCCCCATCCGACGGGCCCAAAGGTCCGCTGAGGCTGAACACTGTGAATCATGAGAGACCTCTGGCTGCCATTAAACATGTCGGTGAAGCCGGCAAGACCTACTATCTTCATCAAGCCATACGGCAAGGATTCGACGACGCAGCCTTCGTGGATAGCCATGGATGCTTAAGCGAGGCCACAATATGGAACCTTGTCTTTTGGGATAATGGAACGGTTATCTGGCCAAAAGCTACCATGCTGAAAGGCACCATGATGGGTATAATTCAGCGACAATTGAAACGCCTTGATATCCCGCAGCGCCATGAAGCCATCACCTTCGAACGTCTTGGGGAGCTGTCTGGCGCCGCAGTTATGAATTCATGGACACCCGGTATTCCAGTCACTGCCTTTGCTTCAAAAGTTATCACGGAAGCGGAAGCATTCATCAACTTGCTCCATAAAGCCTACGAGGCTGAACCCGCCAATTTCCCGTAAGGGCAGTTCGCTCGCTCACGCTGGCCATGAGCCGCGGCTGCGACGCAGCCGCCGGCTGCAACTTGAAGTTAGGGCAGCGCCAAGATGATCTGGACGGACATGCCGAACAGACACACTACACCAACAGCATACGCAACGGTACGCCAGGGCTGGAGACCACTCAGGTAAAACACCGTGTGGAGGTACCGCGCGCCCGTGAACGTGAGAAAGAGCCATGCTGCAGCGCCCGGCGAAGCCCCCACCCATACATAGGCGACACCAAGCGCGAGGAAGATGGGAATATTCTCCAGATCATTCAGCCACGCCCGCGCAGCCCGTTGAACCTGGGGCAACTCTTCACCGGCCGCAGCGCGGCCAACGAATGCGGCGTCCTCCGGGGTTTTGAACGTCATTTTTCCTATTCGGTAAAACCCCTGGTACGCAGAAACCGCGAACATCTTAAAGAACAACAACACGGAAGCTACTGCGTACCAGTAGATCGCTTCGCCCATAAAATTACCCCCAATATACCGAGCCCTAACGCTGGCGGGCTCATGCCCACGGTTGAATAAACTCCTGACACGTCACCTCAAGCTCCTGCTGAATTGAATAACTGTCCCCTGAATTCCGGCTACGCCTCAACCCATTCCAGGCTTGCTGACTCATTCACCTTGCGCTTATCGCTTAATTCTGCCGGTTGTCCTTACCGACTGGAAGCACAATTGTATTTTCAGCATTACGGCAGAACGTGTTTCGGGAGTCGGCGCAATAGGCGTGCGGATGGACCGACGCGGAAATGCTTTATCCATGGTAGGCACACGGTCATGCAGCGGGGGCCGCGAGCCGGAAAAGTCCATGAATGGACACTGCCAGCAGCCTGTTAGGGCTGTCGACACGTGTGAAGGCAAGCGGGAAACAAACGGTGCCGACTTTGCCACTATGACCTCTTAAGGAGCGAGCACATGGCCGAGCGGAAGAAGGTTCTGATCACTTTCAAGCCGAAGGACCAACGTTCCGAGCAATCGAAGGACAAGCGAGAGATCGTTCAGGATGACGTCAAGGCGAGGCTGGAATTCGTCGATGTCGGGGCGCTTCAGCGTCGCGACCAGCTACCGACGGCGGTCCCGCCAGACCGGCTCGCGCTAGATATCAACGAGTATGCCGCGCCCATCGTAGCAGCGACGCTTACCGACGACGAGATCAACGCCCTCAAGGCCAACCAGAACGTAGCCGCGGTGGAAGAGGACGGGCTCTGCTACGCGATGCCGACGAGGTTAGAGGAGGCGCTGCACTATGAGGAGCAATCCGCCCAGGAAACGGAAACCGTCCCTTGGGGCATTTCCAGGGTCAAGGCGCCGCGGGCCTGGGAGTGCAGCCGGGGCAAAGCGGTTAAGGTGGCGGTACTGGATACCGGGATCGACGGCGATCACCCGGACCTAGCCGCCAACTACCGCGGCGGCGTCAGCCTGGTGACGGACGAAAGCCAGTCGATGGACTATAACGGCCACGGCACCCATTGCGCAGGCACGATCGCAGCGGCGCTGAATGGCGCCGGGGTGGTGGGCGTTGCACCCGCAGCCTACCTTTATGCGGTCAAGGTACTATCCCGCTCGGGCAGCGGGAACTGGAGCTACCTGATCGCTGGGCTCGAGTGGTGCATCAACAACGATATTCACATCGCCAATATGAGCCTGGGGGGAAGCTCCGCTCCGATGGCGCTGCGGGCGATGTGCGATCTCGCTTGGCAGCGAGGTGTCCTGCTGGTCGGGGCCGCGGGTAATAGCGCCGGCCCTGTGGAGTCTCCGGCGCGTTTCGACTCGGTGATCGCGGTGTCCGCCATCGACAGCGCCAACACGCTCGCAAGCTTCAGTTGTCGCGGCCCGGAGGTGGAGTTGTGCGCCCCAGGGGTAAACGTGCTCTCCACTCTGCCCGAGGGCCAGTATGGAACCTTGAGCGGGACTAGTATGGCTTGTCCTCACGTGGCCGGCGCGGCGGCCGTCGCCTTGGGAGCCCATCGCTATACGGACAACGTCACCCTCCGACGTTTACTTGCCTGGACCGCCGACAACCTGGGTGTCCCGGGGCGTGACGATCAATTCGGCTTTGGCAGGATCGACGCGGAACGAGCGGCCTGCGAGTTCGTAGTGCCGCCGCAGATTGACGGCATCCCCTGACAAGAGCGCGCGCCGGTGCACAGCCGCGCCCTACGAGGCGCGGACCTCGCCGTCGCGTTCGATACACCGGACTTCTTCAAGGGCGACCAGCTTACGGAGCACGGCCGCCGTGGCACGTCCGGATACCGCCGAGATGGATGCATAATCTCGCTCGATGTGAAAGCCGAGGTCCGTGAGAACAGAAGGGCGCGTACCCTTAGTCACGGTTACGATAACCGCAATCTCCCGGTCGGGCTCCGTGCGCTCAGCCTCCTCGACCATGGCTCTAAGAGTGTCATCGAGCTTTTCCATTCCACACCCCGTGACATTCCCCAGGATCAGTACCATTCAACTCTTTGATTATAGAGACAAAACACAGATTTTACAGAGTCTTCCCATGCTTGGCACCCCATTTCTTAGATGCAGATCAAGCGGCTAATCCACCGCGAGCGCACGGTCGAATGGGTGTCCGGTATCGCGCGGTATCGCGATGGGACAGTAACAGAATATTGTTATTCCGAACTAAAATATTCAGGCATATATTGGCGGCCTATAACCACAAAGTATGCCCCCCGAGAATTAGGGCTAACCAAGCGCAGCTCTACGCAGCCTTCGGCGGCCGGACGCTCGCAAGCTCGCGCTGGTGTGCGCGGCGTTAGCCGTCATGAAGGAGTTTCGGAAATGAATTATCCCATAGGTGGTTCATGTCAATGTGGCCAAGTTAGCTACAAGTTACATGAGCCGCCCATTGCTATTGCCGCCTGCCACTGCAAGCAGTGCCAAAAGCTATCGACAAGCGCTTTCAGCATCACCGCGATGGTTGACTCAAAAGCCATCGAGATCGAAGGCGAGTTGAAGGAGTGGAGTAGACTTGCGGACAGCGGAAATAAAACTGTTGCAAAACTTTGCCCTGTATGCAGCAACCACATCTACCACTTCAGCCCCAACCACCCAGACAAGATCATGCTCAAGCCATCTACACTCGACGATACAAGCATTGTTCATCCGACTATCCATGTTTGGGTGCAAGAGAAACAGGACTGGTATCAGATTCCAGAAGGAGCGACAGTCTTCGATACACAGCCGTAGACGGCCAACAATTCATTCAAGCCGCCACCGCTTTGCAGCGCGGTTTAATTCGAGCGTTACGTAACGCTCATAGGCCTAATAATCGGAGACGCAGAAGGTGGATGAGGTAAAGCAGCGTTATCTCTCAAGTCTGCCAGACTTGCCGCTATGGGTGGAGACGCGCACCTTGCTACAACGGGCGGATTCCAAGCTGCTTGAGAATCCGAGTCGGAGCGGCTTTGTAGTCTGGAGTGCGGACGGTTTGGGGCAGTGGTAGGCGAGCCGGAACCTCAGGCCCTCGCGGCGGCCGCCGGCGAGGTCACGGACCTGCTTGCCTTCGCGAACAACATTGACCGCGTGCGATCGCTCCTGCCGGAGTTTGTAGCGGAGCCTGCTACGGTCTTTAGCACACCCGAACACCTCCCCCCGGCTCCGCTCAAGCAATGCCGGGAGATCAGCCTGAGCGAGATTGCTGCACAGGATCATTTGCCGGCTGACCTAATGGCCGAGCTCTCCCGTGTTGCGGAAGATGGGGTGTCAGTTGTGGCGGCCTTTGACGGCGAACGCCCAGTGGCCTTCGCCTACGTTGCGGCAGAAACGGAATCGCTGTGGGACATTTCCATTGACACGGTTCAGAGCTATCGTCGCCAAGGGTACGCGGCGGCCGCCGTGCTTCATCTCATGCACCGTATGGAAAAGCGGGGCAAATCTGCCGTGTGGGGAGCGCTGGAAAGCAATCGAGCGTCAGCGAATTTGGCGCGCCGCTTGGGCTTTGTGGAAAACGACAAGCTATGGGTACTAACCCGAAGCGCCACCTAATTCCGGCATTAAATGCCAATGATCGCAAAACCCAGTGCTGAAGCAAGCTGACCCCAACACACCAACACACGCCGACTGGGCCGGGGAAGCTGCCGACCAGAGATCCGAAAGCGGCATGAATGGCTCCCCTACAAGCCAGAATCCCGAGCTATTACGGCGCTTGCTGCGCGCGAAGGACCGGATGGATGCCGCCCCGCACGAAGATTGGACCGTGCGGCAGTTAGCCTCTGTGAGCTGTGTTTCCGAGGCGCACTTCGCGCGATCATTCAAAGAGGCCTTCGGCGTTCCGCCGCATCGGTATCTACTCACGCGGCGCATTGAGCGGGCCGTAACGATGCTGCGCGACAGCGACCTACCCATCACCGAGATCGCCTTCCAAACAGGCTGGCGAAGCCTGGGCACATTCGGGCGCGTTTTTCGCGATATCACCGGCGAGAAGCCGAGCACAATCCGGGTACACGCACGGGCTGCGGCGCGCGACCTCGGCAGCGTACCCGCCTGCATTCTCAGCGCAGCGCAGCGCCCCGATCTGAGAACCTCAGTTTTGGAGAAGCGGCGCCGCCCGACTAGCGGTAAAAAAGAACCCTAACAGAGTGCTAACCAAAACGGGGGTCCAATGAATCAGGGTGTCCAGGTAGTCGGCGTGTATGTGCGAGATCAGGATGAAGCGCTCGCGTTCTATGTAGACAAACTCGGGTTCCGCGTCCACACGGACGTACGCAACGGCGATTATCGGTGGTTGACGGTACAATATCCTGACCAACCGTCGTTCCAGCTCGGTTTGTTCACACCGGGGCCGCCGCTGCACGATCCCGCGACGGCGCAGACGCTGCACGCAGTCGTGGCTAAAGGCGTAATGCCGCCGCTCGTACTGACCGTGGACGACTGCCGCGCGGCCTATGACCGGATGCACGCGCTGGGCGTGGAGTTCACGCAGGAGCCTGTGGATCGCTATGGCACTGTAGACGCCGGCTTTCGCGATCCATCGGGAAACGGGTGGAAGATGATTGAGGCACGCCGCTGAGGCGGTGGGGATACGAATGAACACTTCATTGAACAACGGGATTCGGCAAGCTCACCGCTGGCTGTCTATCGCCTTTACGTTGAGCGTCATCGCCAACTTTATCGCAAGGGCGCAAGGGGAACCTACCGCCTGGCTCACCTATGCGCCACTACTGCCGCTCGCGTTGCTCCTACTCAGCGGTCTGTACTTGTTCGTGCTCCCGTATCTCAATAAGTGGCGGACACGCAAAGCCCAACCAGCAGTTTAACCCGACAGCCCCGCCTCTGGCGGCGGCCGCAGGTTAACCCGGGCGCTGGGCCCCTCAAGTGGCGGAGTTTCCACGTTTAGACCCAGACGAGAACGGAAACCGGCACCTGCACGGAGGGCATGTGGAGGGGCACATGGTGGACATCCATCTGCCCCCGGTGGAATAAACAACCGGCCTACCGAATAAATGCCGCGACATGGCTTGTCAACGTGTAGAAGTATTGGCTAAATGGCAGTGGTGAGGCGACCAGAAGTTGGGTGGATATCCTGCCCCCGGTAGCAAAGCGCGGAATTATGACGCACGCGTTTTTTGCCCTCATAGCGCGCGCTATCTCATCACTGTTAGGCTCAATAAAGGAAGCGAAGTGCGAGCGATAATAACAAGTACACTGCCGGCTCCGGCCGAAAAAGCGTGGAGCCTAGTGAAGCAAAGCAACACGCTTCTGTACGTCACGAAGGGTTTTCTCGGGTTCTCGGGCTCCGACCGCTTTCCACGCGAGTGGCGCGAGGGGGCGACAGAGGAAACAAGGCTCTTGTTCTTCGGAGTGGTTCCTGGCTGGAGGCACCGACTCACATTCCAGGAGATTAGCGACGCGAAGCGAGAGCTTGCCACCTGCGAGGGGGGCGGCCTAGTTCCGATATGGAACCACCTAATCAAAGTTGAGGAGTTGGAAGGGCAAGCGTGTCGCTACACGGATGATGTGGAGATTCAGGCGGGCCCGCTCACACTTCTTGTCTGGCTCTACGCCAACGTCTTCTACCGTTACCGGCAGTGGCGATGGCGGTCACTGCTGAAGCGAAGCGCCTAACTTCACGACGACGTCGCCGTGAGCTAATGGCCAGCCATTCGCCTCAAGGGAGCGGTTTCGAACGACACCCACCACATTAGCGGAAGACAGGGTACAAAACTTCCGCATTTTGCCACGGCAAAGCGGGTTAACCGCCTAGCGTACGGTGATGTTGAGGTCAACCGCCGTGGCGGGGCTTAACTTAGGCATTAGCCTGTGATTGCGCCACCCATAAAGTGTGACACTGATTGGATGGCTGATGAGATGGACGCCTCCCCTTCACACGGCGTCATGATGCGCCAGACTTTTTGAGTAGAAACCAAAGTCAAAGAATACGTACGTTGCTCATTCACGGCACGGGCACAACAAAGCCGTGGTGGCAACTGGCCAACCAATGCGTCCGCATCGCCTGGGCCTTCCTGGCGCGGGAAGCCGCGTTCGACATGAATAAGGCCTTCGCCGCCTAAGCGGCAAGAACGACCACTAGCAGGAGCACCAACAGAACCACTTTACCCTGGGTTTTGCGGTTACCGATGAAGCAACCGGTCATCCGTGATAAGAACCTGAAAGCGAGGACACGTCGCCCACCGAGCACGTGTGGGTGTCTAGGCGGTCAGGGACCCGCTCTCATCACGGCGCGGGGCCAGCCAATGCCGCCCCATCCAGACGCCGGATAGTTGTCCGCAAACCCACTGCTTGATCGACGAACACCCTTGACCACGGGGAGGCGTCCATATATGTCCCCGAGTTACCCTAGTTCCGGCCATTGACTATACTTGACGGTGCTGAGCCTGAAACTGTCTGCGATAAGTCATCGGCGCGATTTTCAGGGTCCGGCGAAAGGCGCTCCTGAAGCTTTCCTGGGAACGGAAACCGCATGCTTCGGCAACGGCGTCCAGCGTCATATCGGTAGATTCCAACAAGAGCCTAGCCCTATAGGTCCGTTCCTTTGTCAACCAAGCCTTGGGCGTCAGGCCAGTAACTTCCACGAACCGGCGCAACAAGGTGCGCTCACTCATCGCTGCCCTACCGGCAAGATCCGAGACCGTGATCGGGGAATCCAGCCTCTCCCGTGCCCACTCCAGAACGTCGCTTAGGGCTCGTTCCGGACGAACAGCCACCGGCGCCCCGGTAAACTGCGCCTGCCCTCCTTCCCGATGAGGGGGCATAACTAACGTGCGCGCCACATGGTTGGCCACGGCCGCACCATGGTCTTGACGAATAACATGCAGACAGGTGTCGATTCCGGCCGTGCTACCGGCGGAAGTGATCACGTTCCCGTCATCCACATACAGGACATCCGGCTCAAGCGTGATGCGTGGAAAGCGTTCCCGAAAGGCTGGCGCGTAAGCCCAATGCGTGGTGGCCCTACGGTTATCCAGCAGCCCTGCTTCCGCGAGCACGAATGCTCCCGTACAAATTGAGAGAAACCGTGCTCCTCGCCGGCTGGCCTCTTGCAGCGCCAGCAACAAATCCTGCGGCGGCGCCTCCTGTGGATTTCGCCAGCCCGGTATGACGACCGTGTCCGCGTCATGCAGCCGCTCAAGACCAGCATCAGCCACCGCCGTCATGCCTCCCAGCACCTGCCAAGGACCGGGCTCTCCTGCTACCACGACGCAGTCATACCACTGCTTGAGTTCAGGCCTTGGCAGGGCAAACGCCTCCAGCGCAATGCCAAACTCGAACATGCACAAACGGTTATAGGCAACGATTGCCACTAAGGGCGATTGGGTGTCCGATGATGTACGCATTGGCGGAAATCTACCAGATATTGTCTTTTCCGCCAATTCCAGCACTAGCGAGAGCTGGGCAGTATGTATGCCAGACACAGCTGCAAAACGGAGAAGATCATGGACTCAAGACTGGTCTGGCTTGCTATTGGCGCGTTCGCCGTCGGCACGGAGGCTTTCGTACTCTCGGGCCTCCTGCCCCACGTAGCGGATGACCTTTTGGTCAACATTGCACAGGCAGGCTATTTGATTACCGTATTCGCCTTGACCTATGCCCTGCTCGGGCCCGTGGTGGCCACATTGACCGGAGATATGGAACGCCGTCGGCTGCTGCTCGCGGTGCTGATCGTGTTCGTGGCAGCGAACATTCTTGCTGCCGCCAGTCCGGGTTTCTACAGCCTCATGGCGGCACGCATATTACTTGCCGTCTGCTGTGCTCTGTATATGGCCGTAGCAAACTCGGTAGCGGTGTCGCTTGTCGAACCGGAACGTCGCGGCCGCGCCATCGCTATTGTGATGGGCGGCGTAACCATCGCCACGGCTGCCGGTGTACCGATCGGAACGCTGATTGCCAACTACGGCGGCTGGCGTTCGACATTCGCCGTCATCGCTGCGGTCGGCACGATTGCGACGATCGCGTTGTGGAAGAACCTACCAGGAGGCTTGCACGCTCCAAAGATCACCATGACCGAGCGCTTGAGCGTAGCAACCCAACCCCGAATCGTCGGCACGCTGCTCGTTACCATGCTGGTAATGATGGCCGGTTTTACGCTGATCACCTATATAGCTCCTTTCGCAACGGCCGCGATCGGCATCACGCAGGCCGGCATCCCCTGGGTCATGTTAACGTTCGGGATTGGTGCGGCATTTGGCAACATCATTGGCGGAATCGCCGCAGATCGGTTTGGCGCTGTCGTCACGATAAGCTGCGCTATCGCAGGAACCATAGTCACGTTGCTTCTACTGGCACTTACCGCCAAGCTAATGGCTTCCGGGCCTGGGACAACAGTGGTATTTCACGGACTCGTCTTCATTTGGAGCCTTGCTGGCTGGGCTACGGTACCCGCATTGTCCAGCCGCATTGCAGGCTTCGCACCAGAAGCGACAGCAGTGGGCCTTTCACTTAATGGCTCTGCCCTTTACCTGGGCGCAGCGCTGGGTTCGGCGACAGGCAGCCTAGTTTTGTCCTACGCGTCGATAGAGGTGCTTAGCCTTGCCGGCGCCAGTATCTCAGTGTGCGCATTGCTGGCTGCATTCTTTTTCGTTCGACTACATAAAGAAGCGCCCAGGGAAGCACTCAACTAACGGGTTTCCGGTTCCTTCGATGCGGCAAGGAAGCCATCAACACTTTCCAGAATCCCGTTTGAAGCGGAAACCAGCTCATAAGGGCTGGTTTTCCATCTCTGGAGTAGCTATAGATCCCCAGCTTCTGCAAGACACCCAAGGACCGTTTCTTTTGTCACCCAGTTGGCCGAAAGCGGCTGGCTGCTGCTAATAGAACGGGGCAGCCTGCGAGTCGATAGGTATCCGCTAGCTTATGCGCTAGTTCATGTGTCATCTGAGGCATCACCGCAGGTGCCGACACCGCAACAGCTGCACCAGCGCCGAAAGGGCGGCCGATTTCTGGTGTCTGCTCGGGTAATAAAGGTGGTAGCCAGACCACACCGGGCAAAACTGATCGAGGCACGTCTCCAGTCGCCCAGACGCCAGATGCTCGGCAACGTGCGGCTCGAACGCATAGGCCAAACCCAGGCCAGCCAGCGCAGCCTCGATCATCACCGGCGCGTCGTTGAAGGTGGCCGATCCCTTAACCGGGATCTCGACCGTTCGCGCGCCCTGCCGGAACATCCAGCGGAAGAGGTCGCCGTGGCTGGCAGTGCGGTAGTTGAGGCAATCGTGCGCTTCAAGATCCTCGAGCCGTTCAGGACGGCCTCGGCGGGCGTAGTAGGCCGGTGCGGCGACTATGGCTGCGCTGATGTCAGGGCCGACAGGCACGGCAACCATATCCTTCTCGAGATGAGTACCGAAGCGGATCCCCGCGTCGAACCCTCCCTTAACGATATCGGTGAACCGGTCGCTGACGTGGATATCCACCCGCACGCCGGGATAGCTCGCCAGGAATTCGGTCAGAGCCGGCACCAGGATCGCACGGGCGGGATACTCCATCGCTGTCAGTCGCAGAGTACCCGACGGCCGGTCGCGCTCCTGTCGAACATCCAACAGTCCGCTCTCGATCTGGCGCAGGGCAGGCGCGACCTGTTCGAGCAGGCGCTGCCCGGCCTCCGTTGGCCGGACGCTGCGCGTCGACCGTGCCAGCAACGGCACCCCCAGCCGCGCCTCCAGCGCGCTGACAGCCTGACTTAGACCGGACTGCGCACGCCCCATCCGCGCCGCCGCCCGAGTGAAGCTACCCGCCTCGACAATAGCTTGGAAGACGAGAAGATCGGCGATATCCCGGCGATCCATTAATCAGTTTTCGCGATAGACCTATTCATATAAATCACTCTCGCAGATAGCTGAGAGCTGTCCCATCCTGTGGTGGAACTCAACCACAGCCGGAGATCTGAAATGAGACGAATCCTTCTGACTTTACTCGGCCCCGTGGTCGCCGCCGTAATAGGCCTGCCTGGCGCGGCGGCGGCGACCGGCAACATCGTCCTCGTCCATGGCATGAACATGGACGGCGGCGCTTGGCGCGCGGTCTACGACCGGCTGACAAGCGACGGCTATCACGTCACGGCGGTTCAACTTCCTATGACGTCGATAGAGCACGATATTGCTGCCACACGCCGCGCGATCACCGCACAGGATGGCCCTGTTGTGCTTGTCGGCCACTCCTATGGCGGGACGGTGATCAGCCAGGCGGGCGTCGACCCGAACGTTAAAGCACAGGTATACGTCGCCGCCTTCCAACCCGAAGTTGGCGAAAGCCTTGCCTATCTCAACGCCTCGGTACCGGGCGATTTGCCTCAGGACGCAATTCAAGTGTTCGACGACGGCTACTACGTGGTGAAGCCTGACGCCTGGATCACCTACGTGGCGAATGGTTTGCCCGAGGCCGACGCACGATACACCGCGGAGTTTCAGACACCGGCAAACGCGTCCATCTTCGGCTACGAGGCCGAGACCGCCGCATGGCAGACACTCCCAGCCTGGGCGGCCATTGCGACGGCTGACCGCATCATCACACCGGAGCTTCAGCGGCAGATGTCCAAACGTTCTGGCGCCAAGTTGATCGAGATCGACGCCGGGCACTTGCTTCAGATATCACATCCTGACGAGGTCACCGCGCTTATCAAAGAGGCCGCCGCCGCAGCCAAATGAGATCGGCCAGCGGCGCCCGGTACGGGCGCCCGCTGGAACGAGTGGTTAGGCCCGGCGGCCATATACATTTGCCTGGGCAAGCCATTTCTCCCGTTTTTGTTGGCTTGAGCCCCTGATGGGGCCAAAGCTCGAAACGGCCACAGGTTTGATGCCGCTGAATTCGAGAATGGTGCGTTTCATTTGATTATGCCCCGGCATGCGATATACCCAGCGGAAATACCAAGGCGGCATGTCCATTGTAACGAGCAGGTGAGCTGAGCGGCCTGAAAGCAGGCGATCCCAGAACTGTGAATCTTTCCGGTAC
This sequence comes from Alkalilimnicola ehrlichii, assembly GCF_003399765.1. GTDB lineage: Bacteria > Pseudomonadota > Gammaproteobacteria > Nitrococcales > AK92 > AK92. The sequence continues at coordinate 37,032 of NZ_NFZV01000022.1, read as the reverse complement.
TTGAAGGCAAAGCCTGGCAAAAAATTCGATCAATGAAGCCTTTGAGCAAAGCAGGCATAGCACCCCACCAAATGGGATATACGAAAACGATATGCTGCGCCCAAGTGATTGCAGTTTGTCCAGCCACCAAATCGGGCTCAAGTTCCTGAATAGAGATGTAGCCCTTGTGGAGCACCGGGTCAAAAGACAGGTCACCAACGGAAATCAGTTGAACTTCATTACCGGCTGCCTTGGCTCCCTCAATGTAGGAGTTAGCGATGGCACCGCAGAAGCTGTCGTTATTGGGGTGGCCAAGGACTACAAGAATGCGTTTGCTCATGGTTGTGAATGCCTAATGCCCGGCTTTGGGGTGCGGAGCTTCGCGGGCACCCAATGCGCCAAGTGAACCGCCTTTTGCTACTCCGTGAGCCGAGGGCGGCTGGCTGGGTGTCCCATTGTTTCAGTGCAGGCCCTGCAGGGGCCGGAACGAGTTTGAGCGCATGGTTATGAGCCTTGGCCGAGCTGCACTCTTGCCTCTTGCCAGTGCTCCCAAGCAAACTCTGGATCTATATCGGGATAGCCTCTGGACTCTTCCATTTTCTGCTTCGCCGACAATGGGAGCATCATGCAAACCGCATTGTCTCGGATTTCAAGAACCTCGCTCTTGGTAAGGGGTGAGCCTTTCTCTCGTTCTTTGTTGAGCAACACAGCGACAAGAGCTGGTATTGGTGTTGGCACCAGTGGCTCATCCTGCTCTTTCTCGCTGCCCTTTTTCTTGAATAGGTTCTTAAACATCTAAGACTCTCACTTGCTCATAACGCTTTGCTCACCGGTAAATTGCGAGCGCAGCGAGTAACTTACCCGCGTGCAGCAACTTGTTAAATATTTACGTAAGATCACGAATCTTGCGCCCCAGTGCCTCGAATTGATCCTTTGTCATTCCAGTTAGCGTTGGCTTCTCCCAATCAAAGAACCTTTCGTCATGAACCGCCTCAAAAATGAGGCTATATATTGCCTCTAATTCCGATGTTGTAAACGCGCCTTCCCCGTACATACCTTCGTAAGTGTGTCGCAAGGACGAGACTAGCCCATCCACTATGGGAGATATCGTCGGCGTTGTAATGACAATGTCGCCTCTCGCTTCCAGTTCTCTGAGGTGGTTTTCGATCGAGATCTGAAGCTGATTCATAATCTGGTTACTCATGGATATTTAACGCCCTGGTTCAGTGGCAGTCTCGCCGAAGGCGAGGACGTCCCACTGCAATCTGTTGTTAGATACCTTAGTGGTCATGCCGGTCTTGAACGCAAGGAGCGGACAATACTTTGCGCGGCAACACCGAGAGCTTGGGTCACTGAAGCCAGAAGACGAGGATCGATATGGCTAGTGGCTTCAGCTTCATAAACATATCGCCAAGTCACAAATGGCTCATCACCTAACGAGACAAGAAGGCCTCGCAAGCCCGCCACGTCTACTGACTTTCCTGATTGTTGTGAATAGGCGTCCGCAATGGCCTGCTGCACAGTGGGATCTATGCGGTCGAAGAGCGAGGAATACGTATGGCCCCGTAGATTGACGCCTGCGGCCTTGAGCTCTTTGAATCTCTTGTCAGGGGACTGAGCCGCAATGAAGAACTTCAAGAGAAGCTCAATGGCAAAGCTCCTACACATTATTGCTGGTCCGGCAAAGTCCGCATTGCCGGTACTCTCTATTGACCTCCAGGCGGATTCAGCTGCTTGGTTGTACGCATTCGCCATATTGAAAAGAGCGCTGTATAAGGTTCTCGGTTTGGCCGTAGCCAGAACTTGCTCAGCAAGCTCACGGGGCGCAGTCATAAGCAACACCTTATGAGTGGCACACACGCTCCGCTTCAGCCGCGGGCGTTAGCCCGTCGGCTGCAAGCGGATGTTGGGCTCAGCCACCCGAAACGGATGGTTCGGATGCTCAGCTACAAAGCGCTCAACCTCTTTGAACCGAGCTGGCAACTTCGGCGCCCCGGGATAGCTACGGTAACTGAAGAACCTGAGCCCATGCGCAAAGAGCGCCTGAACCTTCATCCATTGCTCTTTGTCCTTCATCGGCGGAGCTTTAAACGAGCGCCCCATAACGTGAAGCTCACCTGCACACGATGGGCACTTTGCCTTGCCTTCCTCGCGCGGATGAACCTTGAAACTCTTGCGGCACGTAAAGCACGCATGGGCTACGAGGTAGCTCTCCGCAGCCGCCACCGGACGCTTCGGCGGCGACGGCTCGCGGTACCCTTCGGCGCGGCGAAGTGCCATGCGGCGGTATTTTTCTTCGTTACCTACCATTGCTCACCTTCCGCCCAACTGGTCTTGTTGCACTTCTAAGTTGAAGTCACGTTTTCTTCTGACTTCTCATCACCGAGTACGCCTGAGAACTGACAGCTCAGATGCTGCTCCCGTAAGCGAGGAGTCGCTTGGTCAGCCCATGCTTTCAGGTGATGCAGCATCTCTTCTCCAAGGGCCTAACGCCAATGATAAGCGGCGGCCCGGCAGGGGCGTCCGGTGTAGGCCGCCAGGCCGGAACGAACTTAATCGACTTATTATAAACTACCCGAACAGTGCCACGTTGATCGTAGGCCTAGCGTATACACGGGCACCATAAGGTATTGTTTGCTCCCCGTCATAGCGCGACCCGAAACACTTTGACGCAGCAAACTCCAAATACTCGCCAGTAGAGTCGAGCTTGCGAGCTATACCAGGGCAATCGATAATCCGCATGGAGAAAATTGGCTTTTCAATGCCTAATGATCGCATTTCAAACCAGACATCAGCGTCATATTGGTAGATAGTGACAGTAAGCTCAATTCCATGCCTTTGAACTACGTACCTATGCCAAATGCCGTCGCCCTCCACTTCCGGAATTACCTCAAGCACGGTTAATACATCTGTCTCATCCCAGACCAGCACAGGATCTCCTTGGGTTATAACAGTGATTAGACAGCGCGCCCTATGATGCCAAAAACCGCGCGCTTCATGATTCCGGACGGCTGGCTGGGTGTCCTGCTGCTATCTGATGGCTTAATCGGTACGCATCGGCGAATCGGCATCGAGACTGTGCATTATCGGCCCCATCATCGTCATGCTTCTCTAGCATCTTTATTCTTGTCGCAGCACCCGCTTATGGTGCCATGACTCGCTCGGTGAGAGTAATAGGCGTCGACTGGCGTAAAGCGGCCAAGCCGATCTCCTTGCCTGTTATTTTGCTCCCGCTGCTCCTTCAGTTGCCTCCTCCATTCTGCTAGTGTCCCTTAACAAAAGTTCGCACCCCGACGAGTCCGCACGCCGGGCGTGGCAGCAGCTGCCGAGAAGATCGAGAACAGTCGATGACAAGGAGCGCGAGCGCAGCACCGCTGACGGCCGCCACCGCCTTTGCTGCGCAGCCCGTTAAACGCTCACGTTATTTAGAAGGAACAGAAATAAGAATGAGCATAGGAGCCAACAAACCAGAATGGAATTGGGCGGATCAGATTAGCGTTTACCAATTCTGGGGCCTGCTGGGCTTTCTCCTCTTCGCGCTGATTGCGATGAGGATGCAGTACCTTCTTCCCGTGGACGTAGGCCTACGCAACTCCTCGTCGGCGTTGTTGTCACTGCAAAGCGCTTACTCCTTACTTTATTTCGGCAGCGGCATCGGCCTGTTAGCCGGGTGGCTCGCGACCCGGTCGCAACCATTATGGGGCTTGGCCACCCTCGGAGGTGTACAAGTGATTTCCGCGTCCACTCTAGGAGTAGTCAGCCACGAATCGGTGCTGTTGCTAGGGGTAAGCTTCTTCTGCCTAGGCCTTGCCGGCACAGCGATACTTCTCGCCGTACCGGCTATCCTAGCCGGTGGGCGCGCCGGCACCGAGGCATTCGCCATACTTTTCGGGATTGCCTTGTTTATTCAACAAGTCCCAACCCCCAGCATCAGCCGGGCGCTATTGGATAGCATCGACTCGATATCCGCCCCTGACGACGCCCTCCTCGCCTATTGGACAGCAACAGTAGCCGCCCTGGGCTTGCTCTTTCTCATTCCCGTCAAACGGACCTTATTCGATGAAGCACCACCGCAACGCCATACGGCCTTAATTCCCCAGCACCGTCATCCGATCGCCGTTGCCTTGCTGTGCCTAGTACCGTTCTATGCTTTCTATTGGCTGTACCGGGTTCACGGAGAAGCGACCAGCGTCGCCGCGCCGGCCAAAATCCCCGCCCCTTGGGCGGCAACCCTGGCAGCGCTGTTCGTTCCCTTCGCTGCGGCAGTATTGCTAGTCAAACTGTTCGAAACGCTACGCGAAACCCGGCAAGCGCAGGGGCAACCACCGGCAATAAAAACGGGAGTCATGTGCGCCTTGGCGATCCTGCTGTTTCCAGTTGGGGCTGCTGTGGTGCAGTGGATAATCAATAATGCCGTTTTGGATAAGGCGGACGTGCCCCCCGGAGAACCTCAAGGCGCGTTGTCCTAAGGCCGCCTCCTCGAGCTTCGCGGGACACCCAATGCGCTAAGCGAACCGCCTTTGTCACTCAGCGAGCCGTGGGCGGTTGGCTGGGTGTCCTGCTGCTGTCGTCATCGCCATCAGGGTTCCTTCGAGCGCCCAACGCGTCGCCTTGAGCGCGGAATGGCATCATCGTTTTCAAATCGAGCATTGCAACTGCTAGCGAATGCGGGTATGTTAACTTCCGTTCGCTACCGATTCTTTCGCGATCCCTTCTCGGTTTCGAGGCTTCCCGCCTCGCCTTTCTCGGATTTCCCAAGAACAACTGGTCTCGATCATGCGGGTCTATCCGGCCGCCTGCCCATGCATGGGGTTTCCAGGCCAGCCGAGTACGCCCTGATTGCTCAGCGGCGCATCGATTCAACGAAATGCCGCCTTACTTTTACGAGTTTGATTATCTATATGACCTCTATTTACGTCGGCAACCTTCCTTTCACTGCCACCGAAGAAGAAGTTCGCGACATGTTCGCGGTTCATGGCCAAGTCGACGAAGTTCGTCTGATGACGGATCGCGAAACGGGCCGTGCACGGGGCTTCGGTTTTGTGAAAATGGCTGCTGACGCTGCGCAGGCGGCCATTCGCAGCCTCAACGGCAAGAACCTCGGCGGCCGCGATCTCCGCGTCAACGAAGCGGAAGAGCGCAAGCCGTCCGCCTCGCGCTGGTAAGCACGAGGTAGACCTGGGCGCTTTGCGCTAACGACGCGTTTCGCCCAGATACCAAAAAGCCCGGCAGTCGCGATGCGACGTCGGGCTTTTTTTCGCTCGTCAGATGCCTCCAGAACGAGCGAGCCGCCCCACTACTCCCCCGAATATCAGCAGCCGGAAGTAAAATTTTCTCGTACTCTGAGACGAAGAGGTTCTACATAAAGAAGTCCCACTGTCATTGGCTCTTCGGGGGCTCTCCGGGGTCGGACCTGCAGAACCCTTTGATTCTTCGGATCAATCACCGGTTTGCCGGGACCTTTTTCGTGCTTAGCGCCCCGTTTATGGGGCAGAAATCAGGCGGCTAAGCGCGGACTGCGCTCGCCCTTGAGAAACAATTGATCCCCCAAAAGGGAGCCGCTAAGCGCTGAAAAGCGCGCATCTTCGGGGTTATTCTCTTTTTTGTTCAGCAGCCTACGTAGGTCGACCCCTCCCCCCCGCTGGTTTGGAGCGGCAGCGGAAAGCCGGTCGACTGAGGCCTCTGGTTAGCTGGTAAGTTCCGTTACTGCAACTGATTTACAGATTACAAAACAAGTGTCAAAGACCAACGCCTTGTAGCCGCCTTCTGGTGTGAAAGATGCCACAAATTTCGTCTCAAGCAACCCCGCAACTGCTGACTGGTAAGCGTCTAAAACAGATCGCGGCCCCTGAGCCAATTGCCCATGGGTACCTTTGCAAAACTCGATAAACTGGCCTGCATGATAAGTGTTTGCGTAGTCAGTTAATGGACGCCAGCCACCGAAGACTTTTTCGTGTGCCTCCCAGACTCTACCTAGAATTTCATAACGGTTAGCAGGCTCTGACGAATAATAGAGATAGCCATGAGTCTCGTTATGGTTCCACAGCAACGGGTGCTGGGCAGTAAACAATACCCCACCAGAGAATGTAGGTTGAATATCACTTTCTTTAACGTCGAAGCATTGGATTTGGAATACTCTAGACGAGGAAAATCCGTTCCAGTCGTCACACAGAAAATAGATAACGATACCCTCTGAGTCCTCGACAGAAGTGATACGACCATTAAGGTCTTCATATACTTTTTCTGAAAGGGTTTCGATATTCATAATACTACAGCTAATGCCCGCGTTCGCAAAAGAGCTAACGCGCAAAAGGGGACAGATTTATTTACTCGCCCGTCAAGCCGTCGACCTCATACCAAGCGATGACGGGAGAATGAGAATAATAAATCTGTCCTCTTTTCCGTACATTCTGCATGGTGAAGTTCCGCCAACTCAGTAATGAACTCCTTCTTATTAGCCAGAGGAACGATTTCCACAGTCTTTGCCTCTTAACGCCCGCAGTATGCGCGGCTTTGGAATGAAGGCGAAGCCGCAATGGAAAAGGCGTCGCCGTGCCTGCGATTGTTATGCATTTGCCGCAATTACGGTTGTGTTGAACCCTTCATCAGATGTGGGGGCAACAAAGTACTTTGTAACAAGCTCAAACATCTCTTCCGTATCTGTTGCCGCTCTCTGCGGCTGCTCTATCCGCCTTTTTGCGATTTGCCCCAAGCAAATCTCATTTGGCTGGTCGATGTAAATTAGCTCGTGAGGAGCCTGGATCTAAGAAAAAATGCTTTTAAACCACTCTCTTTGCGGAATTGTATTTGCAGGAAAGTTCATTACCACATTAGTTCCTGCTGCCAAGATCGACTGAGCCAGCTTCTTCATTTGAGGCTTGAGTCGACCAGCATATTTTACGTAATCTTCCAGTGTCTTAATGCTATCTGGATAAACTGACGTAAGCCACTCGTCTTCAGAAAGCAGTACGGCGTTTCGCTCATGGGAAACTTCAAGAGACTTTGTAGTTTTACCTGCCCCCATTTTTCCACAGAAAATGTCAATACTCCTTTATTCATTTCTTACCTCGTATTGCATAACGCTGCGGTTCAGCGGCGGGCCGCGCAGCGGACCGTCCGTTGCAACCGGTTGTTAGCCGTCCAGACTTCCCACGCTGAGACGATTCGCGAGTCTCCGCACATAGTCCGGATGTCCAGGGTTACGTGTCTCAAGAACCTGCAGGGCAAGCAGTGCCCGTGCTTCGTCCTTTCGACCATGTTCGGCCAGAATGATCGCCATCACGATCCGTGGCGGACCGCCTGCCCCCATGTTCTCAGATCGGTCTTGCCATTCAGCCAGGATCTTCTCCCGGCTTGAGTAGCGATTGAGGAACGGGAGTCCCACCTGGTCGAGGCGACGCCGGACGTCCGCGATCACTGCATCTTCAGCCCGCGCGTGCCACCAGATGTCCTGCTTTTCGCCGGAGGCTTCATCGAGACGCGCACGTATGCAGCAGTGGTACTCCTGAACCCAGGACTTCGCTTCGCCGCCACCATGATGCCTGGCAACTTCGGGAACGTAGACTCCGAGATTGACGGTGAAGAGTCCATGCAGGTTTTCCCGGAGGCCTGGGATGTAAGTAGTTCCCGGAGGATCCGACGCTCCCATCTGAATGCTGACGACCTGGGTGAGGCCGTCCTCCGTAACACGGTTGAATGTTCGCGCACGGACCTTGAAGCCTTCGGCCTTCAACACCGGACGCAGGGCGCTCTGGATCTCGTCGACGGCCTCTGCGTATTTCGATCTCGGCATTGCGCTCACTCAGGACGGCTAACAGTGAGTAGACAGCGCGCGCTATGATGGCAAAAACCGCGCTTCATGATTCCGCGCTTTGGCTGCCACAACGCCCTGCCTATATTGATGATTACCAGTACCTTAGCGAACTTCTGCATTCGACATCATGCCTCAAGCAATGCAGCCCACGCTTATTTCTTAGTTTCCTCCCGCAAGCGCTCCAATTCCTGCTCGCACAGCGCTTGGGTCACGTCCAGCAGACGCTGCACTTTGGGCGCTAAGTAATCAAGGTCTGCTTGAGTGACATTGAAGTCGAGATGGTAACGGGCGGCGATGTAAGCGTTGTCGAGCAGCTTGAACATATCCCGCTCCTGCTTCGTTGCGTGCGGGAAGATCTCTTTAAACACGGGGCCGTGTTCGGCCGCGTCGAGGGCGAGATAGCGCAGCAGATGCTCGTGCGGACAGTACAGGGTATGGACCAGGAGAATGCACTTATAAGCAGACTCGGTAGCCTGGTTAAGATAGAAGGCTGCTTTTCTTAAGCTGTTGCGGTTAGCAGCGTTTTCGTAATCAACAAAAAATTCAGAGGCGGCTTCAAACCACAGCTGAAAGTATTCCTGTGCAATCCGCTGGCGATCTTTCGCCGGTAGGTCTTCCGGCTCGGTCAGCGGGCCGATGTTGCTGCCCAACAACACGCGCCCCTCACGCTTGATGTCGAGGAAAAAATACCGACCTTCCCGCAGGCTTTGATTGACGTGGCTGAGGCGGTGGACGATGGGCCGGACAGACGCCGAGAAGTGCTGCGCATTGCACAGCTCATAAAGCTGCTGTTCCAGCTCCCCGTCCGATTCGGTGGTGTTATCCGATACCGCCACCAAAATATCGTAATCCGAGGCATGCCCGGACCAGCGCTGCGGCGCCAGGTCTTTCTCTTCTTTGTAATCGCCCCGCGCATAGCTGCCGTAGAGAATCACTAGTTCCGGCTTGACCGCCTCGTCAATCAGGCCGGTGATCTGCTCTAGTTCCTGCTGTTTCTCAGCCGGCAAGTGGCTTAGCGACGTGCGCATGTCCTTATGGTCCAAGCGGTTATATTCCAGCGGCGGCATACCCTCGCCCTCAGCGTTTTTCGTGGTATGGGGGAAGTATCTGGTAATAGTGCCATAGGCGAGGGGGAAGGCACAGAGCCCAAGGCAAACGTGGCAAGTTGTAAGGTTTTGATTTCAGAGTTTCGCGGGCACCCAATGCACTAAGTGAATCGCCTTTGTCACTCCGTGAGCCGAGGGCAGCTGGCTGGGTGTCCCATTGCTATTTCGCATACGCTTGCTTGTCTGCCGCCAGGCCAGCCCAAAGTGAATTTCATCATAGGGGTATCACGCTCACGCGTCGGACGTGATCGCCCCCACTGCGCGTTCTCTCTCAGGAGCTTGGTCATGGTTTCCCGAAAACAGTCGGCCGCAGGCCCAGAGCGCCTTTTGAGGAGGGTGCACCGTCGCCTGAAGAGTGCGTGGATCGTGGTGACGGGTTTCGCTCCAGACCTGCTGAGTCGGCCCGCGGACGCGCTGCTCCGGTGGTTGCGGTCAGGTATGGAGCTTCGGTTTCGCCGAGCCGCACGGGATCAAGGGGGTGGGACTCCGGCGGAGCGCGAGGCTCGGTATCGCCAGCTGGTAGAAACCTCCGGCGCCGTTATCTGGTCGATCGACACCGCCGGGCGGATTACCTTCGTCAACCAAGCGGTCCAGTCGGTGTATGGCTATACGCCGGAAGAAATGATCGGGCGCGACTTCACGTTTCTGCAACTACCGGAGGAGCGCGGGCGCTTCCAGAGCGGCATACAGCGCCCGCATAAGGAGTGGAGATCCTTCCACCTCGAGCTGGTGCAGCGTCGCAAGGACGCAGTCTCGTGACCGTCAGTAGCAGCGGTGGCCCGCTCTACGACGCCCGCGGCAGGCTGATCGGCGCGATGGGCATCAATACCGACATCACGGCCTATAAGCAGACACTGGGGGAGTTGGATCGCGAGCGCGAGCGTGCCCAGGTGACCCTTGAGTCCATAGCCGACGGAGTTGTCACCACCGACATGCGTGGCTGCGTTACCTACCTGAATCCGGCTGCGGAGGCGCTGTGCGGGTGGCAGCGTATGGAGGCTGCCGGCCGGCCGGTGGACGAAGTGGTGCCTCTGCGCGACGAAGTGAGCCAACAGCGGCTGGAGAACCCCGTGCATCAGCTACGCCGTGGCGGCGGAGGGGGTACGCAGCCCCTGGAAGTTGTGCTGCTACAGCCAAGCGCCGAAGCGCGCTCTGTGGAGCTGCGGGCCACGGCCCTGCGCTCGGCTGCGGGCAGGCTGATCGGCTCCGTGTTGGTGCTGCACGACGTCACTACAACTCGTGCCCTCGCCAAGCAACTCAGTTATCAGGCCGTGCACGATCCGCTCACCGGTCTACCCAACCGGGCGCTCCTGCACGATCGTATCCTGCAGGCCGTGACTACTGCAGAGCGCCATGGCCACCGGCTGGCACTCCTGTATCTGGACCTGGACAGGTTCAAGCACATTAACGACACGCTGGGACATCCGGTGGGAGACAAGCTGCTGGCGCAAGTTGCCCGGCGGCTGCTCGGCTGTGTCCGCCCCACCGATACGGTCAGCCGGCAAGGTGGCGACGAGTTCGCCATCCTGTTGACGGAGGAAGAATCACTGGAGGCGGTCGCGAACCTCGCTGCGCAGATCGTGCAGCGGATCGCGGCACCTTATCGGGTGGTTGCGCACGAGCTGCATATCTCCACCAGCATGGGTATCAGCGTCTTCCCGGAGGACGGACGCGATCCGGAAGAGCTTGTCCGCCACGCGGACATTGCGATGTACCACGCCAAGCAGGCCGGCCGCGACAACTTTCAGTTCTTCATCCCGGAGATGAACCAGCGGGCGATGGAGCGGCTGCACCTGGAGCACGATCTTCGCCGGGCCCTGGAGCGGCAAGAGCTGATGCTGCAGTTCCAGCCCCAGGTCAGTCTGAAGTCGAGATTGGTGGTCGGCGCCGAGGCGCTGCTGCGTTGGCGCCACGGCGCGCAGGGAATGATTCCGCCAGACCGATTTATCCCGGTTGCGGAGGACAGCGGACTGATCCTCGAGATCGGCGACTGGGTTCTCGCCGAGGCTTGCCGGCAGACGCAGGCCTGGCGCTTGGCGGGGCTGCCAGAACTGCGCATTGCGGTAAACGTCTCGGCGGCCCAGTTTCGGCGCCCGACTATCATCCGCAGCATCCGCAAGGCCTTGGAAGCCAGCGGCTTGCCGCCGCGTCTGCTGGAGCTGGAGCTGACCGAGAGCATGGTAATGACCGAAGCCGCGGCGCTGACGCGGCTGAACGAGCTCAGGGCGTTGGGGATACGCCTGTCGATCGACGACTTCGGTACGGGGTATTCGTCCCTGAGTTATCTCAAGCAGCTGCCGGTGGATGATCTCAAGATAGATCAAGCCTTTGTACGGGATATAAGCAGCGATCCGAATGACGCCGCTATCGTTCAGGCGATCATTCGGATGGGGCACACCCTGCACCTGTCCATCGTAGCCGAGGGCGTCGAGAGTCAGGAGGCCCTGGAATTTCTCGCCGAGAATGACTGCGACAGCGTGCAGGGCTACTACTTGAGCCGCCCTCTGGAGGGAGCGGATTTCGAACGCTTCGTCGTTACCCGCGGCCGCTGAGGTGCCGCGCTGGAGGCGGTCATGGTACTCGCAAAAGGGACCGCAAAAGGGGACAGATTTATTTACTCGCCCGTCAAGCCGCCGACCTCATACCAAGCGATGACGGGAGAATGAGAATAATAAATCTGTCCCCTTTTCCCCCATAACAAACACCTCACGACTTCCGTGACGCCGCATGCTTCATGCTCATGTAGACGCCGCCTTGCTCGAGCTCGTCCAGCATCTGTTTGAGGCGCTTGTCTTTTGTCTCCTGGCGTTTGGCTCGGTTGATCCAGCCGAGATAGTCGTTGCGTTGGTACGCAGGGCGCTGCTGGTATTCCTCCCACAGGCCACGCTCTTCGAGAGCTGCGCTGACAAAATCTGGCATTGGCTGAGTCTGCCTCTTCAGGTTCGACAGATCATCATTCATAGCAGTCATCCTTTCTCCGCCCAAGGACACAGCTCACCTGCCGGCGGGGCTCGGTGGGCTACGAATCTGGAAAGCCGTTGTGCCCAGCCGGTCAGGTGCAGCGCCTGGTTCGGCGTGACCAGCTACCTACTCTCAAGAACAAAACGCGGGACACATGAGCGCTCACTTCCCATCCGCTCTCGATACACTCGTCCCATCGCATGACATACGCATTCAGTAATGCCACATTGGCATTTCCTGGTGTGCATCGGATCGGTATGGCCGCAGTCTTGGCACGTCAGCTTCGACAACACCTTATCGAGTGCCCGTTCTTCTTTACAGAGCCGAGAGGTGACTTTGTCAAAATGCATCTGGTCGCCGGCCGCTTCCATCAACGTGGCGTAAGTAAGATCTTGAAAGAGCAGGTAAGCCTTCTTCCTGAACTCCAGTGCGTGCTCATACTCGCCGAGTTCGTTCCAGGTGAACGCGAGCAAACAGGCTGTTTGAACAGCCTTCTGATAGTAAGAAACTTGATTGCTAAGCGACCCGAAAAAGCGGGCCATCTCGTTGTTGCCAGCCGTCTCGAACCGCTTCATGGCGAGTTCAATGAGCGTACAGGCCGAGCGACGGTCAGCAACAGGGTTCTTACTGTTCTTGGCGCGCCGAAGCACATTCCGAGCTACTTCAAGTTCTTGGTCGCCGATCTTCTCTAGAGTTAGTTCCAGCTTGCCGTCAATGAAGTGTACGACAAGTTGGCCGCCTTCGTAGGCTAGCTTAACTTTATCGAGGACCATCAAAAACCCTTGCAAATCGATAGGTTACCTCCAATCGGCAGTCGAGCTTCGCGGGACACCCAATGCGCTAAGTGAACCGCCTTTGCCACTCAGTGAGCCGAGGGCGGCTAGCTGGGTGTCACATTGTTAACACCATGAATCTGGCTGACGGTTACGATCCACTCGCCCGGTAACGTTAGACAACAAAATGGTCGAATTGGTCGGGAGCATCGGCTTCGCAACCGGGTCAACGAGGTGGGGCTACCCGACCGGGCTGCGAACGATTGGAAATGCTAACAAAGAGCAACTCAGTCATCGTTACAGCCTCCATGCCGGTCTACATTAACGTCGCTCAGATAAACCCCCGCCTCCTCCGCAACCCGCTGGACGCGTTCAGGTTTCCGCCGAAACAGTGCTGTAACAGAATCGATTAACGCCTGCCCCTGTACGCCATCAACATCCCGCAGCTGAGAGAGTAAGGCGTCTAGAGCGACATCATCGCCAATTGCTAACTCTGCGAGATAACGCTCAGGCGGCGCTTGAAGCCCCAGCGGATACCCCGCCTGCTCGTGCCGACGCCGCAAAGTCCCGGCTAGATCGTCATCTGCTGTGTAAATGGCCAAAAAGCGCTCGGTAGCGCCCGTTTCTTGCGTTAAACGCGCTAACGCATACGTGGCGCAAAGCCGATCGATAGGATCGGCCGAATTTTCCGCATAGCCTGTAAGCGAAGCCAAAGCATCGTCAGAGGCGTCTAGCTCGGCAAGAACGACACACGCCGTATAACGCTCGGTAGGTTGAGAAGCCGTGAGGTGATTCGCGATACTCGCCGACAATGAGGCAGGCTCTTTAGCGGTGGCTTGAACACCAAGCGATAAACCTAAAACTAGGGCCAACGCCCCCGCTGTAATACGACGTTTCCCTTGCACTCACTTATCCTTCCGTTCTTTTCAGTTGGCAAATGCGGCTGGAAACTCCCGTAAACGCACAAACCTTATGGGTGCCTCTGCGCGCCGCTCAGGCCGATTTCGGCAAGCAGCTCTCGCTCTCAGCGCCCGTACGACACGAACCGAAGCAGGCAGTCCGACGCTGAAAATACTTACTGCGCATAGAGAAGCTTAAGGATCTCATCGTTCCCCACGCGCTCGGCGACATCTCGAGGCCCCAGCCCATTAACAAGCCGTGATTGGCTTAAGTCAAAGCCGGCGTTTAGCAACGCAAGGACGATATCGATATCACCCAAAACAATGGCCTGTATTAGTGGGTCCAGCCCATCGTTATTATGGGCATTCACATCGGCGCCAGCCTCAATCAAGAGCTCCACCATGTCGAGTCTTTCACACGCTGCCGCCGCTAAAAGAGCTGTCGCACCATTGCTATCTCGCCAATCCGGGTCAACGCCTGAATTTAACAGAACGTTAACAACCTCTACCTGGCCTGCGATAACCGCTCCACTAAAGATGTCAGGGTCTAAGCTCCGCCAATTTTCCTCCGACACCCAGGCATCAACCGCGCCGACCCTTCCCAACACCGCAGCGTAATAAATGATGCTCTTCCCTTCATAAGCATCTGTCCCATCAGACACTTCCAGCATTCCATGCACTTTCTCCGGCACAGCACCGGCCAGCAAATGGCAAGGATTCGACGACGCTCCCGCAGAAGAAAGAGCCAGGGCTAACGAGAGAAAGCCAAATACAGTAGTAAAGAAACGCATCATCATTCGCCACTAGCGTTATCGGCTAATTGCCGGGGGCAGAAGGACACCCCGCCCCCCGACCGGGGCTTAGAACGCCCCGACCATGTTGATGAAGAATCCTTGGTGATCGTAATCGAGATTGGTTAGATCGTCCGAGAACTCGGCGAAGTTGTAGCCGGCGCCGAGCCGGAAGTTGTCGCCGAAGTGTCGGTACACGGCTACCAAGGCGCCGCTGCGGCTGTCCCCCGCGTCCGGTAGATCGAGCAGGCGCGCTTCCATCAGGCCGCTCCAGTGGCGGACGAAGCGCCAGTCGGCGCGGGCGATGTAAAGGTGCGCCCGGCTGGAGAAGAATTCCGGGTCGTCTCTATCCATGGCGAGCTGGCCGTGGCGATAGGCGTATTTGCCGCCCACCGACCAGCGCGGCGTCAGGTCGTAGAGAGCGTCCAGCGCCACGATGTGGCTCTTCTGCACGAACGAGGCGGTCGTTCCTCCGCCGGTTACCTGGCCCGATGAGGGCAGGTTGTAGAAGTACGTGTACTTGAACAGAGCGTTCAAGCGGTCGTGGTGCACGGGGCGGTAGGCGTAACCGGCCACGGCTTCGGTGTAGCGGCCGTCGTAAAACGCGCCTTGGGAGCTCTCGCTGTAGGCGTAATCGAACTTGCCGAGGAAGCGCCAGTCGGGGTTGAGCTGATACCTTAGCCGGTTTTTTAGGAGCCAACTGCTACGCTCGGACACGCTGAGGTCTTCGGACTCGAGTTTGTCTTCGCGGTACTCGACCGCGCTGGAGAGCTTGACTGTCTCGAAGCCGTAGCCGACGCGCACGCCCACCGCGCGCCGCTGGATCTCGGCACTGGTGTTGTTGTCTCGCAGCGTTCCGTAGTCGCCGCTGATGCCGAAGGTCCAGCGGTCGGCGGGGGCGAGATCCACGCCGGCGGAGTGGGTAAGCCCGGTGGGTACGTCGCCGTGCGTGTAGCGCTCCTCTACATACACGCTCGCGGTATCGGAGTAGTGCGTGCGGAAGCCTGAGGCTAGGTTGCCCCGGCGCGCGCGCAGACCGTTGTCGGTGCGCTCGTTTTCCAGCCCGTAGTTGGCGTAGAACGTCGTGCGGTCGGAGTAAAGGAACTCCGCCCCGAGCCGGCCGGCCTCGCCCAGATCGCCCGTGGAGGCTTCGGCGTTTAGGGTAAAGCGGTCCGTGAGCCGGTAGGCGCCGCCCCCGCCCACGCGGGCGTTGCTCTCGCGGTTGCCGGTGGTGTTTACCGTCTCTTGCACATAACCGAAGCTCATCCAACGCGCGCGCGTATCGTAGGTGGCGCGAACCACCGCGTCGGTACGGTTGCCTTCCCGCTGGGTTAAGGGCACCTCCGGCGATTTGTCTTTGCGGGAGTCGTACCGCATGCCGGTGCCTAGGGTCCAGTGGGCGTCGAGCGCGTAGTCGAGATTGACTTCGGCGGCGGCGGTATCGAGGCCGCCGCGCTGCACGGTGTGGTCCGTCTTGACCGTGGTGCTCAGGTTGTCCGTGAGCGGCATGACGAGGCTGCCGCCGTATTTGTCGGTGTCCTTGTCGGTAATCAGCCCCGGCGCCGAGTAGCCTGCGCCCACGTGCTGGTGGTACAAGGTCGCCCGGCCCTGGGTGCCGGGATGCAGATCGGACAAGGCCAGGCTTGCGTCGACACGGTAGGCGTTGGCGCGCTCGCCCGGCTCCACTAAGCCCTGACTGCCGCCGAAACTGAAGCCGCCGTCTACCGAGTGCAGGGTATCGATACCCGCGCCTTCGCTGCGCGAGCCTTCCAGTTTCAGCCAGGTCTGCGCATTTCTGCGCACGATGACGTCGACCCCGCCGAGTTGGCTGGTTTCGTCGCTGTCGCTGTCGCGGTTGGCGGTCATGCCCAGCCGCAGGTGATCGCCGAACCAGTAATGCACGCGCCCCCCGCTGGACAGGGTGTCCAACTCTTCGAAGCCCGGCGTGTACTCGTAGCGAGCGACGAGGTAAGCCTCGTTGCCCGCCCCGGCCCCGGTGTCGATCAGCAGGTCGTCCTCGGCGGTGCCGGACAGCGGCCGGGCGAGCACGATCCGGCCTTGCAGGTAGTCGATGCTGTAGTCCAGCCCCGGTACTAGGTTTTTAACCGCGACGACCAGGCCGGAATCCCTGTCGCGAACTTCTACCCGGACACGCTCCGAGCCCATGAGGATGTCTTGATGCCGCAGGTAGTATAGGGAGCCACCGGTGCCGCGGAATTCGTCGCGGCTGGCAGCGGTGCCCGGCTGCGCCGCGAAGCCGTCGACCATGAAGCGCTGTTCGCCGAAGCTGGTGGTGTCGGCGGAGCGTAGGTGAACGTTGGCGCCGTAGAGGCCGCGGTCGACGTGGGCCAGGCTGTTGTCCACGTAGGCGACCTTGAAGTTACCCCATAGGCCGTAGTTATCCCCTTGCTGCAACTTTAGGTAGAACTTGCCCAGCGTCGGCGCGCCCTCTTCTACCGTGCTGTCGTCGCCGTAGCTGGGGTAGTGGTAATCCGGATCGATGCGCCGAAACAAGGCGTCCGGCGACTTGTCCATGAAGTTGCTGAACAAATCCTCGACGGGCCCCTCAAGGGTGTCGGCGCTGGCGGTAAGCTGCCAGTCGTTGCCGAATTTGCCGCGTACGTATCCGGCGAGCCGGCCATGGGTGGACAGGCCGCTGTCGTAGATGTCCTTCTGAGAGACTAACCCAGCCGGCCCGCTGGTGTCGGAATGGGACACGGTCAGGTCGGCGATGCCGACATAGAACCAATCGCTGCGTTTGAGTTCCAGATCGCGCAGGAAGAGCTCGCCGCTGCCATAGGCATCGAGAACGGCGACCTCCACGGTATGTAGGCCGGCAGGCAGAATCTTTTCGGCGATGAAGTCGTGCTCCGCGCCTACCGGCACCGGCTCGCCGGCGACCCAGACGGTGTGATCCGGCGGGATATCCGAGCCGTGCACTGTGATCGTGCCGCCGGTAAGGGGGATATTCTGTAACGCTAAGCGGTTCTCGCCGTAGCCGACCCGCAACTCGCGCTGAGCATCCCGCGCCCGCGTTTCCTCGGAGAGGCTGTCGATCACCCACAGGGCCTGCGGCGCGGTTTCGTCGAAGCGCCCTGCTTCGTCATACACTCGCAGCACGTACTTGAGCTCGCGCCGGGGGGCCGGGCTGGCCTCGAAATGCGGCAGCCATTCGCCGCGGCCGGCATCGCCGAGGGGTACGACGGCAAGCGGCTCGTCGCGGGTCGAGCGCTCGGCGTCGAATATCCGCACCTCCGAGCGTGCGATAAAGGCCGGGTAGTTGCTGTACGCCTCGAAGCGGACCAAATTGTCCGGAAATTCGGTTTCCGGGTCGTCTTGGTACCGCAGGGTGTTGGGCCAGGCGGTAACGTTCAGGCGCGGCTTGAGCGCAAGGCTATCGAACTTGAAACGGATATCGGCCTGGTCGAAGGCTACGTCGGTGCAACGCTGCACGTCCTGCATGCTTTTGTTCGGGTCGTCGAGGGGCTGGCCGTCGACGGTGATGCGCATGAGGTTCAGCGCGAACGGGTCGACCGGCGTCACTTCGCGCCGGACGGGGGTAATGTCGAGCGCATCGAGGTCGTTTAGGGGCACCGCCTCATCGTAGACAACCTGCACCTCGACGCGCGACGTGTCGGACTCGATGAAACCGGCGTTGACCACGTCGGGCGACTGCACGTAACCGCGCCCTTCGTGCTCGACCTCGCGATCGCTCAGCGCCAGCCCTTCTTTCACCAGCTCGGAGACCCGCAGCGCCCGCGCGGTGGACAGGCCGATGTCGTCCCCGTACGCCATGGCGGTACGCCGGTCCAGGGGCCTGTTGGCGGTGTAACCGATAAGCCGCACCCGCACGTTCTCTCGGTCGCCGATCTCCGCCATGACCTCGCCCAGACGTTGCAAATACGCCGGCGTGACCACCGGCCGGCCGCCTTGGAAGGGGATGGCCTCCAGCGGCCCCGAGGGTGGATCGTAAACCCGCGTTACGGTTTCCTCGTTCCCCGGTTGCGGGCACAGTTGCGGGCCGTCCGGCAGCTCCTGCAGCGGATCGTCGTACCAAAACTCCACTTCGATGCGGCGGTTCATCGCGCGCCCCGACGCCGTTTCGTTCGAGGCCACGGGCCGGGCACTGCCTAAGCCGTCGCTCTCGACGCTGTGGCTGGGCAACAGCAGGGCTTCCTGCACGGTCAGGGCAACGCGCCGTGCCTGCGCGCGGGATAGCGCCAGGTGATCGCCGTAGATGCGCAGATCGCGGCCTTCCAGCGGACTGTTATCGGCGTAGCCGACAAAGCGGACGACAACGTTTCGCCTGCCCTGCCTTACCTGCAAGTCGTCCAGGGTCTGCAGAATCTGCTGCCGAAAACTCTCCGGGACCGAGACGGCATCCTCGCCGTAGTGGAGCGGCGGAACCAGGTTCTTGACGCGGGCACGCTGGGAATGTTCTTCCTTGTAGCGCAGCAAGCACACGGTCTCCGCCCGACATACCTGGACCCGGTGCAACTCCCGAGGCACCACCACCGGCTCCGCCGCCAGCTGCTCCTCCATCTCGTCGTACCACACCTCGACCTCGACCCGGCGGTTCATCGACCGGCCGGCTTCGGTGGCGTTACTGGCGAGCGGTTCTAGCTCGCCCCGCCCTTCGAAGGAGACGGCCTCCGGCGGCAGATCCAGCGCCGCGAGGAAAAACTCCGCCGCCGCCCCGGCCCGCTCGCGCGACAGGCCCAGGTTGTCGCGGTGCACCGCCTCCAGCGAGGCGGATAGGGGTACGACGTCGGAGTGCCCGACGAAGTGCAGACGAACGTTGTCGCGGTCCTTTATTTCGGCAAGCACATCGCGCAGCTGTTCGACATAGGCCGGCGGAATCTCTACGTCGCCGGAGCCGAACGGGATCGGCGGCACCACGTTCCGCAGTTTCACGGTGCGGGCCAGTATCTCCACCACCTCCCGCTGCTCGATACGATCGCTCCAGTCTTCCTCATAAACGGCCTCGTCCTGGACCCACTGACGGTAGGCGCCGTCGTGCGGAAGCTGACGCTCAACCGCCTCCCCCAGTTGCCTTGCCTCCCGAACCGTCCCGGCGTTGGCCGGGGCCGGCTCGAAAGCCGGCTCGCCGGCCACCGCTGCGACGGGCAGTAGAAGCAATGCCGAGGCCAGTATGAAACGTGTGTATTTAGCCATTCTTGTTGTCTTTTTTCCGAGCGTTATGCCGGTCGCCGGCACTTCCCTGCGATAACGGTGCATCATCTTCTCCCCCGCCTTTGCGGAGGCTCGCCGCGGCGCCAGAAGACCTCCGTCTCGATCGTCAGCTCCAGGCAGCACTCTTGCTCTTCCCAGCGCCGGGTCACTTCGCGCCGAATCGCATTGATCCGCCTGCGCACCAGCGCGGGGTCTTCGATCTCGGCGAGGTAGTTAATGCGCAGGATCGACGGCGACTTGCCCAGCTCCTCCAGCAACAAGTCGAGGCGCGACTCCCACTGCTGGCGTATTTCGGTGGAGCCGGGCTCGAAGACCTCTTCGGCAACGCTCAGGCCGATCACGCGGTGGAGCGTCGCGCCGAAGTTAAAGCGGATCATCTTGCCTCGGGTTGCCCTCAGCACCAGCGGATTCTCGGTGGTGACGCGGTAGCCGCTGGGCAGGCTGCGGTCGTCGAGTTTGAGGATGAAGTTGCTGCCTCGGTCTTCGTCGGGCACGGCGGCACAGGTGATGTGGAAGCGGCCGTGCTGATCGGTGGTGGCGATCAGTCCGCGCGCGCTAATGATCCTGACGCCGGCGATGCCCGGCTCATCGGGGTCCTGGCGGCCGTTCATGTTGGCATCGTCGAACACCTTGCCGATGATGTCGGTGCAGTCGAAGGTCGGATCGGGCACCACCCGCACGGAGGCGGTCGCCTCGTTGGATAAGGGCTCGCCGGTTTGCGCGTTGAAGGCCTGCGCCCGGTTAACGTAGGTCCCCTCGGACACGCCGGCGCCGACGATGGCCAACAACTCCAGCCGGTGCTCGCCGTCTATCGCCACATCCAGTCGATCCCAGGTCAACTGCCGGCCCTCCACGCTCGGCTCGGCCTCGTGTCCGTCCATGCGAGCCGAACCCTCCACGTACTTGAAGCCCGGCGGTAACGTGTCGACGATGCTCATTTGGTAGAGCTCCGCGTCCAGCGTGTTCCGCACGGTGATGACGTAGGGCACCAGATCGCCGCGCGAGACATTGACCAGCGCCGCCGTCTTGGTGATGGCGATGGCTTCGTCCAGCTCGGGATCGAGCGGGATGTGGTTATTAAAGAGCTGGCTTTGGCCCGGTATGTGGCCATCGCCAAGCCGCAGGTGCAGGTGATAGCGGGTGCCGATCGCGCCCGGCGCGATAGCCGTCGACGGCGCATACGCCGATGCCTCGGCCTCGCAGTGGTTGGGGGTGGCGGGCACCGCATCCTCCGCGCCGCCGGCGCAGGAGATGACCTCGAAGGCGTCCGTGTCGGCGTGGCTCTGCGGCGCAATGATACGCGAGGGGGCCGCGTCGTAGCCGCTTGCCGGTGCCGTCACCTTGATCAGGTATTCGCCGCCCACCGGGCAGGATGGGTCGCTAAAGTTCAAGTCGAACTTATAGTGACCGAAAATGCCGGTTACCTGATCCTGCTGCGCCGGATCGTCGAAGCAGCGCTCGGGCAGTGCCGTGCCGGACGAAGCCCGAACCAGCGTCAGCACCGCACCGGCAATAGGCGTGCGACGCACCGCGTCGTACACCACGCCGTTGGGCTCGATGGGC
Organism: Alkalilimnicola ehrlichii; assembly: GCF_003399765.1. GTDB lineage: Bacteria > Pseudomonadota > Gammaproteobacteria > Nitrococcales > AK92 > AK92. The sequence goes on along the minus strand of NZ_NFZV01000022.1, from coordinate 15,954 downwards.
AGGCTCAGGTTCTGTAGGTTGGCGCCGGAGCCGGCGACAATCTCGCCGATCCGCTGCGGGCCGTTGTCGAACGGCGAATGGCCATACCCGAGCCGCGCGGTGTCCGGGCCGGCGCCGGGGGCGACGAAGTGCAGCTCGTAGCGGTCGTCGGTGCCCTCGTTCGGCGTTAGGCCGCGGAACAGGTAGGCCCCGACCTCGTCGGTCTGGGTCGCGCCGATGCGCTGGCCGTTTCTATGCAGCTCCACCGTCCAGTCGGCGAACAGGCGCTCGGCGTCGTCGATCTCCCGGTTGAAGTTGACATCGTGCCAAACCAGGCCGTTCAGCATCGCCGTGCCCGGAAGGCCGCCGACATCGATGTAGACGGTGTCGGTAACGGTCTGCTGCGGATTGTTCCAGCTCGCCTCGGCGGTGTTGGCGATGCGGGTGCCGATGGGCAGCTCGGCATCGATTAACGCGCGGAAGCGCAGCTCGGTACTGACACCGGGCGGCAAATCGCCATAAACGGCGGCGTAATCGGCACGCAGAATGCCGCCATCGTAGGTTACGCCGGCGGTCGCGCCGTCCAGCGTTGCGCTGTCGGCCACATACTCGATCAGCTCGCCCAGCGGGGGCCGCAGGTCGTCGCTGATTTGCACGTCGACGGCCGGCAGGCTGCCGATGTTGGTGACCGTGATCAGGTACTCCAGGGTCTTGCCGGCTTCGGCCTCGCCGCCGCCGACCACTAGCACCTGCTTGTCGATGGTCAGTTGTTGGCTCTCGCCGACCACCACCACCGTGGGCTGATGGCCGTTGGAGGGGTCGCCGTCGGCGTCGGTGGGCTCGGTGGGCAGCTCGTTGCTGACGACCGAACCCTGGTTGCTGATGAGGGTGCCGGCCGGTACGCCGTCATCGACTCGTACGTCGAAGGTCACCAGCGCGTAATCGCCGGGCGAGAGAATGCCGCTGCCGGCCGCCTGATCGCGCGAATGCACCGGAATGCCGCCGATCAAGGGCGAGACGCCGCCGTCCGGCTGCCCCACCGCTTGGCCGTTGAGCCGCAGCGAATCGGCCACGTAGGTCGTGTGCTCCGGCACATCGTCGATGAGCCGCACCTCGGTGGCGGGAATGGCGCCGAAGTTGTCGATGCGGATGGTGTAGCGCAGCGTGTCGCCCGGATCGACAATACCGGGCGAGCCCAGATCGACTTCGATGGCGACCGTCTTGTGCGCGCCGATCAGCGGCAGATTGCCGACGATATCGCGGGTAGGATCGTCCGGCGTCGGCGTCCGCGGATCGTTGGACGGTTGCTCGGGCGTCGCGCCGTCCGTGCCCTCGCCGACGACGAAGCCCTGGTTGGAGATGATCGTGCCGTCGAGCACGTCGTCGTCGACCCGCACCTCGAAGGTCACTGTCGCTACATTATCGGCGCCGGCCTCGGGGTCGGCGCGCAGCACGCCCGGCGTAGTGTCTTCCGGTGCGTTGATCAACAAGCCGTTTTCCAGCGCCGAGACCCCTTGCGCCGGATCGGCCACCCGCTCGCCGTTGAGCCGGGTGCTGTCGGGGACATAGCGGGTGAACTCGGGAATCGGGTCGCGTAGGACCACCTGGCGGGCGTGCTCCGAGCCGATGTTGCGCACGGTTAAGGTGTAGCGCAACACTTCGCCGGCCATCAGCACGTTCGGGTCCCCGCTCATGATTTGAGACACCTTCTCAACCTCGAAGGCGGGGGCCGATTCGATCAGGGTGCTCGTCTCGTTGCTGTCCACCGCGCCCATATTGGGCGCCGATAGCCGCGCCTGATTGAGGACGAGGGTGCCGCTCTGGATCACCGGCGCAAGCGTTGCCTCGAACACCAAGGTCAGGGTGTCGCCGGCCTCGCCCTGCGGGCTCAGCGCGAGGTCGCGGATGTCCAGCAGGCCGGTGCCGTTCTCGCCGCCGGCAGGGTCGCTGTGGCTACTATCGGCACCGGAGGGCACGTCGATCAGCACCAGGCTGTCGGGCGCGAAGTAGGTGCTGAGGTGATCGACCACCTGCGCATCCGGCACCTCGAAGTCGCTGTCGTTGCGGATCACCAGGGTGTAACGCAGCGTGTCGCCGGGTTCGGCATCGCTGCCCGGATCTTGGCCGGTGGTGGCATTGACCACCGATTTCTCCACCGCCACCACCGGGGCGCGGGCCAGCACGGTGTGTGCGTCCTGCTCGTCGGTCATGTCGTCCGGGGTGCCGTCGGTGAGGTTGCCGATGTAGGCGCGGGCAGGGCCGGTCGGATCGGCACCGAACCACTCGGTGGCACCGGCAACGCTGGTCAGCAGGTTACCGTCGGCAACCGTCGGGTCCAGCTCCGCCTGGTAGGTAACGATCAAACGCTGCTCGGGCTGAATAACGGCCGTGGCCGACTCCAGCGTCAGGCGCAGCAGACAGTCCGGCTCGCCGGCGTAGTCGACGCGGTAGTCGGTATCCGGCTCCAGCGCGGCCACTGTGGTGCCGTCCGCCGCCTCGATGTGCGCAACGAAATCGGCAGGCGCGGCTTCGCACATGCCTTCCGGCAACAGGCCGGTGACCGTCACGCCCCAGGCCGGGCCGCTGCCGGTATTCTCGACAGCGATGGTGAAGCCGTCCGCTGTGCCCACCCGCATGATGTCCGGCCCGGTTTTCAGAAGGCGCAGGGTGTCGGGGCCGACGATTGTCATCTCCGCCGTGGTGCCCTCGTGCGCGGGGTTTTCGACCCGGCTGCTCTCGTCGCCCTTGACTGCGTTGTAGCTATAGTCGGCGGTGTTGCGGAAGCGTAACCCGCTCACGTTGGTGGCGCTGTCGTCCAGCACCACTTCCAGCTCGATCACCACCTGCTCGCCGGCCGGGATGTCGATGCCGTTGGCCGGATCGGCGATGATCACGCCGGTGGCATCGCCGGTGTTCTCCGGCGTCCAGTCCGCCGAGCCGGATACTTTGGTCACAGCGACAAAACTCAGATCCGCCGCCGAGGCGGTGAGATCGTCCTGAATGCGCACATCGTACAACGCGGTATTAACCGGCTCCGCCGGCACCGTGATGCGGTAGCGGAACGGCTCGCCGATGGCGGCGGTCGGCTGCGTGTTGGCTTTTTGCAGCGCCGACGGCGTTAAGGTGTTCAAGGTGGCACTCGCGGTATCGCTCGGGCCGTAGCGCTCGCGCTGCTCCACCGCGCCGCCGGGCGGCACCGCGTTGCTGTCGAACGAGTAGTAGTGCACCACCCTGGCGCTGTTGGTCAGGGTCTGCCCTGCGCCCAGCCCGGCATCGGCCGTGACCTGATAAACCACCCGCAGCGCCTGCCCCACCGGGATGGTGTAAGCGTCGGCCACGCCGCTGTCGAAGTCCCAGATCGCGGTGCCGGAGTCGGCATCGTAGGCCGGCTCAAGGAGCGGGAGGGTCGCGACGGTCGTCCCGTCGGTGCTATCCACCAGGCTGATGCCGGTGGTGGTCACGCCGCCTTGCCGCAGGCCCGCCGGCAGCACATCTTCCAGCACGGTGTCGTAAGCCGGGGCGGCGCCGGTGTTGCGGATGTCGACGGTGTAGGTAACCACCTCGCCGGCCTCGACCACCGTACCGCCGCCCGCCGGCAACGCGCTCTTGCTCACCGCCAGTCGCGGCTGCACGAGGTTAACCGTTGCCTCGTCGCGCAGTTCGACAGGGCCGGTAGCCGTGCTGTATTGCAGATCGGCGCTGTTGGTCAGCGGCAGGCTGTCCTCCCAAGGATGGACCTCGTTCAGCACCCGCGCGCGGTAGACGATGACCAGGTAGTTATCGTCGGCGCTACCGCCGCCGGGGTTGACGACGGTACCCAGATCGAAGCTGACCGTGGTCGGCCCCGCCGCCGGATCGCCGCTGATCTCGGGGCTTACGGTCGCCGGCTCGCCAAAACGATCGACGCTGACGACGGCATCGAAAATCAGCCCACGCGGCAAGGTGTCGGTGATCTGCACCGCCTCGTGCGTGCCTTCCTGCAAGCCCAGGCGCAGCTCGTAATCGACGAAGTCGCCGACCCGCACGTCGGCATCGGCGCTACCGAAGGTATCGTCCAACCGCGTCTTGCGTAGGGTGGTGAGATCCTCAACGACCACCGTCGCGGTGACCGGGCCGGCGTAGTAGTCGTTCCATTCCGGCACGCCGCTACCATCGCGCTGATGTTCGCTGGGGCCGTCCAGGCCCGTCCACTGGACGCTGACGCTATTAGCCAGCGTCTGGTTGGGCTGCACATTGTCCAGCACCCGTACGTCGTAGACGACCTCTACCGTGCTGCCTTCGGCCACGTTAATGGCCGCGGTGCCGTCGGCCAGGGTCCAGGTAAGACTTTGTTCGGCGGTCAGCCCGTCGCCGTCGATAGTGGGGTCGCCGATGGTGTTGCCGCCGTCCACGGTGGCACTGCCGGGCACGTAGGCCAGGCCGAGGCTGAGGCTGTCGAACAGGCTGACATCGAAGGCATCCGAGTAGTCGTCGCCCGCCGCCCCGCCGGCCGCCGTCAAGCTGACCGTGTAGCGCAGGATGTCGCCGGCCACCGGCGCATCGCCCGGCTGGCTAAGGTTGGCCACGTCCTTGGCCACACTCAGCTCCGGCTCGACGATGCGGACCGGCTCGGCGCTGGCTTCGCCGCCGAATAGCTGATCGCCGCCCGCCGTGTAGCGGAAATGGTAGTGGGCGGTATTGTTAATGAAATCGCCGCCGTTAACCTGCTCGTCGTTGACGACACGGGCGACAAGGCGCACCACCGCTTGTTGGTGGGCCGGCAGCTGGGCGACGCCCAGTCGAACCTCGCCCGGCTCGGTGGGGTCGAGCTCGATCAGGTCGATGTCGTTGCCGCTGACCTCGGTCACCGACACCAGTTCCAGGCGCGGGTCAAGCACATCGCTGATGACCAGGTCGTGGAGAATGGCGTTGACCGGCGCTCCGGGCACGCTGATCTCATACTCGACCAGCTCGCCTATAGTCGCATCCTCGGCCGATAAGCGGGCTTTGGCCGGGGCGCCCGGGTCGTCGACCATGTTCTGCATGACGAAGCTCGCCGGGCCCAGTGGTCCATAACGCTGGCCGCTAGCGGCCGGCAACGACCAGTACTCGTCCAGGGTCGCGCTATTGGCCCAACTGCTGTTGGCCGGGATGTCCAGGTGGAACCCGATGTCGTAATCGATGGTCAGGCACTGACCGGGGAGCACCGGCACCTCAAGCAGGAACGCCATGCTGCCGCCCCGCTCTGTCGGCGCTGTGTAGACGTAGTCGGCGGCGTCCAGTGCAACGCCGTCCAACGCCACTACCGGCGCACTAAGGGTCGCGATATCCAGCTCCGGCGGCAACTCATCGGTGACGGCGACGCTGTAGGCCGGCGCCAGCCCGTCGGCGTTACAGGCCTCCAACCGGAACAGCATGGGGTCGCCGCCGATGTTAACGGTGGCGGGACTGGTCAGGCCGCTGCGCTCGGTTTTGCTGATGGCACTGAGCAACGGTTGCAGCAGCGTGATTTGGGCGCTATCGCGCAGGCGCTCCTCGGGGGGCGCCGGCTCGCCGTCGGCTTGGGTGTAATGGAGCGACGCGGTGTTATCCAGCGCCAGCGACGGCTCATGAGCAATGCCGGCATCTTCCATCACCCGGGCGCGGTAGAGAATCTCGAAGGTCGCCTCGGAGTCGCTGGCGATGGTGCCGAGATCCCAGACCAGGGTGCCCGTCTCGCCCTCGGCGGGCACTTGCGCGGCGGTGATCGGCGCATGCGAGAACGGCGAACCCGGTGGCGGCGTGTAATCGGGCGAGGTGTCGCCGTTGATGCTGACAACCGCTTCGAACGCCATGCCTGGCGGCAGCACGTCCTCGACGCGCACATCGCGCGTGGCCACGCCCGGCAGGTTTAACGCCAGTCGATAAACCACTGTATCGCCAACCCGCAGGATGGCGTCGTCGGCGCTGCTACCATCGGTGGCGTAGCTGTCCTCGACGAAGAATTTCTCAAGCCCGGTGGTATCGACCACGTTGAGGGCAACGGAGTCGCTAACGCAGTATTCGTTCGGCGCGCTGACGTTGGGGCAACCTTCGCCGTGGCGCTCGTAAACGCTCTCGCCCTGCAGCGAAGTCCAGTCCACCCAGACGGTGTTGCTCAGATTGCCGCTGGCTTCGTTGACCCGCGCGCTATAACTGAGCACCAAGGTGGCACCGGCCGGAATCGCCAACGACTCGTCGCCGTTGTCGCGCCCCCACACTTTGTAGCCGTCGGCGTTGGTGGCCGGCGTCGGGTTGAAGTCGGCCACCGGTGCGCCGTCGATGACGGCGCTGGGCTCGCCCAGCAGTTCCAGCTCGGGCGGCAGGGAATCGACGATGTTCACGTCCCAGGCGGTGGAGTCGCCGTTATTGGGGATGGTGACGCGGTACTCGATGACATCGCCGCCGTGCACCGGTCCGCCGATCGGCTCGCCGTCCAGGCTGGCTTCCTTGGTCACCGCCAAGAGCGGCTCGACCACGGTTGCGGGCGCCGTGTCGGCCGTGAGCGTTTCCAGCTCGGCGGTTTCGCCGTTGCGGTAAGTCAGCGTGGCCGTGTTGCGCACGCTCTCCCCACGCTCGGTGTCGAGATCGTTATTGACCCTGGCGTAGTAGGTGATGACTATCCTCGGCTCGATGGCACCCGGCGTCGGTATGTCGTTCTCGGCCTCGGTAACCACTTCGCCGATGTCCCAGACAATAGTGTCCGAGGCGTCGTGCACGGCAGTGGTATCGAGGAAGGCCGCCTCGGAGGGCGTTTGGCCGTTGATGTGCGCGATGCCCTCGAAGCTATAGCTCACATCGAAATCGGCATTTCGGGTAAGGAAGTAGCTGACGCTGCCGCTGTTCAGCTCGTCCTGCACCCGCACCTCGCGGTTAGTGCCTTCCGGCAGGCGGATTTCTAGCGTGAAACGCTTGTGCGCACCGATAGTGGGAACGACGTCCGGCGTGCCGTCCGTCTTTGCCAGTGCTAATGGCGGTACCGAAACCGAAGCATCGGCGGCGCTGGTTTCATAGTTGTTCAGCGGGTCGCCGGCGTTGGGCAGCGCGCCGATACGCATGCCGGTGCTGCTGCCGTCGGCGCCGATCTGGCCGCCGCTGTTAAGCGCGGTTGCCTGATCCGGCAATGAGGTCCAATCCGCTTCTAGCGCGCTGTCCAGAACCTCCAGGGGCTGCACGGCGAGATCGACTTCGAGCTGGTAGCTGAAGGTGTAGGTCGCCCCTGGCGGTAGCGGGTTGTCGCTGTTCCAGACGAACAGCGGGTATTTGTCACCGCCACTCAGATCGACAATGTCCGGCGCTTCGTTGGGGGCGTTGCCGCTGACGCTGCCGGCGATGAAGGTCATGTTGCGGTCCTGGAGATCGTCCAGGACGCGCAGGTTGTAGGCGTTGGCGTCGCCCGTATTGGTGGCCGTGACGGTCACCGTCAGCACGTCGGCGGCATCGGCATGGCCCGCCGGCGCGACCGTCTTGGTCAGCTCGACCGCAGGCTCGGCCACCACAGCATCCACCTGGCCATAGTCTAAGGCGTACGCAACATTGTTCTCGTCGATATAGAACAGCGTGGCGTCGGTAGCGGGGTGGCCATTACTGAGGATGTGGCCGACCCGATTGCCGTCGCTGTTATCCACGCGGGCGATGAACGTCACCGGGAAGCGGAACAGATTAGCGCCGCCCGGCCGCTCGGTTAACACCACATCGCCGAAGTCCCAGCGCACGGCATCGCTGTTACACTCGGGCGTGACCGGCGGCACCGCGCCGCCGCCCGGTCGCCGGAAACCGGCCGCGTTATACGGTGGCTGGCTTAAGTCCACCACCGGCGCTTCGGTACAGCTCAAGCCTGCCGGCAGTGTGTCCTCGATGCGGAAATCCCGCAGATGAGCAACCGGCAAATCGGCCTCCAGGCGATACTCGATCTCCTCGCCGATCACCGCCGGCTGCGTTTCCGTAGCCTCTAACGGCGTGTTGGACAGCCGCGTGATCATCTTGGGGAACGTCTGCAACGGCAGGATTTCCAGCACCGCGGCAGCCGGCTCGCTCTGGTAAACGCGAGCGCCGCCGATATCGCCGTTGGGCCGCGGGTCCACCGTCTGGTTGCCGCTGGGCCGCTCGTCGCCGCCTTCCAGGGTGTCGTAGCTAACGGTAACCGTGTTGGTCAACTGCTGCATGGGCGCGGCACGCTCGTCGGGGTCGACCCGGTAGTAGAGTCTGACCTCTTCGCCCGGATCCAAGCGCCGCAGGGCAGAGCTATGCGTGTAGGAGAACGTGATCACGGCGGGAATACCGTTGAGCACCACGTTGTCGCTAATCGTGCCCTCGCTGGTGTCGGCGCCGTCGATCAGGCCGTCGCCGTCGTTGTCCAGGCCATCCTCCTCCAGCGGTATGACATACAGGAGGTCGCTGGAGTCCAGGGTGCTGGTAACGATCAGATCGTAAGCCGGCGCGCTCTGCAAGCCGTTGACCTCGGCCCGATTGCGCGCCGTGATGCGATAAATGTACGAATCGTAGGCGTCGCCCTCGGCGGTGTGCGTGGTCCAGTTCGCGCAGTCGGGGCCGACGCCGTACAAGGACTCGTTACAAACTTCCTTAACCACCTCCACGTGCGGTTCGGTAATGGTCAGGTCGACGCGGCGAATCGGCTCGTGAGGATAGCCGACGGTATCCGGCCCCAACGTGTACTGCTCGGCCTGACCGGTGTTGCGGTTAAAGAACGTGGCGTCGAAGGTGGAGTTAAGAACATTGCGGCTGATCGCACCGTGCTCGTTGGGCGCATCGCTAGCATTGAGCGCCTTGTTGAGCACACGGGTGGTGAAGCCGACGCGGAACCATTCGTCCGCACGTTCGATACGCTCGGCCTCGGAGGTGTTGAAACGCCAGTCGAACCAACCCTCGTCGATGGGCTGCAAGCCCGCAGGGTTGAGGCTCACGCCGCTGATCAGATCGGTCGAGGCGACGTAAGGATCGGTGCTGGAGACGTAGGCTTGGCCGTCGGGGTTCTCGTCCACCACGCGGATGTTCTGTACCGCGATGTAGGCGTAACCCGGCGTCTCGAAACCGAACCAGCCGCCGGTTTCGATCTGGTAGCTACATTCTTCGCCGATCTCGACCCGCTCTACCGGCCGGCCGTCGATCGTATCGATAATGGGCGGATTGTTCTCGCTGCACACGCCCTCCTGGTTTTTCACCAGGTTAAAGCCGATCACGCGCGCCCAGACGGAATCCAACGTGTAGTTGTTGGCGCGGTCCAGTTCGCCGTCGGCGCGCTGGATGGGCGCGGGAAACCATAACGGCGTGCCGTCGCTGAGGGTAATCTCGCCCACCACGTCGCGCGGAAAGTCAGGTCGTCCAGCAACAGCCGCGCCGGGTCGTCGGTCTTGATGACCTGGAAGTTGTAGTCCACCGTTTGCCCGGGCGCGATCACATCGGGGGACGTACACTCGTAGACCGTGGCCGTATCGGGAATCGGGATGGCCGCGGCGGGGTCGGCATCGGTTAGCCAGACCCGCCACGGCAGCGGCTGCGGCGGCGAGCCGGACAGCGAGCGCCGCGAGCATCCCGACGGTGCGCTTACCACCTCCATGGTGGCGCCGAAGGTCACGAATACACGGAAGTCGCGCGCGTCGTGGCCGCCGTTATTAGTCACCCGCACCGGCAGCCGCAGTTGCTGATTCGGGTCGTTGGTAAGGATGAAGGTCTGGCCGTCGATGGCGATATCCAGATCTTCCGGAAACGCGGGTATCGGCGCGCCGTTGGGGTTCCCCCTGCCGTTGCCGGTCAGGGTGAAACTCTGCGCCCCTTGCGCCGAGCAGAAGGTTTCGAAGCGCACGTGTAAGGTGTTGCTCAACCGGTCCTGGTACGGCGGATCGGTGTACTGCGCGGCGGCGGTGTGCGCCTCGGGCGTTATGTCCAGGTTGGCCACGCGGTCGTAGAAATCGGACTCGATCAACACCACGCGGAAAGTAACGGTCAACTCGTCGCCGTGGCGCATCATATCCCGCTGGTCGGGATACAACGGGTGCACCGTGCTACTGGAGAACTTGAACTCCGGGGCGGTGTTGCCCAGCGGCACCGTCGGGTCGGTGGTGGTGAGCGGGAATGTGCCCGGTACCGGATTGAGCCAGGTAATGCGGTCCACCATGCCGGGGTAACTGCCAAACCGCGGCGCCATGGAGATAGTGGGCTCGAAGGTCGGGTCCACCACGTACTCGGGCGGCAACACATCGCGCAGGTGGTACGCAAACGCGTCGCTGAAACGGACGCTGCCGCCGCTGACATTGGTGATCCGCACGGTCATGGTGCCCTTGGTACCCACCGGCTGACTGGTGTTGGTGCCGGTGAGCTGGCGCTCGACCCGCAGGGCGGAGTGATCGTCCATATAACGCGTGAATAACCGCGCCGTATCGCCCGGCACGATGCCGGTGGAGGTAGCGGAAATGCCGCCGGCCGGCGGCTGCGCGTCGCAACCCCACTGCACGTTGCTGACGGTGTTGGTTCGGCTGGTGACGCAGGAGGCATTGGCGGTGAGCTTGCCGACCAGATAGACCGAAGCGGAGGTGCCGGCGGCTACATCCACTTCATAGATCGAGCCCCAAGGATAGGTTCGGATGCCGCCCTGCCCGAACGGGCTCTCGACAACGAAATTGTTGATCGAGTTGCTGGCGGACACGCAGGGCGACCCGCCGGGCCGCACGCCGTTGTTGGCCGCCACCGCATTGGCGGCGGCAGCACTGGGGCAAGCATAGCCGATGTTCATATTGCCGCTCTGCATCAGGTCGTCGAAACGAAGATCCTGCAGATCGGCCAAACCGTGGTTGCTGATACGGACACGCCAGACGACGTTGTCGTTACTGTTGCCGTACACCGGATTGCTAGCGCTGCCTTGGCGCTGCCCGGCGTCATAGTTCCAGCCGGTTTTGGTCACATCCGGCACAGGTTCGCGCAGCGGTATAGTATCCAGCCCGGTGGTCTCCGTACCCGAGCCGCAACTGTATTGGTTACCGCCGGAGGTATAGCGGGTATCGTACTCAAGCGTCGCCCGAGCGCGCCGATTGTTCGGCGAAATCAGAGCCTCGGGTGTCTCGACCCGGCGCACGGCAAAGGTAATCTCCAGCGTCGCCGAGCGAAAGCCCGACTCAGGCGCCAGTTCCGGCAGATTGCCGAAGGTCAGCGTCGAGGAGCCGCTGACGGTGATGCCGGTCTGCGACGGGCCGCCGTTGATGCGATAGCTAATCGGGTTCGGCGCCGTGGGCTCGTACACCAACCCCGAGAGCTGTTCCGTCACCCGCATATTGGTCATCGTTGCCCAGCGGAAGGGATTGTTGATCCGAATGGTGACATAGCCGTAGCCGCACAGCTCGCAGTAACTCTCGCTCAAGTCATGCACGATGAACGGCGTGTTCTGCTGACCACCTCTTATCGGACACTCGGCTGCGTTGGCACCGCCGGCCGGCAACAACACACCGACCATTACGAACAGGACACCAACCGCCGATGCCGCCCTGGCAACGCGGGCCATAAACTTCCATGCAATGCGCATCAACGGATACCGTAGCTAATTATATTTGTTCTCAATCACTTATGATTATCGACGAGGGGGCACGCTGCCCGGCGCCCAGCCCCTCACATCGAAACAACCCGCGTGAACCCATCGCCCCGCGTGTCCCCACACCACTTACCGCAGTTCGAAATCATGCCCTTGCCCTCGTTTTATCCGCGGGCATGCCGATGCATGCCCGCTTTTTTCTTGATTGCTCGTTAATTAGCCGGAAGGAAATCGATCGGATAGAGGATCGTGACACTGGGCACACCCTCCTTGGGACCGAAGTTGAACCGACGTACCCGGTCGACGATCTCCCTTTCCAGCTCCGGCGAATCCAGGTCGGTGGACTCGACCTGACACAGCGACACCGATCCGTCCGGCTCGATCGTGATCCGCAGGATCATCTTGCCGCGCAGCGTCGGATCGCGACGTAGCTCGCGGTTGTAGATGCGATACAGCGCCGCCTTGTACCGGTCGAAGACGATCTGGATCTCCTCGTCCGTACGCGACGGGCGCGGCCCATCGCTAAGCGGGCGATCCGTCTCCCCGGCACTGGCGCCGATCGCACTCTCGACCCGCGCGAACTCCACGTCCACATCCTGCACGCCGGCAGTACTCACGTTGCGGCTGATGCTGTCGGTGGCGATGCCGCGGCTACCGCCTTGGGTTTGGGCCGACACCACGGCGCGTTGTGCTTGCTGCCCGGAGGCCCGTTGCCCGGCGTCGTCAACCCGGGCATTGGCTCCCAGATTGGCCTGCGGCGCGGACTCTCTCAGCTCGGAGAAGGTTTCCCGGAACGCTAGCAGCCCGGCCGTCTCCGCCGTCTCGCGCGCGGTCTGCCTCTCGGCCACCGTCGGCGCTTCCCGAACCGGTGCTTCCTCCGCCACGGGGGTGTCCTCGGGCTCGGTTTCGGGCGTGGGTTCGGGCTTAGGTTGCTCCGGCCGCTCCACAGGCGGGGGCGGCTCCTGCTGCACCAAGCGCGCGAGCCGTTCGGGGATCTCCACCACCTCAGTGGATGGCGTAGATAAGGTCCATAGAGACATCAACGAGGTCAGGCTGAAGGTAAACAGGAGGGCGATCGCCAGCGCTTTGCGTAGCCGTTTCTCGTCCTCGCCCCGTTTCGTCCAAGGCATCACCACGGGCCGATACGGCGGCGGCACGTAATCGCGCTCGACCACGTACTCTTCCAGGCGCTCTTCTTCCTCCGCCTGCAACTCCAGCAGCTCGTCGGTAAGCAGGGCGACTCCGTCTAGCTCCCGTTCGATCCGCGTGCGCAGCTCATCCCGCTTTGCCTGCAACGTGGCCGTTTCCTGCTCGAAAGCGGCTATGTCCCGACGCAACGCGCTCAGGCGAGCGGTCGTCTCGGCATCCGGATGCGCGCCCCAGAAGAGATGGCCTGCGCCGGCCTCCTCGAGCCGATCCAGGGACGCGCAAACATCGCTCAGCAACGAATATTCGCGGCGCCGCGCTTCGCGCTCGGTCAGAGCGTCGTCGACTTCACGACAGCTCGCCTCCAGGGCATCGATCCGCTGACGAGCGTCTGCGATGTGCGCCTGGACTTCCCGCTGATCGTCAGGAATTCCCGTCTCAGACATCATCAACCCTGATGTGCCGTCTGGGTCACTGCGAGGGATATCCTCGTATAACCGGCGTTTGTGCATGTTTCCATCAGCTTCCTGAGAACCTTGAAAGGAATCGCCCTGTCGGCAAGGATCGTGACTTCCTTGCTCTCAGCGACCGTCTGCGTGTTAACCCCGATGACGCTCTCCTGCAGCCTTTGCAGGCGCTCCTGCATGTACGGGATATCGCTATCCGGGGATTCGAGAATGTCTGCCAACGAGGCCACGCGCTCGCCCTGCACCATGACCTCCTCCCCGCTGACCAGGATCACCACCGTCTGCCGAGGCTTGGTTTCCACAATCGACTCCGGCAGCACGATTTCCCGGGGCGACTCCAGAATCTCGGTGGTCGACTGGTTAACCAGGAGGAAAAACACCAAGATCGTGAACACGTCCATCAGCGCGGTCAGATTCAGGGGGCTCTTATACTTTTTTGCCCGCCCCATTCTCCTCATGCGGCGTTCGTTGCTCATGGCGCTTCTCCCAAGGAAAGCTGCGGGAACAGCGATATGATCTCCCGCTCCTCGCCATCTTCCCCCACCACTTCGGCCACCTTCACGGTGTCCATCACGTGGATAAGGTCTTCGTAGGGAACATCCGGCTCGACCAGAATGGTGGCGTCCTCCTTGTCCGCGTACCTGCTTTTCATCCCCTGCAAGTATTCCGACAGGCGTGCCAGATCGTGCGAGCCATTCTGCTTCGGAAAGGAGGTGACGACGCGTCTACCGTCGCCGATCTCAAGGCCGGCGTCGCGAATAATCACTTCTATGGTTACCACCGGCTGGTCGGGCTGATTGCCGCCCGCAGCACCTTCGGGAATGGTCAATTCCTGAATGGTTATCCGCGAGAAAATAGCCGTGACCAGCAGGAACGGAATGAGCACCACCATCAAATTGAGAAAGGTGGTCACCTCCAGCTCCGGCGTTTCTTTCAAGCGCCTATGACGGCGTAGACGTGCCTTGGACATGGTAGATCACAACTCTCAGGCGGCCGGCTTAAGGGATTCGTGCTGACGTTTCGCGTGACGGGAAATCACGTTCAGCGTCTTCACCGAGGCCATCTCCAGGCTGTCGACGATCTCGCCGGTACGGGCCACCAAATAGGCGTGCAAAATCAACAACGGGATAGCTACCATCAAACCGAACGCGGTCGTATTCATGGCCACCGAAATACTCGCGGAGAGCAAATCCGCCTTTTCCGCGGGATTGGCGCTAGCCACCGCGCTAAAGGCGGCGATCAACCCGAGAATGGTGCCGAGCAGACCAAGCAGAGTGGCGACGTTGGCGAACAACGCGATGTAAGCGGTGCGCTTCTCAAGCTGCGGAATGATCTCCATCATTCCTTCCTCCATCGCGATCTCGATGTCTTCCCGGCGCCGCACCGTGCCCTCACGCTCCAGCCCCAGGCTCAGCAACTGGCTCACGGTGGACGAATCGGAGGCCGTCATCTCCCGTGCGGTGTCGAAATCGGCATCCACCAATACCGGATGCAGCTTGTCCCACATCTTCTGGTTGGCGCGCCTGACCCGCATCAGCTTGATTAGCCGCTCCGCACCAACGGCCGAGGCGATCGCACCGACAAACAAAATCGGATACATGAACGGACCGCCGTCGCGAATAAAGCCAACCAATAAATCAATGAGTTGCATGACCAAAAACCCCTCTCAAACCTTCAAGGATTGCTCAGTTCGTAAAATCTCAGCTCGCGCATAAACACCTCCCTGTCTACCGGAACGAGCGAATCGTCTAATAGACTCGACGCGAACTCCGGCTCGTAACCGACGCTCGATGCCTTCCAGGGCACGATAATCAGCGACGTCGGCGCTTCGTTATTGCCGATAATCGACATACCGGAAATCGTCTTCGCCTCGTCCCCGGCCTCCGCCAACGCAAGCATTGGCAGCAAGACAGACGCCAGCACAACGGCTCTCACAAGACTCATCCGCACCTCCTAATCTCCCAATCTCATCCTTAGATCGGCTATCCACAGGGCGACATCGTCGTCATCCGGCACGGCTGCGTGGTAGATGTCGTAGTGCTCCAACGCGCAGTTGAGATCGCCGATAAATAAGTCGCACAAAATGCCTAGATTCCTCCGCGCCGGCAGAAACTCCGGATACGCCTCCAAAACGCGCTCGTAGGCTTCCCTGGCCTCCTGAAAACGGCCACCCTGGCGCAAAACCATGGCGTATTCGCTGTTCGCCACCGGATGCTTAGGGTTAATCGCGAGCGCCTTTTTAAGATGCGATTCGGCTTTATCCAGCTCTTGCAGATTCCGATAGGCCATCGCCAAGTTGATGTGCGGCGCGGTGCTCTTTCCGGCCTCCGGGTGCTCGGCCAACGCCGTCAGGATCTCGATGCCCTTGTCGTATTCCTCGGCCTGCAGATGGGTAAGCGCGCGCGCGAAATCGCGCTGCTGCTCCGCGCCGGGCGTGACCGCCTCGCGCACGAGGTAAGTCTCGGCCGCTGTCGAAGCCTCCGTCGTCTCCGCCGGCTGTTTCACGGCACAGCCCGCCAGCAGCGCCGCCAGCACGGCCATGCCGAAAAGCGGGCTAAGCCCCCTCCCCGCCCGCTGCGAGCTTCCCTGTCGGTTTGGAACAATCGCTTGCCGCATGTCCTACTCGCCTCCTTCGGAGTCGCTATCGTGCTGCTCGCTTTGCTGCTCGCTTTGCTGCTCGCTTTGCTGCTCGCTTTGCTGCTCGCTTTGCTGCTCGCTTTGCTGGCTCGATACCGTCGGCGATACCCGTTCCCAACGCTTTAGCAGCGGCTTCCTTCGTCGCAAAACGCTTTGCTAAATAGCGGCCTGATCCGCCTTTCTCGCGCC
>NZ_NFZV01000021.1 GCF_003399765.1 Alkalilimnicola ehrlichii | reverse complement strand
GCGCGCGAATTGGAAATCACCGATGTTAACAACCGCTATTTATCCCTGGGCGAGCTCAATGTCGTCACCATGGGGCGGGGGCACGCCTGGCTGGTTACCGTTATCGCCGCCGTTACCGTTATCGCCGCCGTTACCGTTATCGCCGCCGTTACCGGTATCGCCGCCGTTACCGGTATCGCCACCGTTACCGGTATCGCCGCCATTGCCGCAAGACTCTCCGTTTAACGTGAAGTTGGTAGGCACGGTCGGTGTACCGTTACCCGATGTCGCTGCCAGGAAACCGAAAGTTGCCGAACCGCCATTAGCACGCAAACTTCCGTTCCAATGCCCGGCGGGATTAGATGCTGCAACACGGCTACCGGAAGCATTAAATGTCGCATTCCAACCATGGTTAAAGCTTTGGCCACTTTCCAAGTTCCACGCCAACTCATAACCGTTAACGTCGCTGGCGCTATTATTGGTTAACGTGACCTCCACCTGCATACCGCCCGACCAATGATTGACGACATTGTAGCCAACCGAGCATTCCGCCGTGCCGCTACCTTCGTCGCCGTCATCGTTCGGCTCCCGTTGAATTTCTAGATACGCCGAACGAATACCGGCACCGGCGCTCGCGAAAACGCGGTTTGCCGTCGCATCGGCCACCGGGTTCACCGCTCCGACCTCAAGACGACCGATCTGAACCGTATTAGTGTCTTGGTTAACGGCCTCCGCAAGGACTAGCGGCCATACGTTAGCGGCTGCCTGCTCTGCCGTTACAACAATAGACTCAGACGGGTAGTAAAGATCCCGGCCGTCCTCCTGCACCACACGCAACTGTAGTTTGTCCCCTACCCGCATCTCCTGCGGTGCGTTGCTCAGCGCGCCGAGGTCGGACCAATGACTGCCGACAGACGGAACATGCCGTAAACGCACTGTAGCGGTGTCAGAGCCGTTCGCCCCTTCTACGCGCAAGGCTACGGTTACGTTACCGACCGCCTCCGGTTCGGCAAGCAGCAAGGTCGCCGTCGCTTCGCGGCTGTTCTCCAGGATGTACAGATCGGGATTTTGCGCATCGACACTCCACTGGTAACTCAACCCTTCGCCGCGCGAGACCGTCGCGTCGAGAACGATCTCGCCGGCACCGACAAACTCAGCCACGTTCGGTTGCAAGGAGATCTGCGCGGAAACGGGCGTCGGCGCCAGGCCGGAACCGTCGAACGCCACATCGATACAGCCGTGGAAACGCTCGTAGGTCCACTCGTTCCGCCCCCACTCGCCATAGATGACATGACGCCCGGCACGCTCCGGCACTTCGCAGGTGGTGTGGAAAGTGTTATTCGGCCGGTCGGCGACAACATACGGGTTGCCCGTAGGGTTTGAGTCGTCGTAGTTAAGAACGCAGAACGCTTCTTCTTCGAAGTCATCCCACGTTAACGGCCGGCCTACCTCATACACAAAATCCGGCTTAGTAATCCAGTACCGGAATTCTTCCGTGTCGTCCCAATGCGGCCCCCAGGAAATATTCCAGCTAATCGTTTGCTCGCCTGGCGCCATTCGGTTCGTCGGCCAGTCGATAGGCATATCCCAAGGGGTCGCCTCACCGTGCCAGGTTGAGCTTCCGAAACCACATACGTGCTCCGGCAAAGGCTCAACCGCGGCGCGCCCGAGAGAGTGCGTTAAGACACTCATAAATTGATAGCCGCCGTTAGGGTCTTGTTCGAACGCCTCGGCACACTCCGGATGCTCCGGATTCCCCCAAAACGCCTGATCCGGTTTCGTCACCGCGCCACAAAACCAATTACGGGACGGCGGATCGGAAATAAGACCGTGGGCGAACGCATTCTGGCTGAAGGCCGCCAGCAATATACCGCCCGTGACCAGCTTCCAATTAATTCGCTTCATTACCCTCTCCATTGGGATTTAGTTATCAATAGCTCACTACCCCCGATTTAAGCCCCACCATAAGAAGGGGAAAACAGGAGCCGGAAAATTCTAATCAGGAGAGAAATAATGCGCCAGATGTCTCCATAAGGAGACATATATAAAATGAACCGAATCGAAAATATCAAACCTACACAGACATGACCGAGGAACTCTCTTCAGAGAACATCACACCCTTATTCATCCAAGAGTCAGCAACACTTTATTAAATCAAAGACATCAGACTCTATTGATAGCCATTAGCAAAAAACGGCACATCAACAACTTCATATTCCATTTTATCGACTCAAAGAGAAGGAAGAAAATAAATCTTTCCTAACCAAGCGCAAAGAAGGCGACGCCAAATAAAGACAGGGCTAGCCACTAGGTTTTTACCTTCTCTTGCCGAACCCAACAACAATACAACTATCATTAATATAATAATTCAATAAAATCACGAAGGAGGATACTTGAGCAATAAGCAAAAACACCCAGTTAATTACCGAGCAAACCCGAAACGCGCGCCTGCTGTAACAACCACTGCCGGATGATTCGAATGGCCGGCTCGTTGCGACGGCTGGTTTTAAACAAGAAATGGAATTCGTCGCCGGTAACATAATGAGGGCAAGGCAAACGAACGTACTCGGCATCGTCTCCTGCCGAAACCATGTAGTCATTCGTAAGCGCAATACCCTGGTCGTGCCGAACGGCTTCGTGAGCCAACAGCATATGGCTAAAGTGCTGCATTCTCGCCTCTCCGATATCAGTCACCCCTGCTGCGGCAAACCACTGCCGCCAGTCCTCTCCCCGCCCACCTAGCACGCTATTGGCGGATAACAGCGGATACCGTGTTAGCCAGCTTGCTGTAAGCTCGTCGCCGACGGAATCTTCGCTTTGCAGATCGCTTTGTATCCGTTGCCAAAAGTGGTGGCTACAGATGGGAAACAAGGCTTCGCGATACAGGAGCTCCGAGCTGTAACCGCGCTGGTCGGAGGCAAGCAAGATGAAGCAGTCCGCCACCCGGTCCGAAAGCTCCGGTGGTGCGTCGACCATCTCCAACATCAAGCGCAACTCCGGATAGCGGCGTTGTAAATCCGGCAGCCGCGGCACCAACCAACGAACGGCGAAGGAACTAAACGCCGCCAAGCGCAGCTCCGTTGTTTCCCCACCACGTAAACGTTCGCTCGCCCGTTCGATATCGCTCAAGGCGGTACCGATCGCTTCGAAATAATGTTGTCCGGCCTCCGTCAGGCTCACCTTCCGGCCTTCCCGCAGCAACAGCTGCTCGCCGAGATACTCCTCTAAAAGCCGTATTTGATGGCTCACGGCACTTTGGGTCACGCGCAGTTCCGCCGCCGCACGCGAGAAACTGTTTTGCCGCCCGACCGCTGCGAACACGACCAGCGCTCGCATAGGAGGCAATCTCATTATCGATTTACCTCATACCTAGCAAATAAACATCATTATACATAATAGCGAGTGCACCCTATCCTACCCTGCACCGCGCACGACCATTACTCGGCGGTAGGCTGAAACAGCCATACGGATCTCTTCAGTAGTCTGACAAAGCAAGGGGAACATGGCACAAGGGCAAGTCAGAAAAGCGATTGTGCTGCTTGTACTCGGCAATTTGCTGGCGATGTTCTCGGACATCGTGATCAAACTGCAAGGGGAGGAGACGCCGATACTACAGTTTGTCTTTCTGCGCCTGCTCTGCGCCTTGCTGCTATTGCTTCCTTTTCTGGGCTTTATCGACCGTCGAGTCCTGTGGCGCGGCACCGGCATTTATCTGCTGCGTGCGCATATTAGTCTGGTAGGGGTGGGTTGTATGGTGCTGGCGCTGGTGACACTGCCGCTAGCGACGGCCAACGCCGTTTTCTACGCAGCTCCTCTCATTATCCTTGCCCTGGCAGCTATCTTCTTCCGGGAGAAAACCAGTTGGCTCAGCATAATCGCGGTCGGCTCCGGTTTTGTCGGCATCCTACTCGCACTGAGACCAACTGAGGTCGGATGGCAGAGCTTGAGCGCGTTGGGGGCAGCGTTCGCGCTCTCGCTCAACGCGCTACTTGTTCGCAAACTACCGACGGAGCACACCACGGTCCACGCCTTGCTCCTGACCCAGCTTTACGCTCTCCGGCCGGATTTTTACTGACGCTTTGGGAGGGAGCCGCGTGGGATTGGGGGCTCCTGCAGGGCGCTTTCGCTTCGTCGGCATTCATTCTGATGTATAACATGTGCGTCATCATGGCCTATCGCCAAACGCCGGCTAATAAGATAACGAGTGCCGAGTATACGGGGCTGGTTTGGGCGGTTCTTTTCGGTTGGTGGTTATTCGGCGAACAACCCGACCTGTGGTTTGCAGCCGGGGCGGTGATGATCAGCGCGCCGCTAATCCTATTAGGCATGCGCGGCAACAGCGAGCCGCGCAAGCAGCGGCGGAAAATGGCAACCGAGCGCGATTGATACCCAATCGCGCTCGGTTATTTGAAGTTAATAACGTTGTCTACCGCGCAATCAGACGCTCAGATGCTCGGAAATAAGCTCGTCGTCGAGCGCATCCATCGGTCCTTGAGCAACCATCCGCCCATTATTGAGGATACTGAAACGGTCGGCCGTAGCACGCGCAAAGGGCAGTTTTTGCTCGACCAGCAGGATAGTCAGCCCCTCTTCCTGGTTAAGGCGCCGAATAACCGCGCCAATCTCTTGTACAACGTTCGGCTGAATGCCTTCGGTCGGCTCGTCAAGCAGCATGATCTCCGGCTTCAGTACCAAGGCCCGCCCAATCGCCAACTGCTGCTGTTGGCCGCCGGACAGGTCCCCACCGCGCCGATGCGCCATTTCCTTGAGCACCGGAAACAGCTCGTATATCCGCTCCGGAACACGTTTGGAACGTTTGGCCGCCAGGGCAACCCGGAGATTCTCCTCGACCGTTAACTGAGGAAATATCTCCCGCCCCTGCGGCACGTAACCGATCCCTAAACGAGCACGATCCTGCGGCGAGGCACGCGTGATATCCTTGCCCTGGAACAGTATCTTGCCGCCTTTCACGGGCTCTAAACCCATCACGCATTTAAGCAATGTGGTTTTTCCCATTCCGTTGCGGCCCATAAGGCAGGTGCGCGAACCTTGTGCGACTTCGAAGTCCACATCCTTCAGAGTGTGGGAACCGCCGTAGTATTGGTTAATACCCTGAATCGTCAGCATGTCAGTCCCCCAGATACACTTCGCGCACTTTCGGATCGTTCTGCACTTGGTCCATGCTGCCCTCGGCCAGCACACTGCCTTGGTGCAACACCGTCACAGTGCGTGCGATAGAACGGACAAAGTCCATATCGTGCTCCACTACGACCACCGAGTGCTTGCCTGCGAGCGAGGTCAACAACTCCGCGGTTCGCTCGGTCTCTTGCGTGGTCATACCGGCGACCGGCTCATCGACCAGCAACAAGCGTGGGTTCTGCATGAGCAAACAGCCGATCTCCAACCACTGTTTTTGACCGTGAGACAAGGCCCCTGCCATTTCGCAACGACGGTCGGTCAAACCGATCAATTCCATCGTGCTATCGATCTGGTCGCGTTGTTCGCCGTCGAGGCGCCAGAATAAGCTGGTCATCAGCCCTCGGTCGGCATACATCGCAAGCTCCAGGTTCTCGTAGACACTGAGGCTTTCGTATACCGTCGGTTTCTGGAACTTTCTTCCGATACCCGCTTGCGCGATCTGGTGCTCGTCCATGCGTAGTAAATCGATACGACTCCCGAACCAGGCCTGTCCTTCGTCCGGCCGGTTTTGCCGGTAATCACGTCCATCAGAGTCGTTTTGCCGGCACCGTTGGGGCCAATCAGGCAACGCAGCTCGCCATCGTCGATATATAGCGTAAGATCGTTTAGTACCTTGAAGCCGTCGAAGCTCTTATTGATGCCTTCCAAGTACAAAATCGGCCCGTGGCGGACATCGACTCGCGACGAGTAGGCCGAGCGATTCATGAACTCGAACACCCTATCCCGGCGCCGCAGCTCCTCGATAATGCTCTTTACGCTCATGCCGCCTTCCTCCGCTTCACCCGATCGAACAGGCCGACGATACCGCGCGGCATTAACAAGGGAACCAGGACGAATATTGCCCCGAGGAAAAACAGCCAGAGGTCGGGATAGTTTTGCGTGACCCAGCTCTTCATCACATTGACGGCGCCCGAGCCGATCAAGGGACCGATCAAGGTGCCACGACCGCCCAAGGCGACCCAAACCACCATTTCGATCGATTGCGCCGGCGCCATCTCGCTTGGATTGATCACCCCGGTTTGCGGTACGTACAACGCGCCGGCAATGCCGCACAGTACGGCCGACAAGGTCCAGACGAAGAGTTTGTAGGTAAGGGGGTCGTAGCCGGTGAAACGAAGCCGCGTTTCGGCATCGCGCACGGCTATCAGCACTCGGCCCAACTTCGAGGTCACCACAAAGCGGCACAGCAGATAGCTCAGCGCCAAGGCGATAACGCTCGCGCTGTATAGCGCCATCCGCGTACCGGCATCGCGCACATCGAAACCGAGCAGGTTTTGGAATCCCGTGAGCCCCGTATCGCCACCCAAACCGGTCTCCCCGCGAAAGAACAACAGCATCAGCGCGAAGGTTAAAGCCTGGGTGATAATCGCGAAGTACACCCCGCGCACGCGAGAGCGAAACGCAAGAAACCCGAACACGAAGGCCAACACGCCGGGCACGAGCAAAATCATCAATACCGTGTACCAGAACGATTCGAAGCCGAACCAGAACCACGGATACTCGGTTAACCCCATGTAAGCCATAAAGTTGGGCAACTGACCTTCTGCTAGGCTGGCCCGCGTCAGGTGCATCCCCATGACATAGCCGCCGAGCGCAAAAAACGCCCCTTGGCCTAAACTCAGCACGCCGGTATACCCCCAAATCAAATCAATCGCCAACGCCACAATGGCCAGGCAAATGAAACGTCCGATCAAGGTGACCGTATAGGTCGGTATATGGAACGAGGACTCCGGCGGCACCACGAGATTTAACACGGGCACCACCACCAGTGCGAGCGTCAATAGCAGGCCGATAGCAATCCAGCCGCGCCGGCCATGAAGCGCTAGGAAACGTATAACTAATGGCGTTCTCATAATAGATTCCTAGTCGGCGGCGGAACGTCCCTTCAGAGCAAACAGCCCCTGCGGACGCCATTGAATGAACAGGATGATCCCGACAAAGAGAATGATTTTGGCAAGCACAGCCCCGGTCGCCGGCTCTAGGAATTTCGACGCCACGCCCAAGCCCAGCGCGCTGAAAACGGTTCCGAAGATGTTGCCCACACCGCCGAGCACAACCACCATGAAGGAGTCGACGATAAAGCCCTGCCCTAACTCGGGTCCGACGTTGACAATCTGCGACAATGCCACTCCGCCAAGCCCGGCGACACCCGCACCGGCGCCGAAGGTCCACATATCAACGCGATTGGACGCAACGCCAAGGGAAGCAGCCATCTTGCGGTTCTGCATTACTGCCCGCACCTCCAGCCCCAAACGCGTGCGATACATCAAGAACCAGACCAAAGCGACGACCAGTGCCGCAAACACGATCACCCCTACGCGGCTGGTCGATAGGCTCACGCCCTGCATGATCTGCACGCTGCCGGAGAACCACTCCGGGCTGCTGACTCGCACGTTCTGTGCGCCAAAAACCATTCGGATGCCCTGCATAAGAATCAGGCTAATACCGAAGGTAGTCAGTAAGGTTTCTAGCGGGCGGTTATAGAGGAAACGGATAACGCCACGCTCCATGGCAATCCCAACCGCCCCGGTCACAAGGAAAGCGATCGGCAGCGCCGCCAACAGATAAAGACCGAAAAACTGCGGCATAAAGGTGGCAAACAGCGTTTGCACGAGGAAGGTAGTATAAGCGCCGATCATCAGCAGCTCGCCGTGCGCCATATTGATAACGCCCATCAGACCGAAGATGATCGCCAACCCCAGTGCCGCCAACAGCAACACACTGCCCATGGACAAACCAAACACCAGATCGGAAACGAACGCTGCCGTCCGCTCCCGGCTCTCGATAGCGGCAATCGCCGTTTCCGCGGCATCGCGGACGCGCTGATCCGGTTCGAGATAATGGCCGTCGCTATCCTGAGCTAATAGCCCCTGCAAACGAGGCTTCATACGTGAGGCCCGAACGCTTCCGACCAGCTTGACTGCCTCTAAGCGCCGCTCGGCACTCTCGCTGTCCAGATCCAAAGTAGCCAACGCGATATTGAGCAAGCGCTCGATTTCAGCGTTGCCTTCTTGCTCTAGCGCTCGGTTGATCGTTTCCCGCATGGCGGGGTTGGGGCGTTGGGCCAGTTCCTCCGCAGCCGATAAACGCTGCTTGTCGTCCTCGGCAAAAATCTGTAGTTGCGCAATAACCGGGCGCAGAATACGCCGGACCGGGTTATTCAATGGCACGGCCGTGAGCGCATCCTCGGCAACCGTTACCGGCTCGCCGCTTAGCGCATCGCGGTAAGTGTCGTCGGCGGCATTCGCGATATACAAGCGACCATCTTCGTCGAAGGAAAGGCGCCGGTTCTGCAAGGCCTGCAAAGCTGGCAGTACCGCCGGATCGGCCAGCTCGGCAAGTGTCTCTAACGCCGCGGCGACCTCTCGCCAATTACTACTGGCCAGACCCGCTGCGGCAGTTTGGGTATCCTCCGCCACCGAGGCGGCGGCCAGAGTCGGCCAGACCAGTGCCAACAGCACTAGCAAACGGAATACACGGATCATAGGAAATTCCTGGTGGCAACCCCGCAGCTCAACTGCGGGGCTTATCGTTCAGGATGAAAAAGCGAATACTCGTTGCTGGAGCACGCTGCCCTGAGCCTGATTATTCGCCGTTATTGAGATACGGGCTCCAGTTCTCCGCCCGGATCGGGCCCTCGGTTTCCCACACCACGTCGAACTGACCATCACCGCGAATCTCTCCGATCAACACGGGCTTGTGCAGGTGGTGGTTTTCTTCATCCATACAGATACGGTGACCGGACGGTGCGTTGACACACTGCCCACGCATCGCAACCCGCACCTCATCCACATCGGTGGTGCCGGCTTGCTCGACAGCTTGAGCCCACATCTGCATACCGATGTAAGTAGCCTCCATCGGATCGTTGGTCACGCGGTTACTTCCGCCTGGTAAGCTGTTGCGCTCAACATAATCGAACCAGGTTTCGACAAAAGCATCGTTCGCCGACGACTCAACACTCATGAAGTAGTTCCAAGCCGCCAGATGCCCTTCCAGGGTAGCGGTATCCATGCCGCGGAGTTCCTCTTCACCGACTGACATGGCCATAACCGGCACATCCAGCGCAGAGATGCCTTGGTTCGCCAGCTCTTGATAGAACGCCACATTGGCATCGCCATTGACGGTATTGACCACCGCCGTCGGCCCACCCTGAGAGAAGCTTCGTATTTCGCTGACAATACTCTGGAAATCGCTGTGGCCGAACGGGGTATAGACCTCTCGGATATTGTCGTCGGAGACGCCGTTGGCGTTCAGGTAGGCACGCAAGATCTGATTGGTAGTACGGGGGAAGACATAGTCGGTACCCAACAGATAGAAACGGCTGGCGCCGCCGCCTTCGTCGCTCATCAGGTACTCGACAGCCGGAATCGACTGTTGATTAGGCGCAGCCCCCGTATAGAAAATGTTTTCGGAAAACTCTTCGCCTTCGTACTGCACCGGATAGAACAGCAGCCCGTTAAGCTCTTCGAAAACAGGCAACACGGCCTTACGCGATACCGATGTCCAGCAACCGAACACAACATCCACGTTATGCCGCTGCAACAGTTCACGCGCCTGCTCCGCATAACGTGGCCAGTTTGAGCCTGGGTCCATCACAACCGGCTCCAGCCGGCGACCCAACACACCGCCCTGCTCGTTGATCTGCTCAATGCTCATCAGCGCCACGTCGCGTAGCGAAGTTTCGCTAATAGCCATGGTGCCGGATAGAGAGTGCAAAACGCCCACTCGAATCGGCTCTTCCGCTTGCGCGCGCCCGCAAAACCTAAACTTAAGGCGAGAGCGCCGGTTGCGAACGCCCCTTTCATCCCCCCAAACGCGGACAGCGTTTTCATGTTTTTCTCCTTTGCATGCAGCGTGACGAAATCAGTGCGGGACAGGCCCGAGGAGTCAAACGCACCTCGCACCATTCTGCACAACCGACAAGCAAAGCTCATGCCACAAGGAGAATTTCTTTAAAAACCGATCGTTACGATTGATTTCTCAAGTGTTAAAAAGGCGGCTTCGCACCACCTTATTGCTCACGCACCACATTATGCCCCGATTTAGTGCATACCGATCTATAGCGTTCTTCGCACAGGGTTGTTCGTTAGAAGACACCAACGCCTACCAGAAAGCAGGCCGAAAACCGCGACGCAATGAAAAGGCAAGCTGCCGAATACAGGCCGTGGATCTGGCACTTAAACACCACTTATCCAACTAAGTAGAACACCGGCCAAGGCACTGATACCGAGAATAGAAAACAAACCGAGCCGCAGCACAAACTGACAGCATAAAGCCATCAATACCAGACCGAGCGCGAACACGTCCAAACTCGCAAAGACAGGCAACGCCATATCGACCGGGCCTACGGAAAGGCGCTCGACATCGTCGAAGACGACATGAAAACCGAACCAGAGTGCGAGATTAAGAATAACGCCGACGACCGCGGCGGTAATGGCTGCCAAAGCGCTGTTCAGTACGGGCCGGTTACGTAAGCTTTCTATGTACGGCGCACCGAGGAAGATCCACAAAAAACTCGGTACGAACGTCATCCAAGAAGCGATTAGGCCGCCGATCAGCCCTCCTAGCAGAGGATCTAATCCGCTTTCCCTTAAGCCGCCGAGAAAACCGACGAACTGCACCACCATAATCAACGGCCCCGGCGTCGTCTCCGCCAAACCAAGCCCGTCGAGCATTTCGCCAGGTGCTAACCAACCGTGGAACTCCACGGCTTGCTGCGCCATATAGCTCAGGACAGCATACGCTCCACCAAAGGTCACCAGGGCCAACTTACTAAAGAAAAGGCCTATCTGCGTAAATACGTCGTCCGGCCCCAACCAATACAGCATCAGGGCCAGCGGCGCTAACCAAACCGGCAACCACACCGCGAGTATTTTCAGTGCATACCAACGCGAAGGCGTCACACTGTGCAGATGCGACTCATCGACAGCGGCATGCCCGGACCCGGCCGGTACAAAACTTTGCCACCCGAGTCGCCCCGCCAGTAAGCCGAACAGACCCGCACACAAGATAACTAATGGGAAGGGTATGTCGAAGACAAATAAGGCAAGAAAGGCTAACGCTGCCAAGATATAACGGGGGGCGTTAGCCAGGGCTCGCTGCCCCAAGCGAATGACAGCACCAATGACAATTGCCAAAACAGCCGCCTTAAGGCCGAAGAACAAGGCCTCCACCAAAGGCACATTGCCCAATGCCGCATAGCTGATGCTGAGCGCAAACATAGCCAACACGCCGGGCAGCAAAAACAAAATCCCAGCCATTAAACCGCCGAGCGTGCGATGTAGCAGCCAGCCGATGTAAATTGCTAACTGAGTTGCCTCGGGGCCGGGCAACAGCATGCAATAGTTCAGTGCGTGGAGAAACCGCTGTTCGCTCACCCAGCCTTTTTCATCGACCAGAATGCGCTGCATTAACGCAATCTGCCCGGCCGGGCCGCCGAAACTCAGAATGCCGATCTTAAACCAAACCCAAAACGCGTCGGCCAAACTAATTTGCCGACGCTCGGCCGACACGGCAACTTCTTGCATTAACTTACTCACCCCCCGTCCGCCGCACCCAAAGTATGCACGGATCTTTTCGCGACGCCTATTTCGCCCTCACCGGCGCAGGGTGCGATCATGCAGGCACATCCGCAAAGGAGGGATATTAGCAAGTCAATATGACGACAGCCCTGCACTCGTACGCGATCAAGCCCGGGCTACTGCCTGAGCAGGCAAACTCAACCGCTGCTCCTGTCTCATGATATTCAGCAAAACCACGACCCGTTCTTCTCCGTTTCGCGCTTGAAACAAGGCCTCGTAACCGGCGAAAGGTCCATCGGTAATCCTCAACCGCTCGTTAAGCCGAAAATCGTCCCTAGCGGTGAAGTCAATCCATCCGTTAGTGGCCATCCGTGCTTGCAAACGCTCGACAACCGCTTCGGGCACACTCGGCACCACACCGCCCCACCGAACTAAATCCTGCACTCCGCGCGTAGATCGAATCGGGGCCCAATCCTGCCCAACATCGTCCAGGCACAAAAAGAGGTAGCGAGGAAACATGGACTCGACCGTCGTGCGCCGCTTGCCTCCCGACCACCGAAACACTTTGATTAGCGGGCGAAAAACTTCGAACCCCTGGTTGCTCAGTTGCACCTCCGCCCGCTCGTCCTGGCGCGGTTTGGAGAGAACAAGATACCATTTCTTCATATATCCCCCTCGACCGTATCCATGGCCTAGGTTGTCGAAACTCGGTTATCGCTCGCCGCTATTACGCATTTTCGGCAATCCAACCGAAACGCGAACCGCAACCTGCATCAACGGCAACAGCGAGTAAGGCTACTAATGCGTTCAATATGTCCTAAAACTTAGTAAGGTAAGGCTTACGCGTTGTAGGAATACTGGTAATGGTAATAGCCGCCGTTCGAATAGCGCGCAGAACCCTGTTGTAAGCGATTCAATATAAACCCACTGATGGGAACGGAGTCGCGATATATCGCACGAACCGCCTGTCTCACCTCTGCCAGCGATGTCGTGCCGGCGCGAATAGCAAGAAATACCGCTGCTGCCCGCGCCGCAACCAGCACCCCGTCCGTGGCTGCCAGAACCGGCGCCGTATCTAAAATAACCAGATCGTACGACTCTTCTAAGGAACGGAGCACCTCGTCCAAGCGTTCGCTCATCAGCAACTCAGAGGGGTTAGGAGGAATTTCCCCCGTCGGCAGGAAATGCAATTTACTATCGCCAACCGGACGTATCGCCTCATCGAGGCTCGCCTTACCCGCAATTACGTCGGATAATCCAGGCGCGCGCGTCACGTCCAAGGTTTTATGAATATGACCGCGCCGTAGATCTGCGTCCACGACAATAGTCCGCTTTCCTGCCTCAGCTAACAAATAGGCCAGATTAAGCGATAGAAAACTCTTCCCGGCCGACGGGTTCGGGCTGGTCAATGCCACGCAACGACCGTTCCTATTCATCAGCGCAAAATGTAAGCCGGTACGTAATCCGCGTAGGCTTTCCGAGGCCAAGTCCTCGGGCATATCCCTCACCAGGATGGGCGGCGCCCCTTTACCTTTCTGAGCTCTCCGCTCCTGCCGATGAAAGGTCTCCGACTCCGGAATAACGGCATAACAACTCAAATCGAAGGCTTTCTCAAGCTCGTCCGGGCTCACGACAACCCGCCGCAGCATATTGCGGAGGAATACGGTGAACACGCCCAACAAACCGCCAAGCACAACGCTGACAGCCAGCGTCAGACTACGATTCGGGCGAACGGGCCGATGGCCGGTAATCGCCTCGTCGACAACCCGCACGTTACCTACCATTCCGGCACGAACGACGCGCAACTCCTGCGCGTTATTCAGCATAGCGGTATAGAGGGCGGAATTAACCTCCGCCTCGCGCCGCAGGCGCAACAACTCTTGCTGACTTTGCGGCAGCTCGCGAATCCGGCTGTCAAACTCCCGCCGCCGCTCCCGCAGCCGCTCCATTTGTTCGTCCAGCGCGATAATATTGGGGTGCTGCGAGGCATAGCTCATGCGCAGCTGCGACCGCTCCAAATCCATCTCAGCCAGCCGTTGCTCTACCTCCACTACTTGATTCAACAAGTTGGCACCTTCGGCGGCTAAGTCGAAGGCCTCGTTGTCTTGCCGGAACCGGTTAAAACGCCCCTCCGCCTCGTCGACCGAGGCGCGCAACTCCGGCAATTGCTCGTCGAGAAACTCGATACGTTTTTCCGCCTCCATGGACTTCCGCTCGACATTCTGCCGCACGAACGCATTATGAATAGAGCGCAGAGTTTGTTCGTTGGCTTGGGCATCGGGGCCTTCTAACGTTAACCGCAGCATACCGCTACCACGCGCGCTCTCCGACACCTGGAAACGACTCGCCAGACCCCGGATCGCAGCCATTCGAGAATGCCTGATAAGCTCGAACTCGGTTCCCGGGCGCGCGTGCAGCTCGCGAACGAACACCCGAACCTCGCCATTGTCGGCAATGGCCGGCTCACCAACGCGACCGTTGCGGATCAGCGGCCGCCCTTCCAAGAACACGGAAAACGCGCCGTCGCCTTCGGCTCGCAACGTCAAAGACTCGCCAAGCAGATGATGCGGAACCACCAACTGGGTCAGCTCGATGCGCTCGCCCCCCCAGGCGAAGGAGCCAAGACCTAGCAACGGCGAACGCAACTCCCCGGCAGGCGTCCGCCGCGCCAAAAACTCCCCAAAACCGGGAAGTGACGTGGTCTGACGACTATTTCGAGATTCATATCTTCAACCGCGCGCCCCAAGATCATCCGCGAGCGCAGCAGCTCCATTTCCGCGGCCACGTTGGATTCATCCGCAAAGCCTTCCGCAAACCGCTCCATACCGGGTAGAAGCCCCTTTTCCTGCTCGACTTGCACCAACGCATCGGCCCGGTAAATCGGGGTTGCCAACAACGCATGCGCTAAACCGGCCAGACCGGCCAAAAACACGCAAGCGAGAATCAACCAACGACCGCTCAACAACATATCGAAGAGTTGTCGCAAGTCGATTTCCTGGCCATCGTCGACCGGTTGCTGAACGGCCGGCGCCTGGGGCGGTACTGCCCCTGAGGCCTGTTAATTGCATTCATTCTTATAAGTCCTTGTTATCCCCGAGACCCTATGCGGTCTCCTTCCTTAGCGACTTAATCAAGCACTCTGTCGGCGGCCACGACGGCGCCGATCGAGGGTAAGATTTGCGTCAAGAAACGGTTCCAACGCGTCAAACCGGCGGCGTCTACGTACACCACGTCGCGCGGCCGCAATTCGAAGCGTTCGGCCAGCATCATGCCGCTTGCCGAGCGAGCATCTAAGTGGAACACGTCGGGTATTTCCTCAACGCCGGCTCGAATCACATATATACGCCCGGGATTCGCGCTCAACTGATTGGGGCCGCCGACATCGCTTAGCGCCTCGGCCAGAGTGATCCCGCGGCGCGGTATTTCCACCGAACTCGGGCGCGTAACCTCGCCCATTACAAAAATCTTCTGACTGCTTCGATCGGGAACATTTAAGACATCGCCAGCGCGCATGAGGACATTTTGCGCCCTATCGCCGCTTTCGTATAAGGCAAGCAAATCGAGCCGGATTACCTCGCCATCGCGCGTCAACGTCGCGTTGCGGGGGTCGGCTTCGGGCGTCAAACCGCCGCTCGCGCTAATCGCCTCCAGCACGGTTAGCGGCACATCGGTCACCGTGCGTACGCCGGGCTCTCTAACCTCGCCCGCGACATAGGCACGTTGACTACGATGATCAATAACCCGAACATCCAATTGGGGGTCGTTGAGATAAGGGGCAAGGCGTCGCGTCAACTCCGCGCGAACCTGGGAAATTGTTTTGCCCGCTACCGTAATCACGCCCACGTACGGGTAGAACAAGGTACCGTCGTCGCGCACCAGATAGCCTTGCAACGCCGCGTCGCGGAACTCGCCGGCAGGGATCGTTAACTCAGGATGCCCCCACACCGTAATGCTGAGGATATCCGCAGGCCCGATACGGTACTCCTGCGGCTCCGCTACTAACCGTCCGACCGGGTCGTCCTCTTCCACGACTTCCCGCGCCAAACGCATTTCCCGTATCAGCTCCGGCGTAATGGGGACAATCATGCCGTGCTCGGTCTCAATGGGGCCCGTAGCATCAGGGCGATGCATTCCCGGCGTTGCACACCCAGCCAACGCTCCGACGAGCAATATCGCCAATAAAAGCTTATGTTTCATAACGACTCGATTCATCCCAATCTGGCAACCCATCCATTGACTCCGCGTTCTATCGTGCGCAGGGCTTGCTCAAACGCCTCTCGAGGTTTTCGATAAGGGTCGGCCACTTCCAACCCCTCTTCCCAATGCCCGAGCAAATAACACTTTCCCCGCGCCGAGACATCCATCTTGGCGACGGCCTCCCGGTGTCCCGGCTCCATGACCAATATCAGATCGGCTTCTCGCGTAATAAGCGGACTGAGTTGGCGCGCCCTATGCGCCGAAATATCTAAGCCCGCTTCCTCCATAAGCGCCTGAGCCAAGGGGTCCGCCGGCTCTCCGACCAACGCTCCCAGCCCGGCGGAACTTACCTTTACCTCTTCTCTCGAGGCGAGCCCGTGCGCCAATAAAGCCTCGGCCATCGGGCTACGGCAGATGTTGCCGACACACACCACCACAATATTATTGAACATGGCCTTGCCCCTTTTTCATAAGGCGATGCTCCACCCTAAGTAAGCTTGTAATTCGCTACGCAGAGAATCCGTCTTATCGCTCACCGATTGGTACGATAGGCCGCTATGAAGACGGCCATTCGCGAATGGTCTTTCATGCGATGCGCTCAGCTTAATCACATCGGTTTGCTGACCGAGCGAGAGGCGATGCCCCCCGGGAGCCGGCCGATCCCGCCCGTCGCGATTGAGCTCGGCATATTGGGCACGGAAATGCCAAAAATGGCCCGAGTCGGCGCCCAGAACGTTCCCAGCGTAAATAAACGGCTGTCGTTATCGATGCCGTGTCCGAGCGACTGGCCGCGGTAACGATACCCGCTGCGGTAGGCCGAGTGCTCGTAAGCCGTATTAAATCTTTGCTCGGAACGGACGAATAAATCGATGGCCGTATCGGCTGCTTCGAAGTAAACGCGATAACTACCGTTGTGGGCGAAGCCCCACGTTTCTATACCGCCTAGCCAGACGAACTGATAAGGCCAACCGCCCGCTTCGTCTTCGCCAATAGCTTGAGCATAAATGGCATACGGAAAGTCGCCGACTAAGGGAGAGCGCCAACGTATGTCATAACCGGCCAATTGATTGCCCGGTTGGTCATCTCGCGAATAGTCGCTATCGCCGGCGTTACTACGCCCGATAGCCAAATCGATCAGGCTTCGTAGGCTTTCCGGCCGCCCCTCGCCGCCCCATTGTGCCGTCCGAGAAAGGCCGATTTCCAATCTTTCCGTCGGCACAAGCGTAAGCCGAGCGCCAAGCAGTTTCGCCTCGGGCACATACCGATCGTTTTCCAACTGACCGGCAAAGGCAACGAAAGACCAAGGTCCTAACCATTCGAGAATAGGCCACTCAAAGGCCTGCGCGGTCTGCCGCTGTAAAATAACCGCAGGGACGGGACGGGCATTGTTAGAAAGAATCAAGCTGCCATCCCAGCCTGGCCCCCACCATTGCGGAACCGTGCCGGCGGCAATCAACCAATTACCGGCGCTTAGCGCCCCATAACTGTTATCAAATCTTGCATCCCAGTTGTCGCCATCGGCTTGGCGCACGCCTTGCGCCTGCGCCCGCACGGCATAACGAGGGCTGGTCCAGCCGGCTTCCGCCGTAACTCCGCCGTGTTCGCGTGGCGTATCTTGGAAACCGCGAAACGTCTGCGGCTCTGCCGCCAGCGTCATGCCTAACGACGCCGAGAACCCAGGCGCCTGCGCCTGTTGCACACGCGCTAGCATGCGTGCCTGCGCACTTAGCCACGGCTCTTGGGCACTTGATTTGCTTGGGGTATAGCCTTCGCCGATTGCAGAATAGGGAATCGGCCAACTGGAAACGGGCATATTGAGCCGGCCGCTATCGCGCAGCAATAAGAGATCGTGGCGCAAGCCAAGGTCGCCTGGGAAAGCCAGAACCGGCGCCGCATTTACGTTTCCACAAAAAAGAAACGTGGCGAGCGCCAACGCTGAAAGTGCCCCCCGAAAAAGATATCGACATCGCACGGCCAACACTCAATCCATGTGCTAAGTTCTATATTTTCCTTAAGAAGGAACCGGATAGCCTTTTAAGGTACGACTCTCGAGACACCAATTAGGTTCAACACCTGCAGCAACCGGAGTCCTCGGTAAAAGGAAGCTTTCAGTGACGGTGATGAAAGCGCCGCGGGAACGGTATAGTACACCCCGCCCGGCACGCTTCATACCCTTAAAGTTCCGCGGCAAAATATCAAGGTATCTCGCAAAATCCACCCGCTTAATATGTGGAGATATTCTCATATACCTTGTTATCTACGCGGAGGATCACGCCCAGTAGCGAACGCCGGTTAGAAAACAGCGACTTGAGACTTTTCGCCCGACTAAACGGCAAACCTGTTACCATTTCGGTACGTATCGCCATACTTGTGAACTCGGTATCATAGGTTTCCCGCGGCATATAACGAACCGATCGACATGGCGCACTTGCGATACGCTATCCAATACCGTCAAGCTCTTCGCCGCGGGTGGGTGCTGATCTTTCTTCTTTGGATCAGCGGGTGTGCTGCGCCTGGCCCGCGCTCCAACGCGCCGCCCAGCCCTCCCCTTTTGCCTGCCCCCTCCGGTCCGCTTGCGGAGTGGTCACACGAACAGCGGATAAAAGAACCGGCGAGCCAGGCTCATAGCGGCTTTCAATTGTTATTTACCGGCGCCGACGCCTTCGCCGCCCGCATCGAAAGCGCTCGGCTAGCCAATCAGAGCATCCAAGTCCAGTACTACATATGGCAAGACGATACCGCTGGACGCCTTCTTCTTAAGGAACTGCTGCAAGCCGCCGATCGCGGCGTGCAAGTCCGATTGCTACTGGACGATATGGACGTCCGGGGTAGCGACACCACGCTCGCGGCGGCAGATACTCACAACAACCTTGAGGTAAGGCTGTTCAATCCCTTTCGAGCACGGTGGGGATTTCTGCGGGTGGGCACGGAATTTTTGTTACGCGGCAGCGCCCTCAACCACCGCATGCATAATAAAGCCTGGATAGTAGACGGCCATATTGCCATCGTCGGCGGCAGAAACATCGGCGACAACTACTTCGACGCCGGCAACGACTTCAACTTCGCCGATTTGGACGTGGCAATAATCGGCCTCGCCGCAGAACAAGCTAGCTATGCCTTCAACGCGTACTGGAACAGTCCGCTCGCCTTACCCATTACCGAGCTTCGGCGCGGCAAACTACCGCAGGCTAAGCTGGTGCAACGGCGCCAAGAACTACGCCACTGGCTCGAAACCCACCCACCCCATCCCTTAACGGAATCGGCATACCAACCTACAGGCACCTTGCTGCAAGCCGACGCCTACTATTGGAGCGATACCGTTGAGCTGGTCGCTGACGACCCGAATAAGGCACTGGGCAGAAAGGATGCCGAGCCGGGCGTGTTGGAAGCGATGAGTGAGCGCTTTGCCGCTGCTAAAGAAGAGGTTTTTATTATCTCTCCTTACTTTGTCCCAGGCCGGGAGGGAACGGAAGGGCTAGTTGCCCTGGCCCAAGCCGGTATTGAAGTTACCGTTCTAACCAACTCTCTGGCCGCTACCGATGTCGCCATCACGCACAGCGGCTATGCGAGACGCCGACGGACCTTACTCGCAGCAGGCGTAAACCTTTTTGAGTTAAGCCCTATGGCCTTTCGTGCCGCTGGCGAAAGCGTTGAATCCTTAGGGCTAGGCTCATCCAACGCCAGTCTCCACTCTAAAGTTGTCCTCTTCGATCGCCGGGAGGCTTTCATTGGCTCTTTCAACCTCGATCCTCGTTCCGCCCATATCAATACAGAGCTGGGGATATTCGTTGCCAACGCCGATCTTGCCGAACAACTTGCGGAGGTTTATCGATTTGCGACCCAAGCCCCATTGAGTTATCGCCCTCAATTAAACGCTCAAGGCCAACTTCGCTGGGTCTCGGGCGATAGCGTTTATACACGCGAGCCCGGAGCGAGCATTTGGCGGCGAGGATTAGCGCTCTTTGTGCGCATCCTTCCGATCGAGTCACAACTCTGATGCTATAAACCCAAGGCGGGCAAGAGTCAGTACCCGCCGACCGGTAAGCCTCGTCGCCTTCGCACTGTCACGAAAGCAGCAGTCCGCTCACTAGCAAATAAAAGCTTACCCCGGTTAGCAGAAACGCCAAGACCGCTAGCACCCCATCGTAGGCAACCAAAGCGAGCCCAAAAGCACTGATAGCAGAAGCCGTCACCACATTCGCGAATGGAATGAGTTCTAATGGCGGCATAATCACCGCAATGAGCGTACAAGCGACAGCAACGACATGGCTGGCCGGTTTATGCAGCAGGAACAATAGCCGAGGCTTGATCACCTTATCGGCCCAACGCGCTAGCCAAGCGAGAAAGCGCCCAGCCTTAGCCATACGATCGCGGCTTACCTGACGGCGCAGAATAAACGCCGGCAACCAGAAATACTCCCGTCCAAGCAACATCTGGACAGAGAAAAGAAAAATCACAATTCCCCCCAGGGTCGGCACCCCAGGCACACCGCTCAGCGGCGACAGCACGATCAGCCCCGGGACCAGCAACAACGGCCCGAACGAGCGCCTACCGACCGCATTCATAATCTCCTCAACGGAGATCTGCTCTTTCCGCTCACCGGCGGACGTAATTTCGTCTACCACCTCGGAGAGCGACTTTGCGTCGTCCTGCTGCGCCATGGCGACTCCTTAATCCCGCTTCCACCCGCTAACAGCTTTAATGCCGTTTGACTCAGTACGCTGCAAGAGGCTCAGGGGGCACGCACGCTCTTATATGCATCCGGCACACGAGCGGTTTAGAGAGCGACGCATCCGGCGCGGTTGAGGACTCCACCTGCCAAAACCGAACCGTAGCGGCATGCCGTTACGGTAACGATACCTTGTCGGTCAACCATACCGCGTCAGCAGCCGGGTCAACTCGGAAAGCTTCTGTTGCGCCGGCTCGCCGAGCGAACCATCGATGTCAATCTCATGTTCGATGGCACAGGCCATCATCTCGCAGAACGCCTTACTCATTGCCGTACGCGAGGCGGCAAGCTGCTGGGCTACCGCCTCGCAGCTCTCGCCCGTTTCGATCATGCGACGGATAGCGCGCACTTGCCCCTCTACGCGCGCCAGTCGCGCTAACAGCGCCTTCCGGCGCGCTTGCTTGGAACGAACCTGTTCAGTCATAAGAGACTCCTCAAGCCGAATCATGCTTCATTGGACGCCAATATACCCTAGGGGGTATTATAGCGCCATCGCGGTTCGTTATCGAGGCCGACCATGAAGCCCACGTCTCCCCTTCAACGCCTGCTTCCCGCCAGCGCATGGCTACGCAGCTACCAGCGCGGCTGGCTTGCCGACGACGTTACCGCCGGCATCATCACCGCCGTGCTCCTCATCCCCCAGGGCATGGCTTATGCCCTGCTTGCGGGGCTACCGCCCGAGGTAGGGCTGTACGCCAGCATCGTTCCACCCATCGTCTACGCCCTACTCGGCACCAGCCGACCGCTCTCCGTCGGGCCGGTATCCGTCGCCGCGCTGTTGGTGGCCAACGCCCTTGGCGCAGCCGGACTGGCGCCGGGCGATCCAGCTTACCTTTCGGATGCCCTACTGCTCACCGCCATGACCGGCGCTATTCTGCTAATCATGGCGGCGCTGCGGCTCGGGATACTCGTCAACTTTCTCGGCCATCCGGTGCTGTCCGGATTCACCAGCGGTGCGGCAGTACTAATCATTATCAGTCAGTTAAAGAACCTCACCGGACTGCCACTGCCAACCGCCGGCTCAAGCCTGGACATGCTGGGCCACGCCTTCGCCCACCTCAGTGAGCTGCATATGGCGACCGCCCTACTCGGAGTCGGCAGCATCGCCATTCTCTTATTGCTAAAGACCCCGCTAACCCACCTGCTACAAGAGCTTGGATTCAACTCCCGCACCGCCGGCTTGGCTAGCCGCACGGGGCCGCTTGCGCTGGTAGCAGCGGCAACGGCTCTGGTAGCAGCGCTAGGGCTCGATACCGCCGGGATCGCCATCGTCGGCGAAATCCCGGCTGGGTTGCCTAGCCCGAGCCTGGGCTTCGTCGACCCGCAGCGCGCACTCGACCTTTTGCCGGCGGCATTAATGATTGCGCTGATCGGCTACGTTGAGAGCGTATCGGTGGCCAAAATGTTGGCCTACCGGCGACGGCAGAAGATCGATAACAATCAGGAACTGATCGCGCTTGGCGCGGCCAACGTTGCCGCAGCGGCCACCGGTAGCATGCCGGTGGCTGGCGGCTTTAGCCGTTCAATGGTCAACTTTGCCGCCGGTGCTCGCACACAACTGGCGACTATCATTGCCGCCGTTCTGGTAGGCGTAGCAGCGCTGTTCTTCACGCCGCTGTTCTATTATCTGCCGCAGGCCACGCTCGCCGCCATTATTGTGGTTGCCGTCGCACCTCTATTCGATTGGCAGACGGCTCTCAAAACGTGGCGCTACGATCGCGCCGACGCCGCGGCACTTTTGATCACGTTCTTAGGCGTATTGGTCGTTGACATCGAGATCGGGTTGCTGCTGGGGCTGGCCGTATCCATCGGCATCTTTCTCTGGCGCAGCAGCCGACCGCACATCGCCATTGTCGGCCGCATCCCAGGCACCGAGCACTTCCGCAACGTCCAGCGGCACACAGTGGAGACCTGGCCGGAACTATTGCTGCTCCGAGTCGACCGCAGCCTATTTTTGCCAATACCGCGCACGTCGAGGACGTGATCGCCGTCGCCGCAACCGAACAGCGAGAGCTACGGCATCTGGTACTGATCTGCAGCGCGGTCAACGCCATCGATCACAGCGCCATGGAGAGTCTCCAACAGCTCGCCGAGAGCCTAAAGGAGGCAGGCATTATCTTACATTTAGCCGAGGTGAAAGGACCGGTAATGGATCGGTTACGGCAGAGCGACCTGCTCAAGCACCTGGCGCCAGGGCAAATCTTCCTTAGTACCGAGGAAGCGGTGGAAACGCTCGCGGGCAAAACGTTACTCTAGCCAATACCCGAGAGGGTATATACGCTATTTGCTAGTAGGGCCCGCACCCGTACAGGCAAAGCCCCGATGATCTTTCGCCAGCTATTGGCTAGAAAGCCCGCCACCTACCGTTACCTGACGAAAACATCGATTGGACCGGCGCGGCGACAACGACAAAGGTTAACGATTCAATACAACAACGATGGAGTCCACGGCTATGCAAGGCTTTCCCCACCAATACCAAGCACGCGCCCTCGCTCGTCTCGATGGAAGCGTTCCCGTCGAATCGACCGACCTCGACACGCTGGAGACGACAGCACCGCCGGAATTCGACGGTCCGGCAGGCTACTGGTCACCCGAAACCATGCTCACCGGCGCCGTCGCCAGCTGTTTTGTACTATCCTTTCGCGCGGTCGCGCAGGCGTCGAAATTTCACTGGGAGCAGCTGACGGTGGAGGTCGAAGCCGTGCTTGACCAGGTCGACAAAGTCACCCGCTTCACGCACTTCACGGTCAAACCCTGCCTGACCGTCGCCGACGGCACCGACACCGAGCGGGCCAAAGTGCTGCTCGAAAAAGCCGAGCGTGTCTGCTTGGTCAATAATTCCCTATCGGCCGAGATCACGCTCGTGCCGAACGTTGTTATTGCCTGACGCTCGGCAGACCGCAGCGCCAACCGGCTCCGCTCAGGGGCGAATGCTTACCGACAGCCCCTGAGCAAGTCCGACATTCCATCCTAACGGTACGGCGTCGTACGCCTCATTAAACTCCACACCCGGTTAGCGTCCCTCTTGAGGCCGTACACGCAAACCGTTCGGCTACAGACGAACGATCCCAACCCTCTTAGCCAAGGCGGTATAGGCTCGCACCTTCAAGGCGGTACGCGGGTCCGGCTCGCGCCGCGCTGGACGCTTCGTGACAAAAGCTGATCACGGTGCGCTCAGCCAACCAGGGCTGCAAGCGTTCACGCACCCGCTCCGCAGTTGCAGCGTCTAGGCCGCTGAAAGGCTCGTCCAGCAGCACAATATCCGGGCTGCTTATCAGTAGGCGCGCCAACGCAAGCCGTCTCGCCTGGCCGCCCGAGAGACGCGAACCGGCCTCGCCGGTCCACTCCTGCAAACCTCGCGGCAGAGCGGCGACGAAGTCCGCCAGATCGACCATCTCCAGCGCCTGCCAGAGCACGGCCTCCTCCCCCCCGGCGCTCCCAAGCGCAGGTTATCGGCAAGGGTATCGGCGAACAGCTCGCTGTATTGCGCCAAATACCCGATACGCGCATAACGCTCCGCCTCGGCCAAGACGGAGACCTCCACCCCACCCAGCAGCACCCGTCCCTGCTGCGGCCGGCGCAGCCCTGCCAGCAGCTCGGCCAGCGTCGATTTACCACTACCGGAAGCGCCGGTGATAATCGCCGCCTCGCCGGCCGTCACTTCCAAATCTATCGCGCTGAGCACCGGCTCGGCATAGCGATGATGACGAAAGCTCGCCTGTTGCAGACAAAGCGTATTATCGGCCGGCGCCTGCCGACTTCCCACCGCTATCGGCTCGTCGCCCAACTCCAGCAGGCGACTAGCGGCGGCACGGGTTCGGCCAAGATGCTGCCAAGCTTGGGGCAGCGGTGCCACCGCCTCGGCGGCGGCCAGGGCTGCCAGCGCCAACAACACCAATACCGGGCCGGAGACGGCTTCTTGCTGATACAAGCCAATTCCCAACACCAGCGCGACCAGCAGCGCCAGATGACCAGCTAGTCCCACCGCGGCCTCGCCCACGGCCGTTAGCCGACCGGCAGCGCGACGGGCGTTGGTAAGAGCCGACTCCTCGGCGGCCAGTTTAGCCCCGTGGCGGTCGACAGCAGCATAGGCGCGTAGCTCGGCCAAGCCATCGACGGTTTCGGTGGCTGCCGCACGCAGCTTAGGCAAATAACGGCCTTCTCGCTCACCGAACGGCCGGCCCAGCCGCATGGCCGCTGCCGGCACCAAAATGCCGGCAGCGGCCAGGGTCGCACACACCGCGATCGCCACACTCGGTGCAAATGCGGCCAGAAACAGCGCCGTCAGGGCCAGTGTCGCCACCGCCGCAAGCGAGGGGCCGATCACTCGCAGATAGAGATTATCGAGGGCGTCGATATCGGCGGTAATGCGGTTCAGCAAGTCGCTGCTGCGCAATCTCCCAAGTTCGGCCAACGGTAATACCGACAGCCGCCGGAACAGCCAACCGCGCAGGTCCGCAAGCAGGCGTAACACCGCATCGTGATTGACCAAGCGCTCGAAGTAGCGGCTTATCGCGCGCCCCAATGCAAAAAGCGAATACCGGCACTGGGGGTGAAGATATCCAAAGCCGCGCCGGTCAGCCCGGCGAGTGCGGTAGCCGTGATAAACCAGCCTGACAGGCCCAGCAAACCGATGCCCATTGCCAACGTGACAAGTAACAGCAAGGTACCCAGCAGCAGCTGATAGCGTCGCCGCAGCAACTGGCGCAGAAACGGTCGCAACTCCTTCATGCCGAAACCTCCGCCACCGCGCCGTCGACCACTCTCACCACCCGATCGGCCCAGTCCTGCACGGCCGTATCGTGAGTAGCGACGAGCACCGTACGGCGACCGTCGGCAAGACGCGCCAGCGCCTGCAACAGTCGATCCGCCGAAGCGCGATCCAGCCCCTCGGTGGGCTCGTCGAGTAGCAGCACCGGTGCTCCCGAGAGCAGAGCCCGTGCCAATGCGAGCCGTCTTGCCTGCCCGCCGGAGAGGCCGAAGCCGCGCTCACCCAATGGCGTTTCCAACCCTTGCGGCAAGGAGGCCAATAATGGCCCCAGGTCTGCCGCCTCGACCGCGGCGCGCAAGCGCGCCTCGCTCGCCTGTGGGTCAGCCAACCGCAGGTTGTCGGCCAATGTGCCGTAGAACAGCCACGGCCGCTGCCCACCCAAGCCACCGCACCCTCGGCGGCCGGCGGCGCGTCACCGATCAGTATCTGCCCGCTGGCAGGAAGTAGGAAACCGGCGGCCAGATGCAACAGCGTAGATTTACCTACCCCGCTCGCGCCGGCAATGGCAACGCGCTCGCCGGGTGCCACCGTCAGATTTACCCCTTGCAACACCGGCCGAGTGCGGGCGGCAAAGGCAAACGCGACCTCTTGATAGTGCAGCGCCACCGGTTGGGGCAGTGGCAGGTCGTCCCGATCGCGCGCCGCCGATGCCGCCTGCCGAGCGGCCACCAACGGCGGCGCCGGCTGATTGAGCAGATCGATAATCTCCTCGGCGGCGCCGACGGCGTCGGCGCGGTCGTGATAATGCAACGCCAATCGCCGCAGCGGTAGGAAAACCTCGGGCGCGAGCAGCAACACGAACAGACCGCTGAACAGGGTCAACTCCTGACCGGGACCGAAGTCGAACAAGCCGAGCAACGACATGCCAACGTAAACCGCTACCACCGCGATGGAGATAGCGGCGATCAGGTCCATCACGGTCGACGAGAGAAAAGCCACTCGTAGTACTTTGAGCGTACTCTGCCGATAGGCATCGGCGGCGGCCTCGACATCTGCGGCGGCACGCTCGCCGGCGCGTAGCAGGCGGAGGGTGATAATGCCGCGCAGGCGATCCAGGTAATGAGCGCTGATCCGTGCCAGCAAACGCTGCTGGCGCCGCGCCAGACGCTCGGCTCCCATCCCGATCAATGCCATGAACAGCGGCACCAGGGGCGCGGCGAACAACAGCAGCAGGCCCGCCAACCAATCCACGTAGGCGGCAGCAGCGATAATCAGTAGCGGCACCAGCACCGCTACCAGTGCCTGCGGTAAAAAGCGGGCGTAATAAGCTTCCAACGCCTCGACCTGCTCGACGTAGGTGCTGGCCACGGCGCCGCTGTGCCGCCTTCCAAGCCGTGCCGGCCCCAGCGCGATAAGCTGACGATAAAGCGCCTGGCGCACACCCGCCACCACACCCGCTCCCGCTTCGGTGCCGGCAACACCGGCAGCCCACGTGCAAAGGGCGCGGCCGGCAAACACTGCTAACAGCACAATCAGCGGTAAGCCAAGCTCGCCCACACTACTACCGTCGATGGCGGCCTGGACAACCCAGGCGATCAGAGCCGCCTGCGCGATCACCAACACGCCGTCGAACACGCCAGCGCCGACGGCAACCGCCAACGCCCCTTTAACCTCGGTCGCCCGCGCCGCCAACCAACGGTTGACGGGCGGACGGGTTGCTTCAGCCTTGTCTATCACGATCCCTCAGTGGTAGGCGGCCCCGGCCTTGACTTTGCCACGGAACACCCAGTAGGTCCACGCCGTGTAGCCGAGCACGATCGGCAACGCGAAGAGCACGCCGAACAACGGATATCTCTCTTTTCGTTGCTGCACAGACCGCCACAGCAGTGCCGCAGAAGCTAACCCCAACAGCGGCAACGGCCAAAGCATAGGCATAATGAACTTGAGGGAGGCTAGCGTTCTAGCAGGCGACTACAGCACAAGCTCGGCGAGGCGTTCGTCCATCCGGCGAAAGTCCGCCTCTTCGACCAGCGGCATCAAGGAATCCGGCCTGCTTCCATAGCTGGCCAAGATGTAGCGACGGAAGGAAGCGGAACATTTAATGCGGGTAGCTTGGCTCCGCCCGCGCCCCTAAAGCGTACGGCGGCGCGATGAGATTGCCCTGGACGTGGTCTACCCCAAGTGTCTGCAACTCGCGTAGATCTTCGCGCTCCCGCGGCCACTTGGCGACGGTCTGCGCCGAAGCCGCGTGGCCGACGGTTACGATCGACTGGATTAAGGCGCGCGCGATCGCATCTTCGATAAACTGTTCGATCAAATGGCTGCGGATCTTGATAAAATCCGGTTGCAACTGGCTCAGTTGCTGCATCATGGGCAGGCCGTCGGCAAAATCGTCCAGCGATATCCCGCACCCCAACCCTTTCACCTCCTGAGCGAACGCCACCGCTTCCGGAAAACTGTTCAAAGCCGCCGTTTCGCCGATCTCCAATACCAA
Source organism: Alkalilimnicola ehrlichii (assembly GCF_003399765.1). Taxonomy (GTDB): domain Bacteria; phylum Pseudomonadota; class Gammaproteobacteria; order Nitrococcales; family AK92; genus AK92. The sequence goes on along the minus strand of NZ_NFZV01000021.1, from coordinate 52,409 downwards.
CCGCGCCGGATCCACCGCTTGCCGGTGTAAGCGGTCGGCCACAACGCTCGGCAGAACACCCTCTCGCAAACTCGCCTCGGATACATTGACGAAGTAGACGGTATTTGCCGCCTCCGCTGCCATATGGTCGATAGCGTGCGTAACCACCCAGTGATCGAGGCTGGGTCCGAGCCGAAAGCGCTCGGCCGCCGGCATGAAACGCGTCGCCGGTAACAACCCCTCCACCGCGGCGAAGCGCAGCAGCAACTCGAAATGCGGTTGGTATGGTTGCTCTCCCAGGTGAGCGATAGGTTGCTGAAACAAACGCAGACCTTCCTCGCGCGCTAGAGCCTCGATCAAGCGCCGCTGCCACGGGTCGCTGACGGCGGCATCGGCGGCCACATCGCGCTCATAGATTTTTATCCGACCACGGCCGGCGGCTTTGGCCGCATACAAGGCGCGGTCGGCCTGCTGAACCACCTCGGGCACGCTCGGACTGGCGCCATCGACGGCGACGATGCCCACACTGGCGCCGACTCGGTAGGTGCGCCCCTGCCAATACAGACTGTGGTTTTTCACAACCTCCAACAGCTCTGCCGCTAACCCAACCCCCTGCTTTAACGAGCAGTGCTCGAACACGCAGGCAAATTCGTCCCCGCCCAGGCGGGCCAGAGTATCTCGCTGACGAACGTGACGGCTGAGCTGACGGCCGAGCTGGCGCAGCAGCTCGTCGCCCGCAGCATGACCACCGGTATCATTCACCGGTTTGAAGCCGTCAAGATCGATCAAACACAACACATGTTGCTGCCCGTCTATCTGCTCTAGTAGCCGACCTAGACGGTGTTCGAACTCGGCACGGTTGACCAACCCGGTTAACGCATCGTGTCGCGCCTGATGCGATAAGCGCCGAGCCTGCGCGCGCTCCTCGGTGACATCTCGCAGGCCGATCACGTGTCCGGCCGCCTGACCGCTTGCATCGCGGACAACAGCCGCGGTAATCGCGACCGTCAATTCGCCTCCGGCACGCAGCCGGAGCCGACAGCAGTAGGCACCCTCCTCTTCTTCGGCGAACGCGGCAAGCTCGTCCAAGCCGAACGACCGCTCCTCCTCTTCGTGCAAAAAGGTCAGACATGCCTGTAGCGGCTCGCCCTGCATACCGCCCTGGGCGCAGTTAAGCAGACGCTCGGCGGCAGGATTGACGTAATCCACCCTACCGTCGGCGCCCAGCGTAATAACGGCATCCCCGATCGCCTGCAAAGTAACTTCCGCCCGCCGTTTTTCCCGAAACAGGGCGTCTTCTACCTGCCTGCGGTACGCAAGGTCGCGCTGTAGCCGCTGATTCAACTGATTGAGCGCCGCCGTCCGCTCGTCGACCAACTCCTCTAAGCGTTCGCGATGCGCCTGCAACTCCGCCTGCACCGCGTGACTCTCGGTGATGTCGGTAAGAATCCCCTGGACGAAAGCATGCCCTTCCGCCCGCACCAAACGGGCCTGCGCTCGCAACCAAACCTCATTCCCGTCCGGTCGGACGAACGGAAATTCCTCGTCCAGCGGTTCGCCGTGATCTCGGGTGGCCACCCAGGCATGCCGCACCTGTGCTCGGTGCGAGGCAGGCACTCTTTTCCAGAACAGCTCCGGTTGGCGCCGCCAAGCCTCAGGGTCGATACCAAGCTCGCGAATTTGGGGGCTGGTAAAATAGGCTCGCCGGGGCCGCGCAGGGTCATGGTGAAAGTAATCGCCGGGATCTGCTCGATCAGGCTGCGGTAACGACTCTCCGCCGCCCTCAGCTCGGCCTCGGCTCGCCGCGCCTCCTGGCGCAGCCGCTCGCCGCTGCGCACCCGACGCACGACCGCCGGCATCATGTCGCGGTAATGTCCCTCGACATCCTTGATTAGGTAATCGCGGGCACCTAGGCGCATAGCCTTTACGGCCGTCGCGACGTCGTCCTGCCCCGTGAGCATCACAACCGGTACCGGCTCGTCGGTCCCTACGTTTTCCAGTCGCCCCAAAAGCTCCAGACCATTGACGTCGGGTAGCCACAAATCGAGCAGCACACAGTCGAAACGCGACTCGGCCAGTCGCTGCAGGGCTTCTTCCCCAGTCTCCGCTTCGATAATCTCGTAGTGAATGTCGTCACCCGCCCGGGTAAGCCCGCGGCGGACAATTCGCCGGTCCACCGCATCGTCATCCACCAGCAGAATGCGCATCTTGGAATTCGACAAAGTCTCTTCCCGCGATCTCCAACCAGATTCGAACTCAGCTTCGCCGAGGCCCTTCCTCCCGCATTCCGGCACCTCGGCTAGCCAAGCGAGGTAACAGTTATTTGTCTGAGGCCCCCATCTCGTTGAACCAAGTACACTCCGTTGCAGGCCTATACCGGCGGCGAGGCACTCAAGCTCCAGTAGGCGTCGATCACCCGCATGATCTCGACAAACTGCCGGTAGTCCACCGGCTTGACCATGTAGCCGGCGATGCTGAAATCAAAACTGCGGCATTTGTCCTGTTCTTCCCGCGAAGTGGTAAGTACCACCACCGGAATCCGCTTAAGCAGCGGCTGCTCCTTGATGCGCTGCAAAAACTCGATGCCGTTCATCACCGGCATGTTCAGATCGAGCAGGATGATGCAGGGGCGATCGTTAGCGGAGTCGCTTAGAAAGCCCAGCGCTTCCTCACCGTTATCGAAGTGCACCAACGGGTTTTTTACGCCCACCTCTTTGAGGGCACGACGCACGGTCATGGCATCGACCTGGTCGTCCTCCACCAACAGAATAGGGCAATCGCTTCGCTTCATAGTTCGGACTCTCGCGCTTGCTTGGGCCAGGTGAAGTAAAAGGTAGCGCCTTCCCCAAGCGTGGACTTCAGCCATACGCGGCCGCCATAGAGTTCGACGATCTTTTTTACCAGGGAAAGACCAATACCGGTGCTCTCCGTCCGGTCCCTCGGCGCCAAGGTTTGAAACAGCTGAAAGATCCGCTCGCGATGCTGCTGCCCGATACCGGGCCCGTTATCGGCAACGCTAAAACGCCACATCGCGCCCTCATCGGCACAGCCGACATGCACCCTACCCTGGGGCTTGTCCATATAACGGATGGCATTGCTCAGCAGGTTCTGAAACACCTGATGGATGCGAGCAGGCTCGCCCCACACCGTAGGCAAGGGATCTACTTGCACTTGGATATGCGGCGGCGGCTGTAGCAAGTCGAGGATGTCGTCCAGCACCTCATTGAGTTCCACTCGGGCCTGATCTTCGCTCATTCGGCCAATTCGGGAGTACTGTAGGATGCCGTCGATCAGACGATCCATCCGCCGGACGCGCCCGATCAGCAGCTGCATCTGCTCGCGGCCTTCGTCGTCGAACTTGTCAGCGTAGTCCGTGCGGATCCAGTCGGCTAATGAGCCGATGGCACGCAGCGGAGCCTTTAGATCGTGGGAGGCGACGTAAGCAAAGTTGGAGAGATTCTCGTTGGCCGCCTCCAGTTCCCGCATCAGCTTGAGTCGGCGCCGCTCGGCTAGCTTCCGCTCGCTGATGTCGCGGACGATACCGCTAAAGCGTCGATCGCCATCGGCACGGAACTCGGCGACCGATAGCTCCGCAGCGAACACCTCTCCGCTCTTGCGCTGCGCCTGCACCTCCCGGCCGCTCCGATAATGCGCTTCTCGTCAGTGCGCAGATAATGGTCCATATATTCGTCATGCCGCTCGAAATCCAACGACGGCATAAGCATCGACACGTTACGGCCGATCACCTCCTGCTGGGCATAGCCGAAGACACGCTCTGCCGCCCGATTGAAACTCTCCATAATGCCGCGCTTGTCGATCACGATGATGGGGTCGACCGCAGTATCCACGACCGCCTTGAGACGAGCCTGACTGGCTTCCAAGGCAGCCGTCGACTGGCGTAACTTCTGTAGTGCGCGCCGGATCAACAGCATAAGAATAATGAACAGCAGCACGATAAAAGCCAGACTGACCAGGAGGCTGGCGGTCACCGCGCGGCTGCCGGCCTCGGTTGCCACCGCACTGTCCTCAAGCAACCGCTGGCGCACCCTGATCGCGCGCTCGGCCTGTTCGCGCAGCGCTTGCATCTGCGGCTGCCCCACTCCGGCGCTAAGCAGCTCCTGGGCCGCTGCCAACCCTTCGTCTGCGTAAGCCGCCAGCGCTTGGTCGAGCAGCTCTAAACGCTCCTCCGCCAACTCCGCCACCGGATCGAATTCCGGCGCCTGTCTGGCCGCCGCCTGACGCAATTCGGCGACCGCCATCTGCGCAAGCTCGACCGCCGTGTTCCGCTCGTCAAGCATCGCCTCGTCCCCCGTCAGCAAGTAGCCGCGCTGGGCGGACTCCGCCTGATAAGTGGCAAGAGAGACGCGTTCCACCGCCGCTAATAGCTCGGCATCGGCTACCGCGCTACGCGAGGCACCAACCAAACCGCTGGTTGTCAGGTAGACGGCACCGACCGCTCCCACTAACCCGCCAACGGCAGCGATAAAGCCAGCGAGAATCTGTTTTTCCAGTCGCGACAAACGCCCCATCGCTCGCTCGTTCTCCTCGGACATCGAGAGCTAGTCGCACACTGGGCCACACGCATAGCGACTACCTTGGCGGAGGTAATCGCCCTCCTGCTTGAGGCCAGCATTTATGGGTAGTGGGATCTTTGCTAGTGGAATGGAAGGGAGAGGGCGCACGGAACGGCGGCACACACAGAACGCCGGCTCCGCCCTCCTCTTTCAAGGTACGCCGGAACCGGCTTCGCTTCAAACCTCGATCTCAGGTAAACGCGCAGGCGAGGCTACCGGATTAGCAACAGGCGCAGCCCCGTGCCACGGCAATACCTCGTCCGCCGAGTAGAACACTCCATTTGGCGACCCAGGCAAGCTATCTTCTCGATAACCGAGTTCGCTCAGGAAATGGCGCGTCTGCGAAGAGCTGACTTCGACGATCAACAGCGGCCGGTCGCGCTCCAGCAGCCGGCGCATTCCGCGTAGCACCGAATAGTCGTGACCCTCAACGTCTAGCTTCACCAAGCGCACTCGCTGGGCCAGCGCCAAGCTATCTACCGGCAAACAGGTAACCTGAAACTCCGGAATGTCGCCTTCAAGGTGCGCGGTATAGTAGTTCTTCAAACCGCTCGCGCTATCCGGCACGGCCATACCATGTAGGGCCGGGCGGTCGGAAGCCGCCACGTTCAACAGCGTAACATTGGTACAAGCCGCACGCTGCACGTTCGCGCTCAGCAGGCTAAAGGTAGCCGGCACCGGCTCTAGAGCGAATACCCGCCCGGTAGGCCCCACTAGGCTGGCACAGCGCAAGGTGTACATCCCAATGTTGCTGCCAATATCCAACACCCAGTCGCCGGGACGTAATAAGGCGTCTAGCCATGCGAACTCGGGCTCGTCCGTGACGAAGATGTTCCGGTCGATCTGGCGGCCGCAGCGGTAGACCTGCAGCCGCTGCTGCCAGCGGCTAGGTAAACGGGCGGCGAAGCGTTTTGCATAGAATCTGCCTGTACTTCCCATCAAAAGCGATCCTCCTAGGTGTGGAACACGTCGTTGTTGTAAGCGCCTACAGCGCCTTGCACGTACGACATAGACAGCGAGGCATTAGCAAGAAGCGGGCCGGCATCAGTGCGCAGCCAATTAAAGAGCCCCGGCGGATTCCACCGGACCCAACAACACCGCACAGCGCTCAGCAGCAGCGCGGGGTAAGTCGGCATTTCTACATGCAGGGCAATAAAGCAGAACATCAAGATCTTCTACTTTATTAATAAAGAAGAGGGAGCGGCTTAATCGCGCCGGTTTTTTGCGTTTCGCGCCCGGAAGGATTTGAAGGCCAAGTCGATAAGGCTTGGTCGACAACCGCTTCCAGGACATCGCGACTGCAGCCGGCCTTGGCCTGTACGGCCATGCCATGGAGAACGGCCATCACATAGGCGGCAAGCGCAGCGCTGTTGGCCGAATCTGGCAGATCCCCCTCCTCTTTGGCTCGTTCGAGCCGGTCGCGGAGCATGGCCTCTCCGCGAGCACGCGCGTCGATCAAGGCCTGGCGAATAGGCTCGGCATCGTCAGAGCCCGCTAGGGCACCATGGATGCCAAGGCACCCCGGGCGGTCGGGGTGGCGGGTATGCAGCTCTGCCGCCCCACGAAAGATCTGCTCCACCACCTCTCGTGAGGTCGGCTGCTCCAGCGCCGTCGGGAAATAGTCCAGGTAGTGTGAGTAGTAGCGTTCAAGCGCTTGGCGAAACAGCGCCTCTTTGTTGCCGAACGCCGAGTAGAGCCCGGGGCGTTCGACCCCCGTGGCCTGCGTCAGGTCAGTGTAGGAAGTCCCCTCGTAACCCTTGCGCCAGAACACACAGAGTGCAGCGTCCAAAGCCTGCTCCACATCGAATTCGCGCTGACGTCCCATCGGATTGCCTCCTCTTTTCCATACCGGTCGATACTAAATTTCTTGACGCCCCCAGTCCAGTTCAGTACCGTGCGTTACAGTAACGGTCGTTACTGTTCCTGATTCCCTTTGCACGGAATCGTTCCTCCATGTTGAGAGAGGTAGTTATGCAGAAGGAGTTGATAGGTAAGGTTGCTCTCGTCACCGGCGGATCGCGCGGGCTTGGAGCAGCCATTGCGGAAGCGCTTGCCGAAAACGGGGCTGATGTTGCGATCAGCTATGTGGCATCTAGAGAAAAGGCTGAGGCAGTCGTCGAGAAACTAAGGGCCAAGGGCGCTCGTGCCATCGCGATCAGAAGCGACCAGGCCGACCTTTCAGCCGCCAGGCCTCTGATCGAGTCGGTGATGGCCGAGTTCGGCAGGCTCGACATACTCGTCAATAACGCAGCCATCGCGGTTCAGGGCAAGCTCGTCGACGATTATGAACTCAACGCCGACGAGCTCGACCATCAATGGCACGTCAACGTGCTCGGCGCTGTGGCAACCACGCGGGCCGCCGCACGCAGACTCTCGGACGGTGGACGCATCATCTTCATCGGCTCGGGTATTGCCAGCCGTGTCGCCATCCCCGGCGTGGCGGACTACGCGGGCACCAAGGCCGCCATCGCGGGCTATGCGAAAGGTGTCGGGCGTGATCTCGGCCCCCGCAATATCACGGTCAATATCGTGCAGCCGGGCATCATGCCGACGGACATGGCGGCGGAGGTAGCGCACAACGTACCGGAAACGATGATGGATCTGCATGCCATCCGGCGGATCGCTACCCTCGAGGAGGTGGCGGCGACGGTCTGTTTCCTCGCGGGGCCGAACGCGAGTTACCTCAGCGGCACCGTGCTGGACGTAGCCGGTGGGTACCAGATCTGAGGCTCAAGAATTGGAGCGATGAAGTTTCACCCAAGCACACGATAGAGGAAAGGAAATGACTAAGACGTTTGGTGCAAAGACGACCGCCCAAGAGGTGCTTGGCGGTATCGATCTCACGGGAAAGCGGTTTCTCATAACGGGCGTATCGTCGGGCATCGGGCTCGAAACGGCCCGTGCGCTGGTCGCCAAGGGCGCCAGTGTTGTCGGTACGGTGAGAGACGTTCCTCGTGCCGAAGCGGCCACGGCATCGGTGCGGGACGCAGCGGCGCAAGGCGGGGGCAACCTGAATCTGATCGGGTTGGATCTGGCATCCCTGCAGAGCGTTCGGGCTTGCGCGGACAGGCTACTGGCTGGCGGAGAGCCGTTCGATGCCATCATCGCCAACGCTGGAGTGATGGCTACTCCGTTCCGACACACGGTGGATGGCTTCGAAAACCAGCTAGCCACCAACCACCTCGGTCACTTTGCCTTGCTCACCAGGATCGAGCCGCTGCTCGCCGATAACGGACGTGCGGTGGTTCTCTCATCCCAGGCGCACCGTGCCGCCGATGTCGACCTGGATGATCCCAACTTCAAGCGACAAGCGTACGACCCCTTTGTCGCCTATGGCAGATCGAAAACAGCCAATGCTCTGTTCGCCGTCGAGTTCGACAGGCGATATCGCGATCGCGGTATCCGCGCCGCCTCGGTGATGCCCGGTAACAGCATGACAGATCTTGCCCGTCATTTTTCACCGGAGGAGTTGCAGGGCCTGTTCGAGACGGTGGGCAAAGCACGCACTGAAGCGGGGCTTCCCCCCACAGAGCTGAAACAGGTCTCGCAGGCAGCCGCCACGTCGGTCTGGGCCGCCGTCGTGGCGGACAAGGACGCAATTGGCGGGCGCTATCTTGAAGATTGCGCGATAGCGCCAATCGACGATACACCCAACCCGTTTGCCGAGGGCGTTAGATCGTATGCACTCGATGCCGACAAGGCCAGACAGCTATGGGCGAAAAGCGAGGAGTGGATAGCGCCGCGTAGCTCAGCAGGTAGGAACGGTCATCAAAACCGAGAGCCGGCACCACCCGCCGGTTCTCGGTGTCTTGTGCTCGCTTCGAGCAGGTTCGCTGCGGTGATGTCGTCGGCGTGGATGTTGGTGCCGCGGGCGAAGAGCGCCAGCTTAATGTGCGTCACCATGGGCTGACCGGTGTTGTTGGTGATTACGACGGTGCGATCATGAGAGCTTCAGTGTGGCAGCGGCGAAAGCCGCATATTCAGTTTCGGTAGTCCTCGCTGCCGCTTTCGGCACGAAGGCTTCAGCAACGTTTCCAGTTTACCGAAGACATGTCTCCGATGGTTTCTTGACCTGTCAACAGCTGTGCGGTGACCATGTCCATACTGCTGATGCTAACGCACCTCACCCACCTCTACCGCAATTCCATCGTGTTGCACTTCGTCGTTGAATCCGGGGTTCATAAAAGACACCCCGTATTGACGGCTTGTTTTCTCTCTCTCCCCGGGCGAGCTGTGATACAGCCGCGACAGCCAGGGTCTACACTCCTGGAGAGTGGCGGCGAGTCCAGGCTGCCGAGTCTTGGCTTCGCTACTCAAGAAGCTTTGTCAGCTTCCAGGTATCGAGAAATGCTGTGACCTCTGTGATCTCTCCCTCTTCCATGACCATATGCCACGCATAGTTATTGTCATAGCGGTTTCCATCTAGCGTAGTGGCGCTTCCATCCCAAAACACTACTACGATGTTTTCTTCCGCAATGATCTTTCGTACATAGGGCGTGATTGGCGTGGCCAAGCGAGCGTTAATTGGTTTGATAGAGTGATCGATCAACTCTTGCCTGGAGCGATAGGTCTCCGAAATCGGGCTGGAGCCAATGATCGTCCACTTGGCATTCTCTGATAATAGGTCGAAAAATCCCCTGCCCCCTGCTGCCAGTTATCGAAGGCCTGTTCAATGAGTGCTTTATTGAAGACCTCTTGTGAACCGGCGCCGTGATATTTCTCAGCGTGCACAAAAGGATTCAAGGACATGAGAATAAGAGGTGCACCGATTGTTAGAACGTAGTTTTTTTAATGTTCAATATGCAACCCCTGCGGCTATGTGTGTGAAGGTTTTTTAATCCTGCGAATACTACTCTTTCCGCCGTAGCACCATACCAGCGTGGTAGAGCACGCCATCGATGAACTCACCGTCAGCGGTGAAACCGGTGTCGTCCCAGTATTCGATGTAATTGCCGGTCACACGGTAGCGGCCCTGGTAGGCACTCTCGCGCTCGCCGCGGGCTTCGTCGTAGCGATTGTTAGGCAGCAGTTCGTGGCGAATGTAACCATCGTCGGTGACCCACATCCCGACATAAGGGTGGTCTGCCATGGGGAGATCTCCTTGTAAGTTTTCCGCCTGTACGCCGCCGTGCATCAAGACAGTGGTAAGAACGACGTACAGTAGCGCTCTCGGTTGAAGGCCGTGTCTGGTGGACATCATCAATTACTCGACAACGCTTGAGCGTCGCTCCGAGAACAGCTCGGAAAGCGCTTGCGAGGCGGCAATGGCACGCGGAAACCCGGCTGGTACGGTGATCATGTAAACGATCTCCTTCAACTCCTCTTCCGTAACGCCGACATTGAGCGCGTAGCCGGCATGAACGCGCATGAGGCCGGTTTCACCCAGGGCCGCCATAGCGGCGACAGCTGCCAGCTGTCGCGTGCGATTGTCGAGCACATCCCGCCCCCAGACGTCGCCCAAGGCATAGGCCTCCGTCGCTTCGGCGAGGAAGGGAAACTCCTCGCGCATGGCCTCGAGGTTCGGCTGCGCTTCGCCGTTGTTGAGATGACGGATCATCTCGGCGCCTCGTGCGCTGCGCGCTTCGGTCGTTGTCGCCTGCACCGTGAAGGGCAGGAGCGCGGAGGCAATGAGGGCGCCCCCGGTGAGCACGGATTTGCGCCGTGTGGAAAATGAGAGCATTGGAGTTTTCCTCGAAGCGGCTGGGCTCATGCCGGGCTTGCGGTGGGACGAACCACGATATCGCTGGTGTCCACCTCGTCGGGCTGGGCGATGACGTGAGCGATGGCTGCGGCGATCGCGTCGGGCTTGAGGGCGATCTGGCGGAAACTCTTCATCGCCTCGGCGGCGCCGGCATCGGTGATGGTGTCGGCCAGCTCCGACTCCACCACGCCGGGATAGACGCAGGTGACGCGCAGCTTGTCGTTCTCTTGGCGCAGCCCGTCGGAAATGGCCCGCACGGCGAACTTGGTCGCACAGTAGACGGCGCCGGTGGGCACCACGTAGAGCCCGCCGATGGAGGAGATGTTGATCACCTGCCCGCCGCCCTGGGCCTGCATGGTGGGCAGTACGGCGGCGATTCCGTGCAGCACGCCGCGAATGTTGACGTCGATCATGCGATCCCACTCCTCGACCTTGAGCGAGGCCAGGGGCGAGAGCGGCATGACGCCGGCATTGTTGATGATCACGTCGATGCGACCATGCATCTCCAGCGCGGCATCGGCGAAGGCTTGCACGTCTTCGCGCTGGGTGACGTCCAGCAAACGATACTCCACGTTGCCGCCTTCGGCACGCATGGCCTGGGCCAGCGCTCCCAGGCGCTCAGTACGGCGTGCGCCGATGACCAGCCGATGGCCTTGTTTGGCCAGCAACCGCGCGGTGGCCTCGCCAATGCCGCTGCTGGCGCCGGTGAGAAGAATGACTTTGCTCATCAGAATAACTCCGTATGGGTGGCTTGGGATGACTCTCTCGCGGGGCTCGGATAATCGATCCACGAGCAAGAGCGTCGTTGTTGTGGTAAGCCTACGGAGGCGCACTGCAAGCCGACAGAGCCATTTCTATTGCAACATTGCCTAATCCTATTGACGAGGTGCTTTTAAGGTGTCTTTTGCGAGAAAAATTTGCCTAAATGCCTAAGTGAGGCGAAAAGCGAGGACTACCACGTGGTGACACGACCTACTTTCGATTCCCAAGAGCGAATGATCGAACTGCTGTATCGGCTAGCGCCGCAAGAGGGGTATACCCAGTCGCTGCTGAACGAGGTGCGCTTCATGCGCTCGGACCGCCCGCTGAAGCTCACCCCGGTGTTGTACGAGCCGAGCATCGTGATCGTGTGCCAAGGGCGCAAACGAGGTTACCTGGGCGATGAAGTGTATCTCTACGATGCCCTGCACTATCTCGTGCTGTCGGTGCCGCTGCCCTTTACCTCGGATACCGAGGCTAGTCCCGAGGAGCCGCTGCTGGCCATTTCAATTCGGCTGAACATGTCCGTGGTGGCGGAGCTGGCCTTCATGTTGGACCAGCCGGACGCATGCTCGGCGGCACCGCCGCGGGGCATGCTCTCCACGCCGCTCGATGCGCCGATGTCAGATGCCACGCTCAGGCTGCTCGAGGCACTTGGCTCGCCAACGGAGGCACAGGTGCTGGCGCCCAGTATCGTGCGGGAGATCTGCTACCGGGTGCTGGTCGGTGAGCAGGGCGGCAGCGTGCGCGCGGCGCTGGCCCAGCAGGGCCAGTTCGGCAGAATCGCCAAGGCGTTGCACCGCATCCACGAGGATTACGCCGAGCCGTTGGAGGTGGGGTACCTGGCCAGCGAAGTCGGCATGAGCACAGCGGTCTTTCATGTGCACTTCAAGGCGGTGACGCAAACCACCCCTCTGCAGTACATCAAATCGACGCGACTGCATCAGGCGCGAATGCTGATGATCCGGGATGGCTTGCCTGCAGCGGCGGCGGCCGCTCGGGTGGGCTACGAGAGCCCTTCGCAGTTCAGCCGTGAGTTCAAGCGCTTCTTCGGCCGGCCGCCCGGCGAGGAGGTGCGTGAGATGAAAGCCTTGCTGACGCTGTTACCCCCTGAACGGGTGGCAGGCCTGGCAGTGCCGCATTGAGAGTTGTCACGTGGGGTAGGACGCCACACAGGCGGGAGTCCTGCCTGTTTGATCGACTCCGGCGACGTAGCGGGTTATTGCAGATCGCCAGGCGTTGGCTGGCCGCCGGGGTGCCGCAGGAGACGCGCCAGGTGTTGCTCGGGCACACTAACCGGGACATCAACGGCGCCCTACTCGCCTGGGAAGCTTCAGGAGCTTGTGGACGCGGTGGACAGACTGACGGAAGCGACGACGAGGAAGGTCACGTTACTGCGGGTGGTAGGAGAACTCCCGCAAAATTCCCGCAAGGCTGCGGGAAATAAAACAGCCGGCTAGAGCAGTCACTCTAACCGGCTGTTTTTTACTTTCTTAAATGCCGCGCAGGGAAGAATTACCGACCTGCGGTCGGCCCTACGGGCCGGCTCCGCTATGCTCCGCCGTTCGGCACGACTACGTCGCGCCCGTCGAACCCACTTGTTCATTGGAGGTTCGAACCCTTCCGGGCGCGAAACGCAAAAAAAAACCGATGCATTTGCATCGGTTTTCTTAAATGGCGCGCCCGGAAGGATTCGAACCTCCGACCGCCTGGTTCGTAGCCAGGTACTCTATCCAGCTGAGCTACGGGCGCGTTGTTGGGTGCGAATTATGTCGATTATTAGCGTCTTCGTCAATCCCTAATAACCAACTAAATTATTTGGCGGAGAGAGAGGGATTCGAACCCTCGATGGGCGTTTTATACCCATACTCCCTTAGCAGGGGAGCGCCTTCAGCCACTCGGCCATCTCTCCGTATAGTTGTTGGCAAGAGCTTTTAGCTGCTCACCAACAACGGGCGCCTAGGATACGGTAAAACATCGCCTTCGTAAAGGCCGTGTTTATTCCGTTGTGGAAGTATCGCGATTAGCTGCTTCCGCTCCACCCTCACGCTCTCTTTGAATGCGCTCGTAGATTTCTTCCCGATGCACGGAAACATTCTTCGGCGCATTAACCCCTATACGTACTTGGTTGCCTTTGACGCCTAGCACGGTGACCGTTACTTCGTCACCAATCATCAGCGTCTCGCCAACCCGTCTCGTGAGAATCAGCATCTCCCTCTCCTCATTACTCCTGCCAGCCCGGGAACCCCCACACCAGCCAAGACAACCGGCTTATCGTCCGAGGTAGCGCGCAGACGGGCCGCCACTATTCCTCTCTCGGCGCGAAAGCGCTTCGGTCGCATTTTAACAACTGTGCTTATACGTGCTCTGACCCGACCTATGTATAACCAAACCGATGCCGTATTCGACATATACAAGTACCCGTATTCCTAAATCGGCATAACCGGTCCATGTAATCGCTTGGCTAGAACAAGTCGCCAGAGCCCCGGACACTGCCTCAGCTGCCTTCTACTGTCGCAGTACCGTTTTCGTCATCGAGATCGAAAGCGGTATGCAGTGCACGCACGCCTAATTCTAAGTACTTTTCGTCCACCACAACCGAGATCTTTATCTCAGAGGTGGAAATCATTTGGATATTTATCCCCTCGTCGGCCAGGGAGCGGAACATAAGAGAGGCTACGCCGGCGTGCGAGCGCATACCGACACCCACTAAGGAGAGCTTGATGATCTTGGTATCACCATATACTTCCCGGGCACCCATGTCTTTTGCGGTCCTTTCCAGAATTTCCAGCGCCCGATCGTAGTCGTTACGATGTACGGTAAAAGTAAAATCGGTCAGGCCGTCATTACTAATGTTCTGAACGATCATATCGACTTCGATATTCGCTTCGGAAATCGGGCCGAGAATACTCCAAGCGATACCGGGCTTATCCGGGCAACCGAGCACGGTCAATTTAGCTTCGTCGCGGCTGAATGCAATGCCGGATATGAGCGGTTCTTCCATATCGTCGTCCTCAAAGGTAATCAGGGTGCCGGGGCCTTCTTTGAAGCTGGAGAGTACCCGCAGCGGCACCTTATATTTGCCGGCGAATTCCACCGCCCTAATCTGCAACACCTTAGAGCCCAAGCTGGCCATCTCGAGCATTTCCTCGAAGGTGATGCGTTCAAGACGCCGCGCTTTGCTCACGACCCGCGGATCGGTGGTATATACGCCATCGACGTCGGTAAAAATCTGGCACTCATCCGCGCCCAGGGCAGCCGCCAAGGCGACAGCCGTCGTATCCGAGCCACCGCGCCCCAGCGTGGTAATCGCGCCGGTCTCGTCGACCCCTTGGAAGCCGGCAACCACCACTACCCGCCCCTGCTTGAGATCGTTGCCGATCACTTCGGCGTCGATATCCTGAATTCGCGCTTTACTGTGCGCGCTATCGGTCAGAATTCGCACCTGAGCGCCGGTATAACAGCGAGCCGGACAACCCAACTGCTCCAACGCCATGGTAAGCAGCGCGATGGTAACCTGCTCGCCGGTGGATAGAAGAACGTCCAACTCGCGCGCCGGCGTTTTCGGATTCACATCCTTTGCCAAGCCGATCAAACGGTTGGTCTCGCCGCTCATAGCAGAGACGACGACCACGACGTCGTTACCGGCTTCACGGCTGGCGCAAACCTTGGACGCTACGTTCTTGATACGTTCCGTAGTGCCAACGGAGGTACCGCCATATTTCTGTACGATTAGAGCCATAAATTTTGCACTTGCCTGAAACGGGCCATATTAAACAATAAATAATCCAGTAGTTGAACGTTTACCCGCACTTCGCGTTCACCCACTCCACGACGCTTTCCAACGCCTGCGGCAACTTGCTCGGCTCGGAGCCGCCCGCCTGCGCAAAATCGGGACGTCCACCGCCTTTGCCGCCTACTTGCGCGGCGACGTGGTTGACTAACTCACCGGCCTTCACCCGATCGGTGCAATCTTTGGTAACCCCGGCCACCAACCGCACCTTCTCATCCTTTACCGCGGCCAACAAAACGACTGCGCTACCCAAGCTGTTCTTGAGCTGATCGACGGTTTCGCGCATAGCATTGGCCTGCCCGGCATCGAGCTGCGCCGCCAATACTTTGATTCCGCCGACATCCACCGCTTGCGAGGCCAAATCAGCTCCAGCCTTGCTCGCCAGTTTTTGTTGTAACCGCTCCAGTTCTTTCTCCAACTGGCGACTCCGGTCAAGCAGTTGATTCAACTTGACCTCCGCCGTGTCCGGACTGGCCTTCAGCGCTTTGGCCAACCGGTCGAGGCGCCGCTCGCTATCCTCGGCCCAAGCGACAGCCTCGTCCCCGGTGATTGCCTCGATACGACGAATACCCGCAGCAACGCCGCTTTCGCCGATAATCTTGAAGAAACCGATATCCCCCGTGCGACCGACATGCGTTCCGCCGCAAAGCTCGGTGGAAAAATCGCCGAAGCGCAATACTCGCACTTCATCGCCATACTTCTCGCCGAACAGCGCGATAGCACCATAGTCAATAGCTTCGTCGTAGCCCATACGACGAATATCCGCCGCTGCGTTGGCACGAATCCAGGCGTTCACCAAGCGCTCAAGCTCAACCAGCTGGTCGTCGCTCACCGCTTCGAAATGGGAAAAATCGAAGCGTAAACGGTCAGGGGCAACCAACGAGCCCTTTTGTACGACATGCTCCCCAAGGACTTGCCTAAGTGCTGCGTGCAGCAAATGGGTGGCGGAATGATTTAGCATGGTCGCTTGGCGATTAGCTCCGTCGACACGCGCCACGACTTCGGCGCCCAGCGCTAACGAACCTGCTCGCACCCGTCCAAGATGGCCATGACCGTCGCCAAATTTCACTGTATCGGTAACGTCGAACTCGACGCCCGGCGCCAATAACACACCTTTGTCGCCGACTTGCCCGCCGGACTCGGCATAAAAGGGCGTCCGGTCCAGAATAACCATCCCCTCCTCGCCCGCAGCCAGTTCCTTTGCCGTCTTACCTTCGCGATACAGCGCAAGCACTTTGCCGCCACCCTCGCAACTGTCGTAGCCGGTAAACTCCGAACGACCTTCGAACGCCGCGGCGGCGCTATAGTCTGCCTTGAACTGGCTGGCCGATCTGGCGCGCTCTCGCTGCGCTTCCATGTGCGCTTCGAAGCCGACCTCGTCGAGTTCGTAACCCCGCTCCCGCGCCACATCGTTTGTCAAATCGACGGGAAAGCCATAGGTGTCATACAAACGGAATATGGTCTCGCCGGGAATCCGCTTTTCCGTCAGGTTCGCCAACGTTTCGTCGAGCAGTTTCATGCCCTGCTCCAGCGTTTCCCGGAAACGCTCCTCTTCCTGCTGCAACACCCGCTCGACTTGCTCGCGTGCCGCAGTCAGCTCCGGATAGGCGGCCCCCATCTCGTCCACTAACGGGCTTACCAAACGATAGAAGAATACTTTATCGATCCCGAGCTTGTAGCCATGTCTAATAGCCCGGCGCACGATCCGACGCAGGACATAACCCCGCCCTTCGTTGCTCGGGTACACGCCGTCGGCGATCAAAAACGCGCAGGCACGGATGTGATCGGCGATAACCCGCAGCGAGCTATTGTCCTCGCCCGACCGCCCTGCCAACTCCGCAGCCGCCCCGATAAGGCGACGGAACAAATCGATCTCGTAGTTGCTATGAACGCCCTGCACAACTGCCGCCAGACGCTCTAAGCCCATGCCGGTATCGACCGAAGGCGCCGGCAATGGCGTCATGCTGCCGTCCGCACTGCGGTCGTACTGCATGAACACGAGATTCCAGATCTCGATGTAACGATCGCCGTCTTCTTCGGGCGTTCCTGGAGGGCCGCCGGCAACCTCCGACCCGTGGTCGTAAAAGATCTCGGTGCACGGACCACAAGGCCCGGTATCGCCCATAGACCAAAAATTATCCTTTGCACCGATTCGCGAAAAGCGGTTCGGATCGACGCCCACATCTTTCAGCCAGATATCGGCAGCCTCGTCGTCCTCTTCGTAAACCGTTACCCATAAACGCTCCGGCGGCAGTTTCACGACCTCGGTGAGAAACTCCCAGGCGTAGCGGATCGCATCGTGCTTGAAGTAGTCGCCGAAGCTGAAATTGCCCAGCATCTCGAAGAAAGTATGGTGGCGCGCGGTATAACCGACGTTTTCCAGATCGTTATGCTTGCCGCCGGCACGCACGCACCGCTGAGAACTGGTCGCTCGCGTATAGGGGCGTTTCTCGCGACCGGTAAAAACATCCTTGAACTGCACCATACCGGCGTTGGTGAAGAGCAAGGTTGGATCGTTGCCGGGTACAAGCGAACTACTGGACACGACCTGATGGCCGCGTTCCGAAAAGAAATTCAGAAAGGCTTGGCGAATATCTGCGCTGCTCTTCATGGGCAAAGCTTCACTATTCGTTAAAGTTAACATCCTCGCCGGATGCGGCCGCCGTAAAGGCCTGGCGGATCTGCTCAGCGGTGAACCCCCGATTACTGAGAAAACGAAACTGCCGATTCCGCTCCCTTATAGTCTCAGGCGCACCTGGCCCGAAACGCTTGAGCCGGGCGGCAGCCGCCAACCCGGCCCAAACTTCCTCATCCGTTTCCGTCAATTCTGATGGCTTTTTCTCGACCCCGCGCTCGCGCAATTCCGCAACGATACGCACAGGCCCGTAACCTTGACTGCGTCGACTCCGGGCGAATTCTTCCGCGAAACGCTCGTCGCTGAGCAAGCGTTCCGCTTGTAGTTGCGCCAAGGCTTCCTCGATCACAGCGTCAGGAAGCTCCCGCGCACGCATTTTCCGCCGCAACTCGCGAACGGAGTGCTCGCGCCGGGCAAGTAATCGGATGCCCAGCTCGCGAGCCTCCGTCAAGGTCGGCTCAACCAAGGTTAAGCTTCCGCTTCAGATTCCTTTTCCTCGGCATCCGGCGCTGGTTTGCCAAGCAGACGCTCACGCAACTGCCGCTCGATCTGCTCGGCAATTTGCGGGTTGTCCTTCAGGAAATTGCGGACGTTATCCTTGCCTTGGCCGATCCGATCGCCATTGTAGCTATACCAGGCACCGGCTTTATCGACGAACCCTTCTTTGACGCCAAGGTCGATCAGCTCGCCTTCGTGGGAAATCCCCTCGCCATAGAGAATCTCAAACTCGGCTTGCTTAAACGGCGGCGCCATTTTGTTCTTGACGACTTTTACGCGCGTTTCGTTGCCGATTACTTCGTCGCCTTTCTTCAAGGCGCCGAGGCGACGAATATCGAGTCGAACCGAGGAGTAAAACTTAAGCGCGTTGCCGCCCGTCGTGGTTTCCGGGCTACCGAACATCACGCCGATTTTCATACGAATCTGGTTAATGAAAATAACCAGCGTGTTGGAGCGTTTAATATTGGCGGTGAGCTTACGCAGCGCCTGCGACATCAGCCGTGCCTGCAAGCCGACATGAGAGTCGCCCATTTCGCCTTCGATCTCCGCTTTCGGCGTCAATGCCGCCACGGAGTCGACAATAACGACATCGACAGCCCCAGAGCGCACCAGCATATCGGCGATTTCCAGCGCCTGCTCGCCGGTATCGGGCTGCGATACCAATAACTCATCGACGTTAACGCCCAGTTTTTCCGCATAATCCGGGTCCAGCGCGTGCTCGGCATCGACAAACGCCGCCGTGCCGCCCATTTTCTGAGCTTCAGCGACAACTTGCAGCGTTAGGGTGGTTTTCCCGGAAGACTCCGGCCCATAGATTTCCACCACACGACCGCGCGGCAAGCCTCCGATGCCTAGTGCCAGATCCAGTGTCAGCGAACCGGTTGGAATTACTGCCACATCTCGCACCGCACGGGCATCGCCCATGCGCATCACGGCCCCTTTGCCGAACTGCTTTTCAATCTGTCCGAGCGCTACGCCCAGGGCCTTTTTGCGATTCTCGTCCATTCCGCTCTCCGGCTAAATCGCCCAATTAAAACAAGCGCGATATTATCCCACATTCGTAGGAACTCTCCTACCCCTGCTCATTCCTCGCAGCACGAAAAGCGCTGCTAGCGGCCGATCGCCTATCCAGTTGCGGGGGCAGAGTAGCCTCCCGTGCCTTCCGGGAGTTCATGCGCACGGCCGCGAACGACCATGCCCGCAAATAGATAGACGAGTAACCGCTCGAACAGAGAATGAGTTCAATCCGCGAACACGACGCGCCACTTTCTAGCACACATTCAACTACGCACAGCGGCCAGCGAGTCTCCCACGGCTTCTCGCAGCGGCCACTCCCGTAGCGTGTGGTACTGCACGCCGCTGGGGTCCGACTGCGAGCGCACCAGACTAAACCGGCGTACGCGCCATTCGATCGGCTCGATCATCACCGGCCTATGCGGCCGCGCTCTTCGCGCTAACGTCAGGTGCGGCCGAAACGGCCGCTGCTCGAGCTCTATCCCCAGCGCCTCGCAACCTGCCACCACCTGCCGGTATAGCTCTCGCAGGGGGGCGGGAATTTCTCGCACCGCCAACCAAGCAATGCCGCGTCGCGTTACTTCACGTCTGCTCAGACAGATATCGAAGCTGTCGGTTTCCACCGCGGCCATCTGCGCTTCGATTTCTGTGACTCGCTCCGCGTCGACACCGCCGAGAAATAACAACGTTACGTGTAAGTTCTGCGGTTGGACTCGACGTCCGCCCACAGACTGTGCCTCTAGAGCCGCTCGCTCTTGAGCTCGCTCGTCCGGCCAGAGTGCGAAAAACAACCGCCACTTTTCTTCGACCTTGTCTTCCTCCATGAAGTACTCTCCATTGACCATGGTTCCTTGCTTACCCCGGCCCTGAATAGCCCTCCCACCTTCGCAGACATCCGCTGCACCAAAAACGGCCAGCCGTCGTCCGCCTTACGCTAGAGCAGGTCGGCATTCATTGCCGGGCCCTCGCCGGACAAGGCCTGCAGAATGCCCCGCAAAGCACATTCCGCAGCTTGTTGACGCACCGCCTTACGGTCACCCTCAAACAGACGCCGCGCTACCACTTCCTGCCCACCCCAAGCCCATGCAAACCACACAGTACCGACGGGTTTATGCTCGCTCCCGCCTCCTGGACCTGCGACACCGCTGACGGCGACGCTGATATCGGCACCGCTGTTACGAAGGGCGCCCAATGCCATTTCCCTCACCACGCTATCGCTAACGGCACCCTGTACTGCCAGCGTCTCCGCTTGCACGCCTAATAGTGCCTGCTTCGCCTCGTTGCTGTAGGTCACGTAGCCATACCCAAACCATTCGGAGCTGCCGGGGACATCGGTAACCAGCTTTGCAATCCAACCGCCGGTACACGACTCGGCAGCCGTCAGCCGCCAACCGCGGCGTTTAAGTTCGCCGCCAACAGCTTGAGCCAATTCTTCTAGGGTCGCATCGACGTTATTCGGCATGTCTCTTCTCTCTGTCGCACCCGAAACAACCCAGAGTAGACGATTCTTATCAACAACAGGAAAATCCAGGCGATCCGGTAAAGTACTTGCGGCACCGTTCGCCTATATCTACGGCAATCGGCCCGAGGCGATGGCCGAGCATATAAACGCGAAATGCCGTGGCCGAACCGCCTAGCGGCAAGCTCGGGTATGGCTATTCGACCGTAAGGCAGGAAGTTAGGTACCCCTTGCGGAGTGCGGCGGAGGAAGGAGAGTTCCTCCCTCCGCCGCACTCCGCCAGACCCATTCGCTCCCCATTCGATATGGCAACTATGCAGCAAGCGAACAAGCAGGAATTTCAGCAAAGTGCGAATTTAAAGGGACACGCACCCGTTGTAATGGTCAGCTAATTTCGGACAGGTTGCCCGCTCGTACGCTTCAGGCGGCAGGTAGCCCAGTTTTGAGTGCAGACGCACGCTGTTGTAGGACCCTACAATGTAGTCGGCAACATCGCGTACGGCTTTTCGTGGTTTGCGTAGTTAGGGTTAGAAAGAAGCACTCCATCACGGCGGTCAGATACAGCCAACCGCCGCGAGTACGTTCGTAGGTGATGTCGCTCGCATTTTCTGCGCCGGATTCTCAGAAGCCCGGTAATCCCGCATGGTCGGTGCGGAGAAACTGTTCCCTCATCTCCTGGCGCAGATCGGCGGGCAGTTCCCGTTCCAGGTGTTCCAGCAGATCGGTGCTGTCAATCAGGACACCAGTACCCGCAAAGCGCGCGACGAAGCTCGCCAGCGCGCGGCCGAGAGCCCCCTGCCCCGCACGTTCATCCAGATATGCGAACACGATGGGCCCCTTGTCCGCCTCCACGTAGTCCGCCCCGTCGCTGTACAGCAGCGCGGGTTCGGTATTGGGTTCGCGCCCCCGGCCGCGCCGGTAGTCGTCCGCCTTTGCGGTGAGCGCGTCGGCATGCACGGCATCGCCGAAGCGCTTGCGCACCAGTTCCAGTGCGTAGTGTTCGGGAAGCGTGCGGGTGAACAGTCCCGCACCCTGCACATCGGCGATGTCCAGATGATGGGCCAGCACTTGTGCGGCCAACGCCCGTGCGACGATGTAGTACACGTAGGCTGCGCCGGCGGGCTCGCGGACGGCGGCAAACCAGCCGTGGTTCTCCGGAATCGCGATCACGTTCGGATAGGCGTGGCTGGTCTCGGCGTAGAACGGAATCTGCGCGATGCGCAGTTGCTGGTAGGGATAGGGGCCCAGTTCGCTTTCGATATGGGCGAGCGCCGCATCGGCGGCGGCACGGATGTGATCGAGGTTCCAGGCATGGCCGGGGTGATGAAGAACCTCCAGCGCCACGGGGCGTTCCGGCCGGCCGATGCTGAACGCCGCCACCTCATAGGCGGCACTGCCAATATGCCAGTTGAGCGGCGCCGCCTCGGTAAGCCTGAAGCTGGAGATGGCGCGGTCTCCTTGGACCCGACGCGCGATGAGCGCACCGGGTCCGAATGCAGTCTGGGATGCCGGCGTGCTCACGGTGATGTCGGCCGTTGCCCGCGGCGAAAGCCCGGAGAAGACCGAACGCCGGCGATGGACGGGATCGTCCTGCGGCGCTTTGCGGGACGCAAGCCTGGGCAGTCCTCGCGCGATCCGCTCTCGGTTTTCGACCAGTTCCCGGCCGTTGTCGTAGCCGAGTCGGGGCAGCAGCTCTGTACCCAGGAAGCTGCCGTTGAAGGTGATCTTGGCCTGCGGGTCTTCCTCGTCCTGCGTGAAGCCCAGATACTGTAGCCGGCCGCGCGCGCGCAGGCGGAGCCGCTCTCCGGGCGGCAGCGGCGTTGATAACCGGTACACCGCGTGCCGGAAACGCGCGTCGCGGGAGACGGGAGTCAAGGCGACCTGGCCCCCTGCCCCGTCCCGCCGCGCTTCCAGGATCTCCAGGCTGGCGAACTCGGGATATTCAAAATGCAAGGTCTCGACGGGGGCGTCGCTGTCATTTTCGAGCAGCAGCTCCACGGCCATGTCGACCCGCCGCTCGTCCGGGTAAAGATCCAGGCGAAGGTCGATATGCGTGGCGACTGGTTGCGGTATCGATCGCACCCATTGGTAGGCGGTTTCGTAGGCGGCCGCTTCGTCGTCCTTTTGGGAGGATGATTTGTAGTCCGCGAGCTCATAGACGTTGTGATGGACGTGGGACCAGGCATAGCCAAAGGCCGCGAACGCTGCGACCACGCCGGCAATACCGACATAAGATAATCGGCCCGGCAGCAGGCGGAGCCTCGCGACCAGTGGCCGGGCGCACCCCGGTTCCACAGCCCGAACGCCAGCAGGATCAGCGCAGCCGCCAGGAAGGACCACATGAGCCCGTACCAGAAGCCCGACACCGCGAATATGCCGTAGCCATTCATCTCGGAGTATTCTTCGACGCCCGGCACGTAGGCGTACAGGTAGCGGTACTCCTCGATCATGCCGGAGATCAGTGCGATGAAGACGAACAGCAGGATGCCTATCGTGACGGCATGTGCCAGGTAGCGGTTGTTCAACACGGCTCCCACGAACAGGGCCAGCGCGATGACGTGCAGGTAGGTTAGCCACCCCAGGCGGTAGAGCAGCAGGTCGTGCAGGTAGAGCGCCCAGTCGATATCGGTGAAGCCGCGCCCGAGCTGGACCAGCAGGCCGACCGCGAGCAGCACGCCGACGAAAACCAGGCTGACGGCCGCCATCGCGATGAATCGCGACAGGAAGAGGACCCAGGTGGGAACCGGCAGGCTCTCGGTGACTTCCCAGATGCGTACCGTGCGGTCCTTGAACAGGGTTTCGATCGTCCAGATCGCGAACAGCACGAAGAGGTATACGCTCATGGGCTCCCGCGCGATCGCCATCTCATAGGTGAGCGGCAGCTTGGCCATTCCGAGGAAGTCGATTTCCTGCCAGAGCACGTGATAGAAGAGCGCCAGGACGGCTAGCACGGCAACCACGACCCGGAAGCCGACCGGCCGCGTGACCGTGGCGAAGTCGCGCCAGGCCAGGCGCAGCAGTCGCCCCAACAGCGTGCCGGCGGAGAAGTTGAGCACCACCGCAGAAGGGCGGGCAGGTTCGCTTCGATCGCCGGCCTGGTCGGTAACCCGGCTCCCGCCGCCCGCATCGGCGGCAATGAAGCGCTTGAAGCTGAAGTAACGCCAAGCCAGCAGGAAACAGGCGCAGGATACGGACAGCCATAGCAGGCGGTTGTAGATCAGAATGGGTGTCAGCGGGAAATAGGCGGTGTTTTTTCAGCCACTCCCATGGCAATCACCGTCTCCATGCTGATGCCGTATCCGAGCGGATCGAGCAACAGCACCAGATTGAGGTAGGGGGTATGCTCGCGCACGAATTCGGTGAGCAGTAGCAGGACCATCAGCACCGCCATGCCGATGTAACTGGCCGTGACTTGGCGAAAGATCACCACTAGCGCCAAGCTCAGCGCGGTTAGCAAGAAAAGGTTCGGCAGCATGAACAGTGCGAAATTCCATGCCATCTGGCCCAGCGGAGCCGGCCCAACGGGCGCACCCGATGACCCGGGCAACCACGGCATCAGGAGCATGCCCGCGATATAGCCCAGGCCGAGGAGCACGTTGATGGCGAATGCGGCCGCGAACCGCTCCAGGAAGAAGCGTTTCTCATTCACCGGACAGGTGTAGAGGAGCGCGGCGGTTCTGTGCTCCAGATCGCGGTGCAGCGCCGAGCCCGTGATGATCGCGATCACGATGAAGAGCAGAAATCCGATGCCGGCCTGGTTGATGTGCGCGACGGCGGCGGCGTTGAGCCAGACGCCTTCGTTGATAATCCGGTCGTAGGTGGCGGTGGAATAGACGATACCCTGGTAGATCATCAACAGCAGCACGAACCAGGTGAGCGGCCGCTGCAGGCGATAGAGGACTTCGCGCGAGAAGATGCTGGTGATCACGCGGCCACCTCCTCGCGCGGGGTGGTGATCCAGAAATAGACATCCTGCAGGGTGGCGGTCTTTGGTGCGAAACCAGCGCCCGGCGGCGACGGGGCGAAGACCGTGATAAACATCCGCCCGGCGCGCAGATGGTACGAGATGACGTGGTGGCGCCGACGATAGTGATCGAGCTCGTCCTTGTCGATGGCACGCTCCCACAACTTCCCGGCGAGCCAATCCTCAAGCGCGGACGGCGTATCCTTGGCGAGCAGTTTGCCGTCGCCGATGATGGCCATCTCGCTGCACAAGGCCCTCACGTCATCCACGATGTGGGTGGACAGCAGTACGGTGACGTGTTCGCCGATCTCCGCCAGCAGATTGTAGAACCGGTTCCTTTCCAGCGGATCGAGCCCGGCGGTCGGTTCGTCCACAACGATCAGCCGGGGGGCGCCAAGCAGGGCCTGGGCGATCCCAAGGCGCTGCTTCATGCCGCCGGAATAGCCGCCGAGCCGCTTTTTCCGGACCTCGTACAGATTGACCTTATCGAGTAGGTAGGCCACGGTTTCCCGGCGCACGGCCCGGTTGGCGATACCCTTCAGGTCAGCGATCTGATCGAGCATCTCCTCCGCCGTGAGCGCCGGGTGGGCGCCGAATTCCTGCGGCAGATAGCCCAATACTTTGCGCAGCTCGTTCGGCTGCTTCAGCACATCGATGTCGCCAAAACGAATGGATCCGCTGTCGGGGTCCTGCAAGGTGGCGATGGTGCGTATCAGGGTGGACTTGCCGGCACCGTTCTGTCCGAGCAGGCCAAACATGCCCTTGCCGATCTCCAGGTTGATGTGCTTTAGCGCCTGTGTGCCGTTGGGATAGGTTTTCGAAAGGTTCTCGATGACAAGTTTCATCATTCAGCCCGGTTTGTTTTCAGGTTCAGAATTGCGCTGTAAGGCCGACGCCCACAGTCCTTCCCCGGCCAAGCGACAACGCCTGGACGCCGGCCACCTCGGTGCCCGCCTTTTCCGGCCGCTTGTCGCGCAGGTTGCGGCCATAGGCGTAGATCGATAGGTCATTCCGTTGCCAGCCGAGCCGGGCGTTGATCGTGGTGTAGGACTTCAGATCGAAACTGTTGCGGATATCCGCCGCACGCGACCCGACATACTGAAGATCGATGGCGGATACGATTTGGCCGCCGGCACCGAAGGCCGGGGGGTTAAAACGGTTCTCCAGCCCGAAGGTTCCGGTCCATTCCGGAACGCCCGGTACGCGATTGCCGTCGCGGGCGCCGGCCGGCTCGTCGGACGGCACATTCTTAAGCTCGGCCCGCGTGTAGCCGAGGCCACTGAACAAGCTCCAACCATCGGCGAACTGCGCGCGGGCATCGGTCTCGAAGCCGTAGGTTTCGTAGTCGATGGGCACGACGACTCTGTGGTAGGTCAGCAGATCGTATGACTGCAAGTGGCCCTTTCGCACATCATTGAAGAAGGCGGCCGCCGAAACGGCGACAGCACCGTCCATGAGCGCGGCTCTGGTGCCGAGTTCGTAGGTCCAGGACGTGGAGGCCTCGTAGGGTTGCAGCGGAACCCCGAAGCCGGCATTTTCATTGACCGATGAGAACCCGCCTGAGGAATGACCGCGCTTGACCGAGCCGTAAACCAGCACGTCTTCAAGCAGCCGATAATCGACCCCCGCGCCGCCGGTGATCCAGGTTTCGGACCAGGTATCGTGCTCCTCGAACTCGGGCACCAGGCCCGGAGCGCCCTGGGAATCGAAGCGGTTGGCGTAGCGGATCCTGTCGCGGCCGATGCGAAGCCCCGGTGTGAAGGTGAAACGATCAGTAAACGGAATGCCGATTTCGCCGAATGCGGAAAACGTCGTCAGCTCGAGGCTACCGTCATGGAGGCCGTTGCCGGTGGCGGCCAAGGAGCTGCGCTGCACGCCGTAGCGGTCCACCTCGGAGGTGTAGGCACTCAAGCCCGTCGCCCAGCGCCATGCCGACGCCTCGGGAGCAGTCAGCCGGATTTCGCCGGACCAGGCGCGCTCGTGCGTTTCGTTTCCGCCCAATTGGTCGAGGACAGGCCCACGAGCGCGCTCGCCGGCACTCCCAGCACCTGGGAATAAATATGTGCGTCGATGGTGGGCGTGGACTGCTCCAGCCGGATGTCCTGAAAACCCAGCGACGCGGTGAGATCGAACGCCCGGAAGGCATGCTTGAGTTCAAGCCCGCCGATGCGCAGCCGGCGGGTCGCGTCCGGATCTTTGTCCAGCCAGCTTTCGTGGGGACCTTCGCGGAGCACCCAGGTTGCCCCGCGCATACGGTCCCGCTCGACATAGCCCGTGGCCGTCAGTGTCGTCCAGTAGCCCAGATCGAATGTCACACTGCCGCGCGCCGCACCCAGACGATTCCGCCCCAGCTCGTTTCCGGTACCGACATTGTCCATGTACCCATCTGCCCCGGCGAAGCGCACCGCAGCGCGGGCCGCCACCCCGTCCGTGATCGCGTCGCCAACGATCAGGTCGGTCAGGTACTGGCCGTCGCTGCCAAGCTGAGCGGCTACCCGGCGCTCCCGTTGCCAGTCGGGTAGGTTCGGCACGATATTGATCGTTCCACCCTGTGAGCTACGGCCGAAGAGGATATTCTGCGGTCCACGCAGCACTTCGATACGCTCGATATCGAGAGACTGGGTGAAGCCCGCATCGCCTGAGAGCGGCTGACCGTTCAAGGCAAAGCTGACCGTGCCGTCAAAGGGGCTGACCGGATGCCCCATGAGTCCGATACCGCGGATCAGTCCGAATCGGCGCCGGGCCCGGTGTCGCTCAGTGCCAGATTGGGCGCTTTTCTTGCAGCCTCGGTGGCCGCGTCGATAGCGCCGTTCTTGTCCGCATCCGGCTCGATGACCGCCACACTCGCCGGCACGTGATGCAGCGGCTCAAGAACCCGGCGGGCCGTCACTGTGATGGCATCGAGTACGTATGCGGAGTCGTCGCGACGGCCTGCATCGGAGCTCTCCAACGTGATAGCTTCGCCTCTTGCCGACGACCCGGCGCTCAGGAGTAACAATACCAACACATAGCCACAAATAGAACGATATAACATAACATTGACTGACGGACAGTCATTAACTTTCATGCCGATAGTCTCCTCAAGAAAACTGAAATCCGTTCAGCCGGTGCGGTGAGTGTCTGGAGGAACTGAAACGACCCGTCGGAAAAACAAGCGAAGCTGCTCGATCAGCGTCTCCCGGTTTGGCTTGCGGCCTTTGGTCAAGGTAGCGTGATCGAGTGCGCCGTGGAAAGCATGATAGATCAAGACAGCCGTCATCTCGGGGTCATCGACCTGCCAGACACCCGCCTCGGTGCCTTCGCTCAGCCGCACCGCCAGAGCGCGCACGATGAGTCCGTCGCCTTCCGAGACCCTGCGCTCCGGATGGTGAACAACGCTGTGGAATAGCATGTCGTGCAGCTCGATGCTATCCAGATAGACGGACACGACGGCCCCGATCCACCGGTCCATACGACCGAGCCAATCATCATCGTCAGCCAGGAACTCCTGCTCTTCGATGCGCTGCTGGAAATTCTCCACGTAACGCTCGCACAGTGCCGCAACGAGATCGTCTTTGGATTGAAAGTAAAGGTAGAATGTACCCTTGGCGACGTTGGCTGCCTTCGCGATGTCGTCGATACTGGTGGCAACGATGCCCTGCTCCAGAAAGAGCCCTTCTCCAGCATCCATCAGCTCTTGGGCACGCACTTCCGCCGGCTTCGTGCGGGGACGACCGGGCGATGCTCTTCTCTTGGACTGGATGCCTGAACGGGTCACCCATTCGCCTCCTCTGATATTTTCGAAGAAATATTTCGCCACAGAATAGACAGCATGCCCCCTCCTGACCGGTGGCCGGTCATATTATCGCCCGAGCCCACAACCTCTTGCAGCCATACCAGCGGACATCCTGTGCTGACCACCGTTAGCAGGCAGCGGCAGTCATGATGATGGCGCGCTCGCGGTAGCTCAGCGGAAAGCGGCAATTGGGACGGTCGGCGTCGAGCGCCATCCGGCGCTGGCGGTACTCTGTCTGCGCCTGCTTGAAGGCAGAGTGGATGTCGGTCCCTAATATCTGCGTCAAACCCGTTCATCGAGCCACAAAGAACCAGATGTATGGCGTGCGACAGATAATGACTGACCAACAGTCACATATCAACTGTTGCGAACGATTCCCATTGGCTCCTGGTCTCGTACTCGACCAGGGTCAGTCCCAAGGCTCTGTCACGAAACCGAGCTTGAGCAACCCGTCAACAACAGGAAAAATCCAGGCGATCCAGTAAAGTACTTGCGGCACCGTTCGCCTATACCAACGGCAACCGGCCCGAGGCGGTGGCCGAGCATATGAACGCGAAATGCCGTGGCCGAACCGCCTAGCGGCAAGCTCGGGTATGGCTATTCGACCGTAAAGCAGGAAATTCTGAGCGACAACGCCTACAATAGGTGCCCCTCGCGGAGGATGGCGAAGGGAGGAATACTCCTCCCTTCGCCATCCTCCGCCAGACCCATTCGCTCCCCAATCGATATGACAACTATGCAGCAAGCGAACAAGCAGGAAATTCAGCAAAGTGCGAATTTAAAGGGACACACGCCCATGATGCAGCAGTTTTTGCGCATCAAGGCGGAGCATCCGGACATTCTCCTGTTCTATCGAATGGGAGACTTTTACGAGCTGTTCTTCGACGATGCAACGCGCGCAGCTAAGCTGCTGGATATCACCCTAACCACCCGTGGCCAGTCGGCCGGACGGCCGATCCCCATGGCCGGCGTGCCTGTACATGCCGTCGAGTCCTATCTTGCGAAACTGGTGCGCAAAGGCGAGTCGGTGGCCATTTGCGAGCAGATCGGCGATCCTGCCGCGAGCAAAGGCCCGGTCGAACGCCAGGTCGTACGGATCGTTACTCCCGGCACCTTGACCGAAGAGGCCTTGTTGGAAGAGCGCCGCAGCAATTTGCTGGTCACCGTGGCGCAAGACAAAGAGCGTTTCGGCATTGCCGCAGTGGAAGTGTCCAGCGGCCGATTCAGCGTACTGGAGGTTGAGGATCGAGACGCGTTGTTGGCCGAGCTGGAACGCTTGCGCCCGGCCGAACTGCTTGTCGACGACAACGCCAACACGCCCGCGGCGTTGCTGGACTTTCCAGGCGTTAGCCGGCGTCCGCCATGGCACTTTGAGTACGACACCTGCCTTCGCTTGTTGAACCAACAATTCGGAACCCGCGATTTAAGCGGCTTTGGCTGCGCCGACATGCCGTTAGCGATTCGCGCCGCCGGTTGTTTGTTGCAATATGTCGAAGAAACTCAGCGCAACAGCCTGCCGCATCTGCAAGGCATCCAGGTCGAACGGCGCGAGGACGGCATCATTATCGACGCCGCCAGTCGCCGTAATCTTGAACTGGAGTACAACCTCGGCGGCAGCCAGGACCATACGGTGGCCGCGGTGCTTGACCGGACCGTGAGCGCGATGGGGAGTCGCTTATTGCGGCGGTGGCTCAACCGCCCCTTAAGAGACCATAGCGTCCTCGCCAAACGCCACGGCGCCATCGCGCTGTTACTGGAGACTCACGCTCACGAAGGCCTGCACGCATCGCTGAACGGGCTTGGCGACATCGAACGCATTCTCGGCCGAGTCGCTTTGAAATCCGCGCGCCCACGCGACCTCAGCACACTCCGCGACGCGCTGGCGCGGCTGCCGGAGATTCAAACCCAACTGGCGCCACTCGACGCACCGCGGTTACAGGAGCTTCGCGACGGCATCGCCGAGCACCCTGAGACGCTCGAACTGCTCACCAGCGCTGTCATCGACAATCCGCCCGTGCTAATCCGCGACGGCGGCGTTATTCGGGACGATTTCGACGCCGAACTCGACGAGCTACGCAATCTCAGCAGAAACGCCGACCAATTCCTGCTCGATCTGGAGCGCCGCGAACAAGAAACCACCGGCATCGGCAACCTCAAAGTCGGCTACAACCGGGTCCACGGCTACTATATCGAGCTTAGCCGCAGTCAATCGGACAAAGTGCCGGGACACTACATTCGCCGCCAAACCCTTAAAGGCGTCGAGCGCTATATAACCCCTGAACTGAAAGGCTTCGAGGATAAGGTACTAAGCGCCCGAGAACGCGCGCTAGCGAGAGAGAAAGCCATCTACGAGGACCTCCTCGAACGCTTGGGGCATTATTTGACGCCGCTGCAAGCCTGCGCGGCAGGGCTCGCCGAACTCGATACGCTCTGCACGCTCGCCGAGCGCGCCGAGACCCTAAACTACAGCCGCCCTGAGCTCAGCAACGAGCCGGGCGTGATCATTGAAGGCGGTCGTCATCCCGTCGTCGAGCAAGTTCTCGACACCCCCTTCGTGCCCAACGACGTGTCGCTCGACAGTAAGCAGCGAATGCTAATTATTACCGGTCCTAACATGGGCGGTAAATCGACGTTCATGCGCCAAGTCGCGCTGATTACTCTGCTGGCGCATATCGGTAGTTACGTGCCCGCCGCGCATGCCCGGCTTGGCCCGGTCGATCGGATTTTCACTCGCATCGGGGCCTCGGACGATCTTGCCGGCGGCCGCTCGACGTTCATGGTCGAGATGACGGAAACGGCCAATATTCTTAATAATGCGACACGAGACAGCTTAGTCCTGCTGGACGAAATCGGCCGCGGCACCAGCACGTTCGACGGTTTATCGTTAGCGTGGGCCGCGGCCGCCCACCTAGCCGAACGCATTGGCGCCTATACCTTATTCGCTACCCACTACTTCGAGCTAACCAGTCTGCCGGAGCAGATGCCGGGGGTTGCGAATGTGCATCTCGATGCCGTCGAGCACGGCGATCGTATTGTCTTTCTGCACGCGCTCAAAGCCGGGCCGGCCAACCAAAGCTATGGATTGCAGGTCGCCTCGCTCGCTGGGGTGCCGGAATCTGTTATTAGCGCGGCCAAGCGCAAGCTTCGGGAACTGGAGGAAGACAGCCGCACCCAATCGGCCGATCAACTATCGCTTTTCCTGGAGCAACCCGCGACCGATCCGGCTTTGGAGTGCTTAGACGAACTGGAGCCGGACGACATGACGCCCCGACAAGCGCTCGATGCGCTTTATGAACTGAAAAACGGCGGCGGCAATAACCCGGCCATCGATTGCCGAGCTTTCTACAGCGGAGCGTGAAACGCTGTCGTAAGACACGAAACTGTTTTAGAATAACGCTCGATTTAAAGCGGCCACCGGTGGGCGCTTGAAAACGAACAAGCAGCGGAGCATGCCATGACCTTTGTCGTCACGGAAAATTGTATCAAGTGCAAATACACGGACTGTGTGGAAGTCTGCCCGGTCGACTGCTTCCATGAAGGCCCCAATTTCCTCGTTATCGACCCCGACGAGTGCATCGACTGCACCCTCTGCGAACCCGAGTGCCCTGCCGAGGCAATCTATTCGGAAGATGACTTGCCGGAAGACCAGGCCCACTTCCTGGAACTCAACGCTGAGCTATCTCAGGCATGGCCTGTTATCACCGAGCAGAAAGATCCCCCGGCCGACGCCGAGGAGTGGGACGGTAAACCGGATAAGCTAAAGCTCTTAGAACGATAAAAAAGCGGCCAAAAGGCCGCTTTTTTATTTGCAACATTTGCTTCGCATCAACGCTGCTCTAAGCGACGTAACAGCGCCTCCGCTTCCATGTAGCCCGGTATCACCGCGCCATCTTCGGTTACCGTGGTCGGCGTGGCATTAATGCCCAGTTGCGCAGTCAATTCCATGTGGGAACGCACGGGATTTTCGCAGTTGTTGTTGGCCACCGAGCCACCGGCCTTCGCGCGATCCATGGCTTCTTGCGGATTATCCGCGCAGTAGACGGAAACGGCTTTGCGGTACGACTCGCTGCCAACACCGGCGCGCGGCATTTGCAAGTAGCTGACTTCAATGCCAAGCGCATTGATATCGTCCATATAGGCATGCATTCGCCGGCAATACGGACAATCGATATCGGTCACCACGATTACCCGATGCTTCGTCTCGCCCTGCGCGGGGTAAGTAATAAGCTCAGCCGGGTCGATACGGCTCAGATGCGCTTGCCGTTGTAAGGTTCGACTAGCCTCCGTCAGGGAGCGCTGTTCGCGAATATCGACCAACTCGCCCTGGACCATATAACGGCCGTCGGCGGAAAAGTAGACGATCTGCCCCCCGACCACAACTTCGAACAGTCCGGGTACCGGGGTCGAGCTAACCTCGCTAACGCTTAAGCTTGGGTTCAAACGTTCCAGCGTTTCGACCACCCGCTCCTTAACCTTATCCGTTTCGCTCGCGTATACAGCGGCGGTAGCGAAGGCGCCCAATATAAGCGCAACCAGCGCGCGTTTAATCATGATGACTCCTGAATCCCTATTCTTTAACAGGTCCGTTACCTACCGCTACGGCAGGTGCGTCCATCGGCACCAGGAAGTATGCACAGAAGCTGCTACCGGCGTCTACGCATTAGTACCATTCGGGGAAAGCAAAGCATGAAACCACTGGCAACTTCCGCCGAATACGCCTAACCGCGAGGGTGATGAGTCGCGTGCAAGTCCTTCAAGCGTTGGCTCGCAACATGCGTATAAATTTGAGTAGTCGATAGGTCTGTGTGCCCTAGAAGTAGTTGGACGACGCGCAGGTCGGCACCGTTATTGAGCAGGTGGGTGGCAAAGGAATGGCGCAGCGTGTGGGGCGATAACTGTTTTGCGATGCCAGCAACTTGGGCGTAATGCTTGATTCGGTACCAAAACGCCTGCCTGGTCAGGCCACCGCCGCGCCCCGTCACAAAGACGAACTCCGAAACTTTTCCTGCCAATAAGGCGGACCGCCCGGCCTTAACGTAACGCGCCAACCAGTCGAGCGCTTCCTCGCCAAGCGGCACCAGCCGCTCTTTATCCCCTTTTCCGATCGCTCGTACCACCCCTTGGCGAACATTGACATCGCCCAAACCCAAACTAACCAGCTCCGAGACACGTAAACCGGTCGCATACAATAGTTCCAGCATCGCGCGATCGCGCAGCCCCACAGGGTCTTCGACATTCGGCGCGGCCAGCAGGCGCTCGACCTCCTGCTCGTTCAATGCCGCCGGCAATGGCCGCCCTAGCTTTGGCGATTCCACCCGTGCGGTGGGGTCTTCCTTGATGCGCCCTTCCCTTAACTGCCAGCGGTAAAAACGGCGTAGGCTGGACAACAAACGAGCGGTTGTACGCGCTTTGGCACCGGCCTGTACCTTATAGGCAAGAAAATCCAGGACCCGATCCCGCCCGGCTGCCAACAAGCCGACACCGCTTACCGATAGCCAATGCGCGTAACCTTCCAAATCCGACCGATAAGCGGACAAGGTCCGTTCGCTCAACCCCCGTTCCAACCATAATCCGTCGAGGAACTGCTCGATATGCTGCAGTTCCTCGACCGGGATCGGCGATCCAGTATCACTCATTCGACTCTTTCTTTTCGCCGGCTAACTTATCCGATAACCCTTTAAGCGTATTAACCATATCCATCGGTATGGGGAATACGATAGTCGAGTTCTTATCGGCACCGATATGAGTCAAGGTCTGCAAGTAGCGCAGCTGAATAGCCTGCGAATTACGCGACAGGATTTCGGCTGCTTGATACATTTTCTCCGAGGCCTGCAACTCGCCTTCCGCATGAATGATCTTCGCCCGCCGCTCGCGCTCGGCTTCCGCCTGCCGCGCAATTGCGCGAATCATGCTCTCGTCGATATCGACGTGCTTAATCTCGACATTCGAGACTTTAATGCCCCAAGCGTCGGTTTGATCGTCCAGAATCGCTTGAATATCGGTGTTCAATTTCTCCCGCTCGGCCAGCATCTCGTCCAATTCGTGTTGGCCGAGCACCGAGCGTAGCGTGGTCTGAGCAAGCTGACTGGTTGCCATGAAATAATCTTCGACTTGGATAACCGCTCGCTCGGGATCAACCACCCTGAAGTACAAAACGGCATTTACCTTCACCGAAACGTTATCTTTGGAAATAACATCCTGGCTGGGCACGTCCATGACGATGGTTCGCAAGTCGACCCGAACCATCTGCTGCACAATCGGAATCACGAGAATCAAGCCAGGGCCTTTCACACGCCAAAATCGCCCAAGCTGAAAAATCACGCCGCGTTCGTACTCTCGCAAGATGCGAACTGCCGAAAACAGCAACGCGACGATAAAACCGAGAATAATGAGAAGAACGGTTTCCATGAGCCCTCCTTAAGGCCTCTTTCCGCCATGCCCTATCAATCGGAGTATAGCGGGAAGAAGCCCTGATCTGTCGCCGCTGTCTACCATGACATACGGGGACTATTAAGTGCATCTCTATGCGCTACAATGCGCCACCCCAGTTAAGAAACGCTGGCAGATTCCTCTGCGCCCCTTAAAATCAACGAGCCGGATGAGCATCATGCTACCAGCATACCCTTACCAAGCGCTGCTTCTCCAATGCCGCGGCGGCTTCGAGAACGATTGCGCAGCGGAAATCACCGATATAAGCGCTCGCTTTGGCGCTACCGGCTACTGCCGAACACGACCTGGCAGCGGCTACGTCGAGTTCGTACCGATCGCGGGCGGCGACTTAGCGGAGATGCTTGCGGAACTGCCGTTTTCAAATCTTATCTTCGCCCGCCAGTGGGGTGCCTGCCTGCGCACATTAGCGGATCTGCCGGTCAACGACAGAATCTCCCCTATATTGGCCGAGTTGAAAGGCATCGGCGAGTTGCATGAGGTGTTCATCGAACACCCCGATACGAACGAAGGGAAAGAACTCGCGGGCTTTTGCCGCAAATTCTTCCACCCCTTGCGACAAGCCTTGGAGCGGGAAGGCATTCGAATCGGCGCAAACCGGCACGCCCCACGTCTGCAATTATTCTTTCCACGGTCGACAGAGGTTTTCGTTTGCCTTGCCGACCCCGGCAACAGCAGCCCTTGGCCGCTCGGTATTCCACGACTACGTATGCCCCGTCAGGCACCAAGCCGTTCAACATTAAAGTTAGACGAAGCCTTGCTCAGTTTTCTGACGGCAAAAGAACGCGAGGCGCGCTTAAAACCGGGACAAACCGCAGTCGATCTTGGCGCCGCACCGGGAGGTTGGACGTGGCAACTGACACGGCGCGGGCTAAAAGTGACAGCCGTGGACAACGGCCCAATGGCACTGGAGGCGATGGGAAGCGGACTCGTCGATCACCTGCGGACGGACGGCTTTAAATATCGCCCGCCGCATCCGGTCGAGTGGCTTGTTTGCGACATGGTTGAGAACCCATTGCGGGTCACGGCGCTAATCGCGGGCTGGCTATGCCGCGGCGATTGCCGAGAAGCCATTTTCAACTTAAAGCTACCGATGAAAAAGCGCTATGCCATGGTGCAAGAATGCTTAAGCCTGATTCAACAACATTGCGCCGACGCCGAAGTGGACTACACCCTCGCATGCAAACAGCTATACCATGACCGAGAAGAGGTCACCGTGTATATTCGCCGGCGCTAATTCACCCTTAACTCAAAAGCCTGTGACAAAGCCGAACCGGGCGAGGCGCTCGCCCGTTCAGACTTTCCCGCCCAAGCGCATCAAAACCCGCACATGCTCCATCACGCTCCGCGCCAACGCTCCTAAGGCATAGCCGCCTTCCAGCATCGATACGATTCGGCCTTTGGCATACTTATCGGCCACCTCCTGTATCTGCTCGGTCACCCACGCATAATCGCGCTGATTCAACATCAAATGCGCCATATCGTCTTCTAGGTGGGCATCGAAGCCGGCCGAGATAAAAATCATCTGCGGCTTGAACTTACGCAGGCTTGGCAGCCAAATCTCGCTGATCGCCTCACGAAACTCGTAGCCTTTCGACCCGGCGTACAACGGGGCATTAATCAAGCGATTGGATGCCGTCGCGAATGGGGAAAACGGATACAGATTATCCTCAAAGGTAGAACACACCATGACCCGTTCGTCTCGGCGAAAATCGCCTCCGTGCCGTTCCCGAAATGCACGTCGAAATCGACGATAGCGACCCGTTTAAGGCCGTGCACCTCCATAGCGTGTGCAGCAGCAACCGCCACATTATTGAAGAAGCAAAACCCCATCGCCTTATCGCGCTCGGCATGGTGTCCAGGAGGACGAACGTTGCAAAACGCATTTTCCACTTCTTGCGCCATAACGAGATCGGTTGCCAGCACACCGGCACCGGCACTGCGCAACGCGGCGGGGAGCGTACCCGGCCCCATGCTGGTATCCGGGTCGATCCGAACCAAACCGCTACTCGGCGCCATAGCGAAGATCTCCTCGATATGGAGTCGTGTATGCACACGGTCGAGTTGCTCGACAGTTACCTCGGGCGCTTCATGCTGACTCAGGTAATCGAATAAACCGGCAGCGATCAACTGATCCTGTATCACGCGAACGCGGCCGGGCTCTTCCGGATGGCCCGGGTCCATCTCGTGATGGAGACAAGCCTCATGAGTGATATAAGCCGTAGTCACAGCAGGTGTCCGTCGTTTAAGCCATTTTAATAATTGGGACATCAGAGAAAAATTACGCGTAAAACATTAGGGAAACACCGAACGACTTCCTGACTCCTCCAAGCATAGCGGCCGACCGCAAGGTTCAGTGCTTCCTTAAGCTTATCACAAGCGCGATCATTCTATCGCTTTCCTAGCGAGTGCCTACAGTTCGTTGAAGATGATGACTTAGCCCGCATCTTCTCGCCAGAGAATCTGCGAGTTATGACGAGGCTGTCTATGGATGTCGATCGTGCCGCGCCTTACATTCGAATCGTGTCGACCGATGCCGGCACGCAGGTTTCCGGCGACAGCGTCGAGCATCTCGGGCATACGATTGCGCTCGATACCGCACGCCCACCCGACGGCGTCTTCGCCCACTGGGAGTGGGACGGCACGACGCTAACCGCTCGCAACGACCGGCTCGGCTTCTATCCGCTTTACTACTACCAAGATACAACCGGTATCGCATTGTCCCCTTCCATTCCGCGCTTGCTCCAACTTGGCGCGGACGACAGGCTCGACTACAAGGGACTCGCGGTATTCCTACGCCTGGGCTATTTCATAGCCGAAGATACCCCTTTTGCACACATCCGCGCGCTGCCGCCGAACGCACAGCTACGTTGGCATGCGGGGCACCTTGAAATCGCACATGCTATGCCGAAACCTACGGAGCAAACTCTGAGCCGCGACCAGGCGATAGATGCCTACATCGACTTGTTTCGCCAGGCAATTGCCCGCCGCCCCCCGCTAGGCCCGACCGCCGTCCCGCTAAGCGGTGGCCGCGATTCGCGCCATATCCTATTCGAGCTATACCGCCAAGGGCACCGACCGGAGTGTATTAGTGCCGCGATCATACCGCCGTATGCGGTCGACGAAGGCCAGCTAGCAAAGCAGATAGCCGATCGCCTCGGACTTCGACACCGTACCGCCCCGCAAGCAAGTTCGCGCGTTCAGCTCGATCTCGCCAAAAATAACTTAACCGGCTTTTGTACCGACGAACACGAGTGGTACCTTCCTGTCGCCGAGCAACTCAGCAGAACCTTCACGACGGTTTACGACGGCATCGGCGGCGATGTGTTATCTGCCTCCCGCTCGCTTACGCCGGAGAGCCTGAAACGTTATCGAACCACGGCTCCCGCCACGCTGGCCGAGCAATTGTTGCTACGAGAGAACACCCTCGCGCACATTTTGCCGCGCGCTATTTATCGCGCCTGCCACCGCGGCCTTGCCGTCGAACACCTCGCCAACGAGCTGGCACGCCACCAAACGGGGCTCAATCCGGTCGCATCCTTTCAACTGTTCAATCGCACCCGGCGCGAGATCGCCTTAGCCCCATATGGGCTGCTGCGCAACGTCCCTCGAGTCTATAGCCCTTTTCTCGATCGGGATCTTTACGATTTTCTCGCCGGGCTCCCCCCGAAATGCTGTTCGAACGCCGTTTTCATACCGACACCTTGCACCGGGCCTATCCAGAATACGCCGATATTCCATTCGCCCAAGCACAACACACAAAAAACCGACCCGCACTCAGGCGGCCAAGTACGCACTGGAGTTAGGCTGGCTGACCTATCGAAGCCGCCCGTCACACCTTCTCAACGGTGGCTTCATCTGGCCGCGGCTTGCCCGTAGCCTACTCGACCGCCGTTACGCTATAGACTTTTCGACCGCGATAGGCCCGTTGGCAACCTATCTCATCCAACTTGAACGAAAACTTCAGCAACCTGCTTGAGAGAGATGCGACAAAGCAACCGCCCCTTCCCTGCGAAGGCCGTAATGCTCGTCTATAGTTTGTTAGAGAAATCGCAACTGTCGTCGAGCCGGCACTACCGGCCCTTCGACCTTAGCGTTTCGCGACATACGCATAACAAACACGGAAGACGCAGCGAGCCAGCGACCGGGCTTGAAGGGCTCCTGCCGCGCCTTTAGTTTCTCGTAATAAAGATAG
The DNA here is from genome assembly GCF_003399765.1 of Alkalilimnicola ehrlichii. Taxonomy (GTDB): domain Bacteria; phylum Pseudomonadota; class Gammaproteobacteria; order Nitrococcales; family AK92; genus AK92. The sequence goes on along the minus strand of NZ_NFZV01000021.1, from coordinate 13,616 downwards.
ATGCCCACGCTACTACGGCAGCTATCGAGGCTAGGGTCTGTTGGCAGGCATCTTCTCAGCCGCAGAGGCGTCTGCCTGACAATCCAGTTAGGTGTGCGCCGCGTAAAGCGAGCGGTCGCCTGCTGCCTGGCAACGGAGCCTAGCGTTTAGGACCGAGTCTCCCGCCTCGTTTCGAGCGCTTTGGTGGCGCTCGCAGCCAGGCTACAGCCGGTTCGCGTTCTATCCGTCTTCCACCAGCGTTTAATTTTCGAGGGAGCAACGAATGACGAGCAACCGGAAGCTACTCGCCTGGGTCGAGGAGATCACTGCCCTCTGCGAACCCGCCGCCGTTCACTGGTGCGACGGAACGGAACGAGAGCACCAGGCCTTATGCGACCTGATGGTGCAAAACGGCACGGCGCGAAAACTTAACGAACAACGACGCCCCAATAGTTACCTGATCCACTCTGACCCGGCAGACGTTGCGCGCGTCGAAAACCGTACCTTCATTTGCTCGGAACATCCGGACGATGTCGGGCCCACTAACAACTGGCGCGATCCGGACGAGATGCGCGCTACGCTCAGAGGCTTGTTTCAAGGCTGCATGCGCGGCCGCACCCTGTACGTTATTCCCTTCAGTATGGGGCCTATCGGTTCGCCCATCGCCCACATTGGCGTCCAGATCACCGATTCGCCCTACGTCGTTTGCAGCATGCGCATCATGACCCGTGTAGGCACTCAGGTACTGGAAACGCTCGGCGATAACGGGAAGTTCGTACCCTGCCTGCACTCGGTGGGTGCCCCGTTGCAAGACGAGCAAACCGATGTCCCCTGGCCTTGCAACGCCGACAACAAATACATCGTTCACTTTCCGCAAACGCGGGAAATTTGGTCCTTCGGCTCCGGTTACGGTGGCAATGCACTGCTCGGGAAAAAATGCTTTGCGCTTCGCATTGCCTCGGCCATGGCACGGGACGAAGGCTGGCTTGCCGAACACATGCTGATTCTCAAGCTAACCTCCCCGCGACAAGAAGTGAAGTACGTTTGCGCGGCCTTTCCCAGCGCCTGCGGCAAAACCAACCTGGCCATGCTGGAACCCAGCCTGGAAGGTTGGAAGGTTGAGACCATCGGCGACGATATTGCCTGGATGAAGTTCGGCGAAGACGGACAACTTTATGCCATTAATCCGGAAGCAGGTTTCTTCGGCGTCGCGCCGGGCACCGGTATGGAATCCAACCCCAACGCCATGCGTGCCTTACACGGCAACGTTTTCTTCACCAACTGCGCCCTGACCGATGACGGCGACGTTTGGTGGGAAGGCATGACCGAGCGACCTCCCGCCCATTTAATCGACTGGACAGGGCGCGACTGGACGCCCGCGTCCGATCGCCCGGCAGCCCACCCGAATGCCCGATTTACCGCTCCCGCCGACCAATGTCCGGTCATCGCCAAAGAGTGGAACGACCCGAAAGGCGTACCGATCAGCGCTATTCTTTTCGGGGGTCGGCGCGCTACGGTCGTCCCCCTTGTCAACGAAGCACGCGATTGGCGCCAAGGCACATTCTTCGGCTCAATCGTTAGCTCCGAAAAAACGGCGGCGGCTAACGGGCGGATCGGCGAGCTGCGTCGCGACCCAATGGCCATGCTCCCCTTCTGCGGTTACAACATGGCCGATTATTGGAACCATTGGTTAAGTATCGGCGAGCGGAAGAACGCCCGTTTGCCGAAGATCTTTTACGTAAACTGGTTCCGCAAGGGTCAAGACGGCCGTTTCTTATGGCCGGGCTTTAGCGACAACAGCCGCGTGCTAAAGTGGATCTTCGAACGCTGCAACGAAGAGGTCGACGCCGTCGACACCCCTATCGGCCGGCTACCCGAGCAAGCCGATCTCGATCTCTCCGGGCTACCGCTAAACAGCGCCGATCTGGACACCTTACTAGGCGTAGATATCGAAGGCTGGCTCGCCGAGATTCCTCTGATCCAAGACTATTACGCCCAATTTGGGAAACACATGCCGGCTGCATTGCTAAACGAACTCGATCAGCTGCGCGAGCGTCTGCTAGCCGAGCGCGATAGTCCGCGCAAAGTTCGAACGGCGTGAGATCGGCGGCCGACACCGCAGCAATGCGGTGTCGGCAAAGCAATGTGCGCGTATAATAGGCGCTTCATCCGTCACGCTCTTGCGAGCAGGATAAAGGTGCGGCGAATCACCGCGTTTACCCACAAAAATAAGCTGAGCCAGCCCCATGAGCGCGCGCCAAAGCATCTATTTTGCCCATGCCAACGGCTTTCCCTCGCCCTGCTACCGACGCTTCTTTACCACGCTTGAAGCAAACTATCGGCTTGAGTGTCTAGAAATGGGCGGGCATAACCCCGCATTCCCGGTCGACAACAACTGGGATGCTCTATGCGACGAGCTCATCGACGACTTGGAGCGCAAAGCCAATGAACCAGTCATCGGGCTCGGTCACTCAATGGGCGGAATCCTGACCCTCTTGGCCAGTATCCGCCGCCCGGACCTGTTTCAAGCCTTCATCATGCTAGACCCGCCCATCATCATGGGACCCTCGGCCTGGCTGACAGGGCTTGCGAAACGAGGCGGTTTAATGGATAGGATCACGCCAGCCGCGATAAGCGAACGCCGGCGCACCGAATGGCCCGACCTGGAAACGGCCATTGACTCGCTAAAGAAGAAACGATTGTTCCGCAACTTCGAGCCGGCTTGCCTGGCAGATTACCTCCGGTACGGCACGGCGCCCTCTAAGAAAGGAATTCGCTTACGCTTTTCGCCGCGAACCGAAGCGGCTATTTTCCGCACCATTCCCCATAATCTACCCAACCTGCCGCGCACTCGGGTGCCGGGAGCCCTAATCTACGGCGAGCAAAGTCACGTTATCCGTTTTCGCGACCTACAACGACTTACCAAACATCAAGGCTTACTACTGCATAGCAGCCCGGGCGGTCATATGTTTCCCTTTGAGCATCCGCAATCGACCGGGCAAGCGGTCATAAAAGCGCTCGATGCGCTACAGAGCCACTACGCATTGGCGCAATGAGCGGCGGAAATCAGGCTTCTTCGATAGCAATCGAGCGCTATCGACACGCAAACGCTTGACCTGCGACGAGCAGTCAGCACAATGGGCACCGGACTTAGCCAGGCTTAACATTATGCAGTTAGACGACTTACTCGATACGTTTTCTTTCATTACCGACTGGGAAGAGCGCTATCGCTTACTGATAGACCTCGGCCGTAAAATGCCGGGGGTAGACGAATCGGAAAAAACCGATACCAATCGCGTCGAAGGGTGCACCAGCCAAGTGTGGCTCATTCCGGAAGTGGGCGAAGGCGATCCGCCGGTTATCACGTTTCGTGCCGATAGCGACTCGTTTATCGTAAAAGGCTTGCTTGCCATTATCTTGATGACGTACTCCGGTAAAACCGCGGACGAAATCAACCGCACCGATATCGAAGATATTTTTACCCGCCTTGGCTTAGAACAAAACTTAAGCCCCAACCGCCGCAGCGGCTTCTACGCCACTGTAGAGCGCATCAAAGAGCTGGCCCGCGCCGCACACCCCTAATAGGCCAAAGACAAGCGGCCCGCTGCCGAACGCAGGATGCCACTGCCTATAGCGTCCTGCACAGCTCATCGAATGCTCTCTCCGCCGCCCCTATCTCCTCAGAAATGAACACTTCCCTTAAAGGAGTCGGGCGCCGTTGCGGGACCCTTTTGTTCACCGAGTGTTGGTGGCCGTAGGTATCACCACGGCCAGTCTGTTGCTCGTCATCATCGTGTGGCGTGCCATCACCGTGCTGCTGCTGGTTTTCGCCGGCATCATCTTCGCCATTCTGCTCGCTTGGCTACGCGAACAGTTAAGCCACTACTTGCGTTTATCTCGCGGGTTTGCGCTAGCCATTGTGGTGCTTGTCGTTCTGCTGCTGTTCTCGTTACTGGTGACTCTCATCACACCCTTAATTGTCGACCAAATCCAAGCGCTTGCGGACGAGCTTCCAGGTTATATCGAAAGCGTCGAAGACTATTTGAGGCGATTCAACTGGGGGCGGGCCTTACTCGCACAAGCGCCGGAAGTAAACCATGCCTTCGGCAACTTCGAAAACTTCAACGGCGACCTGATCGCACGCATGGTCGGTATTTTCTCGACCACCTTCGGCTTTATCGCCGGGGTCGTCCTGATCTTATTCATCGCCATTTATCTCGCTGCCGAACCGTCCTTGTACGTACACGGCGTGCTACGCCTGATTCCGCTCGCGCACCGAGCGCGCGGCAAAGAAGTCCTCGCTCAGCTTGGCTACACCATCCGCTGGTGGATGCTCGGCCAAATGTTATCCATGTCCATCCTCGGCACGCTGACCGCCATCGGCTTAGCCGTGCTAGGCATCCCTTATGCCTTAGCGCTCGGCCTGCTCGCTGCCGTCATGACATTCATTCCCAACCTCGGCCCGATCCTTGCCTTTATACCAACCATACTAGTGGCCTTGGCCGTCAGCCCCGAACATGCACTCTACGTACTCGTGCTTTACGTCATCATCCAAAACGTCGAAGGCTACTTCATCACGCCCCTGGTTCACCGACGCATTATTGCCATGCCGCCGGTGATCATTCTCACCGTACAGATTCTGCTACTAACCATGGTCGGCTTCATCGGCGTTTTGCTCGCGCTGCCGTTGGTTGCTTGCGCGATGGTGTTAATCCGCATGCTGTACATCGAAGACGTTCTCGGCGACGACCTTAACCGGCCAGTGTGATCGACTTTGCAGTACGGTCAATCTACCGGAACTTTAACCACCGCTTAAGGCTCATTCCCTTACCGGTAGCCGCGCGCAGAGCCGTCGCGACTCGTCTCAAACGGAATGAACAAAGCGAGTGCATGACGCATGGAACAACAACGCCGTTCTCAAGTCGCCCTACTTGTTGCCTTACTGTTTTGCCTTTTCACCGTCAGCTTGCCGCCGCCCGCGCACGCCGACAGCGACGACACCGGTACCGAATACTCGCCCAACCGAAGTCAGGACATTCCCAGCCAGGGAAGTATCCGCGAGCGCATCAAAGCGCTAGAAGAAAACGAGTCGCTAGAAGAGAGCGCACGTAACCGCTTGCTCTCGATCTACCGTAGTATCGATGAACGGCTCGCCACCGCCGAAGCGCATCGCGCTAACAGCAACCGCTACAGACAGGCTATCGAATCCGCCCCCGCCCAGACCCAACGCCTGCAGGAACGGCTTAAACAAGCTCGCGAACAGCAAAGAAACGCTGACGAGCTGATACAAGAAAACGAATCGCAGCGGGATCTTAAACAACAATTTAACCGCCAGCGGGCGGAACACTCCGCCCTCCAGAACCGACAACGCAATCTCGAAGATCAACTGCGAGCGCAACAGTCGCGCCCTTTGGCCGCCCGCGAAGAATTAGCTGCTGCTAAACTCCGTCACGAAGAAATCGAGCTTCAGCTCGAAGCTGCCCGCACCGATACCAATAGCAACGAGCGCTTACAAGAAGCCCGTCTGATCCTGCTAAAAGCGCAAGAATACGAGCTTAGCGCACACATCGACATGTTGGAGCAAGAGCTAATCAGCCACGAAGCCCGTGTCGCGCTAATCGGTGCCCAACGTGACCTCGTCGCCTTTCAGGTGCAACAGCATGCAGACGCGCTAAGGCAACTACAGGAACTCGCTAACCTGCAAACCCGCGCCGAAGCCGCCCAAGCGGCCGAATCTGCCGCGCGTGCCAAACGCGAGGCTTGGGGCGCACACTCGGTACTGATGGATGTCGCCCAGCTCAACGCCAACCTTAGCGAACAACTATCGGACCTGGTCGCTCGCATCGAACGCAGCAGCACCGAACAGGACCGTATTAGCACTCAGCTGGAACACATCACCAAGGGTTATCGAAGCACCAAACAACAGTTGGATATTGCCGGCCTCAACGACACGCTCGGCGCCGCCTTGCGCCGAGAACGGCGCGCGCTGCCGGATGTTAACCAACATCACCAAATGGCACGGCAGCACCAGCAAACGATGACCGATGCGCGCCTGGCCCAGTTCCAGCTTGAACAACGACAGCGTGAACTCGAAGCGGCCCCGCGCCAGATCCAGCGAATCATGGACGAACGGGTCGATCCTGACTTACCGGCCGCCGAACGCGCACAGATCGAGCACGAACTCAACCGCTTATTGCAGGATCGAGACTCCCTAATGAGCGAGTTGACGCGCAACTACACACGCTACATCGAGATGCTGACTGAGCTGCACCGAAACCATGAACAGCTGGTCAGCCAAACCGAACGCTACGCGACACTGCTCGATGAAAGCTTGTTCTGGATCGCCAGCTCAAATCCGGTAGGTTTCGCCTGGCTACAAGATCTTGCTTTATCCGCCGCATGGCTGCTCGACAGCGGCCAATGGCGCAATACGCTGAACGCAGCACAGAAAACGCTAGGCGAGCGTCCCGTCGTAGCCGCCCTCGGCTTACTGCTATTCATCCTTCTACTGCGTGTTCGTCGAGATATCCGACGACGCTTGGAAATTATCGCCCGTCGCGTCGGAAAACCCCATAGCGACCGCTTTGCGCTGACGCTGAATGTCGTTCTGGTCACTCCGTTGCTGGCGCTGCCATGGCCCCTCGTCATCTACCTGGCAGGGTGGCTGCTTGGGCAAGCACCCGACACTCCACCGTTCGCGGGTGCCGTCGGCCATGCTCTACAAGCCACCACCATTGTCGCCTTTGTGGTCGATCTATTCAGGCAGTTGTGCCGCCCCAACGGCTTGGCCCAGGCACACTTCCACTGGACCGAACAATCGCGCCAAGTGCTCCGGCATAACTTAAGCTGGCTACTCGCGGCGAGCCTGCCGATCACCTTCATTATTACCTTAACGGAATGGCAACCGGACGAGCAGCATCGGGACGCTTTGGGCCGCCTAGCCTTCATGTTCGGCTCGATAGCCATAAGCCTCTTTGCCGCTCGCATACTACACCCCGAGCGCGGGGCCTTGGCGCTGTTACGAAAGGAAGCGCAACTGCAAGGTGGCTGGTGGTGGCTACGCTTTATCGGCTACCCCGTCATTATCGCTTTGCCGCTCGTACTCGGCGCCATGGCTTTGTACGGCTACTACTACACAGCATTGCAACTGCTAAGCCGCCTCTTCACCACCGCCTGGCTACTGATTGGCGTCGGCATTATATTCAACCTCGTCGTGCGCTGGTTAAAGCTCATGGAAAAACGGCTTTCGCTCGCACGCGCCAAGACGCGTCGCGAAGCGGCGCTGGCCGAACGCGAGGCAGCCAAGGACAGCGACCAACTTCCCGGAGAAGTATGGCAGGAACCGGAAGAACCTGAACTCGACTTGGAAACCATCGACGAGCAAAACCGCGGACTGCTCAATCTCGCAGTCGGCATCGCCATTGTCAGTGGACTTTGGCTGATATGGACCGACCTACTCCCGGCCCTGAACATTTTTCAGGAAGTTGTATTGTGGGAGCAATCGACAGCCGATGGCGAAGGCAAACTGCCACTAACCCTAGTCGACGTCATTCTCGCCCTGACCGTCGGCGCATTCACCCTCATGGCGGCGCGCAACATACCCGGTATTCTTGAGATAAGCATACTGCCCCGTTTATCGATCGATGCGGGAACGCGCTATGCCATTACCGCGATCGCCCGTTATATCATCGTAACGGCCGGGCTCATCGCAGTGGTTAATATGCTCGGCATCAGCTGGAGTAAAGCGCAGTGGCTAGTGGCCGCTCTCGGTCTCGGGCTTGGTTTCGGCTTGCAAGAGATCTTCGCCAACTTCGTATCCGGCCTGATCATACTGTTTGAACGTCCGGTTCGAGTCGGCGACACAGTAACCGTTGGCGAACTCAGCGGGACAGTAACGCGAATTCGGATTCGCGCGACCACCATCACCGATTGGGACCGGCGCGAAATCATCATTCCCAACAAGACATTTATCACCGAACGCCTGGTGAACTGGACGTTATCGGACCCCATTACCCGGGTTTTGATCCCGATTAGCGTCTCCTACGACACGGACCCCGAACACGCGCGAGAGCTGATTCTCCAAGTCGCTCGCGATAATCCGCGGGTACTGGAGGATCCCGAGCCTTCGGTATACCTCACCGGCTTGGGCGATAATGCGTTAAGTTTCGAGTTGCGCGCCTTTGTTCAGGAAATGGCCGACCGGCTACCGCTCGCGCATGAGTTACACCTTGGCGTCGTCCGTACGCTGCGCGAACACGGCATCGAGATTCCCTATCCGCAACGCGACTTGCACATTCGCACGATCGACGGCAAGCCGCCACTAGCGGGAACGCCAGCAACCACCCTAGCGTCCGGCGCTTCCTTAGCAAGATCCCCTTTTTCTGAGCAGCAACAGCAGCCATAACAGAATAAGGGAAAACGTTGAGGGTGTATCGCTATGAAGCTTCGCCGGATTTGGTCGGCCTTCGATCATATTTTGATCGCTTGTTGCCTATTCCTAGGCGGCCTCTTGCTTGGAATGTTCTTTCACGCCACCGTGCGGGAATACTTTTGGTTTCTGCTCGTCGTGCTGATTGTGTTACTGATAAAACCGATCTACAGCTACTGGAGCCACTACGAGCGTCGCCAAGGCGCCAAAGAGGCGTTGACCATTCGCGACCGCGAAGACGATATTTGAGCGCTGCCTAATCGCCCCTGCAAGGGAAACCGTACAATGAGCAGCGCTCTGCTTGCCGCCCCTCTTTCGCCATAGCCGATTAGAAAAGATCGATGCTAATCGCAACCCCGATCTGCCGGGTCTGGTTATGCGGCTCTACCGCCTGAGCGATCACATGGCCGGCTTCGACAATATCCTCAACCGACGATTCCTCGATGTCCCAGTAATCAAAGTATGGCTCGATCAGCAAACGGCGGTTATCCCTACCGTCCAACACCCGAACGGCACGTAAATAAAGGCGAGTCCCCATCCCCCCGCCTAACTTAAAGCTGACATCCTCGTAATCGGAACGCACATCGCTCAGGCGGGAGTCGTTCCAGCCCCTGACGAAAAACCGATACTCGGCGCCGCCGCCAAACCGCCAGCTATCGCCATAGCTTTCATAACTAAAGCCTAACGGGAGGTAGACATAATGGGTTTCCCGACGATATCCGCCCGCGCCTCGTAGAGCGTTATCCCAATAGCGATAACCGACGCCGACGTAACCGGCGACTTCGCCCATATCGATGTTGCGGTACTCCCCGATTCGAGCCTCCAGCGACAGGATACTGTCGTTGGATTTTGCCCGATGCGGCTCAATCGCACCGCTATGAAGGTCTTGTAATGCCCCGTCGTAGTCGAGCCGGCCTGCCTCGTAACTGACATTACCCTGGAAAAAATAGGCTTCCCCGCGGTAATCGTATTGAAAACGGAGCCCCAAAAGAGGGCCGCCGATTTCCATTAAGTTTGGCTCTTCGTACAGGAAACTCGATACCAGCAGCCCGCCGGTAACGCGGTGTTCCGGCTCTACTCTCCAGCCGGCCTCTACCCTAGCCACGCCCCCCAAAGCCAGCACGGCAATACACCCAACTACAACACTCCGCTTGAACATTGTTGCTCCCTGCTCAACCAGTGCCGCAAAAATCGTCGAAGAAAGAAAATATTAGGCACTGCGGAGCCGCCTACCGACGGCCGGTTTTTTATCGTCACAGCTATTGATAATAGGGAAATTATTATTTTCTATTTAACCAGGGGAATTTCCCTGCTTGGAGAATACTGAATCTCGTGTAGTTACGGTAGAGGTTGCACATACTAAACGTGCGCTACTTCACGGTTTCGTTACGGCAAAGGTCGTAGCGCGGGCGAGGCCAATTTGGCGGTACGAAGGCTCATTTACCGGCCACAAAAGCAGTGTGTCTAGCGACCCGAAATCCGAAGATCGGCAAAGGCCAAGCGGCAAAGAGCCGATATAAGACGCGCCCCGCCAACGACGAAGCGCGCTCAGTCTAGGACACCGAACTTATCCGCCTAACATGCCCCGTTTCAAGCGCTCGTCGGCAGGCTTGTCGCCCAGCCAGATCAACAGCAAAGCCCTATACAGCTCTTCGCTTGCAATCGTCCCTCGTTCGCGGCCGGCAGCGGAAACGCGAACGCCTTCGCCCGGAATATAATCGAGAAAAATATCGTCGCCTTGATTGCCGCTGTCGACCAGACTGTTTAGCTGCTCGATATAAGGGGCCAAGGCAGCGATCTCTTCTGCCGAGAGGTTATTGTTGATCCCCTCGTTCATCGCCTCATCCAGGGTCTCCGGATCAACGTCGCGTAGTAAGCTAAGCCGTATCCGCTTCGGTCCTTGCATACCGAGAACGGTTTGTGCAGCGCTCGCCGACTCAGGCAAATAGAGCGCACCGACATAAACCCGCACCATAAAGCGGGAACGGATTCCGTGTCCGTTCAACACCAGTTCCTCGCCTCCAAGCTCTATGCGAGCAGGTAGCTCGACGCCTCGTACGGTCACCGTCTCGGCTTGGGCCGAAAAGCTCACCAAGAGACCTAACGCGCAAGCGAATGCTAGACGTCTCAACATGCCATTCCTCCTAGTTATCGTTGTTTTGTTTTTGTATCGAGCTCGATTCTTTAGTGTACCCAAAAAGTAAGCAAGGCGTACGGCTACCGCACGCCTTGCTCCTACACTTAGTTACGCAGCGGCTTATTCGTTTTCAGCATGTGTAGGATCCGCTGCTGGGTCTTCTCCTCCCGCAATAAATCAACGAAGAAGGTGCGCTCCATATCCAGCAGGACGCCCTCGTCGACGCAATCGCCAGCCTGACGGTCGCCGCCGGACAGCACCTGCGCCACGTAAGCGCCGATCTTAAAATCATGATCGGAAATCCGCCCCGCCGCCAGCTGCCCGTTCAACTCGGCCATCAAGACGTCATACCCTTCTCGCCCGACAACCGGAATAGGTCTCTTCATCGGTGCCCGGTAAGCGGCTGCCGCCAGCGCTTTGGCTTGTTCGAGGGCGACGTAGAGCAGCTCGTGCTCATTCATCAACACAATATCGGAGGAACGCAAGAACCCGAGTTGCTTCGCTTCCAAGGCGTTGCTAGCAACCCGCGCGCTCACGATAGGCCAAAACGCACGTTTGAGAAAAGAAATCGGACTATCACTCGCCCCTTGCTCGGAGGCCCGCAAGGCGAACTCCTTGCAGGCGCCGGCAGCCGGCAACAGACCCACACCCGCCTCAACCAGACCGATCCGCGTTTCGAAAGCGGCAACCACCCGATCGCTGTGTAGCAGGAACTCGCAACCGCCACCTAGCGCCAAACCGCACGCCGCTGCCACAGTTGGGATTCGAGCATCGCGCATGCGGGTCGTTGCGGCCTGAAAACTCGCAACCATGCCGTCGAGCCCCTCGAAGTCGCCCCGCTCCAAGGCGTCCGCCACCTGCCGCAAGTTAGCACCTGCACTAAACGGCGGCTCCGGATGCCAAACAACCAATGCCCGACACCGCTGCTCGGCGACATCGAATGCTTGCAAGACACCCTCCAACACGTCAGCCCCAACGACGTGCATCTTGCTGCGGAACGAGAGAATGCCTACCTCGCCGTCAATCGTCCACAAACGAACCGCAGCCGATTCGAACAGCGTCTCCCCCTGCTCGGGGTTTGCCTCGCCAAGCACTTGCTCGGGAAATAGCTGCCGCCGATAGACCCGCAACTCCGAACGGGGGCGATAAGCGGCGTCATGCGGCGCATAGGAACCTGCCGAGGTATGCACAGCACCCACGTTGTCGACCCAAGCTGGCAGCTTTGCCGTGGCCATAGTCTGCCCGGCAGCGATATCCTCTTTGATCCAGTTCGCGACCTGCTCCCACCCGGCCGCTTGCCAAGTCTCGAACGGACCGGCCTGCCAACCAAAACCCCAGCGCAACGCGAAGTCTAAATCCCGGGCGTTATCGGCAATGCTCTCCAGCAGATACGCGGCGTAATGGAAGATATCGCGATGGATTGCCCATAAGAACTGCGCTTGCGGATGCTCGGACGTCCGCCATGCGGCAAGGCGAACCGCCGGATCTTTTTCCCGCAGCAACGCCAACACCTCGGGAGCCGCCTTGCCATCGGCCAACCGATACTCACCGCTCGCCGGCTCAAGCACTTGAATACCCGATTTATCTTTCCGATAAACACCGGCGCCTGTTTTCGGACCTAAATCGCCTTTCTCGATCAAGCGTTCCATCCAAACCGGCAGCTTGAGATAAGACTGCCAGGGGTCGTCGTCAAGGAGCGGCGCCGAGCCGTTCACCACATGACCGAACGTATCCAGGCCGACGACATCGGCGGTTCGGAAGGTGGCACTTTTCGGCCTTCCGATAGCCGGCCCGGTGAGCTGATCGACCACATCGAACGGAATACCCAGCCGCTCGGCGTGGTACATCGACACCAGCAGGGAGAAAACACCGACTCGATTAGCGATAAAGTTCGGAGTGTCTTTGGCCCGAACGACCCCTTTCCCTAGCGTCGTGACTAAAAAGGCTTCCAGTTGATTGAGGATTTCCGAGCGGGTCTCGCGCCCGGGAATAAGCTCTACCAGCGGCATATACCGCGGCGGATTAAAGAAATGCACGCCACAGAAGTTAGGCCTTAGTGCCTCCGGCAGAACCTCCGCCAGCCGATTGATCGACAGCCCGGAAGTATTCGATGCCAAGACCGCGTCGGCACGCACATAAGGGGCTACCTTCGCGTACAGATCGCGTTTCCAATCCATACGTTCGGCAATCGCTTCGACGATCAAATCGCAGGTCTGCAACTTATCGAGGTCGGTGTCGTAATTTGCCGGCACAATCTGCTCGCCCAGCGTTGGCAAGCCTAGCGGACGCGGTTGTATTTTATGCAGCCGCTCAATTGCCTGTTTGGCATTGGCGTTAAAATCCTCCCCGTCGGCCGGCAATTCGAACAGTAGGGTTTCAACACCGGCGTTCACCAAGTGCGCCGCAATTTGCGCACCCATCACCCCGGCGCCCAGCACGGCCGCACGGCGCACGTATAAACTCTCACTCATCTGCTTTTCTCCGTTTTTTCTACACGTTTCCCTACCCTGCCGCGGTTCATTGTCGCTTAGAGATCGGGAAATTCATCGAATTTAGGGGTGCGCTGCGCGCGGCTTATTTAGAAGGCGGAGTTCCGCCCTCGCACGGCGTCTGGGGCCTGCGCTGCGCTTCTCGGGGCTTTCGGGGTTCGCCCGACAGGCCTTTGTCGCTGCGCTATCCTGCTTCGCGCCAAAGCCCAGGGCGCACATCCGTGTGCGCCCGCTCGGCGGGACAGGCGTCCACCGGACGCCTGTCGCTTTCCGCCTCGCCCCTGGCCTGACGGTCGAATGGCCGCCATCCTTGGCGGCCACCCCTACGGGGCCTTTGCCGAAAGCCCCTGCGATGCTCGGCAGCGCCAACGGGCAAGAGCAAGACCCTTCGATCCACGTCTTCCCAAAGAAGTAAGACTAAGCCGGTTAACAGGGTGCGGTAGTTGGGAGAAACAAGAAGCGGTGAACGAAGCCGCTCTTACTTCGCCCTTTGGCTCGCCGAGCATCGCAGGCTTCGAGCGACAAGGCCCTTGGGGAGCGATACGCCTTGGGTTAAGGCCTCTGCGGCTCAGAGACACGTTGT
>NZ_NFZV01000020.1 GCF_003399765.1 Alkalilimnicola ehrlichii | reverse complement strand
CTTGCTGTTCGGCTTGCTGTTCGGCTTGCTGTTCGGCTTGCTGTTCGGCTTGCTGTTCGGCTTGCTGTTCGGCTTGCTGTTCGGCTTGCTGTTCGGCTTGCTGTTCGGCCGCGGTTGCCTCAGCCTCGACTTCCTCTTCAACGGGTGCGCGGACGATTTCGTACTCGTAAACCGCCAGCGAACCCAGGTAATCGAGATCCTGCTCGGGCCTGGCGTAACGAGCCGGCATGAGGACGGCCAGTCGAGCCAGGCTGTCCTCGATCCATTGGTTGAAGATCCCGCGCGACATCAGCTCCAGGTTCTTGATGTGAACGTCGATCGCCTGCTCTTCGAACGAGAAAGCCTGGTCTTCCAGCATCAGCTCGTATTCCTCCAGCGCCAGCGGGCTGAGGTTATCGGGCCGCTCGGAGGCCATCAGCGCCTCGCCGAAGTGGCCGTAGATCTCGGCGATGTAGTAGGTCGCGGCGGCGGTCGACTCGCTGATCTGGTACTCGGTTAAAGCGCCGAAGGCATCCAGGGCGGTCTGCATCGCCGCGCGCTTGCGCTGCAAGTTGCGCTCGAAGGGCTGGGTCAGCGGGATCTCGATCAGCTCGGCGTAGAGTCGCTCGGCCAAAACGAGCGCGGAGGTGGCCGCAAGGTAGCGGCTCCGGTCGGTACGCTCGGCCCCCGCCCGCGCATCGGCGGCGACGATCCGCTCCAGCTGCGCGTGGTAATTGTCCATATCGCCCAGCGTCCGATAGACGGCGGCCAAGCTATGACGCGCTTCCACGGCCGGTTCCAACGGGCTGGGGAAATGTTGCAGATAGCGCCGATAGACCTGAACCGCCCGCCCCGGCAAATCGCCCTGCTCGTACAGATCGGCGGCGATCAGCAGCGCACCGCGCCGTACTTCTTCATCCTCGGCTTCCGATTCGATGCGCTCGTACTCGGCAGCGGCCAGGGCGAGCTCGCCGGACTCTTTATAAACGTACGCAATACGCTTAGTCGCCTCGGCTTGCAGCTCGTGGTCGGGGAAGCTGGTGCGGAAAGCGCGCAGCACCTCGGCCGCGCGGTCCCAAGCCTCGATGCTAATCAGCGCCACGGCGCCGTCGAATTCGGCGGTGGGCAGAATGCTCGAACTCGGCGCCCGCTCGGCGATACGCAAGAAGTGATGAGCGGCGGTCTCGTGGTCGTCCTCGGCGACGGCACGCTCGCCTTGCATGTAGATAGCGGCGGCTAAGTTCTCGTAGAGCTCGTCGCGCGCTTCGTCCTCGGGCTCTGTACGCTCCAGAACCTGGGCATAACCCTCTTCGGCGTCCGGGAACAGTTCCAGGTCGAACGACCCGTGGGCAACCACCGTCCAAGCGGCTCTCAGAATCGCCGTCTCCGCCTGCGGATACTCGGCAATGACGCGACGCCCCGTTGCCACTGCCTGCTCGTAATCCCGCAACTCATAAAGATCGGCTGCCGCCCCGGCAAGAACCGCAGCCGCCTGTTCATGCTCTGGGAAGCTGTCGCCGAAGCGCAGCGAAGCACGAACGACATCGCGTCTGGCCGTCTCCCGCTCCTCCGTCTCGCTTGCGTTCAGATGTCGGCGATACCCGTAAACCGCAGCGTGACCGGCTGCGGCCGCCTGCTCGTGCGGCGGATAATCGTATGCGGTGCGCTCGTACTCCCGCGCCGCCTCGGCGTAATTCTCGTTCTCCAGCAACAGATCGGCTAGCTGATAGTTAATCGGCGGCGAGTCGGGATCCTGCGGAAACGAATCCAGATACTCACGGTACCAGACCAGCGCTTCGGCGAAATTCGCCTCTTTGTCGTCTTCCAGCTGCTCGTTTTGGTACAGCGAGTGATAATGGGTGGCCAGCTCCTGCAAGGTCTGCTTCAGGTAGCCCAGCACCTGCGGATACGACTCCGCTTCAAAGTGCTGCCAGTACGCGGCACTCAGCGCGTATTTGCGGGCAAAGGACTTGTTGGCCTCAAGCACCAACTGAGGGAAACCGCCCTCCTTGTAGATCTCGATCACCCGCATGTCGAAGCGCGGCGAAGCCCGGTGGAACGGGTGCCGACTCACAAACGCGCCGTAGGCCTGAGCCGCATCGTGATAACGGCGCGTACTCAGGTAGTGCTCGCCGAGATGGCTGTAGACGTGCTCCTCGTAAGCCCGCTCGCCAAAGCGGGCAAAGTAATCGTCAACCGACTCCGGGCCGCCCAGGTAGGAAAAGCTAAAGCTGACGACGCGGAAGGTGTCGTCGACACGCTGTTGCTCCAGGTTATCGTCAATGTTCGCGAAGTCCGTTCCGCTCGCCGCCCGGTGGTCAAGCAGCTCGAAGAAGCTATGCAGCCCCTCCTCGTAGAGTTCCTGCTTGTAGAAACTCCAGCCGAGCTTGTACAGCGCCAACTCGTAGAACGACGACTCCGCGCCAATCCGAGTCACCGCCTGGTAGGCCTCTTCCGCGTCCAGGTATTGGCTGCGGGTAAAGAAGTACTCGCCGCGCCGGAACTGCACCTCGTCGATATTGAACGATTGCGGGTGACTGATCACCATGCGATTCATCACTTGCATGGCCGCATCGATCTCGCCGAGCTCTTCGTAGGCCCGCGCTTTCTGGTACAACACCTGATCGTTGCGCTCGTAGCCCGGATAATCGGTCAGCAATTTCTTGTAGAGTTCGATGGCTTCCAGGGCGCTGGCCCGCTGCTCGGCCTCCAGCTCGGCCGGTGTCGGGGCGTAGGCGTGCTCGACAGCCGTGGCGCGCGCCTCGAACTCGTCGGCCGATTCCGGCTCCCGTTGCGCGGCGGGTTCAGAGGCGGCCGTGGCGGCTACCGCCTCCGCCTGCGGCCGGCTGGCCGCGGGGCGAGCAGCCGCAGAGCCGCCAAGCAGACCGTACTCCCGCTCCACCTTCAGATCGGCGAGGCGACGGATCGCCTCTGGCGTCATGGCCGACTGGGGCGTGGCCTCCAGAAACTGCCGATAACTGTCGATGGCCTTATCCAGTCCGCCCTCGATCCACACCTCCTCGATCTCGAGCTCCACATGGCGCAGCGACGACAGCGTCTCGCCGTCTTGCCGCGACGCACAGGCCGCCAAGACAAGCGCTAACCCGCATGTAATAACGAGACGGCTGTTCATCGCTCTCCCGCCTCCTCGCCTTGCCTGATCGTCGCCCGGTCATAGCTGTCGGCGAGCGCAAACCGGGCGGTGACCTGGTAATCCTCCAGACGCCGGCGGCGCGACTCCAACTCCTCGATGGCCATGACTTCCAACAACGCACCCTGTTGCTCCATAAGCACGACGATCCGCTCGTTGGCCTCTCGGCTACGAACTCTCAGCCGCTGCAGCGTCTCGTCATAACCTTCATAGCTCTGCGTCGCCGCTTGGCGAGTACGGACAAACGAGCCGTAAGCCTCCTTTAAACGGGCGATTTCCAGGTCCAGGGAGCGCAGGTTAGCGAACGCCTTGGTCAGTCGGGTGTGGTATTCCGTTCGAGCATTCCAACGCACGACCCCCTGCAAGCGGCGGATACGCTCCAGCAGTTCCTGGCTCGCCGGATCGTCATCGTCCAATCGGCCTTCAAGCTCCGCCAAAGTGGCGAGCATCGTCCGCTCCGAAGCAGTGATGAGAAAGTCGTAACGCGGCCTGGTGAGCAAAGCGTGCAGCTGCCGCGCGACATGATCGCGCTGCTCCAGCCGCAAACTTAGGCGAGAGTCGAGGAGACGGAACTGACGATCGATGTTGGGCAATAACGGTTGGTAGTAAGCACGACGCAGCGCGATCAGCTCTTCGAAAGCGGTCAGATAATCGTCCCAGGCGGCGGTCTTGCGGCGTAGCTCTTCCAAATCCAGATAGTTCTTCAGCGACTCTTGGAAGTCATGCGATGCCAGCAGCTCCACCAGGTAATACGTTTCCGGCGTCTCCGGCAGCTCACGCAGCTTGAGTACCCAGTCGCTATCCTGTTTAAGCTCCTCGCGTACCAGCGCTTCTAGGAATTTGCCTTCGCGGATGCTGGCAACCGAAGCATCCAGCCGCGCAATCTCGTTACCGAACTCCTCCAGCGCTTTACCGTAAAGCAGCGCCGCCTTGCCGTGCACCTCAAGTTCGCCGTAAGCAAAAGGCACTGCCAGCAACGCCTCTTGGACTGCACGGTCGGTAACGTTGCGCTCGGCCAGGATCGTCCACGGCACCAGCGCCCGCTCGTAACGCCCGGCCGCGGCATCGGCCCAACCGGCCGCCAGCAGCGCCCGATTGGAAAACGGCCCAGTCAGGCGCACGCGATCGAGCGCCTCCCAGGCCTGATCGAACTGCTCGTCTTCCATCAAGCGGGTACCCAGCACCAGGTTCGAGCGGTCCCGGATTGCCAGTACACCAGGATCGCGACCGCTGACCTGGCCGGCCCGCGCGAGCTGGACCAACGCCTCCGTCGGACGGCCGGCGCCGAATAACGCAATGCCCAGGTTGTAATCGACGAACCCGGCGTAGCTGTTGGAATTCTGTAGCCCGCGCAACACCGCGATGGCTTCGTCGAAGCGCCCGAGCGCCATATAAACCTGCGCACGCAGATAGGCAACGTCGTCGCGAATGGATTCGGGCACGCTGCCGGAAATCCGCTCCAGCGCCTGCAACGCCTCTACCGGCTGCCCCTTCTGGAAGAGAATACGCGCCAGCCGATAGGCCGCCTCGTTGCGCACGGACGGAGTAACATCGCCCTCCAGAACGGCCTCCACGGCACGCCCCGCCCGTTGGTGCATCCGATACCGCAGCTCGAAATCCCCGACCGAGAATTCGGCGTCGCGGATATGGAAATGCAGCGTGTCCAACTGCGGCTCATCGATGCCGTAGTATTGGCCCAGCTCGATATCCAGCCTGGCTATTGCATCGAAATACTCGCCCTGATAGGCGTGATACAGCGCCTCCCCGAAATAGAGATCGCGCAGGTCGGAGCCGGCAGCGCAGACAGCTGTCCAGCCCAGCAGCAAGCAGCTGGATAGCAGCAGACGAAGACGAACCATGACTGCTACCGATCTCTGATGTCGATGCCGGGGTGGCGAGAGCCGGGGCCCGCCAGCCGGATTTCGACCTGCTTGGGACCGATGCCCTTATCGATGCTTGCAGTTCGCGTCAGCCGGTAGTCGGCCCCCGTCTCCGATTTACCGGATACGGTCACCTCCAGCTCACGCTCGCCTTGGCTGATATTACCTGTGTAGATGCGCTGAATGCCGCCCTGAGCTAGGGCCTCCAGCTCCTTGTAGGTGTAGAGATGGCTCGCGACCTCTTTACCGTCGATACGTATGTCGACGGCATCTAGGCGAAACGTTTCGCCCTCCGCGAGAGAAACGAAAAGCGCGACTTGAGTCCCTGACGGATAAAGGAGCTTCTCTTCGAGCCGGCCGAGTTCCGCAGCGATGCTGAGCACTTCGACCTTGATGTCCTGCACCTGCTCGTCCAGACCCTTGATCTCGTCCTGCGAAACCGATCCCGCCAATACGGGGACCGGCAAAAGCCAGAGAATCAAACCAATGATGACAGTCCGTGTAGTAGCCAGCATCCCAAGTGCCCTTGTTATTATTTATGCTTATTATTCAAGTCGTTATTAGTATTCTTTTCATTTGTTGAGTTAGCAGTTGGTTAGATTCTAGAGGGGCCTACAACAAAAATCTACTGTCGTCAAATGGCAACAGCGACGAGCATCTCCATCGCCTGCTACAACCGGAAATCATCCCCACGAAGGCAGTTATTTCTTTATTATTCATACGGATAAATTTGTAAAAACGGCACAATCGCCGTGCCATTTCGAACCCGGTTCGGCAAGACGAACTGGCGGCTTTCTGCAACCGCTTATTGTCGCCCCCCTTTCCGGGACGACTCGCCGGATATACGTCTAGGGGGTATACGACAGGTGTCGATAAATTACCTATCAGCAGCCTAGGCGGTCGTGCCAATAGCGAGGACGAGAATGACGATGTCGCCACCTTGAGACAGAATGAAATCGAACAATAGACACCGCCTTATCGCAGCCGGCGGCTCCGACGAGCGGATAGCTCCGCTCAGCTAAGCGTCCAGGCGATGCTAACGAATCGGCAACGCAGCATCCCTACTTTGTCGGCTCACCCTTGAGGAGTTGTCGAAAGCTCAGACCGAGCATATAATTAGGCGCCATACTATATGGCGGCATCGATTATGAACCTAGAGCAGAAATATTTGGCATTGCTTCAGGAAGCGCAGAGACGACAACTGCCTGATCTGGAAAGCATCCGTTTGTGCTTCCAGACGCTCTCGCTGGCTACGGCTATCGATCGTGACTGCGCCGCATTACTGGCACCTCACGGTCTGTCCGAGGGGCGCTTCGTGCTGTTGTTTCTGCTTGATGCCGCCGGCGAAGGGCTGGCCCCCAATAGGCTGGCTGAGCAGGCAGGCGTCACCCGGGCCACGGTTACCGGGCTGCTCGATGGCTTGGAGCGAGAAGGCTTGATCGAGCGTCAGGGAGACACCCGCGACCGCCGTGCATTGCGCATCCAGTTAACCCACAAAGGCAAGCAAGTCGCCAAGAACGTTTTCCGCCAGCACGGCCGCTGGATTGCCGGCCTGTTCGGGAATCTGTCCGCCGCTGAGCGCCGCCAACTGGGGGCGCTGCTCGACAAGGTGTCCGGGAACCTAGCCACCGCTTCCAGCAGGATGTCCACATGAACGCTCCCAATAAACGCACGAATACACGCAAGGGCGCCACCCGTACCGCCGATATTCCAGCAGACATCCTGGACGCCTTATCGCACGGCAAGATGCAAACGGCCACGCTGACGGAGGGCCTAGCGCTTGATCAGGCCAAACTGCTGCGCGCGGCGTTTCCCGGTTTGTCTCCACGGGCGTTAGCGGCGGCCGACGATGCCTGTCAGCTTGGTATCGTCAAGCGGATGGCGGGCATCGGGGCGGTGCTGCTGGAGGAGCTAGGTACCGAAGGGATCAAGCAATGCAGCGAGCACGATGCGGATACCGTGCGCGGTTGGGCTTGTTTCATGATCGGCACTCAGACGGAACTGGCTTTACCCAGCCGTTTGGAGGCCATTCAACCGTTGGCGGACGACGCCCATTTCGGTGTGCGCGAATGGTCCTGGATGGCGGTGCGGCCTCATCTGGCACGGGAGCTGGATGAGGCAATCGCCTATCTGACCGCATGGGCCGTATCGCCGTCCGAACGCCTGCGCCGCTTCGCCAGCGAGGCATTGCGCCCGCGCGGTGTCTGGTGCGCTCACATCACCCCGCTCAAGCAACAGCCCGAACGGGCTCTGCCGATTCTGTCGTCACTACGGGCTGACCCATCCACCTACGTCCAGGACTCGGTGGCGAATTGGCTCAACGACGCCGGCAAGGATAAGCCCGAATGGGTACGCGGCCTGTGCCAGAAATGGCTGCAAGGCGAGCCATCCGCTGCGACCCGCCGCATCTGCCAGCGTGCCTTGCGCAACCTGAAATAAAGGAGACGTTTGCCGTGTCGCATTACCTGATCGAACTCTATTCTCCCAACGCTGCGTGGACGGCTTTGCCGAACGATCAACGCCAACAATTTCTCGACGGCATACAGACTGCGATGGGTAGTTTGTCCAGCCTTGGCGTTGAAGTTCTGACCCTGAGTAAAACGGATACTGACATCGACAACGCCGCTGCGCATCGCTTCCTGGGGGTCTGGCGCTTCCCGAACATTCAGGCGCGCGACGCACTACTGGCCGGCATCAAGGCTAGCGGCTGGTACGACTACTTCGACCACGTCAATGCCGCCGCCGCTGCGGGTGACTTCGACAGTCACTTGATTGATTTGTCGAAAAGGTAACGCTACACCCGAGCCTCCGTATCAACGGGCATTGAAAGCGGATTTTGCCGCCGTGATCGCATTCATCGATGCGGGAATGCCAGCGTAGACGGCTACCTGAAGGACAATCTCAACGATCTGTTCGCGGGTAACCCCGGTATTCAGTGCTGCACGCATGTGAAATTCAAGCTGGCCTGGAGCCGTGCCCATTGCAGCCAGCATTGCGACGGTCAGCATCTCGCGAGTCGCCAGTGGCAACCCATCTCGGGCTACCACATCGGTAAACGCGAAGCCCAGTAATATCTCGGCTGCGGCCTCGTGGAAATCATCGAGATTACCCGCAACGCGTTCCGGGGCACCGGGTTCGAGGCGTTCGAGTAGCGCCAGGGCCTGCGCGCGGCGATCAGAGGGTGCGACGCTCATGCGTTCACCCCCTTCATGCCTTCAACGGTGTAACGTTCGCCCACCACCGGCAGGCGCTCGGTAGCCGATTCGAGCTGCTGCTGTTCCTCTATGCTCAGCGTAATCTGCGCGGCGGCAGCATTCTCATCAAGGTAGCGCAACTGCTTGGTACCTGGGATGGGCACGATGTTAGGGCCTTTTGACAGCAGCCACGCCAACGAGAGCTGCGCCGGGCTACAGCCCTTCTGCACGGCCATCTCGGCGATCACCTCGGCGATCCGGCGGTTGGTGCCGAGCGCGCCTTCTGCAAAGCGCGGCAGCTTGGTGCGAAGTCACCTTCAGAGAGCTCGGCGGTATCCTGAAATCGGCCGGTCAGGAAGCCGCGGCCGAGCGGAGAATAGGGCACGAAACCAATGCCCAGCTCGTGGCAGGTTGATAGCACATCTCGCTCCACGTCGCGTGTCCAGAGTGAGTATTCGGTCTGCACCGCAGTGATGGGATGTATCGCATGGGCTCGGCGCAGCGTGTCAGCGCTGACTTCGCACAAACCAATGCGGGCGATTTTGCCGGCTTTGATTAGGCTCACAAGCCCATCGATCGTCTCTTCGATAGGTTCATCCGGGTTGATGCGATGGACGTAGTAGAGATCTATCTGCTCCACACCGAGACGGCGCAACGAGGCCTCGCAGGCGCTGCGCGCATAGTTGGCACTGTTATCCAAGCTGCGCCTGTATTCTCCGGGATTGCGCACAATGCCGAATTTGGTCGCGATACGAACTTGCGGTTTATTGCGAGCCAAAAAGCGGCCGATCAGCTCCTCGTTGTGATGCGGCCCGTACATGTCCGCCGTGTCAAAAAAGTCGATACCCAGCTCGACGGCCCGCGCAAGAACTCGCAACGACTCGCTGTCGTCCCGGGGACCGTAGAACTCACTCATCCCCATGCAGCCAAGACCAATAGCAGAAACCGATAAGTCGTTGCCCAGTGTCCGTTTATTCATAGATGCCTCCTTGAATAGCGAAGGCACATTGTGGAAGACTCCACAAATGAAAAACATAGACAAAACCGGCAAAGGGATTTCCATTTTTGAAAAAGAGCCAACGCCTGGGATGGTGTGGGACGACACGCGCGTCTTTCTTGCCGTGGCCCGCCACGGCACCCTGAGCGGCGCGGCGGAGTCGCTTAACCTTGGTGTCGCGACTCTATCGCGGCGAATCGAAAGGCTTGAGGCTGCTCTGCAGCTCCCGCTTTTTGTGCGTCAGCAATCGGGCTATCAACTGACCGAGGACGGTGCCTCACTGATTGAGAAAGCCGAAGCCCTGGAAGTGGCTGCACATGCCTTTGCCTCCGGTGCCGAGCAGTACGCACAGGTGACGGGAAAGGTACGCCTAGCTACAGCCGAAAATCTCGCCACAGGGCTGATTCTTCCGGCATTGCCAGCGTTTCACCGCGAATACCCCGACCTTGCGGTAGAGCTTGTCACCGACATCGCGACCGCGAATTTACACCGTCGCGATGCCGATCTGGCCGTGCGGATGGTCAGACCGGAACGGGGCAATGTCACGCTGCGTCGTTTGGGGACCTTGGGGTACGGGTTATATTGCAGTGAGGCCTATGCGAGACGACGACATGTTGAGCCAGATCTCGGCGACTATGATCGAGACGACTTTATAACCTGGTCGGACATGCAGTCGGACCTGCCCGCCGCACAATGGATGGAACGAGTCTTACACGGCAGAACACCGAGACTGACCACAACATCCCTCGCCACCCAGGTCGCAGCAACTCGAGCAGGGCTCGGGTTGGCGGTGTTACCGCACTTTCTGGCAATGGATTCGGGGTTGATCTGCGTGGCCACCGATCTGGGCATTGACCAGTCGATCTATCTCGTCATCCAATCCGATCTGACGCAATCGCCCCGAGTACGAGTGCTCGCCGATTTTCTGAGTGATCTTGTGATCCGGAATCGCGCCCGCTTGGCTGGCCAAGGTTAGAAACGGTTATTGAAGCAAGGGGCCCCTCTCGAACGGCGAAGCCGGCACCACCGACAGGTACAACATTACCACCACGCAGCGGCCAAATTTTCCGCCATAATCAGCTAGGCCGACGACAACCGCCCAACGCCGTGGCAGTTACGCCACATGGCGGGGCGCAAGCCGCCAGCGTTAACTTGTGGTCTAAAAACATATAAAACATAAGGAAACATATATGCGCAGAATGATGCAAGCGACGGTGATCGCGCTATTGGCTGGTACCGGACTTGGCTGCGGCCCGCAAGAGCGGGATGTAAATCAGGCACATGATGTCGATGCGGAAGGTGCGGCTCAAATATCGCCCGCGATCCCCGATGCGATGACTGACAGCGACGAGGGGGTAGTCTTTAACGGCACCTGCGCGTTCGTCGGGCGGAGCCCCACGGGGAGCACAACGCTCATGTGCCAAGAATTTTTCGATCACGACGAGCAGGAGCTAGCCCTGGCGAAGGCGCTGTGCACACAGGCAGCACAGCAGAGCGAGAATGTAACGACGCACTTTTCCAGCGAGCGCTGCCCCGACCAGCTCGAAGGGCATGCAATGATAGGCTGGTGCACGCCGGTCGGTGGTATAGGCTGGCACAGCGTCAGCATACCCTACTACTACGACGAACCCTGGGCGCAGGTGCACATAGAGGAATGTGAACGTGATCTGGGCACCGAATGGATAACGGTGGGCGGGGAAAGACCGCATTGAGAAGTTGAAAGCATTGCTATCAAGTAAAACCCGACATTAGGCAGAAACTTCGATAAAGGCCGACGATGCTTGCGGCATTGTCATTACCGCAAGCATCGTCAACGGTATCGTCGATACCTCTGACTGTGCGGCCAAAACAGCCTATGCCGGTATCTTCGCCACTCAAGCGTTAAAAAAGCTGGGCATTAGCATTAGAGAAAGAGAAATGGCGCAATGACAGGAACATACGACTGGAATCCAATGCCGCATTTTGTTGACGTACGCTGCCCCTCCTGTAGCGCCAGAGCAACGTTTGAGTTTGCAGAGGTCGTAAAAATCCGTCTCAAGAATGACGTACCCTTCTTCCAAAAAAGCAAGCTATTTGATTATCAGCTGTTTCAGGATTCCTGCGGCCATAGATGGCACGGCGCTATATTTTACGCGGGTTTACATGCCGGCTCGGTCGCGGCCATAAGGAGCTTACCCGAAGGCTATACACCTGAGAACTGGGCACACTCGCGTTATCTTTACCGTAGTCACGGCCTTGATATCGGGTCGGTTAATTGTAGTAGTTGCGGCCTTATCCAGAAGCACGACCTTGACTGGCCCTCGGACGCTTTTTTCTCCATTCAATATAAAGGGCAAGAACTGTGGGCATTCAATCAGGAGTCGGCAAAAGACCTTCGAGATTTTATAGCTGACATTGCGCGGGATATTGATGACTATAAATGGCGCCACTTTCTGTTGCACATTCCCTCAATTTTCAAAAAAAGAGGTGCGAGGGAGCATGTAGTCAAGCACTTGAATAGGCTGCTGGATTACTGAACTCTCTAACAAATTTTTGCTGCGCGGAGGACACCCTTTACTCCCCCCCCCCGCCGCACGACGAAAAAACCTCAAAACTGAGCCCTTCCTCTTCCGCACAGCGGGGGGGGGTAATCGCCGATCAACAAGCAGGCTCGGGAAACCCTGGGCGAATGTCCTTAGAGTGCGCGGCATCAACCCATCGCCCGGCGCTACTCAAGCTCCACCAAGCCGTGCCTTAGCGCGTACTTGAACAGGCCCGCCAGCGAGTTTGCGCCGATTTTGCGATAGATGTTGGCGCGATGGGTTTCCACCGTCCGGGCGCTGATCGAGAGCCGCTCGCCGATCTCGCGGTTGCTCAGCCCGTCTATCAACAGGAGCAGGATGTCGGTTTCGCGCTGAGTCAGCCGCTCGTCCTCCTCGACCAACAGCGCTTCGGCGACACTGGAGCCGAAATAGCTACCGCCGGCGGAGACCTGGCGCAGGGCCGTGATCATCTGCTCGGCAGGTGCGTCCTTGAGCACGTAGCCGTCGGCACCACAGGCGACGGCGCGGCGGATGTACTCTTTGTTATCGTGCATGGTCAGCATCAGGATCTTGAGTTCGGGCTTGATCCGCCGCAGGATCTGGCTCGCCTCCAACCCGCTTAGCCCCGGCATGGAAATATCGGTGACGATCACGTCCGGCAGCAAAGTCTGCGCCTTGTCGATCAACTCCTGACCACAAGCGGCGATACCAACCACTTCGATACCTTCCTGGGCTTCCAGGCGCGCTTGCAGCCCCTCCCGCACCAGCGGGTGATCGTCGGCCAGCAGCACCCGTATGGATTCTCTCATGCTGTCACCTCTTTCGCGTCTATCGGCAGGTGCACGTGAATGGCGGTCCCGCGGCCGATGCGCGAGCTAATCCGCATGCGACCGCCTAGCAGTTCGGCGCGATCTCTCATATTGCGCAGACCAAGCCCGCTGTTTCCGGAAGGCCCGCGCATGGCCGCCTCGACATCGAAGCCACCGCCGTCGTCTTCAATCTCCAGATGCACCGCCCCCAAGCTCTGGCGCAGCCTTACCGCGACTTGGCTGACATCGACACAGTGCTTCTCGATGTTCGCCAGCGCCTCCTGGACGATGCGGTAGAGCGCCGTCTCTAGCGTCGAGGGCCAGCGTCGGTCGGCCAAGCGGCAGTCAAAGCTTACTTGCAGCCCACGGCGCTCGGCCAGGTCAGCGGTGAGCGTGTTGATGCCGGCCTTGAGGCCGAGATCGTCGAGTACGCTAGGCCGCAGGTCGCGCGCCATGCGGCGCAGGTCGGCAATACCGGTTTCGAGGATGCGATCCACCGCCGCCAGTTGCGCCGAGGCCGCCCGATTGTCGTCCTGCTCGACTGCTGCCTCCAGCCGCTCCAGCTTGTAACGGGCCGAAACCAGGAGCTGGTTGATGCCGTCGTGCAGCTCCCGCGAAATCCGGCAGCGCTCCTTCTCCTGGAAGCTCACTGTCTTCTGCGCCATCAGCACCAGGCGCCGGTTCGCCAGCCGACCTTCGCTAATGTTTACGGCCAATCCGGTCACGGCGATGAGCACCAGCGCCAGCATCGTTATCGCGCCTAGCGAGAGGATGGTGTGGCGGGCATTATCCACGACCCGTTGCTCCATACTCGAGACAGCGTATTCGAGATCGTCCAGGTAGACGCCCGTGCCTACCATCCAGCCCCAACGGTCGAGGCCTATGGAGTAGCCGAGCTTAGCGACGGAATCGCCGCCGGATGGTTTGTCCCACCGATACTCGGTGAAGCCACCGCCCTCGCGGGCTCGCTCGATCAGGGCCTGAATTAATAGATTGCCATCCTCGTCGCGGAACTCGTACAGCTGCTGCCCTTCCAGTTCCGGTAACCGCGGATGAACGATGTTGACGCCATCGTAGCCGTAGACAAAGAAGTAGCCGTCCTCGCCGTACTCTATGTTGCGGAGCAGTTCGGCTACCCGCTCCTGCGCGATCGCATCGTCGGCGGCCGCATTCTCATAGAGTTGGCGCACGGCGGTGTAACCAAGCTCCATGTAGTTGCGCAGCTCGGCCTTGCGCGCCTCCAACAATGCGCTATTGAGGATGTCGACCTGGGCACGGCTCAAACGCGTGGTCTGATCCATGCCGATCACGGTCAAAGAGGCGGTCATAACCACCAATGGCAGAAGGGTAAGCAGAGTGAGCTTGACGCGGAAGGAGAGCCCGGTCAGGCCCTCGCTCTCGCGGCTGGCAAACAGCCGCCGGAACCAGGAACGCGGTGGTGCTTGAACTGCGGACGCCATGGCTAAGAGCCTTACTGAAAAATACAGCTCTATTATAGAAGCAACATCGCCCACGCAAACGGGAACCAAGTCCACGGCAGAGGTAATTCGCTACCCAACCCTGCAAACCTTAGGCAGTTAGGCACGGGAGCTTACCCGGCCCCTAAGAATTAGCTAAATAGAACATGCGTCGTCTTCGGTTGGGGCTGAAGCACTGAAGATAATCCGCACATTGCCGCCGCGGGCGGTTTGCCTTTCCTTTGGCACCTTAGGCTATATACCGGCACCGGCGAGTTCGCGTGCTACCGCACGCAGCGACGCAAGGCCTTGGATATCCTCCGGCAGCATGGGCAGGCGTAGCGTCGCAAGGCCCTTGAGCTCCTTATCTATCCGCTCCAGGTAACGCGCCTCCTGCTGGCGGCGCTGCTCAAGAAAGCCGCCCTCCACGCTCGCCGGCAGCACGCGATTGACCACGGCACCAGAGATGGGAACGTGGAACTGCGAGAGCGCCGCTATCGCTCGCGTCGTCTCTAGAATAGGCAGACGTTCGGGTGTGAGCACGAAGAGGAAACCCGTTGTTTCAGCGTCCTTAAGCAAGCGGCGCGCGCGGTGGAACAAACGCCGGCGCGCGAGCAGGGTTTCGGCCACTTGGCGGTTACGCCGGTCCATGCCGGCGAAAGGGTCCTTCTGCGGATCGTCGAACGGCGTCGAGCGTTCGCCGGCGCCCTTGGCCGCCGGCGTCAGATGCTTGAGCACCTTGCCCAGCTCCTCGGAGCGGCGGTTATGCGCCAATAGGCCCTCGGTCCAGGCGGCCATTGCTTCGGGCAGGGTTAGGAGACGCAGCGTGTGGCCTGTAGGTGCCGTATCGAAGATCACCAGATCGTATTGATCGAGGCCATCCAGCATCAGGGCCGCCACGCGCTCCAGCAGCGCCGCCTCGGCCGCTCCGGGCGAGAGGCGTGCAAGCTGCATCTGCCGCTCAAGCTCCTTATGCAGCTCCGGCGAGGCGAACTGTTTCATATTGGCGGTAACGGCGTCGATGTGGCGGCGAGCCTCGGCATCCGGGTCGATTTCCAGTCCCCACAACCCGGCTTCGATGGCCGTCACCGAATCGCCGAGACGGCGGTCGAAAGCATCGCCCAGCGAGTGCGCCGGATCGGTGGATACCACCAAACATCGGCGCCGCGCTCGGCGGCCAGCACGCCTAGGGAGGCGGCAATAGTGGTTTTGCCGACACCGCCCTTGCCGCCAACGAACAGGACTCGGCGTTCGGTCAGTTTATCCAGGGTACTCATGAGAACCTCAGCAGCAGCGGAAATGCTCCAGCGGGGAATGCTCCATACCCATGCGCCGGTGCCAGTCGTGAAAACGCTCAAGCAGTAGCGGTTGCAGCTCCAGCGTGTAATAGGTCGCGGGGTTGGGGACGCCCATCATCTCCGAGAAGACTAGCAACATGAAGAGGTCATCCTCGTCACGGCGAGCGCGGGCGATCGTAGAGCGGTACGGTGCGTAGTAAGCTTCCTCCGCTACACGACTCGCATGACGCAGCCACTCGCGCAGCTTCTTACCCAGTTCGTTGGAATCGGGGGGCACGGCAGCTCTCCTTGGGTGGTGGAAACAAGGCGCCGGCGGCGACGCCGCCGGCGCTCGCTCGTCACTGACCTTCGGCCGGCGCAGCCTCGGTCTCCCGGTTCGCGCGTAGCTGGCGGGCCAATGTGGCAACAGCCTCCAGCAGAACCATAATCGCCGCCGCGAGAACCACCAGGCCCATCACCACCAGCAGCCAGTTGCTCTGGTCGTAGAACCGGCCGATCTGGATCACCAATCCATAGATCGCCATGGTCAGCACGAAGCCTAGCGGTATCAAGGTGTACCACATCGGCGGCCGAGCCGGACCAGCAGCACCGTAACCACCAGCAAGGTGAGGCCGGCCAGAATCTGGTTGGTGGTGCCGAACAGCGGCCAGATCACCAAACCGCCGGCACCGCTCAGACCGCCGGCACCGAACGCCAGGGCGACACAGCAGCCGATGGCGATAAGGGTGGCAGCCGTACCGTTGGTTAGCACCGGGATGCGATAGATCTCGCCCCATTCCTGAATGATGTAGCGCTGCAAACGTACGCCGGTGTCCATGGTAGTGCCGGCGAACAGCACGGCCATTACCGTTAACAGTGTAGCGGCCACCGTTTCGGATATGCCAAGCCCGGCACCGACGATAGCGGCACCGCCAGTTACGAAGGCCTGCACCCCGCCATCGCCGAAGCTGCTATACAGAGCCTGCCACTCGCCCAGGGTAGCAACGCCGGCGGTGGTGGCGAGGATGGCAGCTAGCGCCAACGAGCCCTCCCCGATCGCGCCGAAGTAGCCGACCAGACGAACATCGGTCTCTTTGTTGATCTGCTTAGAGGTCGTACCGGAAGAGACCAAACCATGGAAGCCGGAAATAGCGCCGCAGGCGATGGTGACGAATAACAGCGGAATCAGCGACGGTGTGCCAGCCGGAACGTCGGCGTTGTACATCGGCGCAACGATGGTCGGATTAGACAGCAGCACCGCGCCGTATAGCAAACCCAAACCGATGAACAGCTGGATGCCGTTGATGTAGTCGCGCGGTTGCAGCAGCACCCACACGGGCAATAGCGAGGCGATAGCCGCGTAAAGAAACAGAAGAACGATCCACTGCGCGTTCTGCGGCAGGCCAAGCGTGCTCTCCGGCAGCGATACCGGCACCGAGGGGCCAAGCAGGATCAGCCCATACAGCGCGGCCACGCCCAGGCCGGTGACCACTAGCAGGTTCACGTTGAAACGGTAAATCAACTGGCCGATGATCAGCGCCACCACGATGGCACCCCAAGCAGGCACCACCGCCGAGGGGTTGTCGATCAGCAGGCCCGAGATGACCACCGCGAACACGGCATTCACCATCAACAGCACGAGGAAGATCACGATCATGAACAGTGCCCGGGCGCGGCTACCGACCAACTCGCCGGTGACGGCGCCGATCGATTTGGCCTTGTTGCGGACGCTGGCCCATATCGCGCCGGCATCGTGCACCCCGGCAAAGAAGATGGTGCCGAGTACCACCCACAGGAAGGCAGGCCCCCAGCCCCAAATAACGGCGACGGCCGGACCGACGATGGGCGCAGCGCCCGCCACCGAGGTAAAGTGATGCCCCCACAGGATGTAGCGGTTGGTGGGGACGTAGTCGACGCCGTCCTCGAACTCGTGCGCAGGCGTACGGTAGTTCGGGTCCAGGCGAAATATGCGTTCGGCGATGAATTTGGAATAGAACAGGTAGCCGAGAGCCATGGCCCCCAGCCCTGCCAACATAACGATTATTGCGCTCACGCCTCTCCTCCATCGGGTGCTGATCACCCACCACAAGGGCTTATTATTAGTCGCGCGACTCCGGCAAGCGTCACCGGAGACACACTTACGTTACTGCTTCTGTACAAGATTAGCATCCGGCGTTGGACGGGAAGCGTGATACGGCGAACAACGTAAGACAAATACACGATGTCGCGCCTACGTAATTTTACTTAGACGCAATAGCGGCTCGGGCTGGAAAGGGCCATATCGCCGACAGGGCGTAGACTATGTGCAGGAGGGGGAGATGCTCATCGGCACAAGGACTTTGAACGGTTGGCTATGGTGCGAAAAGTCTAACGGCTCGGCGTCAGGGTGGGTTCCCCTGGAAACCTGAAAGAAGTCCTAGAGTAACTCGGGCCAAGCTAATAAGGCCGACACACCTTGACCTCAACTTATATTTAGGCCTTAGGCTGCTCAAGTGCATGGTAAAAGGTCGACCTGTTGTCCTCCTGCTTGCCGCACCCCTCAGAATCCAGACCTAAACAAGGAGGTCGACCGTGTCAAAGAGAATGGCCATTTACCGGGTTGATAAATTTTCGGTGCCACAGGCGGCGCGAGAAGAGTTTCTGGCAAGAGTCCGCGACACTCACCAAGTGCTCCGGCGTCAGCCCGGTTTTGTTCGAGATACGCTTCTCGAACAGGTCGCCGGCCCCGGCCGATTCAACATCGTCACGATCGCAGAATGGGACAGCCAAGAAGCCATCGATGCCGCACGCACCGCGGTCATGGAGGCTCACGCAGAAAGCGGGTTTAACCCGCAGGAAGCAATGGCTAGACTTGGCGTCGAAGCCGATATTGCAAACTATAGGGCCATTGAGGGCTAAAGGCCTCAAGGAGGCGAAGTTGAGCGATGCATTCCTATCAAAAGTCGAGGCTTTGAATGAGTATTGCTCAATAGAGATCGATACTCAGCTAGAAAGTATTGCCTTGCCTTTCTGGTCGCTTGACGAAATCAAGCAGGGTTTGAAGCGCCGAGAAGAATGGGGCGTGCCTTCTCATTTGATTCCGTTTCAAGGCGATTGGCACGACCTTCTATGCCTTGACCAGGACACGGGGAAAGTCGTCTACCTAAACAACGATCGAGACATCGTGTTTAGCTGGGAAAACACCCAGGAATTTCTAAACGCTCTCTCGAAGGAAGAAGTCGCACGCGATACCACGCGAAAAATAACTAGCGCCTGGATCGACCCGGATTTTTAGCGAAAGCAATTAAACCCAAAAGAAGTAGTAGACATCTGACAAGGCAGAGCAACATAGCCCTCGTCGTTATTTCTTTTGGAAAGCACGTATCCAAATGACGGCCGTCAACGCCGGCACTCCCGGGCTCAACGACGAATGCCGCAGAAATTTCCGGCAGATCTTGTTGCTTTAACAACTATACGGAGAGCCAGCTAGGTTACCTATGCTAACTGACGATCAGATCAGACAATTTATAGACGAGGGCTTCGTTAAGCTGGAGAACGCCTTCTCTCCCGAACTGGCAAAGCAGTGTCGAGACATTCTGTGGGCCGATACCGGCTGCGATCCGGATGATCCGTCAACGTGGAAAGAGTCCGTGGTCTGGCTATGGGATTACGACCAAGAACCTTTCGTAACAGCAGCCAACACACCTACACTGCACGCCGCTTTCGACCAACTGGTAGGCAAAGACCGCTGGGAGCCGCGCTATAGTCTCGGCACCTTTCCCATCCGCTTTCCGGCAAAGGACGACACAGGCGACACCGGTTGGCATGTTGATGCAAGTTTTCCGGGGCCTGATGCAGATCCGAACGATTTCTCCGGTTGGCGAATCAACGTCTATTCGCGTGACCGGGCGTTATTGATGCTGTTTCTGTTTTCCGATGTCGGCCCGCTGGACGCACCCACACGCATCCGGGTTGGGTCTCATCGGGAGGTAGCACGCATCCTTGCGCCCGCGGGAGAAGCAGGCCTTGAATCATTCGACCTCAGCGCCACAGAAGGCTGCGAGGAAGTTTTGGCGACCGGCCGAGCGGGGACGGTATTTCTGTGCCACCCCTTTCTCGTGCATGCGGCCCAAGTGAATCGTGGCACTAGGCCAAGGTTCTTGGCCCAGCCGCCGCTATACCTGTACGAGCCCTTCCAACTCGACGGGAAGGACGAGGGAGCTTATGTCCCCGTTGAGGAAGCAATTCGTCGAGCCTTGGGCAAACCCGAGGTATGACTGTAGCTGTCCCCGCACCCTTCTTTAACGAAAAAACACTATGAATGAACAAAATATCAGAAAAGAGATTCTCGCCCGGATAGAGCAAGCCGAAAAAGAGCATGAAGTAAAAGTGCTCTATGCGATTGAGTCAGGCAGCCGGGCTTGGGGGTTCGCATCGCCAAATAGCGACTATGACGTTCGTTTTATCTACGCACACCCCAAAGATTGGTATGTAGCTGTTGACTTAGAGGAAAAGAGGGATGTCATTGAATACCCTATTGTCGACGAGATTGACATCAATGGGTGGGATATCAGAAAGGCGCTAAGGCTATTCGCCAAGTCTAACCCTGCATTTGTAGAGTGGTTACAGTCGCCCATCGTGTATATCGAGCATGGAGCTTTCGCCCAAAGAGCCCGGCAACTTCTCCAAGAGGTTTATTCCGTAGAAAAAGGAATATACCACTATCGGAGTATGGCAAAAACGAACTATAGAGGCTATCTCCGTGAGAATCTCGTCCCCATAAAGAAGTATTTTTATGTTCTAAGGCCGCTTCTTTCGATCATGTGGCTGGAGAAATATCGAGAACCCGCTCCAATTGAGTTCGACAAGCTAAGAAGACTAGTACACAACAACAAAGTGCTTAACGATAAAATTTCTGAGTTATTGGAAAGGAAGAAAATAAGTTTAGAGAAGGAGCTTGCTCCGCCCATAGCTGAGATCAATCATTTCATTGAAGAAGAGCTTAAACGTTTGGAAGATTTCTCGGAACATCCAGAGAAAGGTGAAAATGTAATGAAGAGCCTCAATCTTTTGTTTCACGAGACCTTGAATTAACAGCTCGCACCACTCGGAGGCAATAAGGCACAACGGAGCCATGGCAAAAGTCGCCGAAACCAGGCTGGCCGAGGGAGCCGCATGTGTAGGGCCCTGATGTTGGCGCCTACTCATCTATGGGAGGGACAGATATCGTCGTTTTGGAGTAGTGGCCGACCGTCGCCCTTGGCAAGAGCCGCAACAATGCGACAGACTCCAACCGCCTAGCTGCACGCCTTGCTCAGATTGATTATGCACAGGCTGGCACATAACAACAGACTCATACGTCTGTCGCGAAACCCGCTGGAGGCTACTGTGATCGCCAATATCGTCGTCCCCGTCGACGGCTCCGAACACGCGCTGCGTGCCCTGGACCATGCGTCTTACCTGGCGAAGCTGGCCGACGCCAAGATACACCTGCTGCACATCACGCCACCGGACCCGCAACAACTGTTGGAAACCACGGGCTATTCGAACACTGCCCGCCGCGAAGCGGAAGCATCCGCCGCCTCGCTCAAGCAGGCCCAAGAGGAAGACGCGCGGGATATAATCGCTACCGCCAGAGACAAGCTGCCGACAGATGTCGCCATCAAAGAGCGCGTTATTCCGGGCGAGCCCGCCGATACCATCGTCGACTATGTCAGCGATCTAAAAGATCCTCTCATCGTCATGGGAAGCCGTGGCCTCTCCGCGCCACGGGATTGGCTACTGGGCGGAGTCAGCAGGACGGTACTAGACCTCGCAGAATGCCCGGTAACGCTCGTCCACTAGCGTTTGGCTCGGCACGGCGTACCTTACGCAGTGCCGACTCAGCCATTTAGCGATGCTCCCCACCACTCGCCAAGCCGCTTGACTCTCTTGTACAACGGCTGAGCAGCCTTCAAAGGCAAAACGCCCTACCCCACCCAGGCAGCTTCAACTGAGCATCCCGTCAACTCGTAGTGCACCGGCTCGCGGGACGTTCTTTGCATCGCACAAGGCCGGCCTTTGAAGCCGTTAGCCGTCACGTTCCAAGCCCTTCCAGCTGGCTGCCCTCGGATTCCGGAATACAGAAATGCAATAGATTAACTATCCCTTAGACACAGATATACTATGTTGCACCGCACAATTTCGAGGTTTAACCTCTTGTCACAAGGGAACAAGTTATAGCCAACCATGCAGAGGCAACAAGGAAGTTGGGTATGGAAATCTTTCTGTCACTTGCCGTATTCGCAGGCCTGACTCTAGGCCTCTACCTGCTCAACCGCTGGGACGCGAAAAATCTCGCCATTATAGCGGCTATCCACCAAAACCCACGTGTTGCCGGCGAACTGCCTTGCGCCCACAA
Source organism: Alkalilimnicola ehrlichii (assembly GCF_003399765.1). GTDB lineage: Bacteria > Pseudomonadota > Gammaproteobacteria > Nitrococcales > AK92 > AK92. The sequence goes on along the minus strand of NZ_NFZV01000020.1, from coordinate 70,931 downwards.
AGCGCGAGCCGCGCGTAGTTTTGGCAAAAGCAGATTCTAAAAAGGCTTTTTGCGCAAAGGATGCGTCAACCAGATTAGCGATCACAACCGTAGCTATCAGCCATAAAAAGGGGAAATAACGATGACTAAATTATTCAGCAGGGTTTTATTAGCGCTCGTACTATTTGCTTTCGCAGGCACAAGCTTAGCGGCAGACGAAGTCTCCATGCTCCGCGCTCAGAGCATTGTCAGCTCCAAGTATGGCATGTCGGCTCAAAACGCTGTCTTCGACGTTTTGGTTAAAGACCTCGCCTCGGACAAGACGGTAACCATCGTTATCGGCACGGAGGATGACAACTGGCTAGAGCTGCCCGCTACCTATAAACACTCGACCGAGGATGGCCGCGAGTTCTGGCGCGCCCGCTACAGCGGCGACAGCTGGTGGGGGCAGGGGCCGATCAGCGACCTGACCTGGGCGGTTAAATATGAAGTCGACGGCCAAGTTTACTGGGACAACAACAATGGCCAAAATTACTTCATCGCCGCTAACTCGGGCTCTCAACTGTTCGGCGTCAATCTCGCTAACGCCACCCATACCGCCCAGGTAAACCTGTCTCAAGGGCAAAACCTGCACGGCCGTGTCACGCTCAACAATCTAGGCCCAGACAAACAGGTGCAAGTGGTATACAGCACCGACGGTTGGGCGACGACTCAGACTGCGGATGCACGTTTTGGCGGCCCCTGGTTTTGGTTCTCCAGCTACAGCAGCGCCTCCAACCCGAATCCGTACGGCTTTGAAGAGTGGGTTTACGAACTCAAACTCGATGGCGCCACCACCGTTGAGTACGCCATCTCCTACACCGTTAACGATCAGACCTACTGGGACAACAACTTCGGTCGCAACTACGTGGAGACGATCAATTACTTCAGCCCCTAATCGCATCGCCAACACACCGAAGCGACCACGAGATACAAAAAGCCGGTCTTTGACCGGCTTTTTTCTGTTTAAAACTGACCTCAAGGGTGCCTACTAGCTCGCCCCGACAGCCAGCCAAAACAAGGATCGCCCGGTTCAAGGATGTGGACACCTTCCGTATTCAACCCAACGCCGCCAGCGCTTCGCCCACCAGTTGTTGCCACTCGTTACCGTCCAGCCGCTGATGGCCGGCATTACCTGTAAAGGCACTGGAGATCGCCACATCCGGCGACAGGGTCTGCAACAACCGCAGACTGCTCCGCAACTGAGAGCGGTTACTGTAGCCGTCAATCATACCGGCCCGCCATACCCCGCGCTTGGCCCGGTACAGGGTGTCCCCCGTGAATAGGTAGCGCAGCCCATCCTGGCCAGTCACCAGAAAGCAGGTGCTGCCAGGCGTGTGGCCGGGAGTGGGAATAACCTCGACGCCGTCGAACAGCGGACCGGGCTCCCTGAACAGTAGGTCCGGTTCGCAAAATTCTGCTGCAACCTCTCGTTCGTCCTCGTGGATGCCTAGCTTTGCCCCAAACCGCTCTCGAATGCTGCGGAGCGAGCCGCCCACCTCATCCTGATGGCTTAATAGCTGCCAGGCGATCCCGCCCAGTTCCTCGATGACCGGCCAAGAGCTGGCTCGGCTGGTGTTGTAGAACAGGATATTCCCGTGCGGACGAAGCAGCAGATAAGCGTGGGTGGTAAGGCCGGGGGCAGGTCGTTCCACCTCGGTTTCCCATAGATCGGGCAGTAATTGTTGCATGATGCGAGCTCCTATTTGCCAATGTTTTGCTATGGCCACCGAGGAGCGTACAACCTCAAGTTAATTTGAGGTCAAGGCCGGACAGGGCATGAGAGCGAACGCTGCCGAAAGCAGCTGGCGGAATCGACAAACAAGCGCCTCTGAGCTAGCGGAAAGAGCGCCCTGCTTCGCCCCTTCGAGCAAACCAGGCTGACGGCTGCACGAATGCTCGCTTAAACCCTCGCACTCCACCACCAACCACAGCCTGCGCGAACATTAAGGAACCGAATACCAGACTGGGCCCAGGCCGCATGGCATAATGCTAATATTCCAGCTCGGGATGCTAGACAAATCACCGGGGACACCGGCGGCCATTGAATCTATGCGCGTGGCCACATCAGCCGACGAGGATAATTGGGATGACTTCTGTTTTACCCGGCGACGACATTGCCGACGTGTCAGATGTTACTGCACTGCTGCTCAACGCCGACATCAACGTCGGCGAGGTCGTGAGCACACAGCTAGTGCACTGCCCCCGGCCACGCCCCTTCGCCAAGCTGCGCAGCAGATGCAAGCGGCCCGCTGCAGTTCGATTCTGATCATGGACCAAGGCCGCCCTGTCGGCATCTGGACGGAGCGAGACGCACTGACGGTGGATTTCACCGATCCGCAGGAGTTCGAGCGGCCCGTCGAGCAGGTGATGAATCACCCCGTCCGCACCCTCGCCGAGGACACCCCGCTGCGTTCGGTCGCGGCGCTGTTTCAGCGCGAGAGGCTCCGCCACTTTCTGGTACTCGACAAGCAGGGGCAGCCGATAGGGGTTCTCTCCCAGACCGACGTCGTGCTCAACCAAGGTATCGAGCACTTTTTGCGCCTGCGCACCGTGGCCTCGGTAGTGCGCCAGAAGACCCCGCGCCTACCCAGCGATGCGCCGTTAATCGAAGCCGCCGAGCAAATGCGCAGTGCCGCCACCGACGCCGTGCTGGTCAGCTACGACGACGGCGACCACGGCATCCTTACCGAGCGCGATTTGGTAGGCCAGATCGCCGCCGGGCAGCTCAACGCGCCGCTGGAGCAGCTCGCTAGCCGCCCGCTGCTCACCGTCGCCCACGACGAAACCCTATACCGGGTACGCAGCCTGCTGATTGAGCGTGGCATGCGCCACGTCGGCGTTACCGCCGATGGCAAGTTGTTGGGTCTGGTCAGCTTCGCCGAGATCCTGGCGGGCATCGAGGTGACCTATGTCCGCGAACTCCAAAGCGCCCTGCGCGAGCGGGACCGCGCGCTCAATGTCTCCAAACGCAGTCTGCACCTTGCGGAGAAGATCATCGAAAGCTCGCTGGAAGGCGTCATGATTACCGACCCCAACGGCATCATCCAGAGCGTCAATCCGGCGTTTACCCGCCTCACCGGCTATACCCCTGACGAAGTCATCGGCAAAACCCCCAAGATTCTCAGCTCTGGCCGCCACGGCCCAGACTTCTACCAGCGCATGTGGGCCGAACTCAACGCTACCGGCCACTGGCAGGGCGAAATCTGGAATCGGCGCAAGAATGGCGAGATTTATCCCGAACTCATGACCGTCACCGCTATCGCCGACGAGGGCGCCGAGCTGACCCACTACGCGGCAATGTTCAACGACATTTCCCAACTCAAAGAGAGCGAGGAGCGGATCCGCAGCCTAGCCTACTACGACCCGCTGACCGGCCTGCCCAACCGCCGGCTATTGGACGATCGGCTGCAGATGGCCATCGCCCACGCCCACCGCCACCGCTTGCAGATGGCGGTGTTGTTCGTCGACCTGGACCGATTCAAGCAAGTCAACGACCGTCTCGGCCACCGTGCCGGCGACCGCCTGCTGGAGCACATCGCCGAGCGTCTGGTCGCCTGTGTGCGGGAAGACGACACCGTCGCCCGAATGAGCGGCGATGAGTTCGTAATCCTGCTCTCCGAACTCGAAACCGCAGAGGAGGCGGTACAAGCGGCCGAACGCATCACCGCGACCCTGCGCCAACCACTCCACATCGACGGCGAGGCGATTAGCCCCACCGCCAGCGTCGGCATCGCCCTGTACCCCGAACACGGCAACACCGGGGACACCCTGATCAAACATGCCGACACCGCCATGTACCGTGCCAAAAACGGAGGCCGCGATCGCCATAGCGCCTATAGCCCCTCTGCAAACGCCCGCGCCCCGATCGCGACGGCATAGCCAACCCCGAGAGGCGCTCGATAACCGGGTCAAGGTCGCTAGCCGAATCCGGCCGGCGACCTATCGCTGGCTCTGAGCCTCAAGTCTGCACGAACTCAAGAATGGCCTCGGCCACCTGCTCGGGCACTTCCCGGTGTGGGAAGTGCCCGACACCCTCCAGCAACTGGCGCCGGTAAGGGCCGGTAAAAAACCCTCCTTGCCAGCGGAACTATCGGGATGATTACAGGCGTCGGCGGCACCATGCAGTACCAGCGTCGGCACGGCTAAGCGGGGAGCGGGATTAAGTTGTGCCTCGTCTTCCTCATAGGCCGCATCGCCGGCGGCTAAACCCCAGCGGTGGCGGTACGAGTGCAGCACCACGCTTGCCCAGTCCGGGTTTTCGAACGCCAGGGCGGCCAGAGCGAAATCTTTTTCCTGGTACCAACCATCAGGCGACCAGGTATCCCACATCATACGGGCGAAGGCCTGGCTGTCCTGCTCGACGGTGCGCCCGCCGCGAGGTGTGGCCATATACCAGTGGTACCAGTAGTTGCGAGCCTGGATGAGCGAAATGGACTGCTGTGGGCCGTTGGTACCGTAACCCACCGACAACATCACCATATGCGAGGCGACGCCGGCAGCAAGGCCGCAAGCATTGGCCACGGCCCGGGCGCCCCAGTCATGGCCTATTAGTACAGGTCGTCGCAACGCCATGGCAGCGACAAACTCCAACAGGTCACGCCCCAGCGCAGCCAATTGTCCGCTGCGCATGGCATGCGCAGCGCGAAAACGGGTTGGCCCAAACCCTCGCAGGGCCGGGCATAGCACCCGGTAGCCCGCAGTAGCTAAATGTTCGGCGACCACAGCCCAGCCTTCGGGGCTATCCGGCCAGCCGTGGAGCAATACCGCCGTGCGCCGGCCCCGCGGATTCCATTCCAGGTAACCGACTTCCAACGTTGGTGTCGTAACGCTTCGGTACGCCGTCATGCCCTTCATCTCCATCTCGTTAGTGACGACTAGCAGCATAATCACTTGCCACGCGACGATTGACGATGAATTGAATATCATTGATGAAGTTTCATGAATAATCGGATGGACATGACAGTGTCTCGAACCAGTCTGGATATTGTGTTGCTGCGCACGTTCCTTGAGGTGGTCGAGAGCGGCGGTTTTGCAGCTGCTGCCGAAAGGCTGGCGCTAACGCCATCGGCGGTCAGCGGCCACATCAAGCGCTTGGAGCAAGCAACGGAAAGTCGATTATTGGAGCGCACTACCCGTAGCCTACAACTAACCGCCGCCGGGGAGCTGCTCGCTGCCTATGCGCGTAATATCGTCGCCTTGGAGCGAGAGGTACGCGCTCGGCTGAGTGGAGCGAACATCAGCGGACGCTTGCGAATCGGCGCCTCAGAAGATTTTGCCGGCACTTGGCTGCCCCAGGTACTGGAAACCTTTCATCGCTGGCACCCCCAAACGTCCATTGAACTAAAAGTAGGGATCACCGCAGAACTTATCCGGCAACTTCAGGCCGAGCGTTTGGAGGTGGTTTTCGGCAAGCAATGCGCACGTGTGCCCGACAATGGCGAGCCGTTATGGCAAGAGGAACTGGTCTGGGCTTACGCCGCCCACTGCACCTTCGATACTGAGAGAGAGGTGCCGTTGGCCGTTTTTCCCGAGCCTTGTATTTACCGCGAATCGGCGATTGCGGCCTTAAGCCAAGCGACCAAGCCCTGGCGGCTGGCTTTCGAGAGCAGCAGCATGGCGGGTTGCTTGGCTGCGGCAAAAGCGGGATTTGCAGTGACTCCGGTGGCACGCAGCCAATTGCGCGAAGGCCTCAAGGCCCTGGGTACCAAAGAGGGCATGCCGCCGCTGCCCGATGCGTGCTTTTACGCGTTTGCAAACTCTGGCTCGTCGGCTGCCCGGGCGTTGATAGCGCAGGTGAAGGAAGTCGGCTGGCGGCGACGTTTCGCCAGCCTGAGGCCGTGATGCGGTAAGGCTCGGGCCTTTTGTCCGCGCGCACCAGTCGCCCAGGCAATAAGACAACGTAACGTGTCCCCCGCCCCCTCGGCGAAGGAAGCTCAAAGCTCCTCTCTCAGCCAGTCCAGAAAAGCCCTGACCGGCGGGTGACGTTCGCGGCCCGGTTTGCACAGCACCGTGTAGCGAGCCCCAGGCACCTGCACCTCCGGCCGGTAGGCGATCAGCAAACCGTTGCGTAACGTATCCGAAACCAGGATAGAACTTGCCAACACCATACCCTGCCCGGCGATGGCCGCCTGCAGCGCATAGTTTTCCTCTTCGTAGGCGTGCACCGGCATGCTGTCCGAGAGCCAGTCTGCACCGGCGGCCAGACACCAGCGCTCCCACGCCCGATCATAGAGCATGGAGTTGTGCCAGCGGACGGTCAGCAGCGCCGCCGGCAGCTGCTTGCCGGCAGGAGCAAGTTGCGGCGCGCAGTACGCTCCGAAGCTCTCGGCAAGGCCGCCGACCTGATGCAGGTCGGGGTATTCCTTGTCGCCGTAGCGGATGGCGACATCGACGCTGGCATCCTGCTGCAAGTCCAACGGGGCGGGGTTGGTATCCAGCCGCAGGCTCAGCTCCGGATGACGACGATAAAATCGCCCCAACCGAGGAACCAGCCACAGTGCGGCAAAAGAGTGCGTGGTGGTAATCACCAGCCCTGCGGGATCGGGTTGGGGCCGTAGCGAATGAAAAGCATGGGAAATATCCAGCAGCGCACCGTGCAAGCTGCGAAATAGCCGCTCCCCCGCCTCGGTGACTTCCACCCCACGGGCAACACGCCGAAACAACGCCACACCCAGTTGCTGCTCCAGCCGCCGGACCTGGTGGGAAACCGCGGTCGGGGTCACCGCCAAGTCCTCCGCGGCCGCCTTAAAACTACGGAGCCGGGCAGCGGATTCGAAGGTACGCAGTGCCGCGAGCGGCAAGGAGCCAAACATCGCCACTCCTTAAAGTGAATTTGAGTCATCCCAAGTGAACAACGATCACTCGTACCTACCCATTATGCTGATTTAGCATCATCCTTCCAAATAACGGGAAGGAGAAGTGTCATGGAGTATTCGAAAGAGCCCGGATCGTTGTTGGTGCTGGTCGGCAGCCCCCGGCGTAACGGAAACAGCGCAACGCTGGCGCAGGCGGTGCAACGCGGTGCGGAAGCAGCGGGCAACACGGTGAAGCTGCGGTTTCTGGACGATTACATCACCCACTTCCTGCGGGACTGCCGGCGTTGCCGTCAGGACAACGGCAGTTGCAGTATCCCCGACCGTTTTCAGAGCCTATTTCTGGACGAGTTCCTACCGGCAGCCGGCGTGGTGTTCTGTTCGCCTATCTACTGGTACGGCCTGTCCGCACAAATGAAGGCCTTCTTCGACCGCACCTTCTGTTATTACGCCGCATCCTACCCGGACGCCAATCGCGTACTGGAAGCTATGGCGGGCAAGCAATTGGGCCTGGTGCTGGCAGCAGAGGAAAGCTACCCGGGCGCCGCGTTTGCGCCCGTGCACCAACTGCAAGAGTTCACGCGCTACACCCACTCCCGGTTAGTAGGCGTGGTGCGCGGTGTGGGCAACAGTCGCGGCGAGGTGGCAAAGGATCCCAGCGAACCGATTAGCGCCGCGGAGCGCTTGGGCAGGGAGTTTTTCACACGCGGCTACTCCGACTACCGGCTGGAGACACCGCGCAGCCCCCGGGTCTGGGGCTAGCCGAGGTATTCGTTCGGCACACCCGGCTAGGGTTAGCAACGAAAAGACACCGATCCCCCCGTTATGGGGGGCGGCGCGTCGCGCCGGCTGCCCCGTCCAGTACCTATTGCTGACATTATCTGCCACGACATGAGAAGATCCCCCATTCAAGCATTAAAATAAGCAAGGGGATCAGCATCATGCGGCTTTGTATCTTTTCCGGCTCTAGCCCTGGCCGTCTACCGATTTATACCGAAACGGCTACGCGACTTGGCCACGCACTGGCCGATGCCGGCATTGGGCTGGTCTATGGTGGCGCATCGGTCGGTTTGATGGGCGCAGCCGCCGATGCCGCACAAGCCCATGGCGGCGAAGTGATCGGAGTGATCCCGCGCTCCCTGGTGGAAAAGGAAATTGCGCATACGGGTCTGGACGACCTGCGTATCGTCGAATCCATGCATGAACGCAAGGCGCTGATGGCCGAACTGTCCGATGGCTTCATCGCCTTGCCCGGTGGTATCGGCACATTGGAAGAGCTGTTCGAGGTTTGGACATGGGCGCAACTGGGCCATCACACCAAGCCTTGCGCACTAATGAACATCAACGGCTTCTACGATGGTTTGTCCGCGTTTCTCGACCACATCGTGACTGAAGCTTTCCTCAAGCCGGTGCATCGCGGCATGCTGATCGTGGAACAGGATGTGGATGCGCTGCTGACTGCCGTGCGCAGCTATCAGCCGCCCCAAGTCACCAAGTGGATCAAACGGGAGGACACCTGACGGCGAACCCGCCTGGGCGGTACAGTCATGTCCTCGAACCAGCTTCCGCTGATGCAGGATGAATATTGCCCACCTACCGCACAGTGTAGTTACCAAGGTCTTCAGCAATGGTGTCTCGCGCGGCCCTCCTTCGGCTAAACCTTCGCCAGACCGGACTGGAGGGCCTGATGAGCGAAAGTCGTTGAATCGGCGGGTAACGTGAGGGACCACTGCACCCCCTCCGAGCCATGCCGATGACGTGAGCGGTACACGTTAAACCCGTCTGTGCATTTCTTAATCGATGGCGAATAGGTATCCTCACCCCAACATGACAACCGAGGCGAGCGAGCACACCCGATTACCCATGCCGTCCGTCCTCGCCTCGGCGCAAAGATTCGCAGTGAACAGAAAAGGAGACGACATGGCCCGTGAATGGCGAGTTTATCTTTCCGGCGAAATCCATAGCGACTGGCGCGAGCAAATCATCGCCGGTACGCGCGAGCGGGGCCTACCCGTACGTTTCGACTCCCCGGTAACGGACCACGAAGCATCCGACCTATGCGGCGTACGCATCCTTGGCGACGAGGACAAAAAGTTCTGGGAAGACCGCAAAGGCGCCGGCGTCAATGCCATCCGCACACAAACCTTGATCCGCGAAGCGGACATCGTGATCGTGCGCTTCGGCCCAAAATACAAACAGTGGAATGCCGCTTTCGACGCAGGCTACGCAGCAGCACTGGGAAAAGCCATCGTCACCCTGCATGACGAAGAGCACAATCACGCGCTCAAGGAAGTCGACGCCGCCGCCCTCGCCACGGCCGCCGAGCCCCGCCAGGTAGTGGAAATCCTCGATTACGTCATCCGCGGCTGAGCGTAACGAGCATCGAGCGGGGCCGCATCGCAGCGATGCCGTGCCGCTCGATGCCTTAGACGAACAGGCCGCGCCCCTCGAACACGAAGGCACAACCGCCCTCGCCATCCTCGACCTGCTGATGACCGGCCTCTAAGCCAAAAAACCGCAGGCTTGTGCTGTCCGTTTCCAAATGGGTGTCCAGCACCCCCAACCAAATGTCCTCGTAATCTCTTGCTAGGGCAGATAGCGCGATAGAGTGTTTATAACCTCTTCGTTCTCTGTCAATTGCGCAATATCCATAGGCCCTAAGCCGTTTGCTAAACGGGCTTGGCTGAGGTCAAAGCCAGATTCAAGTAGGATCTCTATGGTATCGAGGTCGCCCAAGGTAATGGCTTGTAGCATCGGGTCTAAACCATCTTTGTTAGGCGTTTGGATGTTGGCGCCGGCATCTATTAGTAACGCCACCATATCGCTTCGCTCGCAAGACGCTGCCGCCAGAAGCGGAGTCATTCCAGAGGCGTCCTGCCAATCGGGCGAGGCACCGGCCTGAAGGAGAGCGTTAACGACGTTTGGCCGCCCGGCAATCACCGCTCCACTGAGGATTTCAGGGTCTAAAGTGGCCCAGTCGGCGTTTTGGACCCATTCGGAAATCTTATTGGCCTTTCCCAGTACAGCCGCGTAGTAAACAATGCTCTTTCCATACAACTCGTCACTGCCGTCCGAACGCTCTATGAGTTCGCCGGCGTTTGCTGGGACAGTCTCGACCAAGTAGTCGCATGGGCTATTCGACGCTTGCACGTGTGACGCCGTAAGAACCAATAAGAAAAATACAAAAAAGCATGTGAAGAGAATCCATGACCTTTGTACAAAAGCGAACATGCGACTGTTACCTGACTGATTGAAAGAAGTTTCTGAGGACATCCTCTGGCCGCCCGCCTTCATCATATTTTTCCCAGTCGACCTTTCCCCAGTCGATTAAAGAACCCTGATGATGAGGATAGTGCATTCCTATCAGGCGGTAGTACTCAATGTCGTTTAACCCTCTCTGAATTGTGATTTCTAATAGACGGTGAGATATATCACCGTATGCTCTTGCTGTCGTGATCCGATCAATATGGGATGTTCCATACTTTTTCTTCTCTAGCAACTTGGCTAGAGTCTCTACGAGCTCTTCCGTCACGCTACCCATAATACTGGCGTTTCTCTTTCGAGTTGTTGTTGTCTTCTGAGAGTGATCGTCGCTCAAGCGCTTAGGCCAAAAACATTCCCGCTCATATGCTCCCACTTTATGGAGCTATAGCGCATAGCTATTTGCTCAAGAGGTGGGGTATTTTCGCGTTTTAATTCTTTTACGTTATGCATCTTCATTTTAATTGAACTAATGCGGGCGTCTTTCAGTTCGTGACGAAAATATAGGCGCTCGCTTCCTCCCGCATCAATCTTGTACCAGTGAATCAAGACCTTTGCGAACGTGCGGCCGGTACAACATGCTTTCATGAGATACGGAGAAGATGCATCGATTGGCTTTACGAAAATAGCAGGAGCATGCTTGGGAAGGCTCGTAATCACCCCAAGATCGGGGTCATAAGAAAGTGCAATACAGTGGTGAAACGCAAGTGTTTCAACGGTTCCTTCTCGTTCAGCAACTTGAGAGCCGCCCTGGATTTGGAGTCCCTCACAGTCATAAAGTTCTATATAGGCGGGCAGCGCCATAGTTATCCTCCTTGAAATGTCCTAGCCTTTCCATGTAAACATCTGGCGCATGACCTGCCTACTTTTAGCTGGGAAGCAAGCGCAACAATATAACTCTACTTTAGAGGTTCAGGGCCGTCAATTAGGGAACCTAATTGTTCGCAGGGCCCATCGGAAACGACTGCCAAGACCTCCCGGGCATAAGAACACCCACAAAGCGCGCAAACGCTATGAATGGCCCGCACCAGCTTAAGCCCGACGGCTAAGGCCCGACGCCGTCTCGCCCAATCCGCTCGATTTCCTCTCGGCAAAGGCTTTCAGTCAGCTCCAGCAGGCGTTTGACGCGCGGGGCCAAGTAGTCAATGTCGCCGGGAAACACCGGGAAGGCTTTCTTGTAGCGGGCGCCGATATAGGCCTTATCCAGTAACTCGAAGCGTTTTTTCTCTTTCTCCCCAAGCTGCGGGAACAGCTCGCGGTACACCGGGCCGTACAGCGCGGCGCGCTCGCCCAGCCACTCCAATAAGTGCTCGTGAGGAGCATAGGAGGTAAAAACTAGCAGGATGGCCTTGTACGCGGACTCGGTAGCTTGGTTCAGATTGAAGATTGCACGCCGAAGGTCATTGTCTTGTAAAAAGAACTCGAACCCACGGTAAAACTGCCGGGAGGCTTGATACCACTCATCGAAGTCATCCTGCACAATCCGCTGCGCTTCCACGGGTGTTAATTCCCGCGGCTCAGCTAATTCGACCCGTCCGGCGTCGTACAACAACCGCCCTTCGCGCTTAATGTCCAGGAAGAAATACCGGCCGTCGGAGAGGTTGGCATTGACGTCGGCAATGTCATGCAGAATGGGACTCACCCGCGCCGAAAAACCCTGGCTCTTGCACACATCCCGCAGCGCCTTGCGGATGTTGGCATCCTCCGCCACTTCAGCGTTCTCGACAATCACCAGCAAATCATAGTCCGAGGCATGCCCCGACCAGCGCTTGGGCGCTAGATCCTTTTCTTCCTTGTAGTCGCCGCGTGCGTAGGAGCCGAAGAGAATAATCATCGCCACCGGCGTGACCTGGCGCAGCAGCTCGACGATCGCCTCAAGCTCGCGCTGTTTGTCTGCCGGCAGATGGCTTAAATCGGTACGCATCGGTGAGTCGTCATCGAGACTGTGCATTATCGGCCCCATCGTCGTCATGCTTTCCTAACATCCTTATTCTTGTCGCACGCACGCCGGTATGGCGCTATGATTCGCGCGGCGACCTGACCATGCTCCCTCCCCCGGCAATCATCCGACATTCGATACATCAGCCTAGCCAGCCCCAACCAGCCGCCCAATGTCAGAATATGAGACCTGCTCCCGTTCGCGAGGCTTCGCTGAATTACTCAGCCCAGTTCTCAACCGATAAGCCAGGTACCCGAGCAAACCCCCGGTTGTTGTTTGTCACTAAGGTCGCACCCAAACAGCGTGCATGCGCTGCGATTAGCAGATCATTACCGCCTATAATCTGACCACTGGCAGTCAACTCAGCTCGTATCTCACCATAGGCATCGGCCGCCACCGCCGGCCAATCCAGCACACGGACGAAGGCAAGAAACTCCTCTAACGCCGCCTGACTGCGCTCACGATATTGAGACTTAGCTATGCCGTAGCGCAACTCGGCCAACACGACGGCCGAGAGAGCAACATCGTCGACTGAGACCGTTTGCAAGCGTTCTGCGACACTCGCAGGCTTGTGCTTCATCACATAAATGCAGATGTTGGTGTCGAGCATGTAGCGCATTACAGCGCGTCTCGATCCTGGGGCGGTGTATCTTCGATGCTATCGGGAAAGTCCTCCGGCAGCAGAGGCGACTTACTGAAATAATCGCTCCATGTGCGCGGTTTCGGGCGCAGCACGATTTCATCCCCGCGGCGCTCGATGTAAACCTGATCGGCATCCAACGTGAAGTCGCGTGGTAAACGCACGGCTTGATTGCGACCGTTGCGGAACAAGCTTGCTGTACGTAACTCCGACATAACGGCCTCCCTAGGGCATGTGCCCCGAAGTATAGGACGGCCGCCAAGCCTATACAAATAGCATATGCATACAACAAGGGGGATTCAGCAACTGCCCCATGAGTACAAGAGCTCGATCTATCAGCCTATGCCGGCTCTGACAAACCGCCCATTGGTGGAATATGAGACCTGCCCCCCGTTCGGCGCTCGAAACGAGGAATTCCGTTCGCGCGCAAAATCCGCAAAGAACACATTTCATTGACAAAACAGGAAGATACGCCGATCACACCCCTCAATTTCATTGAATTATTTGGTAACTGGCAGGTCTATATGTCTATTGGATCGTCAGTCACGGAGAGACTGCCATGCTCGCCCGCTCCGCCTCGACCCACGCGTCTGACCCCTACCGGGCCGGCCTGGAGCTTGGCTCGGCGCTCTGCGACAACCATCCTGAAGTGATTTTCCTGTTTTCCAGCGTCCACTACGGCCATTCTAACGAGCTGCTCGAAGGCATCTACGACAGCCTGGAGCGAGACGATACTGTGGTCGTGGGCAATACCGGCGACGGCTTTTACGAAACCGGCGGCGTCGGCGATATCGGCGCCGCCGCCCTGGGCCTGAACACGCAGGGCCGGGTTCGCTGGCATACCGCGGTCGCTCACGGCGTACACGAGCACTCCGCCAAAACCGTACACGAGGCGCTCGCAAAGCTACAGGCCGAGCTACAGGGCGTACAACCCGCGTTTATGTTCCTTACGTCGGACTTCAAGGTCGACCCTAGCATTCTGGAGAAGATCATCGAACGCGAAACGTCGGTGCCGCTGATGGGCGGTCTTGCCGCCGACGACAACCAGATGGCGTTCTGCGCCCTGTACAACCGGGAAGTCCATTACGACGCCATACTGCTGTTGGCGGCCGTCGGCGACATCGATTTCCGCATCGTCATCGGCAACGCCCTCACCACCCCGATCGGCAAGCCGGGAGTCATCGACAGAGCCGAAGGCAGCAAGATCTATACGATAGACGGCACGACCGCGATGGACTTCCTCGAACGGGAGACCGGCCGACCGCTGATGCAATCCGACCGCGGGGTGACTTCGCTCACGATCATCGACACCGATCAACCCGAAATCAGGCGGTTGCGTTCGCTCGCGCCGGGCTTTTCCTCCACGGATTCTTCACTGGGCCTGTACGGCGGCATCGAGCGCGGCAAGACGGTTCAGGTTCGTCTCGCGCAGCCGGACGAGATCCTCCGCGAGGTGTACGAGATCGCCGAACAGGTGAACGCGGACGACTTCGACCCAGCGGCGGCGGTGATCGTCAGCTGTGCCGGCCGCAAGTGGGTACTGGGAGAGAGAATCGATCATGAGGTGAAGGCCCTGGCCGAGCGATTTGGGCACAATCTGGCAATTGCCGGTTTTCCTCGTTCGGCGAACTCGGACCGCTGTGGGGGTCGCAGGGCTACTCGCGCAACTTGTTTCACAACATGACCTACGTGCTGCTGTTAATCGGCCGGTGACCGGCATGCACTTTATTAGCGCCGAGCAGCCTGCCCCACCTGGATTCGAGCAGCGCATGCCCAGCAAGGCCGATCTGCTGCGCGATCCGGTGCTGGTGCTGACCGCCCGTCCGGACACGGCGCTGGCGCCCCTCCACGGCAGCGTGGAGCGTATGCGTGGGCTCGTCGCAGTACCTGCCGAGCACCTGACGGTTCAGCAGATGGCACCGCAGCTGTGGCGGATAGAGATTCCACAGGTCTTCGTACCTGAGCTGCGAAAGCTGTTCACGCCTATGCTCAGGATCCTGCAGGAGATGGAAACGCTGCTGGACGACCGCACCCGGCTCGATATTCAGCTAAAGCGGGTCAGCCGCGATCTTGCCGTTACGCATGAAGACTATCAGCGCGTTGCTAATCGACTCTCGAAGCAGGTTGCCGACCTGACCGCGGCTCAGGCCGAGATCCTCCAGCTCAATCGCGTCCTGGAGCGGCGAGTCGAGGCACGCACCGCCCAGCTCGCCGCCGCGAATCAGGATTTGATGGCAGCCAAGGAAGCAGCCGAGGCCGCCAACCAAGCCAAGAGCCTGTTCCTGGCCACCGTGAGCCACGAGATTCGCACCCCTATGAATGCGATCATCGGCATGCTGGAGCTGATGACAGACACCGCGCTCGACGCCAAACAGCAGAAGATGATTGGCACAGTCCAGGAATCGACCTTCTCGCTGCTCAATATCCTCAACGACATCCTCGACCTCTCCAAGATCGAAGCGGGACGGATGGACATCGAGCAGGCGCCGGTAGATCTGCTGGACGTGGTGGAAGGCGTGGCCGAAACCCTGCTGCCGATGGCGGTCAAAAAACACCTGCGCCTGCGCACTGAGGTCGATCCGGCCATCCCGCGCCGCATCCTGGGCGATGCCGTGCGAATTCGCCAGATTCTCTTCAACCTGGGCAGCAATGCGGTAAAGTTCACCGAAACCTCGCCCAATCGGCTGGGTAAGGTGATGCTCCGTGCCGAGCTGGCAGAGCGCAGTGAGCGGCAAGTCGTAATCCGCTTCGTAGTCGACGACAACGGCATCGGCATGAGCGCCAAGACCCAGGCCGAGCTGTTTCACCCGTTCAGCCAGGGCGAGCTGGACGTGGCGCGGCGGCACGGCGGCATAGGCCTGGGCATGTCGATCTGCAAACGGCTGGTCGACATGATGGGCGGCACCATCACCGTCGAGAGCGAACAAGGCGTCGGCTCGCGGTTTCAAGTTAAAGTGACGTTTCCCATCGCCGCGGAACAAATTCCGCCGCCGGATCTGCACGGCGCCGACGTGCTGTGCACCATCGACGACCCATCCATGGCAGCCACCGTACGGCGTTATCTGGAACACTACGGCGCCCGCGTGGCGAGCGCACCGGACCTCGACCGCGTGCAGCAAATCCTGCGCGAACGCGCTGGCACGCGGCCTATTTTAGTCGTCTACACCCCTAGCATGCAGGCACGCTGGACCGCCCAACTGACCGACCTTTTCGGCGGCAACATCGTGGCGCTGGTTCCGCGCAACGAAATGAGCCCGCCTCTCGCCAAGCGTTTTGTCAGCGTGCAAGCCGACCCGCTACGGCGGGACGATCTGCTTCGCGCTGTGGCGGAGGCCAGACACGGCCGCACATCCTCGTCGTACTCCTGCAGCAGTGCCGCGGCGCCGCCGACACTGCCGGCTATCGACGGGCGGCGACCACGGATTCTAGTGGTGGAAGACAACCTCACCAACCAGGACGTGGCGCGCATGCAGCTGGAACGGCTGGGTGCTGACAGCACCGTTGCCGGCACCGGCCAGGAGGCGCTGAAAAAGTGCGAGGAGGCAGAATACGACCTCATCCTCACCGACTGCCACATGCCGGTGATGGACGGCTCCGCATTCGCGCAGGCCATCCGCGCCAAGGAGCAGGTACAGGGCGGGCACGTGGCGATCATCGCCGTAACGGCCAACGCCGTTCGCGGCGAGGAGCAGCGATGCCTCAGCGGCGGCATGGACGGCTACCTGGCCAAGCCCGTTCAGATCAGGCAACTGTACAAGACGATCATGAGCCACTTGCGGCGGACCGCTAAGGACAGCGCACCGCGGGCACACGAACACGAACAACTCTCAACCCTAGACCCGACCAGGCTGGACGACATTGTAGGCCCCGACCCCGCCCTACATGCCCGCATCATCGAATCCTATCGCCAGGATGCCCCGCGCAAACTTGCCGCCATAGACGATGCCGTGCAGCGTGGCGATGTCGAAGCCGCCGCGCTATCCGCCCACAGTCTGAAATCGTCGTCCAAGGCTTTGGGCGCCGATCGGATGGCCGCATGTTGTCAGCGATTGGAACGACTGGGAGAGTCCAGAACCAGGGCGCCAGACGCAGCCGCGATAGCCTTGGAGGCGCTGCGCGCCGAGTTCGACGCCCTGGAGTCGGCGCTGGATCGTCTGGCCGCCGGCAAGACCAGCAAGACGCGACTCTAGGCGAGGCTGTCGCGGACAAGGCTTCGTCGGAGCATTTACGGCTTCGGGTAGCGCTTCCAGCAGCGCTACCACCGCTACGGCTTCATGCGTAGCGCCCAACACGAGATAGGCGCCAATGAGGAAAGAACGGCTTTCCCGCCTGCGAGCTCTGGTCGTAGACGACGACCCTTTCATGCAGGAGCTGGTCAAGCTCACCCTGGAGCGCCTGGGGCTGGCCGATGTGCAGACTGCTGGGGACGGGCGGGAAGCATTAGACAAGATAAACCAGGGCAATCCGTTCGACCTGGTGTTGTGCGACCTGCACATGCCGGGAATGGACGGCATCGAGCTCTTGCGCCACTTGAGCGACTTTGAGTTCGGCGGCGGGCTCATTCTCTTCAGCGGTACCGACGAACGTATCCTGCGCGCTGCCGTGAGCTTGGCGCGCGCACGTTTCCTGAACGTACTCGGCTCTATCCACAAGCCAGTGACGCTCAATGCCCTGGCAAGCCTCATCTTCCGTTTCGAGGAAGCAGCGGGGTGCGGCAAGAAAACCGGCCAGCGTGTCTCGGTACTAACAAAGCACGAGCTCAAGCAATCGCTGGCGGAGGATCACCTGACCTTGTTCTATCAACCGCAGGTCGACATGTACTCGGGTGCTGTGGTGGGCGTCGAAGCGCTGGCACGCCTGCGTCACTCGACTCACGGCGTACTGCGTCCGGCGGCCTTCGTACCGCTCACCGAAGACGACGACCTCATCGTGCCGTTCACCGAGGCTATCCTTAAGCAGGCGCTTAACCAAGCGCTGCGCTGGAGCGAGGACGGCCAGAAACTGCGGGTGGCCATCAACCTCTCGGCGGCGGCGCTAACGCAGCTGGATCTGCCGCAGATTTTTGCAGACTGTTGCTCCGGCAACGGCTTGCCCCCCGAGCTGGTCATGCTCGAAATCACAGAAAGCCAGATTACCAGCGACGCCATCGAGAGCCTGGAAGTGCTTACCCGCATGCGCCTGCACGGCATACAGCTTTCCATCGACGACTTCGGGACCGGCTACTCCTCGTTGGAGCGCCTCAAACAGATTCCCTTCGACGAGCTGAAGATCGACGGCAGCTTCGTGCACGGCGCCGTCAGCGACATCACGGCCAAAGCCATCTTTACCTCCAGCGTGGCTCTGGGCAAGCAGTTGGCACTTTCGGTGCTCGCCGAAGGCGTCGAGACACCGGAAGACTGGTCGCTCGCGCTCGACCTGGGCTGCGACCTGGTGCAGGGCTATTACGTCGCGCACCCGATGGCACCCGACGATCTAAATCGTTGGATGCGGGACTGGAAAGGGTTGGCGAACTTACCCAGCCACTAGCGTCCCGGCACGCGCCCAGGGTACGTGCAGACTGAGCAGCCCCCTCTCCCCCTGCGATCATCCAGCATTCGACGCACCGACCTATGCCAGCCGGCAAAATGTTGGAATGTGAGAGTTGGGCCCGGTCTTGTCTTCACGGCCGTACCTTCACACATAACGCTTCGCATAACCGGCGCCGCTTTTGGCCACCCAAGCTCACGCGCTTGTTAGCCACTTTTATTGATGACAGGCCGATACCGGTCCTGAATTCGCTTGGTTGCCTCGGATAGTGGCTCAAGACCTATATCCCGCCGTAAGAGGTCAACTTTGCCAGGCTCCGCGATTGGCAAGGGAAAGGCAATGCCGTTCTCGTCGAAATCGTGCTGCGTTCCGTAGATTTGTGGCTTACCCGCCATGGTTAACACCCTGTCTTGCAGATACGCCAGGCACCAGCCTTCGGCGTCGCCATTCTTTACCGCTTCTTCCAGCAAGGGCAAAGCTCGTTCCATGAACGCAGTGTCCAAAACCGCATGTTGAACCATCAGCCACGCTGCCTTGGCGCCCTCCTTCCCGACCAGGGCGACACCAGGCCAACCGTACTCGCCAACGATCGCCTTGATTCGTGCATTATTCCGCTCATGCACGGCGCGCATCCGCGGGTGGTACTCCTGTTCACGCAACTCGCCCGCGTCCATGAGTTCCCGCAGGACTCGCTGGTCTTCCTCCTGCATCGACAGTAGCTCTTGACGCAACCGATGATTCATCGCCGTGGGCTCCTTGGCTAACAATGTATTCAGCGGTCGGTTTGTGAAGCGACAGCCTAACAGACCGATTCGGCGGAGGCCTGTCAGGGCCGGAGCGTACTGGATGACTGGCGATGTTTTACTCATACAAGGCCAGCTCATCCCTCAAGCATTGCGCCAAATCTGTGGGTTCCATTACCCAGAAAACCCACTCCTTATTTGGAAACACCCCGACCTTGATCCCGTCGCGCTCGAATGTTGGCAGCCAATGGGACAGGAACTCTTCCAAAGCGATTTCAACCGCATGATGGCCAGGGAAATGCGCATCTGTGATTTTTGAGCATATTCTGGATGCGGCCAAACAGGAAAATACTCCCAATCATCAGGGGTGATCGGAACAAGCCAACCTTCGTCGTTTTTTACGCCCCATAATTGCTGCCAATCTACCACCTTACCGACAAAATGAGCGCTTCGATCCGCACCGCTAAGGGTTAATACAGACTCATATTGTTGAGGGCTCATTCGGTATGGCATTGATATCCCTTTGAGCATAACGTCGCGCACGCTGAAGATCAGCCCCTATGACGTGGACTCCTACATGAAGTAAATGAGCTCATCATGATATTCGACGAACACACGGACGAGAAGGTCGGTCTCCAGCGATTGCATGAGCAGCCCGCCGACAAACCTACCGCCAGGCCCAAGTGGCAGTTGGATCGGCGCGATTAGCGCCGCGCTACGCTCCGCCACCACCCGGTTGAGGTCGGTTTCGCGCATGGAGCGGGCAGGTTGAGTGTCTTGCTAAGAACCATCGGTCACTGCCAAGGGGCCAGGAGCGGACTCATGGTAATGGATAACCTTCCAGGTACCACGCTTACGGTGCAAGATAAAAGTGACCCGTCCATCAGCGCTGTGACTCTGCCCCTGGGCCTCTCCCTCAAAGTGAAAGTTGCAATATGCATAAGCCACATCGCCAAAGAGATCCAGCGACAAATCGCTCACCGTCATCGCACTGACCCGCTCTAGAAAGCCACTGACTCTCCTGTAGTATTGCTCTACTCCTCTCCAACCATACACTGGTTGGGCCATTTCCTGAGCAAGGTAGATGATATTGTGGTAGTCCTGATCCCATATGGCTTCGAGCACTTCCACGTCCATCGTGGCAAACCCACGGCGATACTGCTCAATCACCGCCGCAATTTCTTGCCTGTCCTGACTGCTAGACGACATAGCACAGCCTCTTCATCTTTTACCTAACAACTTCACGGAAGAGCCAAAGGGCTAAGTAAACCCCTTCTCTCACTCAGCGAGCCAATACTCTACTCGTTGAAGCCACGTCGCCGCGTTTATCGCTAAACTGGTGCGGCTGGACGGAGTCCCCTTGTTTCTTGTTTCCGCACATTGTTCATCTTAGGCGGGGCCTCCCTAAGCTTGACTCACATGCGCCGAGCTACCCGCCGCGGCACCTAGCGCCACCGCCTTCAACGACTTGTTAGGGATTGCTGGACAGCTCGCTAATCCAGTTTTCCAATTGCCTATCTCTTTCTTCTTGGGTTACAACTTCAAGATACGGACTTTCGGCAATAGGCGTTCCAATACGGGCCTTGAACAAAGGTATCAGATCATTTTGATATTCACTTGTTACCTGAGCTATCGCATCCCACACTGTGTCTGGAAGTTGGTAATCGAATAGCTCTATGAAAGCATTGCGTGATTCTTCGGTATTCATCCTTCCAAGAACAAGTACCAATTGATCTTCGCCAAATGCAAAATCAGCTGACTCCAAATCACCAACACCACCATGCTCAGTAATATATGCCAGCCTAAGAATAGAAATCTTTATTGACTGTGCCAATCGGTGTTCTTCTTTCATATATTTGATCCCTAACGCCGCGCACACCGGCGCGAGCTCGCGAGCGTCCGGCAGCCAGAGGCTGCATAGTGCTGCGTTTAGTTATGTGTTGACCAGGCTGCCACCTTAGTTCGACAGATTAAGCTGCCAAGATACGCCGTACCTATCATTCAACCATCCAAATTTATGACTAAACCCGTAGTTATCCAAAGGCATTAACTCCGCCCCACCATCGGCTAAGGCTCGGAACGCCTCTTCTATTTCGCTTGCTGATTCACACTCAACATACAACGACATGGAAGGCGTAAAGTTAAACTTATGACCAAGATGGCTATCCAGCGCCATGAACTCGGTGCCATTAATCGAAAATCTAGCCATCTTAGTGGACCTGCTCACCAGCTTCGTAGCGCTGAATATCGGTGATCTTTGAATTTGGAAATAGAGAGGTATAAAACCTGATAGCTTCCTCGGCTTTTCCAGCTTGATCTCCCACAAACATGAGCGATGTCGTAATAGACTTCATCTGTTCCTCCATTCCGATTGATACACATAATGCTCAAGTTGAGCCGACAGGGAAAGCGCGCAGTGCTTTTCACAGCCGACTCGAGCGCAATGTTGGGCTGCTTTCATAGCGCCTGAGCGCCTGAGCGCCCCAATACAGCAGGCCAGAACGCGACGCGGGACACCCAATACGCTAAGGAACCGCCTTTGGTCACTCAGTTAGCCGAGGGCGGCTGGCTGGGTGTCTCCTTGTTTCCCTTGTTTGCTGTTCGTGCCGTACCTAGCACAAACGCTGGACATGTAGCTGGATGTTCCATTGTTTCATCAACGCCTTATGGGAGAACTCCAGCCCTTGCCAACGCAGGAGTCGCAAGGCAGGCAGGTGATGCGGTTGTGCCTGAGAATTATTATCATTACACTTCGCGGTAGTCGCTGCCGATAATGTTGCGACAGCGGGGGCAGGGAGGCCTTGATTATCAGTGAAGGCAGTCGTGTGTAAAGGCGCCTGCTCTGGTGGTCTCCTACGGGGGTCTCTAGACGCGCGCCGGGATTAAAAAGCAGGATCCACAGTAATGCGCAGAACACTTCTTATGGGGCGCCTGACACCCATCGCGGCCGCCGTAGCGGTCACCTTCGGTATGGCTTCGACCGTACACGCACAAAAAACCATCAAGCTGCCGCGAATTGAGGTGGTGGGCCACCCCGCGGATGACGTTACCCGGATTCCTGGTGCGGTGACGGTGGTCACTGAGGAAGATATTAACGAGACTCAGCCGCGCTCCACCGAGGATGTACTGCGCCGCGTCCCCGGAATCTATATCAAGCGCGAGGAAGACAGCGCGGTGGTGACCAACTTTGGTATGCGGGGCATCCCTGCCGATGCCTACAAGACGCTTGTGTTGGAAGATGGCGTGCCGGTGCAACCTGGGATATTTGTCGGGAACCAACGCTATTACAACCCGCGTATCCAGCGGATGGAGGGCATCGAAGTCCTCAAGGGCGCCGCATCACTGCGCTATGGTCCGAATACCATCGGTGGAGTGGTCAACTACCAAACCAAAATCCCGGAAGATGGGGTCGCGGTCATTGGCCGGCTGGGCTCTTGGAATACTCGTGAGGGCACCGTCGAGATCGGTGGCGGGTCAGCCAGCGGCGATTCGCTGTTCGGCATTGTCGCCACCCGCGCCGAGAGCGATGGCTGGATGGACAAGGGCTGGGATATGACCGATGTGATGGTCAAATCGGGTACCACCCTCGGGCACAACCAGTTTATCGGAGTGAAATTCTCGCACTACGAAAGTGAAGCCAACATCTCCTACCGCGGCCTCTTCCCGGACGCGTATGAGGCCGGCGCCACGTTCAACCCCGCGCCCGATGATTGGTATTTGAGCGGGCGCACGGGTTTTGATATCAACCACGAGTGGGATATCACGCCGAACATGCGCCTGCAGACCCTCGGCTATTGGAGCGAGACATACCGAGAATACTGGCGGTATCGACTCGCAAGCGATCCGACGACCACCAACGCCGATGGTCACACGGTGTGGAATTTCAGTGACGAGGTACAAGGCAATAACCGAACTTTTGAACGGGTGGGTATTGATTCGCGCCTGACTATCAATCACACGCTGCTCGGGATCGGCAACGAAGCGGAGCTCGGTCTGCGGTGGATGCAGGAAGAGATGTTGGACCAGACGATCCGCGCAGATAGGCAAACGCCACGAGACCCGAACCAAACACTGAACCGAAACAGGATCGACTCTGCCGATAGCCTGGCGCTCTTTGGTCAGAACCGTTTCGACATCAATGAACAGCTATCGGTCACGGCAGGCTTGCGCGTGGAGACTTACGAGCAGGAGCGGGACAACCGGCAGGATACAGATTCCGCCGAGACCTTCTCCAATACCGAGGTTATGCCGGGCCTTGGGGCGACCTTCCAACTCACGCCCGCAGCGCAACTTTTCGGCAGTGTCTATCGCGCTTTCAATCCACCCGTTGTGGGCAGCGTGGTCGGTGGGGACGACACGCCGACTAAAGCCGAACGATCGGTGAATATCGAGCTGGGCGTACGTGGTGCCACCGGTCGTCTGAACTACGAGGCCACCGCGTTCCAGATGGATTTCTCCAACCAGGTGGACCCGGGGGTCTCAGGCATCAGGAATCCTCATGAGGGCAGCGCCCTGATCCAGGGGCTGGAAGCCGCTCTAGGCTATGAAATAGGATTCGGATTCCGAGTGGATGGCAATGTAACCTGGATCCCGACAGCGGAATTCGGTGAGGATCGTCCCGATGTCGATGAAGGCCCCATAGATAAAGGGAACCGCCTGCCTTATTCGCCGGAGTGGACGGTTAATCTCGCGCTGGCCTACCAGTCCGGTGGCCTGGAAGCCGCCTTGCTCCTGAACTATACGGATGAGGTTTTGCTGATGGCCAGAATCGGAAAGAGATTGACCCGGCGGAGCATCAAGGTGGTTTAATATCAAGCTACTATACGGTTGATCTTACGGGCCGATACGCTGTCAACCCTCAGCTGAGCATATTCGGTGCCATCAAGAACCTGACTGACGAGCGCTATATCTCCGGCCTGCGTAACGGTATCTATGTGGGCCCCGAGCGCAGCTTCGAGTTGGGCGCACGATATAGCTTCTAGCTCCTGCCGAGTAATTATAAAGGGCGGCGCGGGGAACACTGCCCCGGCCGCCTGCACCTACGCGCATCCCTGCAACACCTGGTTTATCTCTCTGAGCCTGGCACCTCACTGACGACTTGCCGGCGACTACATCACCCTTGGTACGGGAACGGACGACGCGCTGATTGTGCGGCGGATCCGCCACGGCAAGGAAGGCCGTTAGACGAGTTTTCTTGATTGGATGGCTATCCAGTTCAAGTCATTCGCTATTCGTATTCAGCGCACGCGATATTCTTCGAGTGGGTGGAACTCTTTGGCGTCCCCTCGTTCATGGCTGGGTGTTCCATTGTTTACTGTTTACGGCTGGGCTTGAAGCCCCTTCCAAAACCAAAAGAGCAGTTGCTCCGAACCGCCTCCACGCTTGTCTTCAGCCCGCAGCGGAGCAGAGCCGCTGTCGGCTGCAAGGCATGGTTATGAGGTGACAATGGGAAGTCATGGAGAGCAGAATCCTGCCACCTTTACGACTTTTGAACCCTCCACAGCCAAAAGGTAGCGACAGTTATCATCTGGCTTCCAGTAATTGAATACTGGGTAAACTCTGTCACAGCAATCCTCATAGCCGGAATCCGCCAAGAGCTCTTCATCCCAAACATCACCGACACACACGCCATCGCCTAAGCACACTCCTTCGCTATCGCTTTCTATACCAACGATATCTTGGCCGCCTACCGTGTGAATCGAGAAGTCTTCATAGATATGTACATGATCGTACCAATCCATAGCGCTCTCGGTTCTCAAGGGCTCCCCAAATGCAGAAACGACATCCTCCATTTGCATACTGAGATCGACACCACCAACAGCTAGAGACTGCGATGACAAACCGGAAGCCAACGTCATCAAAAATGCTACCGTTGAAATACTCATTTCACCTCATAACAGTGTATTTGGTAGGCGGCTGTCCGTTTTTTCCCTTGTTTCTTCATCTTTAGAGTGCTGATACGGCATTGGAACTGTAGCAAAAACCGCAAGTGTTTAAACCCCAATTATGGATGATAATCTCTCGTCAAAGTTTCGAATAATCATTTAGAAAACACCTGCTTATTGCACTTGTATACCACCGCTGACCAATTCAACGTCAAATTCATACTCTACAAGCGTAGTATCCCCCTTATACCAAACCTCGACCGACTCCGGTTCACCGTAAAATAGTAAACATCAACCGCAGTCCGCCCAGAATGAGGGTGATACAGCGTTTCTTTCTTTATTTCTGTCAAATACCCGTTTGCATCCTTCACGAAGACCTTATTTCTCCGTTCAGTCAGCTCGTCCCTGACTTCTGCGACTTCACGAGGCTCGAACACTGCGTAATCGATCATCAACTGATTTCCGTTCAGAGCCATACCTGCTGGAAGTTCGTCAATCGCGTAGCTGTCTTTGACAATATTAGGGGCGACAATCATCGGCAATATGCCTTTGACACGTACTGGTGGCTTAGTGAATCGCTCGGGGCTGTAAACCAGACGCCCAAACATACGGGGGTATTCTAGGCTTCCCGGCTTATACTCGAAGGCAAGTTTTTCGCTGTTAGCATCGCTCATTTCTCGAGCTTCGACAGGATCACCCTGCTCATCGTAGAACTCGAACTCACCAAGTACATGAAGTGCGCCAGCACGATCTTGTCGTTGCATAAAAATGTCACTTTGCACGGGTGGGTAAAACCAGCCAATCTGACCTGTATACTCTCTCTGCAAATCAGGGCTCTCAATGTCCTCGTGCCACTGAACCATTCTTACCCGTGCCTGCATCTGCTGCGCATCTAACTCAACGATCGAGGCATTGAGCTCAGCTCGTGCATCATAAACTGGGGTTGCAGCAGAGATCTGTGGCAAAGCGTTCAGATTCACCTCATTAGCGACCTGCGGTCGTGGGAAATTATATACGGGCAATTCCAATTCACGGCTAAAGGATTCGCTCTCCTCTGAGTAGATCATCAAGGTGATCCGTGCTTTGTCCACAATGCCGTTAAACGCCCGGCTCAAAAATAGCTTACGGCCTTGCTCTTCAAGCAAGGTATCGCGTAACACCTCAAGCTCTCTAAGCGCATCTTCCGTACTTATGGTTCCCTGCTCCGCTCTTTGAAACAGTTCTTCCAGTAACTTGTGTATTCGATGCGCGCGGGTAGTAGGTTCACGCTCGGTTGCTCGCCAGGCAATATACTCGCCATGCACATCAACCGCCTCTGCAACAACATCGCGACTATGAAAGTTCAAGCTTTTTTCTTCAACAGCATCAATCTCAATTGCATAGCGGCCTTGCTCAAATTCCAACAAGGTAACTAAATACCCATTCTGCTCAATGGTTTTACCGATGTCTTCAGCACTGAATTCAAATTCAATTAAATTATCTGGCAGTTCAGCATGAAACTCACCTCTGACCTTTGTTGGTTGAGGATCGTCCGTGGAAAACACCTCTTTGTAGCAATAACTGCCTCCCCTATGAATGACATCCGGAGTTTCCTGCTGTCTGTTCGCTACATCTGGGAGTTGTAGAGTATTACCATCGTCAAATACCATGTGAGAATAGATAAGGCGGTAGCGAAACGGAAATTCAAACCCTTCGCGAAGAACAAAGCCATGATTACCTGAGTAACGCATGCAGTGAGGGTGTTGATGGCTACTAATCGCCAATAAACTTTGCAGATAGGCCTCTGTCATCTCCGCCATATCGCCATAATCTTGCAAGCGAAGCAACTGCGGCTGAGTATACTGAAATTCTCCCGGCGTCATATGAAAAGAGATAAGATTCAGCATAGTGAAATAATTCGCGCGTTGTTCTTCCCATAGCAATCGCGCTAACTCGGTATCTTCAAGATTCTCCAATAACTTGTAACGGGCTTCATGGGTAGCTTCAAGCTGCTCAAACTGTTTTCTCACACTGATTTGCTCCTGCTCTACCTCCTTGCCTCCTGAACAACCAGCGACAAGCATTACACTGCCTAATATGCCCATTACGATCTTAAAGGCAGCCCATTTCATTCTCTTCATGCTTATAGTTTTCCTTGTTTTCTATAACCGTATTTACTGAGGCCTCATCCCACAAGGAGTTTTACTCTAGCTCAAATTCGCCAGTTTCATGATCGAGTACCAGAACATTGCGGCAGCATATCTTTGATGAGTTTGGCGCACACACCGTAAAGCCCTCGCCCTATCTCCAGTGCAGCCTAACGTCAGCCAGTAGGCACGCGAGGCACGAGCACCGGTTTCGCGGGACACCCAGTGCACTCAGTGAACCGCCTTTGTCACTCAGTTAGCCGAGGACGGCTGGCTGGGTGTTTCCTAGTTAGTTATTATCCCTAGTTATAGTTATTAATTTGCTGATGGGTATGTTACTAGGAGAGCTTGGCTTGTACACGTCGCTGTGGTGTCTCCAAGAGCCAACCCCGACCGCTGAGCGATAACTCAAAGGAAGACACGTGACGATCTACTTCACACTCAGCACCAGGCTCTTTGCCTCCGCGCTGGTTCTGGTTTTGCTCGGGCTAGCCTGGATAGCGATTAACGGTGACTCCGGCAGTGTCAGGGGCGCTATCCTTAAGGTGGGGACCGCCCACAAGCTGATGTTCGGCGCCGCGCTGCTGCAGCTTCTCATACTCCCTGTCTTTCTCAATTCCGTGTTTGCCACCTTGCTCGCCAGCGGTGCGGTCGAGGCAGCGCGGCAGTCGTTCTGGCATTCCGTCCACGGGATCTACGGTGCCGCTCTGGTGCTCCAAACTGCGCTCTTCGGACTCTGGATCGCGCGCGCCTGAGGCCTCGGCTGGGAACCGCTCCCGCGTACTTCAAACGGCCATAGCCGTTTTCTGGTTTATGTGCTTTAACCACTGCCGGATGCCGAAAGCCCATGGCGGCAATCGATCGCTGCGATCGACACGATTGACCAGGCTGCCCAGTGCCGGCGTGGCAATGGTCACGGTATCGCCAATGCGGTGGGTAAACCCCTTACCCGCGCCGTCGCGATCCTGGATCGGCGAAAACATGGTGCCGAGGAACAGCATGAAGCCATCCGGGTACTGATGGTGCGCGCCCACGGTCTGCTCCACCAGCTCCAGCGGATCGCGGCTGATCTGGCGCATGTCGCTACTGTCGTCGAGCACGAAGCCGTCGCCCTCCCCCTCGATGCGCAGCGAGACGTGCGCCTCGCGCACGGTATCCAGGGTGAACGTCTCGTCGAACAGGCGAATGAATGGACCTATTGCGCAGGAGGCGTTGTTGTCCTTGGCCTTGCCCAACAGCAGGGCGCTACGCCCCTCGATATCGCGCAGATTGACGTCGTTGCCCAGCGTCGCGCCCTTGACCCGGCCGGCGGCGTCGACCGCCAGTACAATCTCGGGCTCGGGGTTGTTCCATTGCGAGGCCGGGTGCAGTCCAACGCGAGCTCCGAACCCTACCGCGGAGAACGGCTGGGCCTTGGTGAACACCTCGGCGTCGACACCCAGCCCCACCTCCATGTACTGCGACCAAGCGCCCCGGGCCTGCAATTCCGCTTTGAGCGCCATGGCCTCCTCGGAGCCGGGCACGATGCGCGACAGATCGCCGCCGATCAGTGTCTGTAATTCCTCGCGCAGCGCCCCGGCGCGAGCAGCGTCACCGCCCGCCTGTTCTTCGATCACGCGCTCCATCAGACTGACGGCGAAGGTCACGCCGCAGGCCTTGATGGCCTGCACGTCGCAGGGCGCGAGCAGGTACGGCGCGCGCTGGGGCTCGGCGAGGGAGTTCGCCAGCAACGCTTCCACGGTTCCCAGCGCTTCGCCTTCGACCGTCGCGACGAATGCTGCTGCATCGTCGCGATCGAGAAGGTCGGCCATGCATTGGCATTGCGCGCTGATGTCGATGACCTCGCCTCGGCGAATCGCGACCAGCGCCGGCCCCGCATCGGGGGCCGCACGCCATACCCGGCCGACCAATAGTGCACGCGCCGAGTCTTCGGGAAGTATTGAGTTGTTTACGGTTTTCACGTCTTATCCCTCGCGTTGGCCGTCCACTAGCCGGGTCACGGCCAGCGGGTTTCCATCCTGGAGCGGTTCGGGCAGCAGGCCTGCCGGCAGATTTTGGTAGCACACCGGCCGCAAGAAACGCCGAATCGCGGCGCTGCCCACCGAGGTGGTGCGCGGGTCAGTGGTGGCCGGGTAAGGGCCGCCGTGGACCATGGCGTGGCTCACTTCCACGCCAGTCGGCCAGCCGTTGGCGAGAATCCGGCCGGCCTTGCGCTCGAGCACCGGCAACAGTGCCTTGGCCGTCGCGAGATCGTCGTCGTCCATTTGCAGCGTGGCGGTGAGTTGGCCTTCCAGCCGCTCGGCGACCCGCGCCATCTCGTCGATGTCGCGGCATTCGACTACCAACGAGGTGGAGCCGAAGACTTCGTTCTGTAGTGACTTGTCGGCGATAAAGTCCTCGGCGTCCACGGCGAACAGCCCGGCGCGGCATTGGCAGGCGCTGTCGCCGGCCTGGCCGCGGGCGATCTCGCGAACCTTGGGGTGCTTGGCGAGCGCCTCGACGCTCGCCTCGTAAGCGCTGTGGATGGCCGAGGTGAGCATGGTTTGAGGCGCGCTGGCCTCGACCGCCGAGCCGGCCGTGGCGACAAAGGCCTCCAGCGCTCCGCTCTTGACGCCCAGGACCAAACCGGGGTTCGTGCAAAATTGCCCGGCCCCCATGTTCAGGGAGGCGACGAAGCCTTCGGCGATCGCTCCGCCGCGCACGCTAAGGGCCTCGGGCAATAAGAACACCGGGTTGATGCTGCTCATTTCCGCGTAGACCGGGATCGGTTCGGCGCGGGTTTGGGCAATGGCGGTCAGCGCGGTGCCGCCGCGGCGGGAGCCGGTGAAACCGACCGCCTTGACCCGCGGGTCGGAGACCAGCATTTCGCCGATCTCGTTGCCGGCACCGAACAAGAGCGAGAACACGCCCTCGGGCAGCCCGCACTTGGCGACCGCCCGCTGGATCGCCCGGCCGACAAATTCCGACGTGCCAAGGTGAGCGGCGTGACCTTTGACCACCACCGGGCAACCGGCGGCCAACGCCGAGGCGGTATCGCCGCCGGCCACGCTGAAGGCCAGCGGAAAGTTGCTGGCGCCGAAGACGGCGACCGGGCCCACGGCGATGTGCCGCTGGCGCAGATCGGGGCGGGGCAGCGGCGTTCGATCGGGCAGCGCCGGGTCGTGCCGGAGATCCAACCACTCGCCGGCACGTACCACCGAGGCGAACAGACGAAGCTGACCGCAGGTACGGCCGCGCTCGCCTTCCAGGCGCGCCCGTGGCAGACCGGTCTCCATTATGGCGCGCTCGATCAGCGCATCGCCGAGGTCTTCGATCTCGGTGGCGATCGCTTCCAGGAAAGCGGCCCGCGCTTCGAGCGACGTTTCGCGGTAGCTATCGAACGCGGCTTCGGCGAGTCGACACGCTTGCTCGACCTCGCTGCCGCTGCCGCCATGATAGACCGGCTCCAAGACCTCGCCGGTCGCGGGATTGACCGCACGAATGGCGGCTTGGCCGCCGTTTACGGCCTGTTGGCCGATAAGAAGAACTCCTTCCGGTTGCATGCGCACCTCCTTCTGATAGTCGACAGAGCTTCTACCTTAGGAAAGGTAGCACGTTTGTTCAAACTTTTTACTTAGTAGCGAAATGAGAGCGCAAATGAGGTAACCGCTTATAGCAACTCGCCGGGGCCGTGGATGGCTCTGGCCAACACTTGCGCGGCGGCGCCGCGCGCGGAAACGAAGGTCGAATCCTCGATGATGCGAATCGGCACCTGCTGAGTCGTTCCCAGCAGCGAGTTTTGATTAGCTTTGAAGTAAGTTAGAGCAGGATCGAGCAGCGGCGCGCCGATTTGAACGAGCGAACCACCGAGGACGATCTCGGAAGGGTTTTGAGTGTGATGAAGATTGAGCAGCAGCGTTCCGAGCGCCTCGCCGGCCCGCCGCAAGGTAACCTGCACCTCGGCTTCCCCGAGGCGCGGCTGCAAGGCCTCGCTAAGGCTCTGATCCTCGGCGATGCCCAAGGCGGCACGAATCGACCAACCGCTGACCAGGGTTTCCGCGCAGCCGCGATTGCCGCAACGGCAGTACAAGCCGCCCGGTTGCAGCACGGTGTGGCCGATTTCCCCGGCCAGCCCTTGCAGGCCGCGCGAGATCAGCGGTAGGTGGTTGCCCTCGACCATGCCGCTGCCGATACCCGTGCCGGCGCTGACGTAGACCAGCGAGTCGGTAATTTTGTCGGTACGGAAGTAAAGTTCGCCGAACGCCGCGGATTTCGCTTCGTTGTCCATCAGCCACAGACTGTCTAGCTCCGGCAGGCGGGCACGCAACAGATCCAGGAAACGGATATCGCGCCAACCCAAGTTGGGTGCGAGACGAAGAATCGGCTTCTTGGGATCAATCGGACCGGGCAGCGCGATACCCACTCCGAGACACTGGCGACCGGCCACTTCCGGCGAGGACCGCAATGCCCTCAGCAAATCGGCGAGCAAGTCAGCGGTAATTTCCGGCGTCGTCGGAGCCAAATACTCTTGACGCGAGGTCAATATCTGGCCGGTGAGCGTACATGCGACCAGGCGTAAACCGTGGACATCGACCTCGGCACCGAGCAGCACATAATGCTGCTCGTTGAGATACAACGACCGTCCGGGACGACCGCCGCCGCTTCTTTGCAACTCGCCTTCGCTAAGCCAACCCTGTTCGAGCAAAGACTGCACACCAGCGCCCACGGTGGCTTTGGTCAATTGCGCTTGAGTGGCGATATCGGCCCGCGTCATGCCCGGCGCGCGACGGATCAGTTCGAGGATGGCGCTGCGGTTGAGCCGCTTTAGGAAATGCAGATCACCCGCCTTATGCTGTTGAAAGTTGGTTGACATAAATAAAAGCGTAGCCTCTTTTCCCGGCGCCGACGCCGAGCCGACTCTCCGAACGGCGTAATGATGAGTAGATGTCGGTCGCGCTCGCGCGGCTGGCGTTGGCGGCTTTATTTTGCCTCCGCGACCGAGCGTTTACCGCCCTACCTATAATCTTGGTAAGCAAACTAAACGAAGCATGGACACGCTACCGACATTAATCGGCTGCATCCAGGCCGTCGATTTTCAACGCACTTATACTATATTAACGTACTAGCACCGGGTATCGCAGCAACTATTGCGTTTTTTACGCAAGCGGATAAACTGATTTTCTATTAGTAAACAGAATAAACTAAGTAGGGAGCCAGAATGAGCTACGACGCGGCACGTTATCCAAGCCTCGAACAGCGTGTGGTCTTTATTACGGGTGGCGGCAGCGGTATCGGCGCGGAGCTAACGCGCGCTTTCCACCGCCAGGGGGCGCGGGTCGCGTTCGTCGATATCAACGACGCCGCCAGCGAGGCGCTGCTCGAGACATTGCAGGCCGAAACCGGCGAGGTGCCGCGGTACTTCCATTGCGACATCCGCGATGTGGCGGCGCTACAGGCTGTCATCGCCGACGTCGGGCAAACGCTGGGGCCGATCCATACGCTCGTCAATAATGCCGCGAACGACGATCGCCATTCCTGGCAGGAGATTGACGTCGATTACTGGGACGAGCGCATGTCGCTCAACCTGCGGCCGATGTTCTTCGCCGCCCAGGCCGCCGCCCGCCAGATGATCGAGGCGGGCGGAGGGTCGATTATCAACTTCGGCTCGATCAGCGTGCAGATGGCGATCGCCGACCTGTCGGCTTATGTCACCGCCAAAGCCGCGGTACATGGTCTAACGCGCAGTTTGGCGCGCGATCTCGGCCCGCATCGCGTCCGCGTTAACACCCTCGTGCCCGGCTCGATCATCACCGAACGACAGCTTGAGAATTGGATCGGCCCGGAAGAGGAAGCGTCGATCCAGGCTCGGCAGTCCCTGAAGATGCGGCTGGAGCCGACGCATGTCGCTCCTGCCGCACTCTTCCTCGCCAGTGCCGACAGTTCGGCGATTTCCGGCCAAGAGCTCGCGGTCGACGGCGGTTGGGGCTGAAGCGAAACGCCGGGTAAGGCGCCCCGGCAAAAGAAGATGCGTCGAATTCTAATAACACCATAAGGAGGAGAACGTCATGCATATATCCGCTAGGCACAATAAGGCATGGCCGCGTTCCCGTGGCTGGGTGGCGGCGATCGCCGCTGCTTTGGCCGTGAGCTCCATCGAGGCCGCCGCGGACACCACCGTGCGGTTGCTACGCGTCGAGATCAGCGACGCCGAAAAACAGTATTACGACGAAATCATCGCCGAGTACGAAGCTCAGAATCCAGACGTTAACGTCGAGTTCCAGTATATCGCCAACGAGGCCTACAAGACGCGCCTGCCCACCCTGCTGCAATCCCGACAGCGTCCCGACATCTTCTATAGCTGGGGCGGAGAGGGCTTGCGCGACCAAGTGGAAGCTGGGTTCGTCCGCGATATCACCGAGGAAATGAACGACGGTTGGGCGGACCTCTATCCCGAGAGCGCCGTGGGTGCCTTCACCCTCGACGGCCGGGTCTATGGGGCGCCGCTCTACGCGACCGTGGTGGGCTTTTGGGCCAACGCCGCATTGACCGAACAAGCCGGGGTCGACATCGACGACGTCGAGACTTGGGATGACCTTAAGAACGCCGTCGTCGCGCTGCGCGAGCAGGGCATCACACCGGTGGCGGTCGGCGGCCGGGACGGCTGGCCCATGCACTTCTACTGGGGCTACCTGGCCACGCGCTTGGCCGGTGGCGACGGTATCGAGGCCGCCAAAACCGGCGCGAACGGCGGCTTTGCCGGCGAACCGTTCGTGCAAGCCGGGCAACTGCTGCAAGAGTTCGTGGACCTGAACCCCTTCCAACCCGGCTTTATGTCGACCACCTACGAGCGGGCCAGCGCCATGTTCGGCGATCAGGAGGCCGCCATGCACCTGATGGGCGACTGGGATTACATCCCGCACAAGGAGCGTTCGGAGAGCGGCGAAGGCGTGCCCGACGAAGACTTGCGCTTCATCCCCTTTCCCACGATTGCCGATGCCGCCGGCAACGAGCATAGCTTCGGCGGTATCAACGGCTTTGCCGTCACGCGGGATGCTCCCGACGAGGCGGTCGACTTCCTGCGCTTCCTGCTCAACGAAGAGAATCAACGCAGGGCCGCGCGCGCCGGTATCTTCGTGCCGGTGGCCTACGGCTCAGAGGAAGAACTCGATACGCCGTACGCCCGCAGCGTCGCCCGGATGCTCGACGAGTCGAGCTTCCATCAGGTGTTCCTCGACCAGGCGCTGGGGGTTTCCGTCGGCGCCACCGTCAACGACATCAGCGGCGATCTGGCCCAGGGGGCGATCACGCCCGAACAAGCGGCCGAGCGGGTCGCGGAGGCCTGGGAGTTTAGATAATCCCCGATCTATCCCGGCGCGGGCGGGATTCGTGCCCGCGCCTGTCAATGCCTCGTTTCGGGATGGAATGTCACTATGACGACTATGACCCAAGCCGTTGTTAGCCGCGGTGGAGCGGCCGAACGCTTCAAGCGAACGATCGCCAGCGGCAGGCTGACGGCGGTGCTGATTCTGTTGCCGCCGGCCCTGACTCTGTTTTCGTTATTTGTCATTTTGCCGCTGATCGACGCGAGCTATTACAGCGGCTTCTCGTGGAACGGTTACGGTTCGCCGAGCAATTTCGTCGGTACCGAGAACTACCAGCGACTATTCGATCACAGCGTGTTTCATACCGCCCTGCGGAACACCTCGATGCTGATCGTCGTCTCGCTGGTCCTGCAGATGCCGTTAGCGCTGGGGCTGGCGTTGCTGGTATACCGCAAGACGCCGACGAATACGCTCTTTCGGCTGGTGTTTTTCCTCCCCTTCATCCTGGCGGAAGTTGCCGCCGGGCTGATTTGGAGCTTCGTCTTCGACGGCGACTACGGCGTTACCGCCTCCCTGTTGCAAAGGCTGGGGCAGGATCCGGTCTACGTATTGGCCGATCATCAGTGGGCTTTCCCGGCGATCATGACAGTCATCGTGTGGAAGTATTTCGGTTTCCACATGATGATCTACATTGCCGCGTTGCAGAGTGTGCCCAAGGATCTGATCGAGGCCGCCAAGCTGGAGGGCGCCAAACCGGGCCAGGTGGCGCTGTTCGTGCAGATTCCGATGATCAAGCACGCCCTGGTGGTGAGCGGCTTTTTCGCCATCATCGGCTCGCTGCAGATCTTCGACGTCATCATCCCGATGACCAACGGCGGACCGTCGCACTCGACCCACACCATTGTCACCTACCTCTACACCTTCGGCTTGTCGCGCCTGAACATCGGCTTCGGTAGCGCCGCCGCCGTCGTCCTGTTCGTGCTGGCCATCGGTGTCGCCTTGTTCTATCAGCGCGCTACCGCGAAGGAGAGTCGGGCATGAACTCCGTGACTACCCGCAACACCCTGCGCGTGATCGTGCTGATTTTGGTTGCCAGCCTGGTCGTCGGCCCGTTGCTGGCCGCCTTCTTCGGCGGCTTCAAGACTAATGCGGAGCTACGCACCAATCCGCTGTGGCTACCGGCAAGTTGGGCGCCGGATAACTATCTGTCGATCGTTTTCGATAGCAGCTTCTGGCGCTATCTGGGCAACTCGTTCTTCATCGCCTCGATGACGGTGTTTCTCACCTTAGTGGTGGGTGCGGCGGCGGCCTACGTGTTCTCGCACGTCCGCTTCTTCGGTTCCAAGATGATTCTCTCTTATCTGTTGTTGGGACTGATGTTTCCGTTCGCCGCGGCGATTCTGCCGCTGTTCATCAAGGTGCGCGATCTAGGGCTGCTGGACACCTACTGGGCCGTGATTCTGCCGCAGACCGCGTTTGGTCTGTCGCTGGCGGTGTTGTTGTTCAAGGCGTTTTTCGACCGGCTGCCCAAGGAGCTGTTCGAGGCTGCCCGGATCGAGGGTTGCAGCTATGTGCGTTTCTTCTGGTCGTTCACGCTGCCGTTGTCGACGCCGATTCTGGCCACGGTGGGGGTGTTCGTCTTCGTGCAGAGCTGGAACAACTTTCTGCTGCCGCTGGTGGTGCTCAACGACCGCGCCCTCTACACCTGGCCGTTGGGCATGATGCAGTTCCAGGGCGAGTATCTGACCGAATGGAACATGATCCTGGCCTTCGTCACGCTGACCATCGCTCCGGCAGTGATCTTCTTCCTGGCTGCGCAAAAATACATCGTGGCCGGACTGACCGGTGGCTCCGTCAAGGGATAACGGATAAAGGACAATAGCCAATGAGTGACGCGATTCAAAACCCGATTCTGGCCGGCTTCAATCCCGACCCGTCGATTTGCCGAGTCGGCGACGATTACTACATCGCCACGTCGACCTTCGAGTGGTACCCCGGCGTGCAGATTCACCACTCGCGGGATCTTGCCAACTGGCGCTTGGTGACGCGGCCTCTCAACCGCGCCGCCCAGCTCGACATGCGCGGCAACCCGGACTCCTGCGGTATTTGGGCGCCCTGCCTGTCCTATGCCGACGGCCTGTTCTGGTTGGTCTACACGGACATGAAGCGCTACGAAGGCAACTTTAAGGACGGCCGCAACTATCTGGTCACCGCGCCCTTCATCGAAGGCCCCTGGAGCGACCCGATCTATCTCAACGCGAGCGGCTTCGATCCCTCGCTGTTCCATGACACCGACGGCCGTAAGTGGCTCGTCAACCTCCAGTGGGATTATCGCCAGCGCGAGGGCGGCGACCGCTTCGGCGGCATTCTGCTCCAAGAATACGCTCACGAGCACCAGCGCTTGGTCAGGCCGATCCACAACATTTTCGCCGGTACCGAGATGAAGCTCACCGAAGGCCCGCATCTCTACCGCCGCGACGGCTGGTACCACTTGCTGGTGGCGGAGGGAGGTACCGGTTACGACCATGCCGTGACCATGGCCCGCTCCCGTCATATCACCGGCCCCTACGAGGTGCACCCCGACAACCCCGTTCTTACCAGTAAGGACGACCCGGACAACCCGTTACAGCGAGCCGGCCATGCCGATCTGGTGACGACCCGGACGGGAGAGACCTATCTCGTCCACTTGTGCAGCCGTCCGCTGCCCGACCTACGCCGCTCGCCCATGGGCCGCGAAACCGCGATCCAGAAGATGGAATGGGGCGATGACGGTTGGCTGCGCCTAGCGCACGGCGGCAACGCGCCGGCGACCGAAATTGTCGGTATCGGCGCGAGTCAGCAAGCGCCGGCCGTCGAGGAAACCTATGACTTCGCGAACGCCACCTTGCCCCGAGCGTTCCAATGGCTGCGGACTCCGCAGCCGGAGCGGATCTTCTCGCTGACGGAGTGTCCCGGCCACTTGCGCCTGTTCGGCCGCGAATCGGTGGGGTCCTGGTTCGAGCAGGCGCTGGTGGCGCTCCGTCAAGACAGTCTGCATTGCAGCGCCGAGACCGAGCTGGAGTTCGAACCGGACGATCTACAGCAGTTCGCCGGCCTGATCGCCTACTACAACCGCTTCAAGTTCCACTATCTCGCGGTCACGCGCAGCGACGACGGTAACAAGGTGCTTAGCCTGATCAGCTGCAACGACGACTGGCCGAACGGCCGTCTCGACATCGCCGACGAGGACGAGGTGGTGCTCGAACCCGATATACCGGTCCGCCTCGGCCTGGATATTCACCAGCGCAGATTACAGTTCCGCTACGCCCAGAACGACGACGGTTGGCAACCGATCGGGCCGGCGCTCGATGCCAGCTTGCTGTCGGACGAAGGCAACGGCCGCGCGCACGGCTATTTCACCGGCAATTTCCTTGGGATGGCGGCGCATGACATCAGCGGCCGCGGCGCGCCGGCGGACTTCGCGTGGTTCCGCTATCGCCGCAAACCCTACTGAGAGGCTTTCCGCCGCCTCCGGCAATCGACAATCAGTCGCCTGACGATGAGAGCACATTATGGCTGAAGTGACACTGGTCGACATAGAGAAGACCTTCCGCGACAACACTACGGTGATCCCCAACCTCAATTTACATATTGAGGAGGGCTCCTTCACCGTCCTAGTAGGCCCCTCCGGCTGCGGCAAATCGACCCTGCTGCGCATGATCGCCGGGCTGGAAACGGTCACCCGCGGCTCGATCACGATTGGCGGGCGCGACGTCACCGACGTTGAAGCCAGCCAGCGGGATATCGCCATGGTCTTTCAATCCTATGCGCTTTTCCCGCATATGACCGTGGCGCGCAATATCGACTTCGGCATGCGCCTGGCCAAGCTGCCCGCCGACCAGCGCCAGGCCAAAGTGGCCGAAGCGGCCCGGTTGCTGCACCTGGAGGAACTGCTCGACCGCAAACCGGCGGAACTGTCCGGCGGCCAGCGCCAGCGGGTAGCGATCGGCCGGGCCATCGTGCGCAACCCCGGCGTGTTTCTGTTCGACGAGCCGTTGTCCAACCTCGATGCCGCCTTGCGGACCAAGATGCGTGTCGAGCTGGCCGAACTCCACCAACGGCTCGACACCACCATGATCTACGTGACCCACGATCAGATCGAGGCGATGACCCTGGCCGATTGCATCGTGGTCATGAACGCCGGCCGGATCGAACAAGTCGGTTCGCCGATGACGCTCTACCAGCGCCCCGAAACCTTGTTCGTCGCCGGCTTCATCGGTTCGCCCAAAATGAACTTGATCGACGGTTTGATCGCCGAGGCCTACGGCGCGACCACCCTCGGCATCCGCCCCGAGCACATCGACGTCAGCCGCGAACACGGCGACTGGCGGGTCACCGTGCGAGTGATCGAGAAATTGGGCGCGGACTCCTTCGCCTACGTCGACAGCGAACAGGCGGGCGCGATGACGGTGCGTCTGCCCGGCGATGCCGAGATGGCGACCGGCGACACGCTCTATCTAACGCCGCGGCCCGACCAGCTGCATCCCTTCGATGCCGACGGGCGGCGTCTGCCGGACGAGGCGATCCGCCGACGACTGGCCAGCCTCAGTCTGGTCTGACGAACGCGCGGAGGCGTTATGACGATCATCCTCGATAACGGCAACCTGCGCTTAGCGGTCGAGCCGGCCGCCGGCGCCAGCGCGGCACGGTTCGACGCCCTAACCGAGCAGGGCCCGGTGGCGCTGATGCGCCCCGGCCGGGAACGCGAACGAGACCCGAACCGGCTGGCCATGTATCCGCTCGTGCCTTGGTCGAACCGTATCGCGACGGGCGGCTTCGACTGGCACGGGCGCCGCTACGACTTCGCCGCCAACCTGGCCGGCGAGCCCCTGCCGATCCACGGCGACGGCTGGCAGCGGCCTTGGCTAGTCGAGGCTCGAACGCAGCACGAAGTGCGCCTGACGCTGCGCTCCAACGAACAACCGCCGTTCGATTATCGGGCGGAGTTGCTCTATCGGCTGGAGAGCGAGAGCCTGATCGTGGAACTTGCCGTAACGCATCTGGGCGAGCGGAGCGCGCCCTATGGGCTGGGCTGCATCCCTGGTTTCCGCGTAGCGCCGATACATGCCTCGAAGCACCGGCCGCCGGTGTCTGGGAAGTGGACGACGCGCAACTCCCTACCGAATGGACACCCCTCGGCAGCGATGATCCCTGGAACTTCGCGCACTCCTCAAGGCTGCCGGACGGCAAGATCGACAACCTCTTCACCGGTTGGAACGGCCGCGCGCTGTTGCGTTGGCCGCGGCGCGGCGTGGCCTTGGAAGTCACGGCCGAACCGGATATTTCGCGTTATTTGGTGTTCTCGCCTGGTGCGCAGGCCGACTTCTTTTGTTTCGAACCGGTCGATCACGCGGTCAACGCTCATAACCTGGGGCCGCGCGAGCACGGTTTGGTCGAGCTGCATAACGGCGAGCGCCATGCCCGTCGCTATCGCTTCCGCTGGGTTCGCTAGCGCCGAGGGCGAAGTTGCAACGTCTATAGGCTTAGTTCAGAGAAATTACTAAAAAGCCATCAAAACGAATAACTCGGAGGAGATCAACATGCCGTTATCACGCCGCCGTTTTCTACAAGCCAGCGTCGCACTGGCCGCACTTTCCCAGCTCAAGGGCGTCGCCATGGCCCGCGCGCTCGAGATCAGTGGTCTGAAAGAGGTGTTTCGCGACGACTTCCTGATCGGCACGGCGATCAGCAATCGCACGCTCGAAACACAGGATCGCGAACTGCTCGATATTATCAGTAGCGAGTTCAACGCCATCACCGCGGAGAACTGCATGAAATCCGGCGAGATCCAGCCTGCCCAGGGCCAATGGGACTGGACGCTGGCCGACCGGTTCATCGAGTTCGGGCGCGAGCAGGGCATGACCGTGGTCGGCCACGCGCCAGTTTGGCATTCGCAAACACCCGACGACCTGTTCGTCGACAGCAGTGGACACACAATCTCCCGCGACACGCTCAAGCAGCGCATGGAAACGCACATCACCACCTTGATGGAGCGCTATCGCGACCAAGTCGCTATCTGGGACGTTGTAAATGAGGCGATCGACGAGGACCAAGGCTGGCGGCGCAGCCCTTGGTATGAGATTTTCGGCGATGCGAGCTACATGGAACACGCCTTTCACCTAGCCCATGAGCTCGATCCCGCGGCGCACCTGCTCTACAACGACTACAACATGCACAACCCCGGCAAGCGCGCGTTCTTGGTCGACGTGTTGCGAGACTATCGGCGCCGGGGCGTGCCGATTCACGGTGTCGGCCTACAAGGCCACGTCGGCCTCGACTTTCCCGATCTCGACGAATTCGAACGCAGCATCGAAGCCTATGCCGCACAAGGCATGCGCATTCATATCACCGAGTTTGAAGTCGATGTGCTACCGGTAGCCTGGGAATATACCGGCGCCGATATCGCTACCGACTTCGAATACGCCGACGAACTCGACCCCTATACCGACGGCCTGCCGGCAGACGTGGAAGAGAAACTCACCGCGCGTTATGTCGAGATGTTCGAGTTATTCCTGCGGCATCGCGACAAGATCGATCGCGTCAGCACTTGGGGCACCTACGACGCCGAGTCCTGGAAAAACGATTTTCCGGTGATAGGACGCACCAACTATCCACTGCTCTTCGATCGCGACCGCCGCCGCAAACCCGCTTATCACGCGGTTGCGGAACTACGGCGTTGATCTCCTTCATCGACGCCGACACAGGCGACTTGGCCAGCTAACGCATCGGCCGCTTCGAGAGGTTCAAACAAATGACCGACCGCAAAATAACCCCGGAACAACTGCGCTCGCGCTACTGGTTCGACAACCCCGAGCACCCGGGCACGACAGCGCTGTGCATCGAGCGCTACATGAACTACGGCATCACCTTGGAAGAACTCGCCAGCGGCAAGCCGATCATCGGCATTTGCCAGTCGGGGTCCGATCTCACGCCGTGCAACCGCCATCACGTAGCGCTCGCCAAGCGGGTCAAAGACGGCATCCGCGCCGCCGGCGGCGTGCCGTTCGAGTTTCCGCTGCACCCCATCCACGAGAACGTACGCCGGCCCACCGCCGCGCTCGATCGCAATCTCGCCTACCTTGGGCTGGTCGAGGTGCTGCACGGCTACCCGCTGGACGGCGTGGTGCTAACCACCGGCTGCGACAAAACCACCCCGGCCTGTTTAATGGCCGCCGCCACCGTCAACATCCCGGCCATCGTGCTCTCTGGCGGGCCGATGTTAAACGGCTGGCGCGACAACGAGCGGGTCGGTTCCGGCACCATTATATGGGACCTGCGCAAACGCTTAGCCGCCGGCGAGATCGACTACGCCGACTTTCTTTCCCGGGCGACCGACTCCGCGCCCTCGGTCGGGCATTGCAACACCATGGGCACCGCCTCGAGCATGAACTCGCTGGCCGAAGCGTTGGGTATGAGCCTGCCCGGCTCGGCGATGATCCCGGCGCCTTACAAGGAGCGCTCCATGGTGGCCTATCAAACCGGCGAGCGCATCGTCGAGATGGTGTGGGAGGACCTGCGCCCCAGCGCCATCCTCACCCGCGAGGCCTTCGAGAACACCATCGTGACCTGCTCGGCGCTGGGCGGCTCGTCCAACGCGCCGATCCATATCAATGCCATCGCCCGCCACGCCGGCGTCGAGTTGACCAACGACGACTGGCAGCGCCTCGGCCATCCAATCCCGCTGCTCGCCAACGTAATGCCCGCCGGGGCCTACCTGTCCGAAGAGTTTTATCGCGCCGGCGGCGTGCCGGCGGTGCTTTGCGAATTGCTCGGGGCCGGCAAGCTCCACAGCGGAGCGATGACCGTCAACGGCCGGACGCTGGGCGCCAATATCGAGGGTTGCGAGACGCGGGATACCGACGTGATTCGCCGCTATGACAATCCGCTGGTCGAACGGGCCGGCTTTCTCAATCTCAAAGGCAATTTGTTCGACTCGGCGCTGATGAAGACCAGCGTCATTTCAGAAGACTTCCGCCGGCGCTTTCTCAGCAACCCCGACGATCCCGACGCCTTCGAAGGCCGGGTGGCGGTGTTCGATAACGCCGAGGATTATCACGCCCGCATCGACGACCCCGCCCTGGCGATCGACGAGACGACTATCCTTATCATGCGCGGCGCCGGCCCGGTCGGCCACCCCGGCGGCGCCGAAGTGGTGAACATGCAGCCGCCCGAGGCACTGATCAGGCGCGGCATCGACGCGCTCCCGTGTTTGGGCGACGGCCGCCAGTCGGGAACCTCGGGATCGCCGTCGATCCTCAACGCCTCGCCCGAAGCGGCCACCGGCGGCGGTCTGGCCTTGCTGGAAACCGGCGACCGTCTGCGCATCGATCTGGGCAAGGGGGAAGTCCGCGTCTTGCTCGACGACACGGAGCTCGCGGCGCGCCGCCACCGGCTCGAAGAGCGCGGCGGCTACCCGTATCCACCTCACCAAACGCCTTGGCAGGAGATTCAGCGCGATCTGGTCGAACCGCTCGACCGCGGAATGACGCTCCGGTCGGCGCCCAAGTATCAAGATGTGGCGCGGCGCCATCCGCCGCGGGACAACCACTGAATCGACGCTAAGCCTTTCTCAACCGCGAGATACGACACCATGAACGACAACGACATCAAAGTAGCGGCCGAGCTGCGGATGAGCCTGGGCGAAAGCCCATTGTGGTCGGTGGAGCGCCAGACGCTTTACTGGGTGGATATTAACAACGGCTATATCTACTCGTGGCGGCCGAACAGCGGCAAAGCGCCGGAACGGCTCGAACTCGCCGAGAAAGTGGGCTGTATCGCCCTCTGCGAAGACGGCCTGCTAGCGGCGACGGCCTCGGGCATCTTGCGACTGCGTTTGCCGCTCGGCGGCGAGCCGGAACGGCTGGTCGCCAATGCCGAGTGGCGAGAAGGGGGAGGCAATCGCTTCAACGACGGACGCTGCGATGCCGCCGGACGGCTATGGGTGGGCACCATCGCCTTTGACGAGCAAAGCCCGGTCGCGGCGCTCTACTGCTTCGACCAAGGCGAACTGGCGTGCCGCCGGACGAATGTCAGCATCTCCAACGGGTTGGCCTTCAGCCCCGATCAACGCTGGCTCTATCACACCGATTCGCTCACCCGGCGCATTCTTCGTTACCCCTTCGACGTCCGCAGCGGCACCACCGGCGAACCCGAAACCTGGGTCGACTTGGCGGCGCTGGACCTGCCCGGCGTCCCCGACGGCGCCGCGGTCGATAGCGAAGGGTATTACTGGATCGCGTTATACGGCGGCGGGAGCATCGTGCGCTTCTCGCCCAAGGGGGGCTTGGTCGCCAGT
This sequence comes from Alkalilimnicola ehrlichii, assembly GCF_003399765.1. Lineage (GTDB taxonomy): Bacteria > Pseudomonadota > Gammaproteobacteria > Nitrococcales > AK92 > AK92. Next base: position 27,343 of record NZ_NFZV01000020.1, on the reverse strand, counting down.
TATGCCCTGCCCTGCCCGCACCCGACCATGGTCGCCTTCGGCGGTCGCGATCTACGCACGCTCTATATCACCACCGCCACTCAGCATTTGGATGCGGAAGGCAAGGCGCGTTGGCCTTTGGCAGGCAGTCTGCTGAGCATGCCCGCCCCTGCCTCTGGACTGCCAGAGCCGAAGTTCAGCCGCGGAGCGTCGCGGGCCACCCAATGCGCTAAGTGAGCCGCCTTTTGCCACCCCGTGAGCCGAGGGCGGCTAGGGCTGGGTGTCCGCTTTTTTGCGCGGCCTTAGATCGCCACCACGGCAGGGGCACTAGGCCAGGAAAAGCCCTGCGCCAAAATCACGCCGGATGATGAAAACCTGGCGGGAACCGCGCCCGAAAACACTCGGCACGTCGCGGTCAGTTGGATGTCCTCGTGTTTCTCGTGTTTTCGCTTCAAAACATCCGCAACGCCTTGCAGACGCCTAGCACACGATAAACACTGAAAGCAGGCATGGACGCAATATAGGTTTTGATTGAACGCCCCCGGTATTTCTCCTTGTGAAAAAAGTTTCCTTCGAACGGATAAATGAAGGAGCAATTGCGATACATGAAGCGGAACAATTTGTTAACAAGTGTCCTATGGCGGTAGTGCGCGTCCTCCACGCCCGCCAGCGGAGAAAGGCCTAGCGAAAGGATCTCGCGCCCCTCGGCACGGAAGCGCCGGATGGCTTCGAGCACAATCAAGTCGCTCGTCCCGTGTGGGGCATCATGCACGGTGCGCGAAAGATTATGCAGATAGCCGATGATCTGGCCATCGCGGTACATCGGATCGAAGACCGCGAAGCTCAGCAGCCTCCCCTGCTTCGTCGCCCAGAAATAACGCACGTCCGGTTCGTTCTCCTGCACGAACGGGCGGACCAGCCCCACCAGCTCCTCGCCACCTTTGCGTTGCAGCCAGTCCCTATTCAGCGCAGACACCTCCTCCCGGTTCAGCGTAGAGATCTTTCCCTCGGCCACCTCCACCCCTGTTTTGCTGGCCTTATTCCGCCATCGGCGCAGGTGGCTGTATTGCCCGCCACGCAGTTCGTCATCGAACTCGTCGAGGTCGATCTCCCACTCGATACCCACCTCGTTGACGGGATAGCCACGCCGACTCAACAGCGTCGCGAAATTGGGGCCGATCTCGATAAAAGCAGTGGCGGCAGCGCCAGGGCTTTCGAGGTAGGCGTCGAGTAGCGCCTCGTAATCCGCGACCGCGGCAACGGGATCGCCGATGACCACATGCAGCCCCCGGGGAGCGAAAATCGGGTGTCGCAACCGCAGGTACGCCAGATATCCCAGCCGCTCGTGCAGAAAATAGTCAAGCCCCGGTTGCAGTGTGGAGTAGGCCATACAGCCGCGACCATACCGCCTCAGAAACCAGCGCAGCGTGGCGTCACGGTCGGAGACAGTGGCCGAGCACTCGACTTGCAGTGCTGTTTCCATCACGCATCTCCCGCACTGTCTGCCTTGATAACGCGGCGCCGCAACACATGCTCCGCCAACTTGCGGTTATCGCTCTGGGAGGGGTGAAAGCCGCGCTTGAGCACCTGCAAGCAGCCGCGGGTCATGCGCGGTAAAAACCGCTCCTTGGTAAACCAATACTGAAAGGCCCGCCTCCAAACCTTCCACTTGAACAACTGGCCGTCCTGTCGCATGAAGGTCGAGAAAGCGAGGAACAGGTAGCCCATGTTGACTAGGTAAGACATGACCACCCCGTACCCCAGCCAAAACCGGCTACCCGAGATAGCCTGGTAGACGTCGAAGGCAACCGCCTTATGCTCGATCTCTTCGGCAAAATGCCACTCATAGAGGGAACGCACAGCAGGTGATGCCTTATCAAGGGTTCCGCTCGCCAGGCTAATCTCGGCGAACAGTTCGTTGATCCGCTCGACACCGACCACGAAGGCAAGTTGCTGCGTCTGCGTCGCCAGCGGCGCCAGGATCTTGAATGATAGAAACCGGGTAAAAGCCAGGTAGGTTTTCAGCTTGAAGCCTTGCTGTTGCAACACGTCAAAGAACTGCGAGTGCCCCCTCGAGTGCGACACTTCCTGCCCGATAAGCCCTTGCGCGTCATCGCGCACTCTAGGCTCGTCGAGCTTGTCCATCGCCTGCTTGATGGTCTGGATAATGAACACTTCACCATCCAGAACCGTCATCGTGTAGGCGTTCAGCCAGTGGGTTAGAAAAACGTCGCCCTCAACCCATATGCGCGGGACGGCACTGTCGTTGTAATTTACGGCGAAGCGGCGGGCCCTGATCCTATCCGGGGCGCTAGCGGTCTCGGTTTCCATGATAACTTCCCTTATTCCGGCAAAATTCTGTTGAAAAAGCTTGACTGGGGCGTATCCCCAAAAGCTTCGGCCGGTCTTAAACTCTCCCAGCTAGAAGCCGTGCAGCTTCGCCAGCTCCAGCATTTCCAGCACTCGCTCCTTGCGAACTTCCCCTTTACTTTAGTCGCTGGTGATCCCGGTTGCCCCATTAAGATAGTTTCGGTAATACAGGCGAACAGATGCTCCGGCTCGATCGGCAAGCCCTCCAGCAGGAAATCCCGAACGCCGATATCGGCGTTCTGCCGCGCACCAGAGGGCGGCGCCGGCGGCACGCGCACCAGCCCGCCTTTGATGACCGTCACGTCAGGGCGCGTAGGGCCGAACCCGTCATCATCGATGATTATTCCAAGGGGTGCCCCGCTATTTCATCGGGTTGTCAGACGACAAAAAGCTCGAATTTTCCACAATCAAAAGGTCACAAATTGGTAAGGACTCTGGGCGCCACGAGCGAACCTCCAGCGTCTTCTTCCCTGCGGCAATAAATGCAGTAGCCATCGCCGTGACAGGCATGGTTAGGTCGCTTTCCATGACATCTGGATGTGCGTCTCTGTGTCGCGTATTTTCTCGAAGCCGACACGCTCATAAAACCGACGCGCTGATGTATTCGTTCGAAAAACCCCCAAATTTAGCGGCACGCCACTGACAGCAGCCTTTTTTTGAAGTTGCTGAATGAGGCGAGTACCGATTCCTTTCCGCTGGTAGTCACCTGAAAGGGCAATATTCTGGAGATAAATACCTCTGTCATCCTCGCAGACTTGTACATAACCAACGATGAGGCCATCGATTATGACGACTGATGTCGCTGAGGACTCTATCTCCCTCGCGAAATTGGCCTTCTGCCAATCCTCATCCCAACCCCAAATTTGCTCGATGTGCGAGTAAAAAACTGCACGATGTATTTCGAAAAGGATCCCCTCTTCGCCATCCCCAATTGGACGAATATTCATTCCCACTTCCCGATCTAACAGTGTATTAGACGGAATCTCGCCGCCTACCGACAATATGGTTTCCTTTGTTGAGTGGCTGTCCTGTTCGAGACTGTTCGAGATCGACTTGCAATATGACGGCCGCCGTCTAATGCCGATGCCCCCTTGCATCGTTTGCAAACGAGACCGCCCACGCTTATTCCTGAACTTCCGCCCGCAACCGCTCCAGCTCCTGCTGTTTCTCAGCCGGTAGGTGGCTCAGCGACGTGCGCATGTCCTTATGATCCAAGCGGTGGTACTCCAGCGGCGGCATACCCTCGCCCTCAGCGTTTTTCGTGGTATGGGGGAAGTATCTGGTAATAGTGCCATAGACGAGGGAGAAGGCACAGAGCCCAAGGCAAACGTGGCAAGTTGTAAGGTTTTGATTTCAGAGCGTCGCGGGCGCCTTCCTCCGTCGGGTAGGTGCCCCCGTGATTGTCGCCCATAATTCTGTAAGGGATACGCACGCGGCGCTACAGCCCGCGAACCGAGACAACCTGTTGAGAGATCACACCTAGGGTTACGCTGGTTGACCTGATTGTTCAGCGATCGCGCAGGCGATTGCCAACGGAAGGGGACGCGGGGTCAGTTCTCACATTCCAACATCGCCTGCTCGTACTTCCGAACGGCGTGACTGACGGTCATGTAGTGAACCATGTTCCCCTCCTCCTTAAGGTCGCCCGGAATCTAGGAGCCTAGGCAATGGCGGGAGAGAGTGCCAGATGTTGGAATGTGAGAACTGACCCCGTTCCTTTGCTCAACGAGCCCGAGTGGGTTATAGGCGGCCAGGGGCGGATCTCATCATGGCGCGGGGCGCGACAGCACAGCCCCACTGAAGACGCCGGATAGTTGTCCGCGAACCCACTGCTTTATCGACTAGCACCCTTGACCACGGGGAGGCGTCCATATATGTCCTGTTGACTCCAACCAGATGCGCGGCCTGGCCAGCGAATACGGTGTTTTTTCCCAAAATGCCTGCGCAACCTCAGAAGCGAACTGCCGCTTGCACTGGAGAATGCCGACAATGACGGCTGCGTCATGTAACCTAGCAAGGGCAAACAGCAGAACAGGAAGATCGTCGTGTCTGAGTTGGTGACGCCTGAAAGTGTGGGATTTAGCTCCAGCCGCCTGCGCCGCATCAGTGAGTGGATGGAGAGCAAGGTCGAGCGCAAGCACCTGCCGGGCATGAGCGTACTAGTGCACCGCCAGGGCCAGACCGCCTTCTTCGAGACCGTCGGCCACATGGACGTCGAGGCCGCTAAACCGGTCGCGGAAGATACCATCTTCCGCATCTACTCCATGACCAAGCCGATCACGAGCATCGCCGTCATGATGCTCTACGAAGAAGGCCTGTTTCAGCTCGACGATCCGGTCGCACGCTTTCTTCCCGAATTTACCGATATGCAGGTCTATGCTGGCGAAACGGCTAACGGTCCGAAGCTCGAACCGGCAAAGACTCTGATCACCATCCGCCAGCTACTCACCCATACCGCGGGTCTGACCTACGACTTCATGATGAGTTCGCCGGTTGACGCCATGTACCGCGCGAACAAGATCAAGTTCTCTACCGGCAAGAGCGGCTCACTCGAGAGCATGGTAAAGCGCCTCGCGGAGATGCCGCTGCTATGCCACCCCGGCACGGAGTGGAACTACAGTGTCGCCACCGACGTCCTGGGGCGGCTGGTCGAAGTCATCTCCGGCCAATCGCTGGATCGTTTCTTCGCCGAGCGCATTCTCGAGCCGCTCGGCATGGTAGACACCGCGTTTCAAGTACCCGAAGACAAGCTCGATCGCTTCGCGGCGATGTATACCCCGACACCCGGAACAGCGGTTCCCTTGCCCGCCTCTGGTCCCGATCCGGCACGCATACACCCCGCCCCCAAGGGCGGGCTGCAGTTGATGGACCCTGCAGACGGCATATTCGCGCGGTCGGTGCAGATCCTCTCGGGGGGCGGTGGCCTGACGTCAACGATGGTCGACTACCTGCGCTTTTGCCGGATGCTACGTAACAAAGGTGAGCTCGACGGCGTCCGAATCATCGGCCGCAAGACCCTGGAATTCATGACCCGCAACCACCTCCCCGGCTCGCTCGCGGACATGGGGCAACCGCGCTTCGGCGCCGAGTCCGACGGCGCAGGATTGGGCTTCGGTCTCGGTTTCGCGATCGTTCTGGATCCCGCGCGGGCACAGACGATCGGCTCCGTCGGCGAATACGCCTGGACCGGCGTTGCCAGTACGCAGTTCTGGATCGATCCGGTGGAAGACATGATCGTGCTTCAGATGTCGCAGCTCGTTCCCTCCTCCACCTTCCCGCTACGCCGCGAGCTGCGTGCGCTTACGTACCAGGCGCTCATCGAATAGACATCCGCGCCACCGAAGACATGAAGCCATAAACGCCGCATAGAGACGCGCCAAAGCTCCTGTGCGGCGGTCAACCAAGAGGTCCAAAGCGGCCCGTCATCAAGGAGAAACGCATGTTAGCAATTGTCGCAAAACTCAAGGCTCAGCCCGGCAAGGGCTCGGAACTCGCTCAGGCAATGGTAGGTATTGCCGAAAAGGTTCGGACCGAGCCCGGTAATCATGCCTATCAGGTGCATCAATCGAGCGAAGATTCCGACCTGGTGATGATTTACGAACAGTACACGGATAAGGACGCCCTCGGCGCGCACCGTGAGAACATGAAATCGATGGGCGTCGATTTGTCCGCTCTGCTCGCAGGCCGGCCCGAGTTGGAATATTTCGACCTGAAAGGCTAGGGTCACAGTCCGGGGTCAGGTCTGACATTCTGCTGACATCTGCTCCGTCTCGAAACGCCGAACCGCGCGGCTAACGGTGCGCTATCTGCCCGTCGTTCGCGCCTTTGCTGGAGGATAACCGGCAGGCGCTACCTCAGGAACCGCTTGTCCTACTGTCAGACTTGACCCCGTTTTTGCAGAGGCTCCGAGGAAAGCGCGTAGCGCTTTTCACGGTTGCCTCCAGCGCCACGTTAGAGTCTTGCATTTGTAGCTTACTTGAATGCGCACTGCGATGCGCACAAACTAAGTCCACGCATTCAACAGCCACTTGGAGGCTCTGATGGCCGAACTCTACAATGCAGCTGCACCGAAAAAAGCGACAAACCTCTCAATCAATAGCGACTTGTTGCGCAAGGCCCGGGAACTGGACATCAACCTGTCTGCTACCCTGGAGCGAGCCCTGAAAGAGGAGCTCTCCAAACATGAAGCAGCACAATGGGTTAAGGAAAATCGCGCTGCGATAAAAAGTTACAACGATTTTGTCGAACAACATGGGTGCTTCGGCGACGAGTTCAGGGAGTTTTAATGGCACAGTTCGACGTATACCCCAATCCAAGTAAAACGAGCAAAGCACACTACCCATACCTTGTTGATATTCAGAGCAGCTTGCTAAGCGAGTTGGTAACTCGCATCGTTATCCCTTTGGGCAAACGATCAGCCTTTGGTGGCGAAGCCATGCAAGGACTCACGCCTGAGATCAGCTTTGCCGACCAAGAACTTTTACTGTTGACCCCGCAAATTTCCTCTGTGCCAGAAAAACATCTCAAAACCCAATTGGTTCCCTCTCGCATTTCAGAGACCAGATTGTCGGAGCTCTGGATCTAGCTGTCACGGGAATTTAACGCCCGCAGCACGCGCGGCCTTGTACGCACCTAACGCCAAGTAACAGGGATCCGGATCCAGCCAGCCTTCCGCCACCTCGCCCATCCGCATTCGGCAACTCGACCAAGCACAGTCCGCCGGATGGGCAACAAGCCGCCCTCGACAGCAAACACCACCTGACGGTTGTGCCCGCGCTGGACGATATGATGCAGGTAGCTCACCAAAACCACGCGGCCCGTCCTGGGCGTCGCCTCCCTGGTGGCTGACCCGAACAACAAGACTAGCAGGCCTGGAACGATGCCGCAGAGCGCGGCGGCAAAGGGTCGGCACGGGGTCAGTTCCCACATTCCAACATCGCCTGCTCGGCTCTCCAGGGTCGGACCTGTGAAACTTTTTGATTCTCCGACTCAAATCACCCATTTACTAGGGCTTTCTCATGCTTAGCGCCCGGGTTTTGGCGTATAAAACCAGGCGGCTAAACCGCCGACTGCGTTCGCGCTTGCTTTAGAAGGCCCATTTCTCCTCAGAATGGAGGCGCTAAGCGTCAAAATCGCTCACCTTGGGACTTGGTTTCTTTTGGATTCATTGACTTGAGTAGGTCCGACCCCCTACTCCACATCGCTCAAGCGCCAGGCACCGTTCAACACGCAGCTCATCCCGAAGACCGCTTGACAGAGGAAGACGGTATCTGACCCCGTTCCTGACTCGTGGCTTTTACTCATTGGGCTTCTTTGCGATATATACACCGTAACTAAAGTACGCTTTGTATTTCTCATAAAGCTCAATTTCGTGACGCTCCGCTTCAACGATTGCCCGAGCCTTTTCACTATTTCCATTCCGGCTCAGAAAGCTATCAAAGCTCTTGCGGATTGGCTCGTAATAATTGTCGAGCCAGCAATACTCTGGCAGGATAAAGTATCCGATAGGCGTATACCCCCTTTCTTCTAGCACCTTGATCTTTGCTGATGCTGTATCTATCTCGGGATATTCATTGTTCCAGTGATCTTGAAGCTCCGAAGGGCGAGAGTTTGTAAGCCAAGTAATCTCTGAGGCGATAAGCAACCCGCCCGGCTTCAAGTAGCGCTTCCAATCTGCGATACCCTTTTCAAAACCAATGTTGTAGATGGCGCCTTCAGACCAAATAACGTCAAACTCCTCGTATTCAAACGGAAGCTGCTCCATTGAAGCGCGAAGTGGAGTGATTTTGTCCTCAACACCTTCACTCTTTGCTCTGGCTGCCAGAATATCTATAAAATCCTGAAGGAAGTCGACAGCCGTAATCTTTGCTTTCAGCAAGCGAGCCAAAGTCAGCGTAGAGGCACCAGTGCCACAGCCAATATCTGCAATTTTAATGGCATATCTCGATCGATGCCAGCGAGTGCAATCGCCTTTTCGGTCTCAGCCTCGCCCCCTGGCCCTTGACGATTAGCGCCCTTATGCAGATCTACAAGTAATTCAAATTCGTCCACTATCGTATCCCTCTGGGCTTTTTGAACCGCCCCGGTTATCTCGGAGGCTCGTGGGTGTGAGTCACGCCGCCTCGGCGGACGCTTCTAGTTTCTGATAATACGCCACCTCGGCTTCGGCAGGTGGCCTGTCGCCGATCGGCCCCAATAACCGGCGGTGGTTAAACCAATCGGCCCAGGTCAGGGTGGCCAACTCCACCGCCTCACAGCTCTTCCATGACTGGCGGTGGATGACCTCGGCCTTGTACAGGACACGTCGCCAACCGAGCACGTGTGGCTGTATAGGCGGTCAGGGACCGGATCTCATCACGGCGCGGGGCCAGCTAATGCCACCCCATTAAAGACGCCGGGTAGTTGTCCGCGAACCCACTGCTTTATCGACGAGCACCCTTGACCACGGGGAGGCGTCCATATATGTCCTCGTAATCCGAGGTTCAATGGGACTGGAAACGCCACGCGTTGATAGTCCCTCTTGAGCCGTTTGTTATGTGAATTACCTACCGGAGCCTGTTGTTTTTGTTAAATCGCCTAACTTTGGCTCGCATATTTCTCATTGGCGATGATGTGTTGAACTGGATCATTCGACCAAATGTCCATTTTTCATACCATGCCGTTTCATACAATTCTTCATTGCTTAAACTTGCAACTAGCAAGATAATCTCGTTTATTGTTGAGCCCAACTCCTTGAGTAAGTCTTTGTATTTCCAGCCACTATACTGTTCGTGAAAACTGACTGCCAACAAACCAAGCTGGCTCCATTTATAACCCGTATCAGGGAAATCTACTGGCAAACCTTGCGACTTCAAACTATGCCATTTCAAGACTAATTTTCCCCAACCAATAAGATATGCGACAGTGTCACAAACGCTAATTTGTGTTCCTTTAACGTTACCTTCAATTTCACACTTACGTGCTAGTTCTGCAGGAATGACCCGATAGTCGTCCATAAGTTTCGCGAATATCGAATTTATGGCTGTGAGCAACTCATCTTTTGATTCAGGAACTGAAGACATTATTTTCCCCACTCACATAACGTGCCAGCTCAGCCGCGGCGAAGCCGTCGGCTGCAGCGCCTCGTTACAAGCGTCGCGGGGCACCCAATGCGCTAAGTGAACCACCTTTTGCCATCCAGTTAGCCGAGGGCGGCTGGCTGGGTGTCCGCTTGTTTTGGCCGGCAAACTCCAGCCGCAAGGGCCTGACCATGTTCCCCCTCCTCCTTAAGGTCGCTCGGATGCTAGAAGCCTAGGCAATGGCGGGAGAGTCTGCCAGATGTTGGAATGTGAGAACTGACCCCGTTCCTGACTGCGGCGTTATAGGATCAGTTGTTTTTGTCTAAGAATTCAGCAGCCGCTTTCGGGAGCATCGTGAGATCAACCTCTGTGGCAAGCTTACGCTCTTTTTGGCTAAGGTTAGGATTGATATCACTCCGCCAGAAAGCCATAAACTCGTCATAGTTTCGATCCGCTATCTTGTCAATCCAGGCTTCCTGAAAATAGACATTTCCTATATCTGACACCACGAGGAAAACTTGGTGATTAATCCTCTCGAATCTGGCTGGATGTTTGTTTCCCATGTCATACCTGAAGTGAGCTCTCACACTGATACCCATGTAGGCTTCATTAGCGGAGAACCCAAACGCGATGGCGTAGTCTTCCTTCCGCGCACTTGGTACGGATATTAAGATCGGCGTCCCGTAATAATTGTCCCCGCGCTTAGCTGGATGCCCCCTTGTTTCTGTTCGACAACAAGACTCCTCCCGCCACTGTATCCGCCTAGCTCCCTTGGCCTGGAACCTATACAGAAAACCCAGCACGCGGCTGGGCTCTCTGATGGGCTGGTGACCATTACGGTCCAATCAGTGCTCACACGCCCCCGGCGGCACCCTCACAACCTTCCCGTCACGCCAAGTCACTACCGATCGCCCAAGCAAATGGTGGGTACGCACAGCCTCGCGTACCGCCTGGCGCATGGCCTCATCAATTTCTCGCCCGTCTTTGAACAACTTAGCAACGTCTTTCTTTTTATCCGCCATCGCCATATGCCTCCACGATGCGCTTCCAGTATTCAGCTTCGGCAACAAGCTCAACTTTCCGTTCCGTCCCAGCCGCGATAAGCAGCGGCCCTTCCAAAGGGGAGCTATCGTAAACACGCCAACTATCCATGATTGGCATATAGAGTCTAAACAAATTCTCAAGCCCTCGCCGAAAACGCCGTCGAACGGTCTCCGCTGGCACATGGTGACCGCCCGCCTCTACTCTCTCGGCGACGCGTTTAATGGCCAGCTCTGGCGCGGGCAAAGACAGGAAAATCAGGTGGGTTTGGTACCCTTTCGTGCGCAGGTCGGCCAACCAGCGCGCAAAGCCACTGGAGACGATCAAGCATAATTCTCCCGGCCTGGACTGCGACAGCATCTGACTGAAATGCCGAGAGCCCCTGAGCAATCGTGTCCGCATTGACGAACTCGCAAAGGCCCAGCGCCTGCGGCAGCCCTAACGCGCAGTTGTCGATTTACCTGCGCCGTTAGGGCCTGCGATTACGATGACGTGGGGCGTTTCGGGTTCCTTTTCCATCATGGCGGCCCCTACTCAAGTTAGAGAAGCACCTTCTCAATCCCCCCACTCCTCGCCTTCTCCACAAACTCATCCTGCCACTTCTCACCCAGCAACTTACTCGCCATCTCAATGACGATATAGTCCGCCTCAATCCCTGTGTCGCCTTCGTACCGCGAAAGCCCCTGCAAACACGCCGGGCAGGAGGTGAGCATTTTCACCTTTTCTTTCTCGGCCACGGGTTCGCCGGTGAGGGTGGTGAGATCCTTGTTGATCTCTTCTTCTTTCCGGAAGCGGACCTGTTTGGCGATGTCCGGACGGGAGACGGCGAAGGTGCCGGCTTCGCCGCAGCAGCGGTCGTTCATTTTAACGTCCGTGCCCATGAGCTGGTTGACGACGTCCTGCGGCTTGTAGGTCTTCATCGGGGTGTGGCAGGGGTCGTGATACATGTACTTCGTATCGCCCTCGCCACCTAGCTTGAAGCCTTTCTCCAGCAGGTACTCGTGGATGTCCAGCAAACGGCAGCCGGGGAAGATTTGCTCGAATTGGTATTTGAGCAGCTGGTCCATGCAGGTGCCGCAGGAGACGATCACCGTTTTGATGTCCATGTAGTTCAGGGTGTTGGCCACCCGGTGGAACAGGACACGGTTTTCGGTGGTGATCTGGTTGCCTTTGTCGACGTCGCCGGCCGAGGTTTGCGGGTAGCCGCAGCAGAGGTAGCCGGGCGGCAGTACGGTCTGAGCGCCGGCTTCGTACAGCATGGCGATGGTGGCCATACCGATCTGGCCGAACAGGCGCTCGGAGCCGCAGCCGGGGAAGTAGAAGACGGCGTCGGAGTCGTCGTTGACCTTTTGCGGGTCGCGCACGATCGGGACGTATTTGTCGTCTTCCAGGCCCAGCAGGGCGCGCGAGGTCTTTTGCGAGACTTTCTTGGCCTTGGGCATGGGCTTGTCGACCATGTTGACGACTTGCACCGGGATGCCTTTGAGCCCTTTCGGCGTGCCGACGGTGGAGCGCGGCCGGTCGCTGAGTTTGGTGTCGACCTTGGCTTTGCTGAAGCCTGCGGTGCGGAACACGGCGTGGCCGAGGCGCTGGGCGGCAAAGCCGCCTTTGATCATGCCGGTGCGCATGACGTTGATCGCCTTGGCATCTTTGATGTTGAGGAAGGCCATCGCGGCAGCCGCTTGCGGCTTGCTGTGACGTTTGCCCTGCTCTTTTAGGATGCTGCGCATGCGCACGGTGACGTCGCCGAAGTCGATGTTCACCGGGCACGGGGTGAGACAGCGGTGGCAGATGGTGCAGTGGTCCGCCACGTCGTTCATTTCGTCCCAGTGGTGCATGGAGATGCCGCGCCGGGTTTGCTCTTCGTAGAGGAAGGCTTCGATCATCAGCCCGGTGCCGAGGATCTTGTTACGCGGCGAGTACAAGAGGTTCGCCCGCGGCACGTGGGTAGTGCACACGGGTTTGCACTTGCCGCAGCGCAGGCAGTCTTTGATGTCGTCGTTCAGCGCGCCGAGCTCGCTTTGCTCGAGGATGAGCGCTTCTTGCTGCACCAGGCGCAGGCTCGGCGTGTAGGCGTTTTGGAGGCCGGAGCCGGCCAGCAGTTTGCCTTTGTTGAAGCGGCCTTCGGGGTCGACCTTTTGCTTGTACTCGGTGAAGTTGTCGACGACCTTCTGGTCCATGTACTGCATTTTGGTGATGCCGATGCCGTGCTCGCCGGAGATGACACCATCGAGCCGGTTGGCCAGTTCCATCACTTCGTCCACGATGCGTTCAGCTTCGTGCATCATGTCGTAGTCGTGCGAGTTCACCGGGATATTGGTGTGCACGTTGCCGTCGCCGGCGTGCATGTGCAGGGCGACGAAGAGACGGCTGGAGAGTACTTGTTGGTGGATGTCCTCCAGCTTGCGGCGCACCGGCTCGAAGTCCTGGCCGTCGAACATGTCGCGCAGCGGGCGCTGGATGTCGGTTTTCCAGGAGATGCGTAGGGTGCGGCGCAGCAGTAGCTGGACGAGGGTGTCGTCGGCGCGGCGGTCGGCACGGGCGCGCTCGTCGAGCAGGTGGTCGTACTCGTGCGCCGAGCCGTCGAGGTTGTCGAGGATGCCCTGCCAGCGGGCTTCGACTTTGTGCAGCAAGTCGATGGAGGCTTGCTGTTTGCGCTGGACGATGCTGCCGCCTTCGGCGGTGCCTTCCAGGTCTTCGCGGCCGATGTAGTCCGGCCGGGCGCTCAGCTCCGGCAGGCCGCCTTCCAGATACTCGCGGATTTCGCGGGCGAGGCGGATTTTGTTTTTGATCGATTGTTTGATGTTGATGCGCTCGATGCCTTCGCTGTACTCGGCGAGTTTATCGAGCGGGATCACCACGTCTTCGTTGATCTTGAAAGCGTTGGTGTGGCGGGCGATGGCGGCGGTGCGCGAGCGATCGGCCCAGAAGGTTTTGCGCGCCTCGGGGGAGACAGCGATGAAGCCTTCGCCGTTACGGGCGTTGGCCAGCCGCACCATGCGCGAGCAGGCGGCGGCGCAGGCTTCTTCGTTCTCGGAACCGACGTCGGCAATAAGCACCATCTTCGGCCGCTCGCCGCGGGCGCCTTTGGGGCTGTAGCCGACGGCGCGCACGTAACGTTCGTCCAAGTGCTCCAGGCCGCAGAGTTTGACCTGATCGTCTTTTTTCAGATCGTCGATGATCTCGACGATGGCCGGTACGGCGTCGCGCAAGTCTTCGCCGTAGAACTCCAGGCAGACGGTGCGCAGGGAGCTGGGCATTTTGTGCAGGATGAAGGTGGCGGAGGTAATGAGCCCGTCGCAGCCTTCTTTCTGCACGCCCGGCAGGCCGCCGAGGAATTTATCGGTAACGTCCTTGCCCAGGCCTTGTTTGCGGAACAGTTTGCCGGGGAAGGTAAGCACTTCCGGCTCGGCCTTGGGCGTTTTGCCGTCCGGCTTAAAGCGAGTGACGCGGAAGCGGACGGTTTCCTGGTCGTGAATTTTGCCCAGGTTGTGGTCCAGCCGCTCGACTTCGATCCAGTCGGCATCCGGGGTGACCATGCGCCAGGAGGCGAGGTTGTCGAGCGCGGTGCCCCACAGTACGGCCTTTTTGCCGCCAGCGTTCATGGCGACGTTGCCGCCGATGGTGGAGGCGTCCTGCGAGGTGGGGTCGACGGCGAACACGTAGCCGTTGGCGACGGCAAGGTCCGACACGCGGCGGGTCACCACGCCAGAGCCGCAACGCACGGTGGCGACGTCTTTATCCACGCCCGGCAGTCGCTTGAGCTCGACTTGGCCCAGCGCTTCGAGTTTTTCCGTGTTGATGACGGCGGAGTCTTCCGTTAGCGGAACCGCACCGCCGGTGTAGCCGGTGCCGCCGCCGCGGGGGATGACGGTCAGCCCCAAGTCGAAGCAGGCCTGCACTAGGCCTGCCATTTCCTCTTCGGTGTCCGGGGTGAGGACGACGAAGGGCATCTCGACGCGCCAGTCGGTGGCGTCGGTCACGTGGGAAACGCGGGCTAAGCCGTCGAAGGCGATGTTGTCGTCCCGCGTGTGTTTCGTGAACGCCTTCAATGCTTGCTTGCGGCGCTCGCGCATGGCGGGGAACCACGCCTCGAAAGCACGCACGGCATCGCGGGCGCGCTTGGCCAGGTCGAGTGCTTGGGCGTTGCCTTCGGCGCGCTGCTCGATTTGTTCGAGGCGATGCTCCATGGCTTCGACCAGCGCGGTGAGGCGCTTTTGGTTGCCGAGAAGATCGTCCTGAATATACGGGTTACGGCGGACCACCCACAGATCGCCGAGCACTTCGAACAGCATACGGGCGGAAATGCCCGTACGGCGCGTGGCGCGCAGCTCGTTCAGGGTGTCCCAGGCCTCTTCGCCGAGAAAGCGGATGACGATCTCGCGGTCGGAAAAAGAGGTGTAGTTGTATGGAATCTCACGAATCCGGGCAGTGCTGGTCATAGATCTCGCGCGGCGTATCTGCAAGTTAGAAAGTGAAGACCGCGCATTCTACCAGCGTGAGCGCCGGTTCTGTAGCGGGTTGATGAGAAAACGCTTTAATTTTCTGTGACGCAACCGTTACGGAAGCAACTTAAACCCTTCCGTAACGACCTAACCTCTATTAGCCGAAACAGCCGCAGCCCTTGCCAGCAACCGCTTGCAGGGGCTGCGGCCACTAGTACTCGGCTTGTCGGCGCGCAGCCAGTTCGCGTTTACGCTCTTCGGTGTAACGCCACCACTGCTGCCCCGGCTCGCCGTCCATATAACGCACCACGCTAATAAATACGTCGAGTATGCTGAGGTCTTCCCTATGACCGCTAAGCCGACAAAGTTCGGCATACATGTCATAAGGGTCCCTCCCCTTGAGGGCTTGCGGCGAATTAATACCGAGCCGCCGTAACTCGGCTGCCGCCGCAGGGCCGATATTCGGCAGTTGTTCCAGGCGGGATAGCTGGTCGCGATCCATAACCGCCTCCCTTCAATTCGTGTACCTATGCGCGACGGTTGCGAGCGCGGGCTATAAGCCCGGCATAGCACCATGCAGGCTGCCGCTGACTGCCATCGCGCGCGCTTTCGGCAGCCGTCTTAGTGATAAAGATGGGGGCATTTTCAGACATTTATCGATCTCACGTCACAAGCTCGCCCAGTGAGTGTGTCCTTCCCATCCTCTCCTCCTGTTGCGCCGTTTTTAGCGGGCGCACGCGGGGGGTAAAATTTTTTGAAAAAGGGGTAGACAGACCTGTCTTTCCATGCCAGTATAGCATCCATACATACAAGCACGTTTGTACAGAAAGATTCATCCAAAGCTACTTAAAAGAGGTTACTTACTATGAAACTGAAAATTGCTGCTCTCCTTATCTCCGGCCTTGTTGCTACCAGCGCTTCCGCTTCCGATGCTCTGGATCAGCACCTGATCGAGCTTGGCTTCCTGGCTCCGGAAGTTCAGCAAAGCGTCGTTGTGCGCGGCACCGCTGCCGAGCCGCGGGATGCCGTTGAAGCGGTGGCAGTGGAATCCGGCTTTCTGACCTTGCCGGCCGCTGAGGTAACCCACACGGTTCAGCTGCCGCGCCAGCAGGCTCAGCTTGATCTGCTGACCCAGAACCTGGTGGACAACGGCTTCATGACTGCTCCGCTGAGCACGGTGTCGGTGGTGGCCGGTTCGGCCCCGGCGCAAAACCCCAACACCTAATCGGTTGGGTAAAGCGCTCGCCGCTAACGTCTCTCCTCTGGAGGTGCATAACCTCCGCTTTCGCCGGCCACGTCCCCTTCGTGGCCGGTTTTTTTGTTTTGTTGCGAGGAGAAGGCATCGGGCCTGATGGCCCGACCTATCGGGAGAGCAGAAGGCTTGAGACGGAGGCTGCTTAATGCCGCTTGAGCGTCTCGTCCAGCCAATCGAACATACGCGCGTAAAAGATGGGTTGATTCAGCCCCTCGCAATGCCCAGCCGCTCCCTCCGCCGAGGCGAAGCGTATGTAGCTTTTCGGGCTGCTTAGGTGATCATAGAGTGTGGCACCCTGCAGGGTGGATACGGCGTCTTCTTCGTTGTCGCACACCAAAGTCGGACAGCGGATTAGTTCGGCATGCCCTTTGGCGTGGTAGTCCCGCAGGGTGCGTAGGTAATCGAGCACATTGGTGCTCCCGTGCGCCGCCATACGGGGCAGGAAGAAACGGCGCCAGCGCGGATGGTCGAGCATGACGTTGGCGTAAGCTTCGACTTCCGGGGAATCCTCGTCGAGCCGGTCGGCAATTTGCGCGGGCAAGCGCTCAAGCATGGCTGCGCCCATATCGTATTGGCCGGGGTCGACCACCAACGCCGCCAGCCGAGGCTCGTGCGCCGCCGCTCGCGGGGCTAACAAGCCGGCGAAACTACGCCCTAGTAGCACGATGCGGGCGTTGTCGACGTCGGAGCGACTGCTTAGCACGTCGATCACGGTCGGCAACACCCGCTCCCAGTCCGGGCGCATGGTTACCCGTTGTTTGTATAACACGCTCCCCTGCCCCGGCCCGTCGAAAACGAAAGCGTTGTAACCATGCTCAACGGCCGCCGCCATGGCTGGGTATAATTCTTCCGCTGTGGAATCGTAGCCGCTGGGCACCACTAGCGTGGGGCGCGGCGTACCGTCGTCCGTAGGGGCGGCAAAGTAACCGGCGATGTAGAAATCTTCCTCCGGCACTGTGGCGGCTTCCACCGGAAAAGCGAGATAGCGAATGGCGGCCTGAAAACATGCTCGGTGCGCCTCGTAAGCTTCGTGCAACCGCAGCGCATCGAGATCGCCGCGCTGGTAGAAAAACGCATTCCGGTAATATTCGCTCGCACGCAGGAATTCTTCCCGCGCGGTAACGCCGTGCTCGCGCAAAGCGGCCTGCTCCGCCGCACCGCGTAAGTCGGTCGCAAAATCGGCGAAGGCGTCGAACCAGCTCTCCGTATCGTCCTCGCCAATATGATTGGCAATGGCGAGGCACTCGCCGAGGTTCGCCATACCGTAAGGCTCTTTAGCCACCGAGCGTTGTAGTTGGCCGTCGAAGTCGGGATCGTCGAACACTAGTCTCATCGCTACCTACCTTTAGAGACACTCTGCTATGACGCATTGCGTCTCCCTAAGTGGGTCGCTGATGTGCAGTGCACAACTGAGGATACAGCAGCAGAAGCTGCCCGGCAGGCGGGCGCGGCACGTCCCTGTGCCGTGTCAGGCGTTTAGCGATTGTAGTCGCCGGCGCGCTCCGGTTGGTACATCAGGTCGACAACGCGAACCCGGATCGAGCGACCATCCGGCCGCGGCCAGTCGATGACTTGCCCAACCGATAAGCCTAATAATGCGCTACCGACCGGCGCCAGAATCGATACCTTGCCCGGCTTGCCGTCGACCGCATGCGGATAACACAGCGTCAACTCGAACTCCTTACCGCTTTCCTCTTCGACAAAGCGAACGGTGGAATTCATCGTGACCAAGGTAGGCGGAATTTCCTCCGGCTCGAGCACTTCGGCCCGCTCCAGCTCTTCTTCCAACCCCTTCAGCTGCGCAGCCGCATTAGGCGGCAGTTCATCCAACAAGGCCTCGATACGCTCTAAGTCGAGCGACGACACCGTGATATTCGGCAGCTCGGCCACAATCACATCTCCTTCAAATTCGCGTCCAAAAGGACCATTTTGCCTGACGCTGGCAATAAACCAAGTCCCATTCGTTAGCGTGCCGAGCAGAAAGTGCCAAGCACTTGATTAAGATTAACTTTTAGATATAGCGCGCCAAAGCATTTCAAACTGTATGTCGGCTTGTTCGGTGAGAGGCTCTTCCCGCCCGCGCAGCACCCACATGAGGACCACCCGCTGGATTACGCCAAGCATGAAATCGAGCAAAAACGTCTCGTCCACCTCTTCGTTCAGCACGCCCCGATCTCTCCCCTCGCGCAGGACCTTAAGCAATAATCCCATTAACTCATCCTGCCGGAAGGAGTCATGGCGACGCCATGCATCTATATAGGTGGAGGTGATAATAAGCTGGGCAACATCGGGGTTGGACTCGAAGAAGTCCATGACGACCCAGTAGACTTTGCGTAAGCGGTCTTTGTAGGTAGCAATGCCCCGCAGGTGGTCGATCATGCGGCCGGTTAGCTTCGATAGCCAACGATCGAGACACACATAAACCAGGGTTTCTTTATCGCCGTAATATTTGTAAATCGTTTGCAGACTTACTCGTGCTTCGCGAGCGACTTCAATCAATTTTACGCGATGAAATTCGTGCTGCGAAAACAAGCGCAGCACGGCAGCTTCGATACGCTGTGCGGTAGCGCCCTCCGGCACCCGCCGCAGCGCGCGATTTCCCTCGCTTACCACGCGTAGAACCTCCCCTTAGCGTAATCTTGGCTATCCAACATAAGTCGATACTTTATTTTGGCAAGTCATTGGCATGAAAGACCAAAGCGGCGAGCGACTTGCATAGCGTAAGGTAATTGCAGTAGCAATAGCAGGGGGAAGGTAATCCTAATTACGCCTCGGACAAAGGTTTATCGCTACATACGGAGCCGAGCGCTCAATAAACTCTATTGTCTGTAAGCAATTCATCACCATACGGAACAGCGACGACAACCCATTGCCTAAATAACGACGGTGCCCGCGTCGATTAAGGAGACAAGCCATGTTCAAAGCGCTAATGAATACGATTAAGGCCAAGGGCATGCTACCGAAGGTGTCCGATACGGAGCGAGCGGCTCTGGAAGCCGGCACTGTCTGGGTC
Organism: Alkalilimnicola ehrlichii; assembly: GCF_003399765.1. GTDB lineage: Bacteria > Pseudomonadota > Gammaproteobacteria > Nitrococcales > AK92 > AK92. The sequence continues at coordinate 8,182 of NZ_NFZV01000020.1, read as the reverse complement.
GACGGCGAGTTTTTCTCCGGCAACCCGGACATCGAGCGCCTACGTCAAGCGCCTTACCCGACCCTGACCGAGGACGAGCGGGCGTTGGTGCAAGGTCCGGCCGAAGAGGTCTGCCGCCGGGTCGACGCTTGGCAATTAGACGTTACGCGGGAACTACCGGAAGACGTCCTGGCCTATCTGCGCGAACAAGGCTTTTATAGCTTTAATGTACCGGAAGAATACGGCGGCAAGCCGATGGGCGCTTTCGCCAAGAGCGTTATCATGGGCAAGCTCGGGCCGGCGACCGGCGCGGTGAGCACCATCGTTACCATTCCTAACTCGCTGGGCCCGGCGGAGTTGTTGGCGCACTACGGCACGCAGGCGCAGAAAGATAAGTACCTGCGCCGCCTCGCCAAGGGCGAACTCACTCCGTGTTTCGGCCTCACCGAACCGACCGCCGGCAGCGATGCCGCCTCGATTAAGTCGGAAGGCGAAGTGTTCAAAGACACCGACGGCGAGCTCAAAATCAAGCTCAACTTCCGTAAGCGCTACATTACCTTGGCCCCCATTGCGGATATTGTCAGCCTCGCCGTGCAATTGCACGATCCGGACAACCTGCTCGGTAAGGGCGAGCGGCCGGGTATTACTTGCATTCTGCTGGAGAAGGGCACGCCCGGTTTTGACAGCGGCAAGCACCACGAACCGATTGCCCCCTTCCCCAACGGGCCGCTGGTCGGCAAGGACGTGATCGTACCCGTCGATAACATCATCGGCGGGCCGGACTACGCCGGCAAAGGCTGGCGCATGTTGATGGAGACTTTATCCGGCGGCCGCGCCATCTCCTTGCCCGCCGGCGCCGTGGGAGCGGCCAAGCACGCGGCGGCATCCGTGGGGCCGTACAGCGCCATTCGCGAACAGTTCGGCATCAGCATCGGCATGATGGAAGGCGTGCAAGCCAAGGTCGCTAAGCTGGCGGCGCTCAGTTACGCGCTGGAGGCGATGCGTACCTATGGCTGCGGCGCGATCGACAGCGGCGAGAGCCCGCCTGTGATCTCTGCCATCATGAAATACCGCGCCACCGATCTTGCGCGCGAATTGGTTACCGACGGCATGGACGTGATCTCCGGCGCCGGCGTTGTACGCGGCCCGAACAATTTCTTAGCCGGTAGCTATATCAATAGCCCCGTCGGCATCACGGTGGAAGGCGCCAACATCCTCACCCGTACGCTAATCGTGTTCGGCCAGGGGGCCGTGCGCTGCCACCCCTATGCGCTGAAAGTAATGGCGGCCGTCGAAGAAGACGACGCCGATGCCTTTCGCCAATCTTTACTCGGCTGGGCCGGGCATTTCTTGGCGACTTTCGGCCGCACCGCGACGCGCGGCCTCACCCGCGGCCTGACCGGCGCGCCAAGCGCCAAAGGCCCGACCGCAACGCATTACCGCCGACTTGCCTGGACTTCGAGCCGCTTCGCGCTCCTGACCGATCTGGCCATGTTCGGCATCGGCGCAAAACTAAAAGCCGCCGGTAACCTCAACGGCCGCTTTGCCGACATTCTCTCGTGGATGTTTCTTGCCACCGCCACCCTGCGCCGCTTCGAAGCCGAGGGCGAGCGAGAAGAGGATCTTATTCTGGTGCGTTGGTCGCTGGATTATATGCTTGGCGAGATCCAACGCCATTTCGAAGAGATTTACAACAACTTCCCGGTACCGGTATTGGGCGGCCTGATGCGCTGGCCGGGGCGGCTGTGGCTGCGTATCAACCCCATCGGCACCGGCGTACGGGATAAACTCAACGCCCCGGCCGCGCGGACTATCCAGCAACCCGGCGAACAGTACGATCGCTTGATGGAGCACGTTTATCTACCCGGCGCTACCGAGCCCGGCCTGGGCCGCTTGCTCCATGCTTGGCGCTTGGTTAGCGCGTGCACGCCGCTGATTGTCAAAATTCACAAGGCGCAGAAAGAGGGCCGCATTCCACGCGGCCGACCGCAGGAGCATTTGGAGCAAGCGGTTGAGGCGCGGATCGTCACGGAAGCGGAGGCCGAGCAGATCCGCAACGCCGAAGCGGCCCGCCTGGAGGCTTACGAGGTTGACGAGTTCACGCCGCAAGAATATACCCGGCGGATGAATACCCGCCGCAACGGCAGGACCAATAGTCGTAAGGCCGCGACGAAGAAGCAAGCGGCCGAGAGCGAGTAGAGGGCCGTCCATCGCGCCGGCTGGGCGTTTAGGCTCCATTAGGCCCCTAAACGATGCTGGGCCTAACGGCCCAGCCTACCCCATATCGTGAGATATGGGCTTACCGAATTGGCTACTGATACTATCGTCGCTGTTGCTGGCGGGCGTGTTGCTCAGCGTGCTGGCGCAGCACATACGGCTACCGCTTACCGCCTTACTCGCCATTGTGGGCTTTTTGGCCGGTTGGATCGGGCAACCCTACGGGCTGGAAGCACCGCTGCATGGGCCGGCGTTCGAACACGTCGTTGCCTATTTGTTTCTTCCCATTCTTATTTTCGAAGCCGCCTTCGCCTTAGCCAGCCGTGCCTTCTTCCGTAACTTACTGCCGATTCTCGCGCTGGCTTTACCGGGTTTGGCCATCGCCGCCGGACTCATCGGGCTTAGCTTAAATGTCTTGTTCGCGGTACCGCTCGCGGCAGCGCTACTATTCGGGGTGATGATTTCGGCGACCGACCCGGTAGCCGTCGTCGGCATATTCCGCCGTTTGGGCGTGCCCAAACGGTTGCTTATTCTGATCGAAGGCGAAAGCTTGTTGAACGACGGCATCGTCGTTGTGCTGTTTAATATTCTGCTCGCCGTCGCACTCGGCGCGACCTTCGACTTGGGCGAAGGGCTGGTCGGCTTCCTGTCGGTGTTCTTCGGCGGATTAGTCATCGGCGCCATATTGGGGCTATTGGCCGCGCTTATTCTCCCCTGGCTGGATCGTTATTCGCCGATTGCACTCTCGCTAGCGCTTGCTTATGGCAGCTTTGTACTGGCGGAGCACGTACTGGCCATCTCCGGTGTGATGGCCACGGTAGGCGCAGGCATTGTGGTCGGTGCGCTAGCGCCCACTCGGGCCAGCGCCGAAGCGCGTAAGACCGGCGGCGTGTTCTGGGTCGGGCTGGCCTATGTGGCTAACGTTCTGCTGTTTCTACTCATCGGCCTGGCGATCGACCCGGCCCTACTTGTTACGCACGGCCCGCTTATCCTCGCGATTATCCTGATCGCGCTGATTGCCCGCACCGTGGCGGTCGTGCCCTTGGTTTACCTGGTACAACGCCTGGCGGGCATCCCGCCGGTGGGCTGGCGCAACGAAGCCGTGCTCATCTGGGGCGGCTTACGCGGCGGGATTGCATTGGCTTTGGCACTCTCCTTACCCGAAACCCTGCCCGAGCGGGACTTGTTCATCGCAATGACAGGCGGTGTCGTGCTGGCCACTTTGCTGATTAACGCCACGTCCATCGGCCGCTTAGTAGAGCGCTTAGGGCTTACCGAACCCAGTCGCGCCGACCGATTCTTAACCTTAGGCGCTCGGCTCACCGGAATTGCTGCTGCGCAGGAGCGGCTGCGGGAGTTGTCGCTGCGCGAACCGATCATCGAAGAAGCGCTGGAGAAACTAGACAGCAGCACCTATCAAGAGCTTATTCGAATTGAACTCACACCGGAGGAAGAGGTGCATGTCGCGGTGCGCCGCGGGCTAGCGGTGGAACGGCAAGTATACCAACGACTAAGCGATGCCGGCTTGTTACCCGCCCCCGTTGCGCGCACGCTCTTACATGAAGTGGACGACCAAATCGAAGAAGTCAGCCTGGATCGGGTACGCCTTGCCGCTCGCCAGCGCCACCGCCCGTGGTTCGATCACTGCATAGAGGCTCTTACGGCGAAGCTACCGCCACCGGCGGGAGAAGACGCCCATGAACTTGCCTATGCCGAAGCCAGCGCCCGCCGCTTGGCGGCCAGACGCACTCTGGAAGCGCTGGACCTGCTGGAGCGCTTACCTAATATGCAAACCGCTGCCGTGCGCGATGCGAAGGCGGTTTTTTAAACTGGGAGCGCGATGCCGAGCGACAATTGCAAACCCTGGACCGCACCGTCGCCCGCAAGCACCACGACCTGCGTCGCCGACAAGCCGATATGCTGGCGCAAGTCTCCTCGGAAGACGCACTGGCCGAGCTTACCGCCGTGGGCTTGCTGCCGCCGGCCATCAGCCGCCAAGCCAGTGCATTGATTGCCGAGCGCGTGGACGAAGCTTTACATCGCTTATGACTAGGCTTGCAGCACGGCCTGCACAATACCGATGCGGCCCTCTTCGAGGTTGCGAAGAATGTTGTTTGTCTTCTCCTCGCCGGCCTCTCCCATTAACAGGTTCAGGCTTAACGGCGAAGTCTGCGGTCGATCTGCCCTCGCCTCTTGCATATTCCGCAGCCAAGCCAACGCAACCTCGGAAATATCCCGCCAAGCGAGTACGGTAAACCCCGCTTGCTCGGCGGCCGCTTGTAGCTCGGTGGCTGGGCTTAAGAAATCGATCGTCTCGTCTCCCGCCCAGGGCACCGGATAATGCGGCGAAGGCTGCTCGCCGGCGCAGATTTCGTAAAGCCCCAGCTTGCCTTCGGGGCGTAACACGCGCTTAAGCCCGGCGAACAAACCGGCTTTGTCGGCGATGTTCATGGAAACATGCTCAAGCAACGCGGCATCGAACGCTGCATCGTCGAACGGCAGCGCCGCGGCGTCTCCTTGTCGAAAGCTCAACTTATCGGCAAGGCCCACGCGCTGGCTTAAGTCGGTAGCGGCCTCGATGTAGGCGTCCACCAAATCGAGGCCGGTTACTTCACAGTCGAACTCGCTCGCCAACGTCCGCGCCGGACCGCCAATACCGCAGCCGACATCGAGCACCCGCATCCCCGCCCCAAGCTCCATTGCCGTAGCCAGTTCGCGCGTTGCCTGGCGGCCACGGATATGAAACTCTTCGAACCCGGCGATATCGTCGCGGCTCAAGGCCTCCGGGTTCTTACCTGCTTCCTGCAAGGCGTTAAGTAGTTTTTGCTTGAGGTCGTCCTGACCATAATGTTGCTCAATCTGGGAATGGGACGACACCACTACAAACCTCCTGCAGGTCGAATGAAGGAATTGCCTATACCTGTCGGGCCTGCGGTCGACACAGACCTACGTTCGGCATTCGCTCAGCCCATACGGGCTACCCATTTAAGCGGCAGATGCCGCATCAAAAAGCCGACCGCCACCCAGGGCCACGCCGGTACGCAAGCCTTGGCCGGTTCCCGTTCGATGGCTTTCGCCAACGCGCGGCACCCCGTTTCGGTATCGACCATGAACGGCGTGTTCTTTACCTTCTCGTTAATTTCGCTGCGAATGTAGCCGGGGAAAATCGTCGACACTTTTATATTCGTGCCCAGCACGTCGGCTCGAATCCCCTCGGCCAGCGCGGCCAAACCGGCCTTGGTGGCAGCGTAGGTCGTGATGTTGCCACGCATGCCGCGCATGGCACTCATGGAGGAAATGGCAACCAAATGCCCCTCGCCTTGCTCGCGAAAAATCTCCAGTGCCGCTTCGCATTGGGCCAGCGCTGCCACAAAGTTGGTTTCGGCCGTTTGGCGATTGGCGTAGAAATAGCCGGTACCGAGCGACTTGCCTTTACCTAGGCCGGCGTTGACGATAACCCGATCCAGCGTCCCGAACTCATCCCGAAAGGCGCGAAAAACCGTGAAGACACGCTCGTAGTCGCAGACATCGAGCGCTTTGATCGACACCCGGATATCAGGGTGGCTGGCTGCAAGCTCCGCCTTCAGCGCTTCGAGGTTCTCCGTCCGCCGCGCGCATAGCGCGAGATTGGCTCCCCGAGCAGCAAACTCCCGCGCCATACCAGCCCCGAGCCCGGAACTGGCGCCGGTTATGAGTATATTTTTCCTCATCGCATAACTCCTCGGCGTATTCTCATTGTTGTATGCAAGTAATCAGGCGGCCAAAACATTAGCAGAATTTAATGTATTAGACTTACCCCGTCTCTCCGCACAGTTCGAGCCAACGCTCGATGCCGGGACTGCGAAACTTCTGCCGGTGCAGAATAAAGTAAAAGCGGCGCTGGAAATCCCGGTGCGGCACGGGCAAAGGCACTAGGCTGCCGCGGCGGAACGCCTCCGCCAAGGTCACGCGGGACAGGCAGCCGATTCCCAAACCGGCTTCCACCGCGCGCTTAATCGCTTCGGTATGTTGCAGTTCTAACAGCACGTTCAGTTCCGGCAATAGGCCGTGCATCGCCCGGTCGAAGGTCTGGCGGGTACCGGAGCCCGGCTCGCGCAGAATCCAGGTGGCGGATAGCAAATCCTCGTCGGTTAACCGCTCGCATTGGGCCAAAGGATGCGACGGTGCGCAAAACGCAATGAGTTCATCGTCGCGCCAGGGGAACACCTCCAAATCGGGATCGTGCAATTCGCCTTCGATCAAGCCGACATCCAGCTCGAAGCGGCTCACTTTGCCCGCAATCGTGGCCGTATTGGCAACCTCCAGCGAGACCGTTGCCCCGGCCTGCTCGCCCATGTAGCGCGCCATAATGCCGACCGCGAGGTAATTGCCGATGGTTAAGGTTGCCCCTACTTTCAAATGCCCGAACGACGACTGTCCGGACAAGGCAGCTTCCAATTCTCGCGCCTGCTCCAACAGCGCTTCGGCGCGCGGGCGCAGCGAGCGTCCCAGCTCGTTGACCTGTAATCGTTTACCGACGCGGTCGAATAACTGCACATCGAACTGCTGCTCCAAATCCCGCAAAGCACTGCTCGCTGCCGATTGCGACATAGAGAGGCTTTCCGCGGCACGCGTGATGTTCTCGTAGTGCGCAGCGGCCAGAAACACTTCGAGCTGTCGAAAGGAATAGCGCATTATCGAATTTTCCGGTTACGTCTATCTATTTATCCCATTTTACCGATTGGATGCGTTTACAGTAGAATCAACCCAATGAAAAATCCCGCAAGTGAGTCACTTGCCAACGTCGATGAGGGTTGCCATGGCGAGCGTGAACCAGGAAGAAGTGCTGAGCGTCCACCACTGGAACGACACATTATTCAGCTTCCGTACCACCCGGGATCCGTCCCTGCGGTTCGAGAACGGCCACTTCGTCATGATCGGCCTCGAAGTCGAGGGCAAACCTTTGATGCGCGCCTACAGCATTGTAAGCGCTAACCACGAGGAGTACCTCGAATTCCTCAGCATCAAGGTGCCTGACGGGCCGTTAACCTCGCGTCTGCAGCATCTTAAAGAAGGCGACAACCTGCTGGTCAGCCGCAAGCCGGTTGGCACGTTAGTGCTGGGCGATTTACTACCTGGCAAAAACTTGTTCCTGTTCGGCACCGGCACGGGGCTTGCGCCGTTCATGAGCATCATCAAAGATCCGGAAGCTTATGAGCGCTTCGACAAGATCATCTTGGTACACGGCGTGCGTTTCGTCAGCGAACTGGCGTACCACGACTATATTCAGTATGAGCTACCTGAGCACGAGTATCTTGGCGACGAGATCCGCGAGAAGCTGGTCTACTACCCGACGGTAACGCGCGAAGAGTTCCGCAACCAGGGCCGGATCACGACGTTGATCGAGCAAAACAAGCTGACCGACGACCTCGGCCTACCGCCGCTCAACCCGGAACATGACCGCGCCATGCTCTGCGGCAGCCCGTCCATGCTCAAAGACGTCACCGCCATGCTCGACGAGCGCGGCTTCGAGGCTTCCAAGCATCAGGGCCATGCCGGTCATTATGTGATTGAGCGTGCTTTCGTCGAGAAGTAAGCGCGGGAAATTTCGATTCGAGATAGTTGTTGTGCGCTTCGTTCACTGCCTCTGCCATCCCCAACCCGCCTGACGCTGTTAGCCGGGTTGGTGTTTGTGCCTTGGGAAGGCGTGGATCGAAGGGTCTTGCTCTTGCCCATTGGCGCTGCCGAGCATCGCAGGGGCTTTCGGACTAGGCCCCGTAGGGGTGGCCGCCAGGGAGGGCGGCCATTCGACCGTCAGGCCAGGGGCGAGGCGGAAAGCGACGGGCGTCCGGTGGACGCCTGTCCCGCCGAGCGGCGCACACGGATGTGCGCCCTGGGCTTTGGCGCGGAGCAGGATAGCGCAGCGACAAAGGCCTGTCGGGCGAACCCCGAAAGCCCCGAGAAGCGCAGGGAACCCCGCGCAGCGGGGCAGCGCCTCCGGGTCGCC
>NZ_NFZV01000001.1 GCF_003399765.1 Alkalilimnicola ehrlichii | reverse complement strand
TCTTGTTAAAGAGCGCAGAACCCTTCGGCTCCGCCTCAGCGCCAAGGCCTTTCGCCTCAGCAGGGACGCGCATTTTACGCTTTCCCTCTCCCCTGTCAACCCCCAATTTGCGGTGGGTTGCGGGCCGTTCCGCGTCTCGCGAAACGAGGGTCGAGAATTTACATCTAGACCCTCTCCTTGTCAACTTAATTCCGCACTAATATTTCGACGGCGACGGTGCGCCGCGCTCACGCCACCAAGGTGACGCGAGCGAACCGGCGCTTACCGACTTGCACAACCAGCTCCGCCGGCGCTGCAAGCACAAGCGCGGGCGACTCGCTACGTTCGCCATCTATACGCACAGCTCCTTGCTTGATCATGCGGATGGCTTCGGACGTACTGGCGGTTAACTCAACCTGCTTCAACAACTGCGGCAAACCGACCCCGTCTTGGCCGACGCTAACGGTGTGCTCCGGCATTTCGCTCGGCATGGCCCCCTTTTGGAACCTTGCGACAAATTCCTGTTGCGCTTGATCGGCGGCGTCCCGGTCATGAAAGCGCTCGACGATTTCATGAGCAAGCAAGAATTTCACATCGCGCGGATTGCGGCCTTGCACGACATCCCGCCTCAGCGCTTCCACCTCTTGTTCGCTCTTAAAGCTCAGCAGCTCGAAGTAGCGCCACATAAGGTCGTCGCTCACCGACATCACTTTACCGAACATTTCTCCGGCGGGCTCTTGGATGCCGATATAGTTATTTAACGACTTAGACATTTTCTGCACGCCATCCAGACCTTCCAGGATGGGCACGGTGATAATGGTTTGCGGTGCCTGACCATAGGCCTTTTGCAACTCGCGCCCGACAAGAAGGTTGAACTTCTGATCGGTCCCGCCGAGTTCGACATCGGACTTAAGCACAACGGAGTCGTAGCCTTGAATCAGCGGGTAGAGAAATTCGTGGATGGCGATCGACTGGTTATTGGTATAGCGCTTATGGAAATCGTCGCGCTCTAGCATCCGAGCCACCGTATGCCGCGATGCGAGCTGTATGAGGTCGGCAGCGGACAGCTTACCCATCCAGTCGGAGTTAAATACGATTTCTGTCGACTCGGGGTCTAGGATTTTGAAGATTTGCTCTTTATAGGTGCGCGCATTCTCGGCAACCTCTTCCGGCGTCAACGGCTTGCGCGTCACGTTCTTGCCGGTGGGATCGCCGATCATGCCGGTGAAGTCGCCGATGAGGAATAAGATCTTGTGCCCCAAGAGCTGGAACTGGCGCAGCTTATTAATAAGCACGGTATGGCCGAGATGAAGATCGGGCGCCGTCGGGTCGAACCCTGCCTTAATACGCAGCGGACGGCCGCTTTCCAGACGCTCCTTTAGCTCACCTTCTACTAATATCTCTTCCGTGCCACGCCGGATTATTGCCAGCGCCTCTTTTACCGAACTCATCATCGCCTCCCGGAATGTACCGCAAGAGGCGGGATTCTACCGGAAACGCGAACGGTCGCACACGTTGCAGGCGAATTTTCCGGTACAACATGCACAAACGGTCACACCTTAAACGACATAGTTAAGAATTCGTTGACCCCGCTACACGGTTCTAGCTATGGTTCCCGCTCAAGAGGGATGGGATTACTGTGGCATACACACGCTTTACAAATAGAGATTTCAAATCGAGTGCTGGCTGGCGTGAGCGGTCGAAGGGGCGTGTCCTGCGCCTGAAGAAGCTGCATTGGATCATGCTGGCGGTATCGGGCTTCACCGGAGCCAGCTTTTTGCTGCTCAGCAACGACAAGGCCGAAGCACTTGGGGAGCGCACGCTTGCGGTCGCCGAAGGGCAACGAGTTGAATCGCCGCTGGCCCTTCCCGGCATTCAACAAGCCACGGAAGGTGCTGTCGTCGCGCTGCCCCCGGCAGCGGACGAGCCGGAATCGGCCGCTATCGACGCCGAACCTGAGCTCGCAATAGAACCTGCTGTTGCCGGAGAGCTGGATGAGTCGTGGGAGGTCATCACCGTTCGCTCTGGCGATAGTCTCGCGGCTATTTTCAACCGCATGGGCTTAAGCCCGCGTACGCTTCACAACATCATGGCAACGGGCGAGCCGGCAAAGTCGCTGCGCCGAATCTTTCCTGGCGACGAAATAAGATTCCGCATCGTCGACGGCGACCTGTTAGGCATTCGCTACGCCGTTGACGAAAGCGTAACCTTACACGTCGATTGGGAAGAAGAGGCAGGGTTTACTACCAACTTGGTAGCGAACCCGCTGGAAACGCATGTGACGCATGCTTCCGCCGTGATCAACTCGTCGCTGTTTCTCGCCGGTCGTAGCGCCGGCTTGAACGATCGTTTGATCATGGAACTTGCCGGCATATTCGGCTGGGACATCGACTTCGCGTTAGATATCCGGGCAGGCGATCGTTTTTCGGTTGTCTACGAGGAGCTACATCGGGACGGCGAAAAGGTCCGCACGGGCAATATTATTGCGGCGGAATTCGTTAACCGCGGCCGTACGGTCCGCGCTGTACGCTTTGAATACCCCGATGGGCGAGCAGATTATTTTTCGCCCGACGGCCGCAGCATGCGAAAGGCATTTATTCGCTCGCCGGTGGATTTCCGGCGGATCAGCTCGGGCTTTAATCCCAACCGACTACATCCGATCCATGGTACGCGCCGTCCCCATCGGGGCGTCGATTATGCGGCTCCAACCGGCACTCCTATTAAAGCGGCAGGCGATGGACGCATTGTTCATTTAGGCTGGAAAGGCGGCTACGGTCGGACGATCGTGATCCAGCACGGCACGCGCTATAGTACGCTGTATGCCCATATGTCGCGTTATGCCAATAACTTAAGTGCGGGCAGCCGGGTACGGCAGGGTCAAGTCATTGGCTACGTGGGCCAGTCCGGACTCGCCACCGGCCCTCACCTTCACTATGAGTTTCTGGTCGACGGGGTACATCGCAATCCGGTGACGGTTGAGCTACCGGATGCGGAGCCGATTGCGCAAGAGTACCGCGCGCAGTTTGAGGCACAAACCGCACCGCTGGTCGCAAAACTCGACACAATTATCCGTAGCGATTTCGCACTACAGGATGACTAAACAGCCATGGACGAGCTGTTCCTAGGCTTGATATCGGGAACCAGTGCCGACGCCGTAGACGCGGCACTGGTTAGCTTTTCTCCGACGCTGAAGGTCGAAGCGAGTCTATCCCACCCCATTCCTTCCTTGCTTAAACAGCGTATAGCAGCTGCCCGACGCGACTCTCCGTTTTATCAGATTGCTCAACTGGACGTTGAAGTCGGAGAACTGTTCGCAGAAGCGGCTAACCGATTGCTATTGCAAGAGAGCCTCAAGGCAGAGGATGTGACAGCTATCGGTAGCCACGGCCAAACCGTTTGGCACGAACCCGATGGCAACCCGGCTTTTACCTGCCAGATCGGCGACCCCAACGTCATCGCCGAACGCACTGGCATAACCACGGTTGCCGACTTCCGCCGCCGCGATCTCGCAGCGGGCGGGCAAGGCGCACCGCTAGTACCAGTGTTTCATCAGGCGCTGTTCGGCGACGACAATGAGGCTCGCGTCGTACTAAACCTGGGCGGCATCGCCAACATTACTCTCCTGCTGCCAGGAGAGGTGGCAAGCGGTTTCGATACCGGACCGGCCAACGCCCTTTTGGACCGCTGGTGCCTGCGACACCAGGGCAAACCTTACGACCCGGGAGGAACCTGGGCTGCTCAAGGCACTGTCGTCCCTGACCTGCTGGCAAGTCTGCTCGACGCCGACTATTTCCGCATGCCCGCACCGAAGAGCACAGGCCTTGAGTATTTCAATGTAGGCTTCATCGAAGCCGCACTTGCTCGACTAGGAGGGCGCATCCCTCCGGTCGATGTCCAGGCAACGCTCGTCGAACTAACCGCTCAAACGGTTGCCGATGCTATTGCCCTGGCGTCCCCGGCGGCAACGCGGGTGCTGGTTTGCGGCGGCGGAGCGCATAATCGCTATTTGATGGAACGACTAGCCCAGCGGCTCCAGCCCGTTCGGCTTGAGACGACGGCAGCCTTCGGCCTTGACCCGGATTACGTCGAAGCGTCCGCATTCGCTTGGCTAGCGATGAAAACCCTTCATGGAGCGGCGGGCAACGAACCCAGAGTAACGGGCGCTAACGACTATCGCGTATTAGGCGGGATATTTCGGGGGCAGGTTTCGCCCCCAACGCCGGAGTGAGCCGAGGGGATTACTCCCCCCGGCTATAAAGATACACGGTCCCTAGTTAGACCGAGAACGACGAACCGCAACCACACGTCGTCGAGGCATTCGGATTGCGGATGACGAACTGCTCGCCTTCGACGCCTTCCACATAGTCGATCTCGGCTCCCATCAAATACTGCCCGCTCATGGGATCGATCAGCAGAGTGACGCCATTCTTTTCGACAATCGTATCGCCGTCTTCGACATTTTCGTCAAAAGTAAATCCGTACTGAAAACCGGAGCAGCCTCCGCCGGTGATGTACACCCGCAGCTTGAGGTCGTCATTCTGCTCTTCCTCGATCAGCGACCGCACCTTGTTCGCAGCACTATCGGTAAAAATCACATTGGTAAATTGTTCAACAGCCGCTTCGCTCATTACTACGTGGCCTCCGAGGAATTTGAGGAAACATCGAACACTTATATTGCCTTACCGCCAACTCAAGACAACCGACGCCCGACGCACAAAAAACCGTCCAGTGTTTCACCGCCCACCAACTTAAATTGTCGGTTTTCCCTATCCGTTTAGTCAACTTCGCACGGATAAAGTGCCGCCTTCTTCGTAGAAGGCGATCCGGTCAGGGTAACACAGCAATATCGTCGAGCCCTGCGGTTTCCGGCAAACCAAGCATCAGATTCATATTCTGCACCGCTTGGCTGGCAGCGCCTTTGTCGAGGTTGTCGATCACGGACAGGACGATGGCGGTGTCGCTGCCGGGCTGTCGGTGTACGCCTACCCGACACATGTTGGTGCCCCGCACGGTGCGGGTTTCAGGGTGACTACCCGCCGGCATGACGTCGACGAAAGGCTCATCGGCATATCGACGTTCATACAATGCTTGCAAGTCCGTATCGGAGGTCCGTAGCCGGCCATATACGGTAGCCTGCATACCGCGAGTCATCGGCACCAAGTGCGGAACGAACACCAGTCCGACCTCCCCGCCGGCAATCTGGCTCAGCCCCTGCTTTATTTCCGGTAAGTGGCGATGCCCCGACGCTCCGTAAGCTTTAAAATTATCGTTCGCTTCGCATAACAAGGTATGCTGCTGAGGCTGCCTACCAGCCCCGGAAACGCCGGATTTGGCGTCGGCGATCAGGTGCTCCGGGTCGATCAACTGGCTTTCAAGCAGCGGCAAATAACCGAGAATAACTGCTGTTGGGTAGCAACCAGGGTTAGCCACCAGCCGAGCTTCTGCGATTGCGGCTCGATTCAACTCGGGTAAGCCGTAGACCGCCTGCTCCACCCATTCCGGACACGCATGCTCTAGCTTGTACCAGTCGCTCCAAACGCTAAGGTCTTTGAGACGGAAATCGGCACCAAGATCGATTACTCGCGTATTCGAGGCCAGTAGATCCGGCACCAATTTCATGGCGGTGCCGTTAGGGGTGGCAAAGAAAACCAAGTCGCAAGCCGCCAGCGTATCGCGGTCGGGCTCGCTAAAGCGCAAGTCCAAGCGGCCTCGTAAGCTCGGGAACATGTCCGCCACCGCCGTCCCGGCATTACCTCGCGAGGTAATGACCTCTAGGCTGACGTCCGGATGGCGCGTTAGTAGGCGCAATAGCTCTACGCCCGTATAACCTGTTCCTCCGACGATACCGACCTTGTACATCGCGACCCTCATCTAAGCCTGTGCAAAAATGCTATTCTACGCACTCTATTTAAGCTTGCCATCATCGATTATCGAAAGCGTTAGCCGTTTCGTGTCATTTCGGGTCTCCACCTGACTCTCTCTTATCGCCACTGAGCCCCAAAAAACGCTTAAGAACTCATGGAAAGGGATGACGCCGATGGTTAAAATCGCAGCAGGCCACTTACGGGCGTAGAAGGACATGAAGCGGAAAGAGATTCTCGGGGTACTCGCCCTTGTCTTAGTCGTAGCCACCGCAGCATTGGTATGGGTTGGCCCCTGGCAAGGGGAGCGCGCCGCCAATGTGAGCTTTGAAACCCTGGACGGACGCACGTTCGACCTCCACGAGTTGCGTGGCAAGCCCGTTCTGATTACGTTTTGGGCCACCACTTGTCCGAGCTGCATCGCCGAGGTTCCTCACCTGCGCGCGCTGTATCAAGACCTCGGTCCGGAAGGTCTTGAGGTTATAGGGGTCGCGATGCATTACGACCCGCCAAATCAGGTGGCGGCCATGGTGGAAGACCGGAACATGTCCTACACCATCGTTATGGATCGAGACGACGCCATTGCGCAAAGCTTCGGCGGCATCCGTCTAACGCCGACCTCCATTCTCATCAATCCGGAGGGGCGAGTCGTTTGGCGGCGGCTCGGCGAACTGAACATGGAGCAGGTGCGGAATCAAATTCAGTCCATGCTTTAACACATTAAGAGGCTCCAATGGCGTACCTTTGGGTTAAGGCGTTTCATATCGTATTCATGGTGACGTGGTTTGCCGGCTTGTTTTATCTACCCCGGTTATTCGTCTACCACGCCATGAGCGACGATAAGACCAGTCAGGAGCGTTTCCAGGTCATGGAGCGTAAGCTGCTGTACGGCATTACGACTCCGGGCGCCATCGTCACCATAGCGTTGGGGGTGTGGTTATTGGCAATGCAACCGGCTTGGCTAAGCCAAGGCTGGATGCATGCCAAGCTTGCCCTGGTTGCGATACTGATTGGCTATCACGGGTACTGCTGGGTTCTGATGCGGCGTTTCGCGCAAGGGGAGAATCGGCACTCTCACGTTTGGTATCGCTGGTTTAACGAGTTTCCGGTGCTGATCTTAGTTGCGGTTGTCGTACTGGCGATCGTGAAACCTTTTTGACGAGAAGGTCGCATAGAGAAGCAAACGGAAAGGGCGAGCCGTTGGCTCGCCCTTTTTATTACTACAGCTGAGACTGTTGATAATTCTCCAAGCCGAGCCGACCGATCAGCTCCAACTGGGTTTCCAGCCAATCGATATGTTCTTCTTCGTCCTCGAGAATGCCTTGCAAGAGATCGCGGCTGACATAGTCTCGCACCGACTCGCAATAAGCGATCGCCTCTTTTAACAAGCTGTGGCCGTCATGCTCGGCCTTGAGGTCGCACTCAAGAATTTCTTTTACGTTCTCACCAATCAACAACTTGCCGAGATCTTGTAGGTTGGGCAAACCTTCCAGAAACAGCACCCGCTCGATCAAACGATCCGCATGCTTCATCTCGTCGATCGATTCTTCATACTCTTTTTGCCCAGCTTTTCCAAGCCCCAGTTTTTCAGAATACGAGCATGCAGAAAATACTGATTAATAGCAGTTAGCTCGTTAGTCAGCACCTTGTTCAGGTAGCCGATAACTTTCGGGTCGCCTTTCATATTCGTTTCTCGCTCTCTACATGGCGGACGACTGATCCGGGTAGGACGATACCGAACGGTTCCCATACGGGTAAGCGACATAGAAACCGGCCGCCCTATGGGAATCATTCAGCGCCTAACAGCACGCCGAGAAAAACGCAGACCATTTCTCTCGAACACTCGTTGCCGGGTAGTCTATCAAAGCCTTGAAGCAGGCAATAGAGAATCGCCGCATGAGACTGGAGCCTCATGCAGGAAGGAAGAAGAGGATTGATAGTAGTCGGTCAGGCTACCGATTTAACAGGAACCGCCACCTCCAGCTCTTTCACCAGTACATCGCGAGCACAGGGGCCACACTTTCCGCAGTCGCTACATAAGCCAAGCTGTTGTCGCAACTCGCGCATGGTCCGAGCACCGGACTGAACGGCCTCTCGAATGTGGCGATCGCTAATGGCTCGGCAGACACAGACGTACATGCGAAAACCCTCTTGAACTCTTCGTTAAGAGAGTGCCCTGAATGCGACTCAATGTCAATTAGGAACACTTCGCATTTGCGGCACCATTCTCATTTCCACAGTGCCGGCCATAAAGTCGCTTCTCAATACCTGCGTCAAAGCAACGCAATTTGCCGGTGCTCGCGTCAAGGGAGGGCTAGTTTTAGATGGGATGGAACGAGGTGCCCCCTTCTTCGGGAACACCCCTCGCGTGTCACTGCGGTATTAAGGCCTGGCCAGGAAGGCGACGCGCCGGGAAATCACTTACCGGCACGCACCAAGCCGCCAAGCCCCGCATCTTCCAGCGCATGGTTGAACAAGGAACGAATTTCCGAGGCTTCCTCAAGCTCAAAAGCCTCGGCGAGCAAGCGCTGGGATTGTTCGAAGCTGATACTCCGTACGACCCACTTAACCCGAAGAAGACTGGCAACGCTCATACTTAGACCGTCAACGCCCAATCCAAGCAGCGCAATCACCGCAGCGGGATCGCCCGCCATACTGCCGCAAACAGTGATGGGCTTTTCATGGCGGCGGGCACAATCGACCACCGAGCGCAGCGCACACAACACCGACGGATGCAATTCATCGTAGAGGTTAGCGACATGCGGATTATTACGATCTACAGCCAGTAAATACTGCGTAAGGTCATTGGTGCCGACCGATAAGAAATCGACACGCTTGGCGATCGCGGCGGCTTGATAAAGGGCCGACGGCACTTCGATCATGACGCCAACCTTCGGCATCCGGACGTTCAGCCCTTCCTCCAGCAACTCGCTTTGCGCGCGCTTCAACAAGGCCAAGGCTTGATCGACCTCGGCAACACCGCTCACCATCGGAAACATGACGCGCATATTGCCGATCCCGACATTGGCGCGCAGCATCGCCCGTAGCTGACTCAAGAAGATTTCCGGGTGATCCAGCGTTAAGCGGATACCGCGCCAGCCCAAAACGGGTTTTCTTCCCGCACGGGAAAATACGTTAAGTTCTTATCGCCGCCGACATCGAGGGTACGCAAGACAACCGGCCGCCCCTTAAACGGGGATAATACGCTGCGGTAGATCTCGGCTTGCTCTTCCTCTCCGGGAAAGCGATCGCGCACCATAAAAGGAAACTCGGTGCGATGCAGGCCGATACCGTCACACCCGCTTTCCAGCGATGAGTTAATATCGGAGAGCAAGCCCGTATTGGCATAGAGTTTCACTCGCAACCCGTCGGATGTCTCAGCCGGCAAGTCGCGTAAACTGTTCAGCCCCGCCGACAACTCGGCCTCTTCTCGCATCAGGCGCTTGTACTCGCGCTTTACAGCCGCCGTCGGTTCGATATAAACCCGCCCTGAATAGCCGTCGACGATGACGGATTTTCCCTCCATCCGACCTACGGGCAGTTCGCTCACGCCCATAATGGCGGGAACCCCCAGCGCACGGGCCAGAATAGCAGCATGGGAGTTACCCGAACCTCTCGCGGCAAGCACGCCGACAAGACGCTCTGGGGGAATTTCGGCCAGCTGCGACGCAGTAATCTCCTGCCCCACCAGGACCACCTTATCCGGCAGTGTGCGCGTATCGCCACTGTCAAGCTGCAAACGCATGAGAATACGGCGACCAATATCACGTACGTCGCTAGCACGCTCGCGAAGATAAGGATCTTCCATTTCGCTAAAGATCTGCACGTGCTTGTTAACAACTTCGCGCAGTGCACCCGGCGCCCAGTTGCCGTCGCGAATGCGATTGATCGCGCCATTAATGAGGCTGTCGCTATCCAACATCCGCAAATAAGCATCGAACAAATGATGCTCTTCGCTGGACACCGCATCCGATAACCGATTAGATAGTTGTTTGAACTCTTCTCGGACCGCTTGCACCGCGGCTTCAAACGCCGCCACTTCCAGCTCGATATTGTCTGGCTCGCGATCGGGAATAGCATTAAGATCGGCAGGCGAGTATGCCACCATGGCCTTACCCATCGTGACGCCGGGCGCGCCGGCACGCCAAGCAGCGCACTCGTACGGCGTGTATCGCCTTCGCTTAATCCGTCGATACCGCCACTCGCTTCCCCATGCGCAATCGCTCCCGCTAACTGCGCCGCCACGGTCACCAAGAATGCAACCTCGGCATCGTCGAACCGGCGCGGTGTCTGCTGCTGAACGACAAGAACGCCCAGCATCTTGCGAAAGTGGATAATGGGGACTCCGAGGAAGGAGTGAAAACGCTCTTCCCCAGTTTCGGGGAAATAACGAAAGCGCGGGTGCTTATCGGCATGTTCTAAGTTGATAGGCTCTTCCCGCTCGCCCACCAAACTTACAAGCCCCTCCGACTTCCCTAATCGCACCTGCCCGACGGCCCCTGGATTAAGCCCCAAGGTGGCCATCAGGACATACTCCTGCACCTCTTGGTCCACCAGATACACGGAGCAGACGTCAACACCGGTTGCCTCGGCGACACGCTGGACAATGATATTAAGCGCATGGCTCAAACCCCGAGCCGCGTTGACCTCCTGCACAATCCGGTGAAGCGAATCCAGCATTCAGGCATTACTCCGATTAATCGCGCTAGGCACCTTTCGGCGAGCGACCCTTGCTTAGCCGCTCGCCCATCACAAATGGCGCTTAGACGCTCATTAAGTTCTTTATTCGATATGCGGATGGACACCGCGCCTTCCTTGAAATTTTGCGCATCGATGGAGCCACTGAAGGCCCCATTCTCAGCCATCCGCCCGCGATTACAACGCTAAGAATTTCCTTATCGATGGATAGCGCAGCCCACTCGCTACCGCACAGTCGGCCGTCGCCGCGACGAGCCTCGACGACGGTAAGCATTCTGCGGCCTTGCCGGCACGCCACGGGGAAAAAGCAGAGGTGCAAGTTCGCTTAACGCACGGTCGTACACCGCACGTTTAAAAAAAACAACTTCGGACAAAGGATGCCAGTAATCCACCCAACACCAATGGTCGAACTCAGGCTCCCCGGATGCATTCAGCTGGACATCCTCTTCCGCACCGACGAAGCGCAACATGAACCAGACCTGCTTTTGGCCGATACAGACAGGATTGCGATTATGCCGAATCAAATGTTCGGGCAAGCGGTACCGTAACCACCCCTGGGTGAACCCCATCACTTCGACATGGTCGGCTCGCAGGCCAACTTCTTCCGCCAGCTCCCGATAAAGCGCTTCTTCCGGGCTCTCGTTCCTCTTAATGCCGCCTTGAGGAAACTGCCAGGCATTTTGGCCAATACGACGCCCCCAGAAGAGCTGCCGCTTCCGGTTCGTCAGAATAATGCCAACATTAGGACGAAAGCCGTCGGAATCAATCACTTGCAGGCCTTGCCATTGTAACCGCGCTATACAGGTATTGTTCCACAATGCGTTCCATCGCCGCAAACGCCAAGCGGTAGACAAGCCTTTCCAGTTGGGCTGATGCCACCACTTCGCTAGAATCTCTTACCATCGAAACACGTTTACGACTGTAAAAACAGTCGTTTTCACATGCCGTACGAATTGTATACTCAGCCCCTCTTTAAGGAGAATCCGGTTTGGCGCTTGCCATCTTCGACCTGGACAACACCCTCATTGCCGGCGACAGCGACTTTCTCTGGGGCCGGCATTTGGTTGAGCGGGGGCTTGTCGACGCCAACGACTACGAAGTATCCAGTAAACAATTCTACCAGGATTACTTGGATGGAACGCTGGATATCTACACATTTCTTGAGTTTTCTCTGCAACCTTTGCGCCAGCACCCGCCTGAGCGTCTTCTTGAGATTCGGCGCGAATTCATCGCACAAAAGATTCTCCCTTTGATGCTACCGGCGGCCAAATCGCTACTGGAGCATCATCGTGCTCAAGGCGATACGCTCTTGATCATCACAGCGACTAATCGTTTTGTCACCGAACCGATTGCGCAGCTGTTGGAGATCGAGCATTTGCTGGCAAGCGAGCCGGAACAGATTAACGGGCGCTACACCGGCCGGGCGACCGGCATCCCTACGTTCCAGCACGGTAAA
This sequence comes from Alkalilimnicola ehrlichii, assembly GCF_003399765.1. GTDB lineage: Bacteria > Pseudomonadota > Gammaproteobacteria > Nitrococcales > AK92 > AK92. Next base: position 466,263 of record NZ_NFZV01000001.1, on the reverse strand, counting down.
GTTCAGGCGCTGGAGGCGTGGCTGAAGCAACACGGAGGAAACCTGGAGGGTAGCTGGTTCTATAGCGATTCTCGCAACGATATTCCCTTACTAGAACGGGTCAGCAACCCCGTTGCGGTGGACCCCGACATGGTGCTTAAAGCTTATGCCGAACGTAACGGGTGGCCTATTATCAGCCTGCGCGACGGCGACAGAGCACAGCCGAGAAACTAATACCACGTAGGCTCATCGATGCTGGCCGGAATTATAACGCTACTGATATGCCAACTTGCCGGCGAGCTTCTCGCTCGTTTGCTAAACCTTCCTATTCCTGGCCCCGTTCTAGGCTTGGTCATACTGCTGACGATACTACTGATACGCGGCGAAGTCCCGGCCGGCATACGTACCGTTGCGGAAACGTTACTACGCTACTTGGCTTTGCTTTTCGTTCCCGCCGGTGTGGGGCTGATGGTTTATGGCGATCTAATACGCGCCGACTGGCAAATAATGGCGATCGTCCTCGTCGTGAGCACCGCACTAACGATGCTCGCCACCGCACTTACATTCCGCTATTTACTGCGGCGGGCTCAACGAAACGATGATTGATTCGGCACTCGACTTCTGGCTTTGGCTACAGGACGGCCCGCTACTCGGCATCCTGCTTACGGTGCTGGCTTATCAGCTTGGGCTCTGGATCAATCGGTGCGCTGGCGGCACGCCCGTGTTGCACCCGGTAATAATTGCTATCGCACTCCTGATCGGGCTACTTCTGCTTGCCGATATACCCTACCGCGATTATTTTGCCGGCGCGCAGTTCATCCACTTTCTGCTCGGCCCGGCAACCGTGGCCTTAGCCGTTCCGCTATTCGATCACAAAGAGCAGATTCGGCGCTTGGCCTTGCCGTTATTGGTTGCTTGCACGGTTGGCGTCGTCACCGCAGTCGGCTCTACGCTACTACTTGCGTGGCTGCTCGGCGCCCGCGTCGAAACGATGCTTTCGCTGGCGCCGAAGTCGGTCACCACCCCGATTGCTATCGGGATCAGCGAACAAATCGGTGGCATTCCAAGCGTGGCGGCCGGCATGGTACTCATCGCCGGCGCCATCGGCTGCATTCTCGGCCCGATATTGTTCCGCCTGTTTAAAATCCGCGAACATGAAGTACAAGGCTTCACCATGGGCTTGGCCGCGCATGGTTTTGGCACCGCACAATCTTTTGGTATCAGCCACCAGGCCGGCGCCTTCGCCGGCCTGGCGCTGGGAATGGCGGGTTTATTAACCGCCTTTTTGCTTCCCTTGCTGGTCCGCCTTTTGGGCCTTTGACGTGCGAGTTCAGGCAGCGCCGGAAACGGCTCGCTCTCTCATCAGACGCGCCGCTTCGACCATATTCGCCAGAGACGCTTCGACTTCCGGCCAGGCTCGCGTCTTTAATCCGCAATCGGGATTAACCCATAACCGCTCGGGCGCAACTCGCTCGGCGGCCAACTGTAAACGTTCGACCATTTCTTCTACCGAAGGCACTCGCGGCGAGTGGATGTCGTAGATACCCGGCCCGATTTCGTTGGGGTAATCGAAATCGACGAACGCGTGCAATAACTCCATCGCCGAACGAGCGGTTTCGATCGTGATCACGTCGGCATCCATGGCTGCAATATGCTCGACGATGTCGTTAAACTCCGAATAGCACATGTGAGTGTGCACCTGCGCATCGGGCGTCGCGCCCGCCGCAGCAAGCCGGAAGGACTCCACCGCCCAGTTGAGGTAATGCGCCCGCGCCGACTCTCGCAACGGCAAACCTTCGCGGAAAGCCGGCTCGTCGATCTGAATGACCTTAACCCCGACACGCTCCAGGTCCGCCACCTCGTCGCGCAACGCGAGCGCCACTTGGCGCGCGGTTTCTTCCCGGGGTTGGTCGTCCCGCACAAAGGACCATTGCAGAATGGTGACAGGCCCGGTCAACATCCCTTTCACCGGTTTATCGGTCAGCGATTGGGCGTACTCTGCCCACTGCACCGTCATCGGTTGCGGACGATTCACATCGCCGAAGATGATCGGCGGTTTCACGCAGCGGGAACCGTAGCTCTGCACCCAACCGTTGCGAGTCACCACGCAGCCTTCTAACAGTTCGCCAAAATACTCCACCATGTCATTGCGTTCCGGCTCGCCATGGACCAAGACATCCAGGCCGAGTTCTTCCTGGCGCCGTATGGCGATTTCTATCTCGGCCCGCATCCGCGCCTGATATTCCTCGTCGCTGATCCGTTGCTGCCGCCAGTCGGCACGTGCCTGACGGATCGCCTGAGTCTGAGGAAAAGAACCAATGGTCGTGGTGGGAAATAGCGGCAGGCTCAGACTACTGCGTTGACGCACCGCCCGATCGTTATAAGCGACACCGCGCTTGGCAGCATCCTGCGGAACCGCGGCCAAACGTGCCCGAACCGAAGGGTCATGACAGCGCGCGGAATGCCGCCGCCCCTCTACCGCCGCCTGACTCTCGGCTAAGGCAGAAGCGACGCTGGCACGCCCCTCATCGAGCGCCCTCCGCAACACGTCCAGCTCGTTTAGCTTCTGCGCCGCAAAAGACAACCAACTGCGCAATTCAGGGTCAAGCCCGGTTTCTGCTGCCAGATCGACCGGGCAATGCAATAAGGAGCAGGACGGTGCCAGCCATAAGCGCTCGCCCAACCGCGAGGCAACCGGCTCTAAAGTGTCCAGGCAAGCCTGTAGGTCAGTACGCCAGACATTACGCCCATCGATCACACCGGCCGAGAGCACTTTATACGGCGGCAATTGGTCCAACACCCGAACCAGCTGTTCCGGGGCACGCACCAAATCGACATGCAAACCCGCCACAGGCAAACGCGCCGCCGTGGCAAGATTCCCTTCTAAACCGCCGAAATAGGTGGCCAGCAAGAGATTAATGCCCGGTGTTTGCAATCGGTTGTAGGCATACTCGAAAGCATTCTGCCAAGCTTCGTCCAAGTCGGTTGCCAAGATAGGCTCATCCAGCTGAACCCACTCGACCCCTTGCGACTGCAAGCGCTGCAGAATCTCGCCGTAGACCGAGAGCAAACCGTCCAGCAGCGTAAGTTTATCGCCCCCTTCCAGCTTACTAAGCCACAAAAAACTCAGCGGCCCCACCAGCACCGGCTTAGGACTCAGGCCCAGCGCCGTGCATTCGGCAACTTGGTCGAACAAAGCGTCGCTGGACACGACAAATTGCTGCCCCGGCGCCAGTTCAGGTACGAGATAATGATAATTGGTGTCGAACCACTTGGTCAGTTCGCAAGCGGCTACGTCTTTTCCGCTCGGCGCACGACCCCGCGCCATGCGGAAGTATGTGTCGAGCGAAACAGGGCCGCCGGCGTGCTCGAACCGCTCCGGCACGACGCCGAGCAGGCAGGACATGTCGAGCACATGGTCGTACCAAGAGAAATCGCCTACCGAGATAAGATCGAGGCCCGCCTCGGCTTGCTGCCGCCAATGCTTCTCGCGCAGCGCTTTTCCAACCGCAAGCAACGCGGCCTGATCGCTATCTCCGCGCCAATAGGCTTCTAAGGCCTTTTTCAATTCCCGTTGCGCACCAATACGAGGGAAACCCAGATTATGAACCTTACTCATGCCGCCTCCTTCTTGTTCAGCAATGGCATGAAGTGTGAGGCCCGGGTTATGATGAAACAATTTACAGTTTCTCAATGATTACTTGAGCGAAATTCATGTTCCTAGAACTCCGCCATCTGAAAAGCCTACAAGCAATCCGCGAAGCGGGCAGTCTCGCCGCGGCCGCCGATCGCTTACATCTGACGCAGTCGGCGCTCTCGCACCAAATCAAATCGCTAGAAAACTACTTCGACACCATGTTGTTCTTCCGCAAGACCCGCCCCTTGCGTTTCACCCCTGCCGGCGAGCGACTGCTCACGCTTGCCGACGAGGTTCTGCCTCGGGTCGAAACCCTTGAGCACAACCTGCGCCGCATGGGTGCCGGCGAGCGTGGCCGACTCCATGTTGCCTTGGAATGCCATAGTTGCTTTGACTGGTTGCTACCGACATTGAATCGCTACCGTGGCCAGTGGCCGGACGTGGAGCTGGATCTGTCCATGGGCTTTAGCTTCCACCCCTTGCCCGCACTCTATCGCGGCGATATCGATGCCGTGATCACCTCCGATCCCGAGGAAGACTTCGGCGGCGTCAGCTATAGCCCTTTGTTCCGCTACGAGGTATTGCTCGCCGTCCCGCACCAACACCGGCTCGCCGAGGGCGGCTCGATTACGCCGCAAGACTTGAGCGACGAAACCCTCCTGACCTATCCAGTTTGCCGCAGTCGGCTGGATGTGTTCAGCCGTTTCTTAACACCTGCCGGCGTAGAGCCGGCGCAAGTACGCTCTGCGGAACTGACGGTGATGCTGCTGCAACTGGTGGCCAGCGGCCGCGGAGTCGCCGCCCTGCCCAATTGGGCCTTACACGAAGCGATGGATCCAGCCCAAGTGAAAACCCTCGCCTTGGGCGAGGAAGGCCTTTGGAGCACACTCTACGTGGCCGTTCGGGAAGAGGATCGTAATAAGCCTTACATCGACGCATTCATCGAGCAGGCAAAAGCCACCTCGATCAATACCTTGAAAGGAATTCAGGCGCTATAGCAACCGTCGCACCCACTTACCTGGCCGGCGCCGATGCCATTACAAGCACAACAAGCGGTTGTTGATCCCGACCGTCACATACCATATATTGTGTAGCGCCTTAAATGAGGCCCAACCCATAGGGCCTCGGGAGGGGAATCCGGTGAGAGTCCGGAACTGTCGCGCAACGGTGTGACGGCGTCGTCCGTCGAGTCCGAGTACCTCCAAGGCCCTGGCCGGAATCTTCGCGTCAAAGGTTCCCGGCGGCAGAACCCTGCCCACCAGCTGCGCCTGCCTTGCTGGTCGGGATTCGTTCTCCCTCCGGTTTCCAACGCGGCGATTCCCCGCACGTAGTTGTTCGGAGGAATCTATGCTCGCAGTTAATGTTCAGGAATCGAACACGTCCCTTGCGGTCGGACTTCGCGTCGTACGCCGGGACGGCAGCGTCACCGACTTCGATCCGAATAAAATTCGGGTGGCGACGACCAAAGCCTTTCTCGCCGTAGAAGGCGACTCGGCCACCGGGTCACAGCGTATTCACGAGCTGGTCGATACGCTCACCGAGCAGGTCGTTGCCGCGCTCAGCCGGCGCCAACCGGCCAATGGCAGCATCCACATTGAGGATATCCAAGACCAGGTGGAGCTTGCCTTGATGCGCGGCGAGCATCACAAGGTCGCCCGCGCCTATGTGCTTTACCGCGCCGAGCGGGCACGCGAACGAGCAGCGGCGCAACCGCAGAAGCAGGCCGAACCACAGATCCACGTTACGTTAGACGACGGCAGTCGCAAAGCCCTGGATGTTCGCGCGTTAGCGCAAGCGGTCCACGAAGCCTGCGCGGGACTGGACGACGTCGAGCCACGGCTTATTGTTGAAGACACCCTCCGCAATCTCTATGACGGCGTACCGGAAAAAGAGCTGGGGCAGGCACTCATTATGTGCGCCCGCCCCTTGATCGAACGGGAACCCAACTACAGCGAAGTATGCGCCCGTCTACTGCTGCGCGAGCTGCGTAGCGAAGCGCTGGGCTTTGTATTTAACGAGCACCGTGCCGCCTCGCAGGCGGAGATGGAAGCAGCCTACACCGATTATTTTCAAGCCTATATTCGCTGTGGCGTTGACCTTGAGCTGCTCGATCCGCGCTTGCTGGAATTCGACCTGGAACGTTTGGGACAAGCGCTGGACGGCAAGCGCGATCTGCAATTCGGCTACCTCGGCTTACAAACGCTATACGACCGCTATTTTCAGCATTGGGAAGACACCCGCTTCGAGCTGCCGCAAGCCTTTTTCATGCGGGTTGCCATGGGCCTGGCGCTGAACGAAATCGACCGCGAAGCGCGGGCAGTGGAATTCTATGAGCTGCTCTCGTCGTTCGATTTTATGAGCTCGACGCCGACCCTGTTCAACGCCGGTACCCTACGCCCACAACTTTCCAGTTGCTACCTGACCACCGTACCGGACGACCTGTCCGGTATCTACGGCAGTATTCGGGATAACGCGCTGCTCTCGAAATTCGCCGGCGGCCTGGGCAACGACTGGACCCGAGTCCGCGCCTTGGGTGCCCATATCAAGGGCACAAACGGCAAGTCTCAAGGTGTGGTGCCGTTTCTAAAAGTCGCTAACGACACTGCCGTGGCGGTCAACCAAGGCGGCAAACGCAAGGGCGCGGTATGCGCTTATCTGGAAACCTGGCATCTCGACATCGAAGAATTTCTTGAGTTGCGCAAGAACACCGGCGACGACCGCCGCCGCACCCACGATATGAACACGGCGAACTGGATTCCCGACCTGTTCATGGAACGCGTGCGCGACGAAGCCGAATGGACACTGTTCTCGCCGGAAGAAGCACCGGAACTGCACGACCTCTACGGCAAGGCCTTTGCCGAGAAGTACCGTGAGTACGAAGCGCTGGCAGATGCCGGCAAGATTCGCAACTTCAAGCGGGTCGGCGCTGTCGACCTATGGCGAAAAATGCTCGGACTGCTGTTCGAAACCGGCCATCCCTGGTTGACCTTCAAAGACCCCTGCAACCTTCGCTCGCCGCAGCAACACTGCGGTGTGGTGCACTCGTCGAACCTGTGCACCGAGATCACGCTGAACACGTCCGATCAGGAAATCGCGGTCTGTAACCTGGGTTCGGTTAATCTCGTCCGACACTTGACTGACGACGGCCTGGACCAGGACAAGCTCGCGCGCACCGTGCGCACCGCGATGCGCATGCTGGATAATGTCATCGACATCAACTACTACAGCGTACCGGCCTCGCGTAACGCCAACCTGCGCCATCGACCGGTCGGGCTCGGCATCATGGGCTTTCAAGACGCTTTATATGCTTTAGGCATTGCCTATGGTTCGGAGCAAGCGGTGGCTTTCGCCGATCGCTCGATGGAATTAGTCAGCTATCACGCAATCTGGGCTTCGACCGAACTTGCCGAAGAGCGGGGTGCCTACTCCACCTTCCAAGGCTCGCTCTGGAGCCAGGGCATCTTACCGCTGGATTCGCTTGAGCTGCTGGCCGATAGCCGAGGCGGCGCTTTGGAATTGGACCGTTCCGCCACGCTGGATTGGGACAGCTTACGGGAACGGGTCCGGCGCGGCATGCGCAACTCGAACTGCTTGGCAATCGCACCCACGGCAACCATCGCCAATATTACCGGAGTGTCGCAGAGTATCGAGCCGACGTATCAAAACCTTTACGTCAAATCCAACCTGTCCGGCGAGTTCACTATCGTCAACCCTGCCCTGGCCCGCGAACTCAAGGCACTGGGCCTATGGGACGAAGTCATGGTGAACGACCTTAAATACTACGACGGTTCCGTGCAGCCTATCGAGCGCATTCCCGCCGACTTGAAAGCGCGCTACCGCCAGGCCTTCGAACTCGACCCGCGCTGGCTGGTCGAGGCCGCCGCCCGGCGGCAGAAATGGCTGGATCAGTCGCAGTCGCTGAATCTGTACATGAGCGAGCCGTCCGGACCGAAACTCGACGCCCTCTATCGATTGGCCTGGGAGCGCGGCCTGAAAACCACTTATTACCTCCGCACGATGGGCCGCACGCACGTGGAGAAGAGCACCGTCACCGACGGTCAGCTCAATGCCGTACCGATGGCGCCCCAGGCCTGTAGCATCGACGATCCCGATTGCGAAGCCTGCCAGTAACGTCAGCGGTCATCGCCCCCAAATACGGAGTACTTAATCATGTTGAGCTGGAACAACGGCAACACCTCAGTAGAAAGCGGCGGAGCGACCGGGCTTGAGCAAGTCGAGCGCGGTGCCGGCCGAATTCAAGTTGACGATAAGCGCATCATTAACTGTCGCGCGGACCTCAATCAACTCGTGCCCTTCAAGTACCAATGGGCCTGGGAGAAGTATTTAGCCGGCTCGGCAAATCACTGGATGCCGCAGGAAATCGCCATGGGGCGCGACATCGAACTCTGGAAGAGCGCGGATGGCCTGACGGAGGACGAGCGCGTTATTGTCAAACGCAGCCTGGGCTTTTTCTCCACCGCCGACTCGCTGGTTGCTAATAATCTGGTACTGGCGGTCTATCGCCATATCACCAACCCGGAATGCCGCCAATATCTACTCCGGCAGGCGTTTGAAGAAGCGGTGCACACCCACGCCTATCAATATGTCATCGAGTCGCTGGGCCTCGACGAGGCGGAAATCTTCAACATGTATCGGGAGGTACCTTCGGTCGCCGCCAAGGCGGAATGGGCACTGCCGTACACCCAGAGCCTGGGCGACCCGCAGTTCCGTACCGGCACACCGGAGTCCGATCAGCGCTTGTTGCGCGACCTGATTGCCTTCTACGTCGTCTTCGAAGGTATTTTCTTTTATACCGGCTTCGCTCAAGTGCTCTCCATGGGGCGGCGAAACAAGATGACGGGAACCGCGGAGCAATTCCAATACATTCTGCGAGACGAGTCGATGCACTTAAACTTCGGCATCGACATCATCAATCAGATCAAGTTGGAAAACCCCCACCTGTGGACGGACGCATTCCAAGCCGAGGCACGCAAGATCATTCTGGAAGGTATGGAACTCGAAGTCGCGTACGCGCGCGACACGATGCCGCGCGGCGTATTAGGGTTAAACGCCGAGCGGATGGAAGAATACCTTAGGTTCATTACCAACCGCCGTTTGCAACAGATCGGGTTGACCGAAGCCTTCGCTGGAGCAGGCAACCCCTTCCCCTGGATGAGCGAGATTATCGACTTGAAAAAGAAAAGAATTTCTTTGAGACTCGCGTCACCGAATACCAGACCGGCGGTGCACTGAGCTGGTAAAAATAAAGAGGAAATTCAGCCCGCCTTGTGCCATGCTGAGAGATGGGCCGCAGGTAGAGACCTGCGGCTCGTCGACCAACAGCGTCGACTTTCCTTGGACTTTAACAAGGGATGAACGCGATGAGCAGACACTATGACAAGGCTATGGCCAAGCTCACGAGTAAGGAGAAAGAAGCCATCTTAGAGCGGGGTCTGCGCCGCGCTCTGGAGGACGGCCTCCGCCAGCTCAGCGAAGCCGAAGAGAACCCCGCCCCAGACTTACACCAGCAGCTAACCGGCTGCCGGGACCCCAGAGACGCGCTCTCGCAGGTTCTCAGCGATGCCTGCCGTCTTCGCCACGTAGAGGCAGAAAAACAAGCCTTACAACAACGCCTGCAGATGCTGGAAGCGCGCCTGGACGGTGAACGTCGCGCGGTCGGATAACCAATAAAAGCGACGCCACGACGAAGACCCGCCACTTGGCGGGTCTCTTTCGATATGAACACAAAAAAGCCCTCAGAGAGGGCTTTCTTTTCTTAATACGTTGACCTTTATCTTCGAATCCGCGAACGGCTCAGCCGTTCGATACTCGCCCGGACCCGGAGCGGTCTTAGCTTAAGCCGACTTGCGGGAGGCCTTAGTCGAGGCCGGCTTAGTCGTCGGCTGGGCAACCGGATGCAAGACCGTCACATTCTCTTGAGCAAACTTCTGTAGTTCTTCGCCGAAGTTTTTGCTCAGATTCGTTAGCGTATTAGCATCGTCGGCTAGCTTTTTGCTCAGTGTCTCTGCAACTTTCGTTTGATTGCTGAGATACTCCTGAAAGCCTTGTGCACTACTGATATCGCATGAAGCGCGTAACTGCTGAAACCCAAGGCTGCTATAGGCCCGAACGGCCTCTAGTTGAAACTGGGTCAGCTTTTCGATGTTGTCGAGTAGCAAGCCGTTAAGTTTACGTGCGGGAGCAAGTAGTTCGGCAAACTGCGCGTGGGTCCGGTCTAGCACATCTTGAAACATAAAGTGTCCTCCGCTTCCAGTCCGTTTATTTTGACTGATGTCTTTTTTGAGCTGCTGCATTGCAGCATAGCAAAGGCTTTGTTGCACCGCAATAACTATATCGGTAGATAGCGATTATTCTTGGTCGCTACCCTTTCGCTTGGCTCCAGTGGCTCATGCTTTCTTTGGCGAGCTTTTCCAGTTCAATGGCAATCTGCTCGCCAAGTGCGAGGAGCGACTTGGCATCTTCGTTGAACCGTCGGCTCAATGTCTTAGCCGTCTTGTTCTGCTGTCGGAGGTAGGATTGGAAGCTTTCGGGGTCTCTCACCTCTGTCGCTCGACGTACTTGATCCCAACCTAATTCGGCATAGTCGCGGGCGGACGCAAATTGCCGTTTAGTCATTTCTCCAACCTGCTCCAGCCAAACCTTATTAAGGTGCTCTGCCGGTTGTAAGAATTGCTTTATCGACGTTTGATAGGGAGAGAAGGGTACTTGGTACATAGCGAACCTCCTTGTCGCTTGATGGGCCTGTTGCTATTTGTATCGCCGCATTGGACAGCGACTATTAAAGCCTGCTATACAGCATAGCAGGCGCTATGCTGCGCCGCAACAGAGCTACATCGGTCGCGGCTGCCAGAGCACTTCTTGATTTCCCCCGCTACGGGCCGCGTAGCGGGCGGCAACGAAGAGCAAATCGGATAAGCGATTGAGATAACGCAAACTTTCCGGATTAATGCCGCTGTCGCGCTTGTTTAATGCCACCAGTACACGTTCGGCTCTGCGACAAGTGGCGCGGGCAATATGGCAATAGGCCGCTGCCGGCGTTCCGCCGGGTAGGACGAACTCCTTCAATGGCGGCAGTTCTTCGTTTAGCGCGTCCAAGCCTTGTTCGAGTTGTGTGATGTCTTCCGAGCGTGTCGCGCTGTATTCAGGCATCGACAGCTCAGCCCCAATATCGAATAAACGGTGTTGAATGGGGCTTAATATCTCCCCGAGCGGCGACGGAAGAGGGTGACTCAAAGCAAGCCCGAGAGCGCTATTGAGTTCATCGACAGCGCCCATGCATTCAACGCGGAGATCGTCTTTGCCGACACGGCTGCCATCGGCCAAGCCGGTTGTACCTTTATCGCCAGTGCGGGTGTATATGCGGGATAGACGATTACCCATCGGTGAGTTCCTGTTTTGTTGAGTGAACGCATGCAATTCGCTTGCTGGGGAGAGTATCTTTAAGCTGCGGGCAACAAAAGGTTCATCGGGGCTCGGTGAGGCGGTTGCTTTGTTGGAGTTAGTTTAAAACTAATTCCAACAAAGCAACCGCAAACCTAATAAATATTCTTATCCAGCTCTGTGTTGCAATGCGGACACCGCTCAGGCACCCGACTTTCCCACACTAACGGCCAGCGGATAATGTCGCTCGCTACCGAGCGCTGACAAAACGGGCAGCGCATCGTGGCTCTAGCGCCGAGGCTAATACTAAGAATAAACAACGCCGCGGCCATCCCAACGCTTAGCGAGCGCAAAGCCACCGCGAGAGCGAGCACAAGCACGCCAACTGCATAAGCTAATAGTGCCCACTTCAGTTGATGCTTGAACATATCCTTCGCTTTCATATGCGTCTCACCTAGATAAGCCTTCAGATAGAAGATCTACCTGAACCATCGAGAAGCTGAGCGACATCCAACCCAGCAACGCGTCGCGCTCTCCGAGAAACCTTGGGGCCATTCTGGCATTTGTTGAGAGCCCATTGAAAACCGGCTACCGTCACAGGTATCCGAAAGACTAAAAAGCCGGCGTTTATGCCGGCTTTTTGTATAATGCGTCGTCCACAGAAAAGAACAAGCCGTTTATTCCGCCTGCTCCCTGGCTATCGCACGGTAACCGATGTCGGTTCGGTAAAACGCATCGTCCCAATCGATTTGCTTAACTAGCTCATAAGCATTGCGCTGCGCAACCGAAACCGTCGTTCCAAGCGCACAGACACACAAGACGCGCCCACCGCTGCTTACAACCTGGCCTTCCTCGTTCAAGGCCGTTCCGGCATGAAAAACCTTGCGATCCTCATACTCCCCTTGGGGCAAACCGCTAATGACTTGCCCTTTGCGGTAGGAGCCCGGATATCCACCCGCCGCCATTACGACGCCGACACTGGTCCGCGGGTCCCAGTCAACGCTAACTTTATGAAGCTGGCCGTCAACCGCCGCTTCGCATAGATCGATCAGATCCGTGCGCAAACGAAGCATAATGGGCTGGGTTTCAGGGTCGCCCATACGGCAGTTATACTCCAGCACCCGTGGCGTACCATCAGCGCCAATCATCAAACCGGCATACAGAAAGCCCGTATAACGGCGTCCGTCGGCAGCCATACCGCGCACAGTAGGCTCGACGATTTCACGCATCACTCTCTCGTGCAGCGCCGGGGTCAAAGCCGGCGCCGGCGAGTACGCGCCCATTCCACCCGTATTCGGGCCTTGGTCGCCGTTATCGCGCGCCTTATGGTCCTGGCTCGAAGCCAGCGGCAGAATATGCTCCCCATCGACCATGACGATGAAGCTGACTTCCTCGCCTTCCAGGAAGTCTTCAACCACAACCCTGGCACCGGCCTCGCCGAACGCATTGCCGGAAAGCATGTCTTCAGCCGCGACGATAGCCTCATCGATACTGCGTGCGACAACAACGCCTTTGCCAGCCGCTAAACCGTCCGCTTTCACGACGATAGGCGCACCCCGCTCGCGGATATAATCGCGAGCTTCGTCTAAGTCAGTGAATGTCCGATACTCTGCGGTCGGAATCTCGTGCCGCGACAGGAACTCTTTGGTAAATGCCTTCGAACCCTCCAGTTCGGCAGCAGCGCGCGAGGGGCCGAAACAACGGATACCTGCCTCCTGAAAGGCATCGACTACACCCGCTACCAGCGGAGCTTCCGGCCCGACGATGCAGAGATCCACTCCGTTGCTGCTAGCAAATCCGACCAAAGCCGGAATATCCTCAGCGCCGACTTGGATGTTATGCACTTTCGGCTCCAGCGCGGTACCGGCGTTACCCGGGGCTACATAGACCGACTCTACCCGCGCCGACTGGGCGGCCTTCCACGCAAGCGCGTGTTCTCGACCTCCTCCGCCGATAATGAGCACCTTCATCGCATTGCTCCCTAGTTCAGTAAAATCTGCCGCCGACATCGACGGACCGATGGCTTAATGACGGAAATGACGCATTCCGGTAAAGAGCATAGCCATGCCATGCTCGTCCGCCGCTGCGATTACTTCTTCATCCCTGACCGAACCTCCCGGTTGGATCACGGCCTTCACACCGGCTTCGCCAGCTTGATCAAGTCCGTCGCGGAAGGGGAAGAATGCATCGGAGGCCATCACCGAGCCGGCCACCGACAGACCTGCTTCAATGGCTTTGGTCGCAGCGATATGCGCGCTGAAAACCCGACTCATTTGGCCCGCTCCAATGCCAACGGTACGACCGCCGCCGGCATACACAATGGCGTTGGATTTAACAAATCGAACAACATTCCAAGCAAATAACAGGTCGTCGAGTTCGGCTTCGGTCGGCTTGCGGCGGGTAACTACTCTCAAGTTAGCCGGATCGATCGTGGCAATATCGCGCTGCTGCACTAAGAGGCCACCGTTGACGCGTTTGTAATCGAACGCCTCGTCGCGCTTGCGCTCCCAGTTGCCGCAGGCAAGCACTCGGACGTTAGGCTTGGTGGCAGTAACGGCCAACGCCTCATCGGTCACTTCCGGCGCGATGATCACTTCGACGAACTGTCGCTCGATAACGGCCTTGGCAGTGGCCGCGTCCAAAGGACTGTTGAATGCGATAATCCCGCCAAACGCCGAAGTCGGATCGGTCGCGAACGCGCCATCGTAAGCATCTTCCAAGCTAGCACCGATCGCGACGCCACAAGGATTGGCGTGTTTTACGATAACACAGGCCGGCTCGGAGAACGTTTTCACGCACTCAAGCGCCGCATCGGTGTCGGCAACATTGTTGAAAGACAAGGCTTTCCCCTGCAACTGCCGTGCAGTCGCGACAGAAGGCTCCTGCCATCCATGCTCCCGATAGAAAGCCGCAGCCTGATGAGGGTTCTCCCCGTAACGCATATCGGCCGCTTTAACCAGCTGAATATTATACGTATTCGGAAACCGCTCCCGCTCACCCTCCTGGCGGACGCTGCCAAGATAATTGGCAATCGCCCCATCGTAACGCGCGGTGTGCTCGAAAGCCTTTACCGCAAGCCGAAAGCGGGTTTCCCGTCTCAAGCCGCCTTGACTCGCCAATTCATCTGCAATTAACGGGTAATCCTCAACGTCCGTTACCACCGCTACGGCAGCGTGATTCTTCGCCGCCGAACGCACCATCGCCGGCCCACCGATGTCGATGTTCTCGATCGCGTCGGCCAACGTACACCCTTCGCGGGCGATAGTGGCTTCGAAGGGATAAAGATTGACGACGAGCAAGTCGATGGGTTGGATGTCATGCTCCACCATAACGTCGTCATCGAGACCGCGGCGCCCTAATAGGCCGCCATGCACTTTCGGGTGCAGCGTTTTGACACGTCCGGCCATCATCTCGGGAAAACCCGTGTAATCGGAAACTTCGACCACAGGCACACCATTGTCGCTCAGCAATTTAGCGGTACCGCCGGTAGATAGGATTTCTACATTTTGACGCTGCAGCGCCTGAGCGAACTCAACAATGCCGGTTTTATCGGAAACACTGATAAGCGCACGTTGAATGGGCCGTGAGTCTGAAGATGACATATGGCGGCTTCCCTTCGTTACAGTAGTATATGACTAATTAAAGGGCCGGCATTATAGCCGATTGCGCCCGCCTTTGGAGCGCTGCGGGATAGAAAGTATTAACGATCGAAATGACGTAAGCTCTATCGGTTTGAAATCGCACTGGGTCACGAAGCCGAGGTTAATCACTTTACGATCGATTTTATCCTCTGACGCTAGACCGATTCACCACCGAGCGATACGCTCGCACACGTCAGGGCAATGAAGATATCCGCACTCAGTCGTCGAGGTCGTACTGCTGTAGCTTTTTCCGCAATGTGCCGCGGTTAATACCCAAGACTTGAGCCGCTTTGGTCTGATTGCCGCCGCAATACTGCATAACGGCTTCCAGCATAGGGATCTCGACCTCCGCCAGCACTAAGCGGTACAAACCTTCGCAATCGTGGCCGTTAAGCTGCTCGAAGTACGTTGCCAAGGCGTCACTGACACACGCGCGGATCGGCCCTACGGCGGCGTTCGACTGCGAGTCGAGACGCACCGGAGATGAGACTTCTCTTGTCGTCGCTTGTTCTTCCATATCTCGTACGTGCTGGCAACCGGGTAGCCGTTAACGGCTGAAATAAAGACAAACGGGATGGCAGACACAACGCAATCGCCGCCTTGCCTCCCTCAGGTTCGTATCGTTTCGGCGCTGACCGCAAATAGCGCCACGGAGGGACATAAGACTCGGCCAAACCGAGCTGCTGTCTTGCTTGTCTCCGCCCCCTTTCGCTATCAAACGGCGCCACTATGCGCAGCGGGCGGACATAAAAATCCCATAGCACAGTCAGCCGGTTCGCGTTGCGCGGCAGATGATCATAACTCTAAAGCGCTGCCAGTTTAAAGAGGGTGACGAAAAACAACCCGATTATTAGCCGGCACAGTCGAGAAAGGAGATCACCGGAACCCGAACTCGAAATTCTCGCTACCGTTACCAGGGTCCTCAATCTCCAGCCGCACCGCCACCGTCGCTTGGGCAGGCATTCCCTCGGCTATAGCCGGCACCGCATCGGCGGCCAAATATTCCTCCGGCGCAAACCAGCGATAGCCTGTGCGTCGCCCGTTCGCATCGAACAATGTAAGGCCCAACTGGGGATAAGCCTGTTTAAAGCCCGCTTCATTGCGGAACCGGGCCTCGACCAATAAGGCTCCGCCCACCTCGGGATGAGGCGCGACTTGCCGGTGAACGATGCGAAAGCGGTCCGCAGCGCGCGGCAATGCCAGCTCACACCCCACCAGAGTGCACATCCGCTCCAACAGCGGCCTTAATTCGGTATGTCGCGCAAGGTCGTCGCGGGCAAAATAGGCGTATTGCAGGACCAAAGCAGCAATGAGCAGCAAGATCCCGCTCGCCCATAAAGCCGTACGCCCGGCGGGCTGAGCGTGCACAGCCGCCTTTTCGGCGGCCTCCAGCTCCGGCTCGAAGCGTAAATCCAACTCGGTAGAGAAGTCGGCCCGAGCCTCGCTTGCAATCGCATCCGCAGGTACTGCGTCGACCGCGCTCGGCGCTTGCGCTCCCCCTCTAGCAGGCGGATCTTCGTCGGCAACCGCACTCTCCCCCACCTCTACCGCATCGTTTAGCTCCGGCTCCAATGCAGGCAGCGGCTCGGCTTCGATATTAAGTTCCGGCAGCGCTCCGAGTTCAGGATCGTACCGTTCGGACTCGCTGCCCTCAGGGCCGACAAGCCCCTCCCCTGCCTCGTTAGCGTCCTTCGTTGGGGTTTCTACAACCGCTGTCGCCTCATGTTCGCGCGCGGGACTATATTCCGCGGCCAAACCCGGCGGCAAACGCTCGCACAAGGTGTCATGCGCATCGAAGGGACGATTGCACAGACAACAACGAACCTGCCCACCAGCGACGTCGAGCTGTCGCGGCGAGACACGAAACAGTGTCAGGCAATGGCTGCATTGCGTGTACATGCCGATACTTTAGCGTTTCACACCCTGTAAAAGCACCCAGCCGTCTTCCACTTCGGGCGCATTCAGATCAAACCAGGCTTTATAAACATGGCTAACGGCCTCAGCCTGTTCTTCCAATATCCCCGACAAGGCGAGCCTCCCGCCACTGCGGACCTTTGTTTCAATAACAGGCGCCAGCTCGATTAATGTCCCAGCCAATATATTAGCGACCACATAGTCCGCCTCGACCTCAGGCGCTGCCTCCGGCAAAAAAGTTTCGATGTACGGACTAACGCCGTTGCGCTCAGCGTTCTCGCCGGTCGCTAAGAGAGCCTGAGGGTCGTTATCGATAGCGACACAATGTTTTGCGCCAAGCAAGAGGGACGCGACCCCAAGAATACCGGAGCCGCAGCCAAAATCTATGACGTGAGCACCTTCTAAAGGCATACGGTCGAGCCAACGCAGGCATAACGCCGTAGTCGCATGCGTTCCGGTTCCGAACGCCAAGCCGGGGTCAAGGCGCAGGTTCACCGCTTCCGGTGCGGGTGGCGATACTGTCGTCGGGCAAACCCACAAGCGCTCTCCGAACCGCATCGGCTTGAAGTCATCCATCCAGGCGCGTTCCCAGCAGCGATCTCCCAACCGTTCAACGCTCCAGGCCTGCGGCGCTTTGCCGTCCAGCGCTTCCTGTACCGCAGCATGAACGAGGTCCGCGCTCATGTTTTCGTCGAATAGCGCCAGCAACCTAACCTCGCTCCACAGCGGATTTTCGCCTACGCCTGGCTCCAGCACAGGTTCCCCGCCCGGGTCTTCGAAGGTAATCGCCTGCGCGCCGAGTTCCTCCAACAAAGGCTCGATAAGGAGGGATGCTTGGGAATCGATCTGGAATGCGACTTGTAAGAAGCCCATGTATACGCCTGCCAAGCTGCCGAACAAAGCCAGTCGCAGCTAGCAGCGAAGCTGCACAGCACTGACCCCTTCAGTCGTTATTGTTGATGTTGTCGCGACGCCGCTCAGCTTTCTTGGCTAACAACAGCAGCAGCTTCCGCTCGCGTATAGAAGCGCCCGTTCCGCTCAAAGCCAGCCTCGATGGTCGGCTTGACGGCAACGACCCGGCCTGTCGGGTCGCGGGCTTCAACTAACTCGGTGGGCAAACCGTCCAGACAATGAAACGGTGCTAACGAACCATTTTGACTTCTGGAGAGGTATAACACCCCGGTTGCGCTATCACGAAAGGCCGGACGAAACCCTTGCCCGCTGTTACATTCACTGACTCCGCCAGTGGATGCATAACGCCGGTTTTCTCGGGCGAGTTGCCTCGTCGTCATGACCCTTGGCATACGACCTACCTCCAACCAGTGGCGGCATAGAATTCGTTCAGGCTGAGCGACGCTCACTCGGCCTTCCCTGGTACGACGCAAGATTGCCGGATTATCGGGGCTCTTCAACCCAATGTCCAGTAGTCCAAACGAACGTACTCCTCAAGATTGCAAAACAGGGAGAGACGACCGCTTGTATCTATAAGATTGCCTTGTGTCCGTGCCGAAAAATGGGGGTAAGTCACACATCGACCAACCCCCCAATGCAAGCCTCCTGTCCGGAGGCTAAAAGCTTAGCAGGACAGCGATCAGCAAAAGCCCCTGCTGGAGAAGCTTGCTCGGCGCCTACTAGAAATTAGGCTTTACAGCGGCGCTCTCATAACGTTCGACCGAGCTTTGAATTTCGGCTTTGGCCGCCTCAACGCCCTTCCAGCCTTCGATCTTCACCCATTTACCTTTCTCAAGGTCTTTATAGTGCTCGAAGAAGTGGCTGATTTGGTCCAGCACCAGGCGGGGCAGGTCGTCAATAGACTGAACGTCGTCGTACATCGTGGTCAGCTTACCGACCGGGACAGCTAGAATTTTGGCGTCGCCGCCGGATTCGTCCGTCATTTCCAACACACCGATCGGGCGGCAGCGGATCACAGAGCCCGTAATTACCGGCACGGGGGTGATGACCAAAACGTCGGCAGGGTCACCATCTTCGCACAGAGTGTGCGGAATGTAGCCGTAGTTGCACGGGTAGTGCATAGCCGTCGCCATAAAACGATCGACCATCATGGTGCCGGTGTCTTTATCGACCTCGTACTTGATCGGTTCGCCACGCAGCGGAATTTCGATGATGACGTTGATGTCGTCGGGAACGGCTTTGCCGGGCGTAACCTTTTCCAGGCTCATGGTGATCCTCCAGTGCTGAATCGAATTGCGAAAGAAGTGTGCCGGCTTGCGGTCTAGCAGACTACTAGGCAAACCGGATGGCGGGGCGGATTATAAAGCAAAATCACGACTTACGAGAGCCGGATGCATTCCGCCCCGCTAGCGATAAGCGCCCGAGCTTTATTTCATAGGGAACGGCGCCAGCTTCTTTGCGGCCATATGGCCTTCCAACCGCACGTACTCCGGCAATCCGTTTCGGTAAGGCGGGTAGTCTTCCCCTTGAATCAAAGGCTGCAAATAACGCCGACAAGCCTCGGTAATCCCCATACCATCCGGGCGAATATACTCGGCCGGAAGCTTGCGCTCGATATTGGCGACATCGCCGAGGTCGGCAACGCCAATCTCCCACCGATAAGGCTCATCGGAGGTGCGAACGATGGTGGGCATGACTGCGTTTCGCCCTTCCAGCGCCAATTTTAGCGCTGCACGCCCCAATGCGTAGGCTTGATCGACGTCCGTCTTCGACGCTATATGGCGCGCGGAGCGTTGCAGGTAATCGGCGATCGCATAATGGTACTTGTAGCCATGCGCGTCTTTAACCTTCTGCGCGATGACTTGAGCCACACCGCCCAACTGTTTATGCCCGAAAGCATCGACGCAGCCGAGGTCGGACAAGAATTGCCCTTGCTGGTTACGAACCCCCTCGGAGACGACAACGACACAATAGCCGTAGGTCTGAACGCATTCTTTGACCTGAGCGAGAAAGCGCTGCTCGTCCAAAGGCACTTCGGGTAATAAAATAATGTGCGGCGGGTCGCCCGCCTGTTCGCTCGCCAACCCGGCTGCGGCCGCAATCCAACCCGCATGGCGTCCCATGACTTCCAAAACGAAGACCTTCGTGGAGGTTTCCGCCATCGATGCGACATCAAGCCCCGCTTCGCGCGTCGAGACGGCCACATATTTGGCGACAGAGCCAAAACCAGGACAGCAGTCGGTAATCGGCAGGTCGTTATCGACAGTCTTGGGTATACCGATACAGGTAATGGGGTACCCCATCTTCTCGCCAAGCTGGGAAACCTTATGCGCGGTATCCTGGGAGTCGCCGCCACCGTTATAGAAGAAATAACCGATATTGTGCGCCTCGAACACCTCGATCAGCCGTTCGTACTGAGCCTTGTTTTCTTCCAACCCCTTCAATTTGTATCGGCAGGAGCCGAAAGCACCGGCCGGGGTATGCCGCAGAGCCGCAATCGCTGCATCGGATGCATGGGAGGTATCGATCAACTCTTCCTGTAAAGCGCCGATGATGCCGTTACGGCCGGCGTATACGGTTCCGATAACGTCCTTGTGTTCGCGCGCGGCCTCGATCAGCCCGCAGGCGCTTGCGTTGATAACGGCGGTCACGCCACCCGACTGTGCATAGAATGCGTTTTTAGTTGCCATAAAGAGTAGTACCCTAAGCCGATGCTGCCAACGGCGTGCAAGGATAGCGGAAATAGGGGGTCGGATGACACAGCTAATCGAGAACTTCTACAAAAAGCGCTTGCACCAGGCCATCCGTCGGCCACACAACCACCAGAAAGGCTCGCCGCTCACACCTTGCTTCTTAAACAACCCGCATTGTCGAGACAACGCTACCGCCATCCGCATCGCCACGAAGCGGCCGGTAGAGATAATCGCGAGTCGTTGGGACAGCCGTCAGCGCGTTACTTAATTGAAGCTGAAAGACCACTAGGTCGCGCCAGCGAAAAGAGGCTTCCGAACTGGCTAAGTAGAATTCCCACATGCGACAGAAACGTTCGCCTTTTTCCATCGCAATCCGATCCCGAACAAGCTGAAAGCGTTGCTGCCAGGCGGCAAGTGTACGCGCATAATGCAGCCGAAGCACCTCAATATCCGCCGTTATCAATCCGCTCTTTTCGACCGCCTCCATCGCTTCGGACATGGCAGGGATATAGCCGCCTGGAAAAATGTAGCGTCGAATCCAAGGGTTAGTTGTGGTCGGCGGGCTGGTTCGGCCGATGGTGTGGATCAACGCCACGCCATCGCTACGCATTAGCCCGTATACATGATCGAAATAGGTGCGGAAATACGGCGCTCCCACATGCTCGAACATCCCGACGCTAACAATCCGGTCGTACCGCCCGCTGTGCTCGCGATAGTCTTCCAAGCGGATTTCCACCTGCCCTTCCAGCCCCGCGCGCTGTACGCGCTCGCTGGCGACGCGATACTGCTCGCGAGAAAGCGTCAAGCCGGTTACACGCACGCCCGCCTCACGCGCGAGGAAAATTGCCAAGCCGCCCCATCCGCAACCGATATCCAATACTTTCATATCGTGCGATAACAGCAGTTTTCGCCGGATATGCTCGCACTTTGCCTGCTGCGCCGCTTCTAGCTCCATAGCGGCAGAGCGAAAATAAGCGCAGGAATACTGCATGTCCCGGTCGAGAAAATGGCGAAACAAAGACTCGTCTAAGTCATAATGCCGCGCAACGTTACGTCGGCTGGCGGCAAGACGGTTCCATTGCTGAATCGGTTTCAGCAATAGCTGCCACCAAGCGCGAGCTTTGGCATCACCAGCGGCGGGAAAGTTTTGCATAAGAACCTTTAGCAGCGGCAGCAAGCCCTGCTCGCCGGCGTCCCAGGCCCCATCCATATAAGTCTGGCCCAGCATAAATTCAGGATCGGCAGCAATTTTGGCAAGCGCTTTGGGATCGTGGAAACGCCATTCGGCCTGTGGCTCGCCATCGCCGAACTGGCGCTGCCGACCGTCAGGGAAGCTCAACAGCAACGAGCCCTTACGAATTTTTCCGGCAAGCAATCGCTCGATCTGCATCCCCACCTCCTTCTACCAGTCAACCGGATTCCGGCAAGCTTTCTTCAAACCGCCCTCTTGCGGAGCGCGAATGGGCTGTTGAGAATCGCATGAGGACAACGAGCCACACGATGGCGCCGCAGCACTTCGCCCAGAGGCGCCCCGTCCTTGTTCAGCGCTTCTTAACCTGAGGCAGAAGCAGCGCAAGAAAAAGCTTCCATGAGCGTTATTTCAGTGTTTACCAAGCCGCTTCCGATGCTTTCCTAAGTTAAGATAGCGCCACCTAAAGAGGATGCAATAGGATAAAAGACTCACCGGCACGCATCGAAATGCGCTAGCACGCACTGAAGTTTCGCAAAAAAAGTGGAAAATGTGGCCAACTGCCTGTCGGGGTTAGCGCGCTTATCGCCCCGCAGTTCGCGCAACGAAGACCGAGTTAGGACGCTTTTATTATGCACGTTCACATCTTAGGCATCTGCGGCACGTTTATGGGTGGCCTTGCGCTAATAGCCCGCGAGGCCGGCCACACGGTGACCGGCTCGGATCAAGGCATTTACCCTCCCATGAGCACCATGCTAGCCGAGCATGGCGTGGACTTGCATGAGGGTTACGGGCCGGAACCGTTAACTCCCTCTCCCGATTGCGTAATCGTCGGCAACGCTTTGCGCCGAGGCATACCGGCGGTCGAAGCCGTTCTCGACCGCGGCCTCGACTATCGCTCGGGGCCGCAATGGTTAGCCGAAGAGCTACTGCGGGACAAGTGGGTGCTAGCGGTCAGCGGCACGCACGGGAAAACAACCACCGCAAGTATTCTGGCCTGGATTTTAGAGTACGCCGGCATGCAGCCGGGCTTTTTAATCGGCGGTGTCCCGAGTAACTTTGGACGCTCGGCAAGGCTCGGCGGCAGCGACTTCTTTGTCATCGAAGCCGACGAATACGACTGCGCCTTCTTCGATAAGCGCTCAAAATTCGTCCATTTTCGCCCGCGGACGTTAGTCATTAACAATCTCGAGTTTGATCACGCCGATATCTTCCCCGATCTCGCCGCCATACAGCGCCAATTTCATCACTTGGTCAGAACCGTCCCCGGAAGCGGCCAAATCATCGCCAACGGCGACGAGAGCAATATCGACGCTGCATTAGCGCAAGGCGCCTGGACCCCGGTGCAACGTTTCGGTACAGGCGTTGATAACGATTGGCGAATTACCGAGTTAAGCGACGATGGCTGTGCCTTCACCATTCTTGGCGAAGGCCGGGAGCAGGGCCGCGTGGAGTGGAGCCAAGCCGGCATGCACAATGCGCATAACGCTCTTGCGGCACTCTTGGCTGCCCGCCATGTTGGCGTGCCTGTCGCGGTTGGTATCGAAGCGTTACGCGAATTCCGCGGCGTTAAACGTCGGCTGGAACTTCGCGGCGAAGCCGCGGGCGTTAAGGTGTTCGATGACTTCGCCCATCACCCGACGGCTATCAGCGCCACCGTTACGGCGTTGAGGGCGCGCGAACCTAGCGGCCGCATATTGGCCGTATTGGAGCCGCGCTCGAACACGATGCGGCTTGGGGTGCATAAGGACACTTTAAGCCACGCCTTGGTCGGCGCGGATCGTAGCTTTCTCTTTCAAGCTCCGGGCGTGGACTGGCAAATCGCCGATTCGGTTTCCGACCTGAAAGGCAGTGCGATCGTAAGCGCCGATTTGGAAGAACTGATTGGGGCGATTGCCAAGACGGCCCGGCCTGGGGACAGCGTGCTTGTGATGAGCAACGGCGCCTTCGGCGGTATTCATGAGCGCTTACTGGAGCAACTGGCACAATCGACCCCGGCAGAGGTCAGCTCATGAACGCCGCGCAGCTGCCTGTCACTCTTGCCTGGACCGGCGCATCCGGTGCCCAATATGGTATTCGACTGCTAGAGTGCCTGCTCGGCGCAGGCCGCCCGGTCAAGCTCCTCATATCCGATGCCGCTCGCGTTGTGATAAAGATGGAAACCGACCTGCGCTTACCTGCCCGCAACAAAGAAGCCGCGCGCGCACTCGCCACGCAGTTTGGTGCTTGCGAATCGCAATTACAGGTTTTTGGGGGAGCGGAATGGACAGCGTCCGTCGCCTCCGGTTCCGGCGCCCCCCGCAGGATGGTGGTCTGTCCTTGCACAACGGGCAGCTTAGCCGCGATCGCCATGGGGAGCAGCGACAATCTGATCGAGCGGGCTGCCGATGTGGTACTCAAGGAGCGCGGGCAACTGATATTGGTGCCTCGCGAGTCGCCCTTCTCCGAGATTCATTTGGAGAATATGCTCCGCCTCGCCCGCCTGGGCGCTGTCATTTTGCCGCCTAACCCCGGCTTTTATCACCGCCCTCAACGGGTGGAGGACTTGGTTGATTTCGTGGTCGCCCGCATTCTGGATCACTTAGAAGTACCCCATTCACTGCTGCCCCGCTGGGGGCACCCAGACGAGGAGCCGTCTGCTTAATGCAGATACCGCTATTCCCTCTTAATACCGTACTGTTTCCCGGCGGGCCGCTAAAGTTGCGGGTCTTCGAGCAGCGTTACCTGGAAATGGTCAGCAACTGTCTACGACAGGATAGCGAATTCGGCGTATGCTTGATCCGAGAGGGGGAAGAAGTCGGGCAAGCAGCCACTCCGCAAGCGATCGGCACCCTCGCCCGTATCGTCGATTGGGAAAAGCGCGACGACGGTTTGCTTGGCATCACCATCCTTGGAACGCGCCGCTTTCGCATATTACGCCGGGAAATCAAACCTTCGCAGTTAGCCGTTGCCGAGGTGGAAACGCTCGCCGAGCCGGAAACCGTTGCTCTGCCCGCCCAGCATCAGTCCTTAGTGGGCTTACTTAAGCGGATCCTGGAACAATTAGGCGAGCCTTACTCGCTCGTTCAAGCTCGCTATGAAGATGCGGTCTGGGTCGGCTACCGACTGGCCGAAATACTTCCGTTCCCGCTGGAGGCGAAACAAACGCTGCTAGAGCTGGACGACCCGCTCCAACGCTTGGAGCAGGTCGAGCGCTTGATCCATCGCGAATAGAAGCTCAGCCATTCAGCGCCGAAAAAGCCTTCTCGGCTGCCGCCAAGGTATAGTCAATGGCTTCGGCATCGTGAGCGGTCGATACGAACCCGGCCTCGAAAGCCGACGGCGCGAGGTAAACGCCGGCTTCCAGCATGGCGTGGAAAAAACGCTTGAAGGCATCGGTATCGCTGGCAACGACCTGCCGATAACTGCTAACGGTAACTTCGTTGGTGAAGAACAAACCGAACATGCTACCGACTTCGTTCACCACCACCGAAACACCCGCCTTGGCCGCCGCCATCCGCAAGCCTTCGGCCAGCTTATGGGTACGACTCTCCAAAGCTTCGAAAACACCCGGCTCGGATAGTAACTGTAGCGTGGTCAATCCGGCAGCCATCGCGAGCGGATTTCCCGACAAGGTGCCGGCCTGGTACACCGGGCCTAAAGGCGCGAGCTGCTCCATAATCTCCCGCCGCCCTCCGAAAGCACCGACCGGCATGCCGCCGCCGACAACTTTACCCAAGCACGTCAAGTCGGGCTTGACGTTGTAGCGAGCCTGGGCGCCTCCCAAAGCAGCCCGAAAACCGCTCATCACCTCGTCAAAGATCAACACGCTACCATACTGATCACACAACGCGCGCAAACCTTCGAGAAAACCCGGCGCCGGTGGAATGCAATTCATATTACCGGCGACCGGCTCGACGATAACCGCAGCAATTTGATCGCCCAGCTCGTTAAACGCCTCGCGTACCGAATCTAAATCGTTGTAAACAGCGGTGAGCGTATCAGCCGTTGCCGCTGCCGGAACACCGGCGGAACTCGGCACCCCGAGCGTCAATGCGCCGGAACCCGCCTTCACCAACAACGGATCGGCATGACCGTGATAACAGCCTTCGAATTTCAGTATTTTGTCGCGGCCGGTATAGCCCCGAGCGACGCGCAATGCGCTCATTGTCGCTTCCGTCCCGGAATTAACCATCCGAACCAGTTCAAGCGAGGGAACAAGCTCCTTCAGCAGTTCGGCCATACGGATTTCGATCTCCGTCGGGGCGCCGAAGCTTAACCCCTTGGCAGCAGCCTGCTGAACCGCCTCGACGACTTCCTGCCGTGCATGCCCCAGCACAGCCGGCCCCCAGGTGTTGACGTAATCGATATAGCGCCGTCCGTCGGCATCGTACAGGTAAGGGCCTTCGCCACGTTCGAAGAACACCGGGCTGCCGCCTACCGAACCAAACGCTCTTACCGGCGAATTCACTCCGCCGGCAATGGAGAACTGAGCCTGTTCAAATAATCGCTGTGATACTGTCATGACCAACCCGTGTCCTTCTCTTGACAATTTACTCGCCGAACATTGTATCAAGGCCGTGCCTTGTTCGCGCCCGCCACCGCCTGCGCGATCATCCTCGCCGCCGCAGCGCTCTCGCGCGCGCTGCAGACGGCACTGATGACAGCCACCGCATCGGCGCCGGCCTCTATCAAAAGGGCGGCGTTATCGGCGTTAATCCCGCCGATGGCGACCAGGGGCAATGCAAGGTGCCGCCTAGCCTCTGTCAACAGTTCCGGCGGGGGCTTCGGCGCGTACGGCTTTACCTGGGAAGGGAAGAAACTCCCGAACGCAACATAGTCGGCCCCCCAGCCGCCGCTTCTTGAGCCCGCGCCAAGGAGTCATAGCAGGAAACGCCGACGATGGCTTCAGGCCCTAACAGCGTGCGGGCTTGCGCTAACGAGGCATCGCCCTTACCCACATGCACACCATCGGCGCCCACGACAGCCGCCAACTCGACGTCGTCGTTAATCAAAAGCGGCACCCCGTGAGAGCGGCACACGGCAAGAATGGCCTTTGCCTCACGTTGACGCCGAGTACGGTCGTCGCCCTTATCCCGATACTGGATAAGCTGCGCACCGCCTCCGATAACGGCCTCGACAAAGGCGGCCAAAGCACGGTGATCGCCCACCGCGGCGTCAGTCAAAACGTACAAACCGGCGATGGTAGACCGGCGAATCGTGTTTGCCATTACGCTCCCCGTTGCATAGCATCCCTTTCCCGACTCCCCTTGAGTCGGTAAAGTTGCCCCACTATACGGTCGCGACAGCGTCAAATGAAGCGGTGAAGATAATGGAATATAAGTCTTACATGTGCGTCATCTGCGGTTGGATTTACGAGGAGGAACAGGGGTTGCCGGAGGAAGGCATCGCACCAGGCACCCGCTGGGAAGACATCCCGGCCAATTTCGTTTGCCCAGAGTGCGACGCAGGAAAAGAAGACTTCGAAATGATCGAAATTTAGGGCGCGGCGAGACGGAGCGTCTTTCCGGCTGGGCGCGGCCCGCCCCTAGGCGACTAACGACTAGCCAGGGCGGGCCGCGCTAGCAAAGAGCCGGAAGCGACAAAACAGCCGCTATAAGATAACCAGCGCCACCGTCGATAGAGCCACCGCAGCCACTACCGCACCTACCGCGATGAGAAGCGACCGCTTAAAACGGCCCGACTGCGCCTTAACGGGCCTTTCCCGCACCGGCGCTTTCAAGACGGGCAATTCGTCCCGTACCGGTGCAGATTTCCTAAGTTTCGGCTCGGCGGTAGTTTTCGGAGCGATCGCGGCCGCCGCCTTAGGTGCGGCAGGCAGGGCTTCCTTCTTCGGCGACGCTTGGGTAGCGGCCACAGCCCCCAAACCGAAAGAACTATCGCCCTCCAATAACAGAAACTCGTCCGATAACTGGCCTTCGATCTGAGCCGCATGCAAAGAAGGCGGACTACTATCGAGCAGACCGACACTGCGATCTTTACCCGACCTGTTACCTACAGACGTTTCCGGCTTTTTCGCGACAGCGGTGCCCGCCTCTTGCACCCCTGAGCGAGTTGAGCGCGGCGAGGACGCGGGCCGCTGGGCCTGCAACTCCCGCCGCAATTGGCTGACAGTCTCTGTCAGCCGCAAATTCCGCTCGCGCTCAGACGCCAACAGACGACGACTTTTATTGAGTTCCTCCTCGGTACGCGCAAGCTCCTCCTCAGCCATCCGCCAGGAGGATTTGGCAGCCGCGAGCACACGGTCGACCTCGCTGCGGGTTTTCTCCCGCCCGGCCTCTTCCAGCCGCTTTAAGTGCCGACCGGCTTCCTGATATTTGCGCCTCACCCGTTCGGCTTCCGAACGCGCGCTCTCCAGCTCGCGCATCAGCTCGGCAATTTTCTCATCGGCCCGCCGTCGCTGCGCCGAAGCTTCGGCCTCTTGCCGTAGCTGGTCTTGCTTCGCCTGTTGACGGGCCGTGTCTAAGCGGCCGTTCCAGTACGCGCGCTCATCCTCCAATTGCTGGCGCAGAGCATCCAGCTCACGCCGGAGTTTGATCACGTCCATACTGTGGACACCTTCCCGCGCCCCAAGGCCTTTTGCTACCGCCATAACCCCCGCCCTCTTACTGCTAGCCTTCCGGACTAAAACGCGACAAAACCTCAGCATTCGTGCCGCAGACTTGCACACAAAGAGAATTCACAAAACCTGAGAAAGCGCCGACACGCCCCCTGGCACGCCGGACGTTCGGCCAAACGATCCGCCCGCCCCACAGTATCGTCTGATTTTTCTAGCAAAACCAGCTCATTAGCCCTGTTGGACTATTACAGGCAGCGTGACTAGGATAACCAACCGTCACAAGAAAAACACCAGAAAAAAGGGCGAACTTATACACCCACCCTCTACGGACCGAGAAGGGGACAGCGACGCCTAAGGAAGGGGGCGGCCATTGACGGGCCAAGCAAGCAACAACGATCGCTTGAACGGTAGCCCTTAATAGCCGCTACATTGCAAGTCTATGCTAGAGGGAAGTCCGGCAAGGCGTTCTACCGCGGTTTCCATACGGCCGTCGGCATACAGACGCAACCACCGATAACCCGGCGGCACATCGTCAAGCGCAAAGTCCTGTTGCCGCGGCTTAAACTGAATACACGTGGAAGGGCTGGCCAATAAATGCACGCCTTTTCTTTCGGATGCAAAATCCTGGTGAATATGCCCCCAGACGACGGCTCTCACGTGAGGAAAGCGGTCCAGCACAGCGAAAAAAGCCTCGGCATTATCTACGCCGATAGGATCGATCCAGCGGCAAGCTACCGACACCGGGTGATGATGCAGACACACAACGGCATGATGCTCGGGATGCGCAGCCAAACACTCTTCCAAAGCGACCAGCTCGCGTTCGGCTAGATGGCCTCCAGGGCTACCTGCAATCGTCGAATCCAGCATAATAAACTGCCAATCGCCGAGCAGATAATTTCGACGCCAGCTCACCAAGCCGCTGCGAAACACGTCTCGCATAACCGCAGTATCGTCGTGATTACCCGGTATGACCAATGTCGGCACGCCGAACATTTCGAAACGTGCCTTAAAACGATCGTACGCGGCAAACGAGCCGTCTTGGCTTAGGTCGCCGGTAGCTAAAATCAGGTCTGCCGGCCAGGCCTGATCCTCCAACAACTTCGCCAGCACTTCCTCGTAAGTAAGCTGGGTGTCGACGCCCGCCAACGCATGCCCAGCTCCCTCGTAAAGGTGCATGTCCGTGATCTGAAGAACGTTAATAAAAGCCCCGGCAGCCACCCGGCCCCCTAAGTTTTTGGTATGCTTCGGCGAAGTAAATTTGTTGTCATTCGGTTACGATTCAACGGTTCCGATTACCGCCGCAGGGATTCACCATATTTAACGAACCAACGAACGCCTCTTTACCCTTCCGCACAGAGCGCTGTGCCCCACACACATTGATAAGCCCGCAACGTCAATGAAGAGGTAAAGGAAGCGTAAGATGTTCCGATATTGGTACGCTGGCGACTGAACCGCATCAATTCGGCAAATGTACGGAGCGAAAAGCGAATAGCCCTTTTCACACCGCTAATGCAGGCTGAAAATGCAGTCCAATCCCCCCTGTTACGGATGGCTAGTATGCCCTAACATAGCACCAATTTCTGCCGGCACAGTCACACCTTCATCATCCGACTCAGAGCAGTGAATACGATGACGAACAAAACCTTACAATTAGCACCGGAAGTACAAGAGTATCTACTGGCTCATTCGCTGCGCGAGCCGGAATTATTGGCCCGGCTTCGAGCCGAAACGGCGACGCTGCCGCAAGCGCGAATGCAGATCGCCCCGGAACAGGGCCAGTTCATGGCGCTGCTGGTACGCCTCATCGGCGCCCGCAAGGCTTTGGAGATCGGCTCGTTTACGGGTTACAGCGCGTTGTGCACCGTGCTCGCCATGCCCAGCAACGGCCGCCTTATCGCCTGCGATACCAGCGAAGAATGGACCGCTATCGCCCAACGCTATTGGCAGGAAGCCGGCGTTCGCGACCGCATCGACCTGCGTCTCGCGCCGGCCACCGAGACGCTGGACAAGCTGCTTGTACAAGGAGAGGCGGATAGTTTCGATTTTGTGTTCATCGATGCGGACAAACAGAACTACACTACGTACTATGATTACGCCCTGAAGCTGCTGCGACCCGGCGGCCTGATAGCCATAGACAACGTGCTATGGTCGGGGCAAGTGGCCGATCCTGAGGACCAAAAGCCGGGAACACGGGCTATTCGCGACTTTAACGCCCGCTTAAAAGACGATGCACGGGTCGATTTAAGCATGGTGCCGATCGCCGACGGGCTTACCTTGGCCCGCAAGCGAGAAACCCATTCCGCATAAGCAGGAGGCTTTGTGTTGTTACGCAAATTCAAGCGCACGCTACTTATAGCCGTCATAGCAACGGCGGCCCTAGCCAGCGGTTGCGCAAGTTTTGGCGATCGAACGTCGCCACAATTCGATGAAGCCCGCAATGCTTGGCTGGCCGCCGATTACGAGCGCGCCTTGCCTTTGATGCGCGCCGAGGCGCAGGAGGGCAACCCGGACGCGCAGTACGCGCTTGGCTATATGTACTTCAACGGCCAAGGCGTCGAACCGGACTTGGACGAAGCCATGGAGTGGATTCGCCGGGCAGCCGAACAAGGACACCGCCCGGCACTAGAGGCGCTGACACAATTGGCTGCCATCGGAGCCCGCAAGCCGACGACCGCCGAGGATCGCCCGCAGGAACCTGAAGACGACGCTACAGGTTCTTGAGAAAAGCTTTCGAATTACGCTTGTAGTTATACAGCTCGCGGCGGGCGACGGGTAATTGATCCAAGCCCGTCGTGCTGTAGCCCCGCTCTTGGAACCAGTGCGCGGTCCGCGTCGTTAACACGAATACTTGCGCCAAGCCCTGGCTACGCGCCTGCCGCTCGACCTGTTTAAGCAGTAACTCGGCGCGGCCGTGGCGCTGATAATCCGGGTGCACGGCCACGCAAGCCACCTCCCCCATCATCTCCGCCCGGTGCGGATAAAGGGCGGCACAGGCAACGATCATTCCGTCGCGCTCGAGCACGGTGAAGTGCTCGATCTCGGTTTCCAGCAGCTCCCGGGAGCGGCGCACTAATACGCCATCTTGCTCTAACGGCCGAATCAGCTCCAGCACCCCGCCGACATCGTCCAAGGTCGCTCGCCGAGTGGTTTCGAACGGGTTGGCAGTAAGCAAAGTACCTACGCCGTCGCGAGTAAACAGCTCCAACAACAAGGCGCCGTCTTGCCTGCCGTCGAGGAGGTGCACCCGCGGCACGCCGCCCCTACACGCATCGATCGCACCTTGCCATAAACGCCCAAGCTCCGCGGGTAGCGCATCCCGCAGTCGCGCCAACTGCGCTTCCGCCTCCGCCACGGTCAACTCCCGCCAAGGCTCGCCGCGATCGTCTTTCAGCGGCTCTCTTTCTAGCAGGAACAAAAGCTTGTCGGCGTTCAATTCGCGCGCGACGGCGAAAGCAACATCTTCCGCGTAAAGATTAAATACCTCGCCGGTAGGCGAATAGCCTAATGGCGATACCAACACCACAGCCCCGCTGTCCAAGCGTTCGCGAATCGCCTGCTCATCGACGCGACGGACTTCGCCGGTATGCTCGTAATCGACGCCGTCGCGCACCCCCAAGGGCCGAGCGGCGACAAAATTACCGGACGCCACCTGCATACGAAACCCTGCCATCGGAGAGTTCGCCACGCCCATCGACAACAGCGCCTCAATCTCCACACGGACGCTGCCGACCGCTTCTTTCACGCAAGCCAGTGCCGCTTCGTCGGTGATGCGCAAGCCATTAACGTAGCGAATTTCGGCCCCGCGCTCCTGCAAACGGCGCTCGACCTGCGGACGCGCGCCCGGCACCAGGACCAGGCGCACGCCCAGGCTGGATAACAAGGCCAGATCATGCACGAGGTTGGGAAAACTCGGCGCGGCCACCGCCTCGCCGCTGAAAGCGACCACAAAGGTGCGTTCGCGGTGGGCATTAATATACGGCGAACTCTGCCGAAACCACCGCACGTAATCGCTACTATCCAACACGATTCCCCTTATTCAAACGGCGTCGTCGCTGCCGTATCGTTATTCGTTATAACCGCGCTATCGAAGAGTCGCTTCTTATCGCGCACCGTCACTTTCGGGCCTCAGACAAAACTCCCGCACCAATGCTCGCAGCAGGTCGACGGTAGGCCTTAGTCGGTCCACGCGCAAGAACTCGTCGGGCTGATGGGCCTGCTCGATATCGCCCGGCCCAAGCACAATCGTATCCATGCCTAATTGTTGAAAAAAGGCGCTTCGGTGCCGAACGCAACGGCGCCGGCGGCGCTGCCCGTCAAGCGCTCGGCAGCCCGCACGATATCGGCGTCGGCTGCCGTCCGCATCGGCGGTAAACCAGGGAATAAGGAACGCAACTCCACCTGCCACGGCCCGTCGCCCAGGGCTTGCTGTAAACGCTGGCGAAGTTCGGCTCGCAATTCCTCTAGCGACATACCCGGCAACGGACGGATATCGATATGCAACTCGGCCTCGGCACAAATCCGGTTTGGATTATCGCCGCCATGTATGTGCCCAAGATTCAACGTCGGCTGAGGTACCGCAAAAGCAGGCTCCTGGTAACGCTCGACCAACTCGCTGCGCCACGCTTGCAGCATATTCAATACGCGCGTCATCCCCTCCAGCGCATTAACGCCCAGCGCAGGATCGCTAGAATGCCCCGAGCGACCGACGACTCGGATTGCCTCCATCATCACGCCTTTATGCATACGTTGCGGCCGCAAACCGGTCGGCTCCCCGATCACCGCGTGGCGGCCGAAGCGCCGCCCGGCGTCGATCAGGGCTTTGGCGCCCGTCATACCGCTTTCTTCATCCGCGGTGGCTAGAATGACTAGCGGTTGCTGCAAGTCCTCGGCGCGCAGATCTCGTACAGCATCGATCGCCAGCGCTAAGAAGCTTTTCATGTCGCTGGTACCGAGCCCATATAAACGACCGTCCCGCTCGCTCAACCGGAAAGGGTCCGAACGCCACCCTTGCTCATCGTAGGGGACGGTGTCGGTGTGCCCAGCCAATACCAAACCACCCTCGCCACGCCCTAATACAGCGATTAAGTTCGCCTTATCGGAAGCGCCGGGCACCGGCTGTATCTCGCAACCGAAGCCAAGCCCTTCCAACCACTCCGCCAAGCGCTCGACGACGGCTCGATTCCCCTGGTCGAACTTCGGACTCACGCTGCTAACCGAAGGAATCGCAATCAGCTCGGCGATCATCTGCATCAACGCTGGCGGCTGCTTGGACATAGGCTTTCCTCGTTAACCGTGCCGGCAAATCTCAAAAAGACGCGGACTTATCCGCCCTCATCATCCAAAAACCAGGTTCTCAAAACAAACATGCCGGCAAAAGCCGGCATGTTAAAACTATTTGCTTGGCTTTCGCTTACAGGCGGTCCCAACTGGAACGGCGTCGCCAACGAATACGCGGCAGAATGATGCCGAGCAGCATACCGCCCACCAACACGCCGGCCCCGGCGACAAACCAATCCTGGCGACTCCGATCGGACAAGCGGTTAATCTCGGCATCGCGATCCTGGATCTCCCGCCGCAGATCGACGATGTCTTTCTTCAGCTCGCGGTTCTCGTCGAACAGCTCAAGCCCCCGCGCCGCATCGCCTAATTGCTCCGTCAGGCGCTCATTCTCGCGGGTCAACTCGGCAATCTGCTCCTGCGCGGTCGCCAACGCATCGCTTTCGCCCGAGAGCTGTTGGCGCAGATCGGCTAACTGCTGGCGTGCTTGATCGCGCTGACTGGTGGCCTGCTGAAGGCGCTGGCGAGCGCTTGGCGTGTTAACAACATAGCGGGACTGCAACCAGCCTTCGTCGCCGGTGCTCAACCGTACAAAAGCCCAATCGCCTTGCGACTCGACAACTTGCAACGGCGTCCCCGCATTGATGAAACGGACGATCCGGTGCTGCATGGTCGGCCCCGAACGCAGATCGACTTGCAGCTCGTCCGAGACGTACCTGGTTTGCTGGGCAAACAATGGTTGTGCCGAAAACAGCAAGACTAATAAAACAATCCAATATCTCACCTGAAGAAGACTCCGCTTGCAGCTCGAAAGGCAACTCGATCATACCCGGCGGCCTCGCGCGACCTGTTCGTCAGGCGGCGCCCCCGCCAGGCTCATTCAGGTACAATCAAGAGTTCGATAAACGATTGATTGTAGCCCAAGCGCCACTATCGCGGAATATTACGATTCGGGAGATGAGACAAATGCACGACCCAATACCCCACCTCCAGCTAAAACGAGGCGAAGAACGCCGTCTGCGCGGAGGCCATCTGTGGGTATTCAGCAACGAAGTGGACACGGAGAAAACCCCGCTAAAGCCCCTTCAACCCGGTCAGGCCGTGATATTGTGCGACAGCCGCGGCAAAACGATCGGCTCGGCATACGCTAATCCGCACTCTTTGATTTGTGCCCGCCTGGTAAGCCGCGATAGCCGCCACCTGCTGAACGAATCGCTTCTGGTTCACCGACTCAAGGTGGCGCTGGCGCTGCGGGAGCGCCTTTACCCCGAACCTTATTACCGCCTGGTCTACGGCGAAAGCGACGGCTTGCCGGGGCTGGTGATCGACCGTTTCGATAATCTGTGCGTCGTGCAAATCAACACCGCCGGCATGGAAGCGGTTAAAGACGAACTCGTGGTCGCGCTGCAACGGGTCGTAAAGCCCTCCCACATTTTAATCCGTGCCGATAGCAGCATGCGTGAGCTGGAGGGGCTTGAACGCTATGCGGAATGGATAGGCGGCGCAGGCCCCGAAACGTTAAACGTCAACGAAAACGGCGGCCGCTTCGTTGCCCCCACCACCGGCGGCCAAAAAACCGGCTGGTATTTCGACCACCGCGCCAACCGCGCCGCCCTCGCCAAGTACGTGCGCGCGCCCGGGTGCTAGACGTGTTTAGCTACGTCGGCGCCTGGGGCATACAGGCGCTGCTCGCCGGCGCCGACAGTGCCATGTGCATCGACAGCTCGGAACAAGCGTTAGATTACGCACATCGCAACGCGGAATTAAACGAGGTAAGCGAACGCTTCGCAACGGTGGAGGGCGACGCCTTCGCCGCACTTAAGGAGCTGCGCGAAGCGCGCGAACGCTTCGACGTTGTCGTCGTCGACCCTCCGGCTTTTATCAAACGGCGGCGCGACTTCAAAGCCGGCCTACGTGCTTATCACCAACTCAACCAGCTCGCCATCCAACTTCTCAACAAAGACGGCATACTGGTATCGGCATCCTGCTCGGCTCACCTCGGCGAAAAGGATCTGATACAGGCGGTTCTCTCAAGCGCCCGCCATCTCGACCGCAGCGCACAGCTAATCGAAATCGGCCACCAAGGGCCGGACCACCCCATTCACCCGGCAATTCCGGAAACGCGGTACCTAAAGAGCGTGACGGCCCGAATCCTTCCGGCCAGCTTTTAGCGCACCGCGCTCCCTTCCTCGAAGCGAGGAAGGGAGCGCGGCAATGGCAACGCTTCACAAACTACGGCTATCGCGTTGTTCTTGTAAAAGGTAAAGTGGAAGTCTTCTCCAACCCCGTTTATAGTCGCTGGCTATGCTGACATATCCCGATATCGATCCTGTTGCCTTTCAAATCGGCCCGTTCGCGGTCCATTGGTACGGCCTCATGTACGCGGTCGGCTTTTTTGCCGCCTGGTTTTTGGGCCGAATACGAGCGCGCCGCGCCGATACCCCGATCGCCGTCCAGCAGATGGACGACCTCGTCCTCTATGGCGCACTGGGCGCGATCATCGGCGGCCGGGTCGGTTACGTGTTCGTCTACGACTTTGCGGCCTTCCTAGCCAATCCGTTGTATCTCTTCCAGATCTGGCAAGGCGGCATGTCCTTCCACGGCGGACTGATCGGCGGCTTACTGGCGTTTTGGCTGTTTGCCCACCGCCACAAGTTGAATTACCTATCCCTGCTCGACTTCGTTGCCCCCCTGGCTCCGTTCGGACTCGGGGCCGGGCGCCTGGGCAACTTCATTAACGGAGAGCTCTGGGGCAAACCGACCGATCTGCCCTGGGGCATGGTTTATCCGCCGCTTGGCGAGATGGCCCGCCACCCTTCGCAGCTTTACCAAATGGTACTGGAGGGGGTGATCTTATTCGGCGCCGTCTGGTGGTTCTCCAGCAAACCGCGCGCCCGTGGCTCGGTGGCCGGCCTGTTCCTTGCCGGCTACGGCAGCTTCCGCTTCCTCGTCGAATTTGCCCGCATGCCGGATGCCCATATCGGCTATCTCGCCTTCGGCTGGCTGACCATGGGGCAGATTTTGTCGCTACCGATGATTATCGCCGGGGTAGCACTGATCGCATGGGCCTATCGCGATAAGCTCAGCGGCGGCACGGCAGGAACAGAGAGCAAAGGATAGAGGCTAATCGATGCAGCAATATCTCGACCTGATGCGGCACGTGCGCGAAAACGGCGTACGCAAGGAAGACCGCACCGGCACCGGCACCCTATCCGTATTCGGGCATCAAATGCGCTTCGATTTGAGCGAGGGGTTCCCGGTGGTCACCACCAAGAAACTCCACCTGCGCTCGATTATTCACGAATTACTCTGGTTCCTACAGGGCGAGAGCAACATTCGCTATTTAAAGGAAAACGGCGTCAGCATCTGGGACGAATGGGCCGCGGCCGATGGCGAGCTGGGCCCGGTCTACGGCGTTCAATGGCGCTCCTGGCCGCGCCCCGATGGCAACAGCATCGACCAGATAAGCGAGCTTATCGAGCAGATCAAGCGCAACCCGGATAGCCGCCGCCTGATCGTCAGCGCCTGGAACGTCGCCGACATCGAGCGCATGGCACTGCCGCCATGCCATACGCTGTTCCAGTTTTACGTCGCCGAGGGCAAACTCTCGTGCCAGTTGTATCAGCGCAGCGGCGATATCTTTTTAGGCGTGCCGTTCAACATCGCCTCCTACGCGCTTCTGACACTAATGATCGCCCAAGTCACGAATCTGCAACCGGGCGAGTTCGTTCACACGCTTGGCGATGCCCACCTCTACCTCAACCACCTCGAACAAGCCGACTTACAGCTTAGCCGGGAGCCTTTACCGCTACCTACGATGCGGTTGAATCCCCAGGTAAGGGATATCTTCGATTTTCGTTACGAAGACTTTGAGCTGGTCGACTACCAATATCATCCTCATATCAAAGCGCCGGTCGCCGTCTAGCAGGCTTAACCGGCTCCGGCTCGCGTTGTATTGCGCAATGCTTGATGCATAGGGACAAATTCGATGGCCAAACAACCGACAGTCTCCTTCATCGTCGCGATGACCGACGATCGCGTGATCGGCCGCGGTAACGATCTGCCCTGGCACATTCCCGACGATTTGGCGCACTTCAAACGCATCACCTTGGGCAAGCCTATCATCATGGGGCGCCGTACCTATGACTCCATCGGCCGCCCTTTACCGAAGCGACATAACATTGTCGTCACCCGCGACCCGCAATTTCATGCCGACGGTTGCACCATCGTCCACACGCCGGAAAGCGCTCTGTTTGCCGCCGGCGATGTCGACGAGGTCATGGTGATCGGCGGTTCGGGGATGTTTGAAGCCTTTCTACCACTCGCCGACCAACTGTATTTGACCATTGTGCACGCCGAAATAGAAGGCGACACCTTCTTTCCCCGTCTCAATGAGGAAGAATGGCTGGAAATGGATCGGAATGAGCACGGCCCGGGCCCCGGCTCACCGCACCCGCTGAGCTTCATCACCTACAAGCGTGCGAAAACAAGTTGATAATATTAATAAGAACAAGAGCATGCGCAACACCAAAGGGCGAACCCCAAGCTTCCGAAGCACAGACACGGAATGTAACACCTGCCGATATCGTCCCCCACACTCAATAAGCAGCCCGTAAAATGCTGCGTTGCACGAAGACAACAACTGTAGCAAGCCGGCTCTCCAGCGGTTGATTTCGCTAAACACCTGTAGTAGAACAGCACTAGCTGTAACGAAAATGCAGCGTCGCATACCACGATGTTGCATAAAAACAACAGCTGAGAGAAAAAGGCAGTAGACTGCCATCGGCTTGCGAAGGCCGAGATCCGGAGGAGACCATCTCAATAGGATCACCCTTCGCACAACAATAACGAAGCTTTTCCTAAAGGGGATCAAAGTCCATGAAGAAAGCGACTTCCGCACTGGCGCTGGCTGCCCTGTTGGCCGCTCCTGGCATTCATGCCAGCCAAGTAGAATTCGGTGGCGACCTGCAAGTTACCGGTTTCACCGCTAACGGCGAAGGCTTCGCCGCTGCTGGCCAGGACGACTGGGACGACTACGGCGGGTTCCAACAGTTGTTGCGCCTGAGCGCCAACTTCCAGAACGAAGACGGCGTGCAGGTCGTGACCCGCATGAACCTGGCCAACAACACCTGGAGCGGCCACGAAGGCACCGGCAACGTTGACGACAACCAGGTTGCCTCGCAAAGCAACAACCAAGTTAGCCTCGACCTCGGCTACGTTCAGATCCCGCTCGCCAATGGCCTCCTGCGCGTCGGTCGCCAGGAAACCAGCTGGGCCCACTGCTTGGTCGCCTGCGACGAGCGCCGCGACCGCATCCTGTACAGCACCCGCGTTGGCGGCTTCCAGGTCAATGCATTCTACGACAAAGCTTCCATAGAGGACGTTAACGTAGATGGCGACCAGGACAACTATCAACTAGCTGTCATCGGCATGCTGCCGGGCAACCTCCTTGGCGGCCTGCTCTTTATCCACTCCCGCTACGGGGACGACTTCGCTAACCCCGCACTCGCTGGAGAAGATGTAAACACGATCACGCCGTACATTGACGGCAACGTCGGTGGCGTTGACCTGAAAGCAGCTTTCGTGTTCCAGACCTTCAGCTCCGACTTTATCGACGACGACCGTATGGCCGCCTTTGTGCGCGCCGGTTACGATCTCGGTGTTGCCAACATTGAAGGCCAGGTTTACTGGGCTGATCAGTACTCGGCAAATTCCGGCTTCGATAGCTTCTCCAGCCTGATCAACAACAGCCCGCGCGGCAACGTCAACCCGGTTAGCTTCGCCAGCTTAGACCCGCTTGGCGATGAAGTCGTTGGGTTCGCCGCTCGCGTTTCCACGGAAGTCGCTGACGGATTCAGGCTCGTTGCCGCTGCCGGTCTGTATGACTTCGATGCGCTTGACGACGACGTCACCTTCTTCGACCTGCAGGCGCACTATCAGCTGACCCCGTCCACCTCCACCTGGGCCACCTTCGGCTGGGCTGACGACGGTGACGAAGACGTGATCGGCGCTACCCTGAACGTTCGCACCACCTTCTAAGGCGGTCTTAACGTTTAGATACCAAAAGGGCGCTTCGGCGCCCTTTTTTATGCCTGCACCTTGTTGGTGTGGGATAAGCAAAAGAGAAATAACGCGGCCAGCGAAAGCCTACTCGGCCCTATTTTCGAAGGGCAGCCGCTTGTTGGGGAATCGCTGGGCCTGACGGCCCAACAGGCCCACGTCTCGTGGAAGACAGCCTAACCGGGAAAACAAGGAAAGAAGAACCGACACCCGCAGGCGTAACGGCAATGCCGCCACGCCTCACGGCAGCCTGTCGCGCTTAGCGCTTCATCGAGTCGAAGAACTCGTTGTTGGTCTTGGTGTCTTTCAGCTTGTCGAGCAGGAACTCGATCGCGGCCAATTCGTCCATCGGGTGCAGCAGCTTGCGGAGAATCCACACCTTCTGCAACTCGTCGGGCTTCATCAACAGCTCTTCGCGACGGGTACCAGAGCGATTAATGTTAATCGCCGGATAAATCCGCTTCTCGGCGATGCGACGATCCAAGTGCAGCTCCATGTTACCAGTGCCCTTGAATTCCTCGTAAATCACATCGTCCATCCGCGAGCCGGTTTCCACCAGCGCGGTTGCTAGAATGGTAAGACTTCCGCCTTCCTCGATGTTACGCGCCGCGCCGAAAAAGCGCTTCGGCCGATGCAGAGCGTTAGCGTCGACGCCGCCGGTCAGCACCTTACCGGAAGACGGCACCACCGTGTTGTAAGCCCGCGCAAGGCGCGTGATGGAATCCAGCAGAATCACCACATCGCGCTTGTGCTCTACCAAGCGCTTGGCCTTCTCGATCACCATCTCGGCAACCTGCACGTGGCGGCTGGCGGGCTCGTCGAACGTACTGGAGACAACCTCGCCGCGCACGGAGCGCGCCATCTCGGTGACTTCCTCTGGCCGCTCGTCAATCAGCAGCACGATGAGATAACACTCAGGATGGTTCGCCGTAATGCTTTGCGCGATATTTTGCAGCATCATCGTTTTACCCGCCTTGGGCGGCGAAACGATCAGGCCGCGCTGGCCCTTACCGATCGGCGAGGTAAGGTCGATGACCCGTGCGGTAATGTCTTCCGTACTGCCGTTACCGCGCTCCATCATCAGGCGCTCGCGGGTAAACAGCGGCGTCAGGTTTTCGAACAGAACCTTATTTTTCGCCTGCTCCGGCTTTTCGTAGTTAATCTCGTTGACTTTCAGCAGCGCAAAGTAGCGCTCGCCTTCTTTCGGCGGCCGAATCTTGCCGGCCACTGTGTCGCCGGTGCGCAAACTGAAACGACGGATCTGACTGGGCGAGACGTAGATATCGTCCGGACCGGCCAAGTACGAGCTGTCCGCCGAGCGGAGGAAGCCGAAACCGTCCTGGAGGATCTCCAGCACGCCGTCGCCGTAAATATCTTCACCGTTTTTCGCATGCGCCTTCAGGATGGCAAAGATGACATCCTGCTTACGCGATCTCGCCATGCCTTCGATCT
This sequence comes from Alkalilimnicola ehrlichii, assembly GCF_003399765.1. Classification (GTDB taxonomy): domain Bacteria; phylum Pseudomonadota; class Gammaproteobacteria; order Nitrococcales; family AK92; genus AK92. Next base: position 425,549 of record NZ_NFZV01000001.1, on the reverse strand, counting down.
TGAAGGATTGAGCGATCTCGATAAGCTCCGAGGCAGGCTTCTGTTTTAGTTCCGTCAGGTTCATGTTCGTAGGTTTCGTCAGGATGGAATATAAAGAGGGAATAGCGCGGCGATCGCCTCAGTCCGACCATACAGCCGATTGGAGGGTGTGCGCCTACTACTTATTAGGATCAAGGATCAATTAGCTAGCTTTGGGTCTCAATAACAAAAAGCAAGGCGACCGCACAGCCAATTGACCGGCGGCCGCACCGACCGTTATAGGTTGCTGTCGATAAATGCCGCAAGCTGCGACTTTGACAGCGCCCCCACTTTAGTGGCTTCAACCCCGCCGTTTTTAAACAGCATCAAGGTTGGGATACCGCGGATACCGTACTTAGGCGGCGTTTCCGGATTCTCGTCAATGTTCAATTTAACAACTTTCAACCGACCTGCATAATCTTTCGATACCTCATCGAGGATCGGCGAGATCATTTTGCAAGGGCCACACCACTCAGCCCAATAATCGACCAACACAGGCTCGCTGGCCTTTAGGACTTCGTTCTCAAACGTGGCGTCGCTGGCGTGGACGATGTTGTCGCTCACGATTTTGTGCCTCCAACTATCTTAAAGCTCAATAGTGTCTAAACTAAAGGTGGGTAACGGATATGACCAGAGTGCGATGAACTTTTTAGGCTCGCTATCAGCGGAAACAACTGTGGGGAAGCGTGAGGGCGAGCGCAACGCGCATAATTAGGACAAACATTAGCGATACGACGGGGAACTGTCAATGCCTACACTTGTCTATGCTCCTACAAAAGTTGCGGTTGCAAGTGCTTCATGTCCTTCATTAAGCTTTATAGACAAACATTTATAAGCAAATCACGAAGCTCAACATCTACTTTTTGGCCGGCCGGTTGTATCACGTGAAATATAGTATTGCGACTCTCAATCAAGCATTACAGCCCCAGGTGCTCGACCGGCTGGCACTTGCTGCCGCCGTGTTGTTAGTGATTCTTCTTGGCCACGGCCTCGCCAACTTTACCTGGTCGGTTATTCCGCAGTCGCGGGAAGCCGCACCGCCACCGCAGCCGATAGCCGCCTCTGCGACCGAACAGCGCCCGGCAGGGAACGACTACCGGCGGCTTGCCTCGATCAGCCTGTTCGGCGAGGCGAGCCCGGACGACGTGGCGACCGCCCCTATCGAGGCGCCGGACACGCGGCTAAACCTCACCCTGCGCGGCATATTGTTTAATTCCAACCCCGACCAAGCGCGCGCCATCATCGCCGCCCCAGGACGCGCGGACGAGCATTATCGGGTCGGGCAGGAGATTAGCCGCGGCGTACAGATCGATCGGATTTTAGCCGACCGCGTCATTCTCCGACGCGACGGTCAATACGAAACGCTCCGCCTGCCGGAGGATCGACTCGATGACGTGGCGAGCGCCCCCCCGACGCCGAGGCAACCCAGCCGCGCCCAGTCGCGTTCGCCTTCGCAAGCGTCGACCGCCGATACCCAAGACCTGAACCGCTACCGACGCGAGCTACTGGAGCGCCCGGACCAAGCTCAGCGCTACCTGCGCGCCGAGCCGGTTAACACCGACAGCGGCATGCAAGGCTTTCGTATTCAGCCCGGCTCAGACGCTCGCTTGTTCGAAATGGCCGGCCTGGAACCCGGCGATGTGGTTACCGCCATCAATGACGTACAGCTAGATCAGATGGACAAGGCTTTTCTAGCCTTGGAAGAACTGGCAGGCTCCGGTGACATAACCTTGCGAGTTAATAGGGGCGGCCGGGAACAAACGGTCCGCATCCAGTTCTAACGCGGCGGCGGCAGTTGCGACGGGCCGCCGTCAGAAGCGGCACCTATTCACCATGGCGTATATGTGGGGGGAAGCCTTATCGAAGGCGATATGCGGCGTTAGCGAAACCGCACGGCCTTATAGTCGTGCCTCATTAAGCGCAGCGCCATACCGACACCTGCACAGGCATTATGTACCGACGGAATTACATGCTATAGGTGCCGTACTCAATCGCGTAATATCTCCCTGTCATCCTCCTCGGCGCAAAATGCGATAGCGCTTATACAGCAGCCTGGGAGCAGATTTCGGCAAAACAAAATACTAAAGTGGTGCAATAAGCTACTTTTATAGTTTGTGACACGGCTGACAACGACATTGCGCGATGAAGTTGAAGAATCAGTCCACCCAGGGGTGGTTGAACTATAAGCGAGGAGAGCATAATGCATAGCGCCACGAGTAGCTTAGGCGGCAGTTGCTGCGGCGTGACGCGGCGGCATCGCACCGAAGCTTATCGTCAGTCTGACCCGATGGGAGTTGTTGAGCAATTCCGGGCAACCGGTAAACAATCACAAGGCAGTAACCGATGACCTTTCAGCGCTACTTTAAGGAGGCCGCGCTGCGCCCTACGCGTGTGCTTATCGCCACTCTCTTGGCGTTTGCGATCGTGGTAGCCAGCCCGAGCCAGGCTCAGGAAGAAATCACGCTGAACCTAAAAGGGGCGGATATCAGTGCGTTGATCAACACCGTTTCGGAAGTAACGGGCCGGAACTTTATTGTCGATCCGCGCGTACGCGCCCAAGTCACGGTTGTATCGCGCAGGCCGATGGAGGCCGACGAACTCTACCGCGTCTTCCTTTCCATTTTACAGGTGCATGGTTTCTCGGCCATCGACGAGGGCGAAATCACCAAGATCATCCCGGACGTCAATGCCAAGCAAATGGGCGCCCCGATTGGGGGAGGCGAAGGCGACGAGGTTGTAACCCAGGTCATTACCGTCGAAAACGTCCCGGTGGCACAACTGGTCCCTATCTTACGGCCCCTGGTTCCCCAGCAAGGCCACTTGGCCGCGTATCCGCCGACCAACGCCCTGATCATCTCCGATCGCGCGGCCAACATTAGCCGGATGACACAGTTGGTTCGTCGCATCGACCGCGCCAGCGACGACGAAGTCGAAGTCGTACGGCTTGAACATGCTTCCGCCGGCGAGCTGGCACGCATGATCGCCAGCCTTCAGCAACAACAGCAGCAGGGCCTTGGCGATGGCGCCCGGGCGCCGGCACGGATTGTCGCCGACGAGCGTTCGAACAGCCTGCTCATTAGCGGCGATCAAGCCTCCCGCACCCGAATTCGAGCGTTGATTGCGCACCTTGACACCCCGCTGGAGGATACCGGCGACACACGGGTGATTTACCTGCGCTATGCGCGAGCGGCCGACTTAGCGCCGGTTATTGCCGGGGTCAGCGAGAACCTGCCGGAGGCGCAGCAACAAGGCGGCGAAGGCACCACGCGGCGCCGCAGCGAAGTGAATATTCAGGCCGACGAGGCCACCAACGCACTCGTGATTACCGCACCACCGAACGTTCAGCGCTCGTTGGAGTCTATTATTCGGCAGCTTGACGTGCGGCGTGCACAAATTCTGGTGGAAGCGGCCATTGCGGAGATCTCCGGCAACCATAACCGCGAATTGGGTATCGAGACGGGTGCTTTCGACTCTCAGAACGATCTGCCGGCATTCGCTTCCTTTTTTAGCGCCCATGGCGGCGGTACGCGTAGTGCCATCAACGTCGGCCAGGGAGGCCAGATCACGCCTGGCAATATCGGCTCGGGCATGAGCATGGTGCTGGGCGATATAAGTTCCCGATATCGATTCGGGGCTTTCATTCGAGCGCTGGCGGAGGATAGTCAGACCAATATTCTGTCGACGCCTTCGATCGTCACGCTGGACAACCAGGAAGCGGAAATTCGCGTCGCGCAGAACGTACCCTTCGTCACCGGCAGCTACACCGGCGTCGGCACCGACGATATCACCAACCCGTTCCAAACCGTACAGCGGGAGGACGTTGGTGTAATCCTGAAAATCAAGCCTCAGATTAACGAAGGCGATGCGGTATTGATGGACATCGAGCAGGAGGTCTCGGACGTGGCTGCGCGCGGCGAGTTAGGCATTGAGACCAACAAACGGTCGATTCAAACGAGCATTCTGGTCGAAGACGGTCAGCTTATAGCGCTCGGCGGCCTCATTGACGACTTCGTCACCGAGCGCGAACAGCGCGTGCCGTTACTTGGCGACATTCCAGTACTCGGCAACCTATTCCGCTCTCGCGTATCGGAGACTCGAAAGCGCAACCTGATGCTTTTCCTGCAACCGACCATCATACGCGACATCAACGATGCCAACCGTTTCAGCCAACGGAAGTACAACTTCATGCGGGCCGAACAGCTAGGGCAGCGTGAGCGCGGCATATTCATGCAGCCGAAGGAAAATGCGCCGGTCCTTCCTCCTTTCGGGGAGCCCGTATTACCAGCGCCGTTTGAGTAAAAAGTGAGGGAACGAACCGTGAACGCCACGACCGAAGTTCTGCAGCAACACGACGTGCGCGAGCAGGAACCGACCACCCCCGGCCTGCGCCCGTCTTTCGGCTTCGCCAAGCGCCACGGAGTATTGGTTACCGATATCGACAAAGGGATCGCTCAAGTAATGACCCGCGGCCGGCCACGCCCGGCCGCGCTGCTAGAGCTGCGACGCACGCTGAAAATACCGTTGCACCTGACGCAGGTAGAAGAAGGCGAATTCGACCGTCTGCTACAGCAAACCTACGAAACGCAGTCCGGCGATACCATGCAAATGATGGAAGATCTGGGCGGCGATATGGATTTATCGCGGATAGCCCAGACGCTGCCCGAACCCGAAGACCTGCTCGAGAGCCAGGACGACGCGCCCATCATCCGCCTGATTAACGCTCTGCTTACCGAGGCGATCAAGAACAACGCGTCGGACGTTCATATCGAACCGTTCGAAACGCGCTTGACGGTACGCTTTCGGATTGACGGCGTGCTGCGCGAAATCCTCCAGCCCCCGCGGGTCATGGCGCCGCTACTGGTCTCGCGTATTAAGGTCATGGCGAAACTCGACATTGCCGAGAAACGCCTGCCGCAAGATGGCCGCATTTCCCTGAAAATCGCCGGCCGTGCGGTCGATGTCCGTGTCTCCACCCTGCCCTCCGGCCATGGCGAGCGGGTCGTCATGCGTTTGCTGGACAAACAAGCCGGCCGCCTCGACCTGAACCACCTCGGGATGCCGCAGGGCTTGCAGGATCACATCGACGATATTATCCACAAGCCACACGGCATCATCCTCGTTACCGGCCCCACCGGCTCCGGTAAAACGACCACCCTGTACGCGGCTCTGGCCCGGCTCAACGATAAGAGCCGCAGTATTCTTACGGTCGAAGACCCGATCGAGTATTACATCGACGGCATCGGCCAGACCCAGGTTAATACCAAAGTCGATATGAGTTTTGCTCGCGGCCTCCGCGCCATCCTCCGGCAAGACCCCGATGTCGTCATGGTCGGCGAGATTCGCGACTTGGAAACGGCCGAAATCGCGGTACAGGCTTCGTTGACTGGCCACTTGGTATTATCGACCTTGCATACCAACACCGCGGCAGGTGCCGTGACGCGCTTGCGCGACATGGGCGTCGAGCCCTTTCTCTTGTCGTCGAGTCTGGTCGGCGTTCTTGCCCAACGCCTGGTACGCAAGCTCTGCCCGCACTGCCGCAGTCCGTATCAGGCCGGCCGGGCCGACTGCGATGTCATGGGCGTCGACCCCAACAATCCGCCGACCCTATACGCGCCTAAAGGCTGCGAGCACTGCAACAACATCGGCTATAGCGGCCGTGCGGGCGTATTCGAGCTGATCGTTATCGACGAGCAAATGCGCACTATGATTCACGACGGTGTGGGCGAACAGTCCATCGAAGCGCACGCCCGGCAAAAACCCCATCGCTGCGGCACGACGGCATCCAACGCGTACTCAAAGGAGAAACGACGCTGGAGGAAGTCATGCGGGTTAGCACCGACGAAGGCCATTAACGGCCTGTCAGACCACACGACGACATTACGTTAAACCTTCTGTCAGCATTAAAAACTTAACAGCGGCCGGCTAACGAGAGCCGGCCGCTACAGGGATAGACACCGAGCAACTATGGCTGCGTTTGAATTCCAAGCCCTCGACGGGGGCGGCAAATCTCAGAACGGAGTTCTTGAGGGGGATACCGCCCGTCAAGTACGGGCTAAACTGCGCGAACGCGGCTGGATTCCGCTCGAAGTCAATGAAGTTGCCGAGAAGGAGAAGAAGCGCAGCACCATCAGCCTGGGCGGCGGCGGCGCCTCGCCGGCAGAGGTTGCCTTGCTCACCCGGCAGCTTGCGACCCTCATCGGCTCAGGGCTACCGCTGGAGGAAGCCCTGCAAGCCATAGCCCAGCAGGCCGAAAAACCCCGCTTGGGCACGATGATGGCCGCCGTCCGCTCCAAGGTCATGGAGGGCCACCCGCTTGCCGACGGTTTAGCCCTCTATCCGCGAGCTTTTAACGAAATGTACCGCGCCACCGTGGCGGCCGGCGAACAAACCGGGCATCTGGACGTTGTTCTGGAGCGCTTAGCGGATTACACGGAAGGCCGCCAACATATGCGGCAGAAGATCCAGCTGGCACTGTTTTACCCCGCCGGGCTGCTCATCGTTGCCGTGCTGGTCATCATTCTGCTGCTAACCTATGTCGTCCCCAAGATCACCGAGGTCTTCACCGATCTCAATCAGGAGCTACCCACGCTGACGCAAGCCGTTATCGCCACCAGCGATTTCCTGCGTCACCACGGCATCTGGTTAGCGCTGGCCATTGTCGGCGGCATTTTCGCCTTCAGCTACGCGATGCGCGGGCTTAAATTCCGACGCCGCATCCATCATCTGGTGCTAAAGCTTCCCCTCATCGGCCGCCTGACCCGCGGCGTGAACGCCGGCCGCTTTGCCCGCACCTTCAGCATTCTTGCCGGTAGCGGCGTACCGGTGCTGGAAGCTTTACGAATCAGCGCGCAGGTTATTTCCAACGTAGCGATGCGGGAAGCCGTGGAAGACGCCGCCTCGCAAGTGCGCGAAGGCACGAGTATTAGCCGTTCCCTGGAACGGAGTGGACAGTTCCCGGCCATGATGCTGCACTTAATCAATAGCGGCGAGGCCAGCGGTAAGCTGGAGGCGATGCTTGAACGGGCAGCCATCAACCAGGAGCGGGAGACCGAAGGCACTATTCAGTCCATATTAGCGATCTTCGAGCCTATGTTGATTTTGACGATGGGCGGCATTGTCTTGGTGATCGTGTTATCGATCCTTATGCCGATATTCGAACTTAACCAAATGGTAGGCTAACGCCCGCAGATCGTCGAGGCGATCACAAAACAAACAAGACATCGGCAACCGAAGGGGTGGCTCGCTGTCTCCTAAGGGGATGCAGATTCTTACGCAAAGCCGGCGGTTAAGGCCGCAGCCCCCGCCGGCTAACGAAGCCGGGCAACAGCCCGGCACCAAGCTCGTATTATTGTGAAACGTAGTTAACCTCAACCGGAAGAGAGACGGACGATGACGAACAATCGATCCAGACCGGCCCGCATGCGCGGCTTCACCCTCATCGAGATCATGGTGGTGGTCGTTATTCTGGCTATTCTCGGCACCTTTGCGGTGTCGAATATTTTCGACCGCCCGGATCAGGCTCGCCTGACCAAAGCGCAGCACGACATCCGGACGCTGGAAAGCGCGCTGGAGATGTATCGGATGGATAATTTCGTCTACCCCTCCAGCGACCAGGGCCTGCAAGCGTTGGTCGAGCGCCCGACCAGCTCTCCGGAGCCGCGCAATTGGCGTTCGGGCGGTTACATGCGGCAGTTACCGCAAGACCCCTGGGGCAACGCCTACGTCTACCTAGGTCCCGACGATACTGGCGGCCGCCCGGTTATCCTCTCCTACGGCGCCGACGGCCAACCGGGCGGCGACGGCGTTAACGCGGAAATCCGCAATACCAACTTGCCCTAACCGGAACGAACTGCAGGATGCGCCGACACCGCGGATTTACGCTGATCGAATTATTGGTCGTGCTGATCATCATCGGTGTGATTGTCAGCCTCACGATCATGTCGATCGGCGATAACCGCGGCGAAGAGTTGCAGCGAGAAGCGCGTCGTTTGAACGCGGTTATCGAGCTGGCTGCCGAGGAGGCCATTCTCCGCAGCCAGCCTATCGGCATTCGCTTCGACTACGACCGCTACGCCTTCAAGTTCTTGGACGGCGAGCGATGGACCGATGCCGAGCACGACCGCTTTCTACGGCCGCACACGCTTCCCGAACCTTTGCAGCTCGACTTAGTGGTCGATGGGCTCGCGGCAAACAATGAGGAAGGCAGCCGCGATCAACCGCAAATCCTTCTGCTAACCAGCGGCGAGATGACGCCTTTCGAACTGGTAGTCAGCCACCCCGATTTGGACGAGCGGTATCTCATCGTGGGTTCTTTGGATGGCAGGCTGGAGTTCCAAAGGGATGATTAAACGCCAAGCGCCGAGCCAAAGCCGCGGGTTTACCTTAGTGGAGGTGCTTGTCGCCGTTATCGTTGTCGGTACGGCGCTAGCGGCGATCATCAAGGTCAGCGCGGAGAGCGGTTACAACCTCAACTACCTGCGCGACCGAACCTTTGCCCAGTGGGTGGCGAACGATCGCTTGGTAGAAATGCAGGCTATGGAATACTGGGGTAGCGGACGCGACAGCGGTCGACGCGAAATGGCCGGCCGCGAATGGCATTGGGAAACGGAAATCAGCAACTCCCCCATTCCGCGCATGCGGCAGGTAACGGTCCGCGTCTATGAGCATGAAGGAAGCGAGCATCCGCTGACGGTGTTAGACGGTTTGCTGTTGGACCCGGCGGTGCGGGAAGGACAACTGCAATGAGCCGGTATCGCCAGCGCGGGTTTACCCTGCTCGAGCTAATGATCTCGCTATCCATTTTTGCGTTGATATCGGTCGTCGCCTATAGCGGCCTGCAGACTACGCTGACCACGCGCGATCAGGTGCAAACGCAGGCCGCACGGCTCACGCAAATGCAACGCGCCTTTACGATCGTGCAGCAGGATATGACACAAGCGATCGATCGCAGTATCCGCGATCGCTTCGGCGATCCGCGCGAACCGATGTTGACCGAGCTGGACGTGCTGGAATGGACGCGCGGCGGCCATCCCAACCCGTTAGGTCAAACACGCAGCAGTATGCAGCGCGTCGCCTACCTGATGGAGGACGGCGAACTGATCCGCCAGCAGTGGATGGCTCTGGACCAACCCTACGAGCCAAATATCCGCGACACGGTATTACTGGATAATGTCAAAGCCTAAGCTTTCGTTTTTTGACCGACGATAAAGAGTGGCTGGAAGATTGGCCTCCGGCAGACCCGGAAGCCCGCCGCCTGCCGCGTGCCGTCGAAATGGAACTGGAGCTGGGCGATATCGGCACCGTTACCCGAATGTTCTTACTGCCCAATTAAGCTATGCGTAGATTTCCCGCAAAAAACAGGCAGCAAGGCATAGCACTGGTCACGGCACTACTTGTCGTTGCGCTAGCGACGATAGCCGCTGTGGAGATGGTTAGCCGACAGCAACTGGATATACGCCGGGTACAGAACGTGCTGGCACGGGAGCAAGCCTACTCGTACGCCATTGGCGCCGAACTTTGGGCCATGCATACGCTCAAAGAAAAGCTCGAGCAGGACGGCCCCGACAGCGATCATCTGCAACAAGCCTGGGCCCAGCCGATCGTACTCCCCGAGTTCGACGGCGCTCAGTTACAAATGCAGATCTACGACGCCCAAGCGCGCTTCAACCTGAACAACTTGCACGACGTACAGCCTGGCGATACAAACAACGTTTATGTACAGCAGTTCATCCGTTTATTGGAATTGGCCGGCGCCGAAGATCCGCCGCAAATCGCTAATGCCACGATGGACTGGCTCGATCCGGATATGGAAGAACGCCCTGGCGGTGCCGAAGACGGCACCTATACTCAACTGGAGCAGCCATACCGTACGGCTAACCAACCTATGGCGAGCGTATCCGAGCTGCGTCTGGTATACGGTATGACGCCGGAGATTTATCAGCAAATCGAGCCCTATATCATCGCGCTGCCGGCCGTTACTGCGGTAAACCTCAATACGGCCCAAGCCGGGGTATTGATGGGGTTGTTCCCCGGCCTTAATCAGCAATTGGCGGAACAGATCATAGAACAGCGCAATGCGCGGGAGGATGGGTTAACCGATCCTAACGAATTACTGCAACTATTGCCCCCACAAAGCCTGCCGGACAACATCGACGAGGCGGTCGGCGTAAGCAGTGATTTCTACATCGCGGACATCCGCGTGGAGCTTGGCCCCTCGCGGGTCAGACTACGCAGCCTAATCCAGCGATCGGCGACAGGCGAGCTACGCGTAATCAGCCGTAGCCAAGGGCCGTTGTAGCCGCTTTGGTAGCGGTCGCGGAAATGGAAAGGAACTCACGGTCGAACAGATAATATTATGCGAGCACGTTTAATCATTCGCTTCGGCTCCGCTCCCGACGAGCCGGTTCAATGGGTCCGGCTCAACGCCGAAGGCCGCCCGCAGGGCGGTGTCGCCACGGGGAGCTTGGAAGAGGCCGCAAAAGCCAGCGACGGCAAACCCGTGGTGGCTCTGCTGCCCGGCTTCGACGTGCTGTTATTGTCGGCCCACATGCCGACCCAAAGCCGGCAAAAGCTCATGCGCGCCATTCCCTTCGCGCTTGAAGACCAACTCGCCGACGATATCGAGGAGCTACACTTCGTTCCTGGCCAGCGGGACGAACAAGGCCGCCTGGCGGTGGCCGTCGTTAGCAACACGGTATTAGCCGAATGGCTCGCTGCCTGCAATGAAGCCGGGCTTGACGTCGAACAGGCGCACTCGGAGATCCTAGCCCTTCCCCAACGAGAGGACGCTTGGACCGTCTTCGTCGACGGGCCGGTCTTTCTCGTCCGAACCGGGACCAACAGCGGCTTTGCCGGCGACACCTTCAACGCCCTACCGCTACTGGAAGCGGCACTGGAAGAAGCCGGCGAACGCGCCCCAACCAAGCTGATCGTATACGGCAGTGGCGAATTGGACGGTTTTAACGAGCTGGGCCTGACTGTCGACCGCCAGCCATTGGAGCAACCGCTGCTCAGTATGGCGGCGAACTTCTCGCCCAAACACAGCATCAACCTACGGGTCGGCACTTTTGCGCACAAGCGCGGCATGAGCGGCCAATGGCTCCGCTGGCAAACCGCAGCGGTATTACTCTTAGCCTGGATTGTTGTCGACGTTAGCGCCGCCTACCTCCAGCAGTGGCAATATAGCCGGGAACTGGCAGTACTTAACACCCAGATAGAGCAAACCTATCAAGAAGGTTTCCCCGGCGCGGGCCGCTTGGTCAATCCGCGGCAACAAGTCGAAACCCGGCTCCAGGCCTTGCGCGGGGGCGGTGGCGATAGCGAAGGCATGCTCGAACTGCTGACGGCCATCGCCCCGACCCTAAAGGAGAACGGGCAGATCGAACTCAACGCCTTGAACTACCGCAATGGCGAAATCGATTTGGAGTTCTTCGCCGACAACCTGCAAGACGTCGACGAACTCAAGCAAAAACTGGATAACCTCAGCGGCGTATCGGCCGAAGTACGCACCGCGCGGGCCGAGGGCGAGCGCGTGCAAGGTCGACTACGGATTGGAGCCTCCTCATGAAACAGTGGTGGGAAAGCCTTGAGGCACGCGAGCGACGGACGCTGAGCTGGGGCGGCATAGCCTTAGCCATCATATTGTTTTACTTCATGATCTGGCTGCCCGGCCATCAGCGGGCGGCAGAACTCGAGCAAACCGTGGCCGAGCAGCGCGTTCTGCTCTCCTGGATGCAGCAGGCCGCCCAAGAGGCGCAAGCGCTTCGCGGCAGCCACCCGCAGCCGGTCAACCGCGGCAACAGCAATCAAGCCTTGTTTGCCTTGGCCGATCAAAGCGCTCGCCAGGCGGGCCTTGGCAATGCGATCCGCCGGGTCGAACCCTCCGGCAACAATCGCGTTCGGGTCAATCTCGAAGAAGCCAGCTTTGACGACATGGTGCTCTGGCTCGGTAACCTGAAAACGCGCCACGGAATCGAAGCCCATACCGTTACGATCCGTACCGGCAGCAGCACCGGGCGGGTAAACGCGCAGCTACAGCTGGAGGCACCGGCATCATGAAGTTGACCAAGCGCGCACTGCTGCTCGGCACGCTGGGCCTCGCCAGCTACTTACTATTCCTGGCGATCACCTTTCCCGCCAGCCAAGCCTATACCTTGTTCGGTGATCGACTGCCGGTGCAGGCCTACGGGCTAAGCGGCAGCATCTGGTCAGGACAAGCTGCGGTAGCCACCATCGAAGGCCAACGCTTGGAGGCCGTACAGTGGAAACTACGCCCTAGCCACTTACTGACGGGGCGACTTGCCAGCGATGTCCAAGCACGACTACCGAACGGCTCGGTGAGCGGCTACGTCAATGTCAGCGGTAACAGCCTGCGAGCGCGAGATCTACGCCTCGACATGCCGGTAGATCAGCTACTGAACATGGCCGATGTCACCCTACCGGCTCGCATCGGCGGCCGTTTCGACATCAGCATGCGCTCGCTGCGCATCGAGAACGAGCGGTTAACCGAGGCCGACGGCATGCTGACTTGGCATCAGGCCACCCTGAACTTAGGTCGGCCGTTGCAAATGGGTAGCTTGAACTTACGCCTGGAGCCGGGCGAGGACGGCATGATCAACGGCACCCTGATAAGCCAGGGCGGCCCTATCGATTTAAGCGGCGATTTACGCATTCGCCCCGACGGCGACTTCGACCTGGAGATGACCGTACGGGCTCTGGAAGGCGCCGAGGACGCCATCGGACCGGCCATGGGCTTACTTGGTATACCGGCCGACGGCACACCGGTACGCTCGCGCCTGAGCGGCAACCTCGACGGCACGAACATTCAGTTAACCGAGCTTTAAGGGAAAAACCTCGCTTCCTCTGCGCCCGTTGCGGCCCGCCCGCCGGGCGCAGAGCATTTACCGCCCCACGCGCGGCATGATATCGGTGAACGCCCCAACCGCCGGAAATTCTTCCCAAATCTTCGCCGCCTGCCGACTATCCGGCTGCGCCACACCTAATAGTTGGCCGATGCCGTAATCGCGCGCGGTGCGCAAGACGGACAGATTATCGTCGATCAACAACGTCCTTGCCGGATCGAACGGATACGCTTCCCGCAACTGATCCCAGAACAAAGGATCTTCCTTCGGCCGCCGGAAATCGTGCGTCGAGATCAGTTCGTCGAGATAGCGATCCAGCGCCGTGTGCTCGACTTTTAACGCTAAAGTATTCTGGTGTGCGTTGGTTACCAACAGACTACGTTTGTCGCTACTTTGCAAAGCCTTCAGAAAAGCTTGCGCATGCGGGCGAAACCGGATCAAATGACTGACTTCCCGTTTTAAAGCCAGCACATCGATATCCAACAGCCGGCTCCAGTAATCGATGCAATACCAGTCCATCGTGCCTTCGAGAGCACGCATATGCGGCAGGATATCGGCTAAAAAGTCGTCCATGTCAACACCGCGGACTTCCGCACAGCGGGCCGGAAGGAACTCCAGCCAAAAGTGATTATCGAAATGCAAATCGAGCAAGGTGCCGTCCATATCGAGCAGCACCGTATCGATCCTATGCCAGTCAATCATAACGCTCTCTCTCGAAAGGAGGCCTCACAAGCGGCTTTGCAGCGTACCGCCGGAACGGCCCTCACTATACACGGGCCGCCGGAGCCAACGCGAGATGCCCAAATGCGCCGGGTCTGCTACATTCACCCAAGCGCTCACGCCATGGCCTCGGCCGTACCGTCTAACGGTGTAGAATAGACGGTCTGCAAGCGAGAAGATTTATGCGTAAAAAACCCGAAATACGCCATCGCCGTAGTGTCGCCCGCTCCCGCTTATTTCACATCGAGGCGGTCGGGCTGCGCTTCAGCAACGGTGTGGAAATGGAATACGAACGTATCGCCAGCTCAGGGACCGGCGGCGGCGCGGTACTGGTGGTTCCGATGATCGACGACGAAACCGTTATTCTGATCAGCGAATATGCCGTCGGTACCGACCGCTACGAGCTGGCCCTGCCGAAAGGGCGAGTCGAACCGAACGAGGACGTATGCGACGCCGCTAACCGAGAGCTAATGGAAGAAATCGGCCACGGCGCGGAAAAACTAACACGCCTACGCTTGTTGACCACCGCGCCCGGTTATCTGCAACACCGAACCAATATCGTTCTCGCGCAGAATCTATACCCTCAACGGCTCGAAGGTGACGAACCGGAACCGATAGATGTGGTACCTTGGAAGTTAGCGGACATCCATCTGCTACTTGAGAAGGACGAGTTCAGCGAAGCCCGAAGCGTGGCTGCGCTGTTCATGGTGCGGGAACACCTAGCAAGAGAGAAAAATCAAACATGAGTGCCTCTGACTACGATGCTTGGCTGCCGAAACTGATCGCGATTACCGAGGCAGCCGGCGACGAAATCATGGAGATCTACCGGGACGAAAGCCGTTTCGAAGTCGAACACAAAGCGGACGACTCCCCCTCACCGCCGCGGATCGAGCCGCTCACGCCGTTATCAGCGCAGGCCTACAAGAGCTAACGCCGACTATCCCTCAGCTGTCGGAAGAAGGCCAACTGGCCGGGTTCGAAGAGCGCCGCCAATGGGAGCGTTACTGGTTGATCGATCCGCTCGACGGCACCAAAGAATTCATCAAGCGCAACGACGAATTTACCGTCAACATCGCGCTCATAGAGAACCATAAGCCGGTGCTGGGCGTCGTCCATGCGCCGGCGCTCGGCACGACGTACGTCGGTAGCCCAACCGGCGCGCAACGAAAACGCGACGGCGTGACGGAAACCATTCGCACCCGCCCGCTAGGCTCGCCGCTTACCGCCGTGGTCAGCCGCTCTCATCGCGGCGAACGGGTCGACACCCTACTTGAGCGGTTACCGGAAACCACCACCACCTCCGTCGGCAGCTCTTTGAAATTCTGCTTGGTGGCGGAAGGCGAAGCCGACCTCTACCCGCGTTTCGGACCGACGTCGGAATGGGATACCGGCGCTGCCCATTGCGTGGTAGAGGCTGCTGGAGGTCTTGTTTGCAAGGCGGACCTGAGTCCGCTGCGCTATAACGCCAAAGAATCGATTCTGAACCCGGACTTTTTGGTCATCGGCGACCCCAACCACGATTGGGCCAGCCACCTTACCGGCATCGAAGGAGAGGAGCGGTAAGAGCATGCGGCGTGTCTCGACAATTACTGCCTTACTCGGCGCCTTCAGCTTGCCGTCGACCGCATTCGGTTGGGGACACGATATCGCCGTGTCCGCGGATGTACGCCGTGCCGCTACCGATATGGCCTATACGACGGGAGAGGTCGAGACACGTACGACCCAAGCCGGCGTAACCTTGTTCGAGCCGTCTATCTCCGCCTTTCAGCCGGGGATTCACTTCGGCTATCTTTGGGCGTCGCAATCGGACAACGAAGCCGTGAGCGGGCTCGATCTACAGGGGCAGTATTTCGGCATAAACCTCAAATCGCGCTTATTCGAACGCTCCTGGCTCGGGCTCCACTTCCACGCCAGCTATACCTACATGGAAGCGAAAGACGACATCGACGAGCAAGAAACTCGCCTGCGTTGGTACGAAGCCGAGGTCGCCGGCGGCCCAAGCCTTAACTTCGAGCGGGTTCAGCTCGACATCGGCGCGTACTATCGAGATATCGACGGCGAAGAGTTCGCCACCGGCGACCTGACCTGGACGCGGAACTTCGAGCAGGATAACGACATCGGCGCCTACGCCGAACTCCATTATTGGACCGACCCGACCGGCAGCATATCGTTACGAGCGGAGGGCGGCGCCTACACCGCCTTCCAAGCAAGTTTCGCCCGCCGTTTCTAACGGCGGGGCAGTTGTCGCACAAGCTTTAAAGTGTGGCGGGCGATCATCAGCTCTTCGTCGGTTGGAATCACCCACACCGATACCGGACTATCTTCGGTGCTGATGCGCGCCTCGCCGGCATCGTTCGCTTCGTGGTCCAGGTACACGCCGAGCCAGGTAAGATCCTGACAGATCCACTCACGGATCGCGGGGGCGTTCTCGCCCACGCCCGCGGTGAACACCAAGGCATCCATACCGCGCAACGCGGCGACCAAAGAGCCGATCTCACGTTGCGCGCGGTAGGTGTATACATCCAATGCCCGACACGCACGGGGGTCGTCTTCCTTGTCGAGTAGCTCGCGCATGTCGGAGCTAATGCCGGACATTCCCAACAGACCGGAGCGCCGGTAAAGCAGTTCCTCGACTTCCTCGACCGACATTCCTTCGTTTTGCATGAGATACAGCACAACGCCGGGGTCGATGTTACCGCAGCGCTGCCCCATCGGCAGGCCGTCGAGTGCGGTAAACCCCATACTTGTGGCAATGCTCTGCCCGCGGGAAATGGCGCACATGCTGGCGCCGTTGCCTAGGTGCGCAACAACGACGCGGCCTGTCGCTGCCAGCTTGTCGTAGCCATGCAACGCCTGCGCGATGTACTCGTACGACAAACCGTGAAAACCGTAACGTAGCACACCCTGCTCCGTATACTTATGGGGCAGAGCAAAAGCTTGCGCCACAGCCGGCTGAGTCCGATGAAATGCCGTGTCGAAACAGGCGATCTGCGGCGTTGTCGGATACAATTGCTCGAAGGCTTTAACGGCCCGCAAATTGTGCGGCTGGTGCAAGGGAGCTAACGGTATTAAACGCTCCAAACGCCGGTAGACTTCGTGGTCGATCAACACCGGCTCGGCATAGTCCGTACCCCCGTGCACCACCCGGTGCCCGCAGGCAATAAACTCCAAGTCCTCCACGTACAGACTCGCGAAGTCGGTCAGCATACTTAACGCGTGCTCGTGATCCGCACCGCGAGGCAACTGCATCGTTTGCAGCTTCTCGCCGTCGCCCGAATACATCACAATCCCTGGCCGCTCGGGAATGCCCTGAGCCTGCCCGGCGACGCGTAGCGTCAGGCTATCGCCCTCTCCCAAGGCATAGATGGCGAACTTGATGCTGGAAGAACCGGCGTTAAGGACGAGAATGGCTTCCTGCATCGGCTTACCTCAATGCTGCCGCGGCTGCATCCTGCACTTCCCGGCGCTTTTTCTCGGCCAGCAGGCGAGCGATGGCGCAGGAAGCCAAGCGGGAGACGGTATCGTCGGCCCGGCTGGTCAAAATAATCGGCACCCGAGCGCCGAGCACAATACCGGCCGCATCGGCATCGGCCAAATAGTTCAACTGCTTACCGATCATGTTGCCGGCTTCCATATCGGGGGCGAGCAGAATATCGGCGTGCCCCGCCACCTTCGAGCGGATATTCTTGGTGCGAGCGGCCGCTTCCGAAATCGCGTTATCGAACGCCAGCGGACCATCGAGAAGACCGCCTCTTATCTGCCCGCGATCGGCCATTTTACATAGCGCCGCGGCATCCAACGTCGACGGCATTAAGGGATTAACCGATTCGGTTGCCGACAGAATCGCCACTTTCGGCTCTTCGATGCCCAAGGCATGCGCCAGCTCGATGGCGTTTTGTACGATGTCGCGCTTTACCACCAGGTTTGGATTAATGTTAATGGCGGCATCGGTGATGAACAAAGGCCGCGGGTAGGTCGGCACATCCATCACCCAAACATGACTCATGCGTCGCTCGGTACGCACGCCTTTTTCCTTGTGAACGGCGGCGCCCATGAGTTCGTCGGTATGCAGGGCGCCCTTCATCACCAGCTCGACCTCGGTGGCGCGCACCATGTCCATCGCTCGCTCGGCGGCCTCATGACTATGCTCGGTAGCAACGATCTCGAAACCGGCAATATCGAGCTCGGCCGCATCGGCTGCCGCGTTGATTTTCTGCGGCGGACCGACCAGAATCGGCGCAATCAGGCGATGTCGCGCCGCCTCGACCACACCGCGCAACGAGGCATCGTCGACCGGGTGAACCACAGCCGTTTTCACCGGCTCCAAGCCTTCCGCCATCGCCAACATACGTTCCAGCTGCCGATGGCGGCCGCTACCGTTGATACCCTTCACTTCTTTCAAGGGGCGTTTAATCTTGTCTTTGGGCACCTCCACCAGGATATCGCCAGCCAACGCGACGCGCTCGTCGTCGGCAACGCAAAGACACTCCAACAGCACCCGCCGCTCGTTGAGTTTTTCCTTCACCGTCACGGTAACGGTGACACACTCGCCAAGCGAGACTTGATCCTTATAGTTCAACCGCTGCTCTAATAAGCGCGTGCCCGGCCCCGGCAACTCGGTCGCGATTACAATCGCCACTAAGGCATTGCCCCACATTCCATGAGCGATCAACTGATGGAACAAGTCGCTAGTGGCGAGGGTCTCGTCCATACGCGTGGGCACGGCCTCCGCCGCACTCTCCGCATACAGCTTCAGCTCATCCAAGACCAAGCGGCGCTTAAGCATCGCCTGCTGCCCGACGTGCAATTCCTCATAGGGAAAATTCTCGATAAATCCCACCATGATTTCCTTCTTTTACTTTGTTGGCTAGCCGACGATGTGGTAGCCAGCGTCGATACGGATGATATTGCCCGTTAAGGTACGGGAGCGATCGCTCACCAATAAGGCAGCGGTTGCACCGACATCGCGGATATCGGCCAATTGATGTTGAGGTGCGCGCGCAGCGGCGTTTTCCATCAATTCGTCAAAACGATCGATGCCGGAGGCGGCCCGAGTTTTCAAAGGCCCCGGCGATAAGGCATGCACACGGATGCCTTGCGGCCCCAGCTCGGCGGCAAGATAGCGTACCGAGGCCTCTAAAGCCGCTTTTACCGGCCCCATCAGGTTGTAGTGCTCGACCACCTTTTCAGCGCCGTAAAAGCTCACGGTCAGCAGGCAACCGCCATTTTTCATCAACGGCTCGGCCAAACGCGCCATCCGGATAAACGAATGGCAGGACACATCCATCGCCTGCGCAAATCCCGCCTGCGAGCAATCGACGACCCGCCCATGCAAATCCTCGCGCGGGGCGAAGGCGATGGAGTGCAGCAGAAAGTCGAGTTCGCCCCACTCCGCCCCGATGCGCTCGAAAACGGCCTCTAACTGGCCCGGCTCGCGCACATCGCAAGGGATAAACAACGAACAATCCAAATCCCTAGCCAAAGGCTCGACGTAACTCTTGGCCTTCTCGTTCAAATAGGTAACAGCTAACTCAGCTCCCTGCGCCCGAAAATCGCGCGCGCAAGCGTAAGCAATACTGCGATCGTTAGCGATCCCGACCACCAGCCCTTTCTTTCCTTTCAGGCTTGCGAATTCCCCCATCGAACGATCCTCCTGATCATTTCATAAGTACATACTCGCCCGGCGCATCCAGAAGGGGTTTATAACCCGCTTTGGGCGCTCCCATCGCCGGTGGTTTAACCCGGTTGCCGGAACGCTTCGCCAGCCACGCCTCCCACTCCGGCCACCAGGAACCGTCCTGATAGGGCGTTTCCAGGTGGAACCGACGCGGCCCGAGGTAGCGATCATGCACGTCGCGAGTATGTACCTGATACTTACGCCGCGGATGGCCCGGCGGCGTAACGATCCCTGCGTTATGCCCACCCGTGGTCAGTAAAAACGTCGTTTCGGTTCGCGCCAGGCGGTTTATCTTGTAGACAGACAGCCAGGGTGCCACATGGTCCTTAACGGTGCCAACTGCAAAATCGGCGCTCGAATATCGCCGAAATGAATGGGCTGCCCTTCGACATCGTAACGCCCTTCGACGAAATCATTATTAAGGAATAAACTGCGGAGGTATTCGCTGTGCATTCGGTAGGGCAGGCGGGTAGCATCGGCATTCCAGGCCATGAGATCAAAATGGGCGTCCGCTCGCCCATTAAATAATCCTTAACCACGGCCGACCAGATGAGGTCGTTACTGCGCAACAGCTGAAACGCGCCGGCCATCTGATAGGCGTCCAGATAGCCCTTTTGCCACATATTATCTTCGAGATAGGTAATCTGGCTTTCGTCGATGAAAAGATCCAACTCTCCAGGCTCGGTAAAATCCACCTGAGCCGCAAATAAACTCATACTTGCCAAACGCTCGTCGCCATCGCGAGCCATCGCCGCGGCGGTAAGCGATAACAAGGTTCCGCCGAGACAATAACCTACCGCATGCACCTTCTGATTCGGCACCACCGCATTTATAACATCCAAGGCGGCCAGAATACCGAGCTTACGGTAATCGACCATGCCCATGTCGCGGTCTGTCGGCCCAGGGTTTTCCAGGAAATCATGAATACCGTGTGCCCCTGATCCCTCAGATACTCCACTAAGGATTTACCGGGCACCAGATCCAAAATGTAGTACTTCATAATCCACGCCGGCACGAAAAGAACCGGCTCGGCGTACACATTTTTGGTGGTCGGCTCGTACTGGATCAGCTCGATCAAGCGATTGCGGTAGATGACTTTGCCGGGCGTCAATGCCATGTTCTCGCCGACCTGCCAATCTTCTACCCCGGCGGGCGGCTGGCCATGGACACGACGATAAACGTCGTCGATGAAATTGCGCCAGCCACGCAAGAGATTCTCGCCGTTTTCTTCGAAAGTACGACGCAACACTTCCGGATTAGTCGGCAGGTAGTTCGACGGCGACAGCACATCGAGGAGTTGCCGCCCGACAAAATGGACCACATCCTGATGATGCGGCTCGATACCGCGGACCTCGCTGGTCGCCCTACTCCACCAATCTTGCACCAGCAGAAAATTCTGCTGGATCAGATTAAACGGCCACTGCTGCCATTCCGGCGCGCGAAACCGGTTATCGCCCGGCTCGGGCGTGATACAAGGTTCGATGCTATTTTCGGAGGCGCAGTTACCTGCATAGCTTATCAGGCGAAGATATTTTTCCGTCGCATCCTGCATCAAATCGATTTGCTTTCCCGGATACATGGCCAAATGCACCAGCCAGTCGTAGTATGCCAGCGACAGACCAGCCGGCGAGATACCCCGCGTTAAACGGCCCATGATCATATGATTAATACGGTCCAGCGCGTGAACGCCTTCTCCGGTATCGCGGGGTGCCATCAGCTTATGGAGCATTTCGCCACCTCCTGGCGTTGACGAGCTGCCTTGCGCATCCTGTTCTTATGGACGCCAGCACGATCTGGCAAGGGCTCGGCAGGCGTATCGACACTAAAGTGCGACAGAGAACGTTGGCATGACCACGGCAAATCGCCGCCTGCCGGCACACCTTCCACACCTTCACTGTATGTCGGGAGTACGGGTGAGCGCTTGATCTATATCAGCGATAAACCTGATTAAAGCTTATCGCTCGTTGTCGGGTCGGGGTCGACATAGCGCACAGGGATAGGGTCGGTTACGCTACCGGCATAAAGACTAAGGTGGGGGAAAGGAATCTCGATCCCGTGCTCGTCGAACGCTTCTTTGATCTGCTCCTGCATACTGTTACGAAGCTCGAGAAAGTTCTCGCGCTTGGCCCATACCGAAAATTGCAGATTAATCGACGAATCGCCGAAGCCCAAAACCATGAACACAGGTTTCGGCTCTTCCAGGCATACCGGATTGCGCTCCGCGACCTCAAGCAACACCTCGCGCACCCGTTTGATGCTCTCTTTATACGCCACGCCGATTTGCAGATCGGCGCGACGGATGGGAAAGCGAGACATATTCGTCATCTCGCTTTTAATCAGCGTCTCGTTCGGAATGCGGACATAGAGGTTATCGAAGGTACGCAGTTTCACCGACAGCAAATCGATGGATAAAACCTCGCCCGTCGTAGAGCCGATACGTACCACATCGCCAACGCCGAACGGACGCTCGCCGACTAAGAACAAGCCGCTGATCAGGTTGGATACGGAGGTCTGCGAGGCAAAGCCGAGCGCAACCGAGACGACGCCGGCAGCTCCCAACAAAACCCCTAAGCGGAAACCGAGCTGATGCAACGCCGAAGCAACGGCTAAACCCAAAATGAAATAAAAGACGACCCGCCGGGCAATCATAACCCCGTGCGCGTCGAGCTTGCCGTGCAGCACGCGCGCGACCGCACTGCCAAGTATCCGCCCAAGCAGTAGCCCCAGCACGAGGATCAGCGCCGCTTGCAAGACGTTCAACCAACCGCCCGCCGAGAAAAACGCCCCCATCGGCGCCCAAAAGTCAGCCACGAAACACCTCGTTTAGCCTCAGACAGAACATACGCTCGTTGGCGGATAAGCTATCGATAACGAAGATTCATAGATTAAACAAAGCGCTGAACGCATGTATAGCCGTACGTCGACCCGGCGCATCGCGCGAGGTAGCGATGCGCTGCGCATCGACCGCTTCTTTCGGCGCCTTTCCCCCCAGCCGCAAGGCCGCTAGACTGCCGCCTTCGTCTCGCTGCTCAAGACCGACCTCGTCGGTCCAGAACCGGCCGTCGCGCGTGACATATAAGCTCAACTGCCGCACCGGCACGCAGACTCTTTCCAAACTCAATTGTTTACTCGCCTGGTTGCGGATCTGCACGGGGATATGCGCCCGATAAGGTACGAACTCGGCATCCTCAAGATACAACCGACACCGGCTACGCAGCGCGTAGCAGAGTTCGCCGGTCATGGTTGTCGGGCCGAACCAGGTATCGGAGGGCCGATAGCTCGGCACCTCCAACAAACGTTTCCGCTGCTTACCGACCGACAATTGCAACCACAGCGGTACGGTTACGTACAACCGCACCGCCTCGCCAGCCGGTACGAACAGCGGCGCTGCCGGACGCGATACGACGGAGCGGTCCGGCAACAGCGGTTGCACGTGGAAAACGCCGCTTTGATCGGCATACACGAACCGCTCTACCTTGTCTTCCGGCATCGGCTCGACATCGTCGAAAGCGACTTCGGCGTGCAACGGCAAACCTTCGTCTCGCTGCTGAGACACCCGCCATTCGCCAAACCGATGCACCACCTGAAACCGCGCCGGACCAATCCGCCATTCGGCCACAGCGCCTTCCGGCAATTCGAACTCGCCATACCAGTCGGCAAGCGCCGCCTCTGCCGTCAGCAACCGATCCACCTTAGGACACTGCCTCGCGTCGCGGCACCATCACCACCGCTTCGCCGGTCAATACCGCCTTGCCGCCCACCAGACAATCCGTTGCCAAGGTCACAATGGCCTTATCCTCACGGATATTCGTCACCCTCACCCGCGCTGTGACGGTATCGTTAATCCGCACCGGCGCCTTAAACCGCACCTGCTGGCTCATATAAATAGTGCCCGGCCCCGGCAGCTTCGTCCCCAGCAGATTGGAGATCAGACTCGCCGTTAACATACCGTGCGCGATCCGCCCCTTGAAAGGCGTCGCGGCCGCATACTCTTCGTTAACGTGCATCGGGTTCAAATCGCCGGTAATGCCGGCAAACAGGGTCACGTCCGTCTCCGTCACCGTTTTGGTAAACGTCGCTTCCATGCCTTCGCTAAGATCTTCCAGAAAACAACCTTGGGTGGAATCCATCAATATCTCCTCGACAACTCAAACATCTCGGGTTTCACGCAACAAACGCATCGGCGAGACGCGATAGGCTTGCACGGAACCCCAGGCTCCGGCACTCCATACCACCAAAACGCCGATAAGCGTGCCGAGCGCGATAAGCTCCAGATTCACCGGATAGTAAAGCTGAAACAACTCCCGCGCGGCGATCCGACCGGCAAAAACCGCAATCACCGCCGCCAGGAAACCTGCCGCCGCGCCAAGCAACCAGAACTCGCTGCGCGCCAACCAACGAATACGCGCGCGACTCGCCCCCAACGAGCGTAGCAGCGCGCTTTCGAAGCGACGCTCTTCGCCGGTGATCTGCAAGGCCGCCAACAACACTAGCAGCCCGGCTAGCAACGTCAGCCCCGCCATCAACTCCACGATACGGCTGCCCTGCTCGATGATATCGCGCACGGTGGCGAGAATGCTGTTGATATCGATCACCGTGGCGCTAGGAAAGTTGCGCACCAGTGCCGGCATAATATCCTCATGCTCCGGCGGCAGATAAAAGCTACTGATATACGTCGCCGGAAAGTCGTCCAGCAAACCGCTCGGTGCGGTGACAAAGAAATTCACATTGAAGCTATCCCAATGCACTTCTCGCAAGCTGGTTACCGTCGCCTCCACCGACTCGCCCGCCACCGAAAAGGTCAGCGTATCGCCTAAACCGACACCTAACTGCTCGGCCAAGCCCACCTCGACCGAAAACTGCTCCGGATCGGGCTCGGCTCCCGTCCACCAGCGGCCGGAACGAATGCGATTATCCGGGTACAGATCTTCCGCCCACGATAAATTGAACTCGCGCGCCAGCAAACGTTGGGTGGAGGGATCTTCGAAATCGTCCGGCTGCACACGTTGCTCGTTAATCGCCGTCAATCGCCCACGAACCATGGGATAAAAGGTCGGCACCACCTCGCCCCGCTCAGCCAAAAAGGTGCGCAAGGCGTCCACTTCCGTCGGCTGCACATTGATCAAGAAGTAATTAGGCGCATCCTCGGCAATTCGCCCCTGCCAGGTATCCAGCAAATCGCCGCGCACCAAACCCAGCAAAAACAAGGCCATCAGCCCTAAGCCGACGCCGACCACCTGCACTACAGCCGCCACCGGCCGCCGGCCAATGCCGGAAAACCACAGCAAACCGGCACCGCTGACACGCCGCAACAGGCGCACGGCCACAACCAGACCGAGCCCGGCCAACCCGAGCACGAACAGCGTGCCGAGCACAGCGCCAAACACCACCACAGCCAGGCGCGGATCGCCCGCTTGCCACCACATCATGAGGAAAATGATCGCCAGCGGAATGACATACAGGCCGCTACCACGGAACACATCGCCGCCGATATCGCGCCGCAATACCCGCATCGGCGGCACTTGCCGCAAGCGCAATACCGTCGGCAAAGCGAATCCGAGCAAAGCCGCCAACGCTACCAACCACCCGCTCAAGGCCGGGCGCAGCCCCGGCGCGGGCAACTCCGGCGGCAGCAAATCGGCCACCAGTAGCAACATTAGATGCTGCAAAGCAAAGCCGGCGCCTAAGCCAACAAAACCGGCGGCCAGCCCCAGCCACACCAGCTTCCAGGTCAAAATAGCGCTCACTTGGCGCTGCCTTGCGCCCAAGCAGCGCATAATGGCTACCCGATCCAATTGGCTTGCCGCGTAACGCCGAACCGTGAGCAAAATCGCCACACCGGCAATGACCACGGTAAGCAAAGCACCGAGGCCTAAGAAACGCTGAGCGTTGCTCAGCACTTGCTCCACCCCCGGCTGATCGCCCGGCCGCGCCCAGTCCAGCGGCTCTTCGGTCGCGGCTTCCAGCCACCCTCGATAACGCTCAACTGCTTGAGCATCCCCCGCCACCATCAGGTTGTAACGCACCCGGCTTGCCGGCTGTACCAAGCCGGTGGCCGGTATATCCTCGATGTTCAACATTAAACGCGGCGCAAGGCTGCCGAAAAAGCCGCCTTGATCCGGCTCCAGCGTCAGCATACGGCTTACCGTGAACGTCTCCGCGCCCAGCTCCAGCGCATCGCCCACCACCAGGTCGAGCTGCAACATCAAGCGCGGCTCCAACCAGACCGTACCCGGCTCCGGCACCGCCCGCACCTCCTCTTCCGGTGCATCGCGACCGGCTTGTACCCGTAACATCCCGCGCAAGGGGTAGGGCGCTTCCACGGCCTTCACCGATACCAGCTGACTCCGCTCGCCGGCCAGCACCACACTTGGAAACTCCAGCGTCACCGCATGTAAAAGCCCGCGCGCGGCGGCCTCCTCGCGCCACGCTGCGGGGATAGGGTCGGAGCTACGCGCCACACCGTCGGCGGCCAGCAATTCCGCCGCTCGCCCGGTACCGGCAGCGCTCACCCGCTCGGCTAACCACGCAACCGAACTCACCGCGGCGACCGAAATCACCAAAGCCGCCGCTAGCAATCGCAACTCGCCGGCGCGCCAATCGCGGCGCAGGAAGCGCAAACCCAAACGCCATGCCCCCGCCCTCATACCGGCTGTAGCCTCCCTTCGACCAACTGCAAAACACGCTGACAATGGCCTGCCAATTCGCGATCGTGCGTCACGAGCACTAAGGTCGTGTTCTGCTCGGCGTTCATCCGAAACATAAGATCGGCCGCCTTCTGTCCGGTGGCCTGGTCCAGGTTACCGGTCGGCTCGTCGGCCAACAGCAATTGCGGCCGGGTGACAAAAGCGCGCGCCAGCGCCACTCGTTGCTGCTCCCCGCCGGAGAGGTGCTGCGGATAATGCCGCAGCCGATGCCCTAGACCGACCTGCTGCAATGCCGCCTCCGCCCGCGCCAGGGCCTCGGCAGCACCTTCCAACTCCAACGGCAGCATCACATTCTCGATGGCGGTCAGGCCGTTTAACAAATGAAAGGCTTGAAAGACAAAACCGAGCTTTTCCGCCCGCACCCGGGCGCGGCCGTCTTCGTCGAGTGCGGTGAGTTCGGTACCGTCTATAAACACACGGCCGCCGCTCGGTACATCTAAGCCGGCTAGCAAGCCCAGCAACGTCGACTTACCCGAACCGGACGCGCCTAAAATCGCGACCGTCTCGCCGGCCGAGATGCTAAGATCGAGGTTATTAAACAGCGCGATCTCGGCATCGGGGCCGCGAAACCGCATTTCCAAACCTTCGGCAACCAACAGTTCGCGAGGAACGGCATCAGACATGCGCAAACGCTTCCTTCTTGTCTTGCTATTGCTATTCGGTACCGGGCCCGCCTGGGCAGACAGGCCCGTCCTCATGGTGTTGGGCGATAGTCTTAGCGCCAGCTACGGTATGCCTACCGAGGCCGGTTGGGTCGCACTATTAGAGGAGCGACTACAGGAACAAGGCTATCCGCACCGCGTGGTAAACGCCAGCATTAGCGGCGATACCACCGCCGGCGGCTTAGCCAGGCTACCGCGCGCCTTGGAAAGGCACCAGCCGGACGTGCTGTTCATCGAACTTGGCGGCAACGACGGTCTGCGCGGCATTCCGCCACAGGAAACCGAACGCAACCTAGCCCGCATGATCGAACTCGGGCGAACCGCGGGCGCCGAAGTGTTACTCGCCGAGATCCGCTTACCGCCAAATTACGGAGCCGCCTTTAGCGAGCGTTTCGAGGCCATGTTCCGCGACTTGACCGCTGAGCATAGCATTGCTTTAGTACCGTTTATTCCCGACGACCTGGACGAGCACGCCGAACTGGTCCAAGACGACGGCATCCACCCGACAGCGCAAGCTCAGCCTCTGCTGCTCGATAAGGTTTGGCCGGTGCTGGAACCCAGCTTACGGGCGACGGCGGACAGGTAGCCTCCGTCGGCGCCCGAGCGCTTCCGCCCCCAACGCATGGCATTCCCCGGACAAGACGGGGGGAGAACGGCCAAGACGTGCGCATAAACCCGGCTTATCGTGGCCTTAGGTATATAACAGAGCGACAGGAGGCGCGCTATGCTAAGGCGATGAGAAAAGCGGAGCGGCTATTTCAGTTGGTTAACGCGCTACGGGCGAAGCAACCCGTGACGGCACAGTCCTTGGCAAGCGAGCTTGGCGTATCCGTACGCTCCATCTATCGCTATATCGATGACTTATCCGTCAGCGGCATCCCAATCTATGGCGAACCCGGCGTCGGTTATCGGCTCGATGAGGCATTCGAACTGCGGCCTCTCACCCTGACGCCCGGCGAACTCGATGCCCTCCTTCTAGGGACACAGATGGTATCGGCATCGACGGGGACTATGCTAACCGCCAGTGCGCGTACCCTCCTCAGCAAGATCTGCGCATCCCTACCCGAACAAAGCGGACTAGAAACCAACCGGTGGGCCTACGCGTTAACGGTTACGGAGCGCAGCGGCTTATCGGCACGCTGGGATATGCTTCACGATGCCGTCTGTTCGCGGCGAGTGCTGCACTTTCGGTACGTAACCCCAAGCCAGGAACGCTCGCAACGGGAAGTATGGCCGCTGGGTCTATTTTACTGGGGCGGAAAATGGACGCTGGGCGCCTGGTGCGTACTCCGAAACGCATTCAGAGATTTCCGCCTCGATCGTATGAGCGAGGTAAAGCTACTCCCTCATCGGTTCGAATTAACGGACGCAATAAACCTCGACCGTTATATGTCGCAGCAGGCGAAGGCCTGGACCAAGGTCCGTCGCTCTACTGACACCACGCTGTCAGTAGGCGAAGAATAATCTTCCTACTCCACACAAACGGGGAGTAGACAATGGCTCGATTCACTCTAATGAAAGACGATGCGCTTCGCTTCGGCGGCGTCGAATTCGCCACCTTCAGACTACGCGAGGGTGTCGACGAGAAAACGCTACTCGAAGCTTCCGAGAACGTAGACCGCGAGTTCCTAGCGCACGAGGAAGGCCTTCTTGGCCACGTTTTGCTCAAAGGACCAGATGGCGTTTACGCGACCTCGCCCTAGCCGATTCGCAGGCGCGGGCAGAAGCGGTTTGCGCAAAGTGGACCTCGAACGCCGTAGCGCTAAAGTATATCGAACTGTTGGACGAAACATCCGTCGACATGACATTTTGGGAGCGGATACGCTAATGTCCGGCTAATAGATGCTTCTCGGCTGAGTTGGCCCCTAGCGGGTATGCCGTCACGCATAGATTTGCCTGTTCAGCGCCCAGGCGAGGGGACAACGCGGCCGGCATCCTCATAACGACAAGCAGGAGTAAGGCTAATCGTGCCCGGCCGAACCATCCTATACATACTATGCAGCGTAGCCGCCTGCATGATATTGGTTTATCCGATAGCGGCATCGATAACGGCGTATCAACTGCTCGTTGGCGCCGGCTATCAGGCCGGCGGCCCTTTACTCGTGTTCCCTCTTGCGCCCTACGCGGGATATTTGGCCGCCGGAGGGATCTTGTTATACAAAACGAAAGCGGTGAGCGCTGCCGCCCTGTTTCCTGCCGGTGCCGCGACCTTGTTGGTTGTGTGGCTGACGTTAAATCAAGAATATCTGGCATTGCGCGACCTACCGAACCTCAACTTGATGACGCTGTTTATGAGCCCTTTGCTGTCGCTCGTGCTCGCCGTCTGCTGTTTGTTGCTCATGTTAGGTGCTTCGTTTCTTGAGCGCATCACCACGAAAGCTTGGGCAAGGCACGTTGAAAACAAACGGGCCGAGGAAAAGCACGTTTAAACTCGCGGCAAGATTAGAGAGCCAATCACCTCATGGACATAACGCAGGTTGCGCCGTCGGAAGTTCCGATAAACCTTCTTCTCGAAGCAGACCCCTCGACTGAGAACATCAAGCGTTATCTTGACGAATCGGTCTGCTTTATCGCCTTGCTCGCGGGCGAAACCGTCGGCGCCTATGCGATCAAAGCGATCGCTGGCGATACCTATGAGCTAATGAGTATCGCGGTTGCACCCGAGTATCAGCGCCAAGGCATCGGTTCGGCACTGCTTCGCCATGCTATCGATACGGTGCGGGAGAAAGGCGCTAGCCGTTTCGAGGTCGGCACGGGAACCTTCGGTTACCAGCTAACGTATTACCAAAGGGTAGGCTTTAGACCCTATGCGTTGGAAGTCGATTACTTTCTGCAACACTATCGAGATCCCATCTACGAGAACGGCATCCAGCATCAAGACAGGCTGCGATTAGCCATAGCCTACTGACGCACTCTGATAGCCTCTGTCTTAGGACGCCTCTTGTTTCGGAAGGTGCTCGGCGAGGTAGTCAACCAAGCGGCGGATTTTCGGCGATAGGTGCTGACTCTGCGGGTAGACGGCCCAAACGCCCTCGTCCGCTTCCTGAAACGGCTCCAGCACGGAAACCAACTCGCCGCTGCGCAAGTAGGGCTCAACGTAATAGTTGGGCAATTGCACCAGCCCGATCCCCTTCAAGGCAGCTTCCAGAAGACCGATGCCGCTGTTGTAAGTAACGCGGCCTCGCACCCGCACCGTCGTCTCCCGCCCCTGGTCCTGAAAGCGCCAGTAATTGTAGTTGCCGCGCAGGCAATTATGGTGCGCGAGCTCGGCAAGCGTATGCGGCGCGCCATGCCGCTCCAGGTAGGCCGGTGCCGCGCACACATAGTGGGTACGGCTGGACAAGCGCTTCGCGATTAGACTGGAGCTGCTTAATTTTCCAAGGCGGATCGCCAAATCGTAACCGCCTTCGATCAGATCGATAGGTTGATTGGTCAAGTTCGCGGTCACGCTAACCTCCGGGTAGCGGACCAAAAACTCGTTAACCAGGGGCAGCACATACTTCTCGCCGTAAGTAACGGGGGCGGTCAGCTTCACCAGCCCCTGCGGCGTATCCTTAAGCCGCCCCATTGCCCGCTCGGCATCCGCCAACGCGTTCAGAGCTTGACGGCAGTGGCCGTAATACAGCGCCCCTTCGGCCGTCAGCGAGACTTTGCGCGTCGTGCGATAGAACAGACGCAGGCTAAGTCGGCGCTCCAAGCCTTGAACCCGCCGACTAACCAAAGCCGTGGATAACCCCAAGCGCTCCGCGGCCGCTGTAAAGCTATTGGCTTCCGCCACCGCGACAAACTCCGACACACCTTCCCACACGTACATTATTGCCCAGCCGCAAAAGTCATTTGCCAGAAAACCCGATTATACGCGTTTCGTAAACAACTACACTGGCGCCGATCCACTCCCCTCCGGGGCTTATTACGTCACGACCACAACCAGAAGGGAGCGCTATGTCCGAGCAATTCATCAAATCTCGTGCTGCCATTGCCCGCGAACCGGGGCAGCCGCTATCGGTCGAGGAAGTCGACGTTATGCTGCCAAAGCAAGGCGAAGTCCTGGTGCGGCTAGTCGCCACCGGCGTTTGCCATACCGATGCCTTTACCCTCTCGGGCGAAGACCCGGAAGGCAACTGGCCGGCCATTCTCGGCCACGAAGGCGGCGGCATCGTGGAAGCTGTGGGGGATGGCGTGCGCAGCGTTGCCGTGGGCGATCACGTCATACCGCTTTACACGCCTGAATGCGGCAAATGTAAATTCTGCCTCTCCGGCAAAACCAACCTCTGCCAATCCATTCGCGCCACACAAGGCAAGGGCGTGATGCCCGACGGCACCAGCCGCTTTTACCAGGACGGCAAGCCGATTCACCATTACATGGGCACGTCGACCTTTTCCGAGTACACCGTGGTGCCGGAAATCGCCCTGGCCAAAGTTAACAAGTCCGCGCCGTTAGAAGAGGTCTGCCTGCTCGGTTGCGGCGTGACGACCGGCATGGGCGCGGTGATGAAAACCGCGAAGGTACAGCCGGGCGACACGGTGGCGATTTTCGGCCTGGGCGGGATCGGCTTATCGGCGATCATCGGCGCGACCATGGCAAAAGCCGGCCGCATTATCGGCATCGACATTAACCCCACAAAATTCGAGTTAGCGAAAAAACTGGGCGCGACCGATCTGATCAATCCCAAGGATTTCGATCGACCGATTCAGGAGGTGATCGTCGACATTACCGACGGCGGCGTCGACTATTCGTTCGAATGCATCGGCAATGTTAACGTCATGCGCTCGGCATTGGAGTGCTGCCATAAGGGCTGGGGCGAGTCCGTCATCATCGGCGTAGCCGGTGCGGGGCAAGAGATTTCCACCCGCCCGTTCCAGCTCGTTACCGGCCGCGTCTGGCGCGGCAGTGCCTTCGGCGGCGTGAAGGGTCGCTCCGAGTTACCCGGCCTTGTCGAGGATTACCTCGCCGGGAAATTCCCGCTCAACGACTTCATTACCCATACCATGGGGCTGGAAGACATCAACCGGGCCTTTGAACTCATGCACCAAGGCGAGAGCATTCGCTCGGTCATTCATTTCGATCGCTAACGCACACACGCGGCGGGTGCCCGGCCCGCCGTCAGCAGGAGGCCGCTTTATGACGCTAGAAAACGTCGGCGCCAACAAAAGCTTCGGTGGCTGGCACAAGCAGTATCGGCACCGCTCCGAAGCGCTCAACGGCAGCATGCGCTTCGCTATCTTCTTACCGCCGCAAGCCACCGGCGACCGCCCCGCCCCCGTGTTGTACTGGCTCTCGGGCCTTACCTGCACGGACGAGAACTTCATGCAGAAGGCCGGCGCACAGCGTCTCGCCGCCGAGCTAGGTATCGCGTTAGTAGCGCCGGATACCAGCCCGCGCGGCGAGGACGTGCCCGACGATCCCGACGGCGCGTACGACTTCGGCCACGGCGCCGGGTTTTACGTCAACGCGACCCAGGCGCCCTGGAATCGCCATTACCGCATGTACGATTACATCGTCGAGGAGTTGCCGGCGCTTATCGAGGCGCATTTTCCGGTGACCGCCGAGCGCGCTATCAGCGGGCACTCCATGGGCGGCCACGGGGCATTGACCATTGCGCTGAAGAACCCCCAGCGCTACCGCTCGGTGTCGGCCTTCAGCCCCATTGCCAACCCAAGCCGATGCCCCTGGGGCGAGAAGGCGTTAAGCCGCTACCTGGGAGAGGATCGTGACGCTTGGCGGGAGTACGACAGCGCCGAGCTCATGCGCGCGGCGGAGGCGGCGCAGTTTTTACCGGCGCTCGTCGACCAAGGCGATCGCGATAACTTCCTCGCCGAACAACTCAAGCCGGAGGCGCTTACCGCCGCCGCGCAAACCAGCGGCTATCCGCTGACGCTGCGGATGCAGGAAGGCTACGACCACAGCTATTACTTCATCGCCAGTTTCATTGACGATCATCTGCGCTTTCACGCCCAGCACTTAGCGCTATGAACAACGCGCACCGGCTCTTTGTTCAAGAGGAGCCGGTGCGGCGGCGAGCACGCGCGTCAGTATGCGCCCTCGCTATAGATCAACTCGTAGCTGTGGCTGTATATCTCGACGATATTCCCGAACGGGTCTTCCATGTAGATCATGCGATAGGGCTTTTCCCCAGGATAATAATAACGCGGCCGCGGCATGCGCTTTTTGCCGCCGGCGGCCACGATTTTCTCGGCCAGGGCTTCCACGTTCGGATCTTGAACGCAAAAGTGGAACACGCCCGTTTTCCAGTATTCGAAGTTGTCCTCGGGGTTCGTTTGGTTTCGAAACTGAAACAATTCGACCCCGATGCGATCGCCGGTTGCAAGGTGAGCTATACGGAAGCTCCCCCAACCGTGGCCGAAAACGTCGGTGCACATCTGGCCGATGGGGCTGTCGTCCTCGACGATCTCGGTCGGTTTCATGATGAGGTACCACCCCATCACATCGGTATAAAACTCGACGGCCTTCTCCAGGTCGGGCACAGAGATCCCAATATGGGAGAAGTTTCTTGGATACACGTCCTTCATGATAGCCGCACCTCCGGAACGCGACAGGGTTGAACCCGCATGTTCTCAACGCCAAGCGCCCGCAGCTTTCGCTGCAACGCATTCAGGTGCTCGGCGTCGATAGCCGGTCGATACTGGGTAATCCGAACCTCGTGGGCAACGCCGCTGGCGGCTATGATCTCCGCGCTCCGCCAAGCCGCGCCACCGCTGCGCCGCACCTGAGTGATCTCCGCATAGCGATCGGGTAAGGCTTTGATATCCAAGCCGACCCAATCCAGTAACGGCAGCAGCGCTTTAAGACGTTTGGGATACATACCGGCGGTGTGCAAGCCGATGCGAAACCCCAGCTCACGAACTTGGAGGATCGCCGGCGCCAGCGCCGGCTGCAACGTCGGCTCGCCGCCGGAGAACACCACCGCATCCAGCAAACCGCGCCGCCGCTGCAAGAAATCCAGCACCCGGCCCCACGCAATACCGGCCACACCGCGAGCCGGCAACAGTTCCGGGTTATGGCAGTAATGACAACGCCACGGACACCCCTGGCAGAACACAACGGCGGCAAGCTCGCCGGGATAATCGATCGTCGTAAGGGGGCTAACGCCCCCTACCCGAAGCTCAGGCCGAGTCATGGTGCTCCCGAAAGAATTGCCGCTCTTTGTGCTCTCCTTGCTTGCCGACATTCCAGCTCGCGACCGGGCGGTGATAGCCCATCACTCGCGTCCATACCTCGCAACGAGTGCGTTCTTCAGTCTTCAGTTCGACGGCCGTATTAGGCATCGTGCGCCTCCTTTTGTTGGTTAGCGATTAAGTTTTCGTCGCAGCGGGGGCAGAATTCGTGCTCTCCGCTCAGGTAGCCGTGAATAGGGCAAATGGAAAAGGTTGGCGTCACCGTGATGTAGGGCAGGCGAAAACGCTCCAACGCGCGCCGCACCAAGCGGCGACAGGCATCGGTGCTCGATATCCGCTCGCCCATATAAAGATGCAGCACGGTGCCGCCGGTATAGCGAGTCTGTAGCGCTTCCTGCCGCTCAAGCGCCTCGAACGGGTCGTCCGTGAAACCCACAGGCAGCTGTGACGAATTGGTGTAATAAGGATTCTCGGGCGTGCCTGCCTGGATAATGTCCGGGTAACGCTTGCGGTCTTCCTTGGCGAAGCGGTAGGTCGTCCCTTCGGCGGGCGTCGCTTCCAGGTTGTAAAGATGCCCCGTCGCCTCTTGAAACTCCGTCATACGCGCACGGATGCGATCGAGCAAGCGAACCGCAAGCGCATGGCCGTGCGCGGTGGTAAGGTCGTCGGCGTCGGCGCTGAAGTTGCGGATCATCTCGTTAATGCCGTTAACGCCCAGCGTCGAGAAATGATTGCGCAGGGTGCCCAGGTAGCGCTTGGTATAGGGAAAGAGACCGTTGTCCATTAACGCCTGAATAGTCCGCCGCTTGATCTCCAGACTGTCGCGGCCAAGCGCCAGCAGCGTATCCAGCCGGGCAAATAATCCGGCCTCGTCGCCTCGATATAGGTAGCCCAACCGCGCGCAATTGACGGTGACGACACCCAGCGAGCCGGTTTGCTCGGCGCTGCCGAATAGCCCGTTGCCGCGTTTGAGTAGCTCGCGCAAATCCAATTGCAGGCGGCAGCACATGCTGCGAACCATATGCGGCTCAAGATCCGAATTCACGAAGTTCTGGAAATACGGCAGCCCGTATTTGGCCGTCATCGCGAACAGCCGCTCGGCGTTCTCGCTGTCCCAGGGAAAATCCGCCGTGATGTTGTAAGTCGGAATGGGAAAGGTAAACACCCTGCCCTTGGCATCGCCCTCGGTCATGACCTCGATGTAGGCGCGATTGATCATGTCCATTTCGGTTTGCAGCTCGCCGTAGCTAAACGGCATTTCCTCGCCGCCGACGATAGGCACCTGATC
Organism: Alkalilimnicola ehrlichii; assembly: GCF_003399765.1. Classification (GTDB taxonomy): domain Bacteria; phylum Pseudomonadota; class Gammaproteobacteria; order Nitrococcales; family AK92; genus AK92. The sequence goes on along the minus strand of NZ_NFZV01000001.1, from coordinate 390,480 downwards.
TTTTAAATCCTCCGGGCACGTCCAATCGAAGGTAAGATTCGTAAACGGCGTTTGCGTCCCCCACCGCGACGGCACGTTGAGGTTGTAGATCAGCTCCTGTATGCATTGCCGGACCTCGGCGTAGGCGAGCTTATCCTTGCGAATGAAGGGCGCGAGATAGGTATCGAAGGAGCTGAAGGCTTGGGCGCCGGCCCATTCGTTCTGCAGCGTGCCGAGGAAATTAACGATCTGCCCCACCGCCGAGGACAAATGCTTGGGCGGCGCGGCTTCGACTTTGCCCGGCACCCCGTTGAGCCCTTCATGCAGCAACGTCCGCAGCGACCAGCCGGCGCAGTAACCCGAGAGCATATCCAGATCGTGAATATGTATATCGCCGTCGCGGTGCGCTTGCCCGATGGCGGCCGGGTAAACCTGCTCAAGCCAATAATTGGCCACCATCTTGCCGGCGCTATTCAGAATCAAACCGCCCAGCGAATAGCCTTGATTGGCATTGGCGTTAACTCGCCAATCCTGCCGTTGCAGGTACTCGTTGATGGTATTGGAAACGTCGATGCGATAGCCGGCGTTCGACGGCGAGACGTTATCGTGTGGGGACAGAAAGAGGTTCGACATGTTGCATCCCATCTGCGCGTGTGGTTCCACAACCGGCCATCGCACAAGCACAGGAGGACGGTGTTCGTCATCGCACAGACGCAACACCGCTCCCGCCGCCTTTGACGCGAAGGCTCGGGCTAACCGCCGGTGGTGGCGGCCGTCTTCGGCAGGTATTCGGACTCAGGGGCACGCTCGTAACGAGCACCTACGGTCGCGGCTTCCCATCCTGATCGGACAGTGCCTGGCGCTTTACGCCCGGCGACCTTCGCTCCCCTACACCGCTGCGCGACAGTTCCGGATTCGCACCGGATTCCCTGCTTGCAGCACCACAACATATGGTGCAAGCATTGAAGACGAAGAACAACATATAGATAATCGGCGACATTTGCAAGAGGCAGCCTCGGCGACCGTAGAGAGCTTACGGGACGGTACGGCGGGCGCCAGGAGACGCCGCCCCCTCGCGCGGCCAGGGGGGTGAAGGAAAATGATGCGGCATTTCCTAAAAGCGGCGTTCCAGCTTTAAGCTGGCGGTGTTGCGCTGGTAGCTGTATAACCAGTCGACCGAGCTGTCGACGCGCTGATGCCGTAAGCTCAAGGCCGGCGTCAGGCCCAAGGTGCTGAAGCGTTGAGCGCGGAGGGTCAGGGTGTATGTTTGTTCCTCGTCTCGGCGCCGCTGTTCGAGCAAAGGGTTGTCGGCCTGATATTGCCGTTGGCGAAAAGCGGTGAACAGGCTGGTTTCGAAACCGGCGTCAAATTGCCGTATCACCCCCAGCCGCGCCCCATACTGGCGATAGCTGTCCGCCCGATACTCGGTCGAACGCTCCAGCTGGTCCACCCCGCCCAACAGCATCCACCCCGAAGGCCTGGCATGCCAGAGGGTGGCGTATACCGCCCGCTGGCTGCCGTCATGATGCGCATACAGATCGGGCCGATAGCGCAGCGTCTTGTGATGACCTTCCACCCTCAGCGAACTGTTGGGCGATAGGTGGCGCTGCCATTCGGCATGGGCGCCCCAGGCGCCGTGCTGAGTCTGGTTGCCCAAGCGATGGATTTCGAATAAGGGCGCGACGGCGTAATGCCCGCGCGCGGTGCGGTAGTGGTAGCCGGCGTGCGTGATGCTGGTCATTTCGTTGTAGGGTGTCTGCTTCTTATAGACGGCGCCGAACAACAGCGAGCGCAGGTACAGGCCATGCTGCCCCCGTAGCGGCAGGCGCCGGTTCGCCGCCATCTCGAAATCCAGGCCGTGGGCGGTAATCGCCTCGGGAATGCGGCGCTCGATGATGCAGTTGCCGGCGGCATCGGCCGCCAGGCAGGTGCGATCCTCGGAGGAGCGGTTTAGGTTGTCGTCCCAGACGCCGCCCACCGCCAGCGAGCCTTGCCAGCGGCGCCGGCGCTCCAGCGCTTCCAGGAACAACTCGACGCTGCGGCGCAAGCCGTCCACGCGGCGGTCGGCGGGGTCCAGCGAGGCGCGAATATCGCGGAAGCGGTCAGCCGCCTCGCGATCCTTGTGGTTCTCGAACAGCACCCGCGCCAATTCCAACCGACCAGGCAGGAACTCGGGCTGGATGGCTAGCAGCGCCTCATACTCACGCTCCGCCTCGACTAAGCGGCCCTCCGCCCGGGCAAGTCCGCCTTGCGCGTAGTGCACCAGCATCGGGTCGTGCCCGGACAGGCTTCGGTACGCCGCGAGAAAATGCCGCACCGCCGACCACTGCTGGGCGCGCACGGATAAATACAAGGCCCGGCCCAGATCATCCAATGTGTTCTCAACCCGATAGTGACGACCGTCGATCAAAAGCTGGGGGTGTTCGCCGTCGGCATCGAGCGCCTCTCGTAGCAGTTCGCGCTCTTGATCGGCGGCACTGTGCTCCAGGCGCTGTTCGAGCCGCAGGGGCGTATCCGGGTCGGCCGCGACGGCCAGGCTATACACACACAGCGCCACAACCAGCAGCCGGCGTAGAGGGATTGCAATCGTCATCGCTGGAACTCTGGCGGAATCGGAACAAACGAGAAACGAGCGCCCGCAGAGCGGCGCTCGCTGTTACGACTAAAGACACCGACCGTTAAACGGCCGCCATTAGTCTCGGGAGCCGCCGAAGGCGGCGTCGTACTGGCTGTCGGCAAAGGTGGCGATGCCGGCCAGAGCCGCGGCGTTGGCGCCGAAGAAGTGGCCTTCCACATTACCGTCTCGGGCCAGCTCTACTCCGGAGAGCTCAGCCCTAGCACCACCACCGACAAAGGTATTGCCGCTTATCGTGGCCGTTCCGATGTCGATGGAGTATCCGGTATCGCCGTTTTGCATGCCCCCGGACAAGGTATTGGCACCAAAGTCAGCGGTGAGCGTCCCGCTCAGCAACCCGTTGCTGGCATAGTCGCTGAGGCCCGCGACGGAATACTCCGCCGTCCCGGAGGTGGGCATGCTGGCGGTGGCCCCTTCACCGGCGTAGTAGACGGTGTGGGTGCCGTCGGTAACGTCCCCTGCCGTGCTCCACTCGCCGAAGTAGACCTCGTGGCCCGCCACCTTGGCGAAGTCGAACACGCCCATGCCGCCATGGTTGTCCGCGATGGGGTTGTGGATTGTAGTCACACCGTCCGCGTTAGGCGGCACCACGCCTTGCAGGCCGGCAAAGTCGACCTTATTGGCCTTGCCCATGGTGTAAACCCCGACACCGGGGCCGCCGGGGGTATGGGGGCCGCCGAAGACGGTGGCCGCACCGACTTCGATATAGGTGTCGTCGCTCTGGGTGCCCACCACCGTAGCCTGGGCGGCGCCGCTTACAGCCATGATCGCCACGGCCAGCAGGTTCAGATTTACGTATTTCATGATGTATCTCCTGTGTTTCACATTAACGAAAGCATTACGTTTGCGTGTTTGGGTACTGGCGTACCGGATCGATCGTGTCGGCATCACCTCCTTGTTTGTTTGCTGGTAAAGGACATAGCCCGGCTCCCTCATCGCCTTCGCTCCCTCCGGCATCAATCGAGAGGAGGCCGCACCCGGTACTGGAAATCCCAGCCCGGCTTTTCCGCCACGCTGAAACCCAGGCTCATTGCAGAGACAGGCTCATGTTCAGGAACGGCGGGGGTCCAAACCGAAAACACGACCTCCTCGCCCTGGGCGATGACCTGGCCGTCCTCCAGGCCATCGAACCAGGGGACGTAGCCGAAATGATCGGAGGCCGTGTGTAGGTTGACGATGGTGTAATCGCGGTCGACGGCGGTCAGGCGGTAGAGACTGTGGCAGCGATCCTCTGCACTAAAGGTAGGATACCGACTGAATGGGAAGGTCTGCTGGCGATAGCTGCCGACCGCGCAGTGTGCGTTTTCCAGCAACAGCCCGGGATAATCCTCCCGCTCCACCACGCCGACCTTGACGACCCCGGACGTGGTGTCGATACCGTCGCTGACCGCCACCTCAAAGACGTAGGTACCCGGCACCTCCGGCGTGAGGTTCCAGAAGACGCGGCCGTTGCCGTCTGAGGCCTCCGGCAGGTTGCTGCCCGCCGGCTGCTGGGCGAGAACGAACAGGTAGTACAGCGGGTCGCCGTCCACGTCGTAGGCATTGGCACGCACCCCAAAGCTTTGCGCTCCAAAGGGTTGGCCGAGAGTAAACGGCTGCTCGGTGCTTAAGCCTCGACTCATGGCAGGGTTCACCACCGGCGGCGTGTTGTGGGTCTTGGCCATGACGGTGACCTCGTCCGGCGGATAGCTGACCAATCCGTGATGGTCTCGGACGGTAAGCTCGGCGATGTAGGCGCCCGGTTCGTCGGGCACGAAGCTGGGGCGGGCGCTGTCGGGGTCGGACAGCGAGGCCTGGCTGTGGTCGGGCCGGTCGATCAGGCGCCAGTGGTAGCTCAGCGGATCGTCGTTGGGGTCGTAGCTACCGGTGCCGTCCAACCCCACCGAGCTGCCCACCAGCGCGGTGATGCTGTCGGCATCGGCGACAGCGACCGGCGGGCGGTTGGCGCCGAGGCGGGCGTTGAAGACGATTTGCGCCGGTTCGCTGTCCACGCTGCCGTCGTTGACGGTGAGCTGCAACACGTACTCGCCCTGCTCGGTGGGGGTGAAGTACGCACTCCGGTGACCGGGGTTGTCGCGGCGCAGGTTCACGTGCGGCCCGTCCGGGTCGAAGCCGTTGGGGTAGCTGATCCATTCCCAATGGTGGGCCAGCGGATCGCCGTCCACGTCGTAGGAGCCGCTGGCGGGGTAGACGTAAGCCTGCCAGCCGACGCCCGGCTCCACTTCGTAGGGCTCGGCATTGTCCGGGCCGTCGTACTGGAGCACCGCCACCGGGGGCGTGTTCTCGTCCCTCTCCGGCGCTTCCACGGTAATGGTGGCGCGGGAGACTGCGCTGCGAGAGGTGCCGTCGAACACGTACAGGGTGACTTCGTAGTCGCCGGGAAGGTCCGGGTCGAAGTACGGGGTGGCGGTATCCGCGTCCGCCAGCTCGGTCTGCGAGCCGATGGGGATGTTCTTGTAGCGCACCGCCGGCTGGTGGACGGCTTTGGCGAAGCGCCAGCGGTAGCTGAGCGGGTCGCCGTCGGCGTCGTAGCTACCGCTGCCGTCCAGGTGCACACGGCCGAAGGGCACGCTGCGGTCGCCGCCGGCGTCGGCCACCGGCACGGTGTTGAGCGGGGTGACCGTGACGGTGACGACGGCCGGTTCGCTGCTCTGCCCGGCGTGGCTCACCACCAGCTCGGCGCTGTAGGTGCCGACGGCGTCGGCTTCCAGCCAGGGTGTTGCGGTGGTGGCGTCGAACAAGGTGGCGTTGCTCTCCTCCGGCCGCTCGGTCAGCGTCCAGCGAAAGCTCAGCTCGGCTGAGTCGGCGCCGCTGGGCGGCACGCTGCGGGTACCGTCCAGCGTGACCTGGGCCCCCAGCAGTTCGTTGTAGATCGGCCGCACCACGGCCACCGGGTAGGGGTTGGTCGCCGTTATCGTGACGCGGCTGGGCTGGCTTTGCCGAGTGCCGTCGTCGACGGTCAAATTGGCCACGTAGCGGCCGGGTAAGTCGGCGACGAAGCGGGTGGCGATCGTATCGCTCCCCTCCAGCTCGGCTTTGCTGAACTCCGGTTGCGCGATCAAGGACCACGTGTAACTTAATGAGCCGTCGCCGTTAGGCGTGCTGCTGCCGCCGGCATCGAGCACGACGGTATCCCCCATCTCCACCGTCCGGTCGGGACCGGCGTCGGCCGTGGGGCGGGACGTGCTGCTACTGCCGCCGCAGGCACTCAGCCATAGCAGGCAGCAGCCTAGGGCAAACAGCGGTAAGGGCCTATTCATGCAAAGCGTCTCCTTCTTGGGTTAGTAATGAAGCGTCAGGCTCAACCGGGCCGTGCGCCCGGGAGCAGGCACCAGCCCTAGGCTGAGCGCGTCGATGTAGTAACGGTCCGTGACGTTGTCGATGTTGAAATCGACGCTGACGGTGTCGTTGGGCCGGTAGCTGGCGAACACGTCGTACACGCGATAGCGGTGCCAGGACACCGGCGCGGCAAAGCTCTGGAATTGCGAGCTGTCAGTGGGAGGAAGCGGGGTGCGCTGCCCCATGAAGGTGCCGCGAGCGCCAAGCTCCAGCTGCTGCTGGAATAGCCGTGTGCCGAGGGTGGCGCTGCTATGCCAGTTGGGGGGATCATGTTATTGATGTAGCTGCGCGGCACGCCGTAATCGGTGCAGCTTTGACGACGATAGCTACCTTCGTGGCAGGTTTCGATGTTGCTGTACCAGGTGCCGCCGAACTCTCCGAACAACCACCCTGCGTCATACTCCGCCGACACTTCGTAGCCATGAAAGCTTGCGCTTTCGATGTTGCGGATGCGGAACATGTTTTGCTGGAAGTTGTCGGTTTCCTCCTCCCACAGGTTGCGCGGCGTGCGGGTGATATAGTCTTTAACGCGGTTGCGGAAGTAGGCGATGCGTAACCCAAGTCGGTCGCTTTCGCCGAGCAACCCATGGCGCAGCATATTGATGCCCACTTCGCGGTGGTAAGCGTGCTCCGGTTTTAGGTCCAGGCCGGGGGTCGGCGCCACCGAGAATCCTTGGGTGGTTTCGAACAAACTGGGCATGCGGAGCGCCTCGGCGTAGCGGGCATAGAGCCGAATGCCGGCGACGGGCTCCCAGGTAAGGCCGGCCATAGGCACGGTGCCGTGATTGCGGCTTCGGTAGGTAAAGGGGAGGCAGCCGCCGTCGCCGTCGGGCTCGGGGCAGTATTCGTTGCCCGGGTCGATCGCCATGGGCGTGTTGTCTTTGGAGCGGAAGCGGGTGTGCCGGATACCGGCTTCTAAGGTGACGCTAGGTAGCGGTTGATATTCCAGCGCGGCAAACGCGCTAAGCTCATGGCGATCGCCGTCGCGGTTGTCGCTCGGGGTGTCCTCGGCGATCTCGCCGCGGGGGCGGAGCTTTTCTAATTGCGCGGAACCGCCGTAGCGGGCCTCCAGCCGGCCGAAGCCCTCAAAGCGCATGCTGTTGCTAAGGTCCGCTCCCCAGCGGCGATAGTGTTCGGAGCCGGTTCCGCCCATTTCCATCGGCTCGCCATCGGCGCCCGGCACGAAGTAGGGGTCGTTACTGCTACGCGTATCGGTATGCCAAAGATTGGCGCGTAGGTCGAAATAATCGGAGGCGAACGGATCCCAGCGGTAACGGGCGGTGTAGGTGTTTGCCGTTACCTCGCTTGAGGCCGTCTGCCGGACTTGGTCGAACCACATGAGTTGCGAGGGCATCAACTCGCCGTAGGTACTGCGGTAATTCAGGTAGCTTAATTCCAGGTTTTGCTCGCGCGGCAGCCAGAGCTGGCCCTTGAGTAGAACCGACTGGCTCTCGTAGTTGCTGTTAACGATGCGCTCCCCGCCTCGGAATCGGGAAGCGCCGCGCAGTACCGGCCGCACCTCGGTGTAGAAGGGCAATTCGCGTACATCGGAGAGGTCGATGGACGGCGTGCGACCGTGCCTGCCGGCGTAATAATTGCCCTGGCGGCGCTCCGCATAAGCGGCGAGCAGATCCGCCCAGGCCAAGCGCCCGGCAACGGCCACGCTGGCGGCATGGCTTTTCGGCTCCAGCAGGCCGGGGCGATCCATACCGGCCTCCGGGGCGAAGCGTTCGGGCAGTGCGTACTCGCCCTGGCACAGGCTCGCAACGATACAGTCCGTGCGGTAGACCGCTGCGCCGGCAAACGGATTGCCTGTGTTATAACCCGCCGGCGTGCCGGGGCTAGGAGTGCGACCGCTGTTATTGCCGATGGCGGTACCTCGAAGCCGGACGCCGAAATCCTTGCCGTCCTTGATGATGTCGTTGGGCTCCAGGGTGCGCATGCTGACCAGCCCACCGACCGCGCCGCTGCCTTCGGCCGTCATGCTCGGCCCTTTGTCGATACGAATGCCGCCGATCAGATCCGGGTCCACATAACTACGGGAAGCGACGCCGGCATAGCCGCGGTGTACCGTCGTTTCCTGCCGGCTGCCGTCAATCAGCACCGGCACCCGCCCCTGCCCCTGCATGCCGCGGATGTTGAGGTCCAGGCCGCCGCTGTTGCGGTTCTCCCCCACCAGCACGCCGGGCGTGCCCTGGAAGATATCGCCCACGGAGCTACCCCGAAAAAGCTCGATATCCCGCTGTGTGAGCACATTGGCCGAGCCCGAACCGGTGTAGGCGTCGTCTCCCGGACTCCAGGGCCGCGCCTCGATCAGTAGCGCCGGCAGCGACTGCCGCTCGCTGGCGGCGATAGCGGCGCGAGGTACGATAGCGATGGCGCCGCTGTCGGCATCCTCTCGATAGGTGAGGCCGGTACCGCTTAGCAAGAGCGACAGGCCGTGCCGGGGCCGATACTCGCCTTGCAGGCCCGGGCTGGTTTGCCCCTGAGCCAAGGCAGGATCGAGATACAGAACAAGCCCTGCCTGCAAGGCAAACTGCGTCAGCGTTTGGTCAAGACCGCCTGGCGGTATGTCGAAGCGATGCGCGGATTCGGCGGCGTGAAGCGTCAGCGCCAGCAGCCCCCCAGCCAACAGCACGCACCACCCGACAGTCCGGCGGATGAGTTTGTTGCACCCCATAAATAAAAATAATTCCCATTCTCGTTTACCTATGGGTTATGACGAGCGCCGGAGCAAAAGGTATAGAGTCGAGCAGGCTTTTCTGCTTATAAGAGCCCGCTAGTGGCGGGCGATTCGGGTGACAGGCCCATAGCGGGAGATAGTGAGCGGTAAGTTCGCCTCCAGAATGGCCAGGGCCAAGTCGGTATCGTCGATAGGGAAAACGCCGGACACGCGCAAGTCTTGCAGTGAATCCGCGTGGAAAATCAACCAACCGCGGCGATGGTAACCAAGCTCTGAGAGCACTTGCGGCAACGGCCAGTCGTCGACAACCAGCCGCCCCCTCGTCCAGGCGGTGGCCGCTTCGACATCCACCTCGATCGCGGACGTCGCTGCGCCGTCGGCGCCGGCCCGGCTTTGCTCCCCCTCCCGCAAAAGCCGACAACGCTCGGCGCTCGCCTCCGGTGCCGGGCAAAACCTGACGCGGGAGTGCGCCACCGTCACCACCGCCGCATCGTCGGCGGTCTGCCTGACGGCATAGCGGGTACCCAGCGCTTCCGCGGTACCGTAGCGGGTCGCAACGATAAATGGGCGCGCAGCATCCCGGCCGACATCGATCAGCAGCTCTCCGCGATGCAGCACGATGCGGCGCTCTCGATCGCTATAGCGGACATCAATCGCCGTTCTGCTGTTTAGTAACAGACGACTGCCATCGTCAAGCAATAGCTCGCGACGCTCTCCGGCGAGCGTGGCATGATCGGCGCCCATCCCTGCCGGTAACAGCCACTGAAAGCTCAGCCAACCGCTTAGTAACACCGCCCCCGCTAGCGATGCCAACCGTGCGCCGCGCCGACGCAGTTTGCGCCCCGCCACCGCCTGAACGGTAGACAGGGCCGGCTCCTTGAGTTCGTCGTTTAGCGATTCCAGCGGCGCCCACACACGCAGCAAGCGCTGAAAGGCTGCTTCATGGCTGGGATGCGCCGCCCGCCATGCTGCACACGCCTGCTTTTCCTCCTCGGTCACGGTTTCCGAGCCAAGCGTTGCATGCCAGTGGGCAGCTTGCTCGATCATGGTGCGGCTGGGCGTAGTAGCAGATTCAGTGGCGGGGACCTTCACCGTTTGCCTCACCTTCAAGGATGTCGTGACAATGCAGCAGGGCGCGGGCGATGTACTGTTTTACCCTGACCACCGAGACGCCCAAACGGGCGGCAATCTCGGCATAGGGCATGCCCTTCAGACGGCTCCAGAGAAAGGCTTTGCGAGGCTTCTCCGGCAGGCCTTCGAGCATGCGTGTTATAGCCACCAGCAAATCGAGCATTTCTACTAAGGCCTCGGTTGCGGGTTCCATGCTGGCGTCGTTACCGTAGAGTCCCACCCAGCTCTCGTACCAAGCCTGTTCGACTTGGCGGCGACGAACGCTGTCGATCAGCAGACGGGTGGCGATTCTGGTGAGATAAGCCCGAGGCTCGCAGAGTGCGTGTAAATTGGTCTGGCTGGCCATCACCCTGACGAAACTATCTTGCGCCAGGTCGGCGGCCTGCTCCGAGCAGCCGATCTTCTTGCGCAGCCAATGCACCAGCCAGCGATGATGATTGTTATAAAGAACCGCCAGTAGATCTTTCCTTGCTTGGGAATTCGCTCCCATGGGATATCCTTCCCGCGGTACAGGCGTTTAGTTGTGACACCCGGAATAGAAGTTATGGGTTTTAGATTTTAATTGAGAATAAGTCTCAACTGCATTAATTGTCAAATAACCAGCGGAATGTCGCCTGGGGACGAATGCTTCCCCAGCGCCTAGTGGCCGATCATCTTTCGCTTGGCCGACACGCTGAACCGGCAAAACGAAACGCGAAGGCGTACTCGTGGAAGAGCCATTTACCGGTGCGCGGGCAAACCGAAGCGGCGGGAAAATGCGCTAAGGTGTGGTTAACGAACCAGGTCGGCAACGACGCAAACGCGCACCCCGTTGATCGAGCCGACCGCATTAGCGGAGGGAAGATGGCACGTAATATCGAGATAAAAGCCCGCTCAAGCGACTTCGAGGGGCAAACCCACATAGCGGCGAGGCTCGCGGACGGCCCGCCGCAGCGGCTTGAGCAGGAAGACACTTTTTTCAGGTACCCGAGGGGAGACTGAAGCTTAGGGCCTTTGGCGACGGTACGGGCGAGTTGATCCAGTACGACCGCCCCGACGCCTCGGGTCCGAAGACCTCGACCTATATTCGCTCGCCGACCGATGACCCGGCCTCCCTCAAAGCGGCTCTGGCGGCAGCGCTCGGCGTCCGCGCCGTCGTCAAAAAGTGCCGCACGGTTTTTCTCGTCGGACAAACGAGAATACATCTAGACGAGGTGGCCGAGCTTGGCCGTTTTATCGAACTGGAGGTTGTTCTCACCCCGGCGCAAACGGAAGCCGAAGGCGTGAAGATTGCGCAACGCTTGATGGCGGAACTAGCGATCGAGCCGCAGGATTTGATTGCCGGCGCGTATGTCGACCTAATGACGGCTCAGCCCTGCGAAGCAACTTAAGACCAACCGGCCGCCCCTTATACCCACCGCATAAAAGCGATGCTGATTTCTTCCTGGGGGCAAAAGCAAAAGAAGACGTTCTACATTATGATAATTCGGCAAATAATTAATCCAAACTCAACCGACCACAGGTTAGATGAATGCAGCTGCGACATTTATTGCCATTATTAGTGTTCTCGCTTTCCTTGTCGGCCTGCTCGTCTGAGCCGCCCTCGCCCGCCGTTGCGGCAGCGCCCGCTGATTCGGACGCCGCGGAACTTGCGCCCTTTTTGAAGGCCGGAACGGAGCCTTTGTTTTGCTGGACCCGCAGGCCCAGCGTGTCATCCGCCATAACCCGCAACGGGCGCAAACGGCCTTTCTACCCGCATCGACCTACAAGATTCCGAACACCTTGATCGCGTTGGAGACAGGCGTTGCCAACGGGCCGGCGTTTGCGCTGGAACGCGATGACGCCGTCGCACCGCCCCAAGCGTGGTGGCCACCCGCGTGGTTAGAGGAGCATACGCTTGAAACCGCGTTTTTAAACTCTGTGGTTTGGTATTACCAAGAGCTGGCCCGCCGTATCGGTGCGGAACACATGCAAACCTACTTGGACGCCTTTAAGTACGGCAATGGCGATATGAGCGGCGCTATCGATCGCTTTTGGTTGACGGGGGCGCTGCGCGTTTCGGCCGATGCCCAGGTCGACTTTTTGCAACGCTTTTACTTCGATGAGTTAGGCCTATCGCCGGCAACGACGAAGACCGCAAAAGACCTCTTCGTGCTGGAGGAAACGCCGGAGTACCGCCTCAGCGGCAAAACGGGATGGGCGGGGTTTGGCGATCCTGCGACGCCTGGACTGGGATGGTTTGTCGGTTACGTCGAGCGCGACGGCGAGGTGTACTTTTTTGCACTGAACCTTGATATGGAACACGCAGACTCCGCCGACGCCCGACTTTCGATTACGAAAGACATCTTACGTCACGTGGGGGCGATGCCCGAGGCTTAGCACGACCCTCTTGCGGTAAAAATCGGACGTTTAATAGAGCGAGCTGCCTGTCGGCAGCCGCTCTCTTTCAGTCGTACCTATCCCGCTACCCGTTTATCCGTTAGGCGAACCAAATCGTTCATTACCGTATCCAATCCGCCGTACACATTGATGCAGTCGATCCGCTCGGCCACTTTTTCCAGTGCCTCCAACTCTTTGAGTCGCAGCAGCGTCGGGTTTTTCTCCATCATCTTCGCGGTGTTGCTCAAAGAGCGGGTGGCCGCTGTTTCTTCCCGACGTTTGATCAGATTCGCCTCCGCACACTTCTGCGCCTGCACGACCTGATTCAAAATCTCCTTCATCTCGCCCGGCAAAATGATGTCCTTTACCCCCACCCGGTCTAAGGTGATCCCGTATTCCTTTAGGGCGTCTCGGCAATCCTTGAGAATCACGTTGGAGATCGCATCCTTATCCGCCAATAACTCGTCCAGAGTGCGGGTGCCCACTGCTTCTCGCAACGCAAGCTGCAAGCGCTTGTAGATGTAATCGCCCGCGTTTCTGAGCTGTTCCGCGGCCTTTACGGCGTCGGCATACTGGTAAACGGCATTTAAATTCAGTCGTAAGCTCACTCGATCCTTGGTCAGGATTTCCTGCCCGGAGATGTCCACCATCTGCAACCTGAGGTCGAAAATCTGGATCTGAACGTCTCGATTAAACGCCCAATAACCGTAACGCCCAGGCTGTAGGGTCGTGTTCAGCTTGCCGTTCTCGAACAATAAGCCGATATGGCCGTCCGGTACTAGGGCATGGTTAATGCACCACTGACCGCCGGCCTTATCCAAGCCTTCGCGCAACAGCCCGGCTAGCAGTACCTCGTTAATCGGAGCCAGTTGCTCCAGCGCATAGCTTTGGACCTCCACATTCAGGGCGTCCTTCCAGGTCACCCAACGCGAGCCGGGCGCTAGAACCCGCTGCGGCTTACCGTCCACATACACCACGCCTACTTCGTTTTCCTGCATGAGGTATATCTCTACCTGGCTGGAAAATGCCGGCTTCTTAAGCAGTAGATCCAATTGCTCATGCACAACCCCCGCCCGATGAACCTTAAGCACGTCGAAAGAGAGCCTATTGAATCCATCGAAAAAGCGATGGCATCCAGGCTGCAGAACCCGCTGGAACTGACGGTGTTTGAACAGCAACACGCGCTCGTCATCTGCAACCACCATTTTCTTCGTAAACCCCAACATTGCGACTCTCCTGCTGTTATCCAGCTTAATGCTTAGTAAAAGCCAATGGGGGGTGTGAGGCTATTCCCTTCCGGGTGCCGAATGCCGTCCCGATCAACCGCTCGTCGGTTGCCGCGCTACCCCTTTAACAAACGGGCTAACACGGGCCGCCGAGCGACCGTTGACGAGACCGAACGCGTGCAGGGTGCCCCCCGCACCCTGCATACTCATCCGGACCGAAAGCGTCAGGGCCTCACACGCTGCCCATCGGCGTTGGCACTACTGGCCTGGGCAAACTTGCCCAGGCATTCGTACCGTTTTGGAGCAATGCTCCGTTTGCGCTTTTTATCGGGGAGTCGAACCCCGGCCTTGCGGCTTCCCAGGAGCTTGTGCAGGAGTCGAACCTGCGACCGATCAGTCTGTACTGATTGCTCTACCCGCTGAGCTAACAAGCGCGGCGATTGCGGGGTGGCGGAACATCCAGTTTCATGGAAACCGATGCCGGTCTGACGTTTGAATCAGAACCCTGTAGTGGCCGATCCCGCAGTCGCAGGAGAGGTATCAATGAACGTGCCAAGTTGTTCAGAAAGCCCAGCAGAAAAATTTAACCCTCTGTTTTTAAAAAAATCACACGCTCATTCACGAAAAAACGTTGGAATTGCAAAAGAGGAACAGCTCGATAATAATTATCGAATTAGAATAATTTTTATCGAGATAGATAATATGAAAACCGTCGTCATCGGGCTGCTCGGCTCCGTCATGGACAATAAGGGAAAAGGCGTTAAACGGTGGGATGCTTGGCGACCTACGGTAGGCATTTTCATGCAAGAGGATCTGATCGTCGATCGGCTGGAGTTGCTGCATGACCGGCGGGACGAACGGCTAGCCAACAACATCGGCGCCGATATAGAAACCGTATCGCCGGGAAGCGAGGTTAAGCTCACCGAGATCAACTTTACCGATGCCTGGGATTTCGAGCACGTCTATAGCACTCTGCTGGACTTTGCCGAAAACTATCCTTTCAAGCCTCAGGAAGAGCGCTACCTGCTGCATATCACCACCGGCTCCCACGTGGCGCAGATCTGCTGGTTTTTGCTCTGCGAAGCCAATTACATACCGGCGCAAATCCTCCAAACCTCGCCGACGCGGGGCGAGAGATGCGCGGCCGGCAACCACCAGATCATCGATCTCGATCTATCAAAATACGACCTCATCAACTCCCGCTTCCGAAACCAGCATCTGGAGGGCACGGAATTTCTTAAGTCCGGAATTGCCACCCGCAACCGGGCTTTCAATGAGCTCATCCAGCAGGTCGAGAAGGTCGCCATCCGCTCTACGGCACCGATCCTCATCACTGGCCCCACGGGGGCGGGCAAATCCCAGCTCGCCAAGCGTATCTATGAACTCAAGCGAAAACGCTCGCTCATCGAAGGAGAGTTCGTCGCCGTCAACTGCGCTACCATTCGCGGCGATGGCGCCATGTCGGCCTTGTTCGGCCACACCCGAGGCGCCTTCACCGGCGCCCAGCACGCCCGCCAAGGGTTGCTATCCAAGGCGAACCGCGGCCTGCTGTTTCTCGACGAAATCGGTGAACTGGGGCTGGACGAGCAAGCCATGCTGCTGCACGCCATAGAAGAGAAGCAGTTTTATCCGGTCGGCTCCGACACGCCGCAGGCAAGCGACTTTCAGCTAATCGCCGGCACCAATCGCGACCTTCATACGCAGGTGCAGCGGGGCGAGTTTCGGGAAGACTTACTGACCCGCATCAACCTGTGGTCTTATCGACTCCCCGGCCTCAAAGATCGTCGCGAGGATATTGAGCCAAACCTCGATTACGAACTACAGCAAGCGGAAATCCAGCACGGCCACAAAGTGAGCCTCAACAAAGCCGCGCGCCAGCGCTTTCTCGACTTTGCCCTCAGCCCCGAGGCCACCTGGCGCGGCAACTTCCGCGACCTGAATGCAGCGATTCAGCGGATGAGCACCCTGGCGGACGGCGGCAGAATCACCGAGCAAAACGTTAACGACGAGATCGGCCGCCTCAAGCGTCACTGGCAGCCCCGAAGTCAAACGCATGGACCGGAAGCAAACATCGATCTGGCCGATTATATTCCGGAAGCGGAGCTTCAGGAGATCGATCTGCTGGACCAATGGCAACTGCTTAAAATCATCGATGTCTGCTCCCAATGCCGCAGCCTCTCCGACGCCGGACGCCTGCTGTTTAACCGCTCCCGCACCCGCAAGCGTTCCACCAACGACTCTCACCGTCTCCGACAGATGTTGGCCAAATTCAACCTAAGCTTCGAAGAGCTGACCGATCGAAAAAGCGTTTAGCGTATCTTTTTCGATAGCTTTAGACACAACTCTCTAGGCACTGGAAAAACTGCATCCTCTTTCGCATCAAAACGTTAGGGCCACACGGAGCCGTTGGCACGATACGTGTAATCCCCAGTTTAGAATTCACAGACAGGAAAGAGCGGTATGAACTACGAAATGACCAACGTCGACAACGGCGTTCCGATCAAGAGCTGGACGCTCGGGGTGCCGTTTGAAGATAAGGCCCGGCAACAACTAAAAACATCGCCTCGCTGCCCTTTGTCCATCAATGGGTCGCGGCGATGCCGGATGTTCACCTTGGCAAAGGGGCTACTATCGGCTCCGTTATCCCCACCGTCGGAGCTGTGATTCCGGCAGCGGTGGGCGTTGATATCGGCTGCGGAATGATGGCGGTGAAGACTGACCTGAAAGCTCGCGATCTACCCGATAACCTCGCCCCGCTGCGCACTGCGATTGAGCGCGCAGTTCCCCACGGGCGTTCCAGCACCCGTGGCAAAAGAGATCGCGGCGCTTGGCATGACCTGCCCGAGGTCGTCTCCCATGCCTGGAAGGAGCAACTCTCGGCACGCTTCGACGTGCTGGCGGAAAAGCACCGGGTACTGAAGAAAACCAACAACGCGAATCATCTGGGGACGCTGGGCACCGGCAACCACTTCATAGAGCTATGCCTGGACGAACACCAGTCCGTATGGGTCATGCTGCATTCCGGCTCGCGCGGCGTCGGCAACCGTATCGGCACTCACTTTATCGAGCTGGCGAAGAAGGACATGGAACGTATGTTCGTCAATCTGCCCGATAAAGACCTGGCGTACCTGTCGGAAGGCACCGCACACTTCAACGACTACGTCGAAGCCGTCGCTTGGGCCCAAGATTACGCCCGCATCAACCGAGAGATCATGATGCAGCGCACGCTCGATGCCGTGGCAAAAACGCTGGAGCGTCGCGTACTCGGCGTCGAGCAAGCGGTAAACTGCCACCACAACTACGTTGCCCGCGAACACCACTACGGCAAAGACGTACTTCTGACGCGTAAGGGCGCGGTTTCCGCGAAAAAGGACGAATTGGGCATTATCCCCGGCAGTATGGGCGCGCGCTCTTTCATTGTGAGGGGCTGGGTAACGAAGAAAGCTTCTGCACGTGCAGCCACGGTGCCGGACGCGTCATGTCTCGCACCGAAGCGAAGAAGCGGGTATCCGTCGAGCAACATGCCGAGGCCACCCAAGGCGTGGAGTGTCGCAAAGATGCCGGTGTGGTGGACGAAACGCCGGCCGCCTATAAAGACATCGACGCGGTGATGGCGGCCCAAAAGGATCTGGTGGAAATCGTCTACACACTTAAGCAAGTTGTCTGCGTGAAAGGGTAACCGTCGTGCCGATAAGAACAATAGAAATCGACGGTAGCGAGGGCGAAGGCGGAGGCCAAATCCTCCGCACCAGCCTGACGCTGGCGATGCTGTACGGCTTGAGCATCTCCCTCACGAACATTCGCCGCAACCGCTCCAAGCCCGGCTTGATGCGTCAACACTTAGCTTGCGTAAACGCCGCCCAGGCGATTTGCAACGCCGAGGTTTCCGGCGCCGAACTTGGCTCGCAGGCGCTCCGCTTCGAGCCGGGTGCGGTCGCCGCCGGCAATTATCATTTCGATGTCGGCAGCGCCGGCAGTACCACGCTGGTATTTCAGACCGTGTTTCTGCCATTGCTAAACGCCTCGGGGGCGTCAAAGGTCCGTTTTACCGGCGGCACCCATAATCCCATGGCACCGCCCCTGACCTTCCTGACCGCGGCCTTTTTGCCGCTGCTCAAGGCCA
This sequence comes from Alkalilimnicola ehrlichii, assembly GCF_003399765.1. Classification (GTDB taxonomy): domain Bacteria; phylum Pseudomonadota; class Gammaproteobacteria; order Nitrococcales; family AK92; genus AK92. Next base: position 373,006 of record NZ_NFZV01000001.1, on the reverse strand, counting down.
TGGGCGCCAAACTTGAAATTGACATCGAGCGCTGGGGTTACTTTCCAGCAGGCGGCGGCCAATGGGTCGCCAGCCTCTCCCCCGGCCCCCTACACCCTATTCAAATTACGGATAGGGGCGAGCTAGTCCATAGCCGGGTAACGGCCTATCTCAGCAATATTCGTCACGAGGTGGCCGAGCGAGAAATTCACAGCTATCGAAAAATGTGCCGGCTTGCCGATACGACCTATGACATCCGTTACCCGAAGGCCACCTGCCCCGGTAACCTGCTCAGCCACGAGCTACAGTTTCGCAATGTCCAGCTGTGTTTTGCCGAGCTGGGCAAACACCGCCTGCGGGCGGAACGAGTGGCCGAGAATCTGGCCCATCGGGTGAGCCGCCACCTGGATGGCGACGCCGCGCTTTGCGAGCACTTGGCCGATCAGATCATGCTTCCCATGGTAGCCGCCGGCGGCGGAAGCTTCTCTTGCGGCCCGCTGTCGAGCCACGCTCAGACCAACAGCGCCCTGATCGAGCGCTTAACCGGACACCGGATCGCTCGCGAAATGCAAGGGAATAAACAGGTACTGACACTGGGGTAGGCAGCTTTGCCTCCCCTTTGCGAAAAAGCGCGCCCGTCGGGCGCTGGATTCCTGTTTCGGGTACAGTAATATTAGCTATCTCTACTCACACGTCGTGTGATGCAGCGGCACAGAGTGGTCGCTAAAAAGGCCATTTCGAAAAATAAATGAAGAGAGTCCCACGTTGAACGCTACCGTCACCCTCCGCGTTTTATTGGCCGCCTGCCTTCTGCTGCCGTTTGCGCTTGCCCATGCTCAACAAGGTCGCCTGCACAGCTCCTACCTCCAAGTCCTGAGTGCCGTCACCGACGGCGAAGTCATTGCGGACGCCGAAGTGATCACCCAAGTGCCTGGCGCCGCCTCGGAGCGGGTCTATACCGATAGCCGCGGCATCGCGCGGATACCGACATCGGCGCTCTCGGCCGGCGACGATGCCACCCTCATCATTCGGCGGGCGGGGTACTCGAACCTGGTGGCACACTGCCCATGCGGCGGCCTGACCTATGCGATGAGCCCGATTCTTACGGAGCTGGAAGACGTGCGCATTGTCCTGCAATGGGGCAGCGAGCCGGCAGACCTCGACGCCCACCTATTCAGCTCAGGCGGTCACATCAACTACGCAAACCCACGCGGTCAGCACGCCCAACTCGATATCGACCAACAGGACGGATACGGCCCCGAGACGATCACCATCCATAACCGTCGGCATGGCGTTCGCTATTTGTACGGCGTACACAATTACAGCGCGACTTCGAGGCCCGAAAGCACCTCCTTGGCGGCCAGTAACGCGCGGGTCAATGTCTACGTCGGTTCAACCCTTATCCGTACGTTCACCCTCGCCCCCAACCGGACTGGCAACACATGGTGGGTTTTCATGATCGGCGAGGACGGCGAGTTCTACGACCTCGGCCTTACCTTAAACCTCGACAGCCTGGAGGCAATCGGCTCGGCCATGGAGCGCTATATCGATCAGGCGTCTCTCGCCTCCATGCCGACGATCGAGCGCGCCCAGCAGATGCGAGCGGACGCCGCCAATCGCCAGGGCGAAACAGCCTATCAGGCCGGCGATCTGGAAGAAGCCGAGCGACATTTCCTCAGGGCCATCGACTACTACCCCGATCACGCTCAGGCCTATAGCAATCTGGGTGTACTTTATATGCGCTTAGAGAAAAGCGCGGAAGGTTTATTTGTCAACCGAAAAGCCATCGCGCTGGCCTCCGGGGCCAACGCGGCCACCATCAAAGCAAGCTCGCACTTCAATATCGCCCGCATTTACGAAGCGAACGCGGCGTGGGAAGACGCCCTCAGGCATTATCAAGAAGCACTCGATTTACGCGAGCATAGAGCCTACACCAACGGCATTGAGCGGATGCGCGCACGCTTGAGCGGTGAGTAATATGCGTATTCGTCTAGCGTTGTTGATGGGCCTGCTGCTGTTCGTTGGGCCGGCAAATGCGGCCGGCCCAACGAGCCTCGCCCAGGGAAAAGCCGGGCTATGGCCCCATGCGATTGAGAGTCGAACGGCTTTCGACGCCGCCTCACGGGCCGAGCTGCTGGTATCCGCCACTGTTCTGGATACGCTAATTCAACACAACCCGAATGCCGACGCGCTTGGCATTCGGCGACTTCACGAAGCGTCGGTGGAACAATGGCTGGAGGCGACACGTCGGCAGTGGCTAGACGGCTTTCGGCAGGCATCGACGTCTTGCTCGTCACAGGACAGAAGCTGCGGTTTTTCCGGCGCAAGCTGGGACGAGCTGGTCGCGTTCGGCCAATCGTATGCCGAGACCGCCGCCACTCATCCCGACTATGCAGCTTGGTTAACGCATAGCCAGGCCTTCTACACGGCGTATTTTCGCGAACAATGGCGCTTGGCAGCGCTTTTCCCCTCTCCGAGCAGCGAGATTCTGCGCTTCGACGACGGGGAATGGCTAGGCGACGAGTTAGACGACGGCCAGTTCCTGCTCAGTTTCGACGATGGCCCGACAACGGCGGGCGGTCATACCGATCGCTATATCGCGCTACTCAATGAGCACAAAGTCCCGGCATTGTTCTTCGTGCTCGGCGAAAGCCTCCAACGGCGCAAGCAGGCGACCTCGCCCGCAGCACTTGCATCGCTGTATGAGCATCACTGCCTGGCCTCGCACGGGATGGCGCATAATGCCCACCCCCGGTGGACGGACTGGCAAGCCTCCATCGACGATACGCGCCGCCTCATCCTTCAGCTCTTCCCCGAGCAGGAAACGGTTGCTTTCCGCCCTCCCTATGGGCAGCGCAATGCCGCCATCGCATCGCACGTCCACGCGACAGCCGACCCGCTCGTGCTGTGGAATATCGACTCGCAGGACTGGAACCGACGGATCGGCTCGGAGAGTATGCTGGAACGCATCAAGAAACTGATGCTGGTGCGCCGGCAGGGGATTATCTTGTTCCACGACACCCAGGCCAAGGCCTTATCCGTATTACCGGATTTGATCGAGTTCGCTTACGCAGCGGAGCTCGAATGGCGCGACTGCGATCGTTTTTGATCGGCGGGAAAGAAACTAAACCGGAGCGAAGCTAAGGCTTCGCTCCGGAGATTTTTTACTTAACCGGCAAGCCGGTCGTTCGGCGACTTTTCCTCGCCGCCGTACAATTCGAGCAAGCGCGGCAGGAAGCGTTTGAGCTCCAGACTCATCAAGCTGAAGTCGGCATCGAACCGCTCCGCTGCGCTCTCCATCTCGCGATCGCCCATTTCTTCCTGCACGATGTCGAGAAACTTCAAACGCTTAAGCGAGGTATCGGCATCCAACACGCACCCCAAGCGCTCGTTCCAGGTCACCGCCAAGCGACGAATACGTTTGCCGGACTTGATGTGCCCCTTGATCTCGTCGGCATAAAGATCCTGCCGTTTGCAACGAATCTCGCAGCCTTCGGTTTGCGGATCTTCGAACACCGCCTCTTCGCCGAGCTCGATATCGTGCGGGATATCGTCCTGCGCCAGCCAATGCGTCATGACGCTTTGCGGCGCGCTTTGAGTGGCCGGCGGCGTAATCGGCAAGGTAGAGATCGCCTCGCGCAAAATTTCGCTGAACGTCTCCGCTTGCTTCCAGCTAGCGCTGTCGATGACCAGCCAACCTTCCTGCGTATCGATGTAGCCATAGGTCAGCTTGGAGCGCGAGAACGCTCGCGGGAGCAACTCGTGGAAGATCTCTTCCCGCATGTTGTCCTTTTCCCGCTTACGGACTTTACGCTGCTCTTTTTCTTCCACTTCGGCGACGCGCTCGCTCAAGGTGTCGCGGATCACCGCCGGCGGTAGCAGCTTGCTCTCCTCTTGTAAGCAAACCATGTAGCAACCGCCCGCGGCCCACACCAGAACCTCGCCGTCCCGCCCTAGTGGCGAAACCCAGCCTTGGCTGCTCATATCCATTTTGCCGCAGGCCTGGAACGCATGCGCGGCCAGCGCTTCTTCCAGTTCTTCGGCGGACAGATGAAACGGCTCTTGCAAGCGGTAAAGACAGAGATTCTTGAACCACATAAGCGGCACCTTTAAAAGAAGAAGTAGTGCGCAACACCCTCGCGCTTTTAGCAGCGGTCTACTGCTAGCGCTTTAGCAACGCCTCGCGCGCAGCCAGCGCTTTCTTGGCCGCCTCGTCGCGATCGGCTCCGAACGCGGTCAGATGACCCATTTTTCTACCGGGGCGCGGCTCGGCCTTGCCGTATAGGTGTAGTTTTACAGCCGGCTCGGCGCAGGCGGCGGCCCAATTCGGCTCGCCCTGCTCCCAAACGTCGCCCAACAGATTAACCATTGCCGCCGGCCGCAACAAATCGGTACCGCCCAAAGGCAATCCGCAAGCGGCACGTACTTGTTGTTCGAACTGGCTCGATACACAGGCATCGAAGGTGAAATGGCCGGAATTATGCGGCCGCGGTGCCAACTCATTCACCAGCAGACGACCATCGCGGGTAACGAAGAACTCGACGCACAGCACCCCGATCACGTCCAACGCTTCCAATAACGTGCGAGCGATGTCCTCCGCTTCCTGCAGGAGCGAGGCAGGCAATTGCGCATCCGGGATCGATAAGTCCAGGATGTGGTTGCGGTGAATGTTCTCGACCACGCCGAAGTGGGCGAAATCGCCGTTCAAACCGCGGGCGGCAACGACCGACACTTCGCCTTCGAAGTCGATGAAACCTTCCAACACGGCTTCGACTTCGCCAATCGCCTGCCAAGCCGCTAGTGCATCGTCGACGTGTTTGATCACAGCCTGGCCTTTACCGTCGTAGCCGAAACCCGCCGTTTTCAAAACCGCCGGAGCGCCAATCCGCGCTAACGCCGCTCGCAGTTCTGCCAGACTACGAATAGCCTCAAACGGCGCCGTTGGGATACCTTTGAAGCGAAGAAAGGTCTTCTCCCGCAAGCGGTTCTGCGTCGTATGCAGCACCTCGCCGCCGGCGACGGGCACGAACTGCGCCGCGCACTCAGAAGCGACGGCCGGCACGTTCTCGAACTCGAAGGTGATCACATCGACGTCTTTGGCAAAGGCCGCGACGGCATCCAAATCTTCGTACGCCGCGACGACTTCTTTATCGGCAATCTGGCCGGTAGGCGTCGCCTGCTCCGGCGAGAAGGTGTGCACGCGGTAACCCATCCGCCGCGCCGCAATGGCAAACATGCGACCTAACTGCCCACTGCCCAGCACACCCAATACGGCTCCCGGCGCAATCACGCGATTCACGGCAAAGTGTCCTCTTTCACACGGTTCGACTGAGCAAGGCGGAATGCTTCCAACCGCTGACGCAGCTCCGGCCGCTGATTGGCCAGAATGGCGATCGCCAGCAAAGCGGCGTTGCGCGCTCCTGCCGCGCCGATCGCCAAGGTCCCAACCGGAATCCCACCCGGCATTTGAACGATAGACAGCAGCGAATCGAGCCCGTTAAGTGCCTTGCTCTGCACGGGGACGCCAAGCACCGGGACGGTCGTCTGCGCCGCCACCATGCCGGGTAAATGGGCCGCACCGCCGGCACCGGCAATGATGACTTCCAACTTACGCTCGGCAGCGCTCGCCGCATACGCCTGCATACGATCGGGCGTCCGGTGCGCCGAGACGATCTGGCACTCGTGCGGCACTCCGAACTCTTCCAACACCTCGGCGGCATGACGCATGGTGTCCCAATCCGATTTGCTGCCCATGATCACGCCTACCACCGGCGATTGTTCGGCCATCGTTCCTCCAATACCCGTAAAAGTCGGGGATTTTAGCATTTCGGAGAAAAATGGTCTGTCCCTAGTTCGCAGCCACGGAGAAAATGACGCTTGCTCGCAAAAGCTGTACTATAATCAACACATAAGGAGGAACTTATGGACATAAACAACGGCTTCAATCCGGCTTGGCAGGCGTTCCAGGCTATTAACGAAGGCCTACAACGGCATGGGCATGCGGTGGCACGTCACGGAGCGCGCACGCCACGCAGTGAAGACCACGACACCGAAACGGTGAGCAGCCGTGCTGCGGACGAGCAAGCGCACCCCGGCGCCGGCGTAATACGCGCTAACGAAGAGACCCAGACCGGAAATCAACCGCGGAAGTCGCTCATCGACACCACAGCCTGACGGCAACGGCGCCACCTTCCTCCCATGTTGCTTCTGCCGAGAGACAAGGCCGAAGCCGTTGTTCTCAAGCTGCCGAGCACAGCATAAAGGCTAGCGTTTCCATCTGATCGCGTTCGCGCTGACAACTCTCGCCGACACTGCGCAGTTTATCTTCGGCAATCGCCAAGCGAGTCGAGGGCCGCACGCGAAAACTCGACTGCGCCCAGGTAACTGCGAACTGCGTCAGCCGCACCAACATTTTAAATTCTGTCGCGCTCTCAGGGTCCGGATAATGCTCCACGGCGGCCACCACGGCAGCCGGCATCCGCCAGCGCCGCAACAACTCGGCACCGGACTGATGATGATCGAACCCAAGGTGCTGACGCTCAAGCTCTGCCAGAGACAAAGCCGGCCGATCGAGCTTGGCTTCCAACACTTTCTGCATGGGTTCCGGAAAGGCGTAAGCATTGACTAGCAGCCCGATGTTATGCAGTAAACCGCATAAATAAGCCGCATGCCCGACGCCCCCCAACGGCAACAGCTTCGCCAGCTTGTTGGCGCAATCGGCCGCCTTCATCGCTTCGAACCAATAGTATTTGGTGTTGAAGGGAGGGCAACGGCGGGGGTTAAAGCGGGTACCGATCAAAACGGCCAGCGCAGTGGTGCGAACCCGGTTCAGGCCTAAACGCATCACCGCTTCTTCGATGGTGTAAATAGGCCGAAAACCGGAGAAGAAAGCGGCATTGGAGGCGGCCACTAAGCGGCCGGTCAAGCCGGGATCTCGTGCAAGCGCGTTGCTGACATCGCTCACACTGGCATCCCGCTTATTCAGAACCTCGAGTATTTCTTGCACCACCATCGGCACGGCGGGCAGAACATCGAGTTTTCGGAGGATGCGATTTTCATTCGAATGAATCTTCGACGGTTGCTCCGTCAAGGGGCCTCTGTTGAATCGACACAGCGCACCGGCCACCCCCGCCAGCGCCTCATTTCGCGGAACAGCTTACCTTAGTGGTCCCGTTTATTCATCACCTTGCTTTAATTAACCGACTAAGAAGCGTTGCCTTATACAAGCATACTTATTGGTAGAATCGACGCACAATTACCCGTTTCACCCAGGCATCAAGACGATTGACCGCTATTCGCAAGGTTTAAAAAAGATTCCCCTCTGTTTCGCTAACGAATCTTTTCTATACTATGAAAACGCCCCTCGGCATCGTACCGCAGCAAAAACCATCCTTGGACGCCGGAATAGCTGACAAAAGGTCGTATTACCCGGGCCGGAAAGCTGACGCGTCGACCGTCGTCGCTTGTTGCGACGATACTCTCAGCATCCCCCCGGTAATAGGCCATGATTTCGTCGGCGGTGAGAGAAAGATAGAAACGTATGGTCTGTAGCTCTGCCATCGATCCGTTACTACTACGGCTTACAGGCAGTATGCCTGCTGTCAACTCCAAAGCCCCACACTCAAACATGCGCTCATGCTTGGGAAACGCGGCGTGGCGAGAAGCGCAAGCGCTTATCCGCAGTTTCTCATGATATCAAAGCTTATAAAAAAACGCGCCGCAGAATCCTACGGCGCGCTATAACTTTACGAGATTTTACGGCAATAATTTTACCTAAACGATACGTTCCTTCACGTAAGAACCAGGTGCCGGCTCAATGGGTTTGAACTTGTTCGCTCCCGGCTTACGCGCCGCCACTTGGGTACCACTCTTGTCCGCCGCCCATTTCGACCACTCCGGCCACCAAGATCCAGGATATTTCTCGGCCTTTTCCAGCCATTTATCCGGGTCGGCAATTTTACGGCCGCCGTCGTTAGTCCAGTAGAAATATTTCTTCTTTGCCGGCGGATTCATAACACCGGCAATATGCCCTGAGCCGCCGAGGATAAACTTGGTCGGCCCGGAGTGTAGATTCACGCCTTCATAGGTCGTCTTCCACGGCGCAATGTGGTCTTCTTTCGTCGACACGAAACAGGTAGGAATCTTAATTTTCCGCAGATCGATCGGCTCGCCTAACAAGGTGATGCCGCCCGGCTCCCGCAAGGCATTGCGCAAGTACATGTTACGCAGATAAAAACTGTGCATCTTCGCCGGCATATTAGTGGCGTCTGAGTTCCAGTACAGCAGATCGAACGGGAACGGCTCCTTACCATGCAGGTAGTTATTGATGAAATACTGCCAGATAAGGTCGTTAGCGCGCAGCATATTGAAGGTCACCGCGATATTACGACCGTCAAGGTAACCGGTGCGGTTCATCCGCTCTTCGAGCGATTTCACTTGCAACTCGTCGATAAAGACCTCGACATCGCCCGGATCGGAGAAATCCAGCAAGGTGGTGAAGTAGGCGGCGGACTTAATGCGGTCGTCGCCCTTGGCACTCATGTACGCCAGAACGCTTCCAAGCAGCGTACCGCCGAGGCAATAACCAATGGCGTTCAGATCTTTTTCGCCGGTTTCTGCAAGCACCACCTCCATGGCCTTGAATACGCCGTCGGTCATGTAATCCTCATAGCCCCGCTCGGCATCTTCTTTCTTGGGAACCTTCCAAGAGATCATGAATAAGGTAAAACCTTGGTCGACGATATACTTAACCAGCGAGTTCTCCGGCTGCAGATCGGCGATGTAAAACTTGTTAATCCATGGCGGGATAAACAGTAACGGCCGCTTATAGACTTTATCCGTGCTTGGCGTGTACTGAATAAGCTGAATCAGATCATTCTGGTAGATCACCTCACCGGGCGAGATCGCCACATTTTTGCCGACCTCGAAGGCATCCAGATCGGTCATTTTGACGCTGCCGCGGGACAAATCGTCCAGTAGGTTCTTCAATCCGTTTAGAAGATTCTGGCCGCGCGTCTCCAGCGTTGCGCGCAGCACCTCCGGATTGGTGTGAATGAAATTACTCGGCGCCATGGCGTCGACGAACGCCCGGGTGTAGAACTCTACCTGGCGCGCTCGCTTCGGATCCAAGCCTTCGATGTTCTTTACCGTCGAATGCAGATACTCGGCCGCAAGCAGGTAGGATTGTTTGATAAAGTCAAATACCGGGTTTTCTTCCCACGACTCATGTTGAAAACGCTTATCGCCCTTTTTCGGCGCGATCACCGGCTCGGGCCGTACACCAAGCATGCGTAAGGTGGCATTCTGGACCAACGCCAGATAATCCTGCCAAAAGGTCATTTGCGCCTGCATCAGCGCCATGGGATTGCTCATCATACGAGCAGACAGCTGTTGAAACAGCTGACTCATGTGCAAGGCGTCGTGAACGGAGATATGGTGAGCATTCTGCTCACGCTTGAGGAAGTCCTGAACGAGCTGCTGGCTTTTACTGGCGATCTCGGCCAACGTTTGAGACAGTTCGGAAGACTCTACCGTCTTGGTGTCAACGGCTACATTTTCAGACATTATCTATCCCTCGAAGCTGAAATAGCACCGCAGCACAACCGGCCGTCGAGCGCAGCCTTAATTGTGGCGGCGTTGAACGTGTCGTGAGTCGAGCGTTTTGCCTATTCCTTGGCGAAAGACGTCTCGTAGCGAAAGCCGCCGCCGGCGAAGATCGCCTCTCCTAACGCATCGGCGCTCGCATGCACCGATAGATACAATAGGATTTGCAACGGCCTCTTCTCGATCATACTGCACGGCAACAAAGACCGACAAGCCATCCGTTACTTATCAGAACACCATGAAAAACTCTTTTTCTTCAGAAAATTGCCCATTGCACTGGACGGACCCCTCGCTGGAAGAGAAAGCCCGCGGCTTAGCCAAAGCCTACGGCCTGACGCCCGCTGCGGACGCTGCCCCCGCAGCGGGCTCCTTGATCCTGGAGCTAACGCCTAAGCGCCTCCAGTTACGCCTAACCGGCCCGCATGCACCCGGCGCGGTCTATGTCGACTTCGGTAAATTCGGCTATCGCCGCCGCCAGGGCTCCCTGAAGAAAGAAGCTATTGCACGCGCCTGCGGTTTGAAGGGCGACCGAACGCTTGAGGTACTGGATGCGACCGCGGGTTTAGGCAAAGACGCCTTCATACTCGCAGCCTTAGGCGCGCGCGTGACCTTGGTTGAGCGCTCGCCCGTCATTACCGCTTTACTAGACGACGGCTTGCAACGCGCGGCGGAACTTGCTGATCTTGCGGCAGTGGCGGCGCGGATGAGTCTATGCTGTACGGACTCAACGACCTTACTACGACAGCAATCTCCGCACGCGGGCCCGATGTCGTATATCTCGACCCCATGTATCCGGAAGGCGGAACGCGAGCCCAGGTAAAGAAAGAAATGCAGCTCTTGCGCCGCTTGCTCGGCGCAGACGCCGACCCTAGCGAACTTTTAGCCGCAGCGCAGCATGCAGCCAAACAACGAGTCGTGGTAAAACGACCGCTGAAAGCACCTGCCATCAGCGGTTCGCGCCCCGACTATAGCCTTGAGGGACGCAGTGTACGGTTCGACGTTTATCTCATAACAACAACGAGCGCACAGCAATGAGGAGTTCCCAGCCGCCGCCCATTCCAGGGTGGCAAAAGCGTCTTCGTCGCAGCAATTTATTACGCCTGTGGGTTGCCAGGGTCTTTTTCCGCTCCATCCCGCATGGCCGCTATATTAAGCTCAAGCCGATAGGCTACCGTGGGCGTGAACTCACCGCGCGGATGCCGTATCAAGAGGCCTTGATCGGCAACCTTGAAACCGGCGCCTTACACAGCGGTGCGATCACCGCCCTGGTCGATCAAACCAGCGGCGCTGCGGCAAGCTTAGCCGTTTACCCGCCTAGCATGGTGGCCACACTCGATCTACGGCTCGATTACTTGCGCCCCGCTAAAGCAGGCGCCGCCATCTATGCCTGTGCGGAGGCCTACCGGGTCACTAAGCGCATTGTTTTCGTCCGCTGCACCGCCCATGACGGCGACCGGGAAGACCCCATCGCCGTTGGTATGAGCAGCTTTATGCGCAATGGGCCGATCGTAAAAATCCCCTAAGGCGGTTATTCCGCAAAAACGGTAAACTCCGGTACTCGCATCGATACCATCGTTTATCTAGCAGGATGCCGCCTGGAAACGAAAAGGCCTCGACATTTCTGGAATGCCGAGGCCTTTTGCCACAGGGGTTGCTAAGCGCCGAATTACATATTCGGGTAGTTCGGCCCGCCGCCGCCTTCCGGCGTTACCCAGACAATGTTTTGGGTCGGATCTTTAATATCGCAGGTCTTGCAGTGCACACAGTTCTGCGCGTTGATCTGCAACCGTGGGTTAGAACCGTCGTCGTCGCGAACGAACTCATATACGCCCGCCGGACAGTAACGGCTCTCCGGCCCTTCGTACTTGGCGAGGTTGACATCGACCGGTACCGAAGCGTCCTTCAACGTAAGGTGAACCGGCTGGTTCTCCTCGTGGTTGGTGTTGGAGATGAACACCGAGGACATTTTGTCGAAGGTAATCTCACCGTCCGGCTTCGGATACTCGATCTTCTTGCATTCGCTGGCCGGCTTGAGCTGCGCGTGATCCGGCTCTTTGCGGTGAATCGTCCACGGCATTTTGCCGCGGAAAACCAACTGCTCGATGCCGGTCATCAACGAGCCGACGTAGACGCCCTTCTTGAACCACTGTTTGAAGTTGCGCGATTTCTGCAACTCGGTGTACAGCCAGGAGGCTTCGAAGGCTTCCGGATAGGCCGTCAACTCGTCGTACTGACGGCCGGCCGTTACGGCGTCGAACGCTGCATCGGCGGCCAGCATGCCGGTCTTGATCGCGGCGTGGCTGCCCTTGATGCGGGACGCGTTGAGGAAGCCGGCATCGCAACCGACCAATACGCCGCCCGGGAAGGTCAGCTTCGGCAGGCTCAGGATGCCGCCCGCGGTAATTGCCCGCGCGCCGTAGCTAATCCGCCGCCCACCTTCCAGATACTTCCGGATAGCCGGGTGGGTCTTGAAGCGCTGCATTTCGTCGAAGGTCGACAGCCACGGGTTTTTGTAATCGAGCCCGATGACATATCCAAGCGTTACCTGGTTGTTTTCCAGGTGATACAGGAAGCCGCCACCGTAGGTGTCCGGCTCCATGGGCCAACCGGCGGTGTGGATTACCAGACCTTCCTTGTGCTTCTCGGGGTCGATTTCCCACAGTTCTTTGATGCCGATGGCATAGCTTTGCGGGTCTTTACCCTCATCCAGGTTAAACTTGCCGATCAGCTGTTTACCCAAATGACCGCGCGAACCTTCCGAGAACACCGTGTACTTGGCATGCAACTCCATGCCCGGCATGAAGTTGTCAGTCGGCTCGCCATTGACGTCGCGACCCATGTCGCCCGTGGCAACGCCTTTTACCGAGCCGTCCTCGTTGTAGAGGATTTCCGCGGCGGCGAAGCCGGGGTAGATTTCCACTTCCAGCGCCTCAGCCTGCTCAGCCAACCAGCGGCACACGTTGCCGAGGCTGACGACATAGCAACCGTGGTTATGGAAATTCGGCGGAATCAGCGCCTTGGGCGTGGCAATCGCTTTCTTTTCGGTGAGGAACAGGACCTGGTCCTCGGAAACCGGTGCATTCAGCGGCGCACCTTTTTCCTTCCAGTCCGGAATCAACTCGTTGAGCGCGATCGGGTCCATCACGGCGCCCGATAGAATGTGGGCACCCACTTCAGAGCCTTTTTCCAGCACACAAACGGAGATTTCCTGCTCTTTCTCCGCGGCGAGCTGCTTGAGACGAATGGCGGTGGCGAGACCGGCGGGGCCGCCGCCTACGACGACCACGTCGTATTCCATCGACTCGCGTTCGTACTCTGCACTCATTTAATAAAACCTCCTAACCTGTCTTCTCAAGCGGAGAACGCCGGAATACCCGTTTGTGCCCGCCCAAGAATAAGCGCGTGCACGTCATGCGTACCCTCGTAGGTATTCACCGCTTCCAGGTTCATTACGTGTCGGATGACGTGGTACTCGTCAGCAATCCCGTTACCGCCGTGCATGTCACGCGAAACACGGGCGATGTCGAGGGCTTTGCCGCAGTTATTGCGTTTGAGCAGGGACACCATTTCCGGCGCCCAATCCCCCTCGTCCATCAACCGCCCCAGGCGCAGGCAACCCTGTAAGCCTAGGGCAATTTCCGTTTGCATGTCGGCGAGCTTTTTCTGAATCAGCTGGTTGGCGGCTAACGGCCGGCCAAACTGCTGCCGGTCGAGAGTATACTGCCGAGCCGCGTGCCAACAAAATTCTGCAGCACCCAGCGCCCCCCAGGAAATGCCGTAGCGGGCTTTATTGAGGCAGCTAAACGGGCCTTTCAGGCCTTCCACGTCCAACCGGTTCTCGGCAGGAACAAACACCTCGTCCATGACGATTTCGCCGGTAATCGACGCCCGCAGGGAGAACTTACCCTCGATTTTCGGCGTTTTCAGGCCTTCCATGCCACGCTCCAGAACGAACCCGTTGATCTTGCCGTCGAGCTTGGCCCACACCACCAGCACATCGGCGATCGGCGAGTTGGTAATCCAGGTTTTGGCGCCGGTCAGGCGATAACCGCCGTCGACCTTCTCGGCCCGCGTCACCATGCTACCGGGGTCGGAGCCATGATTCGGCTCGGTCAACCCAAAGCAACCTACCCATTCGCCGCTGGCCAGTTTAGGCAGGTACTTATTGCGCACGGCTTCGTTGCCGAACGTATAGATCGGAAACATGACCAATGACGACTGTACGCTCATCGCCGAACGATAGCCGGAGTCGACCCGCTCGACTTCGCGCGCAACCAGGCCGTAACAGACATGGTTTACGCCAGCACCGCCGTATTGCTCGGGAATCGTCGGCCCGAGCAGGCCCAGCTCGCCCATTTCGCTCATGATCTCACGGTGGAAGATCTCATGGCGGTTAGCTTCCAAAACCCGCGTCATCAGGTTGTCCTGACAGTAATCGCGTGCGGTATCGCGAATCATGCGCTCTTCTTCAGTGAGCTGCCCCTCAAGGCGCAACGCGTCATCCCATGCAAAGGCTTTCATCGATCATCCTCCGGGAAGGGGTTTATTCAGAGCCGTTCGATAACGGCGGCAATGCCTTGGCCTACGCCAATGCACATCGAAACCAACGCGTATTGACCACCTCGGCGCTCCAGTTCGCGCAGCGCGGTCAAGGCAATACGCGCACCCGAGGCACCCAGCGGGTGGCCTACGGCGATCGCACCGCCGTTGGGGTTCAAACGCGGATCGTCGAAGGCGATTCCCAGTTGCTTGGCGCAGCCGAGCACCTGCGAGGCGAATGCTTCGTTGATCTCGATGATGTCCATCTGATCCAGGCTCAGGTCGGCCCGAGCCAATGCTTTCTGCGACGCCGGTACCGGCCCCAAGCCCATGACCCGCGGCGGCACGCCGGCAATCGCGGCCGCAACGATCCGGCCGCGCGGGACGACACCGGCCCGCTCGCCGGCATTACGGGTACCGATCAACAAGGCGCCGGCGCGTCGTTGACTCCGGAAGCATTGCCCGCAGTGACGACACCGCCGTCGAACAAGGTGCGCAGCTTAGCTAGCTGCTCGACACCGGTACCAGGTCGCGGATGCTCGTCGCGGTCGACGGCGAGCGGCAGCTTCTTACGACCTTGCGGCACTTCGATAGGCAGAATCTCATCGTCGAAGAATCCGGCTTCGCGCGCCGCTTCGAAACGTGCCTGGGAGCCGGCGGCAAAGGTATCGGCCTCTTCCCGGCTGATGCCCAAATCGCGCGCTACGTTGTCCGCCGTCTGCGGCATCGTGTCGTCGCCGAACTCGGCCTCGACTTTCGGGTTAGGGAAGCGCGCCCCGATGGTAGAGTCGAACATGCGGAAGTTGCGGCTATACGCCGTTTCGCTCTTCGCCATCACGAACGGTGCCCGACTCATGCTTTCGACACCGCCGGCGACGAATAGCTCGCCTTCGCGCGCAGTCACCGAACGCGCCGCGTCGATAATGGCTGCCAGGCCGCTACCGCATAAACGGTTCACCGTCTGCCCGCCCACTTCGAGCGGCAGGCCGGACAGCAGGCCAGCATGGCGCGCAACGTTACGAGCATCCTCACCGGCTTGATTGGTACAGCCGGCAATAACGTCTTCGTATTGCTCCGGCGCGAACGAATTGCGTTCGACCAAAGCACGAATCACATGCGCGAGCAAATCGTCCGGCCGTACCGAAGCGAGGCTACCGGCATGACGGCCGAAAGGGGTCCGCAATCCATCGTATATATAAGCGTCCAGCATGAGTCGGCTCCTTAGCTTATTGTTCCGGTGTGGTCAGCGGCACACCCAAGCGGGTGCGACGTTTGAGCCACGGGCTGGGGCGATAGCGGGGATCGCCAGAGAAATCGTACATACGCACAAGAATCCGCAAGATGTTGTCGGATCCGACTTGAGCGAGCAGTGCCGGCGGCCTCATACGGAACCCCACGCTGTCGCGGCGAATGCAGTCCGCCGTATCGGACCCGGCGCTACCCTCGCCTAATATCCGCAGCGTTTCGGTGCCACAGCCTTGCCCGGCATGGTTGACCAAAAAGCCCGGCGTGTCAGTGGCAGATGCGGCAAAATGGCCTATTCGTTCGCCCAGGGCCAGCCGTCTGGCCAGCGCCCACTCAACGGTGCGCCCGCCAGGGATAAGCTCAACGGCCTTCATCAGCGGCACCGAGTCGAAGCAATAACGCCCGGGCAACCGCGCCTTAACGCATGCGACCGGGATACCGGCAATAAAGCAATGCCGCGCCCCAGCGCGCCGTTACTGACGATTCCGAGACGGAAGTCACGGCGATCTATACCGAGTGCCATATTCTTCTCCCTATGCGCCCTTACCGTGCCGGACACAGCAACCGACGAAGCCCCGCCGGACTTAACGAACCCAGCAACCATGCGGGTTAGAACGGCAACATTTCGCAGTGCAGAACCAAGTTTCGCAAACTTGACACCCAGGATAGGTCGTGACAGAGTCGTTTGCAACTATTGCGAAATCGAGTTTCGCAAATGGAGAACGCCTGCCTTAACGGTCTTTCCATGACCCTGGCATCCACTGGCGGTGAACTATGAACGACTTCCAAAACGAAGAAACACCTGCAAAGGATCGCAAGTTCGTGACCGCGCTCGCGCGCGGGCTGGAGGTCTTGCGTGCGTTCCGTCCAGGCGACGGCTTTCTAGGCAATCAAGAAATTGCCAAACGAACCGGGCTTCCGAAACCGACGGTTACGCGGCTGACGTACACGCTGACTAAGCTCGGTTATCTTGCCTACTCCGAGCGGCTAGAGCGTTATCAGCTGGGGACGAGCGTGCTCGCACTGGGGTATGCGACCTTGTCGAATTATGGCATTCGGCAAATGGCCCGCCCCTATATGCAAGAGCTAGCCGACGAGGTCGACTGCGCAGTGTCGCTGGGCTCCCGCGAGCGCTTGGCCATGGTGTACCTGGAAACCTGCCGCGGCAGCGGAGCGGTCACACTGCGCCTGGATATCGGCTCCCGTATTCCGATCGCGACAACGGCAATGGGGCGCGCTTTCCTGGCAGCCATTCCGGAACGCGAACGCGATTACCTGATGGATTACATCAAGAAACGCAGCGGCAACGAATGGAACCAGGTACGCCAAGGCATCGAGCATTCGCTCGATCATTACGAGCAGTATGGCTACGTGAAAACCATCGGCGAATGGGAACGCGACGTTAACTCCGTCGGCGTCCCGTTGGTGCAAACGGAGAACGGCGACGTATTCGCCTTCAACTGCGGCGGGCCGTCCTTTCTATTGCCTGAAGAGCGACTCGACGAAGACCTCGGCCCACGGCTCAAGCAACTGGTTTTCAATGTTCAAACGGCACTTAGCCGAATGTAAGAAAATAACCGATAGGGGATATCATTGTGATCAGAGATCAGGAGACGCTCAACCAGCTCGTCGACACCATCAGCCGCTTCGTTCGCGAGCGCTTGGTTCCGGCGGAAGAGAAAGTGGCCGAAGACGACGCCATTCCGGAAGATATCCTACAAGAAATGAAGGACATGGGCCTGTTCGGCCTGTCGATTCCGGAAGAATACGGCGGGCTTGGCCTAACCATGGAAGAAGAAGCGCTGGTTGCCTTCGAGATCGGCAAAACCTCGCCGGCTTTCCGCTCCATCTTCGGCACCAATAACGGCATCGGCGCCCAAGGCATCCTGATCGACGGCACCGAAGAGCAGAAGCAGAAGTACGTGCCCAAGCTCGCTACCGGCGAGATTTTGAGCTCTTTCTGCCTGACCGAACCCGACGCCGGTTCCGATGCCGCTTCGTTGAAGACCCGCGCCGAGCGCGACGGCGATCACTACATCCTCAACGGCACCAAGCGTTTCATCACCAACGGCCCGCACGCTGGTCTCTACACGGTGATGGCGCGCACCGACCCGAACAACAAAGGCGCGGGCGGCATTTCAGCCTTCGTCGTGGAGGGCGATACGCCGGGGCTGATCCGCGGCAAGCGCGACAAGAAGATGGGACAGAAAGGCGCTCACACCTGCGACATCATCTTCGACAACTGCCGCGTACCGGCCGAGAACATCATCGGCGGCAAAGAAGGCCAAGGCTTTAAAACCGCTATGAAAGTCCTCGACCGCGGCCGCCTGCACATCTCCGCCGTCTGCGTCGGCGTTGCCGAGCGCCTGATCGAGGACGCGCTGCACTTTGCCATGGAGCGGAAGCAATTCGGCCAGCCGATTGCCGAGCATCAGTTGGTACAAGCCATGCTGGCCGACAGCAAAGCCGAAGCCTATGCCGGTCGCTCCATGGTTCTCGACGCGGCGCGGCGTAAAGACGCCGGCGAGAACGTCAGCACCTTAGCCTCTTGCTGCAAGCTGTTCTGCGCCGAGATGGTGGGCAAGGTGGCGGACCGGGCGGTACAAATCCACGGCGGCTCGGGCTACATCCAAGAATATGCGGTGGAGCGTTTCTACCGCGACGTCCGCCTGTTCCGTCTCTACGAGGGCACCACCCAGATCCAGCAGATCGTGGTGGCACGCGGTATGGTTCGGGAAGCTCAGTCCTAAGATAGGTTTGTCTTATGCAAGCACCGGATGAGGACATCTTCGGACGCTCGGCGGCCGAACGGCTGGCCGAGCTGCCGGCGCGTATCAGCACGCACCCCTTGCAATGGGCGGAGCGCACGCCGGATGCGGAAGCCTTAGTGGACGACGAAGTCCGCTGGACTTACGCCGACCTGGCCCGCGAAGTACGCGCCGCGCAGGAGTGGCTTCGCGAGCTGGGGCTGCGGCCGGGCGATCGTTTAATGGTGGTCAACGAAAACTGTCGAGCACTGGTCACACTCTTGCTGGCGGCCAGCGAGCTGGATGTTTGGGTCGCTATTATTAACGCTCGACTAGCCCCCAACGAAGTGGACCTCATTCGGGGCAACTGCGAACCGCGCCGTATTGTTTATACGCTGGCCGTTTCTCCGGAAGCGGCCAGCCATGCCGAGCGGCATGGCGCAGACGCCATCGACCACCCCAGCCTCGGCAAACTGGCGATAAGCCCCTTGCTAGAATCGACGCCGGAACCGGTCGCAGCCGACGGCGGCCAAGTCGCGGCGATGATTTATACCTCCGGCACTACCGGCGTCCCCAAGGGCGTCATGCTGACACACCGGGGTTGTCTATATATCGCCTCGATTTCCGGTGGGATGCGCAACCTTAACCGCGAGCAACGGGTTTACGGCGTGCTTCCTATGTCGCATGTGTTCGGCTTGTCCTCGGTGTGCCTGGGTTCGTTATACAACGGCGCTTGCCTTTATCCGGTGCCGCGCTTCGAACCGGGCGCGCTGGTGCAAGCCTTGAAGGAGGAAGGCATCTCAGTGCTGCAAGGCGTGCCTGCCATGTTTGCCCGCACCTTGGAGTACGTAAGCCAACAGGGGCTAAAGCTGGAAGCCCCGCGCCTGATTTACACCTCGGTCGGCGGCGCTCCGCTGGACCTGGACCTGAAGCGGCGCACCGAGGCGGTACTCGGCACCACCTTGCACAACGGCTACGGCTTGACCGAAGCCAGCCCGACGATTAGCCAGACGCGCATCGGCGAACGACACGACAGCGTTACCGTAGGCCGAATACTGCCCCTCCTTGAGTACAAACTGCTCGATCAGAACGGACGCGAAGTCCCGACCGGCAATGTAGGCGAGCTGTGGGTACGCGGACCGAACGTGATGAAGGGCTATTTCCGCAACCCGGCAGCCACCGCTGCCACGCTCGCCGACGACGGCTGGCTGAATACCGGCGATATGGCTCGCCTCGACGACGAGCGTAACCTCTACATCGTCGCCCGCTCGAAAGAATTGATTATCCGCTCTGGCTTTAATGTATATCCGCCGGATGTGGAAGCGGTGCTTAACGAGCATCCGCAAGTCACTTTGTCCGCGGTTGTCGGCCGCGAAGTGCCCGGCAACGAGGAGGTGGTCGCCTATGTGCAGCCGGTGCCGGGAGCGGGACTTACCGCCGACGAGCTTAGGCAGTTCGCTGCCGAACGCCTATCGGCATACAAACGTCCCAGCGAAATTGTGCTGATGGATACGCTGCCGGCAACGGCCACAGGCAAGATTCTGAAGAATAAATTAAAAGCAAAAGCGCAGCAGGAACGGCAAACGAGTTAGTTCAGCATAACCACGACAAACAGGGCTCAGCCATGAACGAAGAACGCGACCCACATACGGGCGAAGTGATCTGGGGCCTGCAACGGACGCTAGGTTTTAGAGTCGCGGAATGGGAGGAGAATCGAGCCGTTATCGAAATGCCGATAACCGACGGGCACTTGAACCGGAGCGGTATCGTACACGGCGGGATGATCACCACCCTACTCGATACAGCGCTTGGCCATGCGGGCATTTACTGCCCCTACCCCGGGCGTGTCCGCAAATGCATCACACTATCGCTGACCACCAGCTTCACCGGCCAGGCAAGCGGCGGCATCTTGCGTGCTGTGGGCGTCCGCCGCGCCGGCGGTCGCCGCGTTTATGCCGCTAGCGGCGAAGTGCTTGACGGAGAAGGCAACATCATTGCCATCGGCGAAGGCACCTTCCGCTTACGTAGCGGTAGCGAAACCCTGGAAGGCGAGCCCGAATGAGGGCTCGCCTCAAGGCAATCCGCCCAACACGCTCCGACTGCTAAAGAGGCCGCCTATGTCGCTGCTGGGTCGCGTCTGGGCCTGGGCCTTACCCGCCGTCATCCTCGCCATCTTATTCGGTCTTGCCTCCGGTTCCGATGCGCTGGCATGGGTAGCGCGCGTCGGCATGATCGTTTATGTCGTGGCGGAATGGCGACGCCAAGCGACGATGGCCAAGGGCGTTATTCTGTTCGGCATTGTGCTCGCCCTGCTGACCGTGTCGTTAGCCGATGCCCCCAGCGAGGCATTGATCGAAGCATTGGACCGATTCGCTTTTCTGGGCGCCTTTCTCGCCTGCCTTGGCTTGTTGCGAGTAGCAGCCGAAGATTCGCCCCTGATGCGCCAGTGCGGACAATACCTGATACAACAGCCACCCCAGCGCCGCTACCTGACGCTATCGACTGGATCGGGCCTGTTCGGCATTATTCTCAACATCGGGGTGCTTAACCTGCTGGGCGTGATGAGCCTTCGGGGCAACACACTAGCAGCCGCCGGCGGCCACCAAGCGGTCTGGCAAGCGCGCCGACGGCGCATGTTCGTCGCCATGCTACGCGGCTTCGCGATGGTCCCGCTGATCTCTCCGCTCGGTATCAGTCTAGCGGTTATTCTTTCCGCCCTGCCGCAGCTGACCTGGTTTGCCATCGCACCTTACGCCTTTGCTACCGCAGCGCTTATGTTCGTGCTCGGTTGGCTACTCGACCGCTTGGCGGCCCCGAAACACCTCAAAGGGCTTGCGCCGGAGCGCATCCGCCTAAGCCCGCGCCCATTGATTGCGTTCTGCACGCTCGTCGCGGGTATCGTCGCACTAACATTCCTATTGGCTTATTTGATGGCCGTACAACTACCGGTCGCCGTCATTTTCTCCGCACCCTTATCGGCATTGATTTGGCTCGCCTTGCAACGACGGCGGCTCGGCGGCGGCTCCGGCGTTCGCCGAGCCGGGCTAAGTATCGCCCGGCGCGCCGACCGTATCTTTCCCGGCATGCGTGGGGAAATCGTCGTGCTCGGCGGCGCCGGATTTCTCGGCGTATTACTGGGCCAACTATTGCCGGTCGAGACCATTGCCGCCGCATTATACGAAAGCGGGATGAAAGGGCCCTGGCTTGCCTTCGCCGTCACCTTGGTCATCGTATTAGCCGCACAAATCGGCTTAAACCCGATTGTCAGCGTCACCGTCCTGGCAACCTTATTAGCCGACCCGGCGGCACTAGGCTTACCCCCGGCACTCCTGGCAACGGCACTCATGGCGGGATGGTCGCTATCGATGGTGTCATCGCCAATTACCGCGGCGATGCTCATCGTCGGTCGCCTGCTCAACACATCGCCCTATACGGTCGGCTATCGCTGGAACGGGCTGTTTGTTATCGGCTGCTTGCTGCTGTTAATGGTATGGTTCCCCTTCCTCGGACGCTGGAGTTAGGGAAACGCTGCCGCCTTCGCTTACCCCGCCGCGCCCTTTGCGGCTTGCCCGCAAGGCGCGACATGGGAAGGTTAAGGGCTTTCTTAGCAGGAGTAGTAGGGGTTTAGAATCCCCGAAAATTTTGTTGAACGGCAAAAAATTTACAATTTCTGCTGAACGAAACGCTCGTTTGAGGTAGCCTTGACAGCCGGCAAGGCCCATGCCTATCCTGCCGTCCGTGTTTGCGAAACACTATTCCGTATAGTGAAACATACAATGAAACACCAACCAATAGGGCTTAGAGCATGAAGATATTGGTCGCGGTAAAGCGGGTCGTCGACTACAACGTCCGGATCCGCGTTAAGGCGGACCAGACCGGTGTCGAAACCGCCAACGTCAAAATGTCCATGAACCCTTTCGATGAAATCGCTTTGGAAGAGGCGGTACGCATCAAGGAAGCTGGCAAGGCCGACGAGGTCGTCGTCGTTTCCATCGGCCCCAGCCAGGCTCAGGAAACCATCCGTACGGGGCTGGCGATGGGTGGCGATCGGGGCATCCTGGTTGAAGCCGATCCTGACCTCGAGCCGCTGACGGTTGCAAAACTGCTCAAGGCTGTGGTTGAGAAAGAGAGTCCAGACCTCCTCATTCTCGGCAAGCAGGCCATCGACGACGACAGCAACCAAACCGGTCAGATGCTGGGCGAGTTACTTGGCTGGCCGCAAGGCACCTTTGCTTCCAAGGTCGAGCTGGGCGATTCGGAAGTGTCGGTTACCCGCGAAATCGACGGCGGCGCCGAAACCTTGGCTCTGAACATGCCGGCGGTCATCACCACCGACCTTCGTCTGAACGAGCCGCGCTATGCGAAGCTGCCGAACATCATGAAGGCGAAGAAGAAACCGCTCGACACCTTGACTCCGGGCGATCTCGGCGTTGACACCGCGCATCGCCTGAAGGTCGTAAAAGTCGAGGAGCCGCCGAAGCGTAAGGGCGGCGCCAAGGTTGGAAGCGTTCAGGAGCTGGTCGAGAAGCTCCGCAACGAAGCGAAGGTGATCTAAATGAGCGTTCTCGTCATTGCCGAACATCTGAATGGCCAACTGGCCGGCAGCACCCTGGCAACCCTTGGCGCTGCCAAACAGCTGGGTGGCGACATCACCGTCCTGGTGGCTGGTAAGGATGTTGCCGAAGTGGGTCAACAGGCAGCTAACGTTGCCGGTGTCAGCAAAGTGCTGGTTGCCGACGACGCTGCTTACGAACACCCGACGGCCGAAGCGCTGACGCCGCTGGTCGTACGCGAAGCCGAAGGTGCCACGCACGTGCTGGCGCCGGCGACCACCTTCGGCAAGAACCTGCTGCCCCGTGTCGCGGCTCGCCTCGACGTACAGCAGATTTCCGACATCACCGGCATCGTTTCCGAAGACACTTTCGTACGGCCGATCTACGCCGGTAACGCGCTGGCGACGGTTCAGTCCAGCGACAGCGTAAAAGTCATCACTGTTCGCGGCACCGCTTTCGAGCGTGCCGAAGCGGAAGGTGGCAGCGCGGACGTCGCTAACGTCGACGCGGCGGAAGTACCGAGCAATGTTCGTTTCGTCGATCAGCAGCTGACCGTTTCCGAGCGTCCGGAGCTGACCAGCGCCCGCATCATTATCTCCGGCGGTCGCGGCATGCAGAACGGCGACAATTTCAAACTGCTGGAAGACGTAGCCGACAAGCTCGGCGCTGCGGTTGGCGCTTCCCGCGCTGCGGTCGACGCCGGCTTCGTGCCGAACGACTACCAGGTCGGCCAGACCGGTAAGATCGTCGCTCCGGATCTGTACATCGCGGTGGGCATCTCCGGCGCGATTCAGCACTTGGCCGGTATGGAAGGCTCCAAAGTCATTGTTGCCATCAACAAAGACGAAGAAGCTCCGATCTTCGAAGTGGCCGACTACGGCTTGGTCGCTGATCTGTTCGAGGCAGTGCCGGAACTGTCGCAGGAGCTGGAGAAAGTTCTGTAATAGAACATTCTCCGCTTTACGAAACACGAGAAGGGGGCGCACAGCGCCCCTTTTTTATGGCTCTTTGTGCCTTAGCGGAGTAGCCATTTTATTGCGTTCAGACTTTATATTGGGCGGCCTATTGTTGATTGTTATCGACGGTGGTTAATAGGTTGTGCGCTGCAACATCGCAGCCCCCAAAGTCCAATCAAGCAACTCCAACGCCAACCGATCGGCCGCCTCGCCAAAAGCATCGACCACACTCGAAAGCCGCCCATCAGCCGCTTGCTCTCGCACTTCGAAGCGCTGCGCCTGGACAGTCCGGCGCTGGGCAAGATCGACGAGCCGCGCATCGACGACGATTACCGCCTCTCGCCCTTCCGCCGTACGTTCACTGTAAAACGCGCGCAGAATGCCGGTTAGCTCATAGTCGGCGCGCACGCCTTCTTCATCGCTACTCACCTCGGCAAATCGTCCATCCTGCTGAAACACGTCCAGCACATGGTCGCGCCATAACTCGGTTGCCGAAGCGCTCCAACGCGCACTCTCGTATACGTTCAGGCGAGTGCCGTCGGCGACGGCAATACGGGAGCTGTTCAGGAGGTCGATAGCCTGGGGTCGGGCAACTCTTAACGACCAATCGATACGAGCTTGCTCGGGCGGCGACACAATAGCCGCTGGCGGTAAACGGTAAACATCGACTGGCGTCGCCTGCGGCAATACGTTACAGGCGCTTAACGCCATTACGCTGCTCGTCGCAACGAGACCGACCAACCGCTTGGCTCTACTGATCTTCATGCGGCACTCCACGGATGTGCTCGCCACGCCCGAGCACGCGGCTAGGTTCTTCTTCCAGTTGACGGCTTAGGCGACGGAAAGAAGCCAAGGTCCGTTGGAACTCGCGCATGGTCAGTTCCAGGTCTTCCATACCCCGCAGTCCGCTTTCCAAGGCCGGCTGGTTCTGCAACAAGAGCGACTCCAAGGCCGAAGCCGAGGTATGCAAGGAGTTCAGGGTATCTTTCACTTCCGGCAATAACTGCTCTTCATACCGGGCAAGCGAGGCCGTCGCCTGTTCCAAATTCTGTAAAGTCGCCCCCAGGCGCTCGGCATTTTCGGACGATAAGAATTCATTAGCTTGGCGCGTTAATGCCGTTAACGCGGACAACATCGCCTCGCCTTCCGACTGTAGTTTGGAAAGCGGCGATTGCTCGGCAATAATCAGCGGCACGTCTTCCGGACCGTCCGGGACAATCGACCGCCCGCTCGCCGTATCACCAATGAGGCGCACGTAGGCACTACCGGTTACGAGGCTTGCAGCGCCCAGCTGGGCCCGGGTCGATTCCCGTAACGGAGTATCGCGCCCCACCCGAATACGTGCGACAACACGAGTCGGATCGTTAGGATCGAAGCCCAAACGCACGACCTGTCCGACCTGTATGCCGTTGTACTGCACACTGCTGCCAACCGTTAGGCCGGTGACTTCCTGCGCAAACACAACGTCGTAGTAGACCTGGTCCCGTTCGCCGCCAGGCCCTGCCAGCCACCAGCCAAACGCCAAAATTCCCGCCAAACCCGCCAGCGCGAACAAGCCAATGAGAAAATAGCGAGCGTGACTCTCCATCTATACGTCCCCTCTCGCGGCCCGCGCCCGCGGCCCCTGGAAATAAGCCTGCACCCAAGCATCGTTAGTCTGCGCCACGTCGTTTATCGGGCCCACCGTCAACACGCGCTTATTAGCCAATACGGCAACGCGGTCGCAGGTGGCGTACAAGGTGTCTAAATCGTGGGTCACTAGCATGACGGTCAACCCAAGTGCGTTACGTAACGTCAACAACAACTGGTCGAACTCGGCAGCGCTAATAGGGTCGAGCCCTGCCGTGGGCTCGTCGAGAAACAACACCTCTGGGTCCAATGCTAACGCCCGCGCCAAGGCGGCGCGCTTGATCATTCCGCCCGACAGCTCGGCAGGGTACCGCTCCCCGGCGATGCTCGGCAAACCTACCAGGGCGATCTTAACCGCCGCCAGATGCTCGGCTTCCCGACGCGGCAGCTTCGCGTGCTCGACCAGTACCAGCGCGACATTCTCAAGCACGGTGAGCGACGAGTACAGGGCGCCTTGCTGAAAAAGAACGCCCATCCGCTGCGCTAGGCCATGCCGCTCCCCGTTCGGCTTGATCCGCCGCCCCAAGACGCGAATGTCGCCGGCCGCCGGTTGGAGCAAACCGATGATAGTCCGCAGCAAGACCGATTTGCCGGTGCCCGAACCACCAACAACGCCGAGGATCTCGCCTGGCCGGATATCAAGGTTAAGCCCGTCATGAATAACATTGGTACCGAACCGCGTCGTCAGCCCACGAACTTGCACAACCGGCTCTTGTAGCGTCAGTACTGTCGCCCCCTGACTCACCAGCCGACCTCCATGAAGAACAATGCCGCCACGGCATCCAATAGAATCACGGCAAATATCGACTGCACGACACTCGAGGTGGTATGTTCGCCCACCGACTGGGCACTCGCCCCTGCCTTCAGCCCTTCGCGACAACCGATAGCGGCTATCACTAACGCGAACAGCGGCGCTTTCAACAAGCCGACCCAGTAATTCTCTGGCGGGATTTCGTTTAGCATGGCAAGAAACTGCGGAAGGCTGATATCCAAGACGAAGACCGCAACCACGGCACCCCCTGCTAAACCCGCAAGCGTCGCAATAAAACTCAGCAACGGCAAAACCAGCACAAGCGCAATCAACCTCGGCACCACGAGCCGGGCTACCGGATCAAGCCCCTGGGCCCGCATTGCATCGAGTTCTTCGTTAGCCTTCATCGAACCCAACTGAACGGTAAAGGCACTCGCCGTCCGCCCGGCTAATACGATGGCCGCCAGCAAGACGCCAAACTCGCGGAGCATGGCGTAACCAATCAAATCGACAATGTAGATCGTTGCGCCGAACTCGACGAGAACGGAAGCGCCCAAGAAGGCGACGACCGTCCCAACGGCGAAAGTCAGTACGACGATAATCGGAATCGCCCGCAATCCCGTTTGCTCTATCTGATTAACCAACGGCGCCGGACGCCAAGCTTGTGCGCGGCAGGCACTGACCAGCAGTAAACCGATAAAGCTCAGGAGGCCTATGCTTTGCCGTACGCCGTTCTCAACGCTCCGCCCCAATTGGACAATAGCGGCCAGCCCCGGCACCTGACGACGACGGTCGGGAACGCTCCCCTCCTCCTTCTCCAGTACGGAGCTAAGCGTTAATAAAAGATCGCGCTGTTCGGCCGGCAGCTCCGCACAATCCTCCACCGCTTGTATTAAACGTCGGCGGCCTAAGGCCCTGACCAGCAAAGCGGCACCAGCCGTGTCCAAACGGCCGAGCTGGCGCAAATCGACAGGACACGCTTCGTTTAGGCTGAGCGTATCGATAAGGCGAGAGAGATGTACATAGTGGGACAGCGTCCAGTCCCCCTCCGGGCACACCGCCGCCGCCCCGGCGTCGGATCGTACGCCTGGTTTTATCGGGTTGGTCACTGCTTATCGTCCGTCCTTAACGAGTCAACCGCTCATAACCATATCGAATAACTGATCGAAGTGCGCGGATAATGAGTCCGGCGAACGCGGCAGTAACAGCGCCTGTAAGCTCCCGGTGCCGCGGAGCGGAGTTATATACACGCTTGACTCTTAAGTTTGTCCGTAGACTCGGATATTAGTTCATGATCCTGTTGCGAACAGACCTGTCCGTCCGGTATGCTGATCAGCAACGGTTCGCCGGCCAAGCGACAGCCAAACGGCCACTTTACCTAGCGAACGACCGAATAATCGCGCCGAGTTTGGTGCGGTGCAATGCCTGAATAAGTAACCCTAAGGATAGGAGGCATCCATGTTGAACGTCATTCGCAAACCCTCTGCTGTACTCGGCTCCCTGGGCCTTGCCGCCGCCCTGGCGGTACCGGCTACCGTGAGCGCACAAGACCTAGAGTTAGGCATTGGCGCTCAATACCAACTCGCCGACCCGTTGCTCGACGACGGTCGCCTGTCTGCCATCGAGCTTCGCGGCTGGCAGAACGAGCAACTTGGTTTCGGCGTGTTCGGCTACTACGGCAGTCAGGAAGAAGGCGGCGACGATGAAGTCATCCGCTTCGGCGGTAAAGTCATGTACGCACCCATCGTCAATCCTAATAGCCGTTTCTACGTCGGCCTGGAAGCCGCGTATGAAGACTGGAACGACCTGGACGGCTTTAGCGTCATGCCGCTGGCCGGCTTCGAGTACCGCTTGGCGAACGCTCCGGAAATCGGCCTGAATCTCGAGGTAGGCTACCGTTACTTGGATATCGATAACGGTACCGAGCTCGAACAGCACGGCATATCCAGCCAAATCGGTGCAACTTACTACTTCTAAGCGCACGCTCGCCGGCGGCGAAGCCGCCGGCAACCTCCCTCAACACTCGCCATGCTTCGTGCAACAATAAGCAACTTCTGTTTTGCGCATGTGGAGCAATGTTGCTTATGTCCGGCGTCCTCAACGGTATCCGTGTCCTCGATCTCTCCCGCATCCTAGCCGGCCCTTGGGCTGGACAGTTGCTTGCGGACCTCGGCGCCGAAGTCATTAAAGTCGAGCGACCCGAGCGCGGCGACGATACCCGGAGCTGGGGGCCGCCTTTCGTCGACGAGGGCGAAGCGGCTTACTATCACGGCTGCAACCGCGGCAAACAATCGGTCGCTATCGACATCGCCACCGAGCAAGGGCAATCGCTCGTCCGTCGCTTGGCCGGCGAATGCGATATTGTGCTGGAGAACTTCAAAGTCGGCACCCTCTCGCGTTATGGCTTAGGGTACGAACAACTCCGCCAGGACTACCCCGGCCTGATCTACTGCTCGATTACCGGTTTCGGCCAAAGCGGCCCCTATCGCGATCGCGCCGGTTACGATTTATTGATTCAAGCCTTGGGCGGCATGATGAGCGTGACCGGCCAACCTGACGGCAGCCCCGGTAGCGAGCCGATGAAAGTCGGGGTGGCAATTACCGACGTCTTCACCGGTATGTATGCAGCCGTTGCTGTCCTCGGCGCTCTGCGTCACCGCGATGCAACCGGCGCAGGCCAGCACATCGACTTAGCCTTGTTAGACGTCCAGGTTGCGACGCTGGCCAATCAAGCCATGAATTATCTCGTCTCCGGCCAAGTGCCTCGGCGCCTAGGCAACGCGCACCCCAACATCGTTCCTTATCAAGCCTTTCCGGCTGCCGACGGCCATTTAATCCTTGCCGTCGGCAACGACGATCAATTCCGCCGGTTCTGCCAAGTCGCCGGCTGTCCAGAGCTTGCGGAGGATGAGCGTTACGCGCGCAATGCCGACCGTGTTGCCCGTCGCGACGAGCTGATTCCGCAGCTTGAGGAAGTCTTCCAGCAACGCCCGCGGGCGGCATGGTTAAGCGATTTAGAAGCCGTCGGCGTACCCTGCGGGCCTATTAACGATCTGTCCGAAGTGTTCGCCGACCCGCAAGTGCAAGCCCGCGGCTTACAGCAAACGCAACGGCGGGCGGACGGCCGTAGCGTACCGGGTGTCGCCAACCCGATCCGTTATTCGGCAACGCCGATCCAAGCCGACAGCGCGGCCCCAACGCTCGGCGAGCACACTCAGAGTACTCTACAGCGACTTCTTAAGCTCGATGAGGCCGCACTTGATCGTCTCGAACAGGCTGGCGTTATTCAGGTACAGCGGCGACCTGACAGTAGCGATTGACCCCATCGGCGCCGCGCTCGCGCTCAAGGCGGCCAGCAAGCTCCAGGTAATGCAAATGGGCGATTGCCTCGCCCATTGCGAATAATAAGGAGTGGGTATCGAGTTCGCGCTCAAACATCACCGCTAGCACATCGGCCGCCGCGCGCGGTTCGCGACAAGCCGCTTCGAGCTTGGCAAGCTGTTCGGCATGGTGCGCTTTAAGCTCCTGTGCCCGCTCATGCAAGCCCTCGAAAACCAAGTTATGCGACGGTAACACGCGCGTCCTAGCCGGCAAGCTCATAAGCTTATCCAAGGAATCGAGAAAATCGGCAAGCGGGTTGGCTCCTTCCTCACCGGGACGAAAACTGACGTTGCTCGAAATACGGGGCAGGATTTGATCGCCGGAGATCAAAACCCCCAAGCGCTCGCAATACAAGCAAGCGTGCTCCGGCGCGTGGCCGCGCCCGACGACAACTTGCCACTCCTCCGCACCGATGCGAAGGCGGTCGCCGTCATGCAGAATCTGGGCGGGCGTGGGTATGGCTGACACAACCTTACGATAAGGATTCCCCCGTCGGCGGAGCTGTTCGGCACGCTCGGCATCCAGCCCGTGAGCCAGAAAAAGTTCGGCGATCCGCTCACCGCTCTCGTCCCCGTTGCGGCGGTGGATGGAACAAGCCATCGCATGCTCCCCCGCGGTCATCAGCACCGGCGCCGCGAAGTGCTGACTTAGCCAGTCGGCTAAACCGATGTGGTCCGGATGATAATGCGTCACGATAATACGTTTTAGCGGCTTACCCGCCAGGACTTCGTCGAACAAACGCCGCCATAATGCTTTAACATCGTCCAAGCCTATCCCACAATCGACCAAAGTCCATTCGCCGTTATCGTCCTCAAGCAGCCAGAGATTGATATGATCGAGGGCGAACGGTAACGGTAAACGTAGCCAATGTACCCCCGGCGCGACCAAAATGGTTTGCAGCGGCGCAGGCGGCTCCGGAAACGGGTAACGTAGACGTGTATTCATAAGAAACGCTGCTCTCTATCTTGGGGCGCTCTCTCGTCGATAAGACGAACGAATTAAACGAGCGCCGGTGGATTCCAGCCATAACGGGAGGATGTCATGCGCGCATGGCTTATCGAGACGAATTCTGACGGTTTCAACGCGCTTCGCTTGGGCGACGCCGAACGCCCTATCCCCGGCCCCAGCGAACTCCTCATTCGCGTCGCCGCCGTGGGAATCAATCGCGCCGATCTGCTGCAGGTAAAAGGGCTCTACCCGCCCCCGCCCGGCACCAATCCGAAGATTCCCGGCTTGGAATATGCCGGGGTCGTCGAAGCGGTTGGCAGCGGCGTTCAACACCGGCGCGTTGGCGATCGGGTAATGGGTCTGGTGCCCGGAGCGGCTTACGCCGAGTACGTCACCGTCCAGGAGCGAGAAGCGATCCCGGTTCCGGAGGGTATGGCACTCACCAGTGCCGCAGCGATTCCGGAGGCGTTCATGACCGCCTACCGGGCGATTTTTATCGAAGGCGACTTGAAGCCCGGCCAAGCCTGCCTGATTCAGCCGGTAAGCTCCGGCGTCGGTTTGGCCGGTGCGCAATTGGTACACGCATTGGGAGGTACGGCAATCGGCAGCAGTCGCTCGGAAGAGAAACTGGCCCAAGCGCAAGGACTGGCGGCCGGCATCGTCGACGGTCGAGACGACTTCGTCGAGGCCGTAAAACAAGCCACTGGCGGCGAAGGCGTAGCGGTCGTGTTCGACATGCTCGGCGGCGGCGGCCGCATGAACCAAACCCTCGAGTGCGTCCGTAACGACGGGCGGGTGATTATTATCGGCCTCATGAGCGGCCGAGAAGATCAGGTCGACTTCGGCCACGTACTGCGCCGCAGATTGACGCTCAGGGCATTCACCATGCGCAGTCAGCCGCTTGAGGAGCGGATTCGCATCGCTCAGCGTTTTATCGACGAACTGCTGCCGCTGTTCGAACGCGGCCGCTTGCGACCCGACATCGCCGCGGTTCACCCGTTTAGCGACGCCCCCGGAGCACATGCGGTAATGGCCTCGAACAGCCATTGCGGCAAACTGATCCTGGACATCAGCCAGTAGCTGATTTGCGGCCTCTGACCTTGCAGGGCCATGCCGCTTCCGCTAGTTTGATACATATCTAATAAATAGCCTGCTAACGATTTCAAAGCAAGCTAATAAAGGGGAGTGAGACATGAGCGCAAATGCCGAACTGAGCATGGTACCGATGAAAGAGCGGGTGAGCCCTGAAGAATGGCAAGCCCGCGTCGAACTGGCCGCAGCCTATCGTTTAGTTGCACACTTCGGCTGGGACGATATGGTGTTCACGCACTTATCGGCACGCGTGCCCGGTC
This sequence comes from Alkalilimnicola ehrlichii, assembly GCF_003399765.1. GTDB lineage: Bacteria > Pseudomonadota > Gammaproteobacteria > Nitrococcales > AK92 > AK92. Next base: position 341,323 of record NZ_NFZV01000001.1, on the reverse strand, counting down.
CAGAGCATCACTTCCTCATCAACCCCTTCGGTTATCTCTTCGAAGAGATAACCGCCTCATCGCTAGTCAAAGTCGATCAGGACAGCCAGGTTGTCGATGCAGGCGAAACTAAACGCGTTAATCCGGCAGGATTCACCATTCACAGCGCCGTCCACATGGCGCGCGAGGACGCCGGCGCCGTCATTCACTTACATTACGCGCCGGCTGTTGCCGTATCGGCGCAAAAGGAAGGCTTGTTACCGATCAGCCAGACAGCGATGCTGGTGCACAAGCATGTGGCGTACCACGAATACGAAGGCGTGGCGCTGAATCTTGACGAACGGGAGCGCTTAATCCGCGATTTGGGCGATAAAAGCATCATGCTGCTGCGCAACCACGGTACGCTGACCTTAGGGCGCACTATACCGGAAGCCTTCATCATGACGTACTTTTTGATAAAGGCCTGCGAGATACAAGTTGCAGCGCAAGCGGCCGGCAACGCCGAGTTACACATGCCGACCGATGCAGCCCTTAAGACCACTCGCCAGCAGTCCGACGGCCTACCGATGGCTAGCAAAGTTTCCTGGCCGGCGTTAACCCGGCTACTCGACCGCAAGGACCCAAGCTACAAGGACTGACCGCACACTTTCCTTGCGCCGCCCGGTCAGCGAATCCGGGCGGCGCAAGAGACTTTAGAACTATTGCCCTGCGTCTTTGCGCTTTTGATCGATCAGCATTTCATAGCCCGGTAGACTGTCTCTAGACGCGGCACCTCAACGTTGTAACGCTCGGCCTCCCGGACCACATTACCGAGAATAGCCTCCAACTCCATCGGACGACCGTTTAGGTAATCCAACGCCATACTGTTTTTATAAGCGGGCATTCTATGCGTTCCGGCCAAGCTCTTTTCCGGCAGCTCCGCCGGTAAAGGATGGCCTGCCGCGGCTGCTACAGCGCACACCTCCTCCATCACATGGCGCAGAAACCTCTCGCCGCCCTCGGCATGCAGCATTGTCTGCGTGTCGGCACCGCCGGCAAGCACCGACAAGGGGTTGAAGGCGGCATTCCATACGGCTTTGCGCCAGCGCTCGGTAACCACCTCGGCGGTCACTTTAGCATCCACCCACCGGCGTTGAGCATGTCGCCGAACCGTTTCGCCGCCGCGCCGATACCGGCGGGATAATCGCCCAAAACCAGCTGCCCGTACGCCTTATGCTCGATAACACCTGGCGCGACGCGACTGACACCGACAAAAGCCAAGCCACTGATCAGCGGATTAGCGGGGAACGCTGCTCTCAGTTCAGGCTCGATTTCGATACCGTTTTCGATGAGCACGATCGCCGTGTCCGGCCCGACGGCCGCCGAATAAGACCTGCCCGATCTACGTCGTCCAAGACTTTTACCGACAAGACAAGATAATCGGGAGCCGCTTCGCACGCTTCCACCGACGGCAGAACCGACGCCGGACGATACGACAAATCGCCGAGAGGACTGCTCATCTGAAAGCCGCGGCTGCGGACCACCTCGTAGTCCGAACGGCTGACCACGGATACGGCCGCCCCCGCCCGGTGAAGAATCGCACCGTAAAAGCTGCCAATCGCCCCGCTACCGACGATCAACACGGTCGGTTGTTTCTGTTCGCTCATCGCCTCTCCCCTTCTACTAATTATCGGAAAGCGTGCCGCTTATCGGCATTAGCCGCGGGCGGGCGCCCGGGGCGCTTTCCCCATCAACCAGGCTGGCAACAACGCCAGCACGAACACGAACCCGAGGATGATAAACGTGTCTTGAAAGCCTCGGGTATAACCCTGCAAATGGATCATCCGGCCGAGAAACTCCAATGCCGCTGCCGGTTGCAAGGTTTCCGGCACACCCGTACGGGCATAAATGGCCTCCAGCTGCGTCAAAGCGTCCTGACCAATACGGCTTGCGGCCGTCACTTCCTGGGCTAGAGCCTCGGTATGAAACTCGGTACGACGCGCTAATGCCACCGACATTAAATTAACGCCAAATGCACCGCCGAGTTGGCGTGCGAAATTAATCGCGCCCGAGCCTTGCGGCAACATCGGCATCGGCAGCGTACGCAACGAACCGGCACCGATCGGAGGCATCATCAAGCCCAAGCCTAAACGGCTCAACACGATCCAGAAAGCCAATAGCCAGAAACCGGCGTTAACATCGGCGCGCGCCATCAGAAAACAGGACAAGGCGAGGAACAACAGCCCGGCGATAATAGGCTGATGCGCGGGTGCACGGTCGCTCAAATAGCCCGCAAGCGGAAAAATGGCCGCCATGACCAAGCCCGCGGGCATAATGACTAGGCCTGCCCAGGTTGCCGTGAACCCCTGAACCTCCTGCACGAACAAGGGAATCAGATACGTCGTACCGAACAACGCCGCACCGAGCGCAAAGGAAAGCAATGACCCGCAGACAAAACCGTACGAGGTGTATACACGCAGATTCAATAATGGCTTGGGATTATGCAACTGCCAAAAACGAACGCCACCGCAGCCGCCACGCCGCCCCAGAGCAAGAACAAAATCAAACCGCTGCTCCAACCCAAGCGCTGCCCGTTGGAGAAGGCCCACAGCAAACTTGTAAGCGCCACCGTCAACAACGCAAAGCCTGTCCAATCGAAGTTCGGTCGGCGCCCGCTCCCAAGCCGTTCCGGCAAGAAGAGCAATCCCATAAACACGGCCAGCAGGCAGGAAGGCAGCGCGATGAAAAACACGGCGCGCCAAGAAAAGATGTCCACCAGCACGCCGCCGAGCGCGGGCCCCAAGGCCGGGCCGATAATAACGCCCAAGCCGTAGATCCCCATGCCGCGGCCACGCTCCTCCTCCGGAAACACCTGGAAAATCGTGATCATGGCGAGCGGCTGGATAATTCCCGCCATCGCCCCCTGCACCACGCGCGAGAAGATCAGCACGTATTCGTTAGGTGCGATACCGCCAATGATACTGGCAACGATAAAAACGACCATCGCCGCAATGTAGGTGCCGCGCTGACCGAAAGACTCGACGGCCCACGCGTTGGCCAACATGGTAGCTGTCATAGCCGCGAGAAAACCGGTCGCCAGCCATTGTGCCTGCGACTGATCCATGCCGAAGGAGCCCATAATGTCGGGTATGGCGACATTGACGATGGTCGAGGCCAGCACCATCGACAAAGTGCCCAACATTACCGTTATAGTTGCCAGCCACTTGTAGGCTGGCCCGTAACGGTCGAAAAAGGGCTCAGCGCCGGACGTCAATGTACACCTCGACCATCATGCCGGGTGCCAGCCGCTCGTCCGGCTCGTCAAATGCAATCCGCACCGGAATGCGTTGGGTGATTTTGGTGAAATTGCCGCTGGGATTAGGATTCGGTAACAGGGCAAACTGATTGGTTGCCGCGCTTGCGACCCGCTCGACCCGACCGGAAAAACGTTGCCCAGGAAACGCATCGACGCGGATACGCACCGGCTGCCCTTCGCGCACCGGCGCCAAATGGGTTTCTTTGACGCGGGCCTCGACCCACACCTGCCCTGGGCTGTGCAACATGATGAGATTCTGGCCGGATGCGACGTATTCGCCCGGCTCGACGAAGACCTTATCGATTACGCCGTCGATCGGACTACGGATAACCCGATCTTCCACCTCCAAGGCCTGGCGCCTGCGCTCGGCATCCAACTCCTGCAAGCGCGCACTTAACACTTGGCGGCGACGCTGCAAAGTTTCCGGCTCTAAAAGCGAAGCTTCAGCTTCATCGATATCCGCTTGCGCAGCGCGCAACTCGGCCTCCGCACGGCGAAAGCCCTCTCTCGCCTCGGTCAGGCGATCAACCGCTTCGTCCAGGGATTGGGCGGATATCAAGCCGTCGTTCGCCATCGGCTGGATGCGCGCATGCTCTCGCTCGGCTTGCCGCAACCGCGCCGCCCGAGTAGCGCGCTCAGCCTCCAAGACCTCCAAGCGCGCCTGCGCTCTCGCATAACGGCTGGCGGCTTGGGCCGCTACTAGCTGGATGCGCGCATCCAGCTCTTCGATCTCGGCCGCCAATGCCGCTTGCCGCGCCACTAAAGCCTCCAGCTTCAGCTTTGCATCGCGCGCATCCAGCAGGGCCAATACTTGGCCCTGCTCGACACGGTCGCCGCGCACGAGCGCGAGCTCCGTGACCCACCCCGGCACGCGGGAGCTGAGCGTGATCATTCCCGCTTCAACCTGCGCATCTAAGGTATGAACATGCGTCATTCGCTGGTAGCCCCAATGGGCACCGTAGCCGATCAACGGCAAACTCAACACGATAGCGATAATCAGCTTACCGCGACGCCCTAAACGCCGCCGAGTAACAGGTTCTTGCTCGCTCACTCCAAGGACTCCGCGCGCGCTTTAATTCGCTCCAAGAGGTCGATACAGCGCAACAGGTCCTGCTCGGGGATACCTTCCAGAAGCTCATGACGAAGACTTGCAGCCACCTCTTCGATTTGGCGCAATCCCTCTTTTGCCCGTTCTCGCAGAACGACACGTTTACTACGCCGATCATTAGGGCAATCCTGCCGCTCAACCCACCCATCGGCAGCGAGTCGATCGAGCAAGCGCACCAGCGTCGGCCCTTCAACGCCTAAACGTTCGGCAAGTTCCTTCTGGGTAAGCCCTCCAGCCTCACGCGAAACGATAAGAATCGTCCGCCACTTGGCTTGGCTCAGGCCCAGCGGGCGTAACCGCTGGTCGAGTTTCAAACGCCAGGCACGAGCGGTTTCATGCAGAGCTACACCAAAGGAGTCAGAGCGGCTTTCGGACATGGCGGATCACCCACTAGAGTTCTAATAGCATCCTATTAGCTAGCAGGCTAACAATCAACCGAGACGAGCACGAACTGTTTACGCGGTGTCCTGCATCTCGGTCTCATCCGGCAAACTGGCGAAAGCCTTTAAGATAGCTTGCGTCAGCGTGGCCAGAGGAATTGCAAAGAACACGCCCCAGAACCCCCAAATACCGCCAAAAACCAAAATAGCGATGATTATGGCAACTGGGTGCAGGTCCACCACTTCCGAGAACAAAATCGGCACCAGCACATTGCCGTCCAGCGCTTGGATAATGGCATAGGCCACCATGATGTAGACGAACTGACTCCCAAGGCCGAATTGGAAGTAAGCCACGGCAGCAATCGGCAAGGTCACCACAGCCGCCCCCACGTAGGGCACGATAACCGACAAACCGACCATCACGGCCAGCAACATAGCAAATTGCAAGCCCATAATGGCGAAGGTGGCATACGTTACCAGCCAGACAATAAAGATCTCGATGAACTTGCCGCGAATGTAGTTACCGATCTGCTGATCGACCTCTCGCCAAACGCTAGCGGCCAGCGTCCTTTCGCGAGGCAGGTAACCGGCAAACCAACTGACCAGGACTTCTTTGTCTTTCAAGAAGAAAAATATCAAGAAAGGCACAAGGACCAGATAGACGAGGAAAGTAATGAGAACGACCACCGATTGCAGCGATAGAGAAGCCAGAATACGCTGCCCGAAATCCATCAGCTCGCTACGCAAGGTCTGCAAAATGGCTTTAATTTCCTCTTCCGAAAACCACGCGGGGTATTCTTGAGGCAAACGCATCAACAGCTCTTGACCGGCCGCTACGATAGACGGGATCTGCTCCACCAACTGCGCAGTCTGGCGCGTCAAAATCGGCAATAGAGCAAACAGAATCAGTATTAGCGCCGCAAAGAATAGGGTAAATACAAGCGCCACCGCCGTTAACCGCGGCAACCCCCAACGCTCCATCTTCCTTACCAGGCCTTCAAGCAAGTAAGCGAGCACCAAGCTCGCCAGCACTGGCGCTAACATTCGGCCAAAGAAGATGATGATGCCAAAACCCAGCAACAACACGATGGCTAGGCCAACAGCCTGCGGATTATTGAAATACCTGTTAAACCATCTACGGATAATCAGCATGTTTTGTCCGCTTCCGATATCCCTTGGGAAACCCCACGCCCTTGTTGTAGCGATACCGCCGATTGCATAAGAATCACCTTAAGCAGAGGCGTTCACCCATGACTCAATAGACAGCCTGCACGTTAAGGAGCCCCCCTTGCCCTTTAAACAAGCGGTTCAGTGAAAAAGATCGCAGTTTACAGAAGGGCCTGGTAATCGTTCGGCATGCCACTGCCACACTGGGTCTGTACGAGTGGCCATCCTGAATAAAGACACCAGCATTAACAAGATGTTCAATTTAAGAAAGCACTAAACAACCCTGTTGTATCCTCGCGGCGCAGAGGTAGGTTACCGTATGCATTCGCAGGCGTCTCCATCGAAACGCTCAATGAGGAACCTGCTTCCGGCCGCTATGGTCATAAGGAATCAGTGAATAAATTTCTAACAAAGTAGTTACTGTCCAATGAGGTCGGTCGTTTTGAAGCATTTAGTTACCGCCGCTCTACTGATTTCGGTAGTATTGATCTCGCCTCTAATGGCGACCGAACAGCCGCGGTTACCTACCATCGGCGACCCGACCGAGCAGTACCTGTCGCAAAGCCAGGAGCGAGAACTTGGCAAGCAGCTCATGCGCGAAATCCGGCGCAACCTCAACCTGTTGGAGGACCCCGAAGTCAACGCCTACATTCGTGACCTCGGCCACCGCCTGGCTTCCCATAGCGATTCCCCTGAACAGGAGTTTCACTTCTTTGTCGTCGACAATTCGGCCATTAACGCGTTTGCGATGCCGGGCGGCTACATTGGGATCAATACCGGCTTAATCCTCGCCGCTCGGTCGGAAAGCGAACTGGCTGGCGTCGTAGCTCATGAAATCGCCCACGTCACGCAGCGCCATTTGGCACGAGGGTTCGCTGAGTCGCAACGAATCAACTTACGCACCACCGCCATGCTTCTAGCGTCGCTGATTCTTGCCAGTCAAGATCCACAAGCAGGTAGCGCTGCGGCCATGGCTGGCATGGCCGGCTCTATCCAGCAGCAGCTCGGTTTTTCCCGCGAACACGAGTATGAGGCCGACCGCGTCGGCATCCGAATTCTAGCAGCCGCCGGCTTCGACCCAATGGGTATGCCTCGTTTTTTCGAACGTCTAGCGCAAGCCACTCAGTACCGAAATCAACCGCCCGAATGGCTGAGCACACACCCCCTGACCGAAGGCCGTATCTCCGATACCGCATCGCGCGCCCGGGTGTTGAGCAACCGGCAAGACATTGACGTGTTCGAAACCGGCGAATTCGAACTCATGCAGGCGCGCTTGCAGGTCATCAATAGCCGCCGCCCCGACCAGGCGGTAAACCGTTTCCGCCGCGCCATAGAACGCAACGGCACCCACCCTGCGTACCGTTACGGACTCGCCCTCGCGCTACAAGCGGACGGGCAACCGGAGAAAGCCCAAGCACTCTTTGAAGAACTGCTCGAAGCCTACCCCGACGAGCCGATTTACATGGTTGCCCTAGCCGCCGTGACATTAGAGGTGGGCGAGGTTGAGCGCAGTAAAGAACTCTTTGAAGAGGTTACATCGCTATATCCTAACCACGAAGCAGCCCGTTTGCGCTACGCCGAAGCGCTTATTAGTACCGGCGACGCTAGCGAAGCCCAGCGATTACTTAACCGCGGCCTACCGGCTGCCGGCAGCATCCCAGGCTATTATTGGCGTTTGGCGCGGGCTGCTAGCGAAGCGGGCAACACTGCCGAAGCACATATGGCAATGGCCGAGCACTATTATCAAGAAGGCGAGTTACGGTCCGCGCTTACCCAATTACGGCAGGCGGAAGCACGCGCTGACGCAGGCTCGCATTTAGCGGCCAGAGCCTCTGCTCGGGCGCGCGAAATAGAAACGGCCATTCGGCAACGGCAAAGCTTCGATTAAGGACAGGCCGGATAAATCTCTTGGCGGCGGTATCGCGCGCTCAAGAAAAAGCCCCTAATTATAGAACACGATTTATACGCCGATAGTAAGCCTAAATGCTAGAATTGGCGTCCTGTACGAATACGCACAGTCAGAACGACAACTAAGGAAACGCTGAACCATCCCCTGCCCCCGTGGGTAAAGCACTTTGCTCAGTGTTTCCTAAAGGCTAAGCCGGCAAGGCGTTACGGCGAGGTGAGGAATTGGACAGCGGCGACTCCAGGCAAACACAATACCGTGACTTTGCTGCGCTTGGTGCAAAGGCCATCGAGCACAGCTGGCGGCTGCTTGCCGATTGCGCCCGCTTTAGCTCGGCATTCGCGGCAAAGGAAAACGAAGACCCTCAACACCTGCTGGAAGAAGCAAAACAGCACTTCGATGCCGTACTCGAACAACTGCGGCAACAGCAGCATCCGCTGATCGCCCTGCTACATATGCTGAACAACGGCGACCAAGCCACAAACCCCTTGCAAGGGCTATTCGCACCTGGAGTCATTCCGCCCTTCGCACTGCCCTATCTGGGCCCGTTACAGCACAATCAACAAAAAACGGCGGATGCCAACAAAGCCGCGCAGGAATACCTCGCCGCTCAGCAAGACTACCTGGCCTTGTTACAACAGCTTGGCGAACGAGTGCTTGCGGCTGGCAAAACGCGTCTTGAGCAAGACCCAAAACCAGCGGGTATACAAGAAGTTTATTCGGCCTGGCTAGAGGCAACGGAAAGCGTTTACGAAGAGTATGTTTTTAGCGAGGAGTACACCCGCAGCCTTGGCCGCTTGAGCCATGCTACGGCGCGACTGATTCGTCACACCCAGGACAGTCTGGAAGGCGTACTAAAGCTCTTAGGCTTACCTACCCGGACCGATATGCTAAGCACACAACGCCGACTGCACGAGATCCGTCGGCAGCAACACGCATGTGCGGAGCATGTGGCAGCGGACGAATTTCTTGCACTCAAGAATGAGGTTCAAGCGTTACGGCAAGAACTCCAGAACTTAAAACGAGCACAGGCCGATAACGAGGAACATGAATGAGCCGGCAAGGAGATCCGCTACAGCACTGGAACAACGAACTTGCCGCGCTCGGCAACGATCTCGCCAAGGCGCTTCAGCAAGCGGCAAAGCTACAACCGGTCAGTGTAGGCGCCACCCCACGCGAAGCGGTCTATCAAGAAGACGCTCTCAGCCTCTACTATTATCCGGCAACCGACAGGAACATTCGTTGTAAGCCTTTGCTGATTGTCTACTCTTTCGTTAATCGGCCCTATATTCTCGATTTATCCGAACAACGTTCGATGATCCGCCACCTGTGCGACGCAGGCATACCGGTTTATTTGCTGGACTGGGGCAACCCGGAGCCCATCGATCGTTTTCTCACGCTGGAAGACTATATCGACGGTTATCTGCGGCGTTGCGTCGATTGGATTCGCCGGCGCCATGCTGTAGATACGATTAACATGCTCGGCGTCTGCCAAGGCGGCACGTTTTCCCTATGCTTTACCGCACTTTGGCCCGAAAAGGTCAATAGCCTGACGACCCTCGTTACGCCTGTGGATTTCCACGCGGGCAATAGCGTGCTGACACGACTGGCAAAACATGCCGACCCCGATAGCGTCGTTGACTGCTTCGGCAACGTTCCCGCCGACCTGCTTAATTCGGTATATGTCAGCTTGAAACCGTTTCGGCTCTTGTCCCAGCGCTATGTAGAACTGGCGGCCCTAGCCGATAACCACACAGCGCTTGCCGAGTTTCTGCGAATGGAGCAATGGATGTACGACAGCCCGGATCATCCGGGCGAAGCCTACCGCCAATTTGCGCGAGACTTCTATCAAGCTAACAAGCTTGTCAACGGCAACTTGAAGCTCGGCCGTCAGGCCATCGATTTGCGCGCGCTGAACATGCCGGTCTTCAACGTTTACGCAGCGGCCGACCACCTTATTCCTCCAGCCTCCGCTCGGGCGCTTGCCAACTTTGTCGATACAGCCGACTACAGCGAATTGGAATTCCCCGGCGGTCATCTCAGCGTTTTTATTAGCGGTCGCGCCCAACGCAGCCTTTTTCCAGCCTTAAGCGAGTGGTTACACAAACACGGCTAAGAAGATGCATTACCTACTTAACCTTCTGCCGCGAGGCTAGACCACAGAGAAAAGCATCACACTTTTCGCGCTGCGGCGCAGCATTTGTCCGCATAGCGAAAACCTCTTTCACAAAAAGCACTTATCAGCGCCAACTGCTGCGTCGCAGCAACGAAAGTTCTTGCCAAGCCGGTTCAGAGGGCTACAATGCGGAACTATCGAAGCTTAACGCTGTCATCGGACAATGCTTCGGAGGAGAGAAAAACCCCTCTGAGAAAGAGGGGCAAAAAGGTGGTACCGCATCTAGAATAGGCACCACCAGGAGGAGAAGAGGGTCTACTCAACAATAACAAGAAGCCCTTAAAGCAAGCGCTCCTGCTCCCAAAAGGAGCCAGAAAAACTAACGACCGACAACAATAAGAAGAGCGCCAAACCTGCCGGGGAGTCCAAAAATGGTCTCCCATTTTTTGCCCTTCTCTTGCTGCTATGCAACATAGTAAGACCGATCTGTCCATCTGTCAACCTCCTGCCAGCACTTTCCTACGCCATCAGCCCAACCTTATAAACACTTTTTCACAAGCTCGATTGCACGGCTTAGATCAGCAAGATATCTGAAACGCCCCGCTCAACCGACACAACGAGAGGTAGCGATCGGAAGGGTATCGTGCTTTGGCGATGGCGGTTATGCTTCGCAGGAATGTTTTAACAGGCAGGAGACCGCCGGTAGGGCTGCCAAACATAGCGCTGGCGGCTAATACAGACCTTTGGTCATAAGACATAAAAATACAAAAGCCGCGCTATACGGCGCGGCTTTTGGGTAACGCTCGCTGGCGCGGAAAAATGCTTAGAAGCTACAGAACAAGGCCCCGTTCACAGGAATATTCGCGCCGTTGATGTAACCGGACTCATCAGCCGCCAAAAACACCACGACACGCGCAACTTCCTCCGGCTGCCCCATCCGCCCCGTCGGCACCTGTGCCACGATGCTGTTACGAACCTCTTCCGGTATTGCATCCGTCATAGCAGTCTGGATGTATCCAGGCGATACCGTGTTGGCCGTGATGCCCTTCCGAGCGCCTTCTTTCGCAATCGCCATGCTAAACCCGTGCAGGCCGGCCTTAGCAGCAGAGTAGTTGGCTTGCCCGAACTGTCCGGTTTGGCCGTTCACCGAGGAAATATTCACGATGCGGCCAAAACCCCGCGCGCGCATGCTATCGATGAACTGGCGCGTGACGTTAAAGGCGCTGTTGAGGTTAACGCTAATAACCGCTTCCCAGTTACTGCGGTCCATTTTGTGCAAGAAGCTATCCCGCGTAATGCCGGCAGCGTTAACTAGCACGTCAACACTGCCGTACTCGCTTTCGACCTGCTTTGCCATGGCAGCACAGGCGTCGAAGTCCGCAACGTTCGCTTCTACGTAGCCGATCTCGTAGCCTTCTTTACGGCGTTCTGCTTGCCAATCGGCGATATTCTCTTTCTCCGCGTCGACACACGTCGTTACTACGGTGTAGCCAGCCGCCGCCAACTGTTTGCAGATCTCGGTACCGATACCACCGTTACCGCCGGTAACTAAAGCTACTCGCTTCGCCATAAGCTTGTCCTCTATCAGATAGTTGAGGGTGCAAGAGATCATCGCTTCGTCAATCTCTACCACCGATCAAGAGCATTCCCGGTAAGACCGAGCTGACGCGATTCATTCACCGCTAAATAGCAGACTCTAACGCTGCACCGCAGCATGCACTGGCAGCATCATAGGTAGGGGTCTTACACGCTGTCAACAACCTGGAGAAAAAAATGAGACTACTGTCACCTTAAGAGCGAGAGACAAATTACTCTTTTGTTTACAAAGGGGTATGTTTGGCCGTTGCGTCTCGGGCAAGAATTTATGCGGAAGAGCAGGTACAAAAGCCGCTTGCGGCCTCCGTCTCGACAAGACTGCCGAGGGCTTGGCGCAACGTAAAGCGACCATGGCGTATCGTTACGGGGGCTTTGTCGGCATGGCTTTCCAGCAGACGTCCATGTCGCTGAAACAAACGGTGTGGGACGGCGTTTGTTTGGCTCTTTGCCTTTTAGGAGGAGACAGTCTACTGGCCTACGTCACGCCTGCTGTCGTCTGTAGCGATTGGCGCTGTTTTGCCCTCCTGGCGGCTCCTGCCTGCCATTTCAATCGCCCGCAGCACACCGCGCTTAACCGTTGCCAATGACGACAGCCGCTCAACCAAAGGGCAATCTCGCTAAAACGTAAACAAGCTTTTCTCTCCCCGCGCGGTTCGAATATTATTCGTTGTCCTTTCCTTCCTGCCCAGGCTTATCGCCTGAGGGCGAAGAAGGCTTGCTTCCAGCACCGCCTTTACGACTTCGGTCCTCCGTCCCCATGCCGCTCATCGCTTGCCACATCGCGAGATTGTGCTCGGCAAACTGCGTCAGCATGCTAATGGGGTTGTTATCCATCAGGGTACGCGTGCGTTCGCGGAATACGCGCTGCTGTTCGACCCAAAGCTCCATGCTCTTTTCCAGATAGCTGGTGAGCATATCCTGCTCGGCGCCGCCGTAAGAGCGGATAATCCGCGCTAACAAATCGCTGCTAAAGATCGGCTCGCCACCCTCTTCCTCTTCGCTGATGATCTGCAACAAAATACTACGTGTTAGATCACCCTTGGTTTTTGCGTCGATGACCTGGAAATCTACCCCGTCAATAACCAAAGCCTTCACATCGGCCAGCGTTATGTAGCTGCTGATAGCCGTGTCGTAGAGACGACGGTTGGGATACTTTTTAATAATTCGAACGTCGCTCATTCGACCATTCCTCCACTGGGGGATAATACTGAATAACTCTCTTGCCCCTCTCTGCCTGGCAGGGATGTGCCGCACCTCAAGCAAACCCCTCGGCGCTTGCTCGATAAAGCGTATCTCGGCCGGATACCCACGGGACGGCAAGCCGCAAAAACACAGGGGAGATTTTTCAACATGCTGCCATGGTGCACAATACATCCTATCGGGCTCTCTCCACCAGAGAGCAAAAACGATCGTGCCGCCAATACACCGCTACTGTAGCCCTCGGCGCTCAGACGCAGGCGAGAGAATCGTGCCGCGCTCTCGATCTCCCCGACGTGTCGAAAGCTACAAAAGACTCACCGCCCTTCGATCGGTTCTAATGCACTGTTGCGCTTTTTCGCGCAGCGAAAGCATCCTCTCAGATACCCGCCAACCCATTGAAGAAAATGCTTTTTTGCAGAACCACAACAAAACCGGACACCGCAAGATAGGCACTCGTGGCTGTCGAGTCAAGCCATGGCGGCATAACGACTACTCCGTCTCTAGGCGTAGAGTTGCCTAAAGGCGTACTAGCTCGCCTCAACCGCTGCAACTAAGCTACTATGGCGATTGATCTAGGTTAGCAATGGAACTCGTCGCCATGTCGCAATCGGCGCCTACTCAGCTCGTAACCCTCCCAGCTCTGCCTTATGTTGCGCACGAGATATTGCTGAAGATCAACAATCATGAGCCCAGCATCAGCCATGTGGCAGCGGCACTTGGGCAAGAGCCGAGCGTCACCGCCCGGGTCATTGCCATGGCGAACTCGGCTTATTTTGCTCAGCAACGCCCAACCTACTCGCTGGAGGAGGCTATTACCCGGCTAGGCTTGAATCGCGTTCGCGTTATGGCGGTTTCCACACTGCTTGCACAACAATTCGACCCCACAAAATGCCCCTCGTTCCATGCCGAGCAATACTGGCGTAACGCCGTATCGGCGGCGTTCACCGCAACCCGCCTCGGTCGCGAGGTGGCGCTCGGGCCGGATGCCGATGCGGCCTACCTCGCAGGATTGCTGCACAACATCGGCATGCTGCTGCTGGTGTGCGTTGAGCCGGAGGCGATGTCTCGGGTCTTCAGCGCTCATAGACGCTACCCCGAGCGCTCGCTAAGCCAACATTGCCACGACGAGTTAGGCTACGATCACCATGCCGCGGGCCACCTTTTATTGCGGGAATGGCAATTGCCGGAAGCGGTGGTAACGGTAGTCGGCGCCTTCCGAGACCCTGACTACCAAGGGCCGCATAAGCGGTTGGTCCAGCTTATACGACTAAGCGTGACGTGGGTTGAAGCGGAGTTTCTCGTCCGCCCCGATAACAGCGCTTTTCCTGAGCTATCTACCCACCGATTACAGCGAATCGGCAAGGACTGCTTGCGCGAACAAGAGCACCTGGAAGCCTTAACACGTCTTTTGGCGGGAGGCGCTTAGCTAAAACGGCGGGAAATAGCGCCGTTCCGTGCTGCGCTATAGCTTAAATAAGCGTAGGCAGGCGGCCGCTTTATGATACAGCTCCTCGAACTCGGCCTCGGCCGTCGAATCCGCGACGATGCCACCGCCTGCCCAGTACGTCCACTGGTTAGCTTGCCTGACCAAGGTGCGAATCGCGATGTTGGTATCCATCCCGCCATCGTAGCCTAAATAACCGATCGCACCGCAATAGACACCGCGCCGCTCCGGCTCCAGCTCTTGGATGATCTCCATGGCCCTTCGCTTCGGCGCCCCCGTAATCGAACCGCCGGGCAAACACCCTCGCAATAAATCGGCGGCGTTCTTCTCCGGCGGCAACCGCCCGCGCACACTGCTTACCAGGTGATGGACACTGGCGTAGCTTTCCAAACTGCACAATTCCTCAACTTTAATACTGCCGCTAAGGCAGGTCTTACCTAAGTCGTTGCGCAGCAAATCGACAATCATTACGTTTTCCGCCCGGTCTTTCAGGCTCGCCGCCAGCGCTTCGCGCTCATAGCGATCCTGCTCCGGGTCAGACCGACGCGGACGCGTGCCCTTAATCGGGCGCGTCTCGACCTGCCCTTCCCGTAACTCGACGAAACGCTCCGGCGAATTGCTAAGAATCTGTCCAAACGGCAAGTCCAAATAAGCGCCAAACGGTGCTGGGCTCAATTCACGCAGCCATCGGTATGTAGCCCACGGCTCCCAGTCCGCCTCGATACGAAAGGGCCTAGCGAGGTTAACCTGATAACAGTCCCCGGCGAGTATATACTCCTGCACCTTGGCAAAAGCCGCACGGTAATCGTCCACCCCGGGTTTCAACCGCCATTGAGCGGCGCTGTCGAAGGAAGGCGCTGCAAGAGGGAGAGCGGCCGCAGCGAGCGCCCGCGCGGGGAAATCTTCCTCGCGCTCGCCGATCCAATAAGTACATTGCTCGCGGTGGTCCGTGATAATCGCCCAATCGTAGAGCCCAACCGCCATATCGGGCATAGCCCCCCTGGGCGAGCATCCGCCACACCCTCTAATCGCATCCCCAAATCGTAACCGAAGTAACCGACCGCGCCGCCGAGGAAAGGTACGCCAGGTAGCGGTACATGCCGTCGCTCAGCCAAACGCTCGGCCAGCACCGCGAGCGGATCTGTCCGTGTTTGCCAACGCTCGGAACCGGAGCTGATCGTGGTACAAGCGTTCGCTGTCACTAAGGTAGAAGCAGGCGCAGCAACAAAAATATCGTATCGCGCTAAGTTACTCTTGGAACCGTGACTGTCTAACCATATGGCCCACGGCAACGCTTGCCGTAAAGCGGCGAACAAGGGGGCACCATCGGGGTAATAAGGTAGAGAACGTTGTTGCACGAGCATAAGGAAGCGTAACGTGACCCGCGACGACTGCCCTAACCGAGCAGCGCTTGTTGTATTTCGGCAATTTCCTTGCGGGCTTCGTCCAGAATAGGCGCGGCATCGGTAACACCTAAACGGTCTAGGCCCAAACGCCGATATACTGGCGTTTCGACCAGGCGAGGCAGGTCGCCTAACCCGCCGCGGCCGTTTGCAATTGAGCCGCCATCACAAGATCGGCATAGTCCGGCGCGCCATGATGGGCCCGCCACCAGTCTTCGGCGTAAACAGGTACCGCCGCCAGCGACTCCGAGAAGCCCCAGCGGCGCAAAATCATACCACCAACTTGCCCGCGAAACTCGCGAAGCGTTGCCTCCAGCAACGCCGGATTTCGCACCAGCTTGGGGTAGGAGCCGGCATGCGCCAACATCGGTACGACGCCAATATCGTGCACCAGCCCCGCCAGCAGCGCACGCTCGGAGGCAAAGCCCGCCAGCTTACGCGCCAACACGGCACTCGTTGCAGCCACCAGCGTGCTGTGCCGCCACAGCTCCAGCATACGCTTGTTCAGCATCGGGTTAACGCTATGGAACACTTCGCGCAGGGTGACAGCGGTAACTAAGTCGCGAGTAACCTTATGACCTAACCGGAGAATCGCGGCGGTCAAACTATCGACCTGGGCTTGCCCGGCATAGGCTGCGGCATTGGCGGCACGTACAACGCGAGCGGCAACGGCTGGATCGTTCTGAATAATCCGCGCCAACTCGCCGGCGGCGATGTCTTCTTCCTTGACCGCTTCCCGAACCCGCAGCGCGATATCCGGCATACTCGGCAAAGATAAGCGGTCTTCCCGCAAGTCCTCGAAGAGACGATAAAACAATTGGACACCGGTCGGCGCCTCCTCCTCGGCCACTGCCTCCACCCGATACTCGGGTAAGCGGCAATCCGCCAGCAGCTGCCGAATTCGAGCACTGGGTAGACGCAAAACACGCGCGGGCGTGCTAGTTATGGCGTTTTCGTCGTGCACATCCCGAAGACCGATAGGCTCTACAGCGACGCCGAAGTCTCCCGTCCCGAGCAAGGTCCGATGACCAGCATCGCCACCGGTTAGCATCAGTGACCCGGAGAGCAGATAGCGCGTCCAGCGATCGCGCTCGCCTTGGCGAAAGATAACGCTGTCGGCAGGATACTCTTCGACCTCGGCCTCCTGCGCCAGCGCCTCCAGTGCCTCGGCCGTTAGCTCCCGCAACGGGATGAGATGCTCCAAAACGGCGGGAGCGATGGAAGAGCTTATTTTCATTCTGTGCTGTCGATCACTGGTTGACGCTATATCTGCCAGGAACAATAGCATACGCTCCCAGGACCGGCGAAACGGGTTAATAACAGTGCGTAATACAGCAAATACGACCGGCCGCAGCATCTTTCGGCGCTGGCGGGCCTGGCGACGAATTCGACGTTTCACTCGCCCCAAGACGGCGCACCTTAATCTTGCGCTACAGGGGGGTGGCGCCCATGGTGCATTTACCTGGGGCGTTCTGGATCGTTTACTGGAAGAGGAGTGGCTGGTGCTCGACGGCTTAAGCGGCACCAGCGCCGGCGCAATGAATGCGGTAGTGCTAGCCAGCGGCTGGCTCAACGGCGGCCGCGTCGGCGCCAAAACCGCGCTCCACGGTTATTGGCGAGCGGTGAGCAATACTGCCCGCATGGGGCCATTACAGGCCGGACCGCTGGAGTACTTAATACACGGCTGGAACCGAGACTGGTCCCCCGCCTATATCATGCTCTCGGCACTGACCAAGATGGCCTCCCCCTATCAACTCAACCCCACGGGCTTTAATCCGCTTCGCCGCCTACTCGAATCGCATGTCGATTTCGAACGGCTCCGTAACAACAAGCGCATCAAACTATTCATTGCGGCGACCAATGTGCAAAGCGGAATGCTCAAACTTTTTCGCACTCATGAGCTTAGCGTCGACGCGGTTCTGGCCTCGGCCTGCCTACCGCTGCTCTTTCATGCTATACGCATCGAGGAGGCGCACTATTGGGATGGCGGTTATACCGCAAACCCCCCTCTTTTACCCCTGATGCGGGAGTGCCGCAGCCGCGATCTGTTATTGGTTCAGCTAGAGCCTCTCTGGCGCGGCCGAGTCCCGACACGACTGCAAGAGATCGTCGATCGCAGCAACGAGATCGCCTTCAATGCGAACCTCCTCAACGAGTTGCAGGTGCTTGCCGCTTTAGAAGGGCCTCCCGGCTGCTTCCCCATTCGCCGTTCCCGGTTAGGGCTCTTGCCCGTTCGCTACCGTTTGCACCACTTGGAAACCGAAGGGGTCATCGAGGGCATGGGGCGCACGAGCCGCATCAATGCCGACTGGTCCTTCCTGCTGCATTTGCGCGATTTGGGCCGACAGCAAGCCGACGCTTGGCTTGAAGCGCACAAGGGGGATATAGGCCGGCGTTCGACCATGACGCTGAACCGCTATCTCTGAGGGAAGTCGGGCGGCGAAGGCCGTCGCAATACGATGCGTTGTGCCCGTCCTGTCGGACGCCATGCTAAGCTACGCACTGCTAACCGATTGTCCGCGCCTTTTCGGCTGTAGGAAAGGCGCATCCGGAATTGATACGGAGGTGTCCGAACTTATGGCGGGTCACAGCAAGTGGGCCAATATTCAACATCGCAAAAAGGCCCAAGATGCCAAGCGCGGCAAGATCTTTACCAAGCTCATCCGAGAGGTGACGGTAGCGGCTCGTATGGGCGGACCCGATCCGAGCACCAACCCGCGGCTCCGGCTGGCCATCGATAAGGCTTTCGGTATGAACATGCCGAAGGACAATCTGGAGCGCGCGATCAAACGCGGCGCAGGCCTCGACTCCAGCGTCAACTACGAACAGATTCGTTACGAGGGCTATGGCCCCGGCGGGACTGCCGTATTAGTCGATTGCATGACGGATAATCGTAACCGCACCGTCAGCGAAGTACGCCATGCGTTCAGCAAGTGCGGCGGTAACCTGGGTACCGACGGTTGCGTCGCTTATTTGTTTAAAGAGACCGGTGTTTTCACCTTCGCGCCGGGTAGCGACGAAGATCGCGTTATGGAAGTCGCTCTGGAGGCCGGCGCGGAAGATATCGTCAATCATGAAGACGGCTCGCTTGAGGTGTTAACCGGACCCGGCGACTATCACACGGTGAAGGATGCATTGGAGGCTGCCGGGCTCGAAGCGGTTGAGTCCGAAGTAACCATGCGGCCGGACAACACGGTCGACGTGGATGGCGACGATGCGGTGAAGACATTACGTTTGCTGGAGATGTTGGAAGACTTGGACGATGTGCAAAACGTCTATTCCAACGCCGAGATCAGCGAGGAGGCGTACGCTCAGAGCTAAGCTTGTAGAAGCAACGCCTTGGCGTCATCGACATGCAACGCATTCTTGGCATCGATCCGGGCTCGCGCATCACGGGTTACGGCATCATAGACGTGTCTAGCGGCACTCCCCGCTACGTCACCAGCGGCACCATTCGCACGGAAGGAAAAGCTTTTCCCGAACGGCTTAAACAAATCTACGAGCAACTGTCCGAGTTATTACATGCGTACCAACCGGAACAGTCTGCTATCGAGGAAGTGTTTGTTCACCGCAACCCGAACTCCGCACTGAAACTCGGACAGGCGCGGGGGGCGGCTATATGCGCTTGCGTGGTAGCTGGGTTACCGGTGGCGGAATATACGCCTCGCGAGATCAAGCAGGCCGTTGTCGGCGGCGGCGGTGCGGGCAAAGACCAGGTGCAATACATGGTGCGGGCATTGCTACGGCTGAACGGCAACTTACAAGTCGATGCCTCGGATGCGCTGGCCATTGCGCTCTGCCATAGTCATCGCTCGGTAATGGATAACCGACTCTCCAGCTTTACGAGGTCACGATGATAGGAAGACTGCGCGGTACACTGATCGAGAAGCAACCGCCACTATTGCTGGTGGACGTACAAGGCGTCGGCTACGAAGTCGAAGCGCCGATGCAGACCATCTTTGAACTTCCGCCGGTGGGAGAAACCGTCACGCTACTGACCCATTTAGCGATCAAGGAAGATGCCCACAAGCTATATGGTTTTAATAGCGAGCGCGAGCGCAGCCTGTTTCGAAGCCTCATCAAAGTCAGCGGCGTAGGGCCGAAACTGGCCCTGGCGATTCTATCCGGCATTCGCGCCGAAGACTTTATCCGCTGCGTCGAGCTGGAGGATGCACAAGCCCTCACGCGCCTCCCGGGGATCGGCAAAAAACGGCCGAACGTCTGCTCATTGAAATGCGCGACAAAATCGGCGAGTTTTCGCCCGCGCCCAGTACCGTCTTGCCGACCGGCGGACAAGTAGCCGTTACCGGTGACAACCCCACCAGCGAGGCGATTAGCGCTTTGGTTGCGCTAGGTTACAAACCTGCCGAAGCCAGCCGCTTAGCGGGCGATATCAAGCAAGAAGGGCTGAGTAGTGAACAAATCATACGTTTGGCTTTGCAGAAAGCGCTAAAATAATAAGGTTAATTTGGAGTGCAGGCCGTCTGTTCGTCCTAACGAGGCGGCGGATTCCGGCAACAGGCCCGTAATCGCGATAGACTGCCGACAACTCCCCCAAGGGAATTGTTCTGTGTTGCCCGAAACGCGAGTGTTGCCATGATAGAACCAGACCGTTTGGTCGCGAGCCAAGCATCGTCGGAGGATGCCGCCGTGGACCGCGCAATTCGGCCGAAATCGCTGGCCGATTATGCCGGTCAGCCGGTTGTGCGAGAGCAGATGGAGATTTTCATCCACGCGGCGCGGCAACGTTCCGAAGCACTCGATCACGTGCTCATTTTCGGCCCCCCAGGGCTTGGCAAGACGACCCTGGCCAACATCATTGCCTACGAAATGGGCGTCAATCTTCGGCAAACGTCCGGGCCTGTTTTGGAGCGCCCCGGCGACTTGGCGGCCTTGCTGACGAATTTAGAACCTAACGACGTGCTATTCGTCGATGAAATCCATCGCCTGAGCCCTGTCGTTGAGGAAGTGCTTTACCCGGCGATGGAAGACTGCAAGATCGACATCCTGATCGGAGAAGGCCCCGCGGCTCGCTCGATAAAGCTCGATCTGGCACCCTTTACGCTGGTTGGGGCAACGACCCGCGCCGGCCTGCTCACATCTCCGCTACGGGATCGGTTCGGCATTACTCAGCGACTGGAATATTATTCGGTCGAGGATCTCGCGGCTATTGTCAGCCGCTCGGCTCATTTGCTGGGCCTTGCCATCGAACCAGGCGGCGCGTTCGAAATCGCCCGCCGTTCACGCGGTACGCCACGGATTGCCAACCGCTTACTGCGCCGCGTTCGGGATTATGCCGAAGTCAAAGCAGAGGGCATTATTACGGGCGAGGTCGCCAATCTCGCCATGGATTTGTTCAATGTCGACACCAGCGGCTTCGATATACAAGATCGTCGCCTGCTGCTGACGATTATCGAAAAGTTCGACGGCGGCCCGGTGGGCCTCGATAACTTAGCAGCAGCCATCGGGGAAGAACGGGGCACCATCGAAGACGTACTCGAACCCTATTTAATTCAGCAAGGTTATTTGATGCGAACGCCAAGAGGGCGTGTCGCGACACGTAACACTTATCTGCATTTTGGTCTAACGCCACCGACGCGGGACCAAGCCGGCGGAATCAACGACCTGTTTCACGACAAATAAGGCCTAGCCAGAAACGGTTTAACCATTGACATGCTGAGAAAGCCTAGAAAGGCAAGCGGCACCCTGTTAGGCCTGACGGCCTGGTACACGCCCGGCAATTGAAGGGCGCTCACGATTCGCTGGCCGACTCGGCATCAGCAAGAAACCGGAGCTCACGGAATGGCGCGGTATTACCCAAAATCGACACTGCGACTGATTCTCTATGGCTTTGCCGTAGTAGCCCTTCCATTGCTCCTTGCATTGGGACTGGCGGGCATCTATATGGACCGGCTGCTGGACCAAAGCCAGAACGCGGTCTACAAAGCCGTCCAAGCCACCCAGGACAGCCGAATACTGACGCAACAAGTCATTACCATGGAGCGGCGCGGACGCCAGTACCTCCTGCTCCAGGACCAAGCACTGCTTGATGCCTACCACAGTACCCGCCGAGAGCTGCAATCGACGGTAACGAAACTTCATGAGTTAACGCGGGACAGTCCTCATCGGCGGCTGGTCGACACGTTTATCGCCGCCGAGCAACAACTGGCTCACCAGATTCTTACCACCGATACCGACGCCGATAGCCTCGGGGAGGAAATCGCTGCCGGATTCGATCAACTCAACGAGCTGGCTCAAGCCATCCTTGCGGATAGCAACCAATTGATCGATCAAGAGGTTCAGATCATGCAGGAAACGGGAGGCGAAGCACAGCGCCTACTGGTGGCACTGGCATTCACCCTCATTCCGCTGACACTGGTATCGGTAGGCGTCTTTACCACGCTCATATCCCGACCGATCCGCCAAGTACATCAAGCTATCCGCCACCTTGGCGCCGGCAACTTCGAACAGCGCATTCAGGTATCCGGCCCGTTAGATCTACAACACGTGGGTAAACGACTGGATTGGCTGAGGCAGCGCTTACGCGACCTGGAAAACCAGAAGACCCGCTTTTTACAGCACATGTCGCACGAGTTGAAGACGCCGTTGACAGCGATTCGCGAAAGCGTCGACCTCATCAGCGACCGCATCGTGGGCCCGCTGAACGACCAACAAGCGGAAATTGCCCAGATTTTGCGATCTAATGCACGACAACTTCAGGGTCTTATCGAAGATCTGCTAAACTTCGGAACCGCGCAGTCCCATAGCCCGGCTCTGAACCTTGATCATGTCAACTTACGTGAAGTCATTGAAGAAGTCGGGCAGAATCATAAGCCCGCCCTGCTCGCCAAACATGTTCGCCTCGAGTGCGAGGTGGGTGACATACACGTCGTCGGCGATCGTGAGAAACTTGCGACCGTGGTCGACAATTTGCTATCGAACGCAATCAAATACTCGCCTCCGGGCGGCAAGATCCAGCTTGAGCTATCGCGGCGGAACGATACCGTGGAGCTTGCCGTGACCGACGAAGGGCCGGGTATAGAGGGAGACGACAAGGAACGCATCTTCGACGCCTTTTACCAGGGCCGGCTACCTCCGGAAGGTTACGTCAAAGGCTCCGGCCTAGGTCTGTCGATCGCGCGCGAGTATATCAACGCCCACGATGGCAGCATTCGGACCGTCGAGCACGACGGCCAAGGTGCACGCCTCGTAGTACAGCTTCCCAGCACGGTAGAGCAGCTGCAAACGACATGAATAAATGGATAGCAATCAAGCTGGGCCTTCTGCCCCTACTCCTGCTGAGCCTCTCGGCTTGCGAGACATTGCCCTCCTCCAGAGGCAGCGGCGAATCCGAGACAGGCTGGGCACGTTCGCTCATCGACGTCGGACGCCCCTCCGGTCACCGCGAGGTCACCGAGCTAATGGAGTATCACCAGCGAGTAAACGCCATGTCCGCCACCGAGCGCGAAACGGAGCTGCGACGGTTGCGGGCGGACTTGGACAACACTACCTGTAACAGCACATTGTTACATCTGGCGGTGGCGCAACTGGTAGAGTCCGCCGAAAACACAGAAAACTTACTCAAGCCTTGCTTTGACGAGGAAGAGCGGCAACCTACCGGCATTGAGGAATTTGCCCGGTTTATCGATCAACTACTGACCGCACGCCGAGAGCAAGTAGCCGCTATAGGGCTGATGGCGGAAGAACTGGAAAAGAGAAATCGGGAAAACCTGGAGCTTCGCCGCCAACTCGATGGTTTAAAAGCCATCGAACGCAGCCTCCAGGGCAGGGATCGCAGGATACCAATGGATGACTGATATCATGACGGACAAGACCATTCTCATCGTCGACGACGACCCCGACCTCCTACGACTGCTCTCCATCCGGCTGCAAGCCGCGGGGTATCGGGTAGAAACCGCGGGTAGCGGGGAGCAGGCCTTAGCCAGCATACCGGCCATACGACCCGCTTTGGTGATTACCGACCTGCGAATGGGAGGCATGGATGGCTTGGGCCTGTTTGAGCAGATTCGGGGCCTATACCCCTTGCTCCCGGTCATCATCTTAACCGCCCACGGCTCTATTCCCGATGCGGTCGACGCGACTAAACGCGGTGTCTTCAGTTTTCTGACCAAACCGTTCGACAGTCAAGCGCTGCTCAAACAAGTCGAGAGCGCGCTTGAAGTATCCGGCGGCAGCGGCGAAGAAAACGGCGACGATGAATGGCGAGCCCACATCATCACCCGCAACCCTCAAATGAACGAGGTTCTTAGCCGCGCCCGCATGGTCGCAGCCAGCGAGGCCAGCGTTTTTATTCACGGCGAATCCGGCACCGGCAAGGAGCTCCTAGCAAAGGCCGTACATAACGCCAGCCCGCGCGTAGGTCAGCCGTTCGTTGCCGTCAACTGCGGCGCGATTCCGGAATCGCTACTGGAATCGGAGCTTTTCGGCCATCGCAAAGGCGCGTTCACGGGCGCAACCAAAGACTATGAAGGCTTAGTAAAGTCTGCCGACGGCGGCACCTTGTTTTTGGATGAAATCGGCGATATGCCGCTGTCGCTCCAGGTCAAGCTGCTGCGCGTTTTACAAGAACGCCAAGTTCGCCCGGTAGGCGACACACGACCGGTGCCGGTAGACGTACGCATCATCTCCGCCACCCATCGCGACCTCGAAGAAGAAATGAATGCGGGGCGCTTTCGCGAAGACCTTTATTACCGGCTGAACGTCGTTTCGCTAGAACTGCCTTCCCTTGCCGAGCGGCGCGAAGATATACCGGTCTTGGTCAACCACTTCATCGCACAGCTATCCGATAAGTACGAGAAACGGGTAACCGGCTTTGCCACCGACGCGATGGAGCGTTTGGTCAGCGCCCCCTGGCCTGGCAATATCCGGCAGCTGTACAACCTCGTAGAACAAGCCGTCATCCTAACCACAACGCCAATCATTACCGATGCGTTAGTACAACGCGCCTTGCGCGGAGACACCTCCGACCTACCGGCATTCGCCGATGCTCGACGAGACTTCGAGCGCGAATACCTGATTAAGCTGCTACAGATTACCCAAGGCAACGTGAGCCAAGCCGCCCGCTTAGCTAAACGCAACCGGACCGAGTTTTATAAGCTACTCAACCGGCACGAACTAAACCCGAGCCTTTATAAGCAAGTCGAACCTTGAAGAGCACCCCTCTACCGCCCTTAGAGGGGTCAAGTTTTTCTTGCACAGTCCCGTCGCATAAGCTTCCGGAAATCGGCTAACCAGATTGATCGATTGCCCGGGGCGACAAACCCGAAACACCCCACCAGACAACCTTTTCCTCCTGCATTCACGCACAGCCCAAGGCCTTACCACATTAGCACGTTTTAAATTGGCGACACTGACGAATCATTTATTTACAAATACTTACAAGCGATCCACGTCAACCCTGTCTCTATTTGGCGACAGTTCTGCCAACCAAATCCAGGTCTCACATCGACCGTGCAGAGTCAGCAAATTGCAAGCGACTGTTTTCATTGCATAACCAAAAACTGGCACAGCCCTTGCTAATACTCTTCTGTACGCGGTGCCAGGGACTCGGTGCCGCACTCACTAAGAGTCGCAATCTCAAGGAGGAGCGATGAGGCTGAAGCTGGTGCTAGGCGCGGCATTATTAGCGCTAGCTAACCCAAGCTTCGCGCAAGCGCCGCCTTTTGCGGAAGTCGACCAGGATGGCGACGGCATCATAACCCGCGAAGAGGCTGCGCAACATGCCGAAATCAGCCGTCAATTCGATGAGATAGACAGAAACCAGGATGGTCGCCTGGATCGTGCGGAATACGAGCAATGGGCGGCAAAACAGGACGACCAGGCGCCCGCAGGCGCCGAGCCAGAGTAAACAGTGTTTTGGGGGTGCCACGGAAGGCGCCTCCAGGCATCCAAGGAAGGATGCCGAACATGTGTATGGACTATCCACAGGTATCCATTGTTGACATGGACTGTCGTCCGAAGAACCCTCCGCCCCCCGGGGGTTCTTTTTTCCGCTCAAAGCGGAATTTGCGAGGCGAGAAAAACGACGGAATACAGCACAAAATCAATGCCTGGCCCTATGAAGGAATTTATGCCGCGCGAGCTTTTAAGCTCGTTATCCGGTAAGAACCATTACTAAAGGTAGGAAACGCACCCCACTTTTGCCAACCAGCCCACACCTCGTCGAACCACATCGTGAGATCGTTAAGGCGATATTGAATAATCCCCTTGCGTCTGTACGACTCTGGTGCATGCGGCAAAACCCTGCGCTATGAATAGCCATTGTTTTTTAAAAGACAACGCCGACTTATCTCGCTGTTCGAAACTCAGGAGGAGTCCCGCGTTTTCTGAATACTCTGCTTGCTCGCACGTCGACGGCGCACTAACCTTGTTCGCCGTGACGGACGTTAACCGGCAAGGAAGCGAGCCAAGCCGACGAGGGTAAAAGACTGTGAGTAAGTTCATTTGGCCTATTCGTGTCTATTACGAAGATACGGATAGCGGGGGCATCGTTTACCACGCAAACTATCTGAAGTTTATGGAACGGGCGCGCACCGAGTGGTTGCGCAACCTTGGTTTTGAACAAGATCAACTGCGCCAGGAACTTCAGGTCTTATTCGCGGTCCGTTCTATCGAGGTCGATTACAAGAAACCGGCCCTGTTCAACGACGAACTCGACGTTGTAACCGAGGTTGAACGCCCGCGCCATGCGAGCCTGGTATTTTCTCAACGTATTACTCGGCGGTCGGAGACAAAACCGGAAGAATTAGTGCATGCAATCGTGAAAGTCGCCTGTATCGACGCTAACCGAATGAAGCCGGTTCCACTTCCCGACACGATCAAAATGGAGATTCAGAATGTCGGTTGATATGTCTATCACCCGCCTGATCCTAGACGCCAGCATCGTAGTACAGCTCGTTATGCTGGTATTGCTATTGGCCTCGGTGACCTCTTGGGCGGTCATTTTTGCCAAACGGAACGCACTTCAAAAAGCCGGTCAAGGCGCCGATCAGTTCGAGGATCGCTTTTGGTCCGGCGGCAATTTGGCGGAAATTTATGCGCAAGGCGAACAATCCGACGAACAAGGCGGTGGCATGGAGCGAATCTTCCGTGCCGGTTTTAAAGAGTTTACCCGCGCTCGAAAACAACCCGGCATCGCCCCCGAAGCAATGATAGAAGCCTCGCAGCGCGCTATGCGGGTGAGCCTTTCTCGCGAACTGGACGGCCAAGAACAGCAACTGCCTTTTCTCGCCACCGTCGGCTCCGTCTCCCCCTACATCGGCTTATTCGGCACCGTATGGGGCATCATGAACTCCTTTCTCGCGCTCGGCCAAATGCAGCAAGCCACATTAGCGACCGTCGCACCGGGTATTGCCGAGGCTTTGATCGCCACCGCGCTCGGGCTGTTCGCGGCTATTCCGGCTGTCATCGCCTACAACTACTACGCCAATCGCATCGAGCGCCTGGGCAACCGGTACGACCTTTTCATCGAAGAGTTCACCGGTATTCTGCACCGCCATTCGCAGAACAGCCCTAGCGGCAACGAAAACTGAGCGACGTAGCGAGGAACAGCCGTGCCTACAGCAACGCCAGCACCCAATCGCCGTAACCGTCGCCGTCCCATGTCGGAGATCAACGTCGTGCCCTACATCGACGTTATGCTCGTGCTGTTGGTGATTTTTATGGTCACGGCGCCGCTGCTTTATCAGGCAGTGGAAATCGATTTGCCTCAAGTTAACGCCGAACCGCTACCGCAAGACGATATCGAACCGCTGATCGTTAATGTTTATGCAAACGGCGAGTTCACCTTTAGTGTCGGCATCGCGAACCCGGAGCCGATTACCGAGGAGGAGCTTGCAACCGCAGTAGCGGCAGCTATCGAGCGGCAACCGGAAACCCCCGTCATGGTGCGCGGCGACACCGAAGTCGCCTACGGCCGCGTAATTGCCGTCATGTCGCAGCTTCAGCGGGCGGGCGTACCCAAGGTAGGCTTGATGACTCAGCCGCCGGCTGGGGGTAGAAACGCGCATGCGCGAGGACTTTAAGTACATCGCCTGGTCAGCTGCCATCCACCTTGTCGCAGGCGGAATGCTGTTCGTTGGCATCAACACTCAGCCACGGCAACCGGAAATGATGGTTGACGGCCCGGAGCTTGCAGTGGAACCGGTCATCGAAGCGGTGAGCGTCGACGAGCGTCAAGTCGAAGCGCAACTGGATCGCTTGCGGCAACGCGAGCAAGCCGTTAGGGATGCGGAGCTGCAACGCCAGCGCGAGCGCGAAGAAGCCGCCCGCCGCCAGCGAGAGGAAGCAGAACGGCAACGCCAGGCGGAACTTGAACGGCAAAGACAGATCGAAGAACAACAGCGCCAGGAAGCGGAGCGACGCGAGCGCGAACGCTTGGAAGCCGAACAACGTCGGCAACAGGAAGCAGAACGTCGACGCCAAGAAGAGGAAGAGCAACGCCGGCTCGAGGAAGAGCGCCGCCGCCAAGAAGAAGAGGAACGGCGGCGGCAGGAAGAGGCCGAACGACAACGGCAACTCGAAGAGGAACAACGCCGCCAGGCCGAAGAGGAACAACGTCGCCGGGAAGAGGCCGAGCGGCAACGACGAATAGAAGCGGAAGCCCGCCAGCGCCGGGTCGAGCAGGCGGGACAACGTTACGGCGCCGAGATTCAGAGCGCTATCCGCCGCGCCTGGACGCGGCCGCCAGGTACGCCGACCGGATTGACGACCATTCTTTCGATTCGTTTGGCACCGGATGGCGAAGTACTGGATGTGGATATTCGGGAAAGTAGCGGCAATACGACGTTCGACCGCTCGGCAGTTACCGCCGTGCGGCGAGCCAGCCCGTTGCCGGTTCCCAGCGACCAGGACAGTTTCGAGCAATTCCGTAGCTTCAACTTGAGGTTTATTCCGGACGCATGATGGACCAACGCAAACAACCCCGGTTTCTCAGGGCCTTTATCGCTGCCGCTTTGGTCGTCGCCTATGCGTTGACCGGCAACGCGCAAGGGCAACTGATGCTCGATATCACCGGCGGTGTCGAACGCGCCGTACCTATCGCCGTAGTGCCCTTTCAAGTTGAAGAAGGTAGCGCCAAGCCCGCGCACGATATCGCCGAGATCATCGGTGCCAACTTGCGCCGTAGCGGAAAGTTCGAGCCCTTAAGCAATCGCGAGCTCATCGCTCGCCCCAGCCAGCTATCGGATGTCCGTTTTCAGCAATGGCGAGCCTTAGGCATCGACAACCTTATCATCGGCGCCATTCGCGAAACCGACGACGGCCGTTACGAACTGCGCTTTGAACTCCTGGATGTTTACACGCAAGCCCGGGTAGCCGGACGCCGCTATCGCGTCAGCCCCCAATCGCTGCGCCCACTCGCACACAATATTAGCGATATCATCTATGAAGCGCTTACCGGCGTTCCCGGCGCCTTCAATACGCGTATTTCTTACATCGAGGTCGACCATCGCGACGATAACACCCGTCGGCACAAGCTCATTTTGGCGGATGCCGATGGCCATAATCCCGAAACGGTTTTGACTTCGCGCCAACCCATTATGTCGCCGGCCTGGTCGCCCGACCGGCGGCAAATCGCTTACGTCTCCTTTGAAGAGAACAGAAGATCGGCGGTTTATATTCAAACCGTCGCTACCGGCGAACGGGAACGAATTGCCAGTTTCCGCGGCATTAATAGCGCGCCGGCTTGGTCTCCCGACGGCAAACGCCTGGCGCTTACCCTGTCTCGCGACGGCAGCCCTAATATTTACGTCTATGATGTCGATACAAGAGACATGACGCGTATAACAAACAGCTCCGCTATCGACACCGAGCCGACCTGGTCGCCCGACGGCAAAACGCTGTATTTCACCTCCGACCGAGGCGGACCGCCGCAGATCTATCGTGTATCCAGCAACGGCGGTCGCGTACAGCGAGTCACCTTCGAAGGCTCGTACAACGCTCGCCCCGCCCTCTCCCCCGATGGACGGCGCCTGGCCATGGTTCATCGGGACGATGGCGGCTTCCGCATCGCCGTGATGGACTTGAGAACGCGCGAACTGCGCGTTCTCACCGACGGCAGTAACGACGAATCTCCCAGCTTCGCACCGAACGGGGAGATGATCGTCTATAGCCGCATTCGCGGCGCACAATCGCAGTTAGCTACGGTGTCCTTGTATGGACGCGCGAACATCGGTCTGCCGGTACTCGGCGACCGGGTACAGAATCCATCCTGGTCACCCCGCTAACTTTCTGTAATTATTAGTACATCAAGAAGTTCAACGACCCTTTGTTAGGAACTAGGAGCAATAACGATGAAACGCCTGTCCCTTGTCTTGGCCGCACTGTCTTTCCTGGTACTGGCCGGTTGTAGCACGACCGGTGACGTTGCCACCGAAACGGTCGAAGACGAAGCACCTCGCCAAGAGGTAGAAACCACCGATACCGAAGCACGCGCTGTGGAAGACACGGAAGCCCTCGAAGGCGATCCGCTGGACGACCCGAGCAGCCCGTTGGCCAACCGCGTGGTTTACTTTGCCTTCGATAGCAGCGAACTCAGCAGCGACGACATCGCGCTGCTCGAAGCTCACGCTCGCCACCTGGCAAACAACCCGGATCTGCGCGTAGTTGTCGAAGGTCATACCGACGAGCGCGGCTCGAAAGAGTATAATCTGGCTCTGGGCGAGCGCCGTGCTAACGCTGCCGTACGCATTCTGACCCTGAACGGCGTCGGGCAAAATCAAGTCGAAAGCGTTAGCTTCGGCGAAGAAGAGCCGGTCGCCCTGGGCAGCAACGAAGAAGCCTGGGCACAGAACCGTCGCGCTGAACTGGTTTACTCCAACCGTTAATTAAACTATGGCTAACCATCTGAAGACATTTGTACGTCACTGCATCATCCTCGGCCTTGCGGCGACTCCGGTTGCCGCGGCGCAAGCCAACGATCGGCTAGAGGACCGCGTGAATCGCTTAGAGCGTATCGTCAATAGCGGCGCTATGGCGGACATGGTCAATCAGATGGAACAGCTACAAAGAGAACTCCGGCTCGTACGCGGCGACCTAGAAGTCGTCCAGTACGAGCTGGAGGAACTTAAGCAACGCCAGCGCGATCTCTTTCAGGATAACGACCGGCGTTTACGCGAACTCGAAACGGCAGCACGGACACCCTCAACCCCTGCAACGGGTACGGTGCCCGTCCCTAACCTGCTTGACGGCGAGAACGGCGTTACCGCCGCCGACCCGGAAAGAGAGTGGGACGCCTACCAAGAAGCATTCTCCATCCTCCGTGCCGGTCGCTACGACGAAGCAGCGGAAGCCTTTGTCAGTTTTCTTGAACACTACCCCGAGGGTCGCTTTGCCGGTAACGCACTCTATTGGTTGGGCGAGTCCTACTACGTGGTGCGCGATTTCGACAACGCACTGCCCCACTTTCAACGCATCGTCGACGAACTGCCGAATAATGACAAACAACCCGACGCCAAGCTGAAGATCGGCTTTATCTATCATGAGCAGAATAATCTTGAGCAGGCTCGGGAAACCCTGGAAGCGGTAAGACGCCAGTATCCGGATACCACGGCCGCCACCTTGGCCGAGCAACGCCTACAGCGCATTCGTCGGGACGAAAGCTAACCGACGCCGGGGCGACTTCCATCATTTTCTTATAGGCGGCTAAAGCGAATTCGCATTAATTGCGGTAAACTCCCCCGCTATGTACGCGAACAGCCAAACCGCGACGGCCGACAAGCCCTTGCGGATCACCGAAATATTCCATTCTCTGCAAGGCGAAAGCCGGACAATCGGCTTCCCCACCGTTTTCGTGCGCCTCACCGGCTGCCCGCTACGCTGCGGTTACTGCGATTCCGAATACGCGTTCCACGGCGGGGAGCGGATGACGTTTGAAGAGATCGAAGCCGCAGTGGCCGTCTATCGGCCGCGCTTCGTCACCGTCACCGGCGGCGAGCCGCTCGCTCAACGTGGCTGCCTTCCG
This sequence comes from Alkalilimnicola ehrlichii, assembly GCF_003399765.1. GTDB lineage: Bacteria > Pseudomonadota > Gammaproteobacteria > Nitrococcales > AK92 > AK92. The sequence goes on along the minus strand of NZ_NFZV01000001.1, from coordinate 309,747 downwards.
TTACTCAGTCGTCTTTGCGACGCCGGTTACGAGGTCTCGCTGGAAACCAGCGGCGCACTTGACGTGAGCCATGTCGACCCGCGAGTGGTCAAGGTCGTCGACATCAAAACACCCGGCTCCGGCGAATGCGAGCGCAACCGCTGGCAGAATCTTGAACATCTACAGCCGCACGATCAGCTCAAGTTCGTCCTCTGCAGCCGCGAAGACTACGAATGGGCGCGCCGGATACTCGACAAACATCGCTTAAGCGAGCGCTGGGAAGTGCTATTCTCCCCTAGCTTCAACGATCTCTCGGCTACCGACCTCGCCGATTGGGTCGTCGCCGACCGGCTTCCCGTCCGGGTTCAGATCCAGCTACACAAATTCCTTTGGGGCGACCAACCCGGACGCTGACCAGGAGACCATTGCCTCATGTCGAAACCTCGCGCCGTCATCCTTCTCTCCGGCGGCTTAGATTCTGCCACCGTGCTCGCCATCGCGCGTAGTCAAGGCTTTGACTGCTACGCACTAAGCTTCGATTACGGCCAACGGCATAAAGCCGAACTCGACGCCTGCCGCCGCATTGCCAGCGATCTCGGCGCCGTCGAACACCGCGTATTATCCATCGGCCTTGGCGAGTTCGGCGGATCGGCGCTGACCGATCTCGACCTCGCCGTTCCCGATAAGCAAGAACCGGGCATACCGATCACCTACGTACCGGCACGCAACACCGTGTTTCTCTCCCTGGCGCTGGGCTATGCGGAAGTTATCGGCGCCTGGGATATCTTCATCGGCGTCAACGCGGTCGACTACTCCGGCTACCCGGACTGCCGGCCGGCGTTCATCAAAGCCTTTGAACAGATGGCAAACGTAGCAACCAAAGCGGCGGTGGAAGGCGAAGAGCAACTGCACGTACGCGCACCGCTGATGGACTTATCGAAAGCCGACATCATCCGCATGGGCGCTCGCCTTGGGGTAGACTACGGATTGACCGTGTCTTGCTACCAAGCGGACGAAGCCGGCCGCGCCTGCGGTATCTGCGACTCCTGCCGCCTGCGCGCAGAAGGCTTCCGCGCCGCCCGCATTGCCGACCCGACCCCTTACCAGAAAAAAATACCAAAAGCTGATTTACTACCGCGAAAGTTTAGGGTATTATTCTGCGCCTTGATTGGGCCGTTAGCTCAGTTGGTAGAGCATCGGACTTTTAATCCGCTGGTCGTTGGTTCGAGTCCAACACGGCCCACCAAATTCAAGGGCTTAGCGCTTTGCGCTAAGCCCTTTTGTCTTATATAAGCCTGCCTGTCTAATAACGCTCCATTCGCTTCGCTCGAAGCATGTCGCATGCGTTTTTCTATCTCGCGATCACGGACAAAGCCTATTGCCCTCCACCGCCCGCAATAACCGCCCATCGCGGTAATAGGTAATGCCGGTAAGCCGCCGGCAAACAGGAGATAAGCCGTTAATATAACGCGAAAAATAATAAGCGAAGAAAAGTAAACATTAGGTAAGAAAACGGTAACTTCTTACCTTTCGCAAGAGTAAGAGCCTACCTCAACCACCGCCAACAACATCAATAACTTAGTGCCAACTTACCCTTCGCCTTACTCGGCATTACCTTGCCGAGGTAAGCCCTCCCCCTCTCATTTTCAAACACTTACGAAAGCTATCGCGCAACCTTACTGCGGTTACCTCGACGACCGTCCTGCCAGGTAAGCACGCACGCCTACACAGCTATCCGATTGGCCGCGAACGATAAAACAACGACTCTAGTAACGTCCCTCGACATTGTTGAGCAATCCGGCTGCAAACAGAGACGGCACTTTATCGGCCGTGCCTGCATTACTCGGGAGTTGACGACCTGATGGATATCGCCATCGCCAAGCAAGGCGACACGGTAGATCTGATCTGCCAGCGCCACTACGGCTACACCGCCGGTGTGACCGAGGCCGTGCTCGAAGCAAACTCCGGGCTGGCCCAACTCGGCCCCGTGCTTCCCATCGGCACGCGCGTTCGGCTGCCCATACAGCGACCGCGCACAACGCGTTCCACCGTAGCGCTGTGGAATTGACACGTACACAAGGTAGGAAAGCCTAATGGCTGAACCGAGCACCACCGCTATCGCTAGCACAACGGCCGGCGCGATAACCGTTGCCTCTTTACTCCCGGGCATCGATGCCGGAACGCTCATCGGCGCCTGCGCCGGAGCCACGTTGTTTGTAATGAGCGCGAAGGATCTCGGTATCGCCACCCGCCTGCTTTATCTGGCGATCAGCTTGTCGATGGGTTACGTAGGCGGCCCGGCTGTGCTCGGACACATTTTCGACGAGCCTGCAATCAGCGCCTTTGTGTTTTCAGCCGGCGTCGTCGGGCTGGGCAACAAAATCATCGCCGGTATCGACCAGATCGACATCAACCGTTGGTTCCGACCTAAGAATTGAGCCATGACGCTGTGGTTCTCTAACTTACTCGCCCTTCTTGCCTGCCTTACCGCAGCTGGACGCTTATTGCTATTCCGACGCGGCGAACGCCGCTACCGATTCCACTGGGCCTTGCTCGCCTGGCTGTTAATCGACGTTTACCTGATCGTCGCCACCCAGCTCGTCTGGGGTATTTGGAGCCAGAACGCCTTTCCCTGGCTCGCTACGCTCCTGCTCGGCCTGTTGGCCCTTCAGACCTTCCGGGCCGGAGGCAATGTCGCAAAACTCGGGAGGTTAAAACCATGATGCTACGCCGTGGCGATTCGGGAGACGCGGTTGCGAATCTGCAACGTCAACTACAATCGCAAGGCTTTGCGCTGACCGTCGACGGTCGGTTCGGCCCTGCAACCGAAGCCACCGTACGCGCTTATCAACAGCGGGAGGGCTTAGCGGTCGACGGCATCGCCGGCCCGCAAACGCGCGCCGCGCTCGCCAGTGCAGACGAAGAACGTACCCACCGACAACATGCGATCCGAGATGCTGCCGAACGGCTTGGCGTTGATATTGCTTCCATCCATGCCGTGGCGGAAGTCGAGAGCCGCGGCAACGGCTTTCTTCCCGACGGACGACCGCAAATCCTGTTCGAGCGGCATATCTTTCGGCGGCGATTGCTGGCGCATGGCATCGACCCGCAACCGCATCAACAACAACGCCCGGACTTGATCTCGCCCCACACCGGGGGCTATCGCGGCGGCGCGGCCGAATACCAACGCCTCGCAGCGGCCGAAGCGATCCACCGACAAGCGGCAATCGAGTCGGCAAGCTGGGGGCGTTTTCAGATTATGGGATTTCATTGGCAACGGTTGGGTTACGAAGCCGCGGAGACCTTTCGCGCAGCCATGGAAGTCGACGACAAGGCACACCTCGACGCTTTCATCCGTTTTATCGCTACCGATAACGGCCTCCAGCAAGCCCTCCGCGGGCGGGACTGGGCTCGCTTTGCCCGGCTCTATAACGGCCCGGCCTACGCGAAGAACCAATACGACCTACGCCTACAACAAGCCTGGGAACGGCATTCGACCGCAGGGCTCGCGTCATGAATGCGCTTTGCTGCCCGCGGGGCTATCAGCACGCGAAGGTGCGGCATGAAAACTAAGCTCGCCGCTCTTGCCCTTATCGCACTTCTGGGGCTGGCGCTGCACATCCAAAACCTTCGGCTGGACACCGCCCGCGCCCGCCAAGAACAAGCCATGCAACAGCGCGACACCGCCCAAGCCGCGCTGACCAAAGCCAACGAGATCCTCGAACGGCAACAACAGCTCGCAGCAGAGCATGCCCGACAACGCGCCGAGCAGCTGGCCGAACAGCAGCGGCTGGAGCGCGAGCTTGCCGACCGCACCCGCCATATCCGGAGGCTACACAGTGAAAACGAGAAACTTCGCGCTTGGGCCGACGCTGTTATGCCTGAGCCTGTTATACGGCTGCGCGAGCGCCCCGCCCTCACCGGCGCCGACGCTTATCGTCAACGCCTGCGCGACACCGACGCCCTGCCAGCTACCGGCCAGCAGCCCACGGACAAACGGCGATCTCAACCTGTTGATTGAGGAAGTCGAAAGCGCCTGGGCCCTCTGCGCCGCGAAAGTGGATGCCGTCATTGCCTGCCATCAGCAAATTCATCAGGAGCCGCCCCCATGGAAAAACTAACCGCATTACGCCAACACCTCGTCACGACTGTACCAAGCCTGGAGGAAGCCCCGGAAAAGCTCAGCCTCGCCATCGAGGAAGGCCGTATCGAGTACTGGCAGGGCGGTAACCTCTCCCACCTCTGGCGCTGCCCGGTGCAGATCGCCGTCAGCGATTATCCGGACTCACTCGACTCTCTCGTAATTCCACTCCTTGAATGGCTACATGCACACGAACCCGGCCACGCCGCAGAGACCGGCATCGAGGTCGACGCCCCAAGGCTGAATGACGACGCCATCGACCTGACGCTGACGGTTACCCTGAGCGAGCGCGTCATCGTCGCTAGCAACGAGAGCGGACAACAGGAGGTCACCCACGTTATTCCGGAGCCGCCGCCGGCCATGAACGACGATGCCGAGCTGACTATCTGCCTTCGTGGCCCGACCGAAAGGGAGGATGCGTAGGCCGCTGAAACGCCTCGGGTAGTGCTCGCTACTTACACTGCCCGTCGCTATCGGTCCGCGGCGAAGATTGTCACCATGACGGCATGAACAACGTCGCCGAACTACTTCGCTTGCTAAACAACCTGGTGCGGCTGGGAACGGTCCATGAAGTGGACACCGCCACCGCCCGGGCGCGCATCAAAAGCGGGGCCATCCTCACCGGCTGGCTACCGTGGTTAAGCGCGCGCGCCGGAACCACGCGGGACTGGGATCCACCCACCGCCGGCGAGCAAGTTCTCCTGCTATCGCCGGGCGGCGATCTTAGCCAGGCCATCGTGCTAACGGGCATTTACAGCGAAGCCTCGCCGCCTCCGGCCACTGATCCAAGCGTCTGGAAGCGAGAGTTTCCCGACGGAACCACGGTCACCTACGACCACGCTGAGAAAGCGCTGGCGATCGCAACTGTTGATCGGATCGAGATTCAGGCGGGCGGCGACATCACTATCGAAGCGGCCGGCAACCTCGTTCTCAAAGGCAACCGCGTGGAGCTGAACCCATGACGATGGAGCTAGAGCCAGCCAACGGGGCCATATTGATACGGGAGTTCGACCTGGAGAGCGGTGTCGTTGAGGCCATAAAAGCCAAAGGGTGGGATATCTGGACAGGCTGGGAGTGGTCCTCTTCGCCAGCCCTTCCCAGCAGTGTCGAAGTTACCGCGTCTCCCGGGTTTCTGTTCGTCGGCTGGCCCGACATCGTGCCCGACCTTTTCCCGATCCTGGCAATTCGCTACCTGGACGGGACAACGCCCATCACCGTAAACAGGTGGGAAGATGTCCCCCTCGGCGCCGAGGTCGTCAAGTTCGAGGCAGACCCGACCAATAAGCGCAAGTACACACTGAGCGTAACAGCGACGGGCATCCGAAATACACCAAACGGCCCCCAGCCGGTTAGCGCCAGCGGCGAATACGAGATCGAAATTCTGCAGCAATACAACGCCAACCGGGACTTACTAAAGGAGCGTATCGATGCCAGCCGTTAGCCGAGTAGGCGACATCTGCACAGGCGAAGGCTGCTTTCCGCCGCGAAAAAGCACTAGCGGGAGCGGCGATGTAACCATTAATGGGAAGGCAGCTCTCCGTGTAGGAGACGCCTTCGAAGAGCATGCCTGCGGCAACAGCGCCCACGAATCCGCACTGGCCGAAGGCAGTAGCACCGTATTCGTCAACCGCCTGCCGCTAGGACGCATTGGCGATCCGATCGCCTGCGGCTCCGCCGTCGCCCAAGGCAGCACCAACGTCTTCGCGGGAGGGTAAAACCATGGCAGGCATGAACGCGCACACCGGCCACGCGATCGACGGTATCGACCACATCCGCCAGAGCGTGACCGATATTCTCACCACCCCGATCGGTTCCCGCGTCATGCGCCGCGACTACGGCTCGCTACTGCCGGAGCTGATCGACCAACCGCTCAACGACGTTACGCTCATGCTGGCCTACAGCGCCGTAGTAACCGCGTTGATTCGGTGGGAACCGAGAATTCGGGTCGAGCGCATCGTCCGCCTGGTTAATAGCGCCCGCCCCAGCTCCGTTGTACTCGAAGCCGACATCGTCCGCCTCGATACCAGCACCCCCGAACGGGCACGCCTTGAATTCAACTTGCCGACAGGAGTAACCGCATGAGTCGGTCGAGCATCGATCTATCCCAATTACCGGCGCCGGAGATCGTCGAACAGCTGGATTACGAAGACATCCTCGCGCAGCGTAAATCCGCTTTCCTTAGCCGCCACCCCCAAGCTGCGGACGTCCTCAACCGGGAATCCGAGCCGGCAACGCGCCTGTTGGAGGAAAGCGCCTACCGCGAGATGATCCTACGCCAGGAGTTCAACGACCGCGCTCGATTGCTCTTGCTCGCCTACAGCCAAGGCAGCACCCTCGACCATCTCGGCGTCACCTTCCATCGCACGCCGCGATTAGTCATCGACGCAGGCGATCCGGACGCCAATCCGCCGATCCCGCCGACCTACGAGAGCGACGCCGCCTACATCGAGCGCATTCTCATGGCCGGCGATAGCTATAGCACGGCCGGCGCACGCCCCGCCTACGTCTACCACGCCCGCTCGGCCAGCGGCCAAGTAAAAGACGCCTCCTGCACTCGCCCCAACGGCGGCGAAATATTAATCACCGTGCTAAGCCACGACGGCAACGGCGTTCCCAGCCAAGAACTTCTCGATATCGTCCACGCCCGCGTCAACGACGAAGACCTCCGCCCGCTCAACGACAAGGTCGAAACGCGCCCGGCCATTGTTACCGAATACACCACCCGTGCGCGCTTGGTCCTGTTCGAGGGCGCCGACGAGCCCACCGTGAAGGCCGCGGCCCGTCAGCGCGTCGAACAATTCGTGCGCCGTATGCATGTACTAGGCCGCGACCTCGTGCGCGACGCACTACTTGCACGTCTCTACGTCGAGGGCGTCAAGCGCGTCGAACTGGAAAGCCCTGCCGAGGATATCCACTGCGACCTCACGCAAGCCGCCTACTGTGCTGCAATCGAGCTTGAGGTGGGCCATGACGACTAGTTTGCTCCCACCCAACGCGACGCGGTTAGAGCGCGCGCTGGAAGCCAGCGACGCCCAACTCAGCGAACTCGACCTAGCGAAGGTCGACAGCCTGTGGAACCCCGACCGCTGCCCGGCCTCGCTACTACCTTGGCTCGCCTGGGCAGTGGGCGTGGAAGGCTGGAACTCCAACTGGACCACCGCCCGCCAACGGCGAGTGATCAAAACCGCGCTAGAAACCCGCCGCTACCGCGGCACCCTCGGCTCGCTGCGGCGCGAACTAGCCGCTTTGGGCATGGATATTCTGGTGCGCGAATGGTGGGAGATCGGCGATACCCCGCATCATTACGAGCTTGATATCGAACTGACCGACTCCGCCATCCCCGACGATTTACACCTGTACATCCACGACGTCGTCGGTCGCTACGCACGGGAATCCCAAGTATTGGACGTCGTCAACCTCTATCAGCCTGTCTGCGGGGCAACTTACGTCGGCGCCGCCATCACCCTGGGCGACGACTTATGCGTTTACCCACCAGCGGAGTAGTCATGTCTCAGTATTATGCAATCCTCACTGAAGTAGGCTTGGCCAAACTGGCCCAGGCCGAAGCCGACGGCCAAAAGCTGCAACTGGTCGACTTTGCCGTCGGCGACGGCGGCGGCGATTACGTGGCGCCGGAATCGAGCTGGACGGCACTGACCCACGAAGTCTGGCGCGGCACGTTGAATCGCGTCTATGTCAGCGAAACTGACGAGCAGGTCTTCACCATTGAAGGTGTCGTGCCTCGGGAAGTGGGCGGCTGGTACATCCGCGAGTTTGGAGCACTCGATAGCGACGGCGACCTAATTGTCATTGCAGCCGTGCCGGAACGATTCAAACCGGCAGAGGGCGACGGCGCCAATTTAGACCAGCATATTCGCGTGCTGGTTAGGTACAGCAACGCCGATGCCGTTTCCGTCAACGACACGCCGGATACCATCCTAGCCCGCAAGGACTACGTTGACGCGGCAGACAGCCAGCTCATGGAGGCGATCGCCCAGCACCGCGATTCAGCAGCGCCACACAGCGGACATGCCCGGATCTCGGAAAACCTCGCCGACCTAACAAGCACCGAAGCTGCGCGGGACAATCTAGGACTGAAGGACGCCGCTACTCGCGCCGTTGGCAAGTTGGTCGGTGAGCTTCCCGCATACGAAGACAACGGCGACGGGGGGCCAGTGCTCGATGTGCCGAGCTTGAAGGTCAATGGGCACAGTCTTGTACCAGAGAGAGGTATTCCTGGCACGGTAAGCGAATGGACGGGCGATTTTCTCCCAGATGGAGCGCTTTGGTGCGACGGCCGCACAGTTAGCCGTACGGAATACGACCGTCTATTTAACATCGTCGGCACGAAATTCGGTGAGGGCAATGGCGAAACGACGTTTAACGTGCCTGACCGGCGTAACCGAGTTGCCGTAGGCGCTGGCGACCAGTACGAAGTCGGCGATAAAGGTGGCAATGACCAGCGAGACCATAGCCACCCGAACAATCTGAGCGTTTCGGGGCATCCGCTAAGATTGGGCCAGATGCCCAGCCATGACCACGAGAGCGCAAGAGATCTGCCTTGGGTAAACCGTGATAGAGGGAGCGGCCCGCGGCGGAGCGGCCGTGACGACTCAACATCATTTACAAGTCGTACCGAGCAGGCGGTCATGTCGAGCTCAAGAGGCGGTAGCGAATCGCACATGCACGGCCTAACGGGCGGCATACAAAACACAACGGTAGACGTGCGACAGCCATACGAAGCAACCAACTTTATTATCTGGTATTAGCCATGCGTCAGTTAACTGCTATCCGAGACGACAATATGATCACGGTCGACGGTGTTGCATTGAGCGTCGATCTTAGTTTTTTACCTATAGAGGTTTGGTCTGTCCACAGCGTGGACGGCGAACCAGACATCTACTTGCGCGATATATGGCAGCACAAAAGCGAAGACCCTGACGATCTTGTCGGGCAATGCGTTGCTGCATGGGATGCCGAGCTTGCCCATTTAGAACAGCAGCGAAAAACTGCCGAGGAAGCCTGGCTCAACTCCTGGGGTCGTGTGCGGGAGGAGCGCAACGCGCTAATCACAGAGACGGACTGGATGATTTTCCCCGACTCGCCGCTGTCCGATTCCGAGCGTGATGAGGTAAAAATCTATCGGCAAGCGCTACGGGACATCCCACAGCACTTTAGCGCACCTCTAGAGGTAGTTTGGCCGGAAAACCGGAAGTAGTACTGGGATATCTTTAATCGACAATAGCTTACACCGGAAGCAACCGGTGTAAGCTTGCTGAGTCAGCCTCCCCCGGCACCGCATCGCGCCGCCCCCAAAGTGTAAGCCTCGCCGCTTACACGGCCAGAGACTGCTCTCCTCCGCCAACAGCGATCAACATGGGATTGGCACTTATCGACGCAATTGCGGCGATTCGATGCCAAGTTAACCATTTGGCGGAGAAATTATGTCTCAGTACTACGCAATCCTCACCGATATTGGCCTCGCCAAGCTAGCCCAGGCCGAAGCCGACGGTCAGAAACTGCAACTGGTTGAGTTTGCCGTCGGCGACGGCGGCGGCAATTACGTCGCCCCGGAATCGAGCTGGACGGCACTGACCCACGAAGTCTGGCGCGGCACGTTGAATCGCGTCTATGTCAGCGAAACGGATGACCAAGTCTTCGTTATCGAGGGAGTAGTCCCGCGCGCAGCCGGCGGCTGGTATATCCGCGAATTTGCAGCGTTCGACAGCGAAGGCGATCTAATCGTGGTGGCCGCCACGCCCGAGCGCTATAAGCCCGTCGAAGGCGAAGGCGCCGATACCGATCAGCACCTCCGTATCCTGGTGCGTTACAGCAACACCAACACCGTAACAGTCGACGATACCCCCGATATGATCTTTGCACGACAAGATTATGTCGACGACCAGATACAGGCTGCCATTAGAAAAGCGATCCCACAACGTCTCATCGCCATGTACGACGGCCCGGCAAACGCAATTCCGGAAGGTTGGGTGTTGTGCGATGGCAATAACGGTACGCCAGACTTACGCGACAAGTTCGTCGTCGCCGCTGGACTAAACTATCCCGTCGGCGACGAAAGCGGTTCTAACGAAAAGACGACCAGCACGAACGGCTCGCACAACCACGGCGGCACGAACAGCGCAGGCGAACATAGTCATAGCAATACGTTCAGCGTTAGCGGACATCCGCTGAGTATCGGGCAGATGCCAAGTCATGACCACGTTCTACAAGGCAGGAACACCAGCGGCTCCTCCTCCACCTTTAACGGCGTTGCCGGGCTGTCCTCCGACCCAGTCACATCAAGTTCAAGCCCGATTAATAGCAGGGGCAACGGTAATCCCCACGCCCACGGCCTAACCGGCGGTATACAGGCGAACGGCTCCCACAGCCACGACATCGAAAGCGACGGCGATCACAGCCACACCGTCGATGTTCGACCGCCCTACTACGCACTTGCCTTTATCATGAAACTCTGAGGATTACCCCATGCAGCGATTCGACGCAATCAAAGACGACAATACCGTAGGGGTCGATGGCGTTTTCCTGCACGTCAATCTCGATTTTCTTCCCGACGAAATTTGGTCCGTTCACTCACAAGATGGGCAACCCGACATCTACTATCGCGATGTCTGGAAACACGTTTACGAAGACCCCGACAATCTGGTCGGACAGTGTCTGGATGCCTGGAACGCGGAAAAGGCCCGCCTAGAACAGGAGCGCAAACAAGCCGAACAGGCCTGGCTCAACTCCTGGGAGCGGATTCGCGCCGAGCGCGACGACCGCATGCGGGAAACCGACTGGATGGTACTACCGGATGCGCCGCTGACACCCGCGCAGCAGGCAGCGGTGAAACAGTACCGCCAATCGCTACGCGATGTGCCGCAAGCGTTTAAAGAACCCCTCGAAGTTGTTTGGCCGGACCAGCCGGAAGAGGTAACTGCCTACCTCTAATAAATCAGCGATTTGCAGCCACACCATCAGCGCGAGGCCGAACCTGACGGCCTCGCGTTTTTTATAGCCTTGTGTCCCATCCTCGCCTTACACCCGCCCTCGCTGCCCTCCCAGCACAGTAAACGTCACTATGGTGTCGATCATCCAAACAGGAATCAGGAGCTGCTCATGCCCACTGGATACCACCACGGCGTTCGCGTCCTCGAAATCAACGAAGGCGTACGCCCGCTGCGCACCGTTTCGACGTCCGTTATCGGCATTGTCTGTACCGCCGATGACGCCGATTCGGAGCGCTTCCCGCTCGATACCCCGGTCCTTAGCACCGATCTGTACGCCGACATGGCAAAAGCCGGCACCGGCGGCACGCTGACTCGGTCGCTGGAAGCCATTGCGGCTCACGCCACCCCGGCCACCGTCATCGTCCGCGTGGCCGAGGGCGAGACCGAAGAAGAAACCCAGAGCAACATCATCGGCACGGTCCGTGAAGACGGTAAGAAAACCGGCTTGAAAGCACTGCTCACCGCCGAGCAACGCTTCGGCGTCAAGCCGCGGCTGCTGGGCGTACCGGAACTGGACTCCCAGCATGTAACAGCAGAAACCGTCGCCATCGCGCAAAAACTGCGTGCCTTTACCTACGCCAGTGCCTTCGGCTGCGAAACCAAGGAAGACGCCGCCGCCTACCGCGACAACTTCGGCGCTCGCGAGCTGATGCTGATCTGGCCGGATTTCGTCAGCTTCGACACCGAGGCCAATGCCGAAGGCTCCGGTTACACCGTCGCCCGCGCACTGGGCCTGCGGGCTCGGCTCGACAACCAGATCGGTTGGCACAAGACGATCTCCAACATGCCGGTCGACGGCGTGAGCGGTATCGATAAAGACGTGCATTGGGACTTACAAGATCCCGCCACCGACGCCGGCTATCTTAACGCCGCCGACGTTACCACCTTGATCCAATCGGGCGGTTACCGCTTTTGGGGCTCGCGCACCTGCTCCGACGACCCGCTGTTCGCCTTCGAGAACTACACCCGCACCGCGCAAGTCGTTGCCGACACTGTTGCTGGCGGTCATCTGTGGGCGGTGGACAAACCCCTGCACCCCTCCCTGGCCAAAGACATCATCGAAGGCATCAACGCAGCGTTGCGCCAGATGGTGAACGCGGGCTACCTGATCGGCGCCAGCTGCTGGCTCGACGAGACGCTCAACACCCCCGAGACCCTCAAGGCCGGCAAGCTCACCATCGACTACGACTACACGCCGGTCCCGCCGCTCGAAGACCTCACCTTCCGTCAGCGCATCACCGACCGCTACCTGGTCGACTTCGCCAGCCGGATGACCGCGTAAGGAGCATTGACCCATGGCACTTCCTAAAAAGCTCAAGAACTTCAATTTGTTCGGCGACGGCAACAACTGGCAGGGCCAGATTGCCGAAGTCGTTCTCCCCACGCTGTCTCGCAAAGTCGAAGAATGGAGCGGCGGCGGCATGGACGGCACGGTCGAAATCGACCTCGGTCAGGAAAAGATCGAGATGGAGTGGACCGCCGGCGGCCTGATCGCCGAGATCTTCGACGGCTACGGTCCGGTCGATCTGGACGGTGCGATGCTGCGCTTTGCCGGCGCCTACGTGCGCGACGACACCGATGAGACCGTTGCGGTCGAGCTCGTCGTACGCGGCCGCCACCGCGAGATCGAGATGGGCACGGCCAAGAACGGCGAGGATAACGAGATCAAGGTCGTTACCAGCTGCAGCTATTACAAGCTGAGCATCGACGGCGACACGATCGTCGAGATCGACGTGCCGGGCTACGTCTTCAACGTTCGCGGCGAAGACATGCTGGCCGCCAAACGTCAGGCCCTTGGCCTGTAATTCACGCTCGTTCCGGAGGACGCCATTGCCATGAATCAAGACAACTTCGCTAACGAGTCGGCAGCGGAAGGCCAAAAGCCGCAAAGCAACGCCAACACCGTCAAGCTCCAAACGCCGATCCCGCGCAACGGCGGCGACATCGTCGAACTTGCCTTGCGTAAACCCGGTGCCGGCGAGCTGCGCGGCCTGGCCCTGGTCGAGCTGTTGCAGATGGACGTGAACGCGCTGGCCAAAGTGCTGCCGCGCATCAGCCAACCGACCGTGCAGGAACGCGAAGTCCAGCAAATGGACCCCGCCGACCTGGTCGAGTGCGGAGGCATCGTGGTGAGTTTTTTGCTCAAGCAGGAGAAGACGGACAACGCCTACCTTACTGCGTAGACGATGCCATGGCGGATCTGGCTGTCGTGTTTCACTGGCAGCCGGATTTCATGGACACCCTGTCTCTCTCCGAACTGATGGAATGGCGCGAACGCGCTCGTAAGCGCAGCGGCGTGGAGGACTGATGGCCAGCAACATCAAGCTTGAAATACTGCTAGAGGGCGTTGACGACGCAACCGCAGCCCTCAAACAGCTGCGGGACGGCGTCGATTCAACGGCTCAGGCTGTCAAAGCTGGCCGCGAACAGTTGCGTCAGTTAAACGACCTGTACCCCGCGGTCGGCCGCCACACCGATCAGCAACGAGCGCGTCAAGCGCGGCAAACCGCGCAACAGTACGAACTGGAGCGGGCGCAGAAAAAGCATGAGCAAACGCTTAAGCGCCTCCAATCCATTTCCCGCCACGGCGGGGCCATTAAGGACGTCGGCCTCGCCGCTTTTTCCTATGGCAGTCAATTCCTCAGCGAGGAAGCCAAGCAGGATTTCGAGGAGCTACGCCAAGCCTGGGACGGCATCGGCACCAGCATCCAAAAGAGCATCGACGGCCCGATGCGATCCTTGTTCCAACGCCTTACCGAGGTGTTGCAGCAGGTCAGCGAATGGATCGAAGCGAACCCCAAGCTCATTGGCGGTATTGCGGTAGCCGGCGCCACCCTGGCCGGCATGGTTGTTGCGGTCGGCACGCTGGTCCAGATTGCGGCGGCCGTCTCGATCCAGTTAGCCATCCTGCGCTACAGCTTAACGGCGCTTAGTATTTATGGTCAGGGCGCTATAACGACTTTCACCAGCCTGGCTAAGCGCGTGCTACCGGCGGTGGGTAAAGCCTTACTGTGGTTGGGGCGGTTGGCGATGGGGCATCCGATCATCGCACTCATTGCCGTACTCGTGGGCGCTGCCATCTACATCTGGCGCAATTGGGAAACCCTCGGCCCGCTCTTCGCAGCTTTGTGGGATAACATTAAAAATGCCGGCGCCGCCGCCTGGGCCTGGCTGAAAGACAGCTTCAGCATGGCGTTGGACGGCTTGATCACCTTGATCACCGAATTCAGCCCCCTCGCGTTGTTCTACAAGGCTTTCTCCGGCGTGATGAGCTGGTTCGGGGTTGAGCTCCCCGATCAGTTCACCGACTTCGGCCGCCAAATGCTACAAGGCCTGATTAAGGGCATCTTCGATATGGGCAGCCGGGTAAAAGATGCCATCACCAACATTGGCGATCGCGTCGCCGGCTGGTTCAGGGATCGCCTAAAGATCCGATCGCCCTCTCGTGTTTTTGCCGAAGCCGGGCGGGACACGCTCGCCGGCTATCAGCTTGGCCTGGCACGCTCGGAACACGGCCCGCTGAAGCAAATCGACGGCTTCGGCAAACGCGTCAAGCAAATCAGTACCGGCATCGCCTTGGGCGTATCCGCTCTGCCGGCGGCGGCCGGCGTCCAGTTCGATCAGCGCGCACCGCTCGGCGGCAGCCTCTCCGGAGTGGCCGCCGCAGCCGGCGATAACGTCACGATCAACATCTACGCCGCACCGGGCATGGCCGCCGACGAAGTCGGACGCGAAGTCGCCCGGCAACTTGCCCTGCGCGAGCGCGAAAAAGCCGCCCGTCGGCGCAGCGCGCTTTACGATATGGAGTAAGCGATCATGATGATGGCTCTCGGCCAGTTTGTTTTCGACGTCCCCACCGTGCCTTATCAGCAGTTGCAACGGCATACCGCTTGGCGCCACGTCAGTCAGGCACGGGTAGGGGAGCGGCCGGTTTACCAGTATCTCGGCCCCGGCGAAGACACCCTCACCCTTAACGGCGTGCAGCTACCGGAGTTCACCGGCGGCCGGCCGTCGCTGGATTTGCTGCGCATCATGGCCGAGCAAGGCAAAGCCTGGCCGCTGATCGAAGGCACCGGCTACATCTACGGCTTATGGGCGATAACCGGCGTGGAGGAAACCGCCAGCGCCTTCCTGCGCGACGCGCGCCGCAACGCATCGAGTTCCGCGTCGAGCTCGAACGCGTCGACGACGACCGCCTCGACCTGCTCGGCGATATGAGCGACGACACGCTATCCGACGCCACGCAACTATTGGCCTCGGCCCGCAACCGTTTACGCAAAGCGCTCGGAGTCTAATCATGCGGACGCAAGGCGACGACGGCCTCAAACCAAGTTATCGCTTAACGGTAAACGGCATCGACATCGGTCCGACCGTCAACGGCAGGCTAATTTCGCTGACCCTGACCGAGAACCGCGGGCTGGAGGCGGACACGCTGAACCTGACCTTGACGGATCACGACAACGCCCTACAACTACCGCCCCGCGGCGCCGCCATTGAAGTCGCTATCGGTTGGGAACACGAAGGGCTTATCGACAAGGGAATGTTCACCGTCGATGAGATCAGCTACTCGGGCAGCCCGGATCAGTTATCCATCCGTGCCCGCAGCGTCAACATGCGCACCTCGCTGCCGACCCAGAAAAGCCGGAGCTGGCACGAAACCACACTGGGGGAAATCGTCCGCACCATCGCCGCCGAGCACGGCCTAGAGCCGGTGATCGGGAACTCGCTGGCCAACGAAGCCGTGCCGCACCGCGATCAAACCGCGCAATCCGATATGGACTTCCTCAGCCACCTGGCACACCACCACGACGCCCTGGTCACCGTGAAAGGAAATCACCTGCTCTTTATTCCCGCCGGCACCGGCCACACCGCGAGCGGCACACCTCTTCCCACCGCCGAAATCCATCGGCACGACGGCGACCAGTACAGCTACAGCGTAGCCGACCGCAACAGCTACACCGGCGTTCGCGCTTATTGGAACGATCTCGCCGAGGGCGAACAGAAAGAAATACTCGTTGGCGAAGAGGCCAATGCCAAAGAGCTACGCCCGATATTCGCCAGCGAAGAAGAGGCCTTGACCGAGGCCCGTTCGGAGCTTAAGCGCCTACAGCGCGGTACGGCGGAGTTTTCCATGACGCTAGCCGTCGGCCGCCCCCAACTGCTGGTGGAAACGCCGATCAGGGCCCGCGGCTTCAAAGCGGCCGTCGACCAAACACCCTGGGTTGCACTCCGGGTTACGCACACGTTGAACGACGCCGGTTACGTCACCGACTTCGATGCGGAGCAGGCGAATTGAAACCGCGCGCGCGTTAGCAGGCGTACTAGTAAACTCGCCCGCCGCGCCAGTGGCAGTGGCCGATAATTTCTATCTGCGACAAGTTTTCCAGATGGATGGTCTCCGGCGAGTACATATCGTTGTCGCTGGAGAGCCGCAGCGAGCCGTCGGCTAGCCACTGCACCCGCTTAATCCGCAAGGCCTCGCCCATGCGCAATAGATACACGCCGTCCCCGCTGCGCAGCGCCCGGTTCACGAGCACCGTATCGCGGTCGTTCAGCGTATCGGCCATCGAATCGCCGGCCACTTCCAGGGCTACCAAGTCCTTCACGAACAGCCCCTGACTGGCCAACCAATCGCGGCGGAAATGCAAAACGTGTTTAATCCGCTCCTCGTCGAACAAGCGACCGGCCCCGGCCGCTGCCTCCAGATCGTACAAGGGCACATCGACGAACTCTTCCGCCCGCGTCGCCATCTCCTCAACATCGGCCAGCGGCTCGAAAGGTGCAGCGACATCGGCCGGCGGCTCACCGCGCCCGAGGATCAACCAATCCAGGCTGATACCCCGCTCCATCGCTAACCGCAAGCACTCGTCGTAAGGGATGCTGCCACGCTGGCGTTTGCTCGTTATCGTGGTCAAACCATAGCCAAACCAGCGTGAAAGCTCACGTTCACTACGAACACCAACCGCGTTCATCAACCGGGCTATCACTTCCGCCGCATCGATATCGGAACTCATATTAAGTATCCACCTGGGTTAAACTTAAAAAGAGTTGACTGCAAACTCTATTCGAGTTCATACTTAGATTGTGCAAGGCAATGACAGTGAAGAATACACTATGAGTGCACGTCTTACCGCATTACGCATTCCGTGTTCACTCAAGATACTCAAGCCCTTGCTTATAGCGAGCACCGCTCATTCTTTGTTATCGCGCGGTTGCTCACACCGTTCACGCCGCCCACGGGCGCCGCAATTAGGTAAGGGGAGATAACACGTGAGCACCGAACGCGCCAACAACCCGCGACTCGCCTGCCCGCACTGCGGCAGCTTCGCACGCATCCGCAAAAGCGAGTCGATGACACCGATTTACCGCAAGGCGGTGCTCGAATGTCAGAACGCCGATTGCGGTTGGCGCGGCACGCTGGCGCTGGAGATCACCCAAACCCTCAGCCCGAGCCTCAACCCCAACCCGGCCATCCAGCTACCGATCTCACCACGCGTCCGTAAGCAGCTGCTGGCCGAGCTCGCACCCGAAACCAGCTAACCGAACCGCGTTTTCCACCAGCCGACAGGACCACTGCCGCCGCCAAGCGGCCGGTGCGGCTTCCTGCACCCTGATAACACCGAAAACAAGAAAACGTCAGCATGAACCGACAGTTGCACCACGACATCACCGAACGCCTGCTGCACGACCTGGCATTCAAGCAAGAAGGCCGCTACCTGCGCAAAGGCCGCTGCCCCCGGTGCGAGAAGCGCGAGCTATTCGTCGCCGCCGATGCGCCGTGGATGGTGAAGTGCGGCCGGGAGAACAACTGCGGCGCCCAGTTTCACGTCAAGGAGCTGTTCCCCGATCTGTTCGACGATTGGAGCGAACGCTATAGCCAAGCCGGCAGCACCGATACGATCAGCCCAACGGCGGTAGCCGACGCCTATCTCGCCTACGGCCGCGGCTTCGACCTACCGCGTATCGCCGGCTGGTACACGCAGGAAAGCTATTACGACCCGCAGCGACGAATCGGCACCGCCACCGTACGCTTTCCGCTGGCAAACGGCTACTGGCAGCGACTGATCGACAAACCGCACCGCTTCGGCCGAAAGAAAGCTCACGTCGGCTTCGGTACCGACTACGCCGGCCACTGGTGGCAACCGCCTGGCGTCGACCTCGCCGCGGCGGAGGAAATCTGGATCACCGAAGGCATCTTCGACGCCATCGCGCTGACTCATCACGACCTCGTTGCCGTCTCCAGCATCAGCAGTGGCAACTACCCCGACGCCGCGCTCAACACGCTCGCCGACGCCTGTGCCGCCGCCGGCAAAGAACGCCCTCTGCTGGTGTGGGCCTTGGATAGCGATCGCGCCGGCCGGCGCTACACCCTAAAGCACGTCAAACGCGCGCGCGAGGCTGGCTGGCGTTGCGCCGCCGCTCAGATTCCAGCGGCCGGGCGCGGCCAACGCGACTGGAACGACTGCCACCAGCGCGGCGAACTCAGCAAAGCCCACCTCAAAGAGTACCGTTACCACGGGGCCTTGCTCGTCGCGCCGAACGCCGGCTCCAAAGCACTGCTCATGTACCAGCACAACGAGCGCCGCGAGTTTCCGTTCGCGTACCGGAACCGCCTGTTCTGGTTCAAGCTCGACCTGGACAAATACGAAAAGGCGCGCAAGGATCTCGCGGGCGACGAAGACGCACCGCTAACCCCCGAGCAGCGGGAGAAAGCGCTGAAGCAGGCCGGGGCGATCGCGGAGATCGCCAACTGCAACGTCACCGCGCTCTACTACCTGGCCAATACCGTCACCGACGAGAGCTGGTACTACTTCCGGGTCGACTTCCCGCACGACGGCGCCGCGGTCAAGAACACCTTCAGCGGCAACCAACTCGCCAGCGCCTCCGAGTTCAAAAAGCGCCTGCTCGGCATCGCGCCTGGCGCCATCTGGACCGGCAGCAGCCAGCAGCTCGACAAACTGCTGCGCGACCAGCTCTCGGCTATCAAAACCGTCGCCACCATCGACTACGTCGGCTACAGCAAAGAGCACCGCGCCTGGGTGTTCGCCGACCTCGCTGTGCAGTCCGGCAAAGTACACAAGCTCAACAGCGAGGATTATTTCGATCTCGGCAAGACGGCGCTCAAGAGCCTCTCGCAATCTACCCCCTTGCAGATCAACGAGAGCCGCGAAGGCTATCGGGACGACTGGGCGCGGCTAGTCTGGCAGGCATACGGCGCCCGTGGCGTCATTGCCGCTGCCTTCTGGCTCGGCAGTTTGTTCGCCGAACAGATCCGGGCCGAGCAGAAGAGCTTTCCCTTCCTGGAAATCGTCGGCGAGGCGGGCGCCGGCAAATCCACCCTGATCGAGTTTCTCTGGAAGCTGGTCGGCCGCAACGATTACGAAGGCTTCGACCCGAGCAAAGCCACGCTGCCCGCCCGGGCGCGTAACTTCGCCCAGGTTTCCAACCTGCCGGTGGTCCTCATCGAATCCGACCGCGAGCAGGACGGCCTGCGCCAGCGGCAGTTCGACTGGGACGAGCTGAAGACCGCCTACAACGGCCGCTCCATCCGCGCGCGCGGCATGAAGAATGCCGGCAACGACACCTACGAACCGCCGTTCCGCGGCACCATCGCAATCAGTCAGAACGCGCCGGTAAACGCCAGCGAGGCGATCCTCTCGCGCATCGTCCACCTGCGCTTTACCCGCGAATACCAAACCCCGGACACCCGCGCCGTGGCCGAACAACTCGAACGACTAAGCAGCGAGCACCTCAGCCGCTTCCTGCTGGATGCCATCACTGCCGAGAAGCATTTGCTGGAGCTGTTCTGCGACCGCGCCCCGCAATACATCGAGCGGCTCGCCGCGCTGCCCGAGATCCGCATGCACCGCATCGCCAAGTGTCACGGGCAACTGATGGGTATGGTGCAGTTACTCGGCCCCGGCGGGCTGGACCTACTGCCGCGCGAAGCCATCGTCGACACCTTCGCCCTCCTCGAGCACATGGCCCGCGAGCGCCAGCAGGCCATCAATGCCGACCACCCGATCGTACAGGAGTTCTGGGACGCCTTCGACTACATCGAGGGCCTTCGGGAGGCCTCGACGCTAAACCACTACAACCCGGACGGCCGCGACGGCCAGCTCATCGCCGTCAACCTCAAGCACTTCGAGGCGGAGGCCACTGCCCGCGGCCTGCGCGTCCCACCGTCCACCGACCTCAAGCGGCACCTGAAGACCAGCAAGGTCCGCCGCTTCATCGAATCCAACCGCGCCGTGCACTCGACCCTCCTCAGTCGGACGGTCAAGTGCTGGATCTTCGAAAAAGAAAAGAACAGGAGCTAACCATGGCCCGGCACACCGACAGCCTCAAGACAGCAGCCAGTTGCTTGGACATGAGCCGCACCGGCCTGATCCGCCGACTGCGCGATATCGGCCTGCTCGGCCCGCAACGGCTGGCCGACGAGGGCCGGGCACCGAATAACAAGGCTACGCGCTGTGGCCATAACAAGAGCGAGAAAACCATGGCAAAGAAACGACAGCACACCACTCCGCTACCCCAAGGCACGCTGCACGACGCCGGCGAACTGACCGTCGTCACCCAGGACGGCGAGCGGGTCCATCACCGCGCCGCGCTGGTCCTGGTGTTCGACTCCACAAACGCCCTGCAACGCGCCATCGACGCTCACCGCTGCAGCTACCGCGTCCGCCGCGACATGCCGGAAGCGCAGCTCCACCTCGGCCGCAGCAGCGACCAATAACGATTACCGGAGACCATAATAATGACCAAAGCTATCGACATCGCCACCGAATACACCGAACGCTTTACCGAGGCCTGCATTGCCGCTCGCGTCCGCTACCAGGGCACGAGTCGCACCCACTGCATCGACTGCGACGAGCCCATCCCCGAGCGCCGCCGGCAAACCCTGCCCGGCGTTCAGCGCTGCGTCGATTGTCAGGAAATGGCGGAGCGGCGCTGACATGGGCGACATCCGCGATTGGCCGCGCCCGCTGCCCGCCGGCGCAATCGGCCGCTACCGGCCGACGTCCTGGCTCAACCTGAGCCAACTGGAGCCGGCCGAGAAAGCCGCCCACTGGCAGGAGATTCGCGAGCAGCAGCCGGCCCTGGCCGCGCTGCTCGCGGAGCCAGGCTTTCAGGCGCTACGGACGCAGTTCAACGCCGACGTGATGATCGAAACCGAACCGCACGACTAACAGGGGAGCCGCACGACCATGAGCCTGTTCCTAAGCGACGACGAACTTTACCAGCTCACAGCAAGAAAACGGCAGTCGGCCCAGATTCGCTGGCTCGAGCGCAACGGCGTGAAGTTCACGCTCAACGCCGAAGGTCGGCCGCGCATCCTGCGCTCGCACATCGAGAAAGTCCTCGGCGGCGATGCTAGGCCGACGCGCACTCAACCCAATGTCAAAGCACTAATGGACTTCACCCATGGGAAGACCGCGAACTAAGAACAAGCACCTACCGCCCCGGGTCTACTTCAAGCACGGGGCCTACTACTACGTCGACCGGGCGGGCCAATGGCACCGCCTGGGCGCCAACCTGCCCGACGCCATGGCCGAGTGGGCCAAGTTAGTCGAGGCGCCTGTTACCGCGACCCGCATGCAAAGCCTCTTCGACCGTTACATGCTGGAGATCGCGCCGCGTAAGGCGCCGCGCACCTACAAGGACAACAAAAGTGAAATCAAAGCGCTGCGAGTGTTCTTCGGCGACATGAAGCCGGAAGACGTCGAACCGCGCCACGTGTACGAATTTCTAGAAATTCGCGGCCAGACGGCGCCGGTGCGCGCCAACCGCGAGCGCGCGCTGCTCTCGCACGTCTTCACCAAAGCGATGCAATGGGGCGTACTCCGCTACAACCCCTGTCGCGGCGTCAAGCGCATCACCGAGCGGCCCGCGATCGCTACATCGAAGACGAAGAACTGGCCGCCTTCATGCAGTCGGCCTCGCCGCTACTGCAAGCCTATTGCCTCTACAAGTACTGCACCGGCCGCCGTCAAGGCGAGATCCTCGCGACCCGGCTAGACCAGCTCAAGGAGGACGGTATCCATTACCAGCAAACCGCCAAACAGGGAAAACGCGTGGTGATCGAATGGGACGACGATCTGCGCCTGGCCGTGCAAATGGCTAAGGCCCTCCCTCGGCCATCGAACAGCGAATACTTATTCTGCACCCGCCATGGCCAACCCTACAGCGGCGACGGCTTTCGCTCCATCTGGCAGCGGGCCATGCGCAAAGCGCTGGCCGAAGGCATTATCAAGGAGCGTTTCACCGAACACGATATCCGCGCCAAGGCCGGCACCGACGCCGACGAGCGCGGCCTGGACGCCCACGGCCTGCTGGCACACGCCCGCAAGACCACGACCGACATCTACATAAAGCGCCGTAAGGTACAACGGGTAAAGCCCTTAAACCGGCAAAAGCCTGTCTAAAACTACCGCACTCCCCCCGCTAAACACAGGCTTCCCGACGCTAACCGGCAGCTTCTCTATTAGACAGAGAAGCTGCCGGATTTCATTGCTTAACAAAAACTTACCGCAACCCAGCTCGCTGTCTTTTAATCCGCTGGTCGTTGGTTCCGAGCACTTCGGTCGGCAAAAGCCGTAGCGCTTTACTTCTCATCCTCTTGCGGGTAGAAGTCCAAGTCTTCCAGTTGTCCTAGCACGGCCGTCGCGATATTGGCCAGATGAGCCGCTACTCGTTTGTAATGGCGCGCCAGTAACGAGTAAGCCACGGCTTCGTGGAACTCAATCTGATTCTGATCGCGGAATAGCGCCTCGATCAGCTGATCGCAGCGGCTACGAATCCTTAAGGCACGCGCTAGCGCTTGTTCCGCCTGATCCTCATCCGAGCTGCGCGTTGCCTTGATAACTTTGCCGAACATTTCGCTGACCTGCTCCGACATCTCGTCGAGCGGCACTTGGTACTTGGCGACATGAAAGCCTTCGGTATAGAAGTAACCGACTTCAAACACATTTTTACAGTAGTCGCCAATGCGCTCGGCGTCCTTGGCAACGCTCATCAGCGCCAGGCAGATGGCAACGTCATGCCCCGGATTAACGGTCAGATGACGCAATACCTTACGGCGTATCGACCGTTCCAAGGCATTAATGGCTTGGTCGCGGTCATAGATCGGTTGCCGCACATCTTCGGCCGGCACCGTACTGTGTAGCACTTCATTGGCACGCTCGAACATCCACGCGCCGTTCTCGAGCATCTTTGTCAGGTCCGCGAAGGCTTGCTCGATGGTATTCGCGGAAGTCAGGGCGGTATAAAGCTCTCTAAACATGGAAACCTCCTGGCGCGCCGCGCTCAGCGCAAGCCGATGATGAATTCGGTGATCGCCACCCCAAGCAATGGAATAACCACAAACACCGCGAACAGGAAAATAAACGCATAACGGGGCTGTCGCCCGGCCAAACGACCGTACCAAGTAGCCGTCATGATGGGGATGCGCCGTAGCGGATACCAGATCGCCGACCCTACGAGGTTGAAAATAACGTGAAAGAGGGCAACTGTCATGGCCGCTGCCACGGGGTTAGCCGTGGCGGCCAGCACGCTGGTCACCGTGGTGCCGAGATTAGCGCCGATCATGAAGGGGAAGACCCGACGGATACGCACGATACCCGCACCCGCCAGCGGCACCATCAGGCTGGTGGTAATCGTGCTCGACTGCACCAACACGGTGGAAATAACGCCTATGCCATAAGCCCGCGCATCGTTTTTGAAAAAATAGGTGCTGAACAAACCGTCCATGTACCGCAATAAAGCGCCGCGCAGGTTCTTCACCATCAGCACTAAGGACACAAACATCAGCAGCAGACCGACAGCGGCGACAAAAATACCCTCTGCGCCTGGCGTCGGCATGAAGACGGCACCCAGCCAATCGACGCCGTTCACCACCGGGGCGGTAATCACCTTGACGGGGCTATCCGGCCGCGGCACTTCCTCCAGCCCGATCACCTGCGCCAACCAAGCGGCAAGCCGGGTCAACACCCCTCTTCCCGCTTCATTGAATACGCTGGTAATCCATTCCAACGGAAACAAAATGGCAACGGTCAGGATATTGAAGAAGTCGTGCATCAACGCCGCGGTGAACGAGCGACGAAAGTTGCTGCGTATGCGCAAGTTGGCCAACGCGACGATAACGCCGGTCACCGCGGTGCCGATATTCGCGCCCATGATGGCGAACACGGCCGTGCCTAAAGTCATCTCTCCGGTCGCAACCAGGGTCACGATCAGCGCCGAAGTGAACGATGAGCTCTGTACGATCATCGTCACCAATACGGCGCCAAGTAGGGCAATAAACGGGTTTTCGCCATACGCAAAACCCGGGTTAGAAAATCGCTTGCCTCCCCGAACGTACCCAGGCCCGAACTCATTACATTGAGAGCGGCCAAGAATAAGTAGAGACAAAGCCCCGCGTAGATACCGCGTAACCAAGCCGGCACCTCCCGCCCGGCATGGTTACGAGTAAATGCCTTCGCGGGCGTTCGCGGGGGAGAAGAGTTTGCTTGCGACATAATCAGCAGTCACCTTAGAAGACGGATACCTGTTCGGCTGGCAACAGGAAAGCCCCTCATCGGCTCGTTTGAGCTGCGCAGAGTGAGGCCCCAGCATTACAGTCCGGCTACAGTTTTATGACATTTTTGTTACAGCACAGTGAAAGCCGGCCGTATTACTAGCGGCCGATCACCTTTCGGTTAAAACGGGTGGAGAGAAACGGAAAACCGTGCATCGGTCGCGATGCCAGGAGCATCATCGACAGCCGTTACTTCGCGTACCCTCCTTTACGGTGGGCGAGTTTAGCCGATTTACGGCGAACCCGCTGCCATAATGGCAAAACCCAGGGGAGCGGATCGCGCCAATCGAACACGGCATAGGTCCGAGCCCCAAAGTAACTACGCAAGAAACCCGGCCAACGCCATTCCCCCAATGCTTGGTAAGAGCGCAAGGCCCTCATATCGCCCGCCCAATCCGCCCAACGGACGCCTTCTCGCTGCTCCGGCTGGTCGGGCAAGGCATGACAGAGGCTATCACGGTAAGCGACATAAGGTAGATTGACACCGGCGCTCGGGTACAAACCGATGGAGGTGCCGTGCCTGGGATTGATCTCCAACAGCAAGTAATCGTTATGCCGTGCGCTCCATTTGACCTGCAGAATGGCTAATCCGGTCACGCCTAAGGTGTTCAGCACACTCAGGCCCATGCGACAAATCGCCCGCTCCGTGCGCGTGACGGAGAACGTTGCTACCCCCCGATGAGGCGGGTTAGTCCGAATCTTCTGGCTTAAGCCCCAAGCTTTAACATGGTGCCGGCGATCGATGTACGCGTACAGGGAGTACAAAAGTTCATCGCGACCTTCGATGTACTCCTGGATAATCAAGCGATTGTTATAGGATGTTACCGTATCGTAGAAGCGCAGCAGCTGACGGCGCGTATCGATACGCACTCCCTTAGGATTCCCATCCACCAGCTCGACAACTTGCGGATAAATCGCCCAGCAACGCTTCTCTGCCGGCTTCACGATGACCGGGAAACGCATTCCCCAGAGTGCTGCCTCCAAATCCTCGCGACTGCGCGGCGCCACGGTCGCGGGTATCGGCAACTGGAGCTGCCCCGCCAAACGCGCGAATAATTGCTTGTCGTATAACTGCTCGACGAGTTGAGTCTCGGCTAAATGGTGGCGGTAATAATGCTCAAGCGCCGCCCGGTGGCGGGAAAACAGCATCAGGGTGCTATCCCCCGTGCTGAACAAAACCGGCTTGTGTCGGAATCGGCGCCCGAACTCGCGTAATGCCTTAACCCTCTCCAACTCGCCGGCATTACCGGCTGGAAAATCGCTGAAAAGCTCAACGTAACGCGAGTAGCGTGCAGCAGTCTGCGGCTTATCGGAGAGCAAGTAGACCGGCACACCTGCCTTACCGAGCGCCCGGATCACACCTAAATCGGTATGCCCGTGGCCATCGACAATAACCGCACCCGGATTATCGGCACGATTATCTATATCACGTTCCTTACTCACTACTGTTCACGGCCGTCGTTAAACGGCATGCTCCTTCGCCAAGGGCAGCCCATCCAGGGCGGACCGCCTCGCCGCCAGGGCAGCGGTTTAGCCGCTGCTGCGTAAGGAATTACTTATGGCTTCATAAAACTGTAACAAGTCTGATACACGACAGTACGTCACGCCGTCATGGAAGGCAGCCCGGCGGCAGCGCTCTTTGCAGTGGGTAATCGTAATGCGAGGAAGCAAAAGCAAACGGGAGCCGAGCAAATGCTCAGCTCCCGTCAGACAATGCTTTTCTAAGAACTGAAACCACGCTTCAATCCTTAGCCGAACGAGCGGAACTTAGGCTTGAGGTAACTTGCGCAAACGCAGGTTAAGCTCCTTCAGCTGAAGGTCGGCAACCGGGGCCGGCGCTTCGGTCAGCAAGCAGCTAGCCGCCTGTGTTTTAGGGAAAGCCATAACGTCGCGGATCGATTGCGAGCCGGTCATCAGCATCACCAACCGATCGAGACCGAACGCGATCCCGCCATGCGGGGGCGCGCCATGCTCCAAAGCATCGAGCAAGAAGCCGAATTTCTCCCGCGCCTCCTCTTCGTCGATTCCGAGGAGCTTGAAGACCGTTTGCTGCATCTCCGGCTGATGAATACGCACCGAACCGCCACCCAGCTCGGTACCGTTCAACACCATGTCGTAAGCGCGCGACAAGGTTTGCTCCGGGTTGGCCTCCAACGCTTGCAAGTCGTCCACACGCGGCGCGGTAAACGGATGATGCAGCGCATAAAGACGCTTGTCGCCTTCGTCGTACTCGAACATCGGGAAGTCGACGACCCACAGCGGCCGCCACCCGGCTTCAATCAGCCCCAAATCATGGCCGAGCCTGATTCGTAAGGCCCCCAGCGCGTCGCAAACAACTTTGGCTTTATCCGCGCCGAAGAAGATCAAGTCACCCGCTTTCGCGCCAGTGCGTTGGAGGATGCCTTCGACAGCGGCATCCGGCAGGAACTTGAGAATCGGCGACTGCAAACCGTCGCGACCGGCGGCCGGGTCGTTGACCTTGATATAAGCCAGACCCTTGGCGCCATAGCGACCGACAAACTGGGTGTAATCGTCAATGGCTTTGCGCGACAACTCGCCGCCGCCCGGTACGTGCAAGGCGGCAACCCGGCCTTTGGGGTCTTTTGCCGGGCCGGCGAAGACTTTGAACTCGACATCCTGCAGCAGGTCCGCAATCTCGACCAGCTCAAGCGGAATCCGCAAATCCGGCTTGTCACTGCCGAACCGATCCATTGCCTCGGCAAAGCTCATGCGCGGGAACGGCTCGGGCAACTCGGTCTGGAGGACTTCCGCGAAAAGCTTGCGGATCATTTCCTCCATCAAACCCATGATCTCTTCCTCGTCCATGAACGAGGTTTCGATGTCGAGCTGGGTAAACTCCGGCTGCCGATCGGCGCGCAGATCCTCGTCGCGAAAGCAGCGCACGATTTGGTAGTAACGATCCATGCCCGACATCATCAACAACTGTTTGAACAGCTGGGGCGACTGCGGCAGAGCATAGAACGACCCTGGATGAACGCGGCTCGGCACCAGATAGTCGCGCGCACCTTCCGGCGTTGCCCGAGTCAGCATCGGCGTTTCGATATCGAGGAACCCGCGGTCGTCCAGGAAGCGCCGTAATAGGCTCGTTACCCGAGCGCGCGTTCGTAAACGCTCCTGCATCTGCGGGCGCCGCAAGTCGATGTAACGGAAACGCAAGCGAGTGTCTTCGCCGACATCGTCTTCATCGAGCTGGAAGGGCGGCGTCTTCGCACGGTTGATGATCGAAACTTCCCGCGCCAGCAGTTCGATCTGCCCGGTCCGCAGCTCGGCGTTCTCGGTGCCGGCCGCGCCGGCGGACCTTGCCTTTGATCTGGAGGACGAATTCGCTACGCACCCGCTCGGCAGTAGCGAAGGCTTCTGCCTCGTCCGGGTCGACCACCACCTGCACCAGACCTTCGCGGTCTCGCAAGTCGATGAAAATCACCCCGCCGTGATCGCGGCGGCGGTGCACCCAACCGCAAATGGTAAGCTCTTGATCGAGCAGGCTCTCTGTAATTAGACCGCAATAATGGCTGCGCATGAATCCAGACCGTGCCTTGTTGTTTAGGATGACGGGGTTCGCCCGAGTGAGCGGGAAATGGTAAGACTTGACCCGAGGCCGCGCAAGTTGGCCTCGGGTTATCAGGACTCACTGATTATTTCGCTAATTGTCCGTGCCGGTGCTCTTGGAGGAGGACGCTCCCCCGGACGACGTGCCGCCGCCCCCGGCAAGGTTACGCTTGTTCTTGCTCTTAAAGTCGGTTTCGTACCAGCCGCCGCCTTTGAGACGGAAACCGGCCGCACTGACCTTCTTAGCCAACCCCTGCTTGCCGCAATTCGGGCATTCGGTCAGAGGCGCATCGCTCAAGGACTGGATAGCTTCCAGCTCATGACCACATTCGCTGCATTGATACTCGTAAATGGGCATCTTTTTTTCCTCTAAAAAAAAGACCCTCTTGGGCAGATGTCCGCGCGGCAACAGGGCCGTTAATCGCGGATAGTGTAGCGGCTCTACGCCGTCAGCGGTATCGAAGACGGCCGCCGTTTTGCGACAATCTCGACATAACCACCAACAAACGGTCGCCAAACCATGACTCAACAAAGCATTCTGATTACCGGCTGCTCCAGCGGTATCGGCTATGCCGTCGCCCACGGCCTCAAACGAGACGGCTATCGCGTATTCGCCAGTGCCCGCAAACCGGCCGATGTGCAACGCCTGCAAACCGAAGGCCTGGAGTGCGTGCAGCTCGATCTCGACGATTCCGCCAGCATCCGCACGGCACTGGAACAGGTACTTGTCGCCACTGGCGGCACGCTCGATGCCTTATTCAATAATGCCGCCTACGGCCAACCCGGCGCG
This sequence comes from Alkalilimnicola ehrlichii, assembly GCF_003399765.1. Taxonomy (GTDB): domain Bacteria; phylum Pseudomonadota; class Gammaproteobacteria; order Nitrococcales; family AK92; genus AK92. The sequence goes on along the minus strand of NZ_NFZV01000001.1, from coordinate 280,681 downwards.
GTGGAAGATCTCAGCCGAGAGGCCATTCGCGCCCAGTTCGAAACCAACCTCTTCGGCACGCTGGAATTAACCAACCGGGTCATCCCCGTCATGCGCCGCCAGGGGCATGGCCGAATCATCCAAAACAGTTCCGTGCTCGGCTTGGCCGCCTTACCTTACCGCGGCGCTTATAACGCCAGTAAATTCGCGCTTGAAGGCCTTACCGACACGCTGCGTATGGAACTTAAAGGCAGCGGAATCGCCGTCAGCCTGATCGAACCCGGCCCCATCGAGAGCCGCTTCCGTGCTAATGCCGAGGCCGCTTACCGACGCCGTATAAAGCGCGAAGGCAGCGCCCACGAAGCCTTGTACGCGGCTTTAGAACAGCGCCTCACCAACCCCGGCAAAGGCAGCGGCTTTACCTTACCGGCCGAGGCGTTGCTAAAGCCGGTTCGCCACGCGCTGCGAAGCCGACGGCCGAAGCCGCGCTATTATGTCACGGTTCCGACCCATTTATTCGGCTGGCTTCGCCGTTTCTTATCAACGCGTGCGCTCGACTGGGTGCTCCTGAAAAGCACCGAGTCGGAGCGACGCCTACCGTAACAAGCCGTTGCGAGGCGGCGGTTTACGCCGCCGCCTCGCGCCGACCTTTCGCGAACACGAAGTCGCCATCGCGCACATCGATCTGTATTTCATCGCCCGGCCCGTAATGACCTTGCAGAATCTCCTGCGCCAGGCGGTTTTCGATCTGATGCTGGATGACGCGTTTCAGCGGTCGCGCACCGTATACGGGATCGAAACCGGCTTCGCCGAGCTTATCCAGCGCGGCTTCGCTGAAGCGGATGGCCATATCGCGATCGTGCAGGCGACGATCGAGATAACCGACCTGGATTCGGCTGATTTCCCGAATCTGCTCCAGCGCCAGCGGCCGGAACACCACCACTTCGTCCACCCGGTTGACGAACTCGGGCCGGAAGTGGCCGGTGAGAAGATCCATCAACTCCGAGCGCAACTCCTGATATTCGACGTTGCCGATACGTTCCTGAATAACGCTCGACCCGAGGTTCGACGTCATCACGATCACCGCGTTGCGGAAGTCGACCGTCCGTCCGTGGCTATCGGTCAACCGACCGTCGTCCAAGACCTGTAACAGAATATTGAACACATCCGGGTGCGCCTTCTCGATCTCGTCGAGCAAGATCACCGAATACGGCTTACGGCGCACAGCTTCGGTCAGGTAACCGCCTTCTTCATAACCGACATACCCAGGCGCGCGCCGATTAAGCGAGCCACGGCATGTTTTTCCATGTACTCGGACATGTCGATCCGCACCATCGCCTCTTCGGTATCGAACAGGAACGACGCCAACGCTTTGCATAACTCGGTTTTACCAACGCCGGTCGGCCCCAGGAACAGGAACGAACCGTTCGGCCGGTTCGGGTCCGACAAGCCCGCTCGCGACCGGCGAATGGCGTTGGACACGGCGGACACCGCTTCTTCCTGACCGACGACGCGCTTGCGCAAGACCTCTTCCATCCGCAACAGCTTCTCGCGCTCGCCCTCCAACATCTTGGATACCGGGATGCCGGTCCACTTGGACACGACCTCGGCGATTTCTTCTTCCGTCACGCTAATGCGCAACAGCTGCATATCGTGCATTTCGGCCTGGGCGGCCAGATCGAGCTGCTGCTCAAGCTCGGGGATACGGCCGTACTGTAGCTCGGACATGCGGGTTAGATCGCCCGCACGGCGCGCCGTTTCCATCTCCTGACGGGCGCGCTCCAACGCCTCCTTGATGTGCTGAGTGCCCTGTACCGCGGCCTTTTCCGAGTTCCAGATCTCTTCCAGCTCGCCGTACTCGCGCTCAAGCCGATCGATTTCGTCTTGCAAAGCCTCCAGCCGCTTCTTCGACGCCTCGTCCGACTCCTTATTCAGCGCCTCGCGCTCGATCTTGAGCTGAATCAGCCGCCGTTCGAGCTTATCCATCTGCTCCGGCTTCGAATCGATCTCGATACGAATTCGGCTGGCCGCCTCGTCGATCAAGTCGATTGCCTTGTCCGGCAGCTGGCGGTCGGTGATGTAACGATGCGATAAGGTTGCCGCCGCGACTAGCGCCGGGTCGGTCACCGATACGCCGTGGTGCACCTCGTAGCGCTCTTTCAAGCCGCGCAGAATCGCAATGGTGTCTTCCACACTTGGTTCGTCCACCAGCACTTTCTGAAAGCGCCGTTCCAAGGCTGCGTCTTTTTCGATGTACTTGCGATACTCATCAAGCGTCGTAGCGCCGATGCAATGCAGCTCCCCGCGCGCGAGCGCAGGCTTGAGCATGTTGCCCGCATCCATCGAGCCTTCGGCCTTACCCGCCCCGACGATGGTGTGGATTTCGTCGATGAAGAGAATGATCTGCCCCTCTTGCTTGGCCAGATCGTTCAATACGGCTTTCAAGCGCTCCTCGAACTCGCCCCGAAACTTAGCACCGGCGATCAGTGCGCCCATGTCGAGGCTCAACAGGCGCTTGTTCTTTAGCGCTTCCGGCACTTCGCCATTGATGATCCGTTGCGCCAACCCCTCGACGATCGCTGTCTTACCCACACCCGGCTCACCGATCAGCACCGGGTTGTTTTTGGTTCGCCGTTGCAGAACCTGGATAGTGCGGCGAATTTCGTCGTCACGCCCGATCACCGGGTCGAGCTTGCCTTGCTCGGCCCGCTCGGTCAGGTCGATGGTGTACTTCTCCAGAGCCTGACGCTGATCTTCGGCGTTCGGGTCGTCAACGTTCTGCCCGCCGCGCATATCGTCCACAGCCTTTTCGACGGCGTCTTTAGTGGCACCGGCCTTACGCAGCAATTCGCCGACAGGCCCTTTATCGTCGGTCGCCGCCAGAACGAACAGCTCGCTGGAGATGTACTGGTCCTTGCGTTTCTGGGCGAGTTTATCGGTCAGATTCAGCAAGCGCCCCAGATCGTTGGACAAATGCACTTCGCCGCCGACGCCTTGCACGCTCGGCAGACGCTCCAGCGCCTCGCCCAATTGCGAGCGAAGGTAATTGACGTTAGTGCCTGCCTGACTCAGCAACTGGCGGATACCGCCGCCGTCCTGGTCGAGCAGAGCGGTTAACACATGAATGGGCTCGATAAACTGGTGATCGCGCCCTACCGCTAAGCTCTGGGCATCGGCCAGAGCCATTTGAAATTTCGTTGTAAGCTTATCCATCCGCATGGGAAAACTTCCTCACTCAAATCTTTAGGTCCATTTTAGCACTCACGCAAGAGGAGTGCTAACTCTGCCAACTAAGAAGTGTGACCACAGATTTGTGAGTTTGATCCCATTCCATCGGGATAAAGCGATGCTGCCGTGGAAGAAATACGGCTCAAGACAGGAAAGCCGCCAACAACGCCTAAGTCTACCGGCCTCAGCGCCAGATAAGGCTCGCCATTCGCCCGGTACGGCCGTCGCGGCGATACGAGTAGAACATGTCCTTCTGGCGATACGTACAAAACCCGCCGCCGTAAACGCGATCTATACCTAAGCGTTGCAAGCGCTCACGCGCCAAACCGTAAAGGTCGGCGTACCAATGACCTTCGCGGTCAGCAGGCACAAAACACTCTGCGGCGGCAGGCGATTGCCGCAGAAAAGCGGCACGTACTTCGCCTCCCACCTCAAAGACCGCCGGCCCAATCGCCGGCCCAAGCCATGCCATCAGCGTGGCCGGCGCCGTTTGCAGCGCAGCGACACCTTGTTCGATAATTCCGGCCGCTAACCCACGCCACCCGGCATGCAGCGCCGCCACCCGCTCGCCGGCGTCGTCACACAGCAAAACCGGCAGACAGTCGGCCGTTAACACTGCGCACACGATACCGGGCCGGTCCGCCCAGCTACCGTCGGCCTCGGCCTCGCCATCGGCCGCCGGCACGACGCGCGTTCCGTGAACCTGCCGCAACCACGCAGGCTCTTGCGGTAGCCGTAAGCGCTCGCGCAACCTGCGGCGGTTCTCTGCCAAGCACACCGGATCGTCCTCGACATTAATCCCGAGGTTAAAACTCGCCAACGGCGGGAGGCTCGCCCCACCGACCCGCGTCGTCACCCCTGCTTTAATGTTCGTCGGCGCCGGCCAATCGGCGGCGATAAACGATGCACTCTCGGTCATGGCTCCACCGTATCTGCCGGACACTCGCTACGCATAACCGCCAAGAGATCTTGCAAATCCCGCGGCGGCTGCACCTCCCACTCCATAGGCTCGCCCGTTTCCGGATGCACCAACCCTAACCGCGTCGCGTGTAAAGCCTGACGACGAAACCCCCGCAGCGTCTCTCGCAGCAGCTCGCTCGCGCCTTTAGGCAACAAAAGACGGCCCCCGTACACCGGATCGCCCACCAACGAATGCCCGATATAAGCCATGTGCACGCGGATCTGATGGGTCCGGCCCGTTTCCAGACTGGCCCGAACCAGCGTATGAGCACGAAAACGCTCAACCAGTCGATAATGCGTGATGGCCGGTCGGCCGCCGTGGGACAACACTGCCATGCGCTTTCGATCGCGAGGATGCCGCCCGATCGCACCCTCTACGCGCCCTCCGGCGGTCAGGGTACCGTTGATCAACGCCAGATAGTCGCGCCGCACCGTACGCGCGGACAGCTGCTCCACCAGAGATTTATGCGCTGCCAAGGTTTTCGCAACCACCATGAGGCCGGACGTGTCTTTATCCAGGCGGTGCACAATCCCGGCCCGCGGAACAACGGCCAACTCGGGCGCATGATGTAACAAGGCATTCTGGACCGTGCCGTCGGGGTTACCGGCCCCCGGGTGCACGATCAAGCCTGCCGGCTTGTGCAGAACCAGGATGGCCTCATCCTCATACACGAGATCGAGCGCCAAGGGCTGGGCCTTAACGGCATCGTTCGTCTCCAGCTCGCCGGCAACGACCACCGTCTCGCCGCCATAGACTTTGTCTCGCGGTCGCAGCGTTCGGCCGTCGACCTCCACCTCCCCGGCCTTAATCCACGCTTGCAGGCGGCTGCGGGAGAAGTCAGGGAACAGTTGCGCCAGAACCTGGTCTAAACGTTGTCCGGCACAATCGGCGGGGACGATGGCGGAAAGCTGGACGGTGTCGCTCATACCGTTCGATTACCTGCATAAAAAGAGGCGCTCAGTAAGCGCATTGATTGTCCTGGGCCACTACGTTTCTCTACAATGACGCTCATTACTTCACGTGGATGAACGCGAACATGACGCTAAGCCGACTTTTCCTGCTCCTGCTGCTGTCTGCCAGCCTCGCCGCCTGCGGAACGCTACGCGGCGACCGAACCGACGACGAAGCACAAACCGCCCAGGCGCTCTACGAGCAAGCTCAAGCAGCCGGCCGGCGCGGAGAATTCGAAACGGCGATTCGCCAGCTGGAGCAGTTGCAAGCGCAATTCCCGTTCGGCCATTACGCTCGTCAGGCGCAGCTCGACATCATCCACATGTACTTCCGGGCCGAAGACATGGACTCGACGGTTGCCGCCGCCGACCGTTACATGCGCCTTTATCCGCGCGATGAGAACGTAGCCTACGCGTATTATATGAGGGCGACGGCGAATATGAACCGCGGTCGCGACTTCCTCACCGGCATATTCCGCATCGACCGCAGCATGCGCGACCCGGAGCCGCTGCGGCAAGCTTACGCCGACTTCCGCTATTTGGCGCAAAATTTCCCCGACACCGAGTATGCGGATGACGCCCGCGACCAGATGACCAACCTGCGGATGCAACTGGCGGAGCACGAATTATACGTCGCGGACTACTACATGCGGCGGGGCGCTTATGTCGCTGCGGCACGCCGCGCTCAAGGCGTCGTCGAACAGTTCAACGACACACCCGCCTACGAAGACGCGCTCCATATTCTGAGCGAGGCTTACGAACGTTTGGAAATGGACGATTTGCGGGAAGAAATCAGGCAACTGCTGGAAACAGCCGCTGCCGTCTAATCGACAACAACGGCAGTCCGACCAAACGGACTGCCCTTGAAATGGCTTACGCACGCGCGGGCGGGTGCCATCCTCCGGCTGATCGATAAGCCGTTAAATTGCGTCCTGATCCTGCTCGCCGGTACGAATACGGATAACCTGCTCGACCGAGGTGACGAAAATCTTACCGTCGCCGATCTTGCCGGTACGAGCCGCCTTGGTAATGACCTCAACGCAATGGTCGACCTGATCGTCCGCTACGACAACTTCCAGACGCATTTTCGGTAAGAAATCGACAACGTACTCGGCACCGCGATACAACTCGGTGTGACCTTTCTGCCGCCCGAACCCCTTCACCTCGGTTACCGTCATACCGGTGATACCGATATCCGACAACGCTTCACGGACGTCGTCCAGCTTAAAAGGCTTAATGATGGCCTCAACCTTTTTCATGACTGATCCTTTTTACGTCAAATCCGCCAGACCAGCGGCAAAGATAGCAGCTTATGTAAGGCGGAGGGAACGGCAAGCGAATCGACAACCGCAACCTCGGCGACGAGGAAACATGCCTAAGGCGAGGCCGGCTCGCGTCAGCCGACCTCGCCCCGAAGCGCTGTGGACTTAACCAGAGAAGAACTCGTTCATCCGTGCGCCGATCTCGGCCGGCGAACGAACGGTAACCACACCGGCCGCTTCCAGCGCGGCGAACTTGTCCTTCGCCGTGCCTTTGCCGCCGCTGATGATCGCACCGGCGTGCCCCATGCGCTTACCCGGAGGCGCGGTGACACCGGCGATATACGCGACAACCGGCTTACGTACGTTGGCCTTGATGTACTCCGCGGCCTCTTCCTCGGCCGTACCGCCAATCTCGCCCACCATCACGATGCCCTTGGTCTGACGGTCTTCCTGGAACAGTTCCAGGCAGTCGATGAAGGACATACCGTGAATGGGGTCGCCACCGATGCCGACGCAAGTGCTTTGCCCCAGACCGATGTCGGTGGTTTGCTTGACCGCTTCGTAGGTCAGGGTGCCGGAACGGGAAACGATACCAATGGAACCCGGCTTATGGATGTGCCCCGGCATAATGCCGATCTTGCACTCGCCGGGGGTGATGATCCCCGGGCAGTTCGGGCCGATCAGCCGCGCGCCGTAGTAATCCAAGGCACCTTTCACTTTCAGCATATCCATGACCGGAATGCCTTCGGTGATGCAAGCGATCACTTTCACACCGGCTTCGGCCGCTTCCAGAATCGCATCGGCGGCGAACGCAGCCGGCACGTAAATCATGGACGCGGTAGCGCCGGTGGCCGCAACGGCCTCTTTCGCCGTGTTGAAAACCGGGCGATCCAGGTGGGTTTCGCCACCGCGGCCAGGCGTCACGCCGCCGACCAGGTTGGTGCCGTAGGCAATCGCCTGTTCGGAATGGAAGGTCCCCTGCTTACCGGTAAAACCCTGGCAGATGACCTTCGTGTTCTTGTCGACAAGAATACTCATGGCTGTGCAAATTCCTCAGTCGGTGCGGGCCTTATTGGGCGACGGCAGCGACGACTTTCTTCGCTGCATCGGTCAAGTCGTCGGCCGGAATCAGGTTCAGGTTGCTGCCGTTCAGCAGCTCTTTGCCCTTGTCGACGTTGGTGCCTTCCAGCCGAACCACGACCGGCACCTTCACCCCGACTTCCTTAACGGCCTCGATGATCCCCTCGGCGATCATGTCGCAACGGACGATACCGCCGAAGATGTTCACCAAAATGCCTTCGACCTTGGGGCTGGAGAGGATCAGCTTGAACGCTTCGGTCACCCGCTCTTTGGTAGCACCGCCGCCAACGTCCAAGAAGTTCGCCGGATCGCCGCCGTGCAGCTTGATCACGTCCATGGTCGCCATCGCCAGACCGGCACCGTTGACCATGCAGCCGATGTTGCCGTCGAGCGTGATGTAGTTGAGGTTATGTTCGGCGGCCGCGACTTCGGTTTCGTCTTCTTGCGTGATATCGCGCATATCGGCAATCGCCGCCTGACGTCCGACTTCGATCGCGTTCGGGTCGATGTTGACCTTAGCGTCCAAGGCCAGCAACTCGCCTTCTTGCGTCACGATCAGCGGGTTGATCTCGACCAGGCTAAAGTCTTTGTCCTCGAACAGCTTCGCCAGAGCGGCCATGATTTTCACCAACTGGCCAACCTGTTTGCCCTTAAGACCCAGGGCAAACGCCATTTGACGCCCCTGATAAGCTTGGAAACCGGCAACCGGATTGAGGCCGATGGTAATGATCTTTTCCGGCTCCGTGGCAGCGACTTCTTCAATGTCCATGCCGCCGGCGGCGGAGCCCATGAACACGAGGCGCTTGCTCGCCCGATCGATCAGCGCACCGAGATACAGCTCCCGCTCGATGTTGAGGCCTTGCTCGACCATCACCGAATGAATGGGCATACCGTTAGCGTCGGTTTGGTGCGTTACCAGGCGGCTACCCAGCAACGAATTGGTGTAGTCCTTGACCTCGTCCAGGTCCTTGACCACTTTCACGCCACCGGCCTTGCCGCGGCCACCGGCATGCACTTGTGCTTTGACAACCCAAACGTTGCCACCCAGCCTTTTAGCGGCGTTTTGCGCCTCTTCGGCTGAGCGAGCTACCGAGCCCTGGGGAATGGGAATTCCATACTCGGTGAAAAGGCTTTTGGCCTGATACTCATGAAGATTCATCTTGCGCCAGCTCCCCTGAGGAAGGATAGGAAGGAAAATTATGCGGCCGTCATTCTCTACGAATCTGCCGGTCAACGCAAAATACAAGCGTTTGAAACGCATGCAAGCCTTGCATCCAGTCCGTATTAGCTTGAGACTGTTTAGCAGCGAGTAGACGTGCCCCAAAAGACCCGAAAGGAACCGCCCGTGGGATTCCTTAGACGGCTATCGAGCGGGCGCCGAAACAAGGAAGCCGGCAACGCCGGCCATTAGAACAACAACATACGGGATCTTCGCGCGAAAGCGATTTCGGCGCGCACTCATTGGACTATGAGCATCCGTTCCACGGACGAAACCTTATTCTCTCGCGGCGCTCGTCAAGACGCCTATAGCTGGCGACCGTTACGAGCCTTGGCGATTTATCGCATCATCATCGTTGCCAGCCTTACCCTGGCAACGATGACCGCGGGCAGTAGCAGCGTCTTCAGCGGGCCGTCGGACAGTGCGCTTTTTCTAAAGCTCGCGGTCGCCTACCTGGTCTTTAGCGTCATGGCCTATCTTGCCGTCAGCTATCGGCGCCCTCGTTTTAGATGGCAGCTGTACTGTCATGTCAGCGTCGATATCGTCGCCATCACCATGCTCATCCATGCCAGCGGCACCTTAGGCAGCGGCCTCGGGGCACTCATGCTGGTGGCCGTCGCCGCCGGCAGCATCCTCACCAACCGCCGCATGGCCTTCTTTTTTGCCGCGCTGGCCAGCTTATCGCTACTGCTCGAACAAGCTTATTCGCACGTTTTCGCCGGCAGGGATCATAACGATTACACCCAGGCCGGGCTGCTCGGCATGAGTATTTTCGCGACCGCCCTGGTGGGCAACCTGTTGGCGAAACGAGCCCGCGAAAACCAGATGCTGGCCGATCAACGTAGCGGCGACCTCGCAAGCCTCGAAGTCCTTAATCATCATATCGTCCAGCGCATGGAAGAAGGCGTTCTGGCGCTGGACGAAGATAACCGCATCCAACTCAGCAATCGCGCTGCCGCTCGCTTGCTCGGCGCAGGCGTCGAAACCCCAGGCGCCAACGTATCCGCAATTGCGCCCGGGCTTGTCGCCGCCTTAAGCAGCTGGCGCCACCACGGCTACAGCCTTTCCGAACCCGTCTTGCAAGGGGAGCAAGGCGAGTATCGGGTACGCTTTCAGACCTTAGATCCGGAACGCCGCCGGGCTTTAGCGTTTCTGCAGGACCTCGGCGAACTACGCGTACAAGTCCAACAAGAAAAGCTCGCCGGCCTCGGCCGCCTCACCGCCAGTATCTCTCACGAGATCCGCAATCCGCTCAGCGCCATTGTCCATGCCGGGCAGTTGCTGGAAGAAGCCGAAGGGCTGCAAGACGGCGATCGCCGCCTAATAGAGATCATTCGTAAGCACAGCGGGCGCCTTAACGGTATTGTCGAGAACGTCCTCCAACTCTCGCGCCGGCGTAGCGCCGAGCGACAGTCGGTGGCACTACAAGCCTGGCTGGAGGAATTCCGCGACAGCTTTGCCGCCCAACACCACACCGAGCATTTCCAGCTCGAGATTTACGTCACGCCCCCTACCTTGGTCGCGCCCTTCGATCGCGAGCATTTACACCAAATACTCGACAACCTCTGCGGCAACGCCTTACGCCACGGCGGCCCCGTCCGCCCACGCTGCATCGCCATTCATGCCCGGCGCAGCAACCAAGGGCAGGTCGAACTCGAGGTGAGGGACAACGGCCAAGGCATCGCCCCGGAAACGGCCAACCGCCTCTTTGAACCGTTTTTCACCACCGCCTCGGCCGGGACAGGCCTGGGGCTTTATTTATGCCGCGAACTCTGCGAAGCGAACCAAGCTCAGCTACACCACATACCGAGCAGCAGCGGTAGCTGCTTCCGCATCCGGTTCGGTGTCGCTCACAGGGAGATTGCATAATCATGAGCCGACCCTTGGCACTCATCGTTGACGACGAGCCCGATATCCGCGAGCTGATACAGCTGACGCTTCAGCGCATGGAAATCGATACCGTCACCGCCGCCAACCTGACGGAAGCAAGGCAGATATTGGGCAAGCAAAACTTTTCCTTATGCCTGACCGACATGCAGCTACCCGATGGCAATGGAATCGAACTGGTCGAACACATGCGGGACCGCTTTCCCGACATACCGGTTGCGGTCGTTACGGCTCACGGCAGCATGGATACGGCTGTGCAAGCGTTGAAAGCCGGCGCCTTCGATTTCGTCGCCAAGCCCGTCGACCTGGCGATCTTACGCAAGCTGGTCGACAGTGCAGTAAAACTTACGCTCAGCCCGGCCGAGGACCGCCGCTCTCGCCACACCTTATTAGGCGAATCGAAGCCGATGCAACGCATCCGCTCCCTGATCGGCAAGCTGGCCCGCAGCCAGGCTCCGGTTTATATCAGCGGCGAATCCGGCACTGGCAAAGAGCTGGTGGCACACCTGATTCACGATAAAGGCCCCCGTCGGGACAAACCTTTCGTGCCGGTTAACTGCGGCGCCATCCCCGCCGAGTTGATGGAGAGCGAATTTTTCGGCCACAAGAAAGGTAGCTTCACCGGCGCCAACACCGACAAACAAGGCCTGTTTCAGGCCGCTGACGGCGGCACCTTATTCTTGGACGAAATTGCCGAATTGCCGATGCACATGCAGGTCAAACTACTGCGCGCGATTCAGGAGAAAGCGATCCGCCCGATCGGAGAACAGCGCGAAACCCCCATCGACGTTCGCATCCTAAGCGCCACCCACAAAGATCTCGCCCAGCTGGTTAGCGACGGTGGGTTTCGGCAAGATCTGTATTACCGCATCAACGTCATCCAACTCCCCGTGCCGCCCTTGCGGGAAAGACGGGACGACATCCCCGCCTTGGCCGAACACTTTCTGAAGCAACTGGAAGCCGATGGCGCCCCACTACGCCTCAGCTCGGAAGCCATGAAAGCCTTATGCCACTACCCCTTTCCCGGCAATGTACGGGAGCTGGAAAACGTACTGGAGCGCGCCGTCACGCTTGCGGAAGGAGAAACGATTCAAGCCGACGACCTATTGCTACCGGAAGCCGAAGTTAGCGCTCCGCAGCCGGTCGATGTCGAGCCGGACGAGGATTTTGCCTTAGAGGATTACTTGGGCGACATCGAGCGTAACGTGATCGTCAGCGCCCTGGAGAAGGCCAACTACAATAAAACCGCGGCAGCCAAACTGCTCGGCATCAGCTTCCGCGCGCTACGTTATCGACTCAAGAAGCTGGAGCTGGAATAAAGCCTGCTCGACCACCGGCCGAGGTGACAAAATTGGTCACCTCGGCAAACGCCACCTGCCGCACCACGTCACCCGCACTGAAGCACTCGCCGGTCCCGACTCACGCAAGTCCTTGTTACAGAGGCACGTAGCCATACCGGCAACATTGGCACGCCTTCTGCATTATCCCTTGCGAGCCGCGGCCTCGCCGCCGGCTAGAACAATGAAAAGGAACAGCGGCCGCGCCAGCGGCCGATCAACAACAAATGAGCAGGGGAAGATAATGAAGAAGGCTCAACAAAAAGGCTTTACGCTCATCGAATTAATGATCGTCGTCGCGATCATCGGTATTCTCGCGGCGGTGGCCATTCCGCAGTATCAGCAATATACCGCCCGTAGTGCGGCAAGCGACGGTATCTCTGCCATCCGCCCGATTCAGCTGGCGATTGCAGAGTACGCGCAGATCAATCGTGCCCTTCCGGAAGGGTATGGCAACCTCCCGTCTCTAGACGAGGCAGAAGAAGCTAATACCTGTAGCGGCATTGTGCAACTTGTACAGATTACGGGGTTTGCTGACAGCTCCGATGATCGAGAGATCGAAGTTACCGTCACGTTCTATGAGAACGGCGAGAATCCGGTTGAAGAATGCGGTGATACCGGTACTGCAATGAGCGTACCGCAACCGCTGTCCGGCGAAAACCTTATCTTCATTGGCAGAATGAATGAACAAGGAGTCGTTTCCTGGACCATCGACGATCTCTCTAGCGTCGAAGCCTCCTACCGGCCGACCCTGCGCCGCTAAGAGTTAACCACTTGAGAAAAGCCCCTGCGCCCTTCGGCCGGGGGCTTTTTTTTTGCTCTTTGCGCTTAGCAGGGTTGTCGGCTTTTCGGTAAGGCCTTTGCTGTAAGCGGCTGCGGTTATTACTGAAGATTTGAAAATTGTGCGCTTCGCGCGATTTGTTTAGAAGGCGGGGTTCCGCCCCCGCACGGCGGGTTCCTTTTCTTGCTTGCCCAAGAAAAGGAACCAAAAGAAGGGCAGCCCACTGTCTCGCCCCGCCTGCGGCGGGGTCCCCTGCGCTTCTCGGCTTCGAGCGGGGTCTGCCGACGGGCCATCCTTGGCCCGACGACAGACGCGCGGCTTCCCTGCCGCGCCCCTTCGGGCCTTGTCGCTCGAAGCCTGCGATGCTCGGCGAGCCAAAGGGCGAAGTAAGAGCGCTTCGTTCGTTGCCTCTGCTTTCTCCGACCCGCCTAACGCTGTTAACCGGTTTGGCGTTTGCTTCTTGGGAAGACGTTAATCGAAGGGTCTTGCTCTTGCCCGTTGGCGCTGCCGAGCATCGCAGGGGCTTTCGGTAAAGGCCCCGTAGGGGTGGCCGCCACGGATGGCGGCCATTCGACCGTCAGGCCAGGGATGGCCTGTCGGGCGAACCCCGAAAGCTCCGAGAAGCGCAGGGCACCCCGCGTTAGCGGGGCAGCGCCTCCGGGTCGCCTTTCTTTGTTGTCTTTCTTTTGCGACGCAAAGAAAAGTAACTCGCCCAGGAGGGCGAAACAGGGCGTTAAGCATCACTACAGGCAATAGCGACTAAGCGCAGACCCCAGACGCCGTGCGGGGGCGGAACCCCGCCTTCTAAACAAATCGCGCGAAGCGCACCACCCTTAACCACCAACACAAAAAATAACCGCCCCGCCAAAGCCCAACGAACCATTTCACCCGCATGCGCAAAACCCTCACCCCGCCCCAACGGCAACAAGGAATTCCACACACACAAGAAAGCAACAACAGAGAAAATAAATGGTGGCTACGGGTGGACTTGAACCACCGACCCCAGCATTATGAGTGCTGTGCTCTAACCAACTGAGCTACGTAGCCATATCAGGTAGGTAGGGCGCAAATTCTCTTATGTAGCGGCCGTGCTGTCAAGGCCCAACCGCTACATCTTTCGCCTTTTTAGACATTAAAGCGGAAGTGCATTATGTCGCCTTCCTGAACGATGTACTCCTTACCCTCCAGCCGCAGCTTGCCGGCCTCCTTACAGCCCTGCTCGCCTTTGTAGGCGATAAAGTCATCGTACGCCATCGTCTCAGCACGAATAAAACCGCGCTCAAAGTCGGTATGGATGCGACCGGCGGCTTGCGGTGCGGTGGAGCCGGCCGTAACGGTCCAGGCCCGCACTTCTTTCACTCCGGCGGTAAAGTAGGTCTGCAAACCGAGCAGCTTGTAACCGGTGCGAATCACGCGATTCAAGCCCGGTTCGTCTAAACCGTACTCTTTCAGAAACTCTTGCTGATCCTCAGGCTCCAGCGCGGCCAGCTCCGCCTCGATGGCCGCACAGACGGCAACGACTTCCGCCCCCTCCTGCTCCGCCATCTCGGCGACTTTGTCGAGCAGCGGGTTATTCCGAAAACCGTCTTCAGCCACATTGGCGATGTACATCAGCGGCTTGATCGTTAAAAGATGTAGATCGCGCAGCTGAGCGGCTTCCTCGTCGCTTAAATCCATCGACCGTAGAGCCTGCCCCGTATCCAGGTGCTCGCGCACCTTCTTGAGCAAATCACGCTTAGCTAACGCGACCTTGTCGCCGGACTTGGTTTGCTTCTCCACCCGCTGCAGCGCGCGCTCAACCGAATCCAAATCCGCCAAGGCCAGCTCGGTGTTAATCGTTTCGGCGTCCGCCAACGGATCGACCTGGCCGTTGACATGATGAACGTCGTCATCCTCGAAGCAACGCACCACCTGGCCGATGGCATCCGTCTCGCGGATATGCGCCAGGAATTGATTACCCAAGCCCTCGCCCTTTGAAGCGCCCGCCACCAAACCGGCAATATCGACGAACTCCATCGTGGTGGGCACGACCTTTTCAGGCTTCACAATCTCTGCCAGCGCCTGTAGCCGCAGATCGGGAACGGCCACCATCCCCACGTTCGGGTCGATGGTGCAGAAAGGGTAGTTTTCGGCGGGAATCTCGGCCTTCGTCAAGGCATTGAAAAGCGTGGATTTACCGACGTTCGGCAAACCGACGATACCGCATTTAAAGCCCATGGTGGAATCCTGTCACTGTGTAAATAGCGGAAGTTGGGTGTGGCGCGGGAGAGGCTTTAAGCTTTATGGCTGTGCAAGGTCTGCATCGCGCGCTCGAAATCGCCGGCCAGCAAACGCTCGGCTTGATCGGCAGCCAGGTCGTTGCACGTATCGATCAACGGCTGTTCGGCCGCACTCGCCCGCCCCAGCACATAGCCGACTACCTGCTCTTTCTGCCCAGGGTGGCCGACCCCGATACGCAAGCGCCAGAAATCGCGACTCCCCAACACCTGTATGATGTCTCTCAAGCCGTTATGACCGCCATGACCGCCGCTGAGTTTCATTTTCACCTGCCCAGGCGGCAAATCGATTTCGTCATGGGCGATGAGAATCTGCTCCGGTGGAATGCGGTAAAAGCGCGCCAAGGCAGCAACCGAAGCCCCGCTGCGATTCATAAACGTCATCGGCTTGAGTAAGTGGCAGTCCTGCCCGCCGACGACAATCCGCGCGGTTTCGCCTTGAAACTTGGCTTCCGAACGGAAAGACCCGCCATACCGCCGGGCTAGTTCCTCAACGAACCAGAACCCTGCGTTATGACGGGTCTGCGTGTAGCGATCGCCGGGGTTGCCCAGGCCTACGATCAGCGCTATCGGTGCTGCTGCCGCCATCCTCGACTACCCCGACCTTCGAGACCTTAGGCCTCTTCGCCCTCTTCGCCTTCGGCAGAGCCGCTGGCGCCCGCTCCGCTGACGGAGACGACGGCCACGTCATGCTCCGGACCTTGCGCCAGCGCAGGAATGCTCACACCCTTCGGCAGCTTAAGATCGGACAGGTGCAGGGAGGTGCCCGGCTTCAGCGCAGCGCAGTCGACCTCGATAAACGGCGGCAAATCCTTCGGCAGACACTCGATCTCGACTTCGATCATGTCGTGATGCAGAACGCCGCCGGCTTTCTTCGGCGCTTCTTCGTTGAGGAAATGCAGCGGTACGTGGCTGGTCAGCTTGGTGCCGGCCAAGACACGCTGCAAGTCCATGTGCTGAACCAGCGGCTTGTACGGATGACGCTGCAAGTCTTTCAGGATAGCCTTCTCGCTCTTACCCTCAATGTCGACGGTAATGATCTGCGAATAGAAGGCTTCTTCTTCCAGCAAACGCAGCAACTGCTGCTCCGGCACCGTCAAGGAAACCGGCTTTTTCTTACCGCCGTAGAGGATGGCGGGAATTTTCTTCGCACGGCGCAGGCGGCGGCTCGCACCTTTCCCCAGATCCGTGCGCTTTTCCGCATCGAGTTTCAATTCGATAGTCATGTCGTACTCCAAAAAAGGCCGTTACAACGGCAAAAACATCGCCCCCGCGACCAAGGGCGATGCTCCGAAAAACCGAGCGCATCGGCACCACGCCAACGCCCTACGGTTCTTATTCGATAAACAGCTCGCTTACCGATTCGTCGTTACTAATACGTCGAATCGTTTCGGCCAACACGGCGGCAATGCTTAGCTGCCTAATCCGCGGGCAAGCCTTCGCTTCGGGCCGCAGCGGGATCGTGTTGGTCACCACTAATTCATCAAGGTGCGAATCGGAAATTCGCTCGATCGCCTTCCCGGACAACACCGGGTGGGTGATATAGGCAACGACCTTGGCGGCCCCCTTGTCTTTCAAAGCTTTGGCGGCTTCGCACAAGGTGCCTGCGGTGTCTACTAAGTCGTCGACGATGATGCAAGTCTTATCCCGAACATCGCCGATGATATTCATTACCTTGGCTTCGTTAGCGCGCGGGCGGCGCTTATCGATAATAGCTAAGTCGGCATCGTCCAAACGCTTGGCGATGGCGCGCGCGCGCACTACGCCGCCGACGTCGGGCGATACGACAATCTTGTTCGGATATAACTGGCGCCAGATATCGCCAAGCAGCACCGGGGAAGCATAGACGTTGTCCACCGGCACATTGAAAAAGCCCTGAATCTGGTCGGCATGCAGGTCGACGGTCAGCACCCGGTTAATACCGGCCGCGGAGATCATATCGGCAACCAGCTTGGCCGTAATCGGCACCCGCTGCGAACGCGGCCGGCGATCCTGTCGGGCATAACCGAAATAGGGGATAACAGCGGTCAAGCGAGCGGCGGAAGAGCGCCGCAGGGCATCTGCAATAACCAACAATTCCATTAAGTTATCGTTGGTCGGAGCGCAAGTGGGTTGAACGATGAAAACGTCCTTGCCGCGAACGTGTTCGTCGACTTCGACCATCACTTCGCCGTCGCTAAAACGGCCTACAACGGCATGCCCAAGCCGGGTTTTGAGATGATCGGCAATTGCCTCGGCCAATTGCGGGTTTGCGTTACCCGCAAACACCATCATGCGTCCATTATCGGTCACGGCTTACCCATTCATTTATTTGCAGTGTGAGGACTCGATAACAGATCCAGGCGCGGCAGGGAAATGGCT
Organism: Alkalilimnicola ehrlichii; assembly: GCF_003399765.1. GTDB lineage: Bacteria > Pseudomonadota > Gammaproteobacteria > Nitrococcales > AK92 > AK92. Next base: position 263,360 of record NZ_NFZV01000001.1, on the reverse strand, counting down.
GGGGTGGCAGGATTCGAACCTGCGCATGCGGGAATCAAAATCCCGTGCCTTACCACTTGGCGACACCCCAGTTGTCTGACTTTATGATCAGCTCGCCTATCACTATGCGGCAGCGGTCGCTGCTTTCACGCGTGAGCGTAGCGGTGATTCGTCTACGCCCCGGGCAACGAAACCTTGCCACGGTTTGGGCACACTTGCAAGCACCTCTCGTGCTTGTGCCTCATCGTCGAATTCGGCGAAGAGGCAAGCGCCCGTACCGGTTAGGCGCGCTTGGCCGAAGCCTGCTAACCAATCGAGCGCCCGCGCCACCTCAGGGTAGAGCGACCGCACCACCGGCTCGCAATCATTACGCGCCTGGCCCGCGCGAAAGGCCGACATTGTGATACTCGGAGAATTTCTTGTCAATTCCGGCGTGCAAAAGATTTGCCGAGTGCTTATTTTGCAACCGGGATGAAGCACTAAAAACCATGAAGAATCAAGACTTACCGGCGCAAGCCGCTCGCCGACCCCTTCGGCCCAGGCACTGCGACCACGAACGAAAACCGGCACATCGGCCCCTAACCGCAACCCGAGTTCGGCCAGTTCGTCCTCCGTCAAGCCTGTTTGCCAGAGCGTGTTCAGCGCAACCAGCACCGTTGCCGCATTACTGCTGCCGCCGCCTACCCCGCCACCCATCGGTAAGCGCTTGTGCAAGGCTATGTCGGCACCGAGCGTCGTTCCGCTGGCCTCTTGCAGCAAGCTTGCGGCACGCACGCAGAGATCTTGCTCGGGCGCAATCGGCCGGGCCGGCTTGCGTTGAATGCGTCCGTCGCGGCGGACGTCGAACCGAAGGCTGTCGCCATAATCGAGCAGCTGGAACACGGTCTGTAGCTCGTGGTAGCCATCGTCGCGCCGCCCCAGAACGTGAAGAAACAAATTCAGCTTGGCCGGTGCCGGCCACTCGATAGCGACACTCATGGCGCGATCTCCCAGGCTTGCACCGCAACCCGCACCTCAATTCCGTCTCCCCGCATAAACACGGTGCGCGGCAGGACGTAGGTGCCGACGGTTTGATAGCGCCGATAGTCAATCACCCAGCCGTGCTGGCGCAACTCGTCCACCAGCCCCAGCTCATCCAGGTTATAGCTCGCTTCCGTGCCCGGGTCGGGGATACCGAGCAACCAAAACCGTAAGGACTCTAGCGGGAGGTCGAAACCGGTGTAGTAAGCCAAAAGCTCACCGGGGGCCGCCGCATAATCGTCGACGCCTTCGCTGGTACGCAAACGCACCCACCCCGGCGTACCATCGACCTGGACCTGCCCTGCTCCCCAAGGTGCACGCAAGGCGACCGAGTACTGCTCGCCCTCCTGCCGCCAATCCAAACTAACCGTGCCGGAATCGGCCGCGGTACGGATCGCCGCCCGTCCGCTCAAGCTCCAGCCGGGCAAGGTGCGTAACACTTCTGCCCGCTCGTCGTAATCCTGCTCGACGACGGGGCCAGGCGCCATTGTGGCGCAGGCGCTCAGCAAGAACGCCAACAATAGTAAAAGCGATAAACGACGAAACATTACTCACTCAAAAATTGTTGCGCACGTAGCAGCGCAGGGTGTTCGGGATCGGCCTCCCACGCCTCGGAGAAGACTTGCAACGCTTCTTCGTACTCTCCCAGTGCCCACAAGATCTTCGCTAAGTGGGCGGCGATTTCGGGGTCAGGATGACGTTGATAGGCCTGTTCTATATATTCCAGCGCCTTTGCCGCATCGCCCAGGCGATAGTAGGCCCACCCCAAGCTATCCATGATGGCCGGATTGGTCGGCTTCAACGCATGGGCCCGCCGAATCAGTTCATACCCCTCCTGGTAGCGTTCGGTGCGATCGACAAGGGTATAGCCTAGCGCATTCAAGGCATGGGCATGATCGGGGCGCTGGCGGATAATGGCTCGCAAATCCCGCTCAGCGGCGAGCAAGCGATCTAACTCAACGTTAACCAATGCTCTGCTGTACAACAACTCCACCGCATCGGGCCACTCGCCCAAAGCTCGGCTGAGCAGAACCAAAGCCTGATCCGGCTGCCCGACCTGCCGAACCAGTTCGGCCTCCATCACATAGGCTCGCAACGCCTCTTCCGGATGCTCGCGGCGAAAACGTGCGAGCCGCTGCCTGGCTGCCCGGACCTCGCCGCGCTCAACCAACAATAAGGCAATTCGAAACTGGGCCTCGACCAGCCGGTCGCCGCCCGCCTCACCGTACCAGCGGATTGCGCCGTTATAATCGCCTTCGCCCTCGGCAAGGCGCCCAAGATAAAAGTAGGCGTCATCCAAACGCTCGCCGACATTGATCAAACGCAGCAAATAACGACGGGCCTGCTCGACGCGCTCCAGCTCGACAGCGAGTAACGCAGCGCCGTACAAAATCTGCGGATCGCGGGGGCGCTCCTGCAACAACAACTCGAACTGCCCCAGAGCCGACGCCGTTCTCTCCATGTTCAGCAACGTGCGCGCGTAATAAAGGCGTAACTCGTAGTCTTCCGGCCGATTCGCCAGCACTTTCTCCAGTAAATCAAGCGCCGCTTTCGTTTCGCCCTCTTGTAATTGGATACGGATGTTTAGCAAGTAAGGCGCCCGCCACTCCGGCTCTAACAGGCTCGCGCGCTGAGCAGCGAGCAAGGCCACGTCCGTACGACCTACCTGGGCCGCCACTTGCGCTAAGACATACTGAGCATGAGCTTCTGCAGGACGCTCGGCGACAATTGTCTCCAGCACGGCTAAGCCTGCTTCGCGATCGGGCTCCTGACTCAACGCCACCCCAAGCCGGGCCAAAGCCTCCTCCGGACCGATCAGCGGATCGTCCAGCAACACCTGAAAATGCTCTAGCGCTGCGTCTCGATTGCCATGCCGTAACTCGAACAGCCCCACCGCCTGGTGCGCCTCGGGGCTGGCTGGCGCCAACGCCAGCCAACGTTGCGCAGCCTCTAAGCCGTCGTTGTTACGACGCTCATAGAGCGCCAGCCGCGCTGCGCGCTCGGCAACCCGGACATCGTCGGCCATACGCATCGCGGCCAGATAACTATCCAGCGCCTGCCCGGCATCGTCCAGTTGAACCGACAACTCAGCGACGAGTAAGTGGTAGTAGAGCTCGCTTAATGGGTTGTCGTCGTCTTCCAACTCCACAATTTCCAGCTCTTGCGCCAACAACTCATACCGGCCCTCAAAAACCTCTCGGTCTTCCGAAACCTCGGGCTGCGGCGGGACACTGGCGCAGGCAGCCACCATCAGGCCTAGCAGTACGAGCAAGAAACTGCGACACATCTGCCTTATTCTCCAACTTGCCGCAGAAAAAGCGGCAACCTTTCGGTACAATAGCGAACGTTTTCCGATCAGCGGCCCTGGAGCCTTCCGCATCCTGGCCGATATTAGTCCCGGATTTGCGACGTGCTCAGACCACTGACGGCAAACGGGCAACGCAAGGAAACGCTGAGCGATTTCCTTGCGTTGCAGCGCACACAAAGCCCACCGAGACCCCCGGGGGATTATTCGACGTTTTCGTCGTGAACTGCCGAACACCGCCGCGACAGCATCCGCCCAACGCGGGTATGGTTATAGCAGGCGGCGTTGCCAACTTATATCAAGCGGCGCAAAATTCCTTTCCGCTACTATACCGATAGCGGCGTGTAGAAACGATTAGCTTAATCCATTAGCTTGTATTTATGCGCGGTACCTCTAAAATCGGCCCAATCTAAACCGCCTGGACACCAATGCCTCTTTTTACCGTAGGACTCAGTCATAACACCGCGCCCCTTGAGGTTCGCGAACGCATGGTTTTCTCCATGGAAACCTTGCCTGCCAGCCTGCGCGAATTAAAAGAGCAACTGGGTGTTTCCGAAGCAGTGGTTATTTCCACCTGCAACCGGACGGAGCTCTATGTATCGCTGGCCAACACGCCGGACCAGGACGCACTCATACGGTGGTTCTGCCAACATAAGGGCATCCGCTTCGAAAAACTCAAGCCTCATTTGTTTTGCTATCAAGGTGGCGAGGCGCTACGCCATTTATTACGCGTTTGCGCCGGGCTCGATTCGATGATCCTCGGCGAGCCGCAAATTCTCGGCCAAGCGAAACTGGCCTATAACTGTGCGGTATCCGGCGGCACTTTAGGGCACTTACTCGATCGCGCCTTCCAACATGCGTTCGCGGTTGCCAAACAAGTCCGCACCCAAACGGCCATTGGCGCCAATCCGGTATCGGTAGCGTTTGCAGCGGTGAGTTTAGCGCGCCAAATCTTCGGCGAGTTAAACCGGAGCACAGCTTTACTGATAGGCGCCGGGGAAACCATCGAGCTGACTGCCCGCCACCTACGGCAGCAAGGCGTCGGCCACATGCTGGTAGCCAATCGCACATTGGAGCGCGCGCAATCCGTCGCAGCCCCCCATGACGCGGAAGCGATTACGCTCAGCGAGATCCCTGGCCATTTGCATCGTAGCGATATCATAATCGCCTCGACCGCGAGTCCGTTACCGATCATTGGAAAAGGCAGCGTGGAGCGCGCGCTCAAGCAACGCAAACACAGGCCCATTTTCATGGTAGACATGGCCGTGCCAAGGGATATTGAAGCCGAAGTCGGCAAACTAAACGATGCCTACCTTTATACCGTCGACGATCTTCGCGAGGTCATCGAGGATAATCTTCGCTCGCGACAAGCAGCGGCAGAGCAAGCGGAAGAAATCGTCGCCGAGCAGGTCGAGCAGTTCATGGGCTGGGTACGTTCGCTAGAGGCCGTCCCGCCGATCAAGCAATTGCGCAGTCGTGCCGAGCGTCAGCGCGACGAACTCCTTGCACGCGCGCAACGACGCTTGGAAGCCGGCGACGATGCCGTCGAAGTATTGCAGTATTTAGCGCATACCCTGACCAACACCCTACTCCACGCCCCCACCAAAGGGTTGCGGGAAATCGCCGCTACCGGCGACGACAATGGCATTAAAGCAGCCAAACGCCTGCTCGATATCAGCGACGAGGACGAGTTAACGCCGTGAAGGCTTCTATACGCAACAAACTAAACCAGCTCGAAGAACGCTTCGAGGAAGTCGGTGCGCTGTTGGCGCAACCGGATATTATTAGCGACCAGACACGTTTTACGAGTTTGTCGAAGGAGTATGCCCGCCTTGAGCCCGTCGTCGAGGCGCTGCGCAACTACCGGGATTACGAGGAGCGTCGAACAAATGCCGAAGCCATGCGGGCCGATAACGACCCGGATATACGCACTATGGCGGAAGAAGAGCTGGCTGCGGTTGAAGATGCTTTAGCGGAGCGGGAGCGCGAACTGCAAATCCTGCTCCTCCCAACGGACCCTAACGACGAGCGCAACATCTTCCTGGAAATTCGCGCCGGCACCGGCGGCGACGAGGCGGCTTTATTCGCCGGCGATCTATTCCGCATGTATAGCCGCTACGCCGAACAACAGCGCTGGCAGATCGAAATGATCAGCGAAAGCGGCGGCGAGCATGGCGGTTTTAAGGAGGTCATTGCCCGCATTATCGGCCAAGGCGCTTATTCGAGGTTGAAATTCGAATCCGGCGCCCATCGGGTTCAACGTGTACCCGAAACCGAGTCCCAGGGTCGCATTCACACCTCTGCCTGCACGGTAGCCGTGTTGCCGGAAGTGGAAGCGGTGGAAGAGATCGACATCAACCCCAGCGACCTGAAGGTCGATACGTTCCGGGCGTCGGGGGCTGGCGGTCAGCACGTAAACAAGACGGACTCGGCCATTCGGATCACCCACTTGCCGTCCGGCATCGTTGTGGAATGTCAGGACGAGCGCTCGCAACACAAGAACCGAGCCAAAGCGCTGAGCCTGCTACAGGCCAAGCTGTTATCGTCCGAGCAAGAAAAGCAGGCCGCGGAGCAAACGGCGCAACGGCGTCTGCTAGTGGGTAGCGGCGACCGCTCCGAACGCATACGAACCTACAACTTTCCGCAAGGCCGCGTAACGGATCATCGCATCAACCTGACGCTGTATAAGCTCGACGAAATATTACAAGGCAACTTAGATCAGGTCATCGACCCGTTGGTCAACGAATATCAGGCGGACCAGCTAGCAGCTTTGGCCGATCAATAAGCGTTGCCCTACATACGGACGCGTCCAATAAAAGGGGTTCATCACGCTTTGGCGAGAATGTGCTTATCTTTATCGCTACTGCCGGTAGCGATGCATTAAGCCGTGCGAAGCGCGCACCACACTGAACCGCCAACAGCGGAAACTAATCCCCTCACTAAAGTAAAGCGCGATAAACAATAAAAAGCCTGCTTAAAGCAGGCTTTTTTATTAGACTCGTCTGAAACGCCATTAAGCAACGCGCTGTTTCTCGCGAATTTCTTCGAGCGTTTTGCAATCGATGCAAAGCGTCGCCGTTGGCCGCGCCTCCAGACGCCGCAAGCCGATTTCAACCCCGCACATCTCGCAGTAGCCGTAATCGTCCTTACGAATCTTCTCCAGTGTCTGGTCGATCTTCCGAATCAGCTTGCGCTCACGATCACGCGCACGCAGCTCAAGGGCGAATTCCTCTTCCTGAGTCGCTCGGTCGGCGGGGTCGGCGTAGTTGTATGCATCGTCGCGCATGTGATGCACAGTGCGCTCGACTTCTTCTTGCAACTGCCGCTTCCAAGCCAGCAAAAGCTCGCTGAAATGCTCCAGCTGAGCCCTGCTCATGTACTCCTCGCCCTCGCTTTCCTTATACGGCTCAAAGCCCTTTACCGGCAAAACATGTTTATTGGACATGGTCTTTTCCTCCATCTAACCAGGCCTCCTCCAAGCACCTGGCCTCCCAAGCTGCGACACGGCTTTCATGATTCCTTGTGGAGACACACAATGCCTCGCCATTCCTAATCGGCATGCAGCTTTGATCCGCGTGTTGGTATAACAAAAACACTTTCCGGCACGTCCGTAAAGCCTGCTGGAAAGCAGCCAAAAACTTTGTGACCGCGCTCTAAAAATTCAAGCTACTTCTTGCAAAACATCATTAATGAGGCCCGACACCACCCGCCTGGACCTCCTAATGCCGACTAACAAGCCACTCGCTTCGCCAATACCTGCTTCAACTTTGCGGCGGCATCGCGCAAAGCACGATCTGTCGTATCCCAGTCGATACAGGCATCGGTAATCGAGACGCCATACTCGAGATCTGCTTTATCGGCCGTCAATTTCTGGTTTCCCCAACCGAGGTTACTCTCCAGCATAACGCCAACGATCGACTGATTGCCTTCTAAGATCTGATTTACCAGATTATCGAATACTAACGGCTGTAATGCCGGATCCTTGTTCGAGTTGGCATGGCTGCAATCGACAACGAGCTTCGTCCGCAAACCGGCAGCAGCCAGCTCTTTCTCGCACAAGGCGATACTCACCGAGTCGTAGTTCGGCTTCTCGCCGCCCCGCAGGACCACATGGCCGTACCGGTTACCGGCAGTGCGAATAACCGCACAACGCCCGTTTTGATCGATCCCCAAAAAGTTATGCGGAGTGGCTGCGGAGTGCAAGGCATTGATCGCCACCGTTAAGCTGCCGTCAGTCCCATTTTTGAAACCGACCGGCGTCGATAAACCGCTTGCCATCTCGCGGTGGGTCTGCGACTCGGTGGTACGAGCGCCGATTGCAGTCCAGGTAATAAGATCTTGCAAATACTGCGGCGAGATAGGGTCCAACGCTTCGGTCGCGGTCGGCAAGCCCATCTCCGCCAACTCTAGAAGGAGACCTCGCGCCACGTGCAAACCTTCCTCAATATGGAAGGAATCGTCCATCCGCGGGTCATTGATCAGCCCTTTCCAACCGACGGTGGTCCGCGGCTTCTCAAAATATACTCGCATCACGATATAGAGTTCGTCGCGCAACTCTTCCCGCAGGCGCTTCAAACGAGCCGCATACTCGCGCGCAGCCTTTAGGTCATGAATCGAACAAGGACCGACAACGACCAACAACCGCGGATCCCGACCATCGAGGATGGCCTCCACGGTGCGACGACCTTCGACGACAGTCGCCCGCGCTTTCTCGCTTAAGGGCAACTTCTGTTTCACTTCCTGCGGCGTCGGCAACAGCTCTTGCGACAGGACATTAGTATTATCAACCGACTTTTCTGACATAACTCACGACACATCGTTCTACGGCGGGACAGTAATAACCGAATCTCTCTAAGAAATCATCTTAGCCCGCTGTAAACAAGAAGGCCAAGCCATTTCGGCTTGGCCTCAGCTCATAGCAACTTCAGCAAATACTGAACAACGCCTTATTCAGAGCTGGAGCCACTCGCTACCAGCCTCGCCAAGCCTCAGACATCCGCTTTGCGACGACCTAAAAACCGTGGCCTAATATGGCATTCCCGCCCTTAGACCGCCTGTAGCGGAATTAGTTCTGTGCAACTCTCTGCGGTTGGCTCACATAGCGATACTGGGCAGGTTTGCCGTTGACGCACTCTGCATCGATCACGACAGCCTGGACATCTCCCGCCGCCGGCACCCGATACATCGGCTCAAGCAGCACGCGCTCCAAGACCGCCCGTAAGCCGCGAGCACCGGTTCCCCGCGCAATGGCTTCGCGTGCGATCGCCGCCAACGCTTCCGCCTCGATTTCCAATGCGCAATCGTCCAGACCGAACAACTCCGCATATTGCCGCACCAACGCGTTTTTCGGTTCCGTGAGAATGCCGACCAGCGCAGCCTCGTCAAGCTCGTCGAGGACGGCAATCACAGGCAAACGACCGACAAACTCCGGAATCAGGCCGAACTTGATCAAATCGTCGACTGCGAGCGACTTCGCAAACTCCGCATTCTGCTGGGCAGAGACCGTCGCCCCGAAACCGATACCGCGCGGCGTGGTACGGCCCGCGACCACTTTATCGAGGCCGGCAAAGGCGCCGCCGCAGATAAAGAGGATATCGCGCGTGTTGATTTGCACCTGCTCCTGCTGCATCTGGCGCCGGCCGCCTCGCCCTTGCAAGGTCACAACCGTGCCTTCCATAAGCTTTAACAAGGCCTGCTGCACCCCCTCCCCGGACACGTCCCGACCATGGCTAGGGTTCTGCGAACGCCGGGCCAGCTTGTCGATCTCGTCGATATAGACAATCCCCCGCCCCGCTTTTTCAGCGTCGTAGTCGCATGCCTGCAGAAGCTTTTGCACAACCGTCTCAACGTCTTCGCCGACATAACCGGCTTCTGTCAGGCTGGTGGCATCGACCACTGCAAAAGGAACGTCCAACATCCGCGCCATGGTCTCGGCCAGTAATGTTTTCCCCGAACCGCTGGGCCCGATCAACATCACATTGCTTTTGCTGATCTCGACCGGGTCGATGCTCTGGTTGTGGGCCAGGCGCTTGTAATGGTTATAAACAGCAACCGCGAGGGTACGCTTCGCTTGCTCTTGGCCAACGACGTAGCCGTCCAAGAAGTTGTGGATCTCGCGCGGCTTCGGCAACTCTTTAAGTAGTTCTCGCGGCGGTACAGAGAACTCTTCCAGCATGAGCCGATTGCAATCCTCTACACAGCTATCGCAAATAAATGCGGACGGGCCGGCGATCAAAGTACCGACTTGCTCCTCTGCTTTGCCACAAAACGAACAAAACAAGGAATCACCGTCTTGTTGGCCGGGATCATGGTAATCTTTGCGGCTCATGGCTCACCTCCGTTACCGTGCGGGCTGCTCTTCCATGACGGACGGCATCTAACCATCCGGCAGACCCTTTACGGCGAAGAGACGGGTATCCTTTCCTGGTTTCCCGTGTTGCACCGACCCGGAAGCGCGGAATCGGCTTTGTTAGAAACAGCGGACGCTTCTATCATGCCTCGTCTCTATATTTCCGGACGAGTATCACGAGGGAGTCGTTCCTTAACCAATACAGCGGCACTCATGCGCTCGTTCTTTATATATAGCTGTAAAAATGCTGTAGATCTTGCTTCTAGCGCAAGAACCAATCTGTCAGCAGGTGATATAGTTGGCAAACCATTTGAGGGAATGTTCATGGCTATCGACCACAAGCTCCTCGACATACTCTGCTGCCCCGCTACCGGCGCTTCCGTGCAGCTGCTTCGTAAGGAACAGCTAAAACGGTTAAACGATGCGATCGCGCAAGGCGGCACACTTTACTTTGACGATACCCCGGTAGAAGCGCCTTTGAAAGAGGCTCTGATTACCGAAAACGGTGAACGGATCTACCGAGTGGACGATGGAATTCCAATCATGCTAGAAGACAAAGCGATTCCAGGCCAAGTGCTTGACAACGCGAAGTAAGTAGCAGTGACCCAGCCGCATCCGCCGCCGCTGGCGACCCTGGCCGCAGCGCTTGCCTGGGGCGAGCAGTGCTTGTACGGGCTTTCCGACTCTGCGCGTTTGGATGCCGAGGTGTTGCTCTGCCACTGCCTCAAGGTGAATCGTAGCTTCCTTTATACTTGGCCAGAGCGGGCATTAGACACGGCGACGCAAGAGGCGTTCACGGCACTGGTCGAGCAGCGTCATAGCGGACAGCCGGTCGCCTATTTGATCGGGGCGCAGGAGTTTTGGTCTTTACCGTTGCGCGTGACGCCCGACACGCTGATTCCACGCCCGGAAACCGAGCTGCTGGTCGAACAGGCGCTCGTGCTGTTACCTTCCCAGGCTGCGGTAAAAGTAGCCGATCTCGGCACCGGTAGCGGCGCGATCGCACTGGCCATTGCAAGCGAACGTCCGCAAGCGAACGTCATAGCCGTAGACAATAGCGCCGGTGCGTTAGCCGTAGCCCGCGACAATCGTGACAGGCTCGGATTTAGCAACGTCGATCTTCGCCAGGGAGACTGGTTCGCCCCGTTAGTTGGCGAGCGCTTACACGTGATCGTCAGCAATCCGCCGTATATTGGAGCGGAAGAGCCGGAGCCGTATCGAGGCGACTGCCGCTTCGAACCAGCCACGGCTTTACTCTCCGAAGACGCCGGACTTGCCGATTTGCGCACGATTATTCAAGCTGCTCCGAACTATCTCACGCCACATGGCGCACTTTTGTTAGAACATGGTTATCGACAAGGTGCCGCGGTTCGCCAGCTGCTAACCCTGGCGGGCTTCGAACAGGTCGTTACCATAAGGGATCTAAATGGTCACGAGCGGGTAAGCCGCGGCCGTTTACCAAACACTCATCGTCCGGACGTTACGCACCGCTAAACCAATGGAAGACGAACAATTACTTCGCTACAGCCGCCAGATTATGCTGCCGGAATTCGACATCGAAGGCCAACAGCGGCTGCTGAACGCACGCGTGCTGTTAGTAGGAGTGGGGGGCTTGGATCGCCGGTTGCGCTTTATCTCGCCGCAGCCGGTGTCGGCCGCCTCGTTCTGGCCGATTTCGATCGCGTCGATTTAAGCAATCTACAACGTCAAATCGCCCATGGCACCCAGGATATCGGGCGATTAAAGGTGGAGTCGGCCGCGGAGGCGATCCGTAGCATCAATCCGGATGTCGGCATCGAGACTCTAGCCGAGCGCTTGGACGAAGCAAAGCTAGAACGGCACCTTGCCGACGTCGATCTAGTGATCGATGGGTGCGATAATTTCCAAACCCGCCATGCGGTCAATGCCGCCTGTGTAGCCAGTGGCACTCCGCTCGTCTCCGGCGCCGTTATTCGCATGGAAGGCCAATTGGCCGTTTTCCGCGCCGATCGCCCCGGTCAGCCCTGCTATCATTGTCTATTTCCCGCTAGCGAAGATGTCGCCGAGACGTGCAGCGAAACAGGCATTCTCTCCCCTTTACCAGGCATTATCGGCAGCCTGCAAGCGCTGGAAGCCATCAAGATACTTAGTGGCTGCGGCACGCCGTCCGACAGCAAACTGCTCGTCTTCGACGCTACCCAGAGCAGCTGGCGATCCTTGCGGATTCCCAAAGACCCTAACTGCCCAGTCTGCGCCCGACACTAAGCCCGCGCTCTGCGAGCGCCCCCGACAATCCTTTTTTATTGGCGAGTTGTAGAGGTAGGCGGCGAGCCGTCGGCGAGGAATAACTGCTCGACATCGACCGCATCGTAACGATACGGCTTGCCGCAAAAGTCGCAGCTAACTTCCACCTGCCCTTGCTCGGCAAGGATATCGTGCACTTCTTCGCTACCCAGCGATCGCAACATGTCGCGAATACGCTCGTCGGAGCAGGTGCAATGAAAGCGAAACGGCGTAGGATCGAAAAGGCGAATATCTTCCTCGTGAAAGAGACGCTGCAATATCTCGGGCACGCTGAGTTCGATGAGTTCACGCGGGGTTATCGTGTCGCTGAGAATTTCCGCCCGATTCCAGGCATCGGAATCGTCGTCCTCGCCGGGTAACCGCTGCACCAGCATTCCCGCCGCCCGACCGCCGTCGGCCGTTAGCCAAACCCGCGTTGCCAGCTGCTCCGACTCGCGAAAGTACGTATCGAGCGCGGCGGCCAAGCCGCTCGACTCCAATGCAACGATCCCCTGATAGCGGTCGCGACGTCTTCCGGGTCGATTGTAATGGCCAAATAGCCGCCTTTACACAAGGCCGTCAGGTCGCCCTCTGTCGGCAACTCGCCATCCCACCGGGCAAGCGCGCGCAAACCGGCATCGCTACCGGCTTGCACCAACAGCAAGGTCAACGGCCCCTGCCCCTGAATTTGAAGGCTTAAAGAGCCGCGGAATTTCAGCGTGGCCGTCAACAAAGCCGCGGCAGCCAAGGCTTCGCCGACCAAGCGCTGTAGCACCGGCGGGTACTCCCGGCGGGCAAGTACCGAACGGTAGGTATCGTCTAACTGCACGATCTCGCCGCGCACATTGGCATGCTCGAAAACGAAGCGATAAAGATGGTCTGGGGTGCTCATCGGATACTCGGACAGCTACTCAAGCGAAAACAGGCGGGAGGACTACGCTCACCTGGATATGGGGTGTCCGACCAAGGTTGGACACCCCGCACACCGTTACTCGGCCAGTTTTTTCTTCAATAGCTCATTGAGCTGAGCCGGGTTGGCTTTGCCTTTCGAGAGCTTCATGACCTGGCCGACGAAGAAGCCGAGCAGTTTGTCCTTACCGCCCTTATATTGCTCAACCTGGCCCGGATTAGCCGCCAAAACCTCGTCGATCATCGCCTCGATCGCTCCGGTGTCGGTCACCTGCTTCAAGCCGCGTTTCTCGATGATGTCATCCGGCATGCCTTCGCCGTTCCACATCGCCTCGAAAACTTCTTTAGCGATCTTGCCGGAAATCGTATTGTCGGCGATCCGCTGCAAGAGTTGGCCGAGCATTGTCGGGGTGACCGGGCTGTCGCCGATTTCCAGGCCGTCTTTATTCAACGCGCCGGAGAAATCGCCCATCACCCAGTTCGCCGACATCTTGGCCTGCCCGCCGGATTCGCGCACCACCGCTTCGAAGAAATCGGCCATTTCCCGACTACTGGTTAATACGCCGGCGTCATAGACGCTGAGCTTGTACTCATCGATAAAGCGTCGCCGTTTCTCGTCCGGCAACTCCGGCAAGGTAGCGCGAACCTGGTCGATAAAAGCCGGCTCGATGTCGAGCGGCAGCAAATCCGGGTCCGGGAAGTAGCGGTAGTCGTTCGCTTCTTCCTTCGTCCGCATGGAGCGGGTCTCGTTTTTCACCGAGTCGTACAGGCGAGTTTCCTGCACCACCGTGCCGCCGCTTTCCAGCAAATCGATCTGCCGCTCGACCTCGATATTGATGGCACGCTCGACAAAACGGAACGAGTTCAGGTTTTTCAACTCGGCGCGCGTACCGAACTCCTTTTGCCCCTTCGGCCGTACCGACACGTTAGCATCGCAGCGGAACGAGCCTTCCTGCATGTTGCCGTCGCAGATTTCCAGGTAACGTACTAAGCTGTGTAGCTTTTTCATGTACGCCACCGCCTCTTTCGCCGAACGCAAATCCGGCTCGGAGACGATTTCCAATAGCGGGGTACCGGCACGGTTAAGGTCGATACCGCTCATGCCTTCGAAATCTTCGTGCATGGATTTACCGGCATCTTCCTCCAGGTGCGCTCGCGTCACCCCGACGTTCTTGGTGCTGCCGTCCTCCAGCTCGATCTCCAGCATACCCTGCTCGACAACCGGCAGCTCGTATTGACTGATCTGATAGCCTTTGGGCAGATCGGGATAAAAATAATTCTTCCGGGCGAACACCGAGCGCGGAGCCACCTTTGCACCGATAGCCAAGCCGAACTTCACGGCCATCCGCACTACATCTTTGTTCAATACCGGCAAAACCCCCGGCAAGCCCAGATCGACCGCGCACGCCTGGGTGTTCGGCGCTGCACCGTATGCGGTCGATGCGCCGGAAAAAATCTTGCTCTTAGTCGCGAGCTGAGCGTGAATCTCCAGCCCAATTACGGTTTCCCATTCCATGCTTACTACCTTCGTTCCACCGCTTGCAGCGGCGCTAAGCGTCTAGAGGGAACAGCCGCCGCCGATCTCCGCTAACGAGACTCGGCGGCAATCTGATCAGGCGTACTGTTCCGGCATCCGCCGGTGCCAATCGGTCACCTGTTGGTACTGATGGCCGACGTTAAGCAGCCGCGCCTCGTCAAAATAATTGCCGATCACCTGCAAGCCGACAGGGCGGCCGTTGGCGAAACCGGCCGGAATCGACATGGCCGGCACCCCGGCAAGGTTGATGGCAATGGTGTAGACGTCGGACAAGTACATTTGCACCGGATCGTCCGAACGCTCGCCCAAGTTAAACGCCACGGTAGGCGAGGTCGGCCCCATAATCACGTCGACCTCCTCCAGCGCCCGGGTGAAGTCGTCGCGAATCATGCGCCGAACCTGTTGCGCCTTCAGGTAGTAGGCATCGTAATAACCGGCGGAAAGCGCATAAGTACCGACCATAATGCGGCGTTTCACCTCCGGACCGAAGCCTTCGCCGCGAGAACGCTTATAAAGGTCTTCCAAATCCACCGGATTTTCGCAGCGGTAGCCGAACCGTACACCGTCGTAGCGCGACAGGTTGGAAGAAGCCTCGGCCGGGGCGATCACGTAGTAAACCGGCACGGCCAATTCCGTATTGGGTAGGGAGATTTCCCGCACTTCGGCACCGAGCTTGCGGTATTCCTCGACAGCGGCTTCGACAACCTTCGCCACTTCCGAGTCCAAGCCTTCGCCGAAATATTCTTTTGGCAACCCGATCTTCAATCCCTGCAACGACTCGCCGAGATCGGCCGTATAATCGGGCACTTCGCGCTCGACGCTGGTCGAGTCGCGCTCGTCGAAGCCTGCCATTGCGTTCATCATCAGCGCCAGGTCTTCGGCGCTATAGCCCATCGGCCCGCCTTGGTCGAGACTGGATGCGAACGCGATCATGCCGTAGCGCGAAACGCGCCCATAGGTCGGTTTCAGTCCGCTAATGCCGCATAGCGCCGCCGGCTGACGAATCGAGCCGCCGGTGTCGGTACCGGTTGCGACCGGCACCAGACGCGCGGCCACAGCCGCCGCAGAACCGCCAGACGAACCACCAGGAACGGCCTGGACATCCCAGGGGTTCCGGACCGGGCCGTAGAAGCTGGTTTCGTTGGAAGACCCCATGGCAAATTCGTCCATGTTCGTTTTACCAACGCACACCATGCCGGCTGCTTTCAGCTTCTCGACCACCGTCGCATTGTAGGGGGCGATAAAGTTATCCAGCATCCGCGAACCGCAGCTGGTACGCACACCTTGGGTACAGAAGATATCTTTGTGCGCCAGCGGGATACCGGTTAGCGGGCCCGCCTTACCGGCCGCACGCATTTCGTCGGCAGATTTAGCATCGGCTAAAGCCTGTTCCCGCGTCACCGTAATCAGGGCATTTAAATCCGGGTTCAGCCGCTCGATGCGGTCCAAAAAGGTTTGCGTCAATTCGACGCTGGAAGTTTCACCGGCCCGCAAAGCGGCGGACAATTCGGCTAAAGTCTTTTCGTACATCTTCCGGCCTTGGATGGGGATGATTTAAAAGTCGCCAGAGGGTTCGAGCACTTGCCCTTACTCGATGACGCGCGGCACCAGGTACAAACCTGCTTCGGTTGCCGGCGCAATCGACTGGAACAACTCCCGCTGGTCGCTCTCGCTCACTTCGTCAACGCGCAACCGCTGAGCCATATCGAGCGGGTGCGCCATCGGATCGACACCTTTTGTATCAACTTTTCCAAGCTGTTCCACAAAATTGAGAATATCCGACAGATTTCTTGCATATTCTGGGATATCCTGGTCTTCAATTGAAAGACGGGCTAAATGGGCAATGCTTTGGACATCGGCAGAGCTGAGAGACATATCACACTCCGGAGAATTGATCCCAAGAAGCGGACAAACTTACCATAGTCCACTGCTTGCCCAAAGCCCCCACCGTTGCTAGATTATCGCCTTCTCATAAGCAGGTAGAGAACATGTTCAAGGGCATTCGCGGGTTGTTCTCAAACGATCTGTCGATCGATCTTGGGACAGCCAACACGCTGATCTATTCCCGAGGCCAAGGCATCGTATTGAACGAGCCGTCAGTGGTCGCCATTCGCCAGGACCCCGATGGCGGCGTCAAAAGCATTGCCGCGGTCGGCGCGGAAGCGAAACAAATGCTTGGACGCACGCCCGGAAACATTCGTGCCATCCGACCGTTAAAAGATGGCGTAATTGCCGATTTTACGGTTACGGAGAAAATGCTTCAGCATTTTATTAAAAAAGTGCATGAAGCGCGTTTTCTAAAACCGAGCCCTCGCGTTTTAGTATGCGTCCCTTGCGGTTCGACCCAAGTGGAGCGGCGTGCGATTCGAGAGTCGGCAGCCGGTGCCGGTGCGCGCGAAGCGTATCTGATCGAGGAGCCGATGGCGGCTGCGATCGGCGCCAACATGCCGGTAGAAGAAGCGCGCGGCTCGATGGTGCTCGACATTGGCGGCGGCACTTCCGAAGTCGCGGTATTGTCGTTGAACGGTATCGTCTATTCGGCCTCCGTCCGCATCGGCGGGGATCGTTTCGACGAAGCGATCGCGCACTATGTACGCCGCAACTACGGCATTCTGATCGGGGAAGCCACCTCGGAGCGCATTAAGCACGAGATAGGCACCGCTTTCCCAGGCACGGAAGTTCGCGAGATCGAGGTTAAAGGCCGCAATCTAGCGCAAGGCGTGCCGCGCAGCTTCACGCTAAACAGCAATGAAATTCTGGAAGCGTTACAGGAACCTTTATCGGGGATTGTGGGTGCTGTGAAAACGGCGCTAGAGCAAACGCCGCCCGAGCTTGGCGCGGACGTTGCCGAACGCGGCATCGTCCTCACCGGCGGCGGGGCGTTGTTACGCAACCTCGACCGCCTCCTCATGGAGGAGACAGGCTTGCCCGTTGTGGTAGCCGACGATCCGCTCACTTGTGTCGCTCGCGGTGGCGGGCGTGCGCTTGAGCTAATGGATGAACGAGGCACTGACCTGTTTGTGATGGACTAAGCTCGAACTGGCGGGGTCTCATCGGCCCCGCCGGACGCCCTATACCGATTGGCAAATAACAAGGCTGGGTGTCCGAGCCTTAGATATATCAACGGGGAGCGCCATCAAACCGTTATTCCTACAAGGGCCGTCGATCACCACCCGAATGGTACTGTGTCTACTGCTCGGGACATTACTCATGGTGCTCGACCACCGCCAGCAACTGGGCGATCCGGTTCGGCAGACCATTGCCGGACTGGTTTACCCCATTCATGCGGCGGTTGACATCCCTTTTCGGGCCGGCAATTTCCTCTCCGATCAATTCGGCTCGCGGCGCCAATTGATCGAAGAGAACGCCCGCCTGCGCGCTCAACAATTGCTCAACGAGACCCGCTTGCAACGCCTCGACAGCCTGGAGCGGGAGAACATCAATCTCAGAGCGCTATTGCAATCGTCTTACGAGGTCGGCGAACCGACCCTGATCGCCGAGTTAATGCGGGTCGACCTGGACCCGAACATTCATCTGATTCAAATCAACCGAGGCAGTCGGGACGGCTTGTTCGTGGGCCAACCGGTGCTGGATGCCAACGGCGTCGTCGGCCAGGTGGATCGACTCGGCCCGGTCAGTGCGATGGTGCGTTTGATTACCGACCCAAGTCACGCACTCCCGGTACAGATCAACCGCAATGGTTTGCGCTCGGTAGCGATGGGTAGCGGGGATTTACGACGCCTCGAAGTCGTTAATTTACCAACAACCGCCGATGTCGAAGTCGGCGACCTATTAGTCACCTCGGGCCTTGGCGGACGCTTCCCTCCAGGTTATCCGGTCGCCCGGGTGACCGACGTGATTATCGACCCCGGACTACCATTTGCGAGAATCGTCGCCAAGCCTACCGCCGCCTTAGACCGAAGCCGGCAGGTCTTACTGGTCGAGGGCCAGATGGACCCGGCCCTACTCGCACCGGATGCGGAGAATTCAAGCGGGGGGAACGTTAATGTCGGCTAGCGGACACCAGGGCGGTTGGACGATAACCGCAAGTTTTGTTATCGCTCTGATGCTGACAGTCGTCCCGTTGCCCGAATGGGCAGCAGCGGCACGCCCACAGTGGGTCGCCCTGGTGCTTATTTACTGGTGCATGGCCCTGCCGCAACGCGTTGGGGTAGGCATTGGTTTTATCGTTGGCTTTATGCAGGACGCCTTGCTCGGTAGCCTGCTCGGCCAGCATGCGCTTGCCTTCGCGCTCTTGGCCTTCTTAACCATGAAGCTGCATCAGCGCATTCGCGTATTTCCATTATGGCAGCAAGCACTTACAGTACTGGTTCTGCTCCTGCTGACACAGCTTATTCTGTTCTGGATTAACGGTTTGGTCGGCCGCTCGCCGACGAGTTGGACCTATTGGCTTGCGCCATTTACCGGAACCGTCCTCTGGCCCTGGGTGTTCGTGCTAATGCGGGAGCTCAGAAGAAACTTCAACGTACGCTAGGTTTGCCCGGCTCGGATCCAGGCTATGTCAACCCATACCTCTCTTCAGGATCGCAACCGTGAGACCCGGATCTTTTTCGGGCGCGCCGTCGTTGCCGGGCTAGTGGTTATTGCGTTGATGCTCACGCTAGTCGGCCGGATGGCCCACCTGCAAATCGTCAATCACCAGCACTACTCTACGCTCTCGCAACAGAACCGGGTTCGCGTCGTTCCCGTCCCGCCGACGCGGGGCTTGATTTATGACCGCAACGGCGTCGTCCTCGCCGAGAATCGGCCGTCTTTCCGTCTGGTCATCACACCCGAGCAGGTGCAGGATCTGAACGCCACGTTGACCGCGCTGGGCGAGATCATCGAACTCGACGAAAGCGATTTAACACGCTTTCATCAGCTACGGACACGGCAGCGTCGCTTCGAAGAGGTGCCGTTAAAGGTTCGCTTAAGCGAGGAGGAAATTGCCGCCTTGGCAATCAACCGCCACCGTTTTCCGGGCGTTGAAGTTCGCGCACAACTCACGCGGCATTATCCGTTAGGAGAAGAAGCCGTACACGCTATCGGCTACGTCGGCCGCATCAATGCGCAAGAGCTGCAACGCATCGACCGTTCCAATTACGCCGGCACCACCCACATCGGCAAAACCGGCATCGAACGCTACTACGAAGACCGCTTGCACGGCAAAGTCGGTTTAGAGCGCGTCGAGACAAATGCCTCGGGCCGCGCCATCCGGGTTCTGGAGCGCACGCCCCCCATACCCGGCGAAGATATTTATCTGACATTGGACATTGAACTACAACGAGCGGCCGAGGCAGCGTTGGAAGGCGAGACCGGCGCCATCGTGGCAATGGAGCCGAGCACCGGCGAAGTGCTCGCCTTTGTGAGCAATCCAACGTTCGACCCGAATTTGTTCGTCAACGGCATTGATATCGACGTTTTCCGAGAACTACAGAGCGACCGCCGCCGTCCACTGTTTAACCGTGCCTTGCGGGGCCAGTATCCGCCCGGCTCGACCACCAAGCCCATCGTGGCCCTAGCCGCGCTGGAAAACGGCACCATCGGCGCCGAAGAGCGGGTATTTTGCCGTGGCTTCTATACGCTCCCCGGGCAAGATCACCGTTACCGCTGCTGGAACCGATCCGGTCATGGCGCGACCAACCTGACCGACGCGCTTGTCGAGTCCTGCGACGTATGGTTCTACGAAGTCGCCTTCGACCTCGGCATCGATGCGATGAGTAGCTTCATGGAGCCTTTTAATTTCGGCCGCCCCACCGGCATCGATCTCATCGGCGAATCGCGTGGAATCCTGCCCTCGCGGGAATGGAAGCGCCAAGCGCGAGGCGAAGGCTGGTTCCACGGCGAGACGATCATCAACTCCATCGGTCAGGGCTTTAATCTCGCCACCCCCACGCAGCTCGCATATTCGACGGCCATCATCGCGAATCGCGGTTACCGGGTACCGCCACGCTTACTGCTCGGCAGCCGAGCGCCGGGAGAAGCCAAGATCCAGCCGGTTGACCCCGATTACAGCCAGCCGCCGATCGTCCTGCAAAACCCCGCGCATTGGGACGACATCATCAAGGGTATGGAGCTCTCCATTACGGGCGCCCGAGGCACCGCCCGCAGGATTTCGCGCAATCTCAGCTATACCGTCGCCGGCAAAACGGGGACATCGCAGGTATTTAGCCTTGCTCAGGACCAAGAGTACGATGCCGAAGCACTGGCCCGGGAGCTTCATAACCACGCATTATTCGTAGCCTTTGCACCGATCGAGAACCCGCGGATTGCGGTCGCGGTCATCGTCGAACACGGCGGCGGGGGCGGCTCGGTCGCCGCCCCCGTGGCGCGCCAGGTGCTGGATGCCTACCTACTGAGGGATGAGAACGATGCTGAGTAGGGGTCCATCGAACACCACGTTCCTAAAACAGACGTGGATACAGCGCAACCTGCACCTTGACGAGACCTTACTGGGCCCGTTGCTGATTCTTGCGCTTGCCGGACTCGCCGTCTTATATAGTGCGTTCGATCAAAATATCGATGCCATTAACCGCCAAATCATCCGTTTAGGAATCGCTTTCGGCGTCATGCTGGTCCTGGCGCAGATACCGCCCACCACGCTCCGCCGCTGGGCCCCATGGCTCTTTGCCGTCAGCGTTGCCACCTTGGTGGCGGTCCTTTTCATCGGCGTCGAAGGCAAAGGTGCTAAGCGTTGGCTGGACTTCGGTGTCTTTCGCTTCCAGCCATCGGAAGTCATGAAAATCGCGTTACCGATGATGGTGGCCTGGTACTTATCGCGCTATCCCTTGCCGCCGAATTGGAAACAAATCGCCATCAGCCTGTTTATCGTGCTTGTACCGACGGCACTCATTATTAGGCAGCCCGACCTCGGCACGTCGCTGCTGGTAGCCGCCTCCGGCCTGTTCGTACTCTATTTAGCGGGCTTACGTCTGCGCTACATGATCGGAGCCGCAATCGCCATCGTCGGCTCGGCGCCGCTGCTGTGGTATTTCGGCATGCACGACTACCAACGTCAACGGGTACTCACATTCCTTAATCCGGAACGCGACCCGCTCGGGGCCGGCTATCACATTATCCAATCGAAAATTGCCCTTGGTTCCGGCGGCACGTACGGCAAAGGCTGGCTGAACGGCACGCAGTCTCACCTGGAGTTTCTACCGGAACGGCATACCGACTTCGTATTCGCCGTTCTCGGGGAAGAGTTCGGCTTATTCGGCGTCATCCTGCTCCTACTGCTATACGCCTTCATTATCGGCCGTGGACTGTTCATTGCGGTTAATGCACAAGACAGCTTCAGCCGGTTGCTTGCCGGTAGCCTATCGCTGACCTTTTTCGTATACATTTTCGTTAACGCGGGTATGGTTTCCGGGCTACTACCTGTCGTCGGCCTACCCTTACCGCTGATTAGCTACGGCGGCACCTCGATGGTGACGCTGATGGCCGCTTTCGGTATCCTCATGTCGATCCACACCCATCGCCGAATGTGGTCTTCATAGCCGGCCTCCGCCACCGGCACAGGACGGATTGACCGTTTACCAGCAGCGGGACAAGAAGAGGAACTTCCCCTTGCGCGTACCGATCATTGGCACCCTGTGCCTCGCATTCAGTCTGAGCGGCCCCATAGCGGCTCAGGCCATGGACTTCAGCGAACACACCGAAGTCCAACGCTTTATCGATGAAGTCAGCGAACGGCACGGCTTAGACCGCGCAGAGGTTGCCGAGCTGCTCGGGCAGGCGAAGCACCGCCAGGAAATTATTGACGCTATTACGCGACCGGCGGAGGGACTTCCCTGGTATCGGTATCGGCCGATCTTTCTGACAGATGAGCGAATCCGACTAGGTGTCGCCTATTGGAAAGAACATCAAGACATTCTTGAACGGGTTAGCGCCGAGTACGGAGTAGCCCCGGAGATATTGGTCGCTATCGTTGGCGTGGAAACCTATTACGGCCGCTATCGCGGACGCCATCGAGTCATCGACGCCTTAGCGACGTTGGCTTTCGACTACCCGCCGCGCGGCAGCTTCTTCCGTCGAGAGCTGGAGCATTTCCTACTGCTGACTCGGGAAGAAGGCATCGATCCGTTAGTCCTAAGCGGCTCCTACGCCGGCGCAATGGGCGTGCCCCAGTTCATTTCAAGTAGCTACCGGGCCTACGCGGTAGACGGCAGCAATAACGGCCGCCGCGACCTGTTCAGCGATCCGGCCGATATACTCGCAAGCGTTGCCAATTACTTTCGTCGTCACGGCTGGCGCGACGGCGACCCGGTGGTCGCGACGGCCCAGGTCAGCGGCAATGCCTGGCGTGAATTACTCGTTAACGATTTACGCCCACGCCACAGCGTTGCCGAATTACGTCAAGCCGGCATCCAATTTAACGCGACGCTAGCCGACGACCGGCGGGCACGCCTACTGGAGTTGGAGACCGAAGACGGCGCGGAGCACTGGGTGACCCTACAAAACTTCTACGTCATCACGCGTTACAACCACAGCCCGCTCTACGCTATGGCCGTACACCAACTGAGCGAGGCGATTCGAGAACAGCGGGAGGCTGAACAATGAAGCCGTGGTTACGCTTAGCGCCTTTACTCATCTGTCTGTTTATGATCGGCTGCGCGACCACGCCACCGAGCGAAACGGGTACGCCAGGGCCGGATCCGGACCGGCAGCCGGATGGCCCACCCGCCAACCCGCCGGACCTCAGCCATGTGATCGATCCGGAGCCGAAATGGGAGCCACCGAGCCGCTGGGGCAACCCCAGCAGCTACGAGGTATTCGGCGTCACCTATGAAGTGATGGATAGCATCGAGCAGGGCTATACCGAAGAGGGCATCGCCTCTTGGTACGGCAAGAAGTTTCATGGCAGGCGCACGTCGAGCGGGGAAACCTACGACATGTACGCCATGACGGCGGCCCATAAACATCTGCCGATCCCGGTCTACGTACGCGTCACCAACCTAGAGAACGATAAACAGATTATCGTCCGCGTCAACGATCGAGGCCCGTTCGCCAGAAACCGCATTATCGACTTATCCTACGCGGCCGCCTATCGCCTGGACATGCTCGACCGCGGTACGGCACCGGTCAGGATCGAGGTGATCGCAACAGAAGCACCCGCCAATATGGCCGACTACCAAGCCGGGGAACCCCCGGTGCCGGCCAAGGTCGAACCTAACGGCAGCAACATCTTCGTCCAGGCCGGCGCTTTCAGCCAACGCGGCAACGCCGAACGGCTGCGAACTCAGCTCCAAAATGCAGCACTGGATACGCCGGTTGAGATTCAGGCCGCGGAACTGGAGCGGGGCTCTGTGTACCGTGTGCGATTAGGACCGGTGAGGCAGGAAGAGCAGTTAGCACAACTCACTGCCCGGCTAGCCGAACTCGGCATTAACGCGCCCCAAGTGCTGCGCATGGAGTAATCGGACCAGTCCCCGGGCGACCGCCCAACGATTGACTCCGATACGCCGGCCTGTAGCGCTTGCGTGAATGCTAAATAACGTTTTGTGGTCGCCGGCAGTATTGGCGACCGACAAGGTAATAAGGAAGATTGACGGCTCATGGCTACGTGGACTAAATCCAGTCGCTTTATCGCTTCGCTAGTGTTGGTAGGCCTGTATCTGGTGGCCGGGGCAGTACAAGCCTCTATCCCCTTGCCGGCCCCTCCCAGTCTTTCGGCTAATAGTTACATTTTGCTGGACTTCCATAGCGGTCGAGAACTTGTCACCCATAACGCCGACGAGCGCGTGGATCCGGCAAGCCTGACAAAGATCATGACCGCCTATGTCGTTTTCAACGAACTTAAATCCGGCAACATTACCCTGGACGAGAGAGTCACGATTAGCGAACGCGCCTGGCGCGCCCCGGGCTCTCGGATGTTCGTCGAAGTCGGCACCCAGGTATCGGTAGAAAACCTGCTGAAAGGGCTGATTATTCAATCCGGCAACGATGCCAGCATCGCCCTAGCGGAGCACATTGCCGGCAACGAAGACACCTTCGCCCAGGTGATGAACCAGTATGCCGCGCGCCTGGGCATGGATAACACCAACTACCGCAATGCGACCGGGCTTCCGCACGAGGACCACTACACCACGGCACGGGATGTCGCGATTCTCGCCAAAGCAGCTATTCGGGATTTCCCGGAATATTACGCTTGGTACTCGGAGCGGCAATTCACCTGGAACGGTATCTCGCAGCGCAACCGTAACCAACTGCTATGGCGCGACGACTCCGTCGACGGCATGAAAACGGGCCACACCTCAGCCGCAGGCTATTGCCTTGCAACATCGGCTATGCGCGATAACATGCGTTTAGTCTCGGTCGTGATGGGTGCTTCGAGCGAACGCGCGCGTGCCGATCAAAGCCATGCGCTATTGAACTATGGGTTCCGGTTCTTCGAAACCCACCGCCTCTACGAAGCCAACAACGCACTGACCGAAACCCGCGTCTGGCGCGGCGCGGCGGATGGCCTACCGCTGGGCCTGAACCAAGATCTCTACGTCACGATTCCGCGTCGCCAGTACGACAACCTGCGCGCCAGCATGAGCGTGGACAGCCAGATTGTGGCCCCGGTAACGGCCGGCAGCCCGCTCGGCCACGTGGTTATCCGCCTGGGCGACGAGATCGTTCGGGAAGAACCGCTGTTCGCTTTAGATTCGGTGGACGAAGGTGGTTTTTGGCGCCGGATGATGGACGACGTTCGTTTGTTGTTCCACTAACAGACTGCCCGAAAAGGCTTTCCCGGCTACTTTCGGCTCGCGAACCGCTCCGCGCGCGTCGCTTAAGCGACGCGCGCCATTTCTTTGGGCTTGTTCGCCCGCTTATCATTGCAAAATTCTGGAAGCGGGTGTTTGCGCACCCTCTTCTTACGTCGATGTTACAATGGCCAGGAAACGCTGACCGCCGCCCCTGGAGAAGACGATGACTGCCGACGACGATACGCTGTTTGATTTTCCCTGCCGCTTTCCGATCAAGGCCATGGGACTTGCCAACAACGACATACGTCCGACCGTCGCAGCACTGGTTCGCGAACACGCTGCGGATGTTAGCGACGAGGACATTCAAGTTACACCGAGTCGGAACGGCAAGTACGTATCGGTTACCGTCACCATTACGGCCACCAGCCGGGAGCAGCTCGATACCATTTATCTTGCGCTAAACGATCACGATGCAATTGTCATGACGCTGTAGCCCCAGCCCCAAGTACTATGACAGCCGTACATCCGCTTACGATTCGCCAGCTCGGGTTACGGGACTACGAACCCGTATGGCGAGACATGCAAGACTTTACCGACCGGCGGACCCCAGACACTGCCGACGAAATCTGGTTCGTCGAGCACCCCTCGGTGTATACCTTGGGCTTGGCGGGCAAACGCGAACACTTGCTTGCACCGGGCGAGATTCCAGTTGTAGCTTGCGATCGCGGCGGGCAGGTTACGTATCACGGGCCTGGGCAATTGATTGCTTATGTACTGATCAATCTAAAACGGCGCGATTTCGGCGTCCGTCGCTTGGTCAGTCTTTTGGAGCAAAGCGTCGTCGACTTGTTAGCCGAGTTTGATATTGCGGCGGCGGCGAAGCCTGAAGCGCCCGGCGTCTACGTCGACGAAAAAAAGATTGCCTCTCTCGGCCTACGCGTACGCCGAGGTTGTAGTTATCACGGGCTGAGTCTCAATGTCGACATGGATGTGGAACCTTTTCAGCGGATTAACCCCTGCGGCTATCCGGGGCTGGAGGTAACGCAACTGAAAAACTTAGGCGTGGATATCGGTATGGGCGAGCTGAGCAAGCGCTTGCTAGTTCATCTGAACGCTCAGCTTGCCGGCAACTCCAACCGCTCCATCAGATAACCCAAACAATCCTGGCGGATAACTCGCTCATCCCGAGTCAGCATCGCCGGCATTGCATGACGACGCAGCTGTATCTCGTGGTTATCCACCGATAAGAAACGCCGTGTGGCATCCCGACCGCTATTGTCCTCCGCGACAATGGCCACCCCCGCATGGTTGCCGATTCTCCCCAAAGCGGTACCAACCGGCAGTTCGTGGAAATTGAGCTGTTCCAGATCTTCCAGCAATTCCAACTCGGCGCCGCAACGCCCAAAACCGAACGAGACGTCCGGAGCAATTTTGAGCGTAGCCACCGTATGGAAAACGCCCACCGGCATCGAAGGATGAGCCGGTATTTCGGCCAAATGGAGCCCCGCTTCGATAAATTCCTGCGCATGCTCTGCGGCAAACGCGCTCCCAGCCTGGCCGCACTCGACGGTTACCGCCGGGCACAACTCGGCAAACGCCATCGATTGCACACCGCGCGGACGCGTAAAGTACACAACCGTATGCGAAAACAAGGACGCCAGATGCAGATACTGACCGTCTAACCGATTAATGCAGCCGTAGTGCGGATTTAAGCCCGTATTATTGTGAATATCGATACTCGCGAACACACCTCGTCGCCGCATAATATCCACCACATCCGCCGCCATCCGAGCCTCGGGAGAGTCGACGTGCTCGCCGCCGGGCCAGATGCGGTTGTAATCCGGCTGTCCGTCCAGCCGCCGCAACCCCTCCCGAGCGGCCGTCACATTGCCGACAAACAAGGACAGCGCGCGCGGTAGGTCGCGACCTCGGTAGTGGCGCAGGACGGCTTGCACGGCCTCAACACCAGTCGTTTCGTTACCATGCAGCAATACCGATACGAAGAGCGCCGGCGTACGCCGCCCGGGCAGGTGGATTAAGCTTGGGCCACCCAACAACGCTGCCAAGGCTGTCGGAGCAGCGTCTACAAATCCGGCAGGCAAGGCTTCATAGATTTGCAGCATGCCCGCACCAACGTCCCGTTAACCGTGTCATCTTGCTCTCTACTTCACAGCGGCCATTCGTGCACCGGAATATCCGACTCCTGCCGCTTCAAGTACGCTTGGACCATGGCCGAAAAGTCGCGCCCGTAGCGTTCGGCAAAGGCACGCTGCCAGGCAGCCCCGGTCAGCTCGCTTTCAACGCGTCGTTCGATAATACTTAAGTAGCGATTGATATCGGTGCTGTCTACGCCGACAGTCTCCAGCCCGCTTTGCGCCAGGGGAAGTAAACTACTTAATATCAGTTGCCGCAGATTAGCGCGACTACCGCCGAACCAATCGATATCGGCCGCCAGGCCGCGCGCGCCGCTTCGTAAAAATTGCGTTCGGCAATCGCAAACGGCAAGCGGGCATCGGCCCCTTCTTCGCTTTTTGCCAAGCCGAAAACGAGGCCATAATAAAAGGCGGCGTTGGCCACCGAGTCGGGCACGGAAGGCCCCGCGGCCATCACTCGATGCTCAACTCGCAAATGCGGCCGGCCATCCTCATTGAAACCGATCACCGGGCGATTCCAACGCCAAATCGTGCCGTTGTGCAAACGTAGATGCGGGACGCGCTCTACCGGCTCGTCCAACACAACCGGCAACAGCACCGGGAAATGCTGGCGGTTCTCGACGAAGAAACCGTACAAACAGTCGCGCCCGTAGCCACTGCCGAAACTCACCCTGGCGTACGGACCGGCATGCCCTCCATGCAACGGCATCACCGCCACGGCCTGTTCGAACAAAGGAATCCGAGTCTCTTCCCACAATTGTCGACCGAACAGAAATGGCGAGTTGGCGGCTACCGCGACGGTGATCGCCGAAGCCAGCACGGACGCATTGAATAAAGGCTGCGCAGTCGCGGGCGAGACTTGAAGGTGTAATTGCAAGGATGTTGCCGCCGCCTCCAACATCACATCGCCTTGTGTCAACCGCAGGACTTCCTCGCCCTCGATATCCAAATCTAACGGCCGTCGATTGCGCAACAACAGCACCTGCTCATTCAGCGCACGGTACCGCTGCAAGTTCGACATCCTTTCCAGACACAAATGCTCGGGCTTTAGTGTGGGGAGTATTCCCACCATCCCAAGGCGAGCAGAGGAAGCCTCGGCCGCCGCGTTCGTCCGCTGCCATAGTGCGCTAAGTTGCGCTTCCATGGCAGAGAACGAGGCTCCCTTTGCAGGTAGAGGCAGACTATTCAACTCAAGGTTGTACTGTGCCAGCTCCGGCGCCAACAGAGGGTCCTGCTGTCGACCGAGCAAGGCATCGTTAACGCGCCGGATTACCTGCCTGATCGATTAACCAGGCTTCCAGCTCAAAGCCGAACCGCGGCGGTTCGGCCGCTAAGCCGCCCTGTTTCCACCAAGTTTTGAACAGCTCGGTTTCTTCTTTCAAACGCGCGGCAAAAGCGCGAAAGTCTTCTTTGCTGAACGAAGTCGAGTCAATTTCGATTCCCATCTGCGGCTCTTTACATATCCGGCTCAACGGCGCACCTGATTGCGCCTGTTTATCGGGCACGGCCATGACCTCAGACCGTCTTTTGCAGCATCCGATCTAAGGCGGCAAGTCGCGCCGGCGTGCCAACATCTATCCAATGGCCGCCATGATGTTCGCCCGTCACGTCGCCGCGCGCAATAGCCGCACGCAACAACGGCGCCAACCGAAAAGCGCCCGGCCGGCAATCGGCAAACAGTTGCGGGCGATACACACCAATCCCGCTGAACGTGAACCGCTCTCCCTGATCCTCAACGACACGCCCCGCCTGCAAACGAAAATCGCCTTCAGGGTGGTGCGACGGATTATCGACCAATACAAGATGAGCCACTCCAGTCGGCACTTCCGGCAAGGACTCAAAAGAGAAATCGGTCCACACATCGCCGTTTACCACAATAAACGGTTCGTCCCCTAACAACGGAAGCGCCTTAAAAATGCCTCCGCCGGTTTCTAACGCCTGCGAGCCTTCGTCGGAATACGCAAGGCGAACGCCAAACGCCGCGCCATCGCCGAGCGCCTCCGTAATCCGTTCGCCCAGCCAAGCAGTATTGATCACGATGTCGCGAATCCCGGCCGCTTTGAGCGCCTCGATGTGATGCACGATCAGCGGCCGTCCGGCAACCGGTAGCAGCGGTTTCGGCATTCGATCGGTCAGAGGGCGCATCCGCTCGCCGCGCCCAGCGGCTAAAATCATGGCTCGCATATCGCCTCCATAGCCGGCTGCACCTGTTCGACAAGCAATCGATGCAATCCTGCAAACTGCGGATAACGCTCGCTCACCTGAACTAGGTAAGCAAGCACTCGCGGAATATCCGGCAAATAGCGAGCTTTTCCGTCTCGGTGCCAAAGACGGGCAAAAATACCACTGACCTTGAGGTGCCGCTGCAAGCCCATCAGGTCAAACCAATACAGCCATTGTTCGCGATCGACCGTACCGACCAAATCGCGAATCCCCTCCCGGTCGAGATAACCCACGGCCCAGGCCTCAACCCGCTCAAGGGGCCAATCTATGTAGGCATCGCGCAGTAACGACACCAAATCGTAGGTGATGGGGCCGCGCACGGCATCCTGAAAATCCAATACCCCCGGACCGCCATCCGGCAAAATCATCAAGTTCCGCGAGTGGTAATCCCGGTGCACTACCACTTGCGGCTGACTGAGAGCGACTTCGACCAAGTGGGCAAAACTGGTTTCGAGCATTCGCGTGGTAGCCGAACTAAGCTCAAGACCCAAGTGCCGGGTCAACAACCAATCCGGGAATAAGCGCATTTCCCGCAGCAACATCGACTCGTCATAAATAGGGAGCGTTGTGGCTAACGCCTCGCCTTGGGTTTGTAGACGCGCCAAGGCCGCGAGCGCCTCCCGATAGAGATCGTCCGCCGGCTCGGCACCCAGCGCATCGAGATATTGGCGATCTCCCTGATCGGATAACAACAAAAAGCCGCGCGCCAGATCCGCTTCCAACACCTCCGGTGCGGCCAAACCCATCGACCGTAAGCAATCGGCAATACGGACAAACTCGTCGCAGCGCTCGTGACTCGGCGGCGCGTCCATAACGACCCAACTGGCGCTACCACGGCTGGCGCGGAAGTAGCGCCGAAAGCTGGCATCGCCGGATACCGGACGCAATGTATCGATCGCGTACCCACATTCTTCCACTAGCCAACGCTGCATGATCTGCAAGCGCTCGTCGTCGACCGCTGCCGGTAGCCGTTGGCTGGTTACTACATCCTCTGTCACGAGTTGCCTCTCAAAAAAGACCCATTGCCCTGCAGTATAAACGAGCGGCTTAAACTACCGACATGAACCATGTCGTTTACCGGACCTCCCGTTTAGCGAAAAGCGTAAGGAAGTAAAATGTGTCTGCCCAATTGATGCACTTCATCTTCTGTGAGATGGTATCGGCCGCTGCAGACACGGGTAAATCGCCGGTGTATCGAAAATCTTCTTTAACGCGCATCGCTCTACTTAGCGCTATGCTCGCCGGCGTAGCGCCGGTGCTCGCGCATGCCGAAAACAATGATCTGCCATTCGATCCTGCGTTGTGCGGCGGCCCTATTAGTACGCAACCGGACCCGGCGAATCTTGCCGCTCGCGAAGATCCCGCAACGCCTGTGACTATCGATGCCGACCGGGTCGACTATTTCGGCGCGACGCAAAGCTACCGGTTCGCCGGGAATGTCCTGCTGCAACAGGCCGACCAACAACTGCAAGCCGATCGCATCGTCTTCAACCAAGAGACCAGCCGGGCGGATGCGAGCGGCAACTTGCGTTATTACGAGGATGGGTTGACCCTATGGGCCGAGGAAGGGCATCTGTATTTCGATGTCACCCGCGGCGCGCTTTCCACCGCACGGTTTCAGTTCGAACATAGTTACACCCACGGCGACGCTGACGAGATTATTATCGAGGACAGCCAACGTAGTCGCTATCGGGACGTCAGGTTCACAACCTGCCCACCCGATCGTACCGACTGGTGGTTGCGCGGCAGCGAGTTGCGTACCGATCGCGAGGAGGGCATGGGCAGCGCTCGCCACGCATGGCTCCAATTCATGGGCGTTCCGTTGTTCTATACGCCTTATATCAGCTTCCCGATCGACGACCGGCGCCGCTCCGGTTTGTTAGCGCCTAGTTACCGGCAAAGCTCGCGTTCGGGCTTTGATCTACGCATCCCCTACTATTGGAACATGGCACCGAACTACGACGCCGTGCTCGCACCGCGTATCGTCACCCGTCGCGGCCTGATGCTGGATACCGAATGGCGTTTACTGACCCGACAGTTCGCGGCAGAAACCGATTTACAGTATTTACCGGACGACGACCTCTACGGCGACGACCGCTGGCTGGCCAGCCTCCGTATGGAGAGCCCCGAAGAGAGGGCTATTCAGTGGGAGCTCGACTTAAACCGCGTCAGCGACGAGGACTACCTGCGGGATTTCGGCAGCGGCATTGCCAGCAGCAGCGTCTCGCACCTTCCCTCTCTGGCAATAGCCAGTTATCAGACGCTGGACTTACGGGTCAGCGCCCAAGCGCAAACGTGGCAAACGCTTGACCAGGAAGTCAGCTCCCCCTACCGCATACTGCCGCGAGTCAGGGTCGACTATAATCCCGCCCCTATCGCCGCCGGACTCGACTACCGTCTGGAATCCGAGCTGACCTACTTCGATCACGCCAACCCCAGCGCCCGCGATACCGGCGTTCGCGCCCATGTCGTGCCGACCTTAAGCCGAACTTGGGACGGGCTGGCGTATTTTATTACGCCCAGTTTTGCGGTTAGCCACACCGAGTACTGGCTGGATCGCCCGGACAACAGCGCGGCGGAGAACCCCAGCAGCACGATACCGATCTTCAGTGTCGAGGCAGGGATATTTCTGGAGCGCGATTTCGCCTTAGGCAATCGCGCTTTAATGCAAACGCTGGAGCCACGACTGTTCTATCTGTACGTTCCCGAATACGATCAAAGCGACCAGCCGCGTTTCGATACCCGCGACAGCGAACTGACACTTGGTCAGCTCTTCCGCACCAATCGTTTTACCGGCCCCGACCGCCAAGGCGATGCCAACCAAGTCTCGGCGGCGTTGACCAGCCGCGTCGTCGACCGCCAAAGCGGACGGGAACACCTCAGCGCGTCAGTCGGCCAGATCTTTTACTTGGAAGACCGCGAAGTCACCATTAACGACGCCCTGGAAGATCCCACGCGCAATAGCTCTGACATCATGGCAGAACTTCGCAGCCAACTGCCCGGCGGTTTCAATGTCTTTGCGGATTATCGATGGGACCCTTACGATAACCGAACCCGGCGCAGCGGTTTACGCTTGCAGTATCGCCCGCAGCCTGACGCAGTGATCAATCTAGGGTATCGTTCGCGCACCGAACGCGACAGCGGCTCACGCGAGCTGGAACAAACCGACCTTTCGTTTGTCTGGCCTATAGGGGCACGCTGGCACGCGATTGGCGGTTGGCGCTACTCGCTGCTCGATAACGAAACCCTAGAACAGTTCGCGGGCTTTGAATTCGACAACTGCTGCTGGTCGTTCCGCCTATTGGCGCGCGAATATGTGCGCGACCTGGACCGGGAACCGGAACGTGAGGTCATGTTCCAACTAGAATTCACCGGGCTTGCCGATGTCGGACGCTCGGTACAAGATTTTATGATTGACGCTGTCACGGGCTATCGTCCGAGAAGGTAGACACCAACATGAGCATCTCTCTGCGCCGCCGCTTAACGCAATGGACCGCCGGTCTACTATTGGCCTGCATCGGCACTGCCGTCAGCGCCGGAGAAACCCTGGACCGCATCGTTGCGGTCGTCAACGACGATGTTGTACTCGCCTCCGAATTGGAGCAAGAGATGCAGCAAATCGCCGCTCAGCTGCAAGCGCAAGGCGCACGACTACCGCCCATACAGGTCTTGCGAGAGCAAGTGCTGGAGCGGCTTATTATCCAACGCTTACAGCTATCGGTGGCCGAGCGCATGGGCATACAAGTTGACGAAGCCACGCTCAAC
This sequence comes from Alkalilimnicola ehrlichii, assembly GCF_003399765.1. GTDB lineage: Bacteria > Pseudomonadota > Gammaproteobacteria > Nitrococcales > AK92 > AK92. The sequence goes on along the minus strand of NZ_NFZV01000001.1, from coordinate 230,164 downwards.
TCAGCCGTACGCCGTATTGCTCAACAAAACAACATGACCTTGTCGCAGTTTCGCGATGTCCTCGAACAAGACGGCATTAGCTATGCGCAATTCCGCGAGGCCGTACGCGACGAAATCGCCGTCACCCGCCTCCGGCAAGCCCAGCTGGAACGGCAAATACAAATCACTCCGCAGGAAATCGACGAGTATTTGGAAACGCGAGCCGCCCGCGACGACTCGACCGAGTATCTGGTCAGCCACATCCTGATCGCCACTCCTGAGGCGGCATCGGCCGAGCAGATCCGAGAAGCGCGCGCCGAAGCAGAGCAAGTCCTGGCCGAACTACGCGAAGGCGCCGACTTCGCCGCAATGGCGGCGAGTCACTCCGACAGCCGAACCGCGCTAGAAGGCGGTGATCTGGGCTGGCGCAGCGAAGGCGAGCTGCCCACCTTATTCGCCGCTGTCGTACCCGCCATGGAAACCGGCGAAGTGAGCGACATCATCGAGAATGCCGGCGGATTCCACATCGTCAAACTCCAACAACGGCGTACCGGAGACGCGGAGATGGTGACGCAAACCCGCGCCCGGCATATTCTCATTCGTACGACCGAACTGGTCGGGGACGACGATGCCCAAGCACGTATCGAAAGCCTACATCGCCGCATTGAGGGTGGTGCCAATTTTGCCGAACTGGCTCGCTCCCACTCCGACGACCCCGGCAGCGCCGCACGCGGCGGCGACTTAGGCTGGGCCGACCCCGGCACTATGGTGCCCGAATTCGAGAACGTCATGAACTCATTAGCACCGGGCGAGCTGAGCGAACCTTTCCGCACGCCCTTTGGCTGGCACATTGTGGAAGTGCTGGATCGCCGCGAACAAGACGTGAGCGAAGACATTCGACGCGCCCAAGCAGCCGAACAGTTGCGAGCGCGTAAGATGGAGGAGGCAACCGAGAACTGGTTGCGCCAGATGCGGGACGAGGCTTACGTCGAAATTCGGCTGGACTAGCTCATGCTGCAACTGCCGCGGATTGCGATTACGGCCGGCGAGCCGGCCGGCATCGGACCGGACCTTTGTGCCATGATCGCGCAACAGGCGCATCATGCAGAGCTGGTGGTTATCGCCGATAAAGCGTTGCTGGCCGCACGGGCGGCACAGCTTGGACTTCCGCTTACGTTACGCACCTTCGATGCCTCGGCGCCTCGGCAACGGCAAGCGGCAGGGCAATTGCAAGTTCTCCACACGCCGTTGCACACGCCCGTTGCAGCCGGTCGGCTCGACCCTGCAAACGCGAGCTATGTTCTGCAAACTTTGCGCGAGGGCGGCCAAGGCTGCCTGCAAGGGGTGTTCGATGCTGTGGTTACCGCCCCCGTCCATAAAGGCGTCATAAACGACGCCGGCACCGCGTTCACCGGGCATACCGAATACTTTGCCGAGCTTACCCAGGCACCGCTACCGGTCATGATGCTGGCCGCGGATCGGCTGCGTGTTGCCCTGGTCACCACGCACCTGCCGCTAAAAGATGTCAGTGCCGCCATCACCGACCAACGCCTGACCCAGGTGTGTCGTATTTTACAGCGCGATTTACAGCAAAAGTTCGGACTGGCTCAACCACGCGTGCTCGTTTGCGGCCTGAACCCCCATGCCGGCGAAGGCGGCCACCTTGGCCGGGAAGAGCTCGACGTGATCGAGCCTTGCCTGGCGCGGCTTCGAACCGAAGGATTGGATTTCCAAGGCCCCTTACCGGCGGATACGCTTTTTACGCCACAGCATTTGCAGGATGCCGACGCTGTGCTAGCGATGTATCACGACCAAGGGCTCCCGGTCCTCAAACATGTCGGATTCGGCCATGCGGTGAACATTACCCTGGGCTTGCCCATCATTCGCACTTCCGTCGACCATGGAACAGCCCTCATCTCCGGTACCGGCAAGATCGATTCCGGCAGCCTGGAAGCCGCTATCGTCGCGGCGACCGACTTGGCGCATACCTGTCATAAAGCATAAGCACTATCCAATGAAGCACCGCGCACGCAAACGCTTTGGCCAGAACTTCCTTAACAATCCCGGCATCATCAACCGAATGGTTGAAACCATCGCGCCGCGCGCTGAGGATAACATCGTAGAAATCGGCCCCGGGCTGGGCGCTCTAACGCGCCCCTTGCTGGAACGCTGCGGACGCCTTCAAGCCGTAGAGCTAGACCGGGATTTACCCGCAAAACTGCGTGCGCATTGCGCCGGCGCGGGCGAGCTGCTCATTCACGAAGGCGACGCTCTGACCTTCTCGTTCTCCAAACTGCGAGCGGGAGACCAACGGCTTCGCGTCGTCGGCAATCTGCCCTATAACATCTCCACTCCGTTGATCTTTCATCTTCTTGAAGATATCGACGCGATCGAAGACATGCACTTCACGTTACAGAAAGAAGTGGTAGATCGACTCGCCGCAGCGCCACATACCAAGGCCTACGGCCGTCTTTCGGTAATCGTTCAATACTATTGTCAGGTAGACAGCCTGTTTACTATTCCGCCCGGCGCCTTCCGTCCCGTCCCTAAAGTCGACTCTGCGTTTGTCAGGTTAAAGCCCCGGCGCGGCATTGAACGTATGCAGGTCAGCGACGAAGCGTTATTCGCACGGGTTGTTACCCAGGCTTTCAGCCAACGCCGCAAAACCTTACGCAACACCCTTAAAGGTTTAGCGAGCGAGTCTCAGCTGAAAGCGTCCGCTATCGATCCCGGCGCCCGCGCCGAACAAATCGATCTCGCCGGCTTTATTCGCCTCGCCGATGCGCTTGCTGTCCGCGCTGACACCGGCGCCTAAGTTGCCTATACTGGAAAACAAGGCCATCTATTAGGTTTATCGAAACCAGTTTCAGTAATCCGATAGGGCTTTCTGCCAACATAAGCGGAAAGCATAGAGAGTCGCTGACAGGACGAGGGACATCCAGCAGAGGAGCCCGGCGATGAGCGCATATCAACATATCCTGCTGGCGATCGATCTCAACGAAGATTGCGAGCAAGTCCTCCTGCGCGCCCTGGACCTGCAACAGCGGTATGACTGCCAGTTGAGTATCTTCCACGTCGTGGAACCGATTCCGGTCGAGGCAGGCAGCGAAACGGTGGTGCCGCCATCGCTGTATCTGGAACAAGAATACGTCGAGCAGGCCGAGCAAAAACTCCGTGAGCTTACCGTCCGGCACGGCCTTCCTGAGCAGCGCTGTCAGGTTCGCCTAGGTCACACCAAGCATGAAATACTGCGCCGAGCCGAAGAGTTGCCCGCCGATCTTATCGTCGTCGGCAGCCACGGTCGCCACGGCTTAGCCCTGTTGCTCGGCTCTACCGCCAATGCCATCCTCCACGCGCGCCGTGCGATGTCTTAGCGGTCCGCCTCTAGTTTTGGCCAAAAGGCACCAGCAGGCGCAGAGAAGCCAAGCGAGTACGGGCAGCTAGCAAACGGCCCGTCAGCGCTATTTCTCAACGCCTACTCAATCAGGTGCTGTGCCTTTGACCTCGAAATAGCCTCGACTAGAAGTAGCTACTCACCACGGTCACAATGACGCCCAATACGGCAACCACCGTCAACACCGTCATAAGATCGGGTTTCGGAAAACGCGAACGATTATCCAGCATGGCTTTTATATCCCGTTTATTCTTTATTTTTCAGTAAGTGCCCGGGTTATCCGAGGGATCGGAACCCTTACCCATTAGGATTGTCTTACGAGCGTAGCACAATACCCCGCCCTGACAACGTTTACTTTCCTACTATCGGCAGCAATTCACATATTTCAAGGGGCACCGGCAAACAGGTACAATGACTGGCCTCGTTTCCACATGGTGCGCCAACAGCAGAGAACGGCATGAGCGAAAATCCTTTAAAGTTACTTGGTAGTCTCGACCAAAGCGTCTGGTACGACAACATTCACCGTGACATGTTGCAGGCTGGCGAACTCGAACGCATGGTTGCAGAGGACGGTTTGACCGGCGTCACCTCCAACCCGACCATTTTCGAGAAGGCCATCACCGGCAGCAAAGCCTACGATGAGGCCATTGCCAGCGCTGTCGCCGAGCACCCCGAGTGGGATACGGAGGAGCTCTTCAATCATCTCGCCGTTGCCGATATTCAAGCCGGCGCCGATATCCTGCGCCCGGTATACGATGCTACCGATGCCCGCGACGGCATGATCAGCATCGAAGTCTCGCCGACACTTGCGCACGATACCGAAGGTACCGTTCGCGAAGCGCGCAAACTTCACGCTTGGGTCGACCGCCCTAACGTCATGATAAAAGTGCCGGCGACCGTGGAAGGACTGCCGGCGATCGAAACCCTCATTAGCGAGGGTATTCACGTCAATGTCACCTTGCTCTTCTCTCTCGAACGCTATCGGGAAGTTGTCGAAGCCTATATCCGCGGCTTGGAACAACGCCTGCGGGCAGGGAAACCCGTCAGCGGCATTGCCTCGGTAGCGAGTTTCTTCGTCAGTCGTGTCGACAGCGCTGTCGATAAACAAGTGGCCGCAGGCGATCACGCCCCGTTAGCGGGTAAGGCCGCTATCGCTAACGCACGAATTGCTTATAAACACTTCCTAAACGTGTTCGACGGCGATCGTTTTCAAGCGCTACGGGAACAAGGTGCACAGGTACAGCGCCTATTGTGGGCCAGCACCGGCACCAAAAACCCAGCCTATAGCGATGTGCTTTACGTCGAAGAGCTGATTGCCGAGCGCACGGTAACCACGCTCCCGCCTGCCACTTACGACGCCTATAAAGACCACGGCGAACCGAAAGCGCGCCTTGTAGCGGGGATTGAAGCGGCAGAAACGACCCTGCAGCAACTCTCCCGTGCTGGCGTCGATCTGGCGGCAGTAACCAAAGCGTTGGAAGTCCAAGGCGTCGAAGCTTTTGTCGAATCCTATCGGAACTTGCTATCCGCTTTGGAAGAAAAACGTGCTGCCATTTCGACTCGGGAAGCCGCTTCCTAAAGTGCTTGCGGGTATCGAAGATACCTAATGGTGGGCCGCAGCAAGTGGCCCACCTCCCTATCCTACGCGTAAAGATGCGTTGATAAGCACCGGCAAAAAGATACCCAACTTGCCGGAATAACACCCCAACAAAGCGACGGCCTGCTCCGCTTTAGTATCAGGCGAACAAAACAATCGGCGTCTTTTAGGAAGATGCCTCACCTTTTCCTAGCCAACGCTTGTTAACACGCCCTAAACTTGATTACATGGAAAACGAGACAAAGTACGCTATTCAGGTGGATGTAGAGCCCACCTACTTAGAGGACCAATCGGTACCGTCCGAGGATCGTTATGTTTTCGCCTATACCGTAACGATTCGTAATCATGGCGAGCAGGCAGCACGGCTGCTTCGTCGCCACTGGATCATTGCCGATGCCAATGGCAAGGAGCGTCAAATCGAGGGTGATGGTGTGGTCGGAGAACAGCCGCTGCTCGATCCCGGCAAGCACTTTCGCTACACCAGCGGCGCGGTACTGGAAACGCCGGTCGGCAGCATGCGGGGTAGGTATCAGATGTTGGCCGAAGACGGCATGCTATTCGATGCCGAGATTCCGGTGTTTACGCTTGCGATTCCCCGCACCTTGCATTAGCTAGAGGACCTACAGCAAGCAGAGGATAACACGTGGCCGTATATGCCATAGGTGACATTCAAGGCTGCCTGGAACCCCTGGAGCGATTGTTGGAACGGCTCCGGTTCGACCCTGCGCAAGACCACCTCTGGCTGACAGGCGATCTTGTCAACCGAGGCCCCTCCTCGCTAGAGGTATTACGACTCGCTCGCAGCTTGGGCGACCGCGCCATAACGGTGCTCGGTAATCACGACATTCACCTGCTAGCGGTTGCGGCCGGACAGTCCAAGCTAAAGCGTAACGACAGCCTACAGCAGATCCTCGACGCTCCCGACGCCAACGAGCTAATGGATTGGCTTCGCACGCGGCCGCTATTACATCACGACCCTGATTTAAAAGCAGCGATGGTGCATGCGGGCTTATTCCCGCACTGGAGTTTAGAAGAAGGGCGACGCTACGCAGCAGAGGCGGAAGAAGCGTTACGCGGAGAACGCTTTCCCGAATTCATGGCGCACCTATACGGCGACGAGCCGGCACAATGGGACCCCGCGCTCCACGGCTGGGACCGCTTACGCTTTATCATTAACACCTTCACGCGTATGCGCTACTGCGCTCCGAACGGGCGCTTGCTCATGGACTTCAAAGGCGCGCCCGCCGACCGTCCGAAAGGCTACCTTCCCTGGTATAAAGTACCCGGCCGCAAGCATACGGCGGGCGATCGGATCGTATTCGGCCATTGGTCGACGCTCGGCTTTCGCCAGGAAGACGGCGTTATCTCGCTTGACACCGGCTGCCTATGGGGCGGTCAACTGACGGCCGCCCGTCTAGACGGCCCCTTCGAGCGCATCTCGCTCGAATGCCCGGTTGCCATGAAAGTCGGCAGCGACCCTCACCACTACTAATACCCTGCCCCATAAATTCGCGGCATCTCGCTGCAAGGCGGGGCGCAGCAGCTTCGCCTGTGACCGCTCACAGCAACCGATCCGCCCCAGTCGCCGCGTTAACCTAACCAGCCGGCAATCGTTAACAGGGCAATCACGGCTAGCCAGCACAGAACGGCGCGCGTTACCAAGGAGCGCGCCTCGCGGGCCGTCGAGCGGACAGCCTCCGGCGCTTGTTCTCTGAGCGAGAGATTAAGCGCCCCCATGGCTGCACCGACAAAGCCCACCCGGTTACCGGCGAAGCGCCCCTCCGCGGCTTGCTTCCATTCCTCCATGGAATGCACAAAACTACCTGCGAGACCATAAGCCAGTGCGGCCAAACGAGTCGGTATCCAGTCGAGCACGTAGACAAGCAAGTTAGCCGCTTCGCCAAAACTCTCGCTGCTTTCGTCCCGGCTTTCCGCATACTCCTTAGCCACATATGCCAAACGGAATAGCACTACCCCCCAGGCCCCCAACAAAACAAACCAGAAAATCGGCCCCAACAAGCGCTCGTAGCTCTGCCAAAACAAACCGCGAACAGCCTCTTCCGGGAGGGCATCCATAGCGGCCGGCGATTCCTCCTCGCCGCTCAACTCGGAGGCGGCACGGCGCGCGCGGGCGACGTCTTCTTGCTCCCAAGAGGCGAGGAACTCATCGAGATCATCGTCAACCCGCGATGGCCCGTGGGCAAAAACCAGCGCCGCCACACCCAGCACTAAACCCAAGAACCAACCGCCGAGCCACCACTGAACCAGCGCAACTAAAAGAACCGGCGGCAACAGAAAAGCGAACACGCCGAAAGCGCCCTGCCAACGGTTTGGCCCCAGCACCTTCAGCCGAAGCCAATCGGCATAACCAAAAACGATTCACTACGACGCCACCGGTCGAAACGCTCCGGGTAACGGTTCAGCCAAAGACTGATAAGAATCGCTATCAGACGCATGTTGGAGTCCTTATGAGTAGTTTGTTTGCCCCAAGGCTATCGTGAAACGCTACCCGGCGCACAACAACTTGGCACACGGTTACGAGACACTCGATAATACCGTTCGGAGTCTATTCCAGTCGAAATGAGGCCCCGGATCGGTCTTACGGCCGGGGGCAATATCGCTATGACCGACGATTCGCTCGGGCGTGATGCCTGGGTAAGCGTCCATCAACGCGCTACATAACGGCAATAAACAGCCATACTGCGCTTCGGTAAACCTTTGATCGTCACAGCCTTCCAGCTCAATTCCGATTGAGAAATCGTTACACCGCTCACGGCCGTCGAAGCAAGACACTCCCGCATGCCAAGCACGCTTATGCAGCGGCACATATTGCAGCAACTCGCCGTCGCGCCGGATCAACAGGTGAGCCGATACCTTTAGGCCGCGAAGCTGATCGAAAAACGGGTGCAACTCGCAGTCCAGAGCGTTAGTGAACAAGGCGTCGATATAAGGGCCACCGAACTCATTCGGCGGCAAGCTGATGTTGTGTATAACAAGCAGGTCGATGGCAATATTCTCAGGTCGCTCGTCGTAATTCGGCGAGGGCCGTTGTCGCGCTGCTGCAACTTGTCCTGTCTTTAAGTCGATCATCTAGCCACCTCTAGACACGCCGAGACAATTACCCTATCACCTCGCCGCCCTATAGAACGAACGCTACCGTAATGTGTATGCTGACGGAAATATCCGCATCTTTGGATAAAAACTTGAGCCCATCGCTGCAAGAGCGTGCCCGCTAAAACGCAAAGAAGACTTTTGGCACCTCTTCCGACAAGCATTTTCGCCGACCTCGTCACGTCCCCAAAATGCGGCACTTTAGCCCCATCGATCGACGCCGATAGACATAAACATGATATTTCCTCACGTCCGTCGCACACGCCAAGGACATTCTTGAACCGGCACACAGTTCGATGGGGGCACGTGAAGTAGGCTGGTCAGAATGAGAATCAAGAGAGAAGAACATGACACCTGAAGCGTTGGTGGCTAACGCAGGCGGACTCGTCTCGTTACCACGAACCTATCATCGGGTGAGCGAAATGCTCGATGACCCGCGCTTTACCGCGGCTGAGATCGGCCGGGTCATCAATCACGACCCGGCCCTCACGGCGCGCGTCCTCAAAGTCGTCAACAGTGCTCCCTACCGACAGCCTAAGAAGGTCGAAAACATCGCCACAGCGATCGCCGTGCTGGGCACACGCAGCCTCCACGACGTGCTGTTGGCAACCTCGGTCGCCAGCGTGTTCTCCGATATCAACAGTCAACTGGTCGATGTTCAAGATTTCTGGCACCACAGCATTTACTGCGGCATTCTGGCTCGCTTAATCGGTAAGCGGCTTGGCATAGCCAATGAAGGACGCCTGTTCACCGCAGGCTTACTCCACGACCTGGGCAAACTGGTGATTTACCGCCAACAGCCACTGGCCGCCAGCAAAATATTGCGTGAGGTTAATTTGTCCCGCCGACCCGCCTATCAAGTGGAACAGGAGATCCTCGGTTTTGACCATGCGGCCGTCGGCGCCGCTCTATTAAAGAGTTGGGATCTACCCGAAGTCTATACGGAAGTAGTCGCCCACCATCACACGCCAAATCTCTGCGCCGACTATTGCACCGAAGCGAACATCGTGCACGTTGCCAATGCGCTCAGCAAACTTGTCGAACCCGGCTATAAGCGCTGGCCACCGGCCGATAGCCGCCTCGACCTACACCCGAGCGTGGCCGAGCACGTGAAGTTAGCGGCGGAAGAAATTGCCGAGCTGCAATTGGAAGCCGATGTCCAATCCATCGACATTTTCTCAAACCTGTTTTCAGGCGCTGCCGTGCCGCGTTAACTTACCGGGCACGGCGGTATCCGAGCGGTTCAGAAGTCGCTTCCGAACGCCTCGCGGTAGCGCTCCCGGAACTCATCCATCTCGAAACGATGATTTTGGGTTCCATGATGAGCGACTTTAATCGAGCCCATAAGCGAGGCGATCCGACCTGTCGTATCCCAATCCAGATCGTTTAACAAGCCATACAATAGACCGGCCCGATAAGCATCGCCGCAGCCGGTCGGGTCCACTACGGCGGACGGCGCCACGGCCGGGATATCGATGCATCTGCCTGCGGTAAAGATCTGCGACCCCTCGCCTGCGAGGGTAACGATCAGCGCGTCGACTTTTTCCGCCAGACTCCCCAGGGAAAGGCCGGTACGCTCCTGCAACAACTGCGACTCATAGTCATTGACGGCTACCCAGGTTGCCTGTTCGACAAAATCAAGCAAGTCCTTGCCATCGAACATCGGCATACCCTGGCCTGGATCGAAAATGAAGGGAATACCAGCCGCCTTGAACTGCGCGGCATGTTGTAGCATCCCATCCCGGCCATTGGGAGCGACAATACCAATCTTCGCCCCCACGTCGGTCGGCACTTCCAACCGATGCGCTTCGTTCATAGCCCCAGGATGGAAGGCGGTTATCTGATTATCGTCGGCATCGGTAGTGATGTAGGCTTGGGCCGTATACGCATCGTGCATGACTCGAATAAAATCGCTCGGAATTTGCTGTTCCGCCAACCACTCCGCGTAAGGTTCGAAATCCGCCCCGGCAGTCGCCATCGGCAACGGCTGCTCGCCCAACAACTTCAGGTTATAGGCGATATTGCCGGCACAACCGCCGAACTCCTTCCTCAACTCCGGAACAATGAACGAAACGTTCAGAATGTGGACCTGCTCCGGCAGGATGTGATTCCGGAACCGATCGTTGAACACCATAATGGTGTCGTAAGCGACGGACCCACTGATTAAAGCAGTCATGGCAGCTCCTTTTCTGGAATTTGTGATGCCGGAGGCCCGGCTAATCCTCTACCGCACCCGTCGGCGTCCATCGCAGATCTAACTGACGCGCGGCCCGAACCTCGTCCAGGCGCCGAACCGGTAGGGTGTAGGGGGCATTTTTCACGTACTCCGGGTCCGACTCGGCTTCAGCGCGAATACGACACATCGCCTCGACAAAACCGTCCAGGCTTTCTTTCGTTTCGGTTTCTGTCGGCTCGATTAATAAGCACTCGGGAACAAGTAGAGGAAAGTACGTCGTGGGAGCATGAAATCCGTAATCGAGAAGGCGTTTGGCAAAATCCATCGCCGTCACACCGTAAGCTTTCGCCTCGCGCCGGAGCGTAATTAAAAACTCATGACTTGCCCGCCGTGCCGGATAAGCCAGTTCGAACCCAGCATCCCGTAAGCGGTGCATCAAATAATTGGCATTAAGCGCGGCAAACTCCGCCACCCGCTCCATGCCCCCGCAGCCTAACATGCGCGAATAGATATAAGCCCGCAACAAGACGCCGGCATTCCCCATAAACGCCGATAAGCGCCCAATGCTCTGGGGATAATCGCGTTCGGTTTGCCAGTAGTAACGATCTTCTCGCCGCCCGACGACGGGAACCGGCAGGAAAGGCAATAAGCGCTCGCTCACACCGATTGCACCGGCTCCCGGACCGCCCCCGCCATGCGGCGTGGAAAATGTTTTGTGCAAGTTGACATGGATAACGTCGAAACCCATATCGCCGGGGCGAACCTTGCCGAGAATAGCGTTTAGATTCGCCCCGTCGTAGTACAACAAGCCGCCGGCCGAGTGAACGATGGCGGCAATCTCCTCGATGCGCCGCTCAAACACACCCAGCGTAGAGGGGTTGGTTAACATAATGCCGGCGGTTTGCGGCCCCACCGCAGCCCGTAAGGCGTCGACATCGACGTCGCCGTCGTCGGCGGTGGGAATCTCCCGCACTTTATAACCACACATCACCGCCGTAGCCGGATTGGTACCGTGGGCGGCGTCGGGCACGATGATTTCCGTGCGCGCCAGGTCCTCGCGGGCGTCGTGATAAGCGCGAATCATAGCCACACCCGCGAATTCGCCTTGGGCGCCGGCCATTGGCGTTAAGCTGACGGCACGCATACCGGTGACTGCCGCCAACATTTCTTGCAACTCAAATAAACAGGCCATAAAACCTTGCCCGAAGCGCTCCGGCGCCAACGGATGGCGAGCCAAAAAAGGCGATTGCATCGCCAGCTGGTTACAGGCCCGCGGGTTGTACTTCATCGTGCACGACCCGAGCGGGTAAAAATGCGTGTCGATCGAGAAATTGCGTTGCGATAGACGCGTATAATGGCGGACGACCTGAAGCTCCGACACCTCGGGCAACTGCGGCGCCGACTGGCGGCGTAAATGCGCAGGTATATCGTCCGCCGAGTCGAGCGCGGCCGGCATCTGCGCCTGCGCCGTCCGGCCCTCGCGGCTATGTTCGAAAATCAACATAGGGCTCCCTCGTCACTCAGGTCGATAGCCATTACTGCAACACTTCTCGCAGGGCGTCCGCGTAAGCGCGGATATCGTCCGCCGTACGGGTTTCGGTCGCACAAACCAACAAAGCGTTACCGAGTTCGGGATAATGTTCGCCGATGTCCCAACCGCCGAGAATGCCTTTATCCGCCAACGCATCGAGAACAGGGGCAACCGGCTGCGGCAGGCGAACGACTAGCTCATGGAAGAAAGGGCTTTGAAAGACAACATCGATATCGTCGCCGACAGCCGCTAGCGCGTCTCGCAATGCCCGTGTGTTAGCGTGGCAAGCGGCGGCGACCCGCTCCAACCCCTGCGGTCCGAGCAACGCCAAATACATCGTAGCCGCCGTTACCATCAAACCTTGGTTGGTACAGATGTTCGACGTGGCCTTGGAGCGACGAATATGCTGCTCTCGCGGTTGCAGGGTCAACGTAAAACCGCGTCGCCCCTCGCTATCGAGCGTGGCGCCGACAATACGCCCCGGCATTTGTCGAACATGGGATTGCCGACAGCTCATGAAGCCAAAATAAGGGCCGCCGGCAGCCAGCGGAACCCCGAGCGGCTGCCCTTCGCCGCAAGCGATATCGGCACCCGCTTCTCCCCATTCTCCCGGCGGTTGCAGCAGCGCCAAGGCGGTTGGGTTAACAAGCCCGATCGCCAAGGCACCTTTCTCGTGTGCCCAATCGCAAAGCTCGCCAGCTTCTTCCAAAACACCGAAAACATTCGGCTGAGGGATAACGAGCGCAGCGAAGCCGACTTCTGCGGCAGCCTCTAACGCCGCGCGATCCACCCGTCCGCTCTCCGGCACATAGCCGACCTCGACCAACTCGATACCTTGATGACGAACGATACTATCGACCGTGCGGCGATAAAGCGGGTGGATGCTTCGCGGCACCAGAATACGGCGGGAGGCAGTCCGTCGGTTAGCCCGCACCGCCATCAACACAGCTTCGGCTAATGCGGAGGCACCGTCGTAAAGCGACGCATTGGCAACGTCCAGCCCAGTTAGACTTGCCAGCATAGTCTGGTATTCGTAGACGACCTGAAGCGTTCCTTGCGAGGCTTCGGCCTGATACGGCGTGTAAGCGCTATAGAATTCGCCGCGCGTAGTAATCTCCCAGACAGCAGCCGGAATGTGATGCTCGTAGGCGCCTGCGCCAAGAAAACACAGCGGCTGACCGTCGCTGGCGGCGCGCGCCTGCATCAGGCGCGCAACCTCCATCTCCGTAAGCCCCGCGGGAACCCCTTCCAAAGGCCGGCTTTGCAAGGAGGCGGGGATTTCGTCGAACAGCGCATCGACGCTATCGGCACCGATCGCGGCCAACATCTCGCGGATATCTTGCTCGGTGTGAGGGATAAACGGCATGTCACCACCTACCTTGCTGGATGTCGCCCGAAGCGGACGGCGCTACATAACATTCCGTGTTCTCTTTCCGATCCGTTATCCGTGCGGCATGCGTCAAGCCAAGAGGCAAACATCCGCACGGTCTGGAGCTACTCGTCCGCGCTGACCTGCGCTTCGTATTCTTCGGCGCTTAGCAATTCGTCCAGTTCCGCAGTTTCATCAGGCCGAATGCGCATAATCCAGCCATCCCCGTAAGGATCGCTGTTAATCAGCTCCGGGCTGTCGTTTAGGAGGGCGTTAGCGTCGACGATCTCGCCGCTGACCGGCGCATAAATATCGGACGCCGCCTTTACCGACTCCACAACCGCACAGGCATCTTTCGCCGATACTTGGTTGCCTACCACTGGCGTTTCGACAAATACCAGGTCTCCCAACGATTCCTGCGCATAGTCGGTAATCCCAACGGTAACCAGTCCATCATCGTCCAAGCGCGCCCATTCGTGGGTATCGGCGTATTTTAAATCGCTGGGCAAATTGCTCATGTTCTTCTTCCTATAACGTCGAATACTATCAACTACGATATGTCCCGGCTCTTATCGGAATAGCCGCCAACAGGCCCTAAACTTTGGCCTTACCGTACCGAACAAACGGCGGTTTGACGATCCGTGCCGGTAATCGGCGGCCACGTAATTCGATTTCGCACGCCTGCGTTACCGCCCCGGCAGGAATCCGCGCTAATGCTATCGAGCATCCTAATATCGGCGAAAAGCCGCCACTGGTCACCGTACCTTGCCCGCCGTCAAGGTAGACGGGCTGACCGGCTCGCATCACCCCTCGGGCCTCCAGAACCAACCCCACAAGCCGCCGCTTCACCCCGCTTTCACGCTGAGTAAGTAGCGCCTCGCGGCCGATAAAATCCCGCTCTTCCGGCCCCCAGCTCACCGTCCAGCCCAGACCCGACTCCAACGGCGTCGTGTCCGTATCCATATCCTGCCCGTAAAGGTTCAATCCAGCCTCGAGCCGTAAACTATCCCGTGCTCCTAATCCGCACGGCGCGACACCGGCCGCTATCCAGGCACTCCAACAGGCTTGCGCGCTTTCCGAAGCCATTATCAACTCAAAACCGTCTTCGCCGGTGTAGCCCGTTCGGCCTATAAAATAGCCGTCGCGCTCAATGGAGCAAAAGGGACTCAAGCGACGCGCAGCCGCCGCCAACTCCAGCGGCAGGGCGCTAGCGAGAAGATCCGCCGCAGCCGGCCCTTGCAGAGCAAGCATGGCTAAATCCGGACGGGGCTTGATCGTTACCGCCTCATCGCCAAGCTGTTCGTTGAACCAATCGACATCGGCCTCGCGCGTGGCGGCATTGACGACAAGACGATACTCGCCCGTTCGCCGCAAATAGACAATGAGGTCGTCCAATACTCCGCCAGCTTGATTCAGCAAGCAACTGTACAGGGCTTTACCGTCGCTGAGCTTAGCGACGTCGTTCGCCAATAAGCGGCGCAGGAAAGCCTCAGCCTGCGCCCCCTCGATATCGACCGAGCCCATGTGCGAGACATCGAAGATCCCGCAATGCTCTCTGACGGCGCGGTGCTCGTCTAGCTGGGAGCCATAATGCAGCGGCATCGTCCAGCCGGCAAAATCGACGAATTTGGCACCGGCAGCTTCGTGCGCCCCATACAGGGGAGTTTGCTTAGCCATAGCAGCCTCATCTTCTCGCTAATGAGCGAATAGGCAACGAAGTCGGAAGAAATATTAAGGAGGAAGGCAACAAGACCTGTAGCTATTACTTATGCGTTTCAGAGAACTTCTTCAACTGCTCCGGCGTGGCTTCCTTTTGATATTTAGCTTTCCACTCGGCGTACGGCTCGCCGTAGACGCGCTCGCGCGCCGCCTCGTAGTCAATCTCTAGACCCCGCTCCTCGGCTGCGGCCACATACCATTTCGACAAACAATTACGGCAAAAACCCGCCAAATTCATTAAGTCGATGTTCTGAACATCCTTACGCTCATCCAGATGCTGCAGTAAACGGCGAAATACCGCCGCTTCGATTTCAGTTTGCCGATCCATACCATCTCCATCCTACGTTGGCTTACAGGCACAACCATCCTATCAATGCTCGGGAGCAAAGCGTTAAGAAGGTGCCCCTGCATCCGTTGGTAACGTTCGCTTAGAAGTCGGTGCCGCCGAGCGAGTCACCAGTAAAATAACCGGCAAAAGCCCCGCTAGCACTAATACAACCGCCGGCAAAGCCGCGCGCTCCCATTCGCCTTCGGAGGTGAACTCGAAAATTCTAACGGCAAGGGTATCCCACCCGAACGGCCGTAGTAACAAGGTTGCCGGCATTTCTTTCATCACATCGACACAAACCAGCAGCGCTCCCGTCAACAGGCCGGGGCTCAGCATCGGGATGTACACCCGGCGCACCACCTCGAAATGGCTAGCACCCAAGCTATGGGCAGCCTCGGCCAAACTTGGCCGCACCTGCTCCAACGCGCTATCCACCGCACCAAAGCCCACCGCCATAAACCGAGTGACATAAGCAAATATCAATGCGACGACGGAGCCGCTTAACCAGGGCCCGTAAATATCCGGTGCAATCGGCATTAAGACGGCTGCGATGCCGCGGTCTACCCACGCAAAGGTCAGCATAATCCCCACCGCCAACACCGAGCCGGGTAGCGCGTAGCCGAGGGTTGCGGCAAAAACGGCCTTACGGGTAAACCAGTCGGGCCGTAACCGTTTGGCATAGGCCAACAGCAAGGCAAGCGCTACTACGACAACCGCCGCAATCGCCCCCAGCGTTACCGTACGCAGCAGTAAGCTCCAGAAGCGAGCATCCACAACATCGCCGGAGCTTATCGCCCAGAACACTAACTGCAGCAGGGGTAGAATAAAGCCTAACGCCAATACCAGCCCCGCGACCGCTGTGGCTGCCCAAGCCCTTCCACCGTGCAGCCGGATACGGTCGGATAATCCACGACCGGTGTTCTGAAAAAACTTCGCCTTTCCCCGCGCCAAACGTTCCAGTACTAACGCCACAACGACCAATATCAGCAGTAAAGAGGCCAACTGAGCCGCAAGCGGCATGCTGAAATAGCTAAACCAGGCCCGATAAATCGCGACCGTAAAGGTATTGAAGTTAAAAACGGCAACTGCACCAAAATCGGCCAAGGCTTCCATCAACGCCAGCGACACACCGGCCACGATCGCCGGCCGAGCCATCGGCAAGGTTACCCGAAAGAACGCTTGCCATGCGGTAAGCCCCTGCATACGCGCGGCCTCCATCGGCACCCGCCCCTGACGCAGGAATGCCGCCCGAGTCAGCATATACACGTAGGGATACAGCACTAAGGTCATCACAAAAACGACACCGCCGGCGCTTCTTATAGGCGGAAGCCCTGCATCCGGCCCCAGGACGCTGCGCATCCAGCTCTGCACTGGCCCCGCATAATCGAACAAACCGACAAACACGAAAGCCAAAACGTAAGTAGGTACCGCTAAAGGCAGCATGAGCGCCCAGTCAAATAGTCTCCGCCCGGGAAACTCGCACATAGCGGTTAACCAGGCCAAACCCACGCCTAACACTAACGTCCCGGCACCGACGCCGACCACCAGAATCGCGGTATTCAGGAAAAGCTCCCGCAACTGGGTATCGGCGACATGACGCCATAAGTTCCATTCCGGCTCTAGCCAAGAAAAAAAGATCAGCAAGAGGGGAATAAGGATAAGAACGGCTAAAAAAGGGCAACAGAACGCCAAATGGCGGCCCCACTGGGCCGCCATCGGCGTAATTCGGCATTTTGCGAAATTGCAACGGCTTCGCGCATCTATCGTCTAGCGGTACCTGGCTCGGTCCATCAGCATAACAGCTTCCACCTGTAAACGTCCGGCTTCCGAGACATTAATCTGATCGGCTTCGAATTCGCCCCAGGCAGCTACGATCGGATCCAGCTCGACCCCTGGGTTGGCCGGGTATTCCAAGTTCAAGCCGGCAAACAGCTCCTGCGCCTTCTCCGAAGACAACCATTCTAGCAACTGGCGCGCGCCTCGGGATTTTTCGCATGGCGGGTAATGCCGGCACCGGATACATTCACATGCACGCCCTCGGCCTCCTGATTAGCCCAATACAAGGCTAGCGGGATGTCCGGGTTTTCCCGCTGCAAGCGACCGAAGTAATACGTGTTAACGATGGCCACATCACACTGCCCGGCAGCAACGGCCCTCATGGTTGCCGTGTCGTCGGAGAACGGACGGACAGCAAGATTGTTAACCCAACCGCGTACAATTTCTTCGGCGCGCTCGGCCCCATGGTGAGCAATCATGGTCGCTACCAAGGATTGGTTGTAGACCTTATTGGAGGTCCGCAAGCAAAGACGGCCTTCCCACTTCGGATCGGCCAAATCGGCGTATGTCGACAGCTCGTCCGGGTCGACTCGCTCGGTGCTATAGATGATCGTCCGCGCCCGCACCGACAAACCGAACCAACGGCCTTCCGGATCGCGCAAATGCTCTGGGATATTGTTCTCCAGCACGTCGGAATCGGTTGGGCGCAGCAGCCCCATTTCGGTAGCCTGCCAGAGGTTGCCCGCATCGACCGTCATCAGTACATCGGCCGGCGTATTCCGACCCTCGGCGCGCAAGCGAGCCATCAACGGCCCCTCGTTGTCGGTCACGTAACGAACCTGGGTACCCGTCTCCTCCGTGAACCGCTCAAACAGCGGCCGAATCAAATGCTCGTTGCGAGAGGAATACACGGTAACCACGTCGGCGGCGGCGACCGGCACTCCGAGACACAAAGTCAGCAAAAGGACTATCGAAACGCGGGCTAGCTTGGTAGAAAACATAGGCGACCTGTATTGCGTAAGAGGAGCCAAACACTGCGCTCAATGATAATCATTACTATTTTCTTTTGCTAGCCATTTCCTGATGAAGTTGCTTCCAGGCATGACGACCGTCACACCTTGGCCAAGGCGGGCAGATCGCCGCCCAAACCCATTGCATGGCGCATGTACAAGCTCTTCGCCGGCGGCAATCGCTCGGTAAGCTCCAGACCAAGCCCTCGCATACCGACAACCAGCGGGTTCCGCGTGCCGAACAACAAGTGGAAACCGTCCATGGCCCGCTGCATTAGCAGGTTATCGCCTTTGCGCCAACGCTCGTAGCGGCGCAATACGGCCAACCCGCCGATATCGCGCCCGCGCTTGGCAGCATCCGATACCACTTCGGCCAAACTCGCAGCGTCCAAAAAGCCGAGATTGATACCTTGACCCGCTAACGGGTGAATAACGTGCGCAGCATCGCCAATCAAAGCGATTCGGTCATCGACATAACGCTTAGCGTGCTGTTTCCGCAGTGGGAAGGCGGCTCGCTCGCCAACGGATTGGACAGCCCCCAACATCTCTCCCGACGCTTCCGTTAACTCGGCGCAGAAAGCGTCCGGCGTTAATGCCAACAACCGGTCGCGCTCCGCCTCGGGCACCGACCAAACGATGGAGCAACGACCGTCGGCGAGCGGCAGGAAAGCAAGCGGGCCGCCCGGCAAAAAACGCTGCCGGGCCACTTCGCCGTGCACGCGCTCGGTAGCAATCGAGCCCACAATGCCAACTTGGCCGTAGCTGACCTGCTCGCATTCGATACCAGCCAAGACCCGGACTTTCGAGGCAGCACCGTCGGCCCCTACCAATAAGCGCGTCAGCAGCGTGCGGCCGTCTTCCAGCATTAAAGCCAGCCGCTCGTCGCTGCGGTGGCGAACCCGCTCCACAGCACCGGGAACGATCAATTCAATATTGCCGGCGGCGGCGACACGGTCGTACAGCACCGTCTGTGTCAGCGAGTTTTCGACGATATGCCCCAGATGCGCAGCCCCGATGGCCGCGCCATCGAAATGCAGCTGGGCGCCCGATTCGCTATCGCGCACTTCAATCGCATCGAAAGGGCTTACCCGCCGACTCGACATCGCCTCCCAACAACCGACCGCCCGCAACATACGCTCGGAGGCAACCGTAAGCGCCGAAACCCGCAAGCTTGGTTCGGCTTTTTCACGCCAGCGCTGCGGCTTTTGCGCTTCGACCACGGCAACTTTCAAATCGCTAGGAATCAGGGCGGCCGCAAGCAACAGCCCGGCCATACCCGCACCTTGAATGACGATGTCGTATTGCACATCGCTCATTTGGCTTCTCCTTCGCTACGCAACGTAAGCCCCCGCGCCAATCGCGGCAGAGCGAATGCATAGCCGCTTGCCTGGCGCACGAAAAACGGCTTTATCAAAGGCAGCAAGTCAAAGCCCAGTAAGCCGACATTGCGCGCACCGACAACGCCCGGCAGAGCGTTGCCGAAGACGTGTAACAAGCTGTCGGTAAGGCTCGCCACTCGGCGGTAGTCTTGCCGCCGCATGGCATCGTAACTATCCAGCAAACCGGCTCTGCCCGGATCATCCCCCTTCAGCGCTGCATCGTGGACAAGCTCCGCCAACGTAGCGACATCCCGCAACGCCAGGTTGAAGCCTTGTCCGGCCACCGGATGCAGCGTATGCGCGGCATTACCCATCACAACCGTCCGCTGCCCCGTATAGCGCTCGGCACTCATGTGCACCAATGGATAGGCTAAGCGCGTGCCCACCCGCAAAAAGCGGCCCAAACGATAACCGAATAGACGCTGAACCCGCTCGCGAAAGGCGTCATCGTCCATAGCCAGAACCTGCTCTGCTTTTGCCGCCGGCACACTCCAAATGAGTCCGCAGCGACCGCCTTCGGCCGGCAACAAAGCCATCGGCCCACACCGCGTAAACCGCTCGAAAGCACGCCCGTTATGCGACCTTTCCGGCGTTAAATTAGCCACAATCGCAACCTGCCGGTAGTCGCGAACCGCAACCTCCATACCCAGCAACGCTCGCGTGCGCGAACGAGCCCCGTCGGCGACGACGAGCAATTTCGCACTGACGGTACGGATACCGCCGTCGTCGCAGCGAATATCCACAGTAGCCTCTGTGTCCGTTACCGCCGCCGCCTCAACCTGAGCAGGACAAAGGTAGTCGACGTTGGAGGCCGCCGCGGCTCGCTCAGGCAGCACCTCGCCGAGCTGCCGATTACTGACGACGTAGCCAAGCGCCGGTAAGCCTTCCTCCTCCGCGCGCAGGCGGGCGAACCCAAAGCGGCCGCGCTCGGACACGTGAATCTCTTGGATCGGGGTGTAATGCCCCTGCAACTCATCCCAGAGTTCCAAGGCCTCGAAAATGCGCCGGCTTGTCGGTGCAAGCGCGGTAGAACGGTCGTCGTAGCTCGGCTGCTGCGGATCGCCAACCGCCACGGCCTCGACAACTCCGATCCGCAATGAGTTATTGCCTAAGGCACAAGCCAGGCTTGCACCGACTAAGCCGCCACCAACAATAAGAAGGTCGTAGTCCGTCATGCTTCGTTCAGCCGCCGCGCATCAGTTGTTCGATATCGGCCATGGCTTTCGGCGCGCCGGCGCTGAGCACCTCGTTGCCGTCGCGCGTTACCAGCACATCGTCTTCGATCCTGATGCCGATGTTCCACCAGCGCTCGTCCACGCCCTCGCTGCCGGCGGGGATATAAAGCCCAGGCTCGACGGTGGTGACCATGCCGGGTTCGAGCAAACGCCATTCGCCGTCGATCTTATAGTCGCCGACGTCGTGGACATCCATACCCAGCCAATGCCCCGTCCGGTGCATAAAGAAGCGGCGGTATTCGCCCTTCTCCATAAGCTCCGACACCGAGCCGTGCAGAATGCCTAAATCCACCAGCCCCTGGGTTAGCACCTCTGTCGCAACCTCATGCGGCCGATTCCAGTGGTTTCCGGGGCGGGTGGCCTCAATCGCCGCATTCTGCGCGGCCAAGACAATTTCGTAGACGGCACGCTGGGCATCGCTGAAACGACCGTTAACCGGAAACGTCCGAGTAATGTCGGCGGCGTAACAATCGAGTTCCATGCCGGCATCGATCAACAGTAAGTCGCCGTCGCGTAACGGCGCGTTATTCTCGATGTAGTGCAAGATACAGGCATTCGCGCCGCCGCCGACGATCGGCGGATACGCCGGCCAGCCGTTATGGCGCCGGTACAGACCCTGGAATTCCGCTTCGATCTCATACTCGTAGAGCCCCGGACGGCAAATCGCCATCGCCCGCCGATGCGCCTCGGCCGACAGCTCGGCGGCTTTGCGCATAACCGCAATCTCGCTTGCACTTTTAATTAACCGCATCTCATGCAATAGATGCTCGAGCGAGACGAATTCGCTGGGCGGCCGCGCTCCGCCGCGGGCTTGGGAACGGATATGATTCACCCAACCGATCACCCGTTGATCAAACTCGAAATCCACGCCCATCGTGTAGTAGAGCTTATCCCGGCCTTCCAACAAACCAGGCAGAATTTCGTCGATATCGTCGATGGGAAAGGAATCGTCGGCGCCGTAATCGCGACACGCACCCTCCTGCCCGGCACGCAGCCCGTCCCACAGCTCTCGCTCCGGATCGCGCTCGCGACAAAAGAGGATATACTCTCCATGCTCCCGCCCAGGAGCCAAAACAACGACGGCCTCCGGCTCCGGAAAGCCGGTGAGATACTGAAAATCGCTATCCTGCCGATAGGGATATAAGGTATCGCGACTTCGCGGCCGCTCCGGCGCCGCCGGCACAACGGCAATACTCTGTTCGCCTATCATCCGCATCAGCTCGGCGCGCCGCTTACTGAATTCCGCTTGCTCCATTCGCTCGCTCCGCTGTGATCTGGGGTAAGCCGCCGGTCCAGCGCTGCCGGCCAGCGGCCATAGCCGCTGGCGGCAGCGCTGGACCGGCAAATCGAAAAAACGATCGACCGCTAGTGCAGGGTTCGATCGTTTTTCGGCTGCACCGTCGGTTTCGCCGTCGGTCGTAGGGTTTCCATAATCAATAAGGCGGCAACCCGAACGTACTCGACCAACTGCGCATAGGCCTGCTCGTTCTCTTCTTCGGCGTCCGGGTTGATCTCTACCTGCGCGATCTCGCCCATATCCCGCAGCGCTTCGCTAACCTCGCGCGGCAACTGCATATCCGGCTTTAGCGAACTCATTCCCATTCCGTACAGAAAGCCATCGCACCAATTGCCAAGCGCACTGGCCCGGGCCGTGATAGGCGCACTGTCGTCCGGTAACAATAATTGAAATTCTAAATTAGCATCGTCCATCTCGGCGACCGTTCGCTCAAACAGCGCCGCCAATTCCGTCAGACAAAACTGAGCCGGTTCACCTTTCGGTTCCGTGTTCACCAACACCTGAGCGATCCAGGCCGCGGGTTTCACGGAATTCGGCGCACTCAGCATACCGCACAGCATACCGTGACTCTGTGCTGCATCGAATTCCGCGTCCACGCCAGCCAGAGCACGTTCCACTCGTTCGAACGCATCATTGCCTTGCATAGTCGTTCATACCCGCTGACACATCTCCATTGGACAAACTATCCTATCATTGTCGATGCCTACCGGCATGCGTTTCGAGCCTTTGCAGGGCCTGAACCGGATAGCAATGACTTAGATCATATTCCAAGACATATTGCGCAATGAGCAGCATGGACGATTGACCCTTTCCTTCCACCGCTCTAACATGCTAGAAACGTCTTTCACGGGTAATTGCAAGTGGCTGATTCCATTACCGAACAGGTATTGCTCCTAGAACAGCGTGTCGACGCGCTGTTACAGCACTGCGCCCGTTTACAGGCGGAAAACGATATGCTCCGGGCCTCGCAGGAAGCGCTTGCCGCGGAACGAACAGGCCTGCAAGAGAAGAACGAGCAGGCCCGAACCCGCATCGAAGCCATGATCGCCCGGCTTAAAGCCATGGAACAGAGCTAAGGAAACACCCCGCTCGAACGAGCCCATATTCTGACGACACCACGTTAAGTAGCCTACGGAGCAGCAGCCATGGTCACCCCGGTGAAGGTTCACATCCTGGATAAGGAATTTCTCGTCGCCTGCCCGGACGACGAGAAATCCGAACTGCTTCAATCGGCCAGCTACCTTAACCGCCGAATGCGGGAAATTCGAGATAGCGGCAAGGTGATCGGCATGGATCGCATTGCGGTCATGGCTGCGCTGAACATCACCCATGAGCTTCTCTCCGCACGGGAGCAGGATCCGGTTTTGGAGGAAACTCGCTCCCGGTTGGCGCAACTGACGGCGAAACTCGATACCGCACTGGCCGACGTCGATCGGCCGGAAGCGGAAAAATCGCACCGAGTGTGATCATCTTCGCTTTTAATTATGCGCCGAAAGCACTAGCCTGTAGCTGTAACGCGCTGGACGCCGCCTAAGCAAGTGCGGCATCATCAGGTTACGGACATCCCCTGCGGTGTACGAGAGCGGGCCGAGTATTCTTGAGCCTCAAATTATTCGCCAGGGGACGCCTACGCCGAAGTTCGGTGTGCAAGTCCGCCACGCAGCGGAAAGCCTAAGACTTCGACTGGCTTCCCCACCTGAACCATAGGGTTCAAGGGCGAAGCCCGCACGGCACAGGCGGGGGATGTCTCTTTAATATCAGAACGATCCAGCGACCCCCATGAGTTCCAAGTTCGAACTGCGCCGACACCTGCGCCAACGACGGCGCGCCCTCAGTCTCCGGCAACGGCATCAAGCCTCGCAAGCACTGTGCAAACGGTTGGGGCAAAGTGCTTTGTTCCGACGTAGCCACCGGATTGCTGCTTATTGGCCGGTCGACGGCGAGATGGACGTAACCCCGCTTATCGAGCAAGCTCTACGGCAAGGCAAACGGGTTTATCTCCCCTGCTTGGCCGGATTCGGACCGGGCAGGCTTTGGTTCCGCCGCTACCGTGGCTGCAAAGAGCCGATGAGCCCTAACCGGTTCGGCATCGACGAGCCGACTAGGGGCGAGCGCATTTCCGCTAAGCAACTGGACCTCGTGCTGGCGCCGCTACTCGCTTTCGACCGCCAAGGTAATCGCTTAGGCATGGGCGGCGGCTTTTACGACCGTACCTTTGCCTTTCTCGGCAAGCGCCGGGCATGGCGTCAACCGCGCATCGTCGGCACGGCCTATGCGTTTCAGGAAGTACCGGAACTGCCCGCGGAACCCTGGGACGTCGGACTCTGGGGCTGCGCGACGGAAGCCGGGCTACGCCGCTTCCGGCGCGGATAACACGATAAGACGAGTGAACAAGAATGAACTACTGGTTAATGAAATCGGAACCCGACGTATTCGGCATCGAACACTTACAACAACGGCCGAACCAAACCGAGCCCTGGGACGGCGTCCGCAATTATCAAGCGCGGAACATGATGCGAGACCAGATGCAGGAAGGGGATCTAGCGTTTTTCTACCACTCTAACTGCAAAGTTCCGGGCATCGTCGGCGTCATGGAAATCGTCCGCGCGGGCTATCCCGATCCGACGCAGTTCGACCCGGAAACGAAGTATTACGACCCCAAGAGCAATCCGGACAAGCCGCGCTGGTACTTGGTCGACGTGAAATTCAAACAGACATTCAAACGCACCATCTCCCTCACCGAGCTTAAAGAGCATCCGGAATTGGAAGATATGCCCCTGGTCCGGAAGGGCAACCGGCTATCGATCATGCCGGTCACCGCGGAGCAATGGGCATTTATTGTCGGGCTCGAATAGCCAAACCCCATTTGGCCGCAGCCAGCAAGACGGCGAACCATAACAGCGTAGCCAGCACCAGCAGCACAGCAAGCGCCGCAAATAAATCCGGCGCTTTCATCAGGGTCGTCATTAACGACTCCTGATAGTAGAAAAACCATTGCTCGCCGGGGGGAAGATGACCTCATGGGCGAAGTTGAAAACCTCCTCGGCACCGTAAGCGACGATCGCGACGGCGCTCGTCACCGTCACGACCATACTCCATAACAACACCCGCGACGGCCGCGGCGGTTCGGCCGCCGCTCGCCACAAGGCAAAGCCCGTTGCGGCAAGCACCCCCAACATGACGTAAGAGACAAGACGTAACCGGTCGATGATGCGTCCCACCGATTCCAAATGGATGCGCTCCGGATCACGTAGCAGAACGATCTCTCTCCCCGCCTCGGTGCGGTAACGAATCTCCCCCAAGCCTTCGCCGCTACGGTTAATGGCTTCGACAATCTCGCCGAATAGGGCCAGTCGTTGAGCGCGGTCGGTGCTAGCGAAATCCGGCTTGTAATAGTTCTGCGGACCGTAATGGTCGATGTGCTCGCCGATATCGAGGACCTCATACCAAACCGGAAACAAAAAATTCGCGCTACTTAGGCTACCCCAGGCAAGGTATAAAGCCGTCCAGATCAGGCTGACGACAAAAACCACTTTAATCGCCGCCAGCCCGACACACGAAGCCAACGCCTTATCCGGTATCGTTGGCGCCGCCGCTTGCTGTGTCATCTCGCTCGCTCTCCATAAAATCAATAGTGCGGTGGCGGCGTCTCCTCGGACAGATCGGCCAGGTTCGACGGTGTCACCGCCCGCAGCCGTTGCTCGGCCGCTTCCAAACGCCGCGTCAGCGCTTCGATTTCCTTTTGCTGACGCAAAATTACTGCCTCTAAATCTTGTATTCCCTGCTCTTGAAACGCAATCCGCGTCTCCAAATCGACCAAGCGATCATCCATAAGACACCTCTCATGCCGCTTTGCACAATAAAAAAGGTAGCGAGTTGATCTACATCAAGACACACGCTGCCGCAGCAGCCGAAAATTTTCTTACCCGCGAAGGCGGCAACGACTGCACGCCCTCGGCGGAACGCATCATGCGGAGCCACCCCGCGTATTTACCGCCTGTCTCCGCCTCCCTAACTCGGCTCCGCAGCCACGGCGGGAGGACGGCAGGATACAGCCACCCAGCGGATCAAAATTATGAGCGCCACAACCGCCTACAATGAGAAAGTCGTTCGACAGTTCGCTGTCATGACCGTCGTTTGGGGCGTGGTCGGGATGCTGGTCGGCGTTATCATCGCCGCACAGTTGATCTGGCCCGCCCTCAACTTCGATGTCCCCTGGTTATCCTACGGCCGCCTACGCCCTCTGCACACTAATGCGGTCATCTTCGCCTTTGGCGGCTGCGCCCTAATAGCCACTTCATACTGGGTCGTGCAGCGCACCTGCCAAGTCCCGCTAATATCCAATAAAGCGGCTGCCTTCACCTTCTGGGGCTGGCAACTGGTGATCGTGCTGGCAGCAATTACCTTGCCCCTCGGCATTACTCAAGGCAAAGAGTATGCGGAGCTGGAGTGGCCGATCGCGGTTCTGATCACAGCGGTCTGGCTCACCTATGCGTATGTCTTCTTCGGTACCATTGCCAAACGTAAGACCAAGCATATTTACGTGGCTAACTGGTTCTACGGTGCCTTTATCATCGCTGTAGCGTTACTCCACGTGGTGAACAACCTAGCGATCCCGGTGGGCTGGACCCACTCGTATCCGGTCTATGCCGGTGCCGTCGATGCCATGGCGCAGTGGTGGTATGGCCACAACGCCGTCGGCTTCTTCTTAACGGCCGGCTTCCTCGGCATGATGTACTACTTCGTACCGAAGCAAGCCGAGCGCCCGATCTACTCATACCGACTCTCGGTCGTCCATTTCTGGGCCTTGATCTCCATTTACATGTGGGCCGGGCCTCACCACTTGCACTACACCGCATTACCGGAGTGGGCACAGTCGCTCGGCATGGTCTTCTCGCTCATCCTGCTCGCACCGAGCTGGGGCGGCATGATCAACGGCATCATGACGCTCTCGGGTGCCTGGCACAAGCTCCGCACCGACCCGATCCTGAAATTCCTGGTCGTATCCCTTTCGTTCTACGGCATGGCCACTTTCGAAGGCTCGATGATGTCGATCAAGACCGTCAACGCGTTGTCGCATTACACCGAGTGGACCATCGGTCACGTACACGCCGGCGCCTTGGGTTGGGTTGCCTTCATCACCTTCGGGGCGATCTATTTCCTCATCCCGCCCCTGTACGGCAAGAAGCAAATGCATAGCGTAAAGCTCATCGAAGCACATTTCTGGATCGCCACGCTCGGCGTCGTTCTCTATATCGCTTCGATGTGGATCGCCGGCGTTATGCAGGGCCTGATGTGGCGCGCCGTCAACGACGACGGAACGCTAACCTACACCTTCATCGAAGTACTGAGCGCGACCTATCCGTACTACATCGTCCGCTTGGTCGGCGGGATTCTGTTCTTCGTCGGCATGCTGATGATGGCCTACAACGTCTGGCGCACAGCCTTGCCTGAACAAGAGCCCGTAGCCAAAGCCGCCGCTCAGGCCGCTTAAAGGAGCCCGCCATGAGTCATGAAGTCGTTGAGAAAAACATCGGGCTGATGGCAATCCTGATTGCCATCGTGATCAGTGTCGCCGGCCTGGTACAGATCGTACCGCTGTTCTTCCAGGCCGAAGCCACCAAACCGCTACCGGGCATCGAACCTTACGACGCGATCCGTTTAGCCGGGCGAGACGTCTATGTGCGTGAAGGCTGCTACGCCTGTCATTCGCAGATGATTCGGCCTTTTCGCGCCGAGACGGAACGCTACGGCCATTATTCGGTAGCCGGCGAATTTGTTTATGACCGTCCTTTCCAGTGGGGCTCAAAGCGTACGGGGCCGGACCTGGCGCGCGTTGGCGGCCGCTATACGGATCTTTGGCACTACGTGCACCTGATGAATCCGCGCGAGGTGGTGCCTGAATCCAATATGCCGGCCTACCCCTGGCTCGACGAGCGCTATGTCAACGGCGAACGCGTAGCCCGCAGTATGCGTGCAAAACAGCGTTTTCTCGGCGTGCCCTACAGCGACGAACAAATCGCCGAAGCACCGGCCAAACTCGACGGCGTCACCGAAATGCAGGCGCTGATCGCCTACCTGCAAGGGCTGGGAACCGTCCTACCGGAGCGGAGATAAGCCGATGGATATCAACACCTTTCGCGGCCTGATCACGGTGGTACTGATGGTTATCTTCATCGGTATCGTGCTATGGGCCTACAGCAGCCGGCGCAAATCGGACTTCGATGAAGCGGCGCGACTACCGTTGGACGAGAACGAATCAAAGCAAGAGCCGGCCGAGCGTCGTCACGGCGGGGAGGGCAAAGACCATGAATAGCTTCTGGAGCTGGTACATCACCATCATTGTGGTGGCGAACATCCTTGCCTGTTGGTGGCTTATCCGCTGGACGGCTAAACCGCGGCCCGGAGAGGCAGCTCAAGATGAAACCACCGGCCATGTGTGGGACGAGAACTTAAGCGAGTACAACAAGCCCATGCCTCGCTGGTGGCTGTGGATGTTCTACATCAGCATCGTTTTCAGCTTGATTTATCTTATTCTCTACCCGGGCTTAGGCCGTTATCCCGGCGTCCTGAACTGGTCCGCCGAAACCGCTTACGCGACGGAGCGAGAACAAGCCGAAACACGCTACGCGCCCTTGTTCGCCGCGTATGCCGAGCGCGAGATCACGGAGCTGGCAACGGATCGCGAAGCCATGCAAACCGCCCATCGCCTATTCGGCAATAACTGTGCCGTTTGTCACGGCGCCGACGGCGGCGGCGCCCCCGGCTTTCCGAGCTTAACCAACAACGAGTGGTTGTACGGCGGCAGCCCGGAAGCGATAAAACACAGCATCATGCACGGCCGGCAAGGCTTTATGCCGCCGATGGGCGGCGTGCTCGGAGAGCGCGGAGTCGACGAGATCGCCACCTACGTCTATAGCCTCAACGGCCGCAGTGCGCCCGACCGCCTGGTGAACGCTGGCCGCGCCAAGTTCCAGCAACACTGCGCGGTTTGCCATGCCGCCGACGGCACCGGCAACAAAGCACTCGGTGCGCCTAACCTGACCACCGAGAACTGGGTTTACGGCGGCTCGCTAGAGGCTATCCGCGCCAGCATTCGCGATGGCCGCAGCGGCGATATGCCTGGCCAACAGGCCTTGCTCGGCGAGGATCGCGTGCACCTGTTAGCCGCCTACGTGTACAGCCTGTCGGCCGAGCGCGACACAGAGCAGGAGTAACGCCATGTCCATCCAACCGCACCCCTCATTGGTCCAACGACTAGGCAGCGTCCTCTGGCCTTCGTTTCTCAGTGCAGGGGTCGCGGCGGGCATTTTTTTCGCTAATATCGACCCGGAAACCTTACGCGCCGCCACCGTGCCAAGCTGGGAGATCAGCCGGATGGCCGGCTATGCCGTCGGCTTTTTTATGTTTTGGGGCGCCACCGCCTTCTCCAGCGCCCTGACCTTGCTGTTACTGCAAAAGCCGGCGCCTGCGGATGCTGCTCCCCCCGACAACGATAGGAACGCCGCATGAGTAAACGACGCCGGCAAGCGGCGGCAGATAACGACGGCTCGCTCTACGCCTCGCAGCAAAAGATCTACCCGCGAGAAGTGCAAGGGCGCTTTCAACGCCTACGTACGCTGGCTGTGTTTGCCTTACTGGGCCTGTTCTACGTCTTACCCTGGCTAAGCTGGGACGACCGGCAAGCCGTACTGTTCGATCTGCCGGCACGCAAGTTCTATGTATTTGGCCTGATTTTTGGCCGCAGGATTTTTTCTACCTAGCCCTGCTACTGATTATCGCTGCCCTGGCTTTATTCTTCTTTACCGCCTTGGCCGGCCGCCTCTGGTGTGGCTATGCCTGTCCGCAAACGGTCTGGACGGAAGTATTTCTGTGGCTGGAACGTATTACCGAAGGTCCGCGCCATAAACGCATCAAACTTGACGAAAGCCCCTGGACGCGAGAGAAGCTACTGCGCAAAACCGCGAAACAAACATTGTGGATCGGGTTTGCCGGCTTTACCGGTTTCGTCTTCGTCGGCTACTTCGTGCCAGTAGATCAACTCTGGCAGGGCTTAATCACGCTCCAGCTCGGCCCTTGGGAGTGGTTCTGGGGCATATTCTATGGCTTGGCCACCTACGGCAATGCCGGTTATCTGCGCGAGCAGGTATGCCTTTACATGTGCCCCTACGCACGCTTTCAAAGCGTCATGTTCGATAAGAACTCGCTTATTATTTCGTACGATGCCGGCCGCGGCGAACCGCGGGGCGGGCGTAAGCGCGGTATCGATCCAGCCAGTCGCGGGCTTGGCGACTGCATCGACTGCAATCTCTGCGTGCAGGCCTGCCCGACCGGTATCGACATCCGCCAAGGGCTGCAATACGAGTGCATTGCCTGTGCCGCCTGCGTCGACGCCTGCGACAGCGTCATGGATAAAATGGGCTATCAGCCGGGGCTCATTCGCTACACCAGCGAAAACGCACTCCAGGGCCGGGCGGTTCGCCTGCTGCGCCCCCGCGTCATCGTCTACGCTCTGTTGCTACTGGCACTATCGAGCGCCTTTGTCGTCTCGATCGCCTTGCGCAGCCCGATCAATCTGGAAGTCCAGGGCGATCGAAACGTGCTCTTCCGCGAGCTCAACGATGGCCGTATCGAAAACATCTACACGCTGACCATCATGAACAAAGGTCAGCAGGACAGCGTTTTCACCTTAACAGCCAGCGGCATTCCAGGCCTGGAAGTCACGACCCGCCCCAACGAACTGCGAGTCGCCGCCGGCCAAGTTGCCACTGCTACAGCGTGGGTACGCGTTGAAGCCGACGCGCTACAGCGGCCGGGCGCCGACATTCTGTTCCGCTTAAGCAAAGCCGACGATCCGGCCGTCTCGACCGAAACTCAAACCCGCTTCCACGGCCCACTGCGGAGACCCTAAGATGGCACCTCACAACACCGAAGATAACCGCCCCTGGTACCGCCAGTTCTGGTTCTGGCTGGTCATGGCGCCGCCGATCGCCTCTTTCTTTGCCGGCGGCAGTCTGATTGTCGCTTCCGTTATACATAGCGACAGTATGGTGGTGGACGACTACGCCAAAGTCGGGCGGGCGATGCACAAGTACTTAGCCCGCGACGAACTCGCCGCCGATCTGGGCGTCTCTGCCCGTTTGTACCTGGATGAGGCCGCGCTAGCGCCATCGTTCAGGGGCTGGAAACACCACCTACCCGTATTCACCTGCTGCTCTCCCATCCGACCCATGCCGAGCGCGACATCGCACTCACCTTAGAGCAAAACGCCGCCGGCGTTTACCGCAGCGAGTACGAGCGGTGGCAACCCGGCCGTTGGTATATTTCCCTGGAGCCGGAAAGCCGCGAATGGCGCTTGGTCGGTCAGATGGACCCGGAACGGCAAGAACTTAACCTCCGAGCTGGGCGCTGACGTTTACCGCACGAGGGCTACGCCATGACGGATACCTGCTGTTTTCACTGCGGCGAACCGATACCCGAAGGGGAGAATCGGAGCGTTGAAGTAAACGGAGCAAAAAGGCCAGTCTGCTGCGCCGGCTGCGAAGCGGTAGTCGGCTTAATCCTGGGTAATGGGTTAGAAGCCTTTTATCGTTTTCGCACCGGGCCCGGGGCACGGCCGGAGGATGAGACGGAAGACAACCGCGATCAATGGGCCGCCTACGATCGCCCCGAAGTGCAACGGGAATTCGTCCGCGGCACCGATAATCGCCGCGAAGCTTCTTTTCTCTTCGAGAACCTATACTGCGCCGCTTGCGGGTGGTTGATCGAACACTGCCTGCAACGAATCGAGGGCGTCCTCGATATCCGTGTCAACCCCGCCACAGGCCGTGCCCTGATCAGCTGGGATAGCGACCGCGTTCCCCTGAGCCACCTCTTACGTACCCTCGCTCAACTCGGTTACCGTCCATTTCCGGTTCAATCCGCAGAGGCGCAATCGGCAGTCATGCGGGAACGCCGAGCCGCGCTACGACGGCTAGTGGTTGCAGGCCTAGGGATGATGCAAACGATGATGTTCGGCGTTGCACTCTACCTTGGCTATTACCAGGACATGGAGCCGCTGCATCAGCAATTCCTGCGTGTCGTCAGCTTGCTGGTCGCCACCCCGGTCGTGTTATACGCCGCGCTTCCTATTCTCCAAGGCGCCGTGCGCGACCTGCGCAATGCTCGCCCAGGCATGGATGTGCCGGTTAGCCTGGCTATCTTTGGCGGCTATTTCGCCAGTGTGTGGTTTACCATTACCGATGGCGAGCACGTTTACTTCGACTCCATCACGATGTTCGCCTTCTTCCTGCTAGTGGCCCGCTTTGTTGAAATGTCCTCGCGCCACAAGGCCAATGAGACCACCGACGCGCTGGCCCGGCTGCTACCTGCCACCGCCACCCGCTTGGATGGAAACACGGAGACTCAAGTCGCCGTGACGGAATTGCAAGAAGGCGACCTCCTGTTAGTCAAGCCCGGCGAAACCATACCCGCCGACGGCACCATCGTCTGGGGCGAAACGAACATTAACGAGGCTATGTTAACCGGCGAGTCGATGCCGCAGCGACGCCGTTGCAACGATGCGGTTATCGGCGGAACCCTAAACCTCAGCGGCGCCGTCAAAATCCGCGTTGAGCGGCTGGGACAGGAAAGCATCTTGTCCCAGATCAGCCAACTGCTGGAGCGGGCGCAGGCCGAACGGCCGCGCCTTGCCCAATTAGCGCAAAAGGTCGGTGCCCGTTTTGTAACGGTCATCCTTATCGTTTCCGCCGTCGTGTTCTCCGTTTGGTGGCACATCGATCCGGCACAGGCATTCCCGATCACTCTGGCTGTTTTAATCGCCACTTGCCCTTGCGCGCTTTCGCTGGCAACCCCCACCGCCTTAGCGGCAGGCACTAATCGGTTAGCCTCTAACGGATTGCTGATTACTCGCCCCGACACGTTGGAAACGCTAGATCGCGTTTCTCACGTGGTCTTCGATAAAACGGGAACGCTTACCTATGGCGAACTGAGCCTCGAACGCTGCCTACCCCTGAACCGTCTCGACAAAGACGACTGCCTTGAGCTTGCAGGAGCGCTAGAGCGCCACTCCGAACACCCCATCGCCTTGGCGTTCAAGGACCGCGGCCGAGAGCTCGATGCAACCGAAGTTACGACCGTCCCTGGCGAAGGGATCGAGGGAGTCGTCAACGGCGAACGCTATCGCGTGGGCACGCCAGCATTTGTCGGAGCCTTAAGCGCCACATCGTTGCAGACGCCCGACGAGATCGGCAGCTGGATTGCCCTGGGCGATACGAAAGGCGGTTTAGCTTTGTTCCGCTTGCAGGACCGCCTACGCCCCGGCCTAAATACCGTCATCGAGCGCCTGCAAGCGCAAGGCATCGGCGTTTCGCTAGCCAGCGGCGACGACCCGCAGGTAGTGGCCAGCCTCGCGGACGATCTCGGTATCGAGAACTGGCGCGGCCGTCAGACGCCCGCCGACAAGCTCGCTCACTTGCGCCAGTTACAACAAGAGGGCCATGTCGTCGCGATGGTAGGCGATGGCATTAACGATGCGCCCGTGTTAGCCGGCGCCAACGTTTCCGTCGCCATGAACAGCGGCACGGCGCTGGCACAAACCTCGGCTTCGATGGTACTGCTAGCCGAAACGCTCAATCCTCTCACCGAAGGCATCGACGGGGCTCGCCGTACCTTGCGTATCATGCGACAGAACATGCTGATTTCGGTCAGCTACAACGCCTCCGTGTTGCCGCTCGCCGCCCTTGGCATTCTGCCGCCGTGGGCTGCGGCCATTGGCATGACATTAAGCTCTTTAGTCGTGGTCATGAATGCCAGCCGCCTTCATCGACGTCGCGCGCTGACAGAACAAAGCTGCCCTTTACCGCTACCTACACCCCCTCAGGAGGCTCGGGCATGAACATTATTCTGGTATCCATTCCCTTCAGCATTCTGCTGGTCGGGCTGGCGATCGTTGCTTTCTTCTGGGCCGTTAACAGCGGCCAATACGACGACTTGGATAGCCCGGCTTACAGCGTGCTCATGGAAGAGGAAAACGAAGAGCCTAGCAACGACCAAAAGGACGACAGCGCGTGAACGCGGAACTGACAATGGCCGCCGCTTTTTTGCTGGGCTTTCTCGGCAGCACGCACTGCCTCGCTATGTGCGGCGGAATCAGCGCGGCGCTAATGAGCGGCAGCAAGCCAGGCGGCGGGCTCACGGCAAAGGCCGTGGCCTACAACCTCGGCCGCATAAGCAGCTACACCTTTGCCGGGCTTCTGGCCGGCACCGTCGGCCTGTGGCTCGGCAGCGGCTTGGATTTACTGGGGCTGAGCCTGGGCCTACGGCTAGCCTTGGGCATTTTAATGCTCGCGATTGGTTTACATTTGCTTATCGATTGGCAAGGCATTCGCCGTTTAGAAAGTATCGGCGGGCGCCTCTGGCAACGTCTGGCACCACTTGCCCGCCGCCTGCTACCGGTTCGCAGTGCCTGGCACGCAACCGCCTTAGGTGCGCTGTGGGGGTGGCTGCCTTGCGGCTTGGTTTATTCCGTCCTGCTGGCAGCGGCCGCCAGCGGCAGCCCGCTTCAAGGCGCCCTGGTCATGCTCGCTTTTGGACTCGGCACCGCCCCGGCTATGCTCGCGGTTGCCACCGGCAGCGGCTTACTCGGGCGGCTGCCGCGCCAACCGCTCAAACGGCTAGCCGGCGGCGCCATCCTTCTCTACGGCACCTGGACGCTCGCCAGCCCCATCGCCCACCTCGTACAACCGCACGCACATGCGCATTCGTCGGAAGCGACATTTCAGTGCCGCGAGCCGTCGCACCACGATCTGCATCAATAGCACGTCATAACTCATGCCTCCGGCAGGGCGAGCAGCGACGGGATACGGACAGCAGCGTTGCTTAAGCGAGAAGTTCGCTCATTACCCACGCGGCTGGAAAAAATCCGCAGCCTCCCTCATGTCCTAGGACGA
Source organism: Alkalilimnicola ehrlichii (assembly GCF_003399765.1). GTDB lineage: Bacteria > Pseudomonadota > Gammaproteobacteria > Nitrococcales > AK92 > AK92. The sequence goes on along the minus strand of NZ_NFZV01000001.1, from coordinate 195,313 downwards.
AACGCTGAATTTCCTTCACACCCTTTACGGGAGAGGACGAAGGAATAGGTTGGGCGCAACGCTATCGATACCGGCATTCGCTGAATGCGAAGACGGTTGTCAGCGTTTCCGGACAAGCGAGCGCTGATTCGGCCAAGGGACGTCAGCGCGGGAGGTTACGATGAGACGCCTATACTTTCTGGTTCCGAGCGTGGAGAGCGCAAAAGCGATTGTTACAGAGCTACTGCTTAATCACGTGCCGGAAGAAAAAATTCATGTCATAGCGAAAGAAGGAACGCCACTGGAAGATTTGCCGGAAGCCCGCCTGCGAGAAAGCAGCGATCTAATACCCGCACTGGAGCGAGGAGCCGCTATCGGGGGCGCCACCGGTGCTCTGGCTGGCTTGGCCGCTGTCGCCCTACCGGGCTTGGGCCTCGTCGTTGGCGGCGGCACCGTACTAGCACTCACCGCCTTGGGCGGCGGGGTAGGTGCTTGGGCCTCCAGCCTACAAGGCATCTCCACCCCCAATTCCCAACTGACTCAGTTTCAAGACGACATCGAAAAAGGTCAGCTCCTCATGCTGGTCGACGTTCCTAAAGACCGCATTCACGAAATCGAGGACATGATTAAAAAACACCACCCCGAAGCCGATATTGCGGGTACCGAACCCGATAAACCGGTCTTTCCGTAATCTCCGCCGCGCCAGGATCTCTCCTGGCGCCGGGAGCCCGCGAGCTGAAAAACGCCATGAATGGACTTTTTCAGCAACCTGCTAGATCCGCTGCTGATATACTCAGGCCATAGGTACCGAAACAGCCTGCGGCTATTTCTGCCTTTGCTTAGACGGTCCTGAAACGGGCAATTTCGCCAGCCTGATAACAACCACTCTTCGGGCGAGCCTGAGGTATATGAAGCAAATAATCCGCAAATCCGATAAGCTAGCCGATGTCTGTTACGACATTCGAGGCCCTGTGTTGGAAGAAGCCAAGCGGCTGGAAGAAGAAGGGCACCGAATACTAAAACTCAATATCGGCAACCCTGCACCGTTCGGTTTCGAAGCACCGGAAGAGATTCTGCAGGATGTCTTGCTGAACCTGCCCACCGCACAAGGGTACTGCGACTCGAAAGGGATTTTCTCGGCGCGCAAAGCCATCATGCAGCAGTGCCAACAACGCGGCATTGCGAATGTAGACCTGGAAGATATCTACCTCGGTAACGGCGTTAGCGAACTCATCGTCATGACGATGCAGGCGCTGCTTAATAACGGCGACGAAATGCTCATTCCGGCGCCGGATTATCCGTTATGGACCGCCGCCGTCAGTCTTTCCGGCGGTAAGCCGGTGCACTACCTCTGCGACGAGCAATCAGACTGGGAGCCGGACTTGGCCGATATGGAAGCCAAGATCACGGATCGCACCCGCGGCATCGTCATTATTAACCCGAACAATCCGACCGGAGCCGTCTATTCCAAGGAGACGCTGGAAGGCATTGCCCGCTTAGCGGAAAAGCACGATTTAATTCTGTTTGCCGACGAGATCTACGACAAGATTCTCTACGAAGACGCCCAACACATTCCTATCGCATCGTTGACCGAAGATGCGCTCTGCATCACCTTCAGCGGCTTATCGAAAGTCTATCGAGTCGCAGGGTTTCGCTCGGGTTGGATGATCATCAGCGGCGCCAAGCACCAGGCCGAAGACTATATCGAAGGCCTGAATATCCTCTCGTCCATGCGCTTATGCGCAAATGTGCCCTCGCAGCACGCGGTACAAACCGCCCTCGGCGGCTATCAAAGCATCAACGAACTGATCGCTTCCGGCGGCCGCCTCCGCGAGCAACGCGACCGCGCCTGGGAGTTAGTCAATCAAATCCCCGGCGTGTCCTGCGTCAAACCCCGGGGGGCGCTGTATTTATTCATGCGCCTAGACCCTAAGGTCTACCCCATTGCAAGCGACCGCCAACTGGTGCTCGACTTACTACGACAAGAGCACCTGCTGCTAGTCGAAGGCACTGCATTTAACTGGCCGCGCCCCGACCATCTACGGATGGTATTTCTACCCTGGGTAGAAACGTTAGAGCAAGCGATCGGGAAATTGCATCATTTCCTGCAACATTACGAGCAGTAACACTGTCGGCTTGGCGACAGGCGGCACGAGCTAAGTGCCGCCCAACAGGCCTCTGAACGCATCCACAAGGGGATTAAGATGTGCGTTAAGCCATTGGCGCGACGTCATCCGCCTGCCAACCTTTTTGCCCTTTTGTCACGCTAAACTCAACGCGCTGGCCTTCTTCAAGCGTTTTAAAGCCATCGCCTCGAATCGACCGGAAGTGGACGAAAACGTCCTCTCCTTGTTCGCGACAAATGAATCCGTAACCTTTTGCGTTATCAAACCACTTAACCGTACCAGTCTCACGCTCTGCCACTGTCAACAACCTCAAAAAAAGTATCCGCTGTAAACATAGCCTAAATCCTGAGTACGGCAAGCGAAAGAGTAGCGGCCGGCCCCGAGGCGGCCAACTCCGGTCAACTCAAAAACAGGCGATACGCAGGATTATCCGTTTCCTCGACGAAACGAAAGCCAACCTTATCGAGAAATTCGCGAAACCGCACCTGCTGCTTTTCTGGAACCTGGACACCGACCAAAACCCGACCATAGGCAGCGCCGTGATTCCGATAGTGAAAGAGACTGATATTCCAACGCATGCCCATGCGAGTTAAGAACTTCAGCAAGGCTCCCGGCCGCTCGGGAAACTCGAACCGGTAAATGATTTCGTTCTCGACGCGATCGTGACCGCGGCCGCCAACCATATGGCGCACATGCACCTTGGCCATTTCGTCGTCGGTAAGATCCAGCACGGGATAACCTTGCTGCCTGAGCTCTTCGATTACCTCGTCCTTTTCTGTCGCGCCGTTATTGAGCTGGATGCCGACAAAAACATGGGCCTCCTGCGGATCCGCAAACCGATAATTGAACTCAGTAATCTGGCGATGTCCGAGGGCTTGGCAGAATCGCCGAAAGCTGCCCGGCCGCTCGGGAATGGTAACGGCCAAGACGGCCTCCTGCGACTCCCCCAACTCGGCCCGCTCCGCCACATGCGCTAAGCGGCCAAAATTCATATTGGCGCCGCTATTGATGGCGACTAAGCTCTCGCCGCGCACGCCTTCGCGCTCGACATATTTTTCAGACCGGCCACCGCCAAGGCACGGCCGGTTCAACGATGGACCGAGTGTCATCGAAGATATCCTTGATCGACGCACAAATCTCGTCAGTCGATACTAAAACGACTTCGTCGACGTGTTTACGCGCAATACGAAACGGCTCTTTACCGATTTGACGAACCGCCACCCCATCGGCAAACAAGCCAACCTGATCTAAGACGATACGGCGCCCGCGGGCCAATGCATGATGAAGGCTTGGTGCATCCTCGGGCTCGACACCGATAATCTTGATATCGGGCCGGAGCTGTTTGACATAGACAGCCACTCCAGCGATCAAACCACCACCGCCGACCGGGACGAAAATTGCGTGCAGCTTGCGCTGGTGCTGGTGGAGTATCTCCATGCCTACGGTACCCTGACCCGCAATCACTGCGTCGTCGTCGTACGGCGGGATATACGTCATATCCTTCTCCGCCACCAGCTTCTGCGCGTGCTCGGCCGCGTCGTCGTAGCTGTCGCCATGCAATACCACCCGACCGCCGCGATTACGCACTGCCTGCACCTTAATTTGCGGCGTCGTCTTCGGCATAACGATGGTGGCCTTAATCCCAAGCCGTTGTGCGGCCAGTGCAACCCCTTGGGCATGATTGCCGGCGGACGCGCAAATGACACCGCGTGCCATCGCCTCGGCCGGCAATTGGGAAATCTTGTTATAAGCCCCACGCAGCTTGAACGAGAAAACCGGCTGCAGATCTTCCCGCTTTAACAGCACCTCGTTATCGAGACGCACGGAAAGGTTCTGCGCGTAATCAAGCGGCGTCTGCTCGGCCACGTCATAGACACAAGCAGTTAGGATCTTTTCAAGGTATGCGGCTGTCATGAAATATGTTTTCGCTCTCCAGAGGGAACCACACAGTGTACGAAAACATAGCCCCTGGATGCTATGCGTTACGCATAAGGAAATACGAAATTCCGCTTTTGCGCTACAACTGCCGGCCATTGCCGACGAGCCGCGTCTGGCCTGGAACCCGCAAAAGGATTCTAAACCGGCAAATCTCGGCGTGAAGGCGCGCTAGTGGTCGTAAGGGGGGAAGGGAAGTTTCGGAAAGGCTTTTCGCCCGACCGGCGGGTACGTATCATTACGAGAAAATTACCCCCACCACGGGAGCACTTTATGTCAGCGGACGAACAAAAGCGCGCTGTCGGCCGAGCAGCGCTAGATTACGTTAAACCTGGAATGGTCGTCGGCGTCGGCACCGGCTCTACGGTGAACCACTTCATCGACGCCTTGGCGGAACGGCGAGACGATATTGCCGGCGCGTGTCGAGTTCGGAGGCATCGAGTGCGCGCCTGCGCCAACACGGCATTGAGGTGCTGGATCTGAACAGCGTCTCCGACCTTCCCATTTACGTCGATGGCGCCGATGAGGCCAATCGCTTTCTGCAACTTATCAAAGGCGGAGGCGGCGCGCTCACCCGCGAGAAGATCGTCGCCTCCGCCAGCCGGACCTTTGTCTGCATCGCCGACGAATCGAAACTCGTCCCGGCCTTGGGCAGTTTTCCACTGCCGGTGGAAGTCATCCCCATGGCGCGTGGGCTCGTCGCTCGCCAAATCACCAAACGGATCGGCGGTCGTCCGGTATTGCGCCAAAGTTTTACGACCGATAACGGCAATATCATTCTGGACATCCATGACCTGCAAATCATGGAACCGATCAAACTGGAGTCAACGCTTAACGATATCCCCGGCGTTGTCTGCAACGGGCTATTCGCCATGCGCCCTGCCGATGTCTTACTGTTAGGCGGCAGCGAAGGTGTGAAAACCGTTACCGCGAACGATCGAGGCTAAATGACTCGGATACTGGTTACCCTAGGCATTATTCTCATCGTTGTCGGTTTGCTCTGGCCCTATCTATCGAAGCTAGGGCTGGGGCGACTCCCCGGCGACATTCTCATTCGACGCGAGGGGATGACCTTTTATTTCCCCATCATGACGTCGATCATCATCAGTATTTTGTTAACACTGCTGTTCTGGTTTTTCCGCAAGTAACCCCGCGGGGTGCGCACGCTTGGCTAGCGTAAGCGGCAACAGCCACCCAAACGATAATCCGTTAAAGCGCGAAGAACCAAAAAACAAGGGGCTATGCCTTTCAGGCATAGCCCCTTGTTAGTAGTGGCTGGGGGACCAGGATTCGAACCTGGGTTGACGGAGTCAGAGTCCGTAGTCCTACCGCTAGACGATCCCCCAAGAAAACCTTGGCTGCGCCAAGTGCTCCAATTAACGCTTGGAGTACTGGGTCGCCCGACGGGCTTTGTGCAGACCGATTTTCTTACGTTCGACCATACGAGCATCGCGCGTAACGAAGCCGGCCTTCCGCAACGTGCCGCGCATTTCGTTATCGTACTCCATCAGAGCACGGGTGATGCCGTGGCGGATTGCACCGGCCTGGCCGGTGGAACCGCCACCGCGCACGGTGACGTCGATATCGAACTTGTCGGTCATTTCCATCAACTCCAGAGGCTGACGGACAACCATGCGCGCCGTTTCACGACCGAAGTAGGTATCCAGCGGCTTGCCGTTAACCTTAATCTGGCCGCTACCTACGCGTAGGAACACGCGAGCCGCGGAAGTTTTGCGTCGACCGGTGCCGTAGAATTGTTCTGCCATTCTAAAATCCGCCGATTATCAATTCGCTAAAAGGGCAGCGCTCAGATCTCCAGCGGCTTCGGCTGCTGAGCGGTATGCTTGTGTTCGGTGCCCGCGTAGACCTTCAACTTCTTGAACATCGCGCGACCCAGCGGGTTCTTCGGCAACATGCCTTTGACGGCTTTTTCGATAACGCGCTCAGGCGCCTTTTCGATCAGTTTGTCAAAGCTGATGCTCTTCAAGTTACCGATGTAGCCGGTGTGGTGATAGTAAACCTTATCGGTTGCCTTACGGCCGGTTACCCGCACCTTCTCGGCATTCACCACGACGATGTAATCCCCGGTGTCTACGTGCGGGGTGTACTCGGGCTTGTGCTTGCCACGCAAGCGACGGGCGATCTCGGACGCCAAACGACCCAAAGTCTTATCTTCGGCATCAACGATGTACCAATCCCGTTTTACGTCAGCAGGTTTTGCGCTGAAGGTCTTCATGAACCTCTCTCCGAAGCGTTCGCTTCCATAAGAAGGGCGAAAATAATATAAGAAGGCGCGCCATCATACAAGTGATAGGCTCAAACGCCAAGAGGCGGAGCACTTACCCCGTCCATCCGACTGTATAAATAAGGGCGCCGTCGTCTCTCCACCCAAGAAAAAACGCGGCCTTACAGGGGCCGCGCTCAAGAAAACACCAAAGGAGGATGGAGGGGTCTCGGCCGCCACAACGGCCGGACGCGCCTAATTGTCTGTCGCGAAGGGACAAATGTCAACCGGCATCACACAATTGCCAATACAAAGGTCCGCCGGTTTTCGCCGCTTCCTGCGACTATAGCCGCAGGCGCTCCACCACTCTGCCGTGCACCAAATGCTCCTCGATGATTTCGTCGAGGTCGTCGCGATCGACGAAGGTATACCAGGTTTCATCCGGGTACACGACTAACACCGGCCCCTCCGAGCAACGATCCAGACAGCCTGCATTGTTAATACGGATGGCGCCTTTTCCACTCAGACCTAGCGCTTTGATGCGTTGTTTGACGTAATCGCGGGCGCCGCTCGCATCGTGATCCTGGCAGCATTCGCGACCATCGTCACGCTTATTGGTACAGAAAAATACGTGATGGCGATAGTACGACATGAGGCAATTCGATCCTTCACTTTTTCGATCGCCCTGTGCAACAGGGCAGAAAGCGAGTCGGCACCGAGCCGATACTGCCTTCCAAATACGGGAGACTACCCGATACGTCCGCGAGAATAGTAGTATGAGGACGCTCATGGCAAGCCGAGACAGGCATTTGTTCACTCATGTCCGATAGCCCAGCACACCAAAGCCGCAGCCAGCAGCTAATGGCTTTAGCCGATCAATGCGTCAAATGCGGCTTATGCTTACCGCATTGCCCGACCTACCGCGAGACCGAAGACGAGAGCGAAGGCCCGCGGGGGCGCATCTCGTTGTTGCAAGGGCTTGCGCTCAACGCGCTGGAACCGACACCCGCCCTGGCCGGGCACATTGATCGCTGCCTGGGGTGCCGCGCTTGCGAAGCTGCCTGCCCGGCGAAGGTCCGCTATAGCGAGATTCTGCAGCTTGGACGCGCCGAACTCGCCGATCGGGGGGCACTGCGTCCGACCTGGGTAGGCCGCCTCGGCTACCGGCTCCCTTCTCATCGCCGCCTTCTCAAAGGCGCAAGCTGGGCCTTGTTTGCCTACCAGCGCAGCGGTTTGCAAACCGTAGCCAAACGCCTACGATTACCGCAACGATTGGGGCTGGCACGAGCGGATACCTACTTGCCGCAACCACTGCTCGCGCCGACGAAGCCCAAACCCTTCCACCCGGCACGGGGCAAAAGGCGCGGCGGCGTCGCACTCTTTACCGGTTGCACAGGCGAAGCGCTCGCCGCCGGTACGCTCGCCAGTGCCATTACGCTGTTAACGCGTTTGGGCTATGACGTGCACGTTCCCCAGTCGCAAGGCTGCTGCGGGGCGCTGAACGCGCATGCAGGCCAAACGGGCGCCGCAGCCGCGCTGAGACGACGCAACCTTGCAGCATTTGCCGAACCCGATATCGATCATATTATTCACTTTGCTAGCGGCTGCGGTGCGGAGCTGAAAAGCTACGCGTCCGACGAAGCTCCCGAAGCCGGCGCACGCTTTCGCGTCAAAGTCGTAGAGATCGGCCGATTTCTAGCCGATACGCCATGGCCGGAGGCAATGCAGCTTAACCCTCTCCCGACAACGGCGACACTGCATCACCCTTGCAGTCTCCACAATTCGGCCGGGGCAGCGGAGGCAACGCACGCACTTTTGGAACGCATTCCAGACTTACGTATTCGGGTTTTAAAAAAGCTACCTGCTGCGGAGCGGCCGGGAGCTACATGCTTCGACAGCCAGACATGGCTGACCGCTTGCGCGCCGCTGCGCTGGCACACGTGAACACAGACACCGAGTATCTATTGTCGTCCAACATCGGTTGCGCGTTGCATCTCAGCGCCGGCCTGCGCGCCAACGGCCACTCGATCGAGGCGATACACCCTATCGACCTCTTGGCACGGGCTCTCCAACCCGATCCGACACAGTAGGCTCTTGGTCAAACAGCATATTCAGCATGGATCACAAGGTAGGATTATGAGCGCACGCGATTACACGCCATTAGATGGCATTCTCATGAATTTCGACACGGCGCTACGCACGTTGTTTGGCAGCCCTCCCCAAACGGGGCGAGCCCATCCGGCGGCACAGACAGAGGAAGGCGCGTTATCGGACGCGGAACAAAAAGAGTCGGCACGGCTCATGCGGATCAACCACACCGGCGAAGTCTGCGCGCAGGCCTTGTACCAAGGGCAAGCGCTAACAGCCCGGGACGATTCGATTCGCGAGACGATGCAACACGCGGCCGCCGAGGAGAACGACCACTTAGCCTGGTGCGCGGAACGCGTTGCGGCGCTTGGCAGCCACACCAGCTACCTAAACCCGCTCTTCTATCTAGGTTCGTTGACGATTGGGGTGGCTGCCGGTATTGCGGGGGATCGCTGGAGCTTAGGATTTCTGGCCGAAACCGAGCGGCAAGTCGTACGCCACCTGGAAGGACATCTCGAACGCCTGCCAAAAGCCGATGCCAAAAGCCGGGCTATTGTCGAGCAGATGAAAATAGACGAGGGAGAGCACGCTAGCGCGGCCGTGGCTTCGGGAGCCGCCGACCTGCCACGCCCGATTCGGGACCTGATGACGGCAAGCTCTCGGGTCATGACAAGCACGACCTACTGGATGTAAGGAGATCCCGGAGCAGGGCGACAAAGACCCTATTGCGCCCGCTCCGGCAAACGTCGCGGAGCGCCTAAACTTCCTGACCGGGCTCCGTATTGCGGCCGTAAAAGATCTCCGCCATCTCGCGCCGCAACTGCTTGAGGATATGCTGCTCCTCTTCCGGCGCCAGATTCTCAGAGCTTTCACCGAATAAATAATTATCCAATTCCAACTCTTTCAGCATCATCTTGGTGTGGAAGAGGTGCTCTTGGTAGACGTTCACGTCGATCATTCGATACTGCTGCTTGGTGTCTTCCGACATATAGTTTTGTATCGAATTGATCTCGTGATCGATGAAGTGCTTCCGCCCTTCGACGTCGCGGGTAAATCCGCGCACCCGATAATCCACGGTCACGATGTCGGAGTCGAAGCTGTGAATGAGATAATTCAGCGCTTTCAACGGCGAAATGACGCCGCAGGTCGACACGTCGATATCGGCCCGGAAGGTACTGACGCCATGATCGGGGTGGCTTTCCGGATAGGTATGCACGGTGATATGGCTCTTATCCAAATGCGCAAGCACCGTCTCCGGCAGCGGACCGGGCGCAGGGTCGGCGTCGACCTCAGACTCTTCGACCAGCTCCTCTTCGGCGATCAGAATCGTAACGCTCGCCCCTTGCGGCTCATAATCCTGGCGCGCGATATTGAGAATATTCGCGCCAATGATATCCGCCACCTGACTGAGAATCTGCGTCAACCGTTCGGCGTTATAAACCTCATCGATATATTCGATATAGGCCTGACGCTGCTCGGCGGTTTTCGCATAGCACACGTCATAGATGTTGAAGCTCAGCGACTTGGTGAGGTTATTGAAACCGTGGAGCTTCAGCTTGCTTGGCTGAACCAAATGCCCGCCCTCCAATGTCGAACAGCGACCTTCTGAATGGATTGAGATTCCTCGCTCCGACTCCCGACACATGCAAGCGGAGAGTTTGAACCGAGGCGCGCCATTATGCACAAATCACTTGGCGGCGCCAGTACTTGTGAACAATTTTCGTTACGCAGGGGCCAACTCGTAGCTATGAGTAACGGTCGCCACCTTGCCGAGCATGATCGACGCGGAACAGTACTTCTCCGCCGACAGCTCGACGGCTCGTTTGACAGCCGGCTCCTTCAAGCCGTTCCCTGCCACCTTGTAGTGAAGGTGGATACGAGTAAATACCTTAGGCTCCGTCTCGGCTCGCTCCGCTTCGATTTCCACCGTGCAATCCTCTACAGGGTGGCGTCCGCGCTTGAGAATATAAACGACATCAAAAGCCGTACACCCCCCAAGACCAAGTAGCAGCATTTCCATTGGCCTAACGCCGAGGTCGCGGCCACCCGCATCGGGAGGGCCGTCCATGATCACTTTATGCCCACTCCCCGCGGTGCCTTCAAAAGTGGCTTCTTCTACCCATTTTACTGTTGCCCGCATACCGCCCCCACACGTTGTCCGATTTGGCGTGGAAAATAACGGAAAGGCCGGACTCCGCGCTCACCTATCGTGCCGATAGGAAACGCAAGCGTCGGCAGCATTTCCTTTGAACGCTTACCGTGAGGACTTGTCTGTGCATTTAGACACCCTCACCTAAATTTAGGCGGGGCAGTATAGCTATTTCTGTGCCGCCCCTGAAAGTCGCCGCTTAAAGATTTTCCAAACATGCCGATAGAGCTAAAGGGTGTTGCCAAATAGCAAACGATGTTCTAATAGAGAAGATAGCAGAAGGCATTCTGTTATAAATCGCGCGACGGAAAGGACGGAGAATGCTACAACCAGCGCAGAAACCGACGGGTAATACGTCGATCGACAATCTCCTACAGCACTGTCATCGCCGCCGTTATCCCCCCAAAACCGGCGTCATCTATGCCGGAGATCAATCCGACGCGCTCTATTATATTATTGAGGGCTCTGTCAGCGTATTGATGGAAGACGAGAACGGCCACGAGATCGTACTGGCCTACCTCAATGCGGGCGCGTTTTTCGGGGAAATGGGTTTATTCGGGGAAAGCAGCACGCGTAGCGCTTGGGTTCGTACCCGAACGCAGTGCGAGCTGGCGGAAATCAGCTACAGCCGATTCCGGCAAGTCGCCAAAACCGATCCGGACATTTTGTTCCCGGTTGTCGGGCAAATGGCCGACCGCCTGCGTAAAACCAGTCGGAAAGTCGGCGATCTTGCATTTCTCGATGTTACGGGGCGAATTGCCCGTACGCTGCTGGACCTCTGCAAGGAGCCAGACGCGATGACCCATCCGGACGGCATGCAGATCCGCATTACGCGCCAAGAGCTTGGCCGGATTGTGGGGTGCTCTCGGGAAATGGTCGGCAGAGTATTAAAAGACCTAGAAGAGCAAGAGCTGATTTCGGTTAGCGGTAAGACGATCGTCGTCTTCAATACCCGCTAAACCAAAGAATAAGCCGCGCTGCCTTGGCAAGCGTTTGTCGTGGCAGCGCGTTGCTTATCAGGAAAACAGCTCCCGCAGCTTCTCGCCCGGATCGCTAGAACGCATAAAGCTTTCTCCGATAAGGAAGCCGTGGATGCCGTTCTCGGTCATTAACTCGACCTCTTCTCGGGTGTGAATGCCGCTTTCGGTGATTAAGGTCACGCCGGCGGGCACCTGTCCCCGCAACGCTAAGGTCGTTTTGATATCGGTGTCGAAGGTCCGCAGATTACGGTTATTGACCCCTACCATCGGCGGGTTCAAAGCCAAAGCACGCGCCATTTCCTCGGCATCATGAACCTCTACCAAGACATCCAGCTGTAAACTGCGGGCTATCTCGTAAAGCTCCCTCAGCAAAGGATCGCCCAGGGCGGCAACGATGAGCAGCACGCAGTCCGCGCCTAATAGCCGCGCTTCGTAAATCTGGTAAGGATCGATCACGAAGTCCTTACGTAATACCGGTAGCGAACAAGCTTCTCGCGCTACCTGCAAATGCTCATCGGAACCTTGAAAGAAATCGCGATCGGTTAATACCGATAAGCAACTCGCGCCGGCCGCCTCATATGTTCTTGCAATCGCCGCCGGATCGTAATGTTCGCGGATCAAGCCTTTGCTTGGCGAGGCACGCTTTATCTCGGCGATCACACCGGCGCGACCCGCTGCGATATGGCGCTGCAACTGTGCCACGAAGCCACGTGGCGGAGGCAGATCCGCCACCCGCGCCTGCAAGGTCTTGTAATCGATGGCCAGACTGCGCTCACCGACTTCCTCCGCTTTTCGACGCAGAATTTTCTTCAAGACATCGGGGGTTTCCTGAGTCATAGCGGCAGCCTCACGCAGCAAAACGGTTGGTGAATTCGACAAAGCGCTGCAAGCGTTGCAGTGCCTGCCCCGAAGCAATCGCCGCTTGGGCTTTGGCGATACCATCCGGCAATGTCTCCGCGACACCTGCAACATAAACGGCCGCCCCTGCATTGAGGGCCAGCATATCCGCCGCTTTGGCGGCTCGGCCGGTGGGGCTCCCGCCAAGCGCCTCTTTAATCAGCTCAAGAGAGTCCTGCGGACCCTCAACCGCCAAGCCGATAAGGCTTTGGCTCTCGATGCCAAAATCCTCGGGCTTTACGGTGTACTCGGTAATACCGCCGTCGCGCAATTCGGCAACATGGGTCTGCGTCGCTAAGCTGATTTCGTCCAACCCGTCCTCGGCATGCACGATCATTACGTGTTGGCTTCCCAGACGGTTAAGAACCTCCGCCAACGGCCGACATAAAGCCCCGTTAAACACCCCGAGTACCTGTCGGCGCACCCCAGCGGGGTTGGTCATAGGGCCGAGAATGTTAAAAATCGTCCGCAGCCCCAGCTCTTTACGCGGCCCGATGGCATGCCGCATCGCGCTGTGATGAGCCACGGCAAACATAAAACCGACCCCGACCTCCTGCACGCACTCGGCCACTTGAGCGGGGCTCAAATCCAGGCTTGCACCGGCTGCTTCCAGCAGGTCGGCACTACCGCTACGACTGGAAACCGCCCGGTTGCCGTGCTTGGCAACCTGCGCACCTGCCGCTGCCGCAACAAAAGAGGAGGCTGTGGAAACATTAAACGTGTTGGCGCCGTCCCCCCCGTACCGACAATATCGACCAAATGCGGTACATCGATCTCCACCGGCGTCGCCAGCTCTCGCATGACCGTGGCGGCGCCAACGATTTCGTCGAGGCTTTCGCTTTTCATACGCAAGGCAATCAAGAAAGCGCCAATCTGGGCATCGGTGCACTGCCCAGTCATAACATCGCGCATGACCGCCTGCATTTGCTCGGTCGACAAATCGATGTGGTCGACCACCGTGGCAATGGCTTGTTTGATATTCATTTGCTTCTCCCTTAAGGATACGCTGAGCGCCGCTCGTCCTAAGCAGGCCACAAAGGCGTGCAGATACTATTAGGCCGCTTGCCCCCAAGGCGGCAAGCAACATCCAGCGCTTCCGTTAGACAGGCCTAACGCCGCAAAAAATTGGCCAGCAGGTCATGGCCTGCCTCGGTTAGAATCGACTCCGGGTGAAACTGCACGCCTTCGACATCGAGATCGCGGTGGCGCACACCCATAATTTCTTCCAACTCGCCCTCGGCGTTATTCGTCCACGCCGTTACCTCCAGGCACTCCGGCAAGCTACGTTTGTCAATCACCAAAGAATGATAGCGCGTAGCCACCAAGGGGTTTGGCAAGCCGGCGAATACGCCTTCGCCACGATGCACGACCTGCGAAGTCTTGCCATGCATGACTTGGCCGGCCCGAACCACCTTACCGCCAAACACTTGCCCTATCGTCTGATGCCCTAGACAAACACCCAGGATAGGCACTTGCCCGGCAAACCTTTCGACCACGGCGAGAGAAATACCCGCCTCGTTGGGACTGCAAGGGCCGGGCGAGATGACGATACGCTCGGGCGCCATCGCCTCGATATCTTCGATGCCGATAGCATCGTTCCTGTGGACGACGACCTCCGCACCCAATTCGCCGAAGTACTGCACCAGGTTGTAGGTGAAGGAGTCGTAATTGTCGATCATTAACAGCATGCTGGTTGCCTCCGCCCCTTCACTCATCATCCGGGTTATCTAAACCCCGCTCCGCGATTTCCACCGCCCGGAATAAAGCTCGCCCCTTATTTAGGGTTTCCTTCCATTCCAGTCGCGGTACGGAGTCCGCCACCACGCCGGCACCGGCTTGCACATGCACTTCGCCATCTTTGATCACTGCCGTACGAATCGCTATCGCCGTGTCCATATTGCCGGACCAGGACAGATAGCCGACAGCGCCGGAGTATATCCCCCGTTTCACGGGCTCGACCTCGTCGATGATTTCCATAGCGCGAATCTTCGGTGCGCCGCTAAGCGTACCGGCCGGGAAGGTCGCACGCAGCACATCCATCATCCCCACACCAGGGCGCAAGCGACCGCTGACGTTCGAGACGATATGCATCACGTGCGAGTAACGCTCGATCGCCATCTGGTCGGTGACGGTTACCGAGCCGATCTCGCAAACTCTGCCGATATCGTTACGCCCGAGGTCGATCAGCATCAGGTGCTCGGCTATTTCTTTAGGGTCGCCCAGCAGCTCTCGCTCCAGATCGGCATCCTGCTCGGCAGTGGCGCCACGCTTACGGGTACCCGCTAGCGGACGTACCGTCACCTCGCCTTCTTCCAGACGAACGAGAATTTCCGGCGACGAACCGGCCACCTGGAACCCGTCCATATCGAGAAAAAACATATACGGGGACGGGTTCGTGGAACGCAGCGCTCGATAAAGATCCAGCGGCTCGCCCGGATACGGTACGCTCATACGCTGAGACGGCACGACTTGCATCACATCGCCGTCTACAATGTAATCTTTGATTCGCTCGACCGCCGCTTCGAACTCGGCTTGGCCGAAACTGGACCGAAAATCGGCCTCGGCCACCTGCCGCGGCGGCCGTTGACCACGGTAGACACTGTCAGACTGCCGCAGACGTTCGGCCAAGTCACGCAAACGTGTTTGACCACGGCCGAATGCCTCCGGCTCGCTCGGGTCGACATGAACCACCAGATATAGCTTTCCGGCAAGATTGTCGAACACCAACACTTCGTCGGCGACCATGAACTGAATGTCCGGCACACCTAAACGATCGGGGTTAGGGCACTCTCCCAGGCGAGGCTCTATATAACGAACCGTATCATAGCCGAAATACCCCACCAGCCCGCCAAGGAAGCGGGGCATTTGCGGGAACCCCGGCGGGGGGCGACACGAAAACGCTCGTGGAATGCCTCGATCCAGGCCAGCGGATCGGCCACTTCCTCCTGCTCGATCAGCTCGCCGTCGAATCGTAACTCGACTGCATGACCACGCACCGAGAGAATCTGCCGACAAGGCAAACCGATAATGGAGTAACGCCCCCATTTCTCCCCGCCCTGGACGGACTCGAACAGAAAGGAGTACGGCCCTTTGGCAAGCTTCAGGTAAGTGCTTAGAGGGGTATCGAGGTCCGCCAGAATTTCGCGAACTAAAGGTATACGGTTATAGCCCTGAGCAGCCAGAGCATCGAATGCGTGCTGATCCATAAGTCACCACAAAATCAAAATACAATAGAGGGTTTCGCCGAGCTTATCTCCGTTAGCTCCGCCATCGCCCCCGGCGAACCTGCCGCGCCGCAATGATTCCGTGATTGACCTTCGTTAACATGTCACGCTGCTTCGTTGACCAGAGCCGGCAACTCATGCACTCCGTTAATGACGACATCCGGCTTAAAATCACGAATATCCTTGCCGTGATTATAACCATAGGGAACGCATACCACCGGCATATTCGCCCGGCGGGCCGCTTCGATGTCGTTTACCGAGTCACCCACCATCAACGTTTCTGCCGGCACGCACCCAATTAATTCGGCCGTGTGCAACAAAGGAGCCGGATGCGGTTTCTTTTGCGGCAGGCATTCGCCTCCGATAATAGCCGAGAAACAGCCATCAATGCCAAGCGCTTCGAGCAACGGCTTGGCGAAACGCGCCGGCTTATTCGTCACCACCGCCATGGCATAGCCGTCCGCCTGCAACTGAGCTACACCTTCCGCCACCCCTTCGTAGAGCCGGCTATGAATGCAAAGCGTTGCTTCATAATGTACAAAAAAGCGCGCTAGCGCATCTTCTAGCAAATCTGTGGGCACCTCGCCGTCCAAGGCGCCGGACAGCGCCCGCTTAACGAGGTTCTTCGATCCATTACCGACCCAGGTACGAACCTTCTCCTCGCCTGCCGGCGCCCGCCGGAAGTCGGCCAGCATGCGATCGATCGCCACAGCCAGATCCGGTACGCTATCGACCAATGTGCCATCCAAGTCGAACAAGAAACCGCGGATACCGACTAAGCTCATGCGCTCACCTTTGCTAATTCCTTGCGCATCTGCGCAATAACGTCCTTGTAATCAGGCTTGCCAAAAATAGCCGAGCCGGCAACGAACGTATCGGCGCCGGCCTCGGCCACCGCCGCAATATTATCTACTTTAATACCGCCGTCTACTTCAAGGCGAATATCGTATCCGCTGTCGTCGATTAAGCGGCGCGCCTCACGCAGCTTATCTAACGTAGCAGGAATGAACGCTTGACCGCCAAAGCCCGGATTCACCGACATGAGCAGTATCATATCGACTTTATCCATGACGTACTTCAAGTAATCGAGCGGCGTTGCCGGGTTAAACACGAGGCCCGACTTACAGCCTTGATCGCGAATCAATTGCAGACTGCGATCGACGTGTTCGCTCGCCTCGGGGTGGAAAGTAATATAGTTGGCGCCCGCAGCGGCAAAATCGGGAATGATGCGATCGACCGGCTTCACCATCAGATGCACATCGATATCCGCCGTGATGCCATAATTGCGCAACGCTTTGCACACCATCGGCCCGATCGTGAGGTTGGGCACGTAATGGTTGTCCATCACATCGAAGTGCACGATGTCGGCACCGGCTGCCAAAACAGCCTCCACCTCTTCGCCAAGCTTGCAAAATCGGCTGACAGAATCGAAGGAGCGATCTTGTAATCCCGCATGGTTCCTACTCTAGCTTAATTGGCTGGGCTCGAGCCGGACTTTACCGCAGCAGCCTTTAGATTACAGCCCTTAAGAAAGCACTAAACAGCTCCCTTAGCCTGTATGGGCAATTAGCCGCAACACCTAGTCAGGCTGCGGAAAAATCATTTTCAGCAGCCTAAAAGCGGCCGATCGCCTTTTGCTTTGCCGGTTCAGAGCCTACAGGTTGCGCACCCGCCGAATCTCATTGTACGCCTCGCGGATCTCATGGGTCCGCCGCGCGGCGGCCTGCACTTCGCTATCGCTTAAGCCCTGCGCCACCATCCGGTCCGGATGATGCCGGCTGACGCAGCGCCGGTACGCACGCTTTACTTCTTGGTCCGTAGCGGTTTCCGGAATCCCTAGTAAATCGTACGCTTTCTGCAACGTCTGGCGGATAACCTTGCGGGGCGCATCCTGACCGCCACGCTGCCGTCGCAACAATTGGTCCAGGCGCACCGGATTGATTCCCAATCCTCGACAAATTCGCTTCAACACTTTCACTTGCTCCGGCGCCGGGGAGCCATTTGCCAAAGCTACCCGAACCTGTAAATTCAAAAAGCGCTCCCGATCGGCCCCGTCGGCGCAACTTCGGCGCGTATAGACAACCAGGGTCCGTAACGGCAGCCCTGGCCGTTTTCCCCAGGTAAACAAATTAACCGCCCGGCGGCGTTCGTCCTCGCTCAGCCCCAGCTCGGACATAATCGCTCGGGCGGCGGCAACCTCATACTCGCTAACGCGGCCATCCACCTTGGCAAGCTGGCCCATAACCGCGAATAGTCCAATCAAATACCGTCGTTCGCGCAGCGAACGTTCTGCCGAACGCCAACTGTAATCGCCAAACCGCCACAACAGCCGGGCATAATCGAACGCAGTACCGAAAACAAGGCCGATAATCGCGCCCCACAGCCCCGCCACCAGCCAACCGACAATAGCGGCAAGCATTCGGCCCCAGCGCGGCGCGAACAATGCCTTTAGTTTTGTAATCGATCGTGCCAACAGGAAACCCGTACTTACTATAAGCCGACTCAAGAAGACAAAGATCCGTTATACCATTAACAGCCGTATACAAAAGCCTAATATGCTACGAAAGCGGCAGACAGAGTGTGAATTATGCCCTTGCAGCCATAGGTTAAGAGCGGCCATGGAGCGGCACCCGTTAAGATAGCGCCAGGTTCGAAGTTTCCTTGAGCAAGCGGAAAGCTCGCCTAGCGGTCGATCTACCCACAGAAAGGAACCTGGAAAGGGGCCTACGAGCAGGGTAAGCAAGCGCTGCCTACTTACTTTGCCGGCGAAGTTCGAGGCAAAGCGACTCCAAGATCGCCCCAGATTTGTTGCAGAACACGCTCAAACGCCGCCCGCTCCGTTAAACGGGACAACTGCAACGCGCCTTGCAAAGCGGCAAGAATCAGCAAAGCGCGAGCATAGGCATCGCCAGCAAACTGAAAATCGCCTTCCCGCCTCCCTAGATCTAATACGCCGGAGAGCCATTGCGCGGCATCCGCCATCAAACCTTGCGCCTCTGCGCGCATATCGGCCGAGACACCTTCCAGCTCAACGGTCACCACGCCCAAGGGGCACGCGGTGCCGTCCTCCAAAAACGCCTTTCAGTGGCCACAAAGCGTTCTAAGCAACTAATCGGCGAAGCCTTCTGCTTCTGCAACTGCCAGGCCCACCAGCGAAAGTGCTCGCGGTGGCGGCGCAACAAGGCTAAGCCCAAGTCGTTCTTGGAAGGAAAATAGTAATGAATAGCCGCATTGCGAACACCCAGTCGTTCGGCAATATGGTGGTAGCTAAAGCCTTGAAAGCCTCGCGTGAGTAATAAGTCTTCGGCGGCTACCAATATCTGCTGTCTTGTATTACGCGAACGAACCACAAGCGCTCCACTTATACTAAGAATGGTACCGTCTACGAACCGCCACCCGCGTCAGGCAGATTGTTTACGGAACGACCTCGACGCAGGACCGGCAAGACCTTACCGCTCCGGCGATACGAAGCGTGAGAAGTTGAGAAGCACGCCATGCCGCAAGCTTGTCGTCCTCAGCAACCGCCGGCCGTAGAGCGGCTAAGCGTACTTGGCCAGCAAGCGCGTCAGCTCATGCAGCGTATCGCGGGAATCCCCCGGCAGCTCGCGGTCAGGGTCAATACCTTGCTCCATCGCGCACGCCATCATTTCAAAAAACGCCTTATTCAAGGCTTTCCGCGACGCGGCCAATTGCTGGGCTACGGCTTCGCAGCTTTCGTCTTCATCGATCATTCTTCGTATTCCGCGGATCTGTCCTTCAATCCGCGCCAACCGCGCCAACAGCGCTTTTTTTGAATTTCGGCTGGACTCAGCATTGCAGCCATAACATTCTCTCCATTGAACGCAGTACAATAGTCCCTTGACGCTATAACTAACGGAAGCTCCGCAGTTTACAGGAAGCATGATGACCACAGCTCCCCGCGCCCTATACGAGTCTGAACTAAAAAGCTTGCCGCTACTCCATCGCGGCAAAGTGAGAGACGTTTACGCAATCGACGAGCAACGGCTGTTGATCGTTACCACCGATCGGCTATCCGCCTTCGATGTTATCTTACCCGATCCGGTCCCCGGCAAAGGTGCGGTATTAACCGCCGTCTCGAGCTTCTGGTTTAAACGGTTAAGTCATATCGTACCCAATCATTTACTCGACGTACCGTTGGAAGCCGTCATCGCCGACGCGTCCGAGCGCGAGCGAGTACGCGGGCGTGCCGTTGTCACACGCCGCGCGTCTCCCTTACCGGTCGAAGCCATCGTTCGCGGCTACCTGATCGGGTCCGGCTGGAAAGACTATCAGAACGCTGGCGCGGTATGCGGCATCCAGCTTCCTTCCGGCTTGCAACAGGCGGCACAACTGGCCGAGCCTATCTTTACACCGTCGACCAAAGCCGCTGTCGGCGACCATGACGAGAACATCGCCTTCGACCACGTTGTCGATAGTATTGGCTCGGATCTCGCTTTCCGAATCCGCGACATCAGCATTCAGCTGTATCAAGAGGCCGCTCGCTATGCGGCAGCGCGAGGCATAATCATTGCCGACACGAAATTCGAGTTTGGCCTCGACGAAAGCGGCCAACTGATTCTCATCGACGAGGCGCTAACGCCCGATTCCTCCAGGTTCTGGCCCGCCAGCGAGTACCGAGAAGGCATCTCTCCGCCAAGCTTCGATAAGCAATTTGTGCGCGACTACCTCGAAACGCTGGACTGGGATAAAAAAGCCCCTGGACCACGGTTGCCCGAGTCGATTCTCGAACAGACCGCAGCAAAATATCGCGAAGCCAAAGAGCGCTTGATCCAGTATTGAAGAAGCAACGACGAACAGCGCACGAACACCATTAAGGTACGGCACCAACGCGGACAATTTTCATTGTGTTGGTGCCTCCTTCGACACCCGCAAGATCGCCTTTGGTAATTATCACCAAATCGCCCGTTGCGACCGCACCCTCCGACTCCAATTGTCCGACCACTTCGCGATTAACCTGCGAGTGATCGGCTTCGGTAATATCGAACCGCCGCGGATACACGCCACGGTATAAGCTCAATCGCCGTTGGGTCGCGTCATGGCGAGTAAAGGCATAAATCGGCACTTCGGTCCCGATGCGGGACATCCAAAGAGCCGTAGAACCCGACTCGGTGAACGCGGCGATTGCCTTTACTTGTAAGCGATTAGCGGTATCGATGGAGGCCTTCGCAATGGCTTCGTCGACATAGCGATACCCTCGCCCCTGCTCTCGCCCTCGGTGGAAGCGCTGATAACGCTCGGTACCCTGACATATCCGCGCCATGGCCTCAACCACCGCGACAGGATGCTCGCCGGCAGCGGTCTCTTCCGACAACATAACGGCATCGGTTCCATCCAATATCGCATTAGCGACATCCAATACCTCTGCCCGCGTCGGCTGGGGGCTATGCACCATCGATTGCATCATTTGGGTGGCCGTAATAACGACGCAATCCTTGGTTTGTGCTTTCTGCAATAGATCCTTTTGCACACCAGCCAGTTCGGCATCGCCAATTTCCACCGCCAGGTCGCCGCGAGCGATCATGACAGCGTCCGACGCGTCGATAATAGCGTCCAAATGATCCAGCGCTTCGCGCCGCTCGATCTTCGCCACAATACCGCCATGACCGCCGGCCTCGCGCAACAAGCGCCGTGCCTCGTGGATGTCGTCAGCGTTACGAGGAAAAGAAACGGCGAGATAATCCGCCCCCGCTTCCGCAGCGAATCGGATGTCTTCCCGATCCTTAGCCGTCAACGCGGCGACCGACAAACCGCCACCCAAGCGATTTATGCCTTTGCTGTTGGCAAGCCGCCCGCCGACTAAGACTTCGGTGTGAATCTCAGAGCCGATGACCCGCTCGACCTGCAACCGTAACAAGCCGTCGTCGAGCAGTAAGATATCGCCCGGCGCAACGTCTCCGGGCAGACCTTTATAAGAGACGCCAACCCGCCGCTCGTCTCCCGCATCGGTGGCGAGCTCGGCATCGAGGATAAAGCGGTTGCCTTTTTTCAAGGCCACCGCTTTTTCCCGAAACCGCTCGATCCGGATCTTTGGCCCCTGTAAATCGAGCATAATACCGACGCAACGCGCTTCGCGTTGCGCGGCTTCCCGCAGCAACTGCAATTGCTGCCAATGCGCCACTCTGTCGCCGTGGGAAAGGTTGAGCCGGACCACGTCCAACCCGGCTCGCAGCATCTCGGCAAGCACGTCCGGTTGCGTGGTCACCGGCCCTAAAGTAGCAACGATCTTCGTACGCCTCGGCATCCGTGCCTCCCAGGCATTTCCCGCAGTTAAACGGCGGCCGTTTGCTCCTGCGCACGCTCTTCGAGCACGGCAACGGCAGGCAGAATCTTACCCTCCAAGAACTCAAGAAAAGCCCCGCCGCCCGTGGAAATGTAGGAAATCTTATCGCCAACGCCATACTGGGCAACCGCGGCCAAGGTATCTCCGCCACCGGCAATGGAAAAAGCGGAACTTGCGGCAATCGCTTCCGCTAAGCTACGGGTACCGTCGCCAAACTGATGGAATTCGAACACACCGACCGGGCCGTTCCAGACGATCGTGCCTGCCTGTTTCAATAAGGCGGCATAACGTTCCGAAGTCTCCGGGCCGATATCGAGAATCAAGTCGTCCTCCTCGACATCTTCCACCCGCCGGCAAAACGCATCGGCATCTTCGGCAAACGCTTTGGCGCAGATAACATCGGTCGGCACCGGAATTTCCGCCCCTTGAGCGCGCGCCGATTCGATCAAGCGCTTCGCGTCGTCCACCAAGTCGGGTTCATAAAGAGACCGACCGACCGGATGCCCGGCAGCAGCGATAAAGGTATTTGCGATACCGCCACCAACGATTAATTGATCGACTTGGCGGGATAAGGTCTCCAACACCGTCAGCTTGGTCGATACTTTAGAACCGCCGACGATAGCGATCATCGGCCGCGCCGGCCGCTCTAGGGCCTTCCCGAGCGCGTCCAGCTCGGCCGCTAGCAACGGCCCAGCGCAGGCAATCGGCGCATACTTGGCAACACCGTGGGTCGAGGCCTGCGCGCGATGGGCCGTGCCAAAAGCGTCCATCACGAATACATCGCATAGACCGCCCATCGTCCGCGCCAGCTCTTCTTCGTCCGCCTTCTCGCCTTTGTTGAAACGAACGTTTTCGCAAAGCACCAGATCGCCCGGCTCCAACTCAACGCCGTCTAACCAGTCGCGCTCTAAACGTACTTCGCGCCCCAGCGCTTTACTCAAGTAGTCGGCCACCGGCTCAAGCGAGAACTCGTCGCTGAACACACCTTCCTTTGGCCGCCCCAGGTGACTCATTAACATAACCCGTGCGCCGGCATCCAGCGCGTGACGAATCGTCGGCAGGGACGCACGCAAGCGGGTGTCGTCGGTAATTCGGCCGTTTTTTATGGGAACGTTAAGATCTTCGCGGATCAACACCCGCTTATCCGCAAGATCCAGATCGGTCATTTTAATTACGGTCATGAGCTGATTCCTGACAAAGCGAGAACCCGGCCTCCGCCGGGTTCTGTAAGTTTACTGAGCATTCATCAAGGCAACGGCGACATCCAACATTCGGCAGGAAAAACCCCACTCGTTGTCATACCAAGCACATACTTTCACCAAGCTCCCGTCACCGACCACCTTGGTCAACGTCGAATCGAAAATACACGAAGCCGGGTTATGGTTAAAATCAACCGAAACCAACGGTAAATCGTTATATTCGACAATTCCTTTCATGACGCCTTGCGAGGCAGACTGCATTACTTGGTTAATCTCATCCGCCGACGTTTCGCGACCGGCGGTAAAAGTTAAATCGACCATCGAGACATTAATTGTCGGTACGCGGACGGCGAACCCATCCAGCTTGCCGTGCAACTCCGGCAAAACCAAGCCAACGGCCGCAGCGGCACCTGTTTTGGTCGGGATCTGCGACATCGTTGCACTACGCGCCCGCCGCAAATCCTTATGGTAAACATCGGTCAGCACTTGATCGTTGGTGTAAGCGTGAATCGTTGTCATCAAGCCCTGTTTGAGCCCGACACTTTCCGCCAACGGTTTGACCAAAGGCGCAAGGCAGTTGGTCGTACACGATGCATTGGAAATAATCTCGTCGGACGCTTTTAAACGATCGCTATTAACACCGTACACGACCGTAGCATCGACGTCCTTAGCGCCCGGCGCGGATATAATGACTTTTCTTGCACCCGCAGCGATATGCGCTGCCGCTTTTTCGCGACTCGTAAACAATCCCGTACATTCGAGTACGACATCGACGCCTAAGTCGCCCCATGGCAACTCGGCAGGATTACGTTCGGCAAAAACCTGTATCGTATCGCCATTAACCCGCATGGCCTGCCCGTCGATGTTGACGGTGCCGGGAAAACGACCGTGCGCGGTATCGAACTGCGTCAGATGCGCATTGGTAGCGGCATCGCCCAAATCGTTGACGGCAACGATACGAATCTCGTCCGTGCGACCATATTCATACAGAGCGCGTAAGATGTTGCGCCCGATACGCCCGTAACCATTAATTGCAACGTTTATCGCCATCTCCTCGCCCTCCGCCATCGCTAAACGCCTGTACGAGCCAGAATAGGGCGCGACCAAAGAGGAGGCTGCCCTCTTTAACACCCCACTCTTGCATCATATGGCGATTCGTCCGACCTAGAGAAGACTTTGACGGCAACGAGGCAAGCGCTCGCGCCGCCGCAATGCGTCCACGGCGCGACCTCGCTTTATGCTTCCTATTTCAACAAGGACGCAACCGTTTCCGCGACATTGTCGACGGTAAAACCAAACTGCTCGAACAGCGCGCGCGTGCCGATTCGCCAAACGTGGTCATACCGATGACGCGGCCTTCGAGCCCCACGTACTTCAACCAGCTATCCGGGACACCCGCTTCAACGGCAACCCGCGCTTTCACCTGCGGCGGTAAGACTTCGTCGCGGTACGCCGGGTCTTGAGCTTCGAAGGTATCCGTTGAGGGCATGGACACCACGCGCACCCGACGCCCCTGTCCGTTAAGCTTTTCGGCCGCCGCCGTCGCCAACGCCACCTCGGAACCCGTGGCGATGAGAATAGCCTCCGGCTCGCCTTCACAATCGCGCAGAACGTAACCGCCGCGACGCACATTCTTCAGCTGAGCGGCGTCGCGCTCCTGGTGAGGTAAGTTCTGCCGCGAGAAGATCAAGCAAGTCGGGCCGTCTTTGCGTTCAATCGCGGCTTGCCAGGCCACCAGCGATTCAACCGCATCGCAAGGCCGCCATAAACTCATGCTGGGAATCATGCGCAAGGATGCCAAGTGCTCGATCGGTTGGTGCGTCGGACCGTCCTCGCCGAGGCCGATGGAGTCATGGGTATACACGAACACGCTACGCAACTTCATCAAAGCGGCCATACGAACCGCATTGCGCGCGTAGTCGGAGAACACCAGGAAGGTCCCGCCATAGGGGATAAAGCCCCCATGCAAGGCAGCACCGTTCATGATGGCCGACATCGCAAATTCCCTAACGCCATAGAACACATAGTTACCGTCGGCAGCGGTCTTGGTCAGCGGCGTGCAGTCTTTCCACTTGGTGTTATTGGAACCGGTCAAATCGGCCGAACCGCCGAGCAGCTCCGGCAGATAAGGACCAAACGCGTTCAAAGCATTCTCGGACGCCTTACGCGAAGCGATGGTGGCCGCTTCCTTATTGATCGCATCGAGACTTTCATCGACCAAACGTTGCCAGGAACCGGGCAACTTGCCGCGAATACGACGGTCGAACTCGGCAGCTAACTCCGGGTGCGCTCGTTTGTAATTGTCGAACACCTGCTGCCATTCCGCTTCCGCCCTCGCGCCGCGGGCCTTACCGTCCCAAGCCTCGTAAATGTCCTCGGGCATTTCGAACGGTTCATGGTTCCAGCCCAGAAACTCCCGGGTAGCAGCGATCTCTTCCGGGCCCAAAGGCGCACCATGCACACCGTGAGTGCCGCAGACATTAGGAGCGCCGAAGCCGATAATCGTTTTGCAGCAGATCAAGGTAGGCTTATCGGTAACGGCACGGGCTTGTTCGATAGCGCGTTTAATCGCTTCGGCATCGTGCCCATCGATGTTAGGGATGACGTGCCAGCCATACGCTTCGAAGCGTTTTGGCGTATCGTCGGTAAACCAACCTTCGACCTTACCGTCGATAGAAATTCCATTGTCGTCGTAAAAACCGATCAGCTTGCCCAAGCCGAGGGTACCGGCCAAGGAGCAGGCTTCGTGCGAAATCCCCTCCATCAAGCAGCCGTCGCCGAGGAACACATAGGTGAAATGATCGACTAACTCGTGCCCAGGGCGGTTGAACTGACCCGCAAGCACCTTCTCCGCTAGCGCCATACCCACAGCATTTGCCAACCCCTGCCCAAGCGGGCCGGTCGTGGTTTCGACACCCGGCGTATACCCATATTCCGGATGCCCCGGTGTTTTCGAGTGCAGCTGCCGGAAATCCTTCAGGTCGTCCATCGAGAGGTCGTAGCCCGATAAATGCAACAGGCTGTAGATCAACATAGAGCCGTGACCGTTCGACAAGACAAACCGGTCGCGGTTGAACCAACGGGGGTTGGCTGGGTTGTGCTTGAGAAAGTCGTTCCACAGCACTTCGGCGATGTCCGCCATGCCCATCGGCGCCCCTGGATGACCGGACTTGGCTTTTTGTACCGCATCCATACTCAAGGCGCGAATGGCGTTGGCGAGTTCTCGGCGCGATGGCATAACAGGCGTATCTCCCGATGGTTTAAAAATATCGTCGGGGCACAACACCCCGCACGCAAATGCTTAAATGGAAAACGTAAAAAGGCCCGCCCCGCTTATCGAGAGCGCTGCCAAAGCAGCTCAGAAAAAGCCCCCGACACCTCGGTGAAGCGCTCAGTCTTCGACGTTTTCCGCTGGCGCGCGGCAGGTAACGTGCAAAAAATAACACGAACCTGGCTCTCACGCCTTTGACGACGCGGGATGCTCCCATATAGTGAGGATCAGGATCTACTGCGAATTCGCATCCCGAACCAGAGCCTAAGCCCCATCATACGCTGGCTCGGTACGCTGCGGCATTCGCACAGCGTATTTATCTTTGGCCCCGGTTAAACCGCGAATTTTCCCGAAGTTTCTCATCGGGAGCAAGCGCAAAGCAAAACCGGAGCGCATTAGGATGCCTCGACCGCATCGAAGCAATCGAGGCCGATCAGCGATTACACGTCATTATTAACTGCTTGCTGCGGTCGCAAAATGCCTGCGCTATCGCTACAATTATGCGTTCGGCGTCTGGGATTGCCGACGACCTTGCACTAGCGCATCAATCGACACTTCAACCGCCCGCACGTCGCGGGGCTTCAGGAGGAGGATTAGGGTGAGCGATTTCCTCTTTACGTCGGAATCGGTTTCGGAAGGACATCCGGACAAGATGGCGGATCAAATCTCGGATGCGATCCTTGACGCCATCCTGGCAGAGGATCCCAATGGACGGGTAGCCTGCGAAACCTTAGTAAAGACTGGGTTAATTATTCTGGCGGGCGAGATCACTACCCGTGCTAACGTCGATTTCGAAGAGGTCGCCAGGCGCGCTGTAGAGAAAATCGGCTATAACTCGTCGGCAATGGGTTTCGACTGGGAAACCTGCGGCGTACTCAATTGTATCGGCAAACAATCGCCCGATATCGCACAAGGTGTGGATCGATCCGCACCGGAAGAGCAGGGCGCGGGCGACCAGGGGCTGATGTTCGGTTACGCAGCCAACGAAACCGACGTTTTAATGCCGGCCCCCATCACCTTCGCTCACCGACTGGTTAAACGGCAGGCGGAACTCCGCCATAGCGGCGCCCTTCCTTGGTTACGCCCGGACGCCAAGAGCCAGGTTACGTTACGCTACGAAGACGGACGCCCTGTCGCTATCGACGCCGTCGTTTTGTCGACCCAGCACAGCGAAGATGTCAGTACCGAAACCGTGCGCGAAGCGGTGATGGACGAAATCATTCGTCCGGTGCTGCCTAAGCAGTGGCTGAGCAAAGACACCCGTTTTTATATCAATCCGACCGGCCGCTTCGTCATCGGCGGCCCGGTGGGAGATTGCGGCCTTACCGGCCGCAAGATTATCGTCGACACCTACGGCGGCATGGCGCGCCATGGCGGAGGCTGCTTTTCGGGCAAGGATCCGTCCAAAGTCGACCGTTCCGCAGCCTATGCCGGCCGTTATGTCGCAAAGAATATCGTCGCCGCCGGACTGGCGGATCGTTGCGAAATCCAGGTGTCCTACGCGATCGGCGTCGCCGAACCGACGTCGATCAGCGTCGATACCTTCGGTACCGGCCGCTTAGCGGAAAACCGCATCACCGAACTCGTGCGCGAGTTCTTCGACCTACGGCCTTACGGCATCACCCGTATGCTCGACTTGGCGCGGCCGATCTATCAAGGCACAGCGGCCTACGGACATTTCGGACGCGAAGAACAGGAGTTATCCTGGGAGCGTACGGACAAAGCCGAAGCTTTACGAGAAGCTGCCGGACTTAAACCCGTTGCCGCAGACGCCTAACAGGTAGAAAGACTCCCGCCATAACGGCGGGAGTCGCAACGCCCAGAATAAAGGACGCCGCGTCGTCCCAGGCCGCGCAAAGGAACAATAGCGGCACCACTCCTCACGAAAGGGAATACCGGGTTATGAGCACCAAACCAATGAGCACAGTCGAAGCGGATTACAAAGTAGCCGACCTTAGCCAAGCCGACTGGGGACGGCGGGAAATTGCCATCGCTGAAACCGAAATGCCGGGGTTGATGGCGCTAAGAGATGAGTATGGCAACCAGCAGCCTCTAAAAGGGGCGCGTATTGCCGGCTGTTTACATATGACGATACAAACCGCCGTACTCATTGAAACGCTTACCGCACTGGGTGCAGAGGTTCGGTGGTCTTCCTGCAATATTTTCTCGACTCAAGATCACGCAGCAGCAGCCATCGCAGCTAGCGGCGTACCCGTTTTTGCCTGGAAAGGCGAATCCGAGGAAGAGTACTGGTGGTGCATCGAACAAACGCTGTTCGGCCCCGACGGCTGGAAGCCGAATATGCTGCTTGACGACGGCGGCGACCTCACACAATACGTGCACGATAAATATCCGGAACTGCTGGAAGAGATCCGCGGCGTGTCCGAGGAAACCACCACCGGCGTGCTTCGATTATACGAAATGGGGCGCGAAGGCAGCCTGAAGTGCCCGGCTTTCAATGTCAACGACTCGGTCACCAAATCCAAGTTCGACAACCTCTACGGTTGCCGAGAGTCCCTGCTCGACGGCATCAAGCGTGCGACCGATGTCATGATCGCTGGCAAAATTGCCGTCGTCTGCGGTTTCGGCGACGTCGGCAAAGGCTGCGCGCAGTCCTTGCGCGGCCAAGGCGCCACGGTCTGGGTAACCGAGATCGACCCCATTTGTGCCCTACAGGCGGCCATGGAAGGTTATCGCGTCGTCACGATGGAAGACGCCGCGCCGGTTGCGGATATCTTCGTAAGCGCGACCGGCAACTATCATGTGATCAATCACGATCACATGAAGCAAATGAAGAATCAGGCCATCGTCTGCAACATCGGGCACTTCGACAACGAAATTGATGTCGCCGCGCTGCGCCAATACAAGTGGGAAAACATCAAACCGCAAGTCGACCACATCATTTTTCCGGATGGCAAGCGGATTATCCTGTTAGCGGAAGGCAGATTGGTGAATTTGGGTTGTGCCACCGGCCACCCGAGCTTCGTAATGTCCAACTCTTTCACTAACCAAGTGTTGGCGCAGATCGAGCTATGGACGAACCACGGCGAGTACGAGAATACCGTCTACGTATTGCCGAAACACTTGGACGAGAAAGTGGCACGGCTACATCTGGACAGGATCGGCGTCAAACTGACGAGGCTTAGCGTTCAACAAGCGGAATACATCGGCGTTCCTGTCGATGGCCCGTTCAAGAACGACAGCTACCGTTACTGAGATCGCGGGCGGCCCACGGCCGCCGTCCCCACGACCGGCACGCGCAGATCAACACATGAAGACACAACAGCGATACCCGCGAACGTTCAGTTTCGAGTTTTTCCCGCCGCGCACCGAACAAGGCGTGATCAATCTCAGAAGCACGCGAGATACTTTGGCGGCATTGAACCCGCGCTTTTTTCCGTCACCTTCGGCGCGGGCGGCTCGACACGCGATCGCACATTCGAAACCGTTGTAGAGATACAGCGGGATTCGGGGATCGAGGCGGCCCCGCATCTATCCTGCATCGGCTCGACCCGCGACAGCATTCGGGAAATTCTCGATCAGTACCGCGCCAAGGGTATTCGCCACCTCGTCGCGTTGCGGGGCGATCTTCCTTCCGGAACTCAGGCGGCCGGCGAGTTTCGCTATGCCAACGAACTCATTGAGTTCATCCGCGCCGAGACCGGCGATCATTTCACGATCGAAGTAGCCTGCTATCCCGAGTTTCATCCGCAGGCGGAGAATGCGGAAGCGGATCTGCGCAACTTTAAACGCAAAGTCGATGCCGGGGCCGATGCTGCCATCAGTCAGTATTTCTTCAACGCCGACGCCTACTTTCGTTTTGTCGACGAATGCGAGCGACTCGGCGTGGATCTGCCCATCGTGCCAGGCATCATGCCCATCCTTAACTTCAAGCAATTGGCGCGTTTCTCCGATGCCTGCGGCGCGGAAATTCCGCGCTGGCTGCGCAAGCGGCTTGAAGCCTTCGCCGACGATAGAGAGTCGATCATCGCCTTCGGGACCGACTTCGTCACCGAAATGTGCCTGCGACTGCTCGACGCCGGCGCCCCGGGGCTACACTTCTATACGATGAACCAAGCTCCGGTGATAGAAACCATTTGGCATAATCTAGGGCTGCCAAAAGCGGCCGCATAAACCGATCGGTGGCGGGCGTAGGAACGCCCGCCGCTTATGCTCCCCCCTCAGGACACTATCGGCAAATAATCGGCCGTTAACCGACCGCAGAACGACTACCATCCCTACCAAGATACCCTGATGAAAAACCCCCGCGTTTATGTCGACACAGCGCTTGAGCCCGGACAAGAAGTTACCCTGACGGGCTCGCCGGCCAATCATCTACGCGTACTGCGCCTTCGCAACGGCGATCCGTTGGTGCTGTTCAACGGTACCGGCGGAGAGTATCCCGCACGGGTGCGGCAGCTAGAGCGGCGGGAAGTAGTCGTCGAAGTAGAAAGCTTCCTTGACCGAGAAGTAGAGTCGCCGCTGAGCGTTACGCTGCTGCAAGGGGTATCGAAAGGCGAAAGAATGGATTTCACTATCCAAAAAGCCGTGGAACTGGGCGTTACGCGAATCCTACCGGTCTTTACCGAGCGCAGCGTCGTACAGCTGAAAGGAGAGCGTTTAGAGAAAAAACACAGCCACTGGCAGGGCGTTATTATCGCGGCATGCGAACAAAGCGGGCGTAATCGCATCCCCGAACTACTGCCCCCATTCCGCTAGCGCAAGCATGGGCCGCATTGAATACCGGCTACCGCTTAGTTCTCGACCCGACCGGCAATACCCGCTTATGCGACGTCGTAACAGCAGCGAATCGACAAATATCTCTATTGATAGGGCCGGAAGGCGGGCTGACTGACAGCGAGATTCGTACCGCAGCAGAGCAAGGTTGCCACCGCTTACGGCTCGGGCCACGGATTTTGCGCACGGAAACGGCGGGGATCGCAACACTCGCCGCACTTCAAGCGCTCCACGGCGACCTGAGCTGACGGAATCCCAGCCCAACCCTCCCGCCATCGCACCCTATCGGCAACCGCCTGTTGACAGGACGGTCAGCGGCCCGTCAGGCGAGATAACTCCTGTTCCAAATAATCTAAATTAGGAATTAGCGCCGGCTCCCCGTTCGCCAGCACCTGCGCGCTCACCGCCTCCCCCAATTCAGAAGAGTCGTCATCAAGGTTTTCTATAGTTCCCTCGGCAACCGTCGCTAACCGCGGGATCTGCTGCGTCACCAGCCCGTAATAAGCCAACCCTGGCGCACCGCTTACGCCCTTTACGACCGCAATTCGCGATCTTGCAGCTGTACTAGACACCCGACCGCCAACGAGTGCCTCGAACGACACCAAGAAAAGCTGTTGCCCACGCCATACAATCTGGCCCAATACCCAGTCGGGGAAACCCACCCCGGCCGCCGTCGGTTCGACATAAGTGGTCACTTCCGCTACCAGAGACCCTGGCAACAAAAGATTTGCATCTTCAATCGGTAAAAAAGGCTACGTACGGCCGTCGTGTCAACGCTCATAAGTCCTGTTTCCTTTCCGGCAATAAGCTACCGGCATTACGTCGTACTGCCCACCTGCGGACAAGCTCTCTCCAGTGCTCGACCCACGCCCCTCGGCAAGGCGGCGAGCGGCGACGCATCTGGAAACGCCTTTTCCCGGCATTGCCTGACGGACGTCAGCGGCAAAAACCGTTCAAGAGGCCGTTAAGGAGGCGAGCAAGGCCTTCGCCAAGGCTTCCGGAGGACCGCTACGCCGAACCGCACCGGTTGCTTCCGCGCAAGCAGGCATGCTGTCTATCGCGCAACTGCTGCGCTCCTGTACCCAGACTTCGCCGCCGGCCTCCGCTATCGCTCGACACCCCAAAGCGCCATCATCGCCCATACCGGTGAAGACGATAGCACCTGACCGCGACCCGAAACGAATCGCCACTTCATTCATGATTGCATTGATCGACGGACTATAGGCAAGCCGCTCCGGCTCCGGCCGGAAAATAAAAGAGCCGCTCGAATCAATGACCACGCGTTGGCCAACCGGCGCCACATAGGCAAAACCGGCTTGCAGGCGCACGCCTTCGGCTGCCGGTACAACCGGCACACGACCGGCTCGATTAAGTTGGGCCGCCAAGACTTCAACAAAACCGTCGCCGATATGTTGGCCGACGATCAGCGCCGCACCAGGTAAATCGGGCAGCGCGCCAAAGAAGCGTTTGAGGGCGTCAGGGCCGCCGAAGGAAGCGCCTAAAACCCAAACGCGCAAAGCCCCGCCCACAAGAAGAGCCGGCGATGAGGAGGGTTGGTCCAAATGCGCAGCACGCTGCCTTTGCACCGTCTGCAACAGCTTTTCCGCAAATCGCGCCCACCACCCCGGACTGTCGCTACCGCTGCCGTCGAAAAACACCATCGGCACCGGCGTGAATTCAAGCAACTCATCCAGCACATCCAGGTCTTT
This sequence comes from Alkalilimnicola ehrlichii, assembly GCF_003399765.1. GTDB lineage: Bacteria > Pseudomonadota > Gammaproteobacteria > Nitrococcales > AK92 > AK92. Next base: position 162,494 of record NZ_NFZV01000001.1, on the reverse strand, counting down.
GTCGCCAGCCCGTTCCAAATCGAGTAATAACACCTCGGCCTCGATCAGCGAGGCTTTGCCGGCAACGACATTGGCCAGCGTCGCCTCAAGCACAACCTCGATGGAGCGAGCCTCCAGTTGCGCCTTTAGGTCGCTACGCACACCCGGCCGAGTTCCGAGTATTCCGATTCGGGCCCTGGAGGCAACCATCGCTTAGTCGCCGCTAGACTTCTCCTCCAGCACATCCTGGAGGTTACTGAGCAAGTCGCTCTCCTGATAAGGCTTGCCGAGATAACGATCAACTCCGATATCCATCGCCCGCTGACGGTGTTTCTCGCCAGTTCTTGAGGTAATCATGATGATCGGCACCCGCTTCAGACGCTCGTCGTTCCGCATGTGCGTCGCTAATTCGTACCCGTCCATACGCGGCATCTCGATATCAAGCAACATCGCATCGGGGATCTGTTCCTGTAGCTTCGCGACCGCATCGACACCGTCTTTCGCCGTTAATACCGCAAAACGGTTTCTCTCCAGGAGTCGGGTGGCAACCTTACGCATGGTGATCGAGTCGTCGACAACCATAATCATCTGCTGTCCCGTTTCTTCGGCAGCTTGCGTTACCTCTTCCGCCACAGCCGTGTCGGCCGGCTCGCTACGCCCTCCCGCAGCTTCCAAGCGCACCAGCGTGGCAACGTCAAGAATCAAAACGACGCGACCGTCGGCCAGAATCGTTGCTCCGAAAATGCCCGGTACCGTGCTGATCTGCGGCCCGACCGATTTCACAACGATTTCGCGGTTGCCCAATAAGCCATCCACATGCAGCGCTAAACGGTGATCGCCACTGTGGGCCAAGATAATGGGCGCCCGCTTCCCTGAGCCGGGCAAGACCGGCTCGCCCAAACCAAGAATCCGCGACAGACTCCGCAGCTCGTAACGCTGACCGGCGTAGCTATAGAAGGCATCGTCACTGTCTTCAAAGCTGGTTTCTAATTGCTCATGACTGACCCGTACCACGCCTTCGATACTGGAAATCGGAATGGCATAAACATCTTCGCCGGCTTGGCACAACAGCGCTTGGTTGATAGCCAAGGTAAAGGGTAGACGGACGGTAAAACGGGTACCTTGGTTTGCCGCCGAATCAATATCGAGCACGCCGCCAAGCTGCTTAATCTCAGCATTAACAACGTCCATACCGACACCGCGGCCGGCAATTTGCGTCACTTGCTCGGCGGTGCTAAAGCCCGACTCCAGCACGAACTGCATGATCTCGCGATCTGCTAACTCCGAGTTCTCGCTCATCAGTCCCTGAGCGATGGCCTTGGCGCGAATCGCTTCAAGATTCATCCCGCCACCGTCATCGCTGACCTCGATCACCACATCAGCGCCTTCGCGGGCAAACCTGACGACGATAGTGCCGTCCTCCGCTTTGCCGGCACGGCTGCGTGCCTCCGGCACTTCGATGCCGTGAGCCACGGCGTTGCGCAACATATGCTCCAAAGGCGGGACCACACGCTCCAGTACAGTCCGGTCCATCTCGCCTTCGGCACCCTGTACCTTCAGTTGGCAGCGTTTGCCAAGTTCCTGCGCCGTTTGTCGGACTACCCGCCGTAAACGCGGCACCAAATTAGCAAACGGGACCATCCGGGTTCGCATTAAACCGTCTTGGAGTTCGGTATTAACCCGAGATTGCTGCAGCAGGAGAGTTTCCGATTCACGCGAGAGGTGATCGAGCATGCCGCCGATATTGAGCAAGTCGTTAACACTTTCGCTGAGCGCGCGGGACAATTCCTGAATATGCGAGAAGCGATCGAGCTCTAGGGGATCGAAATCCCCACGGCCGTTGTCGCCTTCGTTCTCCCGCTCAAAACGATAAAGAATTTGCGCTTCCGTCTCGATCTCTAACGTCCGCAGCTGTTCGCGCAAACGATTTACGGTCTGATCGAGTTCGGTCAAATTGAAACGGGTAGCGCCAACCTGCTGCTCGAGGCGCGCACGGTAAATGCTGATTTCACCCGCGTAGTTAACGAGATTATCCAGCAAGTCGGCCCGAACGCGGACGGCATCGTGTTGACCGCTTGTCGCATCCGCCTTCCGGTTCTTCGGCGTCTCAATATCTCCGGCCGGTTGCTCGACGATCGCGGAGGCCGGAATAAACGACGCCTCCTCCGCTGCCGCTTGCGCCCTCACCTCTGCGCCCGTGGGCGGCGAAGCAGACGGTATCGCCTCGCCGGCCCCATCGCTCTCGCGCAAACGCTCGATCGAGCGAAGAAGGTCGTTGGCCTCGGTTAACGGCTCCCCACGCTCGGCTTTTTCCCGCAGGCTATAGAGGCGGTCGTGAACGTATTCGAGCAATTCGAAAAGAGCCGGTGTAGGCTGCTCGCTGCTATCCAACATGCCAATCAGCAGCGTTTCCATGGCATGACTGAGGTTGGCAATCGGTGCAAAACCCGCCATTCGCGCCCCGCCTTTGAGCGTATGCAGCGCACGCTGCAACTCAACGGCGATTTCCTTGTCCGCCGGCTCTTGAGACCAGCGATGCAATAGGCTTTCGGTGCTATCGAGGATTTCCTCGGCTTCCTCGAGGAATACCTCCATCAGCTCTTTATCAGGCGCCGGCGCGTTATCGACGAGCAGCGCCTCGGCCTTTGCACCTCGCAACTCAGCGAGCTTCTCTATCAAATCATCGGCCGATGTGGGCAACTCGCCGGCTTTCGCTTGCTGTAGCATTGCGCCAAAGCGATCCAGGCACCCGTGTAGCAAGGTGAAGAAGCTATCGTCGGCGGGCACGCGGTGCTCGCCGACCTCGTTGGCTAAACCTTCCAAGGCATGACACAAGGTCGCAATAGCAGGGAAACCCGCCAATCGGGCTCCGCCTTTGAGCGTATGTAGCGAACGATGCAACTCGGCAATCGTCACCGCATGATCCGGCGCATCTTCCCAGCGCTCAACGGTGGTATCGAGGAACTGGAGGATGTCTTCCGCTTCCTCCAAAAACAGCTCCACCAGATCGGGGTCGATCTCGACTTCCGGCTCAACAAGAGGAATCTCGGAGGGTTCGACTAACTCCGGTTCCGGGCGAGCGGCAATTTCCTCCAACAGGGAGTCGACCTCAGGTATTTCCCCCTGGCCGCCCAGTGCTTCGACAGTAAGCTCGATGGTTTCAACGCTACGCCGCAGCAAATCAAGATCATTAGCGTCAAATGCTTGCCCCGCGGCCAGTGCTGCTTCTGCGTAGAGCTCTGATGCACGCCCTAGTTGCGCAATCGTATCGACACCGGCCATCCGAGCGCTGCCCGTCAGAGTATGGAGCGCGCGGACAATAGCGTCGCTCACCGGGCAGGTTGCGTCACTGTGAGCATGACAAGCATCGAGATAATGCCGAACAACCTGCAGGTGCCCATTGGCTTCTTTGTTGAAGATCTCATAGAGCACGGGGTCCATAAGAGGCTCAGCCTCAGCCTCAGCCTCAGCCTCAGCCTCAGCCTCAGCCTCAGCCTCAGCCTCAAAAGGCTCTGTTGTGGACCAGGCGCCGTCAAGCTCTAGCGTCGGTTCCGCCTCGCTCGACAGCCCATCCGCCAGCTCTATCTCATCGCCAGCATCCCACATCGATTCGCCATCCGCAGGCATATTGCCTGGTTCCGACAAGGCAGGCTCCAGCTCCGAAACGGTCTCTGTCGCGTCAAGCTCCTCGGCTAAAAGCTCGGTTCCCTCGTGCTCGACCTCACCTTCGAGAAACGCATCGAGATCGAAATCAACCTCAGCGTCGGCCTCCGACTCCTCCTTGTCAGGCTCGACCGCCATAGGGTCCACCGGCTCAGCAGTCGACGCGGGAATGTCTGCGGCAACCTCCGCACTCAGAGCACCGTGGTCTCTGAGCGCTTGCGCCCGTCGCATGATGTCGTGGATATCAGCACTAGGCTCGCCGCCGCCCTGAATTTGGGCAATCATGGCGGGGAGGGCGTCGACGGTCTGATCCACCACCTGATGAAGCTCGCCGCTCGGCGCTAATGCCCCCTCCAAAACCCGATTTAGTAAGGACTCGATCGCCCAGGCAAGCTCTGCCAAACGCAAAGCGCCGGCCAGGCGGCCACTACCCTTTAGGGTGTGGAACATACGCCGAACGGTAATCAACGCATCCCGAGCTTCGGGGTTTGCTCGCCAACGGGGATAATGTTCACGAATCGTTTCGAGAACTTCCTCGGCTTCTTCCAGGAAAATTTCTAAGATGTCATCTTCGACATCGTCCCCGAGGACCGGGAGATCGAATTTAATAGTGTTCGATTTAGCCGTCGATGCCGGTTTAGCAGGCGGCGTTTGTGCAATTGGCTCGGCATCGAAAACCCGATCCGCCGGCTGCAACGGAATGTCTTCTTCGGCCTCCGGGTCGACTTCCTGCAAAGCCGTGTCAACTAAGCTGTACTCCGCTTCCGTCAACGGCTCGAGTTCGATTTCCCCAAACTCGCCATCGACCTCTTCGGCAAAGCGTTCAAGGGACGGCTCCGATATTTCGACAGCCGGCAGCTCCTCTGCCGAGGGCTCCTCCGGCTCCGGTTCGTAACCGAGTTTGGCAAGGCTCGCGGAGCTTACATCTAAGATGCGTTCCGGATCGCTCCGCCCGTCACGCACCGCTTCCAAATAATATTCGATTCCAGTAATAGCATCTGCAAGGGTATCAAGCTCCTCGCCCTCAGGCGGCTCGGCAGCATCGATCAGGTGGTCGCCAATATAGCGCTCGGCGGTCGCCACCACTAAACCTGCTGCCGGCATATCCAACATTTTGAGCGCACCGCGCACCGACTGAAAACGGTGGCGAACGTCCTCCAGCCCAGAGCGATCACCTAGCTCGATCAACTGCACAATCGAATCTTTGGCCCGGCTGATATCGCGAATAGCTTCATCCAGCGCACTGCCGACCACCTGACGATATTCATGCTCGACGAGCTCCTGCTCAGAAGCGCCCGGGCTTACCTCTTCGCCTTCCCGTGGAGCAAAAAGCCAGTTGGCGTTGTCATCGCCCGGACGCTGCTTGCTCAGTCCGTCCAGGGCCGACTCTACTAATAGTAGGGCCTTGGCAATCTCCATCGGCGTTTGCTCGGGATCGATGCAGGTGCCGTTCAGTAATTCGTTGACGACCTCTATCTGATCGCGAACCACTTCGCGCGGCACCCCGAGCCCTAAAACACCCAAGGTATCGGCAAGATGACCTAATGTTTCGGGCACTTCGGCGAGCTTTTGCTTACCTTGCTCGCTGCCTCGCACGAACAGATCGAGTGCATCCTTCACATTGGCCAAGTCTTCTTTGATAGCACCGGCGACTGTCTCGAATATCTCGGCGCTCGGCGCCGCCATGCCCGCCCGAGCCTGTTCTATTTGGCGCTCGTCCCAAAGCAGCTCCTTGAGATCGTACTGCTGTTGAATAGCAGAAATCCGCTCACCGACGGGTTCGGCACGACCCACATAATAGAGCAGGTTCTTTATTAGATCCCGCGGTGCCTCCTCCGCAGAAACAGGGACATCTTGGCTACCGGCTTGTTTGATATACCGGTCAATCTGCCCCAGCAGCATTTTCACGCTAGTGCTATCCGGCAACCCTTCCGCCGCGAGCGCTTCCGCCAGCCCGGCACCAACCCACCAAACCGTCCCCGCTTTATCGTCAGCGGACAGCGCATCGAGCTCGTCTAATACCTCCACCATTTGCTGGAGGCTTTCCGCCGGTTTTTCGTTACGTAAGTAACCGAGCAGCCCCAGCTGATAGCGATGGCGTAAACTACGCGCTTTCTGCTTCAGGGAAACGCCGTCGACTTCTGCACGTTGGCGTCGTGGAGTGGCTGCTGCCGAATCCAAATCGGGCGAGAATAACGAACTCTCGCTCAAGAGGTTCGCGCCCCGAACTGCCCGCAAATCATTCAGCAAAGGCAGTAATAAAATGGCGGTATCCTGGGCGCCAGCCTGCACCCGTTCGAGATAATTCGAGGTCTGGAGAATGGCACGCATGAGCACTTCCAGCGCTTCCTGCTGATGCTCGACCGTGCCATTCAACAAACCGTCAGAGACGTGCTCCATCTCTTCCGCCAACATAACGGCACCGAACAACTCCAACATCTGGAGAATGCCCCGCACCTGATGCAGGTGGTTGGCGCAAAACTGCAGCTGGGTGGGGTCGTCCCGATCTTCGGCATAGGCCTCTAAGGCATCCGCCGCTTGCTTTAAGGTGTCGTCGAGCTCGCTCTTGACCCAGCCAAGGGTGCTGTGATCGATTCCGCTCTGCTTACTCATGCATTCGCACCCGTGCTCATTCGCTGATCCGCCGGTAGGCAAGGACGTCGGTTCCGCCGACACGGGCCATGGCCGGATGTTTCCAGCCAATCATCTCGCCCGCTCCAAGGACTAACGTTCCACCTACGCGTAGAGGTCTTACGAGACCGTTCAAAATACGCTCACGCGTCTCGCGATCGAAGTAAATCAACACGTTCTGGCAATAAATCAGATCCATACTGCCGGCCGGTGTGGAGGCTGCGTGCAGGATGTTGAACTGGGCGAAACAAACCCTACGACGCAATCGCTCGTTAATTCGAAAACCGCCGCTATCGATTGTCTCGCAGTAGTCATCGCGCAACTCCGGAGCAATGTACTTAAGCCTCCGCATCGGATAAGCCCCTTGCTTAGCCGTTGCCAGTGAGTACAAACTGATATCGCTACCGATCACGCCAAACCGCTTGCTAACCTGTTCCCGCTGTAAGTAGCGATCCATCAACATCGCAAGCGTGAACGCCTCTTCCCCGGTTGAACACCCCGCACTCCATAGCTGCACATGGCCACCTCGGCGAATGCGGTCGGCCATCGTCGGCATACATATTTGCTCGACGAACGCCAACGCGTTGGGGTCGCGGAAAAAACGCGTTTCATGAACCGTTAAGCGATCCACCAACGCAGTCCATTCGACATTGCCTGCCAAGCCCGAGGTTAGGAAGTCGTAATAGGATTGGTAGGTACTGTATCCGAGTTCGCGCATTCGCAAACCGACACTGGTTACCAAGAACGACTTCCGTTCGCGCGGCAGGCTCATGCCAGTGCGTTCCCGTAACAAGGACACCCAACGCTCGAACTGCTGCTCGTCCATCTCCGGCAGCTTTTCAAGCCCTGCCCATAAATTGGGCAGGGTCTGATCGGCGGCGACAGTCATGACGCTCTATAACCCCTTACTCGGGCAGGTTGAAGCCGGCTACCGAGTTGCGCAGGTCATTTGCCAAGTCAGCCAGGTTACCAATGGATGTCGCCGTTTCGTTGGTACCGGCCGACGTCTGCGAGGTAATTTCCTGAATGACGTTCATGGTATCGGAGATATTGGCCGCCGCATTAGCTTGCTGGCGAGCAGCTTCGGAAATGTTCTGAATAAGGCCCGCCAACTGCTTGGATACGCCTTCAATCTCGCGCAAAGCCGTACCGGCGTCTTCCGCCAAACGAGCTCCCGAGACCACACCCGCCGTACTTTGCTCCATGGAAATAACGGCTTCGTTGGTATCCGTCTGAATGGTTTTCACCAACGCTTCGATCTGTTTAGTTGCGTTACCGGAGCGTTCCGCCAGGCGTTGGACTTCGTCTGCCACCACCGCGAAGCCGCGCCCGGACTCGCCGGCCATCGCCGCCTGAATAGAAGCATTCAAGGCCAAGATATTGGTTTGATCGGCAATATCGTTAATAAGCTCGACGATGTTGCCGATCTCTTGCGAAGACTCGCCAAGACGCTTAATCCGTTTGGAGGTTTCCTGAATCTGCTCGCGAATCGCATCCATACCTTCAATGGTACGATTCACCGTGTCGGCGCCTTTCAGCGCCAGATCCACCGATTGCTGCGCCACTTTTGCCGATTCGCTGGCATTCTTCGACACTTGATCGATGGAAACCGCCATTTCGTTTACCGCTGCCGAAGCCGCGGTGATCTGGTGCGCCTGATGGTCGGACGCTTCTGCCAAATGCATAGCGGTAGCCTGGGTCTGCTGGGCGGCCGAGGAAACCTGGACCGAGGTTTCGTTAATCGTGGTTACCAGGCTACGGAGGCTTTCGATAGCGTCGTTGAAGGCATCGCCGATAGCACCGGTAATTTCCTCGCCTACCGTCGCCTGGACCGTCAGGTCGCCCTCTTTCAGGCCTTCGATTTCGTCGAGCAGATTAAGAATCGCTTCCTGGTTTCGTTTCGCCTGCTCGTCGACACGAACTTTCTCGGCTTCCTTAGCCTCCACCTCAACTGTGGAAATACGACGAATCATGATGCCGCGAAGGACAAGGCAGATCAGCGCCAAGGCAAAGAAGAGAAAACCGTACCAAGCTTTGATTGGCCGCACATCGACATTAGCTTTATACGCCTCTCTCAAGTGCTCGGCGGGCTGCAGAACCTGATTGGAAATTCTAAAGATACTGTCGGCTGCGTCACGCACCCTATACAGTTCCGGCGACTCGTCCAAAATCGTATTGATTTCCCCACGCATACGGCTGTAGCTGGTCTGCAACCCTTCGATAATCTGCCTAGCCTGGGCATCGCTCACGCGGGCAACCTGCATGGCGTCTTCGCCTTCGCCGATCACACCGCCATTTTCCAGGACGTTCAGGATCTCCCCGAGTTCGTGCGAACTACGACCAAGGCGCTGAGCAGCAGTGATGTTACCGATACCGCCGCGCAGCATTTCACCGAGTTGCCGCCCAATCTGTTCCGACACCACTAGCGCACGAGTCGTTTGGTGTACCTGAGCCTGATCGGCATTCGTATCGATTAAACGCCTTGCTAAAGCGGTGGTATCTCTTTGCAAACCGGGGATACTGATCCGGAAGTCTTCCGCCAGTTCGTTAACGGAGACGACCATGTCGCGGCGCTCGAGGATGATACCGGCTTCGCGGTGCATATCTTCCCAAGGGCGCATCACTTGGTTAAGGGCATTGGCTGCTGCTTCAGAGGTGGCTTCCGTCGGTGGCAGACCGGACGCTTCATTACCCTTGAGGAGGATTTGTATATTTTCTTCCAGTTCGTTACGCGCTTTTTCCAGATCGGAGAAGGCGTCGGTCTTACCGTTGGCGGCCTCCGACGCATTCTTGGCTATGCTTTGCGAGAGCACGCGCACCGTATCGGCCCGAGATATATAGTCCTGGTCGAACCCGGCGTAATGGTTGGTAATGGTGAAAGTCGCCACCATTGCAACCACAGCCACAATAACCAGTATGCCAAGGGCGTTTGCTATCCTTCGCAGACCACTCGTCTGCTCTGCGCCTACAGACCGCTTCATGGTATGAACCCCTCCCAGAGAAACCGCTCGAGTCGCCCCGACTATAGAAAACGTGAAACTAGAAATTCCGAAAAAGAGAAACTGCAATCGTTATGCATGACTTAGGCTCTCCACCGAAGGGCAGAGTGCACACGCCATTTCCGCTACCCCTTTTAGTAGCGCACTAACTCGCCACTTTGAGAAAGAGCGGATGATTAGCCAACGCCCGCATACTGAATACCGGCCAACTCTCGCCATCGTGCTCGAAAGCGCCGTCCAGGTATGGTTGCACAGCGTCGTCCGCGTTTTGATTCAATGCACGCCATTCGTTTCGCTCGAAATGGCGCATTCCTAAAACCTCATCCACCAGCAAGCCGGCCATGCTTTCTTCGCAGCGTATGACCAGCACTCGACTGAGCCGCGTCAGTGCGGACGACTGACGCCCGAGATAACCGTTCAGGTCCATGACGGGGAGCAAAGTACCCCGAACGTTAGCCAAACCTTTCAACCAAGGCTTGGTTCGAGGTACCTGCGACAATTGCGGGCAGGTAAGAATCTCCGTTACGTCGCTCATAGGTGCCAAATAAACAGCACCGCCAAGACGAAACGCGACTCCAACCCACTCTTCATGCACCTCTTCCTGTGCCGGCAGCTCCGCGCCATGCTCGTGGCCGCGTTGCTCAAGCTGCTGCAGCAGCCGAAAAGGCGAAATCTTTGGTGTATTCGTCATAAACGGAGACGACTCAGCCTTCCAGGGCGTTTTTAATTTTCTCCAGCAGCTCGTCCTCGGTCACCGGTTTGGTGATGTAGTCCTTGGCTCCCTGCCGCTTCGCCCAAATACGGTCGGTATCCTGATCTTTCGTGCTGATCATTACGATGGGTATTCCGGACGTAGCGGGATCTTTGCTTAATTTACGCGTTGCCTGGAAACCGTTAACACCGGGCATCACGATATCCATTAAAATCACGTCAGGAGTTTGCTCCTGTGCAAGCCTCATCCCATCTTCGCCGGTCGTAGCGATGTCCACTTGATAGCCGTGCTTCTCCAGCATGCCTTTGAGCACGTGCGTTTCTGTAGGAGAATCGTCAACGATGAGAACGCGTGTCATGCGCAGCCCCTTATATCTTTTCCTGATGCCTAATATACGGTTATTCGTCTCTGGGACCCCGACGTCTTTGCCCGGCTCAAGCAGCTTGCTCGAGGTGGCGCCGGATCGCGCTCAGCAACTCTTCACGCGTGAACGGCTTCGTTAAATACTGTTCCGAGCCGACGATACGGCCTCGCGCCCGATCAAACAGGCCATCCTTACTCGACAGCATAATTACCGGAGTATGGCGGAAGCTTTGATTATGCTTGATCAGCGCACAGGTTTGGTACCCATCAAGGCGAGGCATCATGATATCAATAAAGATGATCTCGGGCTTATGATCCGCGATTTTTGCCAGCGCCTCGAAGCCGTCCGTAGCCGTTATAACTTCGCAGCCTTCTTTTTTAAGCAAGGTTTCGGCCGTGCGCCGAATCGTCTTGCTATCGTCTATGACCATGACCTTCAGTCCGGCCAGGTCCTCCATTGTGGTTCCGTTATCCACTGACCCCCCGGTTATTTTCCTAGTTATGAGGCGACAAGGCGCCCGCCGAAGGCAGAATTCGCTTATATAGCCCATGAGGATACCGAGTTTATTTAACACATAACTGCGGTACAATCCACCGGCCGCGTTAGCCTGTAGCCCAGCACTACCGCTGAATAATTCAACCGCAACTCGACCGATCCGGGCCAACGGCAAGCGACTCAAGCAGCGTCTCAAAAGCTCAGAAGGAACTTTCCGACTCAGTGCCAGGGTAAAAACGCCGAGTTTCTTCCCTAGCAAAGTGTAGACTATCGTGTAGCGATCGTTCTGCCAACCAGGCCTAATGGGCTGTTGAAAAAACGCACGGATAGCCAACACCGAAGCCCGGCAGTAGATTAGCGCATGCAGAGCGCTGCGCTAATCTAACTGCCGGCTAGGGCAGCATCGATATTGTCCGGTCACTTTGACTCAGCAGGAACCGAAGCTTATGACCATCCAAATTGGCGTCGTCATGGATCCCATCGAGTCCATCAAGCCCTACAAAGACACCACGCTCGCTATGTTGCTGGAAGCGCAAGCGCGGAATTGGGATATTCGCTATCTCGAGATGAGCGACTTATCGGTGCGAGACGGCGAAGCTTGGGGAAGCGGTCGCCGGCTGCGGGTAGACGACAACAATAGCCGCTGGTTTGAACTCGGCGATCGCGTCTCCGCTCCCTTGGCCGAACTCGATATTATACTGATGCGCAAAGACCCGCCGGTCGACAACCAGTTTCTCTACGCAACTTATATTTTGGAACTTGCCGAACGAGCAGGCTGCTTGGTTTTAAACAAGCCGCAAGGGCTGCGCGATGCTAACGAAAAGCTGTTTACCGCTCGTTTCGCTCAATGTTGCACGCCCACACTGGTCAGTCGCGACGCGAAAGAGTTACGTGCGTTTATCGCCCAGCACGGCAAAGCGGTTCTAAAGCCGCTACACGGCATGGGCGGCACCTCCATTTTCGTGGTCGAAGCCGGCGATACCAACACCAGCGTCATTATCGAGACGCTCACCGAACAAGGCACCGAATACGCTATGGCGCAGCGCTATATCCCGGAAATCAGTGCCGGCGACAAGCGCATTTTGGTTATTAACGGCAAACCGGTGGATTATGCTTTAGCACGTATTCCAGCCGCCGGCGAAAGCCGAGGCAATATTGCCGCCGGCGGCCGTGGCGAAGGGGTTCCACTGTCCGATCGCGACCGCTGGATCTGCGACCAGGTAGCCCCGACGCTGCTTGCGCATGGGCTATACTTCGTAGGCCTCGATGTCATCGGCGACTACCTCACCGAAGTTAATGTCACCAGCCCCACCTGCGTTCGAGAACTCGACGAAATCTATAATATCAATATCAGCGCTCAGTTCTTCGATGCCATAGAAACGCTCTTGGCCCAACGCCCCAAAGGGTAGGAAGCAAACGGATGCCACATCATCGCGCCGATCGACGGCATGGAATCCGGCTACTATTGGCTGCCTGCGCACTTTTCGTCGGTGCCTGCGAGCGCGGACCGGAAGTACGACAGGAGCAAATGCTGGCGTTCGGGACAGTAGTCGACGTAACATTGATCGGTACCGATGAGGCAACGGCACAACGAGGATTCGACGCCTTAGCGGCCCAGTTCGATGCTCAACACCACGCGTGGCATGCTTGGCAGGAAAGCGACTTAACCCGCATAAACGACAAACTCGCCGCCGGCCAGACGACAACCATCGACGGCGATCTGCGCTGGCTTGCCGAACGCGGCATAGCCCTTGCCGAACAAAGCGAACATTACTTTAATCCCGCAATAGGCCGCTTGATTGCTTTATGGGGTTTTCATGCCCGGCAAACGAACCCGAGCCCTCCCCCGGCAACCGCGATCGATCAACTATTAGCACATTCGCCCCGCATGACCGATCTCCACTTAGACGGCGCTACACTGAGCAGCGACAACCCGGCCGTTCAACTTGATTTTGGCGGCATGGCCAAAGGCTTAATCCTCGATCGTGCAATGATCGCCTTGAGAAACGAGGGCATCGAGCACGCGCTGATCAGTCTCGGCGGCGATGTGCAAGCCATCGGCTCTCGCGGCGACAGACGCTGGCGAGTGGGGGTTATCGACCCAAGTACTCGCGGCAAATTAGCCAGTTTGGAGATCGACAGCGGCGAGAACGTCTTCACCTCGGGCACCTACGAACGCTACTTCGAGTACGACGGAAAGCGCTACCACCATTTAATTTCCCCAAAGACAGGTTATCCTGCGCGGGGGCTTACGGCCGTTACCGTCGTACACGAGGATGCAACGACTGCGGATGCAGCGGCAACCGCCTTACTCGTTGCCGGCCCCGAGCATTGGCAACGCATTGCTCGTAATATGGGCGTCGATCAGGTGCTGATCGTCGACGACTCGGGCCACGTTAGCATTACGCCGACTCTGGTCGAACGGGTTCGCTTCGAAGAAGCGGCGACAACGGTGACGGTAACGGAAGCTCTATGAGATAGTGATACTATCGGAATAGGCGAGTGGCCTTCGCGCTTATCGAAAAATAAGGAAAGGCAAGGCCACATGAGGTCGCGGGCGAGTGGATACCTTGCCTACGACCACGACGCAGGCATAAAACACGAAGCGTCGCTCGCCTGTTTCCCCGCTTCGGCTTTAGGCAAACAAGGTAAAATCCTCAGGCAAACCGGAGGTCCTTTAGCCAGGGTGCGGAAAAGTGATTTTCGACACCTCGTAGGGCTCAACCGGAGCTAAACTTGCGCGCATGAACAGGACGACTATTAGTTCCGCCGACCGATTATCAATGACGCTCTTTCTCGCCGTGGTCGTTCACGCCATGGTCATTCTGGGCGTTGGTTTTACCGGTATGCCCGAGCGGATAACCAAAAACACCCCGATGATTGAAGTCACACTGGCCGAACGGCCAAGCGACTCGACGCCGGACGATTACGATTTCTTAGCCCAAGCCGACCAAGACGGCGGCGGCCATTCGGAGCGGGCCGAGCGACCCCAGCGACGGGCGGAACCGCAAATGCAAGGCGTTCCGGAAGCGAATGAGCCGGTACATGCTTCCCCGGCTCCCGCGCCGCCGCCGCAGCCACGCCAACAACAGGACGTCGTTCAAACCGAGGCGGCAAATCGACGAACCCCTGCACCGGAGCAAGCGACACCGGAACAAACGCAAAACACCTCAACCCTGGAGTTGCTCAGTTCCACCCCGCAAGCGGCGCAATACCGGGAGTTTTTGGAAGATCGCGAAACCGGCGTGCCCCGTTACCCCAGTAAGCGACGCATCGACGCTCGCACCCGGGCGCACGAAGCAGCCGCCTACATGCACGACTGGGTCGCCAAGGTTGAGCGCGTCGGAAACCTCAACTATCCCGACGAAGCCCGCCAACGCGGCCTCGCCGGGCGTTTAATTATGGAAGTGACCATACGCCCCGACGGCCACTTACACGAAATGCGGATACTGCAACCCTCGCCTCATCCGGCCTTGGACCAAGCGGCGATGCGTATTGTCGAGCTTGCAGCACCGTATCCCGAAGTACCGAAAGAGGTTTTGCAGGGCAACGACCTGCTGGTCGTGGTCCGCACATGGGAGTTTCTGCAAGGAAATCAATTGCACACCCGCTGAAGAACGTGAACATCGCCTCCATTTCAGCCAACACGGCGACTGAACAAGGCGAAAAGAGGCCGGCGGAAAATATGATCATGACGAACCAAGAATATTTGAGCAATCATTTCCTAATCGCGATGCCCACGCTCGCCGACCCAAACTTCGCGCAGACGGTAACTTACATCTGCGAACACAACGAAGAGGGCGCGATGGGCATTGTCATCAACCGCCCGATCGATATATCGATGAGCGAGCTGTTCAACCACCTTGGCTTGGAATCGGACGACGAAACGGCCGCGCAACAACGCGTTTACATGGGTGGGCCGGTGCAACGCGAACGGGGCTTTGTATTGCATTCGGCGGAAACCGTATGGGAGGCAACACTCAAGGTTTCCCCCGCGATCAGCATTACGACTTCGCGCGATATCCTCGATGCCATTGCGCAACAAGAGGGACCGAAGCAGTACTTGGTGGCGCTCGGTTACGCCGGCTGGGAAGCGGGGCAGTTGGAAGCTGAAATCGCCGAGAATTCGTGGCTAAGCGGCCCCGCCGATGCGTCGATTATCTTTGAGCATAATAGCAACGATCGCTGGCAAGCAGCCGCTTCGCTACTCGGTGTCGACCTGTCTCTGCTATCCACGGATGCCGGCCATGCCTGAGCGAGATCATCGACGCGGCACGAAGCAAGAGGATGCACAAGGTCTCTACCTCGGCTTCGATTTTGGCTTACGACGTACGGGTGTCGCGGTCGGCGAAGCAACAACCGGCACGGCACGCGCGTTAACGACGCTTAGCTGCCGAGACGGCAATCCCGACTGGGAAGAGGTCGGCCGGCTGATTGCACAATGGCAGCCGCATGGCCTCGTGGTTGGCATACCGCGGCACGCCGACGGCAGCCTGCCGACGGCAGGCGAGGCGGCATGCCGCTTCAGCCGACGACTGGAAGGCCGTTTTCGGCTGCCGACATATACCGTGGACGAACACCTCTCCTCGCACGAAGCAGCGCGCGAGCTAGGCGAGCGCGGCTTGAGCGGGCAACGCATGCGCCGTCAGAAAGCTAAAATCGATGCAACGGCAGCTCGCATCATCCTCGAAACCTGGTTTTGGAACACGCGCAATGACAACACTACCTGCGGTCGATCCACTTATAGAGCACATGGCAGGCGAGTTGAAAGCCCGTCTCGACGTCACACCTTCGCAGCATCCGGTAATGATCGGCATCCGTACCGGAGGGGTTTGGGTTGCGGAGCGACTACACGCTGCCCTGGGCCTGCCAGACCCTCTCGGCACGCTGGACATCACCTTCTACCGCGATGACTTCAGCCGGGTCGGGATGAACCCTCAGGTCCACCCCTCACATCTACCGTTTTCCGTGGACGACCGCGACATCATTTTGGTTGACGACGTCCTATATACCGGGCGTACCATTCGCGCCGCCCTGAATGAAATCTTCGATTACGGACGTCCTGCCAGCGTACAACTGGCCGTTTTGGTCGACCGCGGCGGTCGCGAACTTCCCATCGCTGCGGATGTGGCCGGTACTCGGCTACAACTGGCCGAAGGCCGCCATATCAAGCTGAGCGGGCCGTCGCCCTTGAGCCTCACGGAGCGGACCCAGGCATGAGCTTGCAATTGGACGAACACGGCCGCCTGCGCCATTTTTTAACGACCGAAGGGTTACCGCGACCCTTGTTGACCCAGATTCTGGATACCGCCGAGTCTTTCACCGGAGTCATCGGCAAATCCATCAAGAAAGTCCCGCTGTTACGCGGTCGAACCGTGATGAACCTCTTCTTCGAGGCCAGCACCCGGACCCGAACCACCTTTGAGCTGGCAGCCAAACGCCTCTCGGCGGATGTGCTCAACATCAATATCAGCACCTCGGCAACGGTAAAGGGCGAAAGCCTGCTCGACATGCTACGCAACCTTGAAGCCATGCAGTGCGATATGTTCGTTGTGCGTCATGCCGACTCCGGCGCGGCGCATTTCATCGCCCGCAACGCAGCTCCGGGCGTAAGCGTCATTAATGCCGGCGACGGTCGGCATGCACACCCCACGCAAGCCATGCTCGATATGTTCACCATTCGCCGCCATAAGCGGGAGTTCGAGCCGCTTCGAGTCGCCATCGTCGGCGACATTCTGCACTCGCGGGTGGCGCGTTCGCAGATTCATGCGTTGAATGGTTTAGGGGCCGGCGAAGTGCGCGTTATCGCCCCACGCACACTGCTGCCTCACGATATCGAAAGCCTCGGCGTAAAAGTCTTCCACGACATACGGGCCGGTTTAGCGGATGTCGATGTCGTGATCATGCTACGGCTGCAAAAGGAACGTATGAGCGGCGCCTTATTGCCGAGCGAAAGCGAGTTCTTCCGCCTCTACGGCCTAACCGAGGAGAAATTATCGGTTGCCAAACCCGATGCCATCGTCATGCACCCAGGGCCGATTAACCGAGGCGTGGAAATCGAGTCGGCGGTCGCCGACGGCCCTCGCTCGGTCATTCTAGAACAGGTTACCAATGGAATTGCGGTGCGTATGGCGGTGATGTCGATGGCACTCGGCACGGGGGGAGAAAACGCATGAACAACATCGTCCTAAGCGGCGGCCGTATCGTCGACCCCGCCAACGGCCTCGACACCGAAGCGGATTTATTCGTTAGCGAAGGACGCATCGCCGGCATAGGCGAGGCGCCAAGCGGTTTTCGCGCGGAACAGACCCTCGATGTCGGCGGCCAAATCGTCTGCCCCGGATTGATCGACCTCGCGGCCCGCCCGCGGGAGCCCGGCGCCACTCACAAAGCGACAATTGCAAGCGAAGCCAGGGCCGCCGCCGCGGGCGGCATCACAACCTTATGTTGCCCGCCGGATTCGCAGCCGGTGGTCGACAGCACCTCCGTCGTGGAATTGATTCGCCGCCGCGAACGAGAAGCGGCAGGCGCCAAGATTCTACCTTATGGCGCCCTCACCAAAGGGCTAGCGGGCGAGCAGTTAACCGAGATGGCAGCGCTGAAAGCCGCCGGTTGCGCCGCCATGGCCGATGGCGGACACGTCATCCGAAACAGTCTGGTCCTGCGTCGAGCCATGGAATATGCCGGCAGCTTTAAACTGCCTGTTTTGCTCACCCCGAAAGATCCCTGGCTCAGCGAAGGTGGGCTAATCCACGAAGGCCATGTGGCCACCCGACTCGGCTTAACCGGCATTCCGGCAGCGGCAGAAACTGCTGCGCTCGGGCGCGACTTAGCGTTAGTACAACAAACCGGTGTTCGCACACACTTCGGCCGCCTCTCTACCGCCGCCGGTGCCAACCAGATAGCCAGAGCCCAACAGCAAGGATTACCGGTAACGGCCGATGTTGCCGCGCTACAGCTGTTTTTGACCGAAATGGATTTGTGGGACTTCAACACCGCTTGTCAGGTTGACCCGCCAGTGCGGAGCGATAGCGACCGCGCAGCGCTTCGTCAAGCCGTCGCCAACGGGCAGATTGCTGCGATTTGCTCCGACCACCAGCCGCACGAGCCTGACGCGAAAGACGGGCCCATGGGGACGAGCAGCCCGGGCGCTTCCGGGCTTGATAGCTTGCTGCCGCTGGTATTGCGCCTGGTCGACGAAGGGGTGTTGCCGCTGATGGATGCGCTTGCCCGAGTAACGAGCAACCCGGCGCATATTCTCGGGCTGGAAGCCGGTTCGTTGGCCGTAGGTCGGGTCGCCGATATCTGCGTATTCGACCCCAAAGCCGTATGGTGGTTTAACGCCGAGACCATGCACAGCATGGGCAAAAATTCGCCCTTCTTGGGCTGGGAATTTACCGGACGCGTCACCCATACTTTGGTCGACGGCCGGCTCGTATATCGACTTTCCCAACAGTGACAGTCAAACCTTACATTCTCGACTGTACCCCCCTTCCTGGCGACTGGGGCTTAGTGCGCATTGCCTCGCCGCTTAGCGGCGAGGCAATGCCCGGCCAGGGGGTTCGCCTAGAGCTGGAAACCGCCGCCACGCTACAAGCCGCCATCGCCGGAGCCAACGGAGAACAAAACTGGTTAGCAACGATTATCCCGCCCCAGCAACTCGCAACGCCCTTACGCCCCTTCCAGCGTTATGCCGAACTCGAACTAACCCATCTACCCTTTAGCTTCTCGGCAGCCACCCGAGATACCGTGCTAATCGGCGAGGATGGCGGAATAGGCGCGATCCTATGGCTAGCGGAACAGCTACCAACGCCGCCGAAACTCGTCCTGATCGGCTGTAGAGGCGCACCGCCTTTCAAGCTTCAACCCTCGCGCGTCCTAACGCCCGGACTGCCACCAGCCACGATTGGCGCCGTCCCCAGCCTGGACGAGCGCGGTATCGCCAGCCGCATTGCCTGTACTGACGGGTTACCAGGCTGTTACGAGGGAGAAGTCAGCCACCTGCTCGAACACTGGTTGGCGGCCAACCCCGACGAACGGCCTAACGTATTCGCCGCCGGCCCGTTCGGCATAGAGCAGCGCCTTAACAAGGCCCTAGCGGGCCGACAACAAAGCCTGGCAACGCGCCTATTCGCATAAGATGTGTTGGCGGCGCAGATCGGCGGCTAGAGACCAAACCACCGCATCCGCACCACCGGCGCCCCGTTAAAAACGATGCTGCGGCTCGTCCTCGACGATGGTCAGCTCTTCCGTTGCCGCCTCCAAACGCTCCTGCGCATCGTCTGCCGACAACTTGGCCATCAAACGCACCTCGTTCGTGGAGTCGGCATACCGTAAGGCGTCTTCATAAGTAATCTGGCCGCTCTTGTATAATTCGAACAGGTGTTGATCGAAGGTCTGCATACCCTGTTCGCGCGAGCGTTTCATAATATCTTTTAGCTCATGGACTTCGCCGGCACGGATTTTGTCCGCCACCAGAGGCGTACCACGTAAGACTTCCACGGCCGGCACGCGCCCCTTACCGTCGGGCGTGGGAATCAGCTGCTGAGCAATCACGCCCTTAAGATTGAGCGACAAGTCCATAAACAACTGATTATGCCGCTCGGCCGGGAAGAAGTTGATAATACGATCCATTGCCTGATTAGCGTTGTTCGCGTGCAAGGTTGCCAAACAGAGGTGACCTGTTTCGGCAAAGGCAATCGCATAATCCATCGTCTCGCGCGTCCGGATCTCGCCGATCAGAATGACATCGGGCGCCTGTCGCAGCGTATTGCGCAATGCCACCTCAAACGACTCGGTATCGATACCGACCTCCCGCTGCGTAACGATACAGCCGGCATGCTGGTGGATAAACTCGATCGGGTCTTCGATGGTAATGATATGGCCGCTGCTATTGCGATTGCGGTAACCGATCATCGACGCCAGGGAGGTCGACTTACCGGTACCTGTCGCGCCGACGAACAGCACCAAACCGCGTTGGATCATCGCCAAGTCTCTAATAATTGGCGGCAAACGTAACTCTTCGATGCTGGGAATGTAGGTCTCGATCCGGCGCAAAACCATGCCTACCTGATTTCGCTGATAAAAGGCACTCACCCGGAAACGTCCCAAGCCTGTTACGCTGATCGCGAAATTGCACTCGTGCTCACGCTCGAATTCATCGCGCTGCTGAGGCGTCATAATCGACAAAACAATCTGCCGAGACTGCTCCGGCGTTAATTTGTTTTTGGTTACCGGCGCCAGCCGGCCTGCCACTTTCATGCTCGGCGGCATACCTGCCGTGATAAAAATATCCGACCCTTTTTTCTTTACCATCAAGTCGAGCAGGGCGTTAAAATCCATCTTTATACTTCCCCGGAACGGTTATCGTTTTTCGGAAGCCGGCGCTGAGCAGTGCGCGCTTGGCGGCACACAGCGGGGCGAGGAAACCAGTCGGTGTTTCCTTAAACGAACAAGTCTTTGTTGACTGCTTTAACACGCGCGTCCTGTTTGCTGATCACCCCTTTACGCAGCAAGTCCTGCATACACTGATCCAGCGTTTGCATACCTACCGATTGCCCGGTTTGGATGGCCGAATACATTTGCGCCACCTTGTCTTCCCGAATCAAGTTACGAATCGCCGGCGTGCCGATCATGATCTCGTGCGCCGCGATACGTCCGCCGCCTATCTTCTTCATCAACGTCTGCGAGATGACCGCCCGCAACGATTCCGACAGCATCGAACGCACCATGTCTTTCTCGGCAGCAGGGAAAACGTCGATGATGCGGTCGATCGTTTTTGCTGCGGAGCTGGTATGGAGGGTAGCGAAAACCAGGTGCCCCGTTTCCGCAGCGGTTAACGCGAGACGAATGGTCTCGATATCGCGCATCTCGCCGACCAGAATGATATCCGGGTCTTCGCGCAGCGCCGAACGCAGCGCCTCGTTAAAGCCCAGAGTATCGCGATGAACTTCGCGCTGGTTTACAAGGCATTTCTTGCTTTCGTGAACAAACTCGATCGGGTCTTCCACCGTGAGGATGTGGTCATGACAGGTTTCGTTCTTGTAATCGATCATGGCGGCAAGCGTTGTCGACTTACCCGACCCTGTCGGCCCTGTGACCAAGACAATCCCACGCGGATTATCGGCGATATCTTTAAATACCGCCGGTGTACCCAATTGCTCTAGCGACAGCACATTGGAAGGAATCGTCCGGAAAACGGCGCCGGCACCGCGATTATGATTGAAAGCATTCACGCGAAACCGCGCCAGCCCCTTGATTTCGAAAGAGAAGTCCGTTTCCAGGAATTCTTCGAAATCCCGGCGTTGTTTATCGTTCATGATATCGTATATCAGATCGTGAACCTGCTTGTGCTCCATCGGCGGCAGGTTTATTCGACGCACGTCGCCGTCCACCCGTATCATAGGCGGTAAGCCTGCGGAAAGATGAAGGTCAGAGGCGTTATTTTTAACGCCAAAGGCAAGCAGATCGGCAATATCCATGAAGCCCCCCTGGCTTTATGCGTTTTATCGTTGTTCCGGGATAGCCGGTAAAGTTGGCAAACTATCGCGAACCTAGGGCGGCGTCCAGCGCCCGGCGGCCCCGCTAGCCTTACCGGCATCGACAAGCCCTTAGTTATAGCAGCTCTAAAGTACCAAACAGTATGACCGACATCAGCTCTCGGCTCACTCATGTACAAGAACGTATCCGCCGAGCGGAACAAGAGGCAGGGCGCCCCGCCGAATCGGTGCGCCTACTGGCCGTTAGCAAAACGCAGCCGGCCTCGGCCATCCGCAGCGCGTACGCCAACGGTCAACGCGCATTCGGCGAAAACTATCTGCAAGAAGCCCTTGAGAAGATCGAGCAACTTTCGGATCTTAACCTGGAGTGGCATTTTATCGGGCCGATCCAGAGTAATAAAACGAAGGCTATCGCACAGCATTTCGACTGGGTACACAGCGTCGACCGCGAGCGTATTGTGAGCCGTTTAGGAGAACAACGGCCGGCGGAGTTACCTCCGCTAAACATCTGTCTTCAGGTTAATATAGATGCCGAAGCAAGCAAAGCCGGCGTCGCGCCGTCGCAACTGCCAGCGCTGGCCGCCGCCGTTGCCAAACAAACGAATCTAAAGCTCCGTGGCTTAATGGCCATACCGGCACCCAAAAGCGACTTTAACGCGCAACGGGAGAGTTTTCGGCGACTGGCGCAGCTTGCCGAGTCGTTAAAAGACGAGGGGCATCTCGTGGATACGCTCTCGATGGGCATGTCGGACGACTTGGAAGCGGCAATCGATGCCGGTTCGACGCTGGTTAGGATCGGGAGCGCCCTGTTCGGCCCTCGCCAGCAAAAGTAATTTACCAGGAGGACTCTGATGACAGCAGCACGGATCGTCTTCATAGGCGGCGGCAATATGGCGCGCAGCTTGGTCGGCGGCCTTATCGCCGACGCTTACCCGGCTGACGCCATTCACGTCACCGACCCGGACAAACAACGCCTATCGCAGCTCGGCGCCGACTTCGGAGTCCACGTCGGCGACGATAATATCGCTGCCGCCAAGCAGGCCGATGCCATCGTACTTGCGGTCAAACCGCAAATGCTACGACAAGTAGCCGAAGCACTGGCACCCTGCGTGCAGGCCCGCAAACCCTTGGTAATTTCAATTGCGGCCGGCGTGCGGGAAAGCGACCTGAGCCGGTGGTTAGGCGCAGGAGTGCCTGTTGTGCGCACGATGCCCAACACGCCGGCGCTCGTCCAAACGGGAGCGACCGCACTGTATGCCAACCGGCATGTCAGCGACGACCAGCGAGATTTGGCAGAATCGCTTTTGCGGGCGGCAGGACTCACCCAGTGGCTCGACGACGAGCAATTGATGGATGCCGTGACGGCCATTTCCGGCAGTGGGCCTGCTTATTTCTTCTTGCTCATTGAAATGTTAGAGCAAGCCGGCGAAAAACTAGGACTACCGGCTGAGACCGCACGCCTGTTAACCTTGCAGACAGCGCTGGGCGCGGCCAAGATGGCGCTGGAAAGCGAAGAGGATGCGGCCGTCCTGCGGCAACGCGTAACATCGCCGGGCGGCACGACCGAGCGCGCCATTAGCACTCTGGAGCAAGGCGATATCCGGACACTGATCGACGACGCCGTACGCGCCGCTGCGCAACGCGCAGCGGAACTCGGAAAGATTCTGGGAGAACAGTAAATGGGTGGTCAGTATTTTACCAACCCGATCGAATTCCTTATCGGCACTCTGTTCGGCCTGTATACCCTGGCTATTATGCTGCGGTTTCTATTGCAATGGGTCCGGGCAGATTTCTACAACCCGATATCGCAATTTCTGGTTAAGATAACCCAGCCCGTGCTACGCCCGGCGCGACGGGTGATCCCCGGCTGGGGCGGGATAGACTTTGCGGCGATCTTGATCATGATCGTCCTGCAATTCGTCTCTTTTCTACTCATTAATGCATTACGCGGCGGCCCGATGCTCCTCGCGCCGTTGTTCGTACTGTCGATTTACGAACTGATATCGCTATTCCTATACGTCTATCTGTTCGCTATTCTGATCCAGGTTGTCATTAGCTGGATCAACCCCGGCAGTTATAATCCGGCGCTGCCCTTGCTCTACAGCCTAACCGAGCCGGTATTAGGTCGCATACGGCGGCTTTTACCGCCGATGTCCGGGCTAGACCTCTCGCCGATGGTTGCATTGATCGGTATTTACTTACTGCGAATGCTGATATTACCCCCGATCCAACACTTAGCATTCGCGATACAATAACGGATAAGGATGCTCGCAAGCGAAGCGACTCGCAAAACCAAGGCTGCTTCGCTTGCGATGCCAGTACAGGGACATTAGACTGCCCTCCACCTACATCAGGGGCCACCAATAGAACGATGTCGAAGACGCTGCCGGCCGATTCCGTCGGTCTCGTCACACCGCAGACCCATCATTTCGACACGCCGCTACCGCTCGACTGCGGACGCGAGCTGTCGAGTTATGATTTGGTTTACGAAACCTACGGCGAACTGAACGCAGACCGCAGCAACGCGATCCTGCTCTGTCACGCGCTCTCAGGCAGCCACCATGCGGCCGGTTATCACTCGGAAGACGAGCGCAAGCCCGGTTGGTGGGAAGCCTGCGTCGGCCCTGGAAAGCCGATCGACACCAATCGCTTTTTCGTGGTGTGTAGTAACAATTTGGGGGGCTGTCACGGCTCCACCGGCCCGAGCAGCATTCATCCGACACGGGGCGAACCCTACGGCTCCGATTTCCCGCTCGTAACGGTAGGCGACTGGGTGCGCAGCCAAGCACAATTGGCGGATGTGCTCGGCATCGAAACCTGGGCCGCGGTGGTCGGCGGTAGCTTGGGCGGCATGCAAGCCTTACAGTGGTCGATCGACTACCCCGAGCGCTTGCGACATGCCGTATTAATTGCCGCCGCACCGAAACTCTCCGCGCAGAACATCGCCTTCAACGAAGTGGCCAGACAAGCCATACTATCGGACGCGCAATTTCACGGCGGTCGTTACTATGAGCAGAATAAACAGCCCGAACACGGCTTAGCGCTTGCTCGGATGCTAGGCCACATCACCTACCTATCCGACGATGCGATGCGCGCCAAGTTCGGCCGCGAAATGCGCAAAGGCGACGGCAAATTGAAGTTCAGCTTCGATGTCGAGTTCGAAGTGGAAAGCTACCTACGCTACCAAGGCCGTAGCTTTGTCGATCGCTTCGATGCCAATACCTATCTGCTGATGACCAAGGCGCTGGATTATTTCGATCCCGCAGCCACTCACGACCACGATCTATCGGCGGCCCTTGCGCACGTCACCGCGCGTTATCTTGTTCTCTCCTTCAGCAGCGACTGGCGCTTTCCGCCGTCACGCTCCCGCGAGATCGTACGCGCCCTGCTAGATGGCGATAAAAGCGTCAGCTACAGCGAGATCGAAGC
Organism: Alkalilimnicola ehrlichii; assembly: GCF_003399765.1. Classification (GTDB taxonomy): domain Bacteria; phylum Pseudomonadota; class Gammaproteobacteria; order Nitrococcales; family AK92; genus AK92. The sequence goes on along the minus strand of NZ_NFZV01000001.1, from coordinate 137,723 downwards.
CTCGCAGGGGCACGATGCGTTCCTCATGCCGATTCCCCATTACCAAGCGGTGCTCGGCTCCTACCTGGCGAACGTGGCACGGGAGGTAGGCGTCTGATGGCGATGCGACCGGACCTGGAAATTATCAGTCGGTGGATTGCGCCTCGCTCGCGGGTATTGGATCTTGGCTGTGGCGACGGCACCTTACTGCGACACCTGCAGGAGACTCGCGAAGTTAGCGGTTACGGGTTGGAAATCGATCCCGACAATATCGTTAGCTGCGTCAAAAACCGGGTTAATGTCATTCAAACCAATCTTGACCGCGGCCTGTCGGATTTCGACGAAGACTCTTTCGATTACGTCGTTATGAGTCAGACGCTGCAAGCGGTCAACTATCCCGACCGGTTGCTCGACGAGATGCTCAGGGTCGGCCGCGAGGGCATCGTCACCTTTCCCAACTTTGCCCACTGGAGGCTTCGTTTTCACCTTACGGTGAAAGGCCGCATGCCCATGAGCGGCGCCCTTCCGCACAGCTGGTACAATACGCCGAATATTCATCTGTGCACAATTCGAGACTTCGAAGCACTTTGCGAGAGTAAGGGAATCCGCATTTTGCAGCGCATGGTGTTAGACCATACTCACCGCCGCCGCTGGCCGAGCCGGCTACTGCCGAACTTGATGGGCGAGATTGCCATGTACCGGTTCCGACGGCGTTAGGAGATATACCCTTATGAAAACCTTGCTAGCGAGCTGCTTGGCGCTTCTCATACTGCTATCGGCGCCCGCCCACGCGCAAAACACGCAGAGTTTCGGCGACTATCAGGTCTACTACAACGCCTTTCCAAGCGGAATACTCCAACCGGAAATGGCGCAAAATTATGGGGTCTTCCGCAGCCGCACGCGGGGCGTGCTGATGATCTCCGTACACGAAGACAATAAACCGATAACGGCCCGTATTCGTATCGATGCAAGCGACGCAGGCGGCGGCGATGTGCCTGTAGAGCTGCGCCGCTTGCGAAGCGGCAATACCTATTCGTATTTAGGCACCTTCCCGATCGAAAACGAAAAGCGGGTGCGATTCCGCCTGGAGATCATCCCCGAGGGGAGTTCGGACATTCTTCACGTCGCATTCAGCCGAACCTTCCATGTCGATTGATCAGTTAAGGGGCTTGCGGGTTATATAAGTACCCTTGCGAAAATCGCTGAAAAACTCCCCCATATGCGGATGCGTAACCGGCCTCCCCGAGTCGTCGCCCTCCAGCTGACCCTCGGCGACAAAGGTTGCGTAATCCTCGCCGTCCACTAGCACATAATAGCGCGGCAAATCCTGACTCAGGCCGGCGCTATCCATCATGTCGTACCACTCCGGGCTGGCCTCGAACTGCGGATCGACGTTGGCGACCACGCCTCGGTAGCCAAAATCCCGGTGGCGAATGACTTGGCCGACATGGAAACGTGCTGTAGTCGTTCTCATCTTTTCGACCCTCCTCCTCATCCGGGTCGAATATCCCGGATTATGGTGACTGCCAGAATGTAAGCAAAATGAAAGGGCAGTTATCTTGGATAGCTGGAGACGACCACACATCATGACAAGCTGGTTAGGTACGCACCCGGCCGTTTTAAGGAACGGCCGGCTGGTCTCCCATGGCGGAGGTAGCAGGTTTCGTCGCAGCGGTGGTCAGACTAATATCGTTCAACTCCAACCACACCAAGGCGGTCAGACGCCATACCTGGCCGCCCAGCAGGTAAGGGTGTAACGTTTGGCGCGTGGGGAACACCGCGCCGGAAAACGTTTCGTGCCCTTCCCAGAGCTGGGCTAACCCCATCCAACCGCCATATAAGGACGACCGATAATCGAGGCGATGAACCAGCCCCGCCGCGTCCGTATACAGGGTTTGTTCTCGCGACAGAACGGGCATCGTTTCCGGATAACGCGCAAGCAGTCGGTACCAACGACTACCGTAAGCATATTGCGGGGGCAACCGCTCAGTGTGCAATTCCGAACGCAGCAACAACGCTGGCAAACTCAACGTTTGCCAAAGCAAGTGACTGGCGTAATACAGGACATCCAACTCATCCCAGGCGAACCAGTTTCGAAACGAGCGGGAAGAAGGAGCGGAATTGTCGCGCGCTTGCACCGTTTTGCCCGCTTCGTCTTCTATCCAAACCCGCTCCGAGGAAAAATAACCCACCGTACCGGCGCGCGGATAGCCGTTAAAACTCAGCGCCGGCTCCGCTACAGCGACAGTCACTTCAACGTCGCGCAGGGGATTAGGATGCAAATGCGAGGCGAACTCCCACCCCCCATAGTCACACAAGCCATCACGGCGGACACGTCGGCCCAGCGCGATTGCCCGCCATGGGCGCGGACAATTCTTTGTAGCGGATGATTCGCCATGCCGTGCAGTACCTCCCTGTCACTACCCGAGCCGCGAGAAAAGAAAACTGTTAGATCCGAGCCCTTACTACGGACGATGCGCGCGCGCCAAATACTCCTTAGACTGCATCTCTTCGATCCGACTGACTGTCCGCTCGAAGGCAAACGCCAGCCGGCGCCCCTGATAAAGCTCTGCCGGCGGCACGGCAGCCGTCATCAGCAACTTCACGTTACGATCGTAGAACTCGTCGATCAAGCTGATAAAACGCCGCGCCTGATCGTCTCGTTCATACGTAAAAGCCGGAATATCCGACAATAACACCGTATGAAACAAGCGTGCGAGTTCGATATAGTCGCTCTGACTCCGCGGGCCATCGCATAACTCGCTGAAATCGAACCAAGCGACGCCATCGCTCACACGCCGGCTACGAATAGGCCTGCCTTCGATGTCGAGCGCCACGGCAGCTTCTCCCTTCGCACCGGCTATCTGCAGGAAGTCCTCCTCCAGCAAAGCTTCGGCCTTCGCATCATGGGGCGAGTGAAAAATCTCGGCTCGTTCCAGAAAGCGTAGCCTATAGTCGGTGCCGCCATCGACATTCACAACCTTCGTGTGCTGCTTAATCAGCGAGATCGCAGGTAGAAAACGCTCCCGTTGCAAACCGTCGCGATACAATCCGTCCGGCTCGATGTTCGAAGTAGCAACCAAGGTTACGCCCCGCTCGAACAAAGCCTCGAACAAACCACCCAATATCATGGCGTCGGCGATATCGGAAACGAAGAACTCGTCAAAACACAGAACGCGAGCCTGCTCGGCAAACCGCTGTGCGACCACCCGCAACGGGTTCTGCTGGTCTTTCAGTTGTTTTAGCTGAGCATGTACTTCACGCATAAAGCGGTGAAAGTGTAGCCGGCGCTTTTCCTCGAACGGTAACGCTTCGAAGAAGGTATCCACCAGGTAGGTCTTACCGCGTCCGACACCGCCCCAGAAATATAAGCCGCGCACAGGTTCAACGGTCTTCCTGCCGATTTTAGCGACCAAGCGGTCCCAGGCACGCGGGGCAGGCTTAACCAATAATGCTTCATACAAAGCCTGCAATTCCCCGACGGCCATTTCCTGCGCCGGATCGTAGATAAACTCAGGGCGCTGTAAATCCGCTCGATAACGGTCTAAGGGAGTCTTTAGCGTCATTCTTCACTACCGCAAGCATAGGCGTGCCGCATTATCGCAGCCACCGTGCTCCGACAAAAGCCCACCCGTGAGTCGCAACACCTTAACAACGCTTACTCAAAAGCAATGTCTGCACTTTGTCCTACCGGCCGCAGCTCAAGAACACAGGGGGCTCATTACTCGCGTAGCAGGCGATAACCGCTGCGGGTAATTAACACCGCGTGCGGACTGCCGAGATAAAGCAGGCCCCGCTCTCGCAACCGGCCTAAAGCATCGGCATCCCGCACCGGGTCGAGATAAAAATAATGCTCATCTTCAATCAACTCGGGCAAACGCCGTTTGAACGCGCGAAAGGCGCTCCCCTTTGGCGCCTCGTTCAACAGATCAAGTTGCTTAAAGCTCATGACTTCGCAGCCACGGTAGACGAAAGGCTCAAGCAACGGCTTCATAGCAGAACCTATAGGATTTCGACACAGCGCCCTATACTGTACCCCTGGCAAAGGCTAACGATAAGGAGCCCTAATGGAGTTTTGGCAGGATTACGGCCTGTTTTTGATGAAAACCGTCACGCTGTCGGCGGCCTTTGTTGTCTTGGCATTGTTTCTAACCGCGCTGAGTGTGCGCGGTCGCGAACGAAGCCGGGAGCGACTGGAAGTGCGCCGTCTCAACGATCGCTACCACAACATGGAAATGGCGATTCAGCAGGAACTCCTCGGCGGCAAGAAGCTAAGACAATTCGCCAAGCTACGTGCCAAACAGCATAAGGAAGAGCAAGCCAAGGACGCGAAGCGGCGTATTTTTGTCCTTAATTTCGTTGGCGATATTCGTGCCAGCCAGGTAGAAAACCTACGCCAGGAGGTGAGCGCGCTCCTGACGCTTGCCGGCAAGGACGACGAAGTGGTGGTACGCGTAGAAACCGGCGGCGGGGTCATGCACGGGTATGGTTTGGCGGCTTCGCAACTAGTTCGGATACGCGAGCGCGGTATTCCTCTAACCGTTACCGTGGACAAGGTGGCTGCCAGCGGCGGTTACATGCTTGCCTGCGTTGCCGACCGCATTCTGGCCGCACCGTTCGCCATCGTCGGCTCTATCGGCGTTATCGGTCAAGTACCGAACTTTCATCGCCTACTGCAACGACACGATGTCGACTTCGAACAACACACGGCAGGTCAGTACAAGCGTACGCTGACGATGTTCGGCGAGAATACCGACGAACGCCGGGCCAAATTTGTCGAAGAACTCGAAGATGCCCATACCCTATTCAAAGACTTTATTCGCCAGCACCGGCCACAGCTGGAGCTAGACAAAGTCGCTACGGGCGAACACTGGTTCGGCGAACGCGCATTGTCGCTCGGCCTTGTCGACGAACTCAAAACCAGCGACGACTACCTACTGGCCGCAAGCAAAGACGCAACACTGCTAGAACTAAGCTTTAAGCATAAAGAAAAGCTAGGCAAACGACTGTCGATCGCGTTCGAGTCGGCTATTGCCAAGCTCATGCAACGCTAAACCACTCGTGCGACGCCGGGGATCAGCCGATGACAAGATGCTGAAAACAATCTTTCAGCATCTTGCTACTCCCTCAGTCTGATTTGCGGCGGAGCAGAAAGTGGTATTCGCCGTCTTGCTCCGAATGCTCGACCAAATCGTTGCCGGTCTTTTCGCAAAAGGCCATAAAATCGATGACGGAATGCGGATCGGTTGCCCGCACACGTAGTAATTCGCCGGGTTCCATCACGACCAGTTGTTTTTTGGTCTTTAGGATCGGCAAAGGACAGTTCAGGCCACGAACGTCAAGATCGGCATCGAAAGCATTGCTCATAGCATCACCAAGGTTAAGGTGCGACAGACGCCGTATTGTTTGGAGACAGGTCGTCCGGGTCAAGCCTAACAGGGTATTCGGTATATTTTCTGCGGTGACTAAAGCGCGAACACACAAAAGCAGGCGAACCAAGCAAGCATCGCGGGCTCTCGTTGTTTAATTCGTTAGCGATCGGGCAGCGACAACTGTATAGCGAATTTTGGCGGCGAATGCGGGTACAATAGCTGCCGAATCCTGCGTGCACTGGAGTTACCGAAGGCTCCTTGACCCTGCCGCGGGCGGCGCAGTACGCATAGAGATAACTTTTACAGTTTGGAGGGCTACCCCATGAGTGACCTCACCCCCGGCACGAAGAGCGAACACGATCCTCGCTCCGTCAGCGACGAGGAGCTGCGAGAAGAATACAGCCGCGAAGAAGTCCAGAAGTGGCGCGACGACGCCCAGTCGCAGCACGAACGGTGGCTAGATGTGATGAACAACGAATACGGTAAAAAGTAGTAGCGAAGGAGGCTCTAGACGGAAGGCCGACCAAGGGAACTTCTTCCGGCTGCCCAGAGTCTTTTTCCTCGTATCGGGGGCTGCGTCGTCTACCGGCGCGCAAACCTCTTACTCAAGTGACCATCGCAGGCCTGCGCTACTGCCGGCCCGCAACTCCAGGAGTTATTCGATGAAACGTTTACTCTCTCGCGGCGCGGCGCTAACGACCGCTGCGATCATTCTCGCTGGCTGTACAACGCTGGACCCCTACACTCGCGAAGAACGAACCAGCCGTGCGACAACCGGCGCGACGATCGGCGCCATCGCCGGCGCGGCAATCGGTATAGCAACCGGAGACGATGCTTCGGATCGCCGCCGGCGCGCGCTTATTGGCGCTGGCATAGGCGGACTTTCCGGCGGCGGCGTTGGCTACTACATGGACCAGCAGGAAAACGAACTGCGTCGACAGCTGGAAGACAGCGGCGTCAGCGTCACCCGACACGGCGACAACATCACCCTGAACATGCCGGGCAACATCACCTTCGGTTTTGACGAAGCGTCGATTCAACCCAGCTTTACCGAGGTTCTGGATTCCGTCGCCCTCGTTCTCCAACGGTATGAGAAAACGATCATCGAAGTCGCCGGCCATACCGACAGCACAGGCAGCGCGGCCTATAACCAAGGCCTGTCCGAGCGCCGTGCCAACGCCGTCGCCAACCACCTGGCGAATCAGGGCGTCGATACCCGGCGTATCATCAGCCGCGGCTACGGGCAAAATCATCCCATCGCCAACAACAATACGGAACAGGGACGGGCTCAGAACCGTCGCGTAGAGTTGACGCTGGTGCCGCTGACCGAAAACTAAAACGATAAAGCCGCCGGGGGCTGCTCCCTCCGGCCGGCTTTTTTTGGTTCATCGCGGTTTGGTGGGGTGATTGTTTTGTTGGGGTTAGTTTCTGTTGGCGGTGGTTAAGGGTGGTGCGCTGCGCGCGATTGATTTAGAAGGCAGGGTTCCGCCCCCGCACGGCAGCGTCTGGGGCCTGCGCTTAGTCGCTATTGCCTGTAGTGATGCTTAACGCCCTGTTTCGCCCTCCTGGGCGAGTTCCTTTTGGCTCAGACCCTCCCTGGTCTTCGGCCTTCGGCTCGCTTAGCGCACCTCATTCGCTCCCGGCGAATGAGTCTTTGCGTCGCCAAAGAAAAGGAACCAAAAGAAAGGCGACACGGAGGCGCTGCCCCGCTAACGCGGGGTGCCCTGCGATGCTCGGCAGCGCCAACGGGCAAGAGCAAGACCCTTCGATCCACGTCTTCCCAAAGGAGTAAGACGGAGCCGGTTAACAGGGTGCGGTTGTTTGGAAGCGCAAAGAACTGAGAACGAAGTGCTCTTACTTCGCCCTTTGGCTCGCCGAGCATCGCAGGGACCCCGCCGCAGGCGGGGCGAGACAGTGGGCTGCCCTTCTTTTGGTTTCTTTTCTTGGGCAAGCAAGAAAAGGAACCCGCCGTGCGGGGGCGGAACCCCGCCTTCCAAACCAATCGCGCGAAGCGCACAACCTCTAACCACCAACACCAGAACCATCTCACAAAAGCCCGATGGCCCTTTTACGCTGACCCGTTAAGCGGTTACGCCAGTACGCCTCACCCCACTAACGCGTTATAAGCGAGCGGCAAATACCTATCTAATAGCAGCGCCGCGAAAATTCCCATCAAATACGTAATCGAGAAGCGGAACGCTTGCATAGGCAGGGCAGGGTCGTCCGATACCTTAAGCTGTATCGCATAATAAATGTACAAGGCACCGAACAGCATGGCTCCCGCCAGATAAATCAGCCCGCTCATCCCCGTCAGATAAGGCAACAGCGTCACTAAAAAGAGTAGGACGGTGTAGAGCAGAATCTGTAACCGCGTGAAGCGATCGCCATGGGTCACCGGCAACATCGGGATATCGACTTTGGCATATTCTTCCCGACGGTGAATGGCCAATGCCCAAAATGCGGCGGCGTCCATACGAAGATGATCAGGAACAGCAGTAAGGAGTACTCGTTGATCGCCCCTTCCATGGCCGTCCAACCCAGCACCGGCGGCGCGGCACCCGCCGCCCCGCCGATTACGATGTTCTGAGGGGTCGCCCGTTTTAGGTATAAGGTGTAAATAAACGCATAGCCGATAAGCGACAAGAACGTCAGCAAAGCGGTTAGCGGATTTACCCAAAAGAACAGGACGGCGAGCCCCGCAACTCCCAAAATAATCGCGAACGCAACCGCCTCAACGGTACGGATGTTACCGGTCGGCAGCGGACGCGCCCGAGTCCGTGCCATTTGCGCATCGACCTGACGATCCACCAGGTGATTAATCGCCGCCGCCGAACCGGCGCTTAATGCGATACCGATGCACGCTAATAGCATCGGCTGCCAATGAATATACTGCGGATCGACGAGCAACATACCCACCACTGCGGTAAATACCATCAGCGCAACCACACCGGGCTTACACAACTCCAGGTAATCTCGCCAATGGCGTAATACGTGAGGCACAGTCATTATGTGTGATAAGCCCTTACTGATCATCGTCTCGGCCCCTTTCAGGCGCTCGCCGGATCAAGTTTACGATGCCGCAATGTAAATAACAGCGTCACCATAGTCACCAACAGCAGGAGACCGAATGCATTGTGCGCGACCGCAATAGACAGCGGGAGGCTCAGTAGAACATTGCTGATACCAAGGGCAAATTGAATAAGAATCAAACCGCCAAGCACCCAACCGATGTTGCGTAAAACGCGGTCTCTGACCTTGGTCAGCAAATAAGCCACCAGCCCCAGCACCGCGAGCAAGGTCACCACCGCACCGATACGGTGGGTTAACTGGATTGCTACGCGCGCCGGATTGTCGAGAATCCCGAATTCATAGTCAACGCCCAAGCCACGCCATAGAACGAATGCTTCCCCAAAGTCAGCCCGCGGCCACCACTGCCCATGACAGGTTGGGAAATCGGTACAAGCCAGCGCCGCATAGTTCGCGCTCGTCCAACCGCCCAGCGCTATTTGAACTACCACAACCGCCGTTACCGCCACGGCCACGGCACGTAACCGCCTGTGGATACGCTCGCCGGTATCGCGGAACCACCCGTTCTCTCGCATAGCAAGCCACCAGAGCAGCGAAATCGTAGCTGCGCCGCCTAACAGGTGACCCATGACGACAACGGGTTTTAATTGCCACGTCACCGTCCAGGCGCCCAAGATGGCCTGGAATATTACTAACCCGGAAAGAAAGACCGGCAACCCCACACCTTGGCCGGTTTCGCGACGATCCTTCAAGGCGCCGATAGACAACGCAAAGATCATCAAACCGAGAATGCCGGCGAGATAACGGTGAACCATCTCCTTCCAGCCTTTGGCGATTTCCACCGGACGCTCGGGGAAGGCTTCGTTAGCAAGCGTTATCGCCATTTCACTCTGCGGGACCACTAAACGGCCATAGCAACCGGGCCAATCGGGGCAACCTAATCCGGCGTCGGTTAAACGCACGAAGGCACCGACGACGGACACACAAAATGCAAAGATGGCTGCTATCAGAGCAAGACGCGCAAACCAGGGTTTCGCCATTTTCTTCAATCCTCGACCTTCGCTTGGTGCCGCTCAAGTTCGCGCCGAGAAGCTCGCATCAACCGCTCAAGGTCTTTAAGCAAGCCGCGCGCTTCCAACGGAAGAGCGTATTGCATGATAGTTAAGCCGGCGGGATCGACAAGTACCAGGGTACCTGCCGGATCGATCGCCAAAGTATCGAAAAAACCGATTGGCGCCGTTACTTGTACTAACCGCTCGTCAGCCTCCAACGAAGCCGGGAATTCAGCGGTATCGGGGACAATAAGGAGTCGACGCGCGCGATCTTGATTCTGATTCAACGCAACATGCACCCGCGCCGTTTCATCCAACAGCGCTAAACACGCTTCGCTGCAGCCACTAGGATACAAATGAACGATCGTCCAACGCCCTCGCACTTGGTCGACTGCCAAAGGCTCCCCGTGGTGCTGTAACGATTCTGTCGCCAGCGGCACCGGCGGTTCGATAAACTCGCCGTGATTGACGGTGACATCGGGACGCCAACCAATAGCGAGCAACACCCACGCCAAAATAACCGGTCCGAAAAACAACACCGCCAGGGACACTAACTTAATACGGTTACGACGTAGCGTCGCTTTATCCACTTCCACGTCAGTCTTCTCGCTCACGTTTAAAATTGACCGTGAGGTATATCACCATCAACGTGCCCGCCAATGCGAACCACTGCACGGCATACCCAACATGTTTTTCGGGCGGCATCGAGGCTGTGATTTCCTCCGGCTCCGCCTCCGAGGGCCGCAACATATACGGCATGAGAGGATACGGCAGGCGCTCTTGCATATACTCGAAATCGATATACAAGATCCGCTCGGGCCACCCCTCGCCGTCGCCAGGTACTCCCATCCGCATTCCCACCGACGGGCCACGGTCGATTCGACCGAGCAAGGTCTGGACTTCGGAGCCGTCAACAGCCACATCCGGTAAACGGCTGCGATCAAAATCGGCCGGCACCCAACCCCGGTCGACCAAAATCGCCCGCTCGCTATTCTCGAGCAACAAAGGTGTAAAGATGCGATATCCGGCACGGCCATGCCTAATTTGATTGTCCAGAATAAAGTGCCGATCGGGGTCGAACCGTCCGGTAGCCTCCGCTTGTCGCTGCTGGCTTTCCGCATAAAGCGGCTGGACATGATTCAGATTGACGACGGGGGCGGAACGACCTTGTTCCCGCGCCGTTTCCCAGTCTCGCTTCTGCTCGGCGCGGTCCAACTGCCAGAACCCCAGCGACAACAAGATGGGAAAGACCACCAAGGTCGCCAGGGTGGGAATCAAACTGGGGCGGAATGAATAGGCGCCGATGCGCATAGACTCTATTACTCTCCAGCCGCTGTCGTAGCAGCCTGTGCCATCGCTTATACTGTTCGGCCTAACAATACTCGTACGGAGGTATTGATGACCCTAATCATCAAGAGCGCCGTTGTCGTCGCTCTGATTATAATCCTTGCAAGCCTCGCGTCCGCCTTGCTTTATCTTTTCAAGGACGACGCCTCTTCGAAACGTACGGTAAAAGCATTAACGGTGCGCATCGGCCTCTCAATGGCGTTATTTCTCGCCATCGTAGCTGGCGTGCTAACGGGCGTGATTACACCCAACCAACCGTTTTAAACCTAAACATTGAAACAGTGCCGGCTGGATTCCGCTAACCGCCGCCAGCCTACCGGAAGGAAATCGCAGGAGGGGAGCCGCCACAACGAATACGGCGGCTCCCCAAGGCTGTAGCGGTTTACAGAATGTAAACGAACACAAACAGGATCAGCCAGACCACATCCACGAAGTGCCAATACCAAGCGGCAGCTTCGAATCCGAAATGATTCTCCGGCGTGAAGTGCCCCTTAATGCAGCGCGCGAGAATGACCAACAAGGTGACCGCACCCACTAACACGTGGAAGCCGTGGAACCCGGTCAGCATAAAGAAAGTGGAGCCGTAAATCCCGGTATCCATTCGCAGGTTCAGATCTTGATACGCATGAACGTACTCATACATCTGCAAACCGAGGAAGATGAAACCGAGCGCAACGGTGGCCGCCAAGCCCCAAATAAGCTTGCCGCGGTGATTCTCTTTTAGTGCGTGATGCGCAATCGTCAGCGTAACGCCGGACGTCAACAGAATCAGGGTGTTTATGGTCGGCAACGCCCAAGCGCCCATCGGCTCGAACTCTAGATCGAGGAAACCCGGCCCCGCCGTCGGCCAGCTAAGCACCACCGTATCCCAGATATGGACACTGGTCGCGGGATCGGCGCCACCAAGCCATGGCACCGAGAACACACGGGCATAGAACAAGGCGCCGAAGAAAGCGGCGAAGAACATGACTTCGGAGAAAATGAACCAAATCATGCCCCAACGGAAAGAGCGATCCATCTGTTCGCTATAGAGCCCGGAGACGCTCTCGTTCACGACAGCGCCGAACCAGCCCCACATCATCCCCAAGACGACGAGGATGCCAAGTATCAGAGCCGGCCCCCCCAGCCAAGCCCTTGCAGGTAGCCGGAAGCACCCACCGCAATAAGCGTCAAACCAATGGTTCCGATAATTGGGAGTACAGTACGGTGCGGTACGTAATAGGCCGCTTGTGCGTGAGCCATTCTCCAATCCCCTTATGCCGATTTGGGCAATCGTTCTCTGCCTGAGCTGTTCAGGCCGTTTTAGTTCGCTAGTTCGTGAAAAGTGTACGCCAGCGTGACGCGGTTTACATTAGCCGGCAGGTTCGGACTAACGAAAAAGGTGACCGGCATATCCCGCCCCTCTCCGGCATCGAACTCTTGCCGAGTAAAGCAAAAACAATCGGGCTTCCCGAAGTAACGCGCCGCGTTTCCCGGTGCAACGCTGTAGCTTGCCTGAGCCGCCGCTGCGTCCCCGGCCGGGTTACGGGCGTAGTAACTGGTGGTATAAATCTCGCCCGGATGGACCTCCATCGTCCGAACCGTCGGGCGAAACTCCCAGTTGGCCCCGCCACCCACATTAGCCAAAAACTCGACGGTTACCGTCCGGCTCTTATCGACCTCCGGCATGGGCTCGTTAACGATGCGGTTGGACACGAACCCATTGAGACCGGTGACCTCGCAGATAACTTGGTACAAAGGTACCAATGCGAACCCGAAGGCGAACATCCCGAATGCAACCGCCAACAGTTTTCCGACAGTACGGCCGTGCCGCTTGGGCTGCTCACGATTCTCCGACATATCACACCCGTATCAAGCCTAGGATGACACTGACATAAAACCCGAGAGCGACCAGCGCCAGAATTGCGACAGTCCATCGAATCCGGCGCCGGCGCGCTGCTTCGGTCCGTTGTTTATCGTCTTGCATGGCGTACGAGCCCGCGGGTTACCGCGGGCTGCCCTCCAGACCCGCACTCGATTCGATCTTTGGCGGCGTCGTGAAGCTGTGATACGGCGGCGGCGAGCTCAAGGTCCACTCGAGGCCACGCGCACCTTCCCAGACCTGGTCGGTTGCTTTTTCACCGCCGCGGATGCACTTAATCACCACCCAGACGAAGATCAACTGACTCAATCCGAAGGCGAAGCCGCCGATGGAGGAGATCATGTTGAACTCGGTGAACTGAACCGCATAGTCCGGGATACGACGCGGCATACCGGCCAAGCCGAGGAAGTGCTGCGGGAAGAACAGCACATTCACGGTAATGACCGATAGCCAGAAGTGCCATTTACCCAAACGTTCGTCGTACATGTGGCCGGTCCACTTCGGCAGCCAGTAGTAAGCCGCGGCGAACAAGGAGAACACCGCCCCGGTCACCAGGACATAGTGGAAGTGGGCAACGACGAAGTAGGTATCGTGATACTGATAGTCGGCCGGAGCAATCGCCAACATAATGCCGGACAAACCGCCGATGGTGAACAGAATCACGAACCCGATGGCGAATAACATCGGCGTTTCGAAAGTCATGGCGCCGCGCCACATCGTCGCAATCCAGTTAAAGACCTTCACCCCGGTTGGGACTGCGATCAGCATGGTGGCATACATAAAGAACAACTCGCCCGCCAACGGCATGCCGACCGTGAACATGTGGTGCGCCCACACGATGAAGGACAAGAAGGCGATCGAAGCAACGGCATAGACCATGGAGCTGTAGCCAAACAGCGGTTTACGAGCGAACGTCGGAATGATCGCCGAGACAATGCCGAAGGCCGGCAGAATCATGATGTAAACCTCGGGGTGGCCGAAGAACCAGAAAATATGCTGGTACATAACCGGGTCGCCACCACCGGCGGCGCTAAAGAAGCTGGTGCCGAAGTACTGGTCGGTCAGCAACATGGTGATCGCGCCTGCCAGTACCGGCATAACCGCGATGATCAAATAAGCCGTAATCAACCACGTCCAAACGAACAGCGGCATTTTCATCAGGGTCATACCCGGTGCGCGCATGTTCAGAATGGTAGCGACGACGTTGATCGCACCCATGATCGAGGAAATACCCAGCAGGTGAATCGCGAAGATCGCGAACGGGAAAGCCATCCCGTGCTGGAGCATCAGCGGCGGATACATGGTCCAGCCACCTGCCAGAGCGCCCCCAGGCATTAAAAAGGTCGCGAGCATGATGGCGAAGGCGAACGGAAGAATCCAGAAGCTCCAGTTATTCATCCGCGGTAACGCCATGTCCGGCGCACCGATCTGGATCGGAATCATCCAGTTCGCGAGACCGACGAAGGCCGGCATAACGGCGCCGAAAATCATAACCAGCGCGTGCATGGTCGTCATCTGGTTGAAGAAGTACGGATCAACCAGTTGCATGCCGGGCTGAAACAGCTCGGCGCGAATTACCATTGCCATCGCACCGCCGACAAAAAACATCAGCAGCGCAAACAGCAGGTATAAAGTACCAATGTCCTTATGGTTCGTCGTGAACAGCCACCGGTCGAGGAAACTGCTCGGCGGTCCGGCATGATGTTCGTCGTGTGTTGCTGCAGTCATCTCTGGCTTTCCTCCCAAGGAACCCTTTAGCGGGCCGCCTGCACGTCGGCGGGCTGCACCACGTCACCCGTCTCGTTGCCGAAGGCATTGCGAATGTATGTCACAACCGAAGCCACATCGGCGTCATCGAGCACCCCACCAAGAGGTGGCATCGCCCCCTGGCCGTTTAGAACGATGTCGATAACATCCTCGGCCGGGCCAACGACAAAATCACTGCCGGCCAGCGTCGGGAACATCGGCGGATTGCCCCGACCGTCGGCTTGATGACAGGCGGCACATTGAGCACCGTAGACGTCTTCGCCACGCTGCATGAGGTCGTCCATGTCCATATCGGCGGCGACAGCTTCTTCGACAGGCGCTTCTTCCGCGGCCACCTCCGGAACACCGTTCGCTTCCGCACGCTGCTCGGCAATCCAGGCTTCATAGTCTTCTTGCGATTTTGCGATCACGACAATCGGCATAAACGCGTGATCGCGACCGCACAGCTCGGCACACTGGCCGCGATAAATACCCGGCTCTTGGATTTCCGCCCAAGCTTCGTTAATGAAGCCTGGAATGGCATCCCGCTTCCAACCCAGGTCTGGCACCCAGAAAGAGTGAATCACGTCGTTAGCGGTCAGCAGGAACCGAATCTTCTGGTTCACCGGCACGACCAACGGCTTATCGACATTCAGCAGGTAGTTCTCGACCTCGCGCGGATCGAGCCCGGAACGAAGCTGACGAACTCGGTCGCTCTCCCGGTCAAGGCGACTGAAGAACTGGATATCTTCGTCGATGTACTCGTATTCCCACATCCACTGGTAGCCAGTCACTTTAATGGTGACGTCGGCATCCCCAGTATCGTGCATAGCCACGAGCACCCGCGTAGCCGGAATGGCCATCGCGATCAGAATCAACATGGGCACGACGGTCCATGCAATTTCAACGGCGGTGCTGTGGTGGAATTGCGCGGCGGTAACGCCGCGGGACTTGCGATGGTGAATCACGGACCAAAGAATAAGTCCGAAGACTACCGTACCAATCACAACGCAGATCCAGAGGACCAGCATGTGCAAGTCATAGACGGATTGACTGAGCGAGGTAACGCCCCGAGTCAAATTCATCCCCCAGCTTGCGGCAGCAGGCCCCGCTGCCAATAGCAGGCCAAGCCCCAAGCCAAGCCTAGCACCCAGTCTTTTTGTAACCTTCATCCCATGCTGCTCCCAGTGTGAGAATTCACAGGCCGGCGCTCACACACCGCGTCCCGGTGCCGCCATCGGTCCGATAAAACGTTTCAGCTCGCGAGCCAGCGCGACTCGCTCGTTTTCCTGCAGGAACCCCCCAATATCGACCTCTTGACCTCGCGATCGAAGAGATAAACGGCTCGGGTACCAAGGATGACCGGAAGGTTCGAGGTGAACTTCCGTCCAAACCCGCTGGAATAGCCACTGCTGTTCCGGCCGTTTTCGCCCTTTCTGTACTTTCACTTCGGATGTCCCTATCCAGATCACCTCGCGCTGGGCAGCCCTAAGCGCGGATGCGTGAAGCGCCCAGTACAAAACCATGACCTCGACACCGGCAAAGGGCAGAATCAGCCAATAACCGGCTAAAGCCAGACTTACCGCAACGCCAAGGCAGGTCAGGGCGATCAATGCAAAAACCATCATGGTTGCCCGCCATTGTGCCCCGGAACCCGGTTGAAGTACGAAACAGCGTTCACACTGCTCATCATCATGCTCAATGGCCACCATGGCGGATCCCTTTTCTGTTGCGCTACCGTCTTCAAGCACCCAGAAGGCGGAAGACACGCGCAGAGGAAGGCCCTGGGCTGCGGTGCATTCTAGAGCAGTTCAAGCACCCAAAAACCATATGGTTTTAGAGGTTATTGACAATTAGCAACAAAAGTCCACGCGATGCAAAAATTGACCCAGGTCAATCGCACCCGCCGTAACGTCGACAGGAGGGATAGTTGATGAGGCACAATGCCTAATAAGGGGGCGGGAAGGCGTTGGCGCAAGGTATCCACCTGTGCGTCAAGGTAAGGATCATCAGCAGCAACCAGATTGGCCACCCATCCAAGCAATGGGCGGCCGTCTGCAAGAATTGCCTCGGCGGTTAAGGCAGCATGGTTGATGCAACCCAAGCGGACACCGACCACCAGCAGCACCGGCAATTGCAGCGCAGCGGCCAAATCGCTCATCTCCCGCGCTTGCCCGAGCGGCACACGCCAACCGCCGGCACCTTCGACCAAGGTATAGTCGGCTTCCGCGGCCAAGCGTTGATAACCCGCCTGCAAACGCGGAAAGTCGAACACCACGCCAGCCTCGACAGCCGCCAAGTGGGGAGCAATGGCCGGCTCCAAGGCATAAGGATTAACCTGCTCATAGGGAATTGCGCGGCCGACGACCTCGCGAATCGCTTCGGCATCCTCGTTACGCAAACCGGCTTCGGTCCGCCGACAACCGGAGGCAATCGGTTTCATACCGGCCACGGCGAACCCTTCGCCTTGCAGGCGATGCAGTACGCCGCAGGTAACGACGGTTTTGCCGATTTCGGTATCGGTTCCGGTTACAAAAATGCCCCGGTTTAGCATAAAGAGCTTCCTTATGAACGACGCAGGCTACTTACCGGCACCCGCACCGCACCTGTCGCGTCCGGGCGTTGCGGCAAGGTATCGGGCCCCCAGCCATGGCCATAAACGACTTCATAGGTTGCCGGCAAACGGCCCTCCGCATCGCGGAAACGCTCATAGGCGCGATAGACTTTTTCTAAAGCCCCCTTGCCAGTCAAACCGCGCCGGCGCCCGGCGCTAACGTTATGCGCACCCAAGGTTTTCAGGTCGCCCATCAGGTCGCGCACCTTGTCGTAGGTGAGCGTGAAGTGCTCGACGTCCATAACCGGCTCAGCCAGGTGCGCTCGAACGAGCGCGTCTCCAACATCGTGCATATCGATGAAGGCATTGACGTGAACGGCGTCGTCTACGGCAGACCAGCTTTGCCGCAACTCCGTTAGCGTATCGGGCCCTAAGGTGGAAAACATCACCAGCCCGCCGGGCCTGAGTACCCGCTGAAACTCAGCGAAAACACGATCGAGATCGTGACACCACTGTAAGGTGAAGTTAGAGAAAACTAGATCAACGCTGTTGCTCGCCAGCGGCAAAGCCTCGGCATCGCCGCACACGCACCGCAAGGGACGCAAAAAGCCGCCACGCCGCTTGGCTTGGCGCAACATGGATGGCGCGATATCCAAAGGGATGACTTCGGCCTTTCGGTATCGCTTTTGTAACGCGCGCGCAGCGTATCCCGTTCCGGCACCCACATCCAAGATACGCTCCGGCTGTAGCGTCACGAGGTCCAAGCGCCCCAATAGACGCTCGCCGACCTCTCGCTGCAACACGGCGACTTCATCGTAACGGCTGGCAGCGCGATCAAAGGCATCGCGAAGCTTTGCCTTCTCCGGTCGGTAATTATCCAATTCGCTCATGAAACACCCTAGTCGCTACAGCATTCGCCGCAACTCGGCCAACGCAGCGTCGAGTTCGGCCCGGTGACTATAAAACGGGACGTGGCCTGCTCCAAGCAGGCATGTCGCTTTGGCAGCGACCATGGAGGATGCGACACCCTCCACCGCTGCGGGCGATATTAGCGGGTCTAGCTCGCCCACCAACCAACGCGTCGGCGTCTCAATCCGAGCCACCATCGATCGCAAATCGGTTGTTAATAAATAACGAAGCCCTGCTTGCAAACCCGTCGCGCCGGCAGCGGGAGTCGGTTGCCGATAACGCAGAGCCTTCACCTCCGCACGCGCGGTACCGCCACGACTCCCTAATAACCCAAGAAACTCCCGCCAGACCCGTTCGACACCCTGCTCAAGCCCGGCTTGCATGGCCCGCAAAGCAGCCGGGTCGACACCGGCCGACCACCCGTCGCCGGTACAAAAACGAGGGCTAGTAGCCATGAGACACATTCCGGCGGCAGCGGTTTCGTGCGCTAATTGCAGACTTAACATTCCGCCTAAGGACCAGCCGACCCAAACGGCTCCGGCCGGTGCGGACTCTATCAGCTGAGCACGCAGCGTAGCGACGTCAAAGTCTTCTGCAGGATCGCCCGCATGTCCGGGCAGCTCGAACAAATGAACACACCATTCGCCAGCCAAAGCCTCGGCCCAATCGCGCCAAACGACGGCGCTCATGCCCCAACCGGGCAGCATAATAAGATCTGGTCCACGGCCTAACGTTGGATAGCTTCTCATGCAGAGTCCGCAAGCTTAAGCCGCTCGAAGGCGTCCAATAGACGGTCCACCTGCTCCTCGCTATGCTCAGCAGAGAAGGTAATCCGTAAACGCGCACTACCCGGCGGCACCGTCGGCGGCCGAATGGGCGTCACCAGCATTCCGGCCGCCATTAGCTGTTCGCCCAGCCGAAGCGCCCGCTGCGCTTCTCCCACCAATAACGGTTGGATGGGAGTCTGCGACGCCATTAACGGCAACCCGAGCTGTTCGGCGCCGCGACGAAAACGCGCGATCAAGGTCTGTAGCTTGTCGCGCCGCCAGGATTCCGTTCGCACAAGTTGCAAGCTTGCACGGGTGGCCGCCGCCACGGCGGGGGCTGGGCGGTGGTGAACATAAAGGTACGCGCCTTCTGCACCAGATACTCAACAACGGGGGCTGGGCCGGCCACAAACGCCCCGAAGGTACCCAAGCCTTTGCCGAGCGTGCCGATCAGAAGCGGCACCTGTTGTTGCGCTAGCCCGTAGTACTCCAACACCCCTCGGCCTTGCTTGCCGATGACCCCGATTCCATGCGCGTCGTCAACGATCAGCGTCGCATCATGTTCGGCAGCCAATTGGCTGATGGCAGGCAAAGGCGCTAAATCGCCATCCATACTGAAAACGCCATCGGTAACCACCAAACGGCGGGCAACCGCTTCCGCACCCAGCCGCATCCGAAGATGCTCCGCATCGGCATGGCGATAGCGGATTCGCTTGGCACCGGACAGCCTTGCTCCGTCAAGCAGCGAGGCATGGTTAAGACGATCCTGAAACACGCCGTCGCCGCTGCTCGCCAAAGCATCGATGACGCCCATGTTGGCCATATAGCCGGTGGAGAAAAGAAGCACCCGGTCGCGACCGAGGAATTCCGCCAGTTCCTCTTCTAAAGCTTCATGCTCCCGGCGGTGGCCGGTGATTAAGTGAGCGGCCCCGCTGCCGACCCCGTCGCGCTGCGCCGCCGCGGTAAACGCCTCGACAACGCTCGGATGTTGTGCCAAGCCGAGATAGTCGTTGCTACAGAAAACCGTACACCGCCGCCCGTCCACCCAGGCTTCTGTCGGACCTGCGACGTCGATACGCCGCGGCTGCCGATACAAATCGGCAGCCCGCAACGCGGCTAGCTCTTCGCTCGGGTCCCACATCGCTTAGTGGCCGCAAGCTTGGGCTTGCTCGCAATCGTCCGTGGCGACTTTTTGAAACCGCAGCCCAAGCCGCTCGAATAGCGCCCGATCCCGATCGGCTTCCGGATTCCCGGTCGTCAACAGTTTATCGCCGTAGAAAATACTGTTCGCGCCCGCCAGAAAACACAGGGCCTGCTGCTGTTCGTTCATCTCGGTACGACCGGCCGACAGACGCACATAAGAACGCGGCATCATAATGCGTGCAGCAGCGATCGTACGGATGAACTCAAATGGATCGGGTGCTTCGGCATCGGCAAGCGGCGTACCTTCAACAGCGACCAGCTGATTAATGGGAACGCTCTGCGGATGCTCGGGCAGATTCGCTAGCGTGCGCAGCATCGAGGCTCGATCGGAGCGTTGCTCTCCCATACCGACAATGCCGCCGCAGCAAACATTCATTCCGCTCCGGCGAACCCGCTCCAGGGTGTCCAAACGGTCTTGATAGCTACGGGTGGTAATAATGTCGCCGTAGAACTCTTCCGAGGTGTCTAAATTATGGTTGTAATAGTCGAGCCCGGCGGCCTTTAGCGCCTCGGTCTGCTCGTCGTTGAGCATACCCAGGGTGGCACAGGTTTCCAGCCCCATGGCCTTGACCTCCCGCACCATCGTCGTAACCTTTTCTAGGTCTTTACCCTTTGGACTGCGCCATGCGGCGCCCATGCAAAAGCGCGTAGCGCCGGCGTCTTTGGCCCGCCGCGCAGCCTCGACAACAGCCGCGGTATCCATCAGGCTCTCCCGTTCCAAGCCGGTGTCGTAACGCACGCTTTGCGGGCAATATTTACAGTCTTCCGGACAAGCGCCGGTTTTGATGCTCAGAAGCGTACTGACCTGCACTTCATTCGGATCGAAATAGCGCCTGTGGACGTTCTGCGCCTCCCAGATCAAGTCGAAGAAAGGGCGCTCGAATAAAGCCTCGACTTCATCCTGACGCCAATCGTGGCGGATGATCGCTTCTTGTGGCTGCATGGACATCTCCCGGCTAAGCTTAGGCAATCTGAAGAACAAGGATGGTAGCGCGGGGGGCTGCCCTGTCAACCAAAAAGGGAATAAAATGGTTTACAGGTGTTTAAATTTTGCTCATCGGTATGTGTTTCCCCCCTATTGCAGGCTCTGTGGCGCGCCCGGCCATCGCGGCTTGGATATCTGCAAGGAATGCGACTCGTCGCTGCCGAAGGCCGACGCAGGCTGCCGGCAATGCGGCATGCCTTTAGCAACCGGCGATGACGTCATCTGTGGTCGCTGCCTCCGCCAGCCGCCCGACTACGATGCCGTATACGCTGCCTTTGCCTACGACTATCCACTAGACAAGCTAATTAAAGCGCTCAAGTTCGACGCAAGCTTAGCCGCCGCCAGGCTCTTGGGCGAACTCATGGGAAGGACATTAGCGAAGACAGGCAACCGCCAAGCCGATGCGATCGTTCCAGTCCCATTACACAAAACCCGGCTGCGCGAACGGGGCTACAACCAAGCCACGGAACTGGCTAAACAGGTACGCAAGTATATTCCGGCCTCTTTACGGACCGACCTCATCGAACGCAGCAGACATACGCAGATTCAGAGTGAGCTGCCCGCGAAAGCACGTCGCGGCAATGTCCGGGGCGCCTTTCGGCTAAAGAAAGCCAACGTACCGCCCCGGGTGGCCGTGCTCGACGATGTCATGACTACCGGCTGCACCGTCAACGAAATTGCCAAGCTTCTAAAACGCGCCGGAGCGGAGCAGGTAGAGATATGGGTGGTCGCAAGGGCGTTCAAGTAAAGCAGGATACTCCCCACTAATGATAGCCGTAATGCAGAAGAACCCCGACAAAAATGGCGCCACCAAACCACATATTATTCAGAAAAGCCCGAAAACAATTATCGCGCTCCCGGCTATAAATAAGATATTGCTGATAGACAAAAAACAAGCCGCCAAGCGCTACAGACCAATAGTAAACCGCGCTCATGCCCGCCTGCACCCCGATCAGCACCAGACAAGCCAACATAAGCAGCTGCAAAAGGCCGATGATAAGACGGTCATGCTCGCCAAACAGGATAGCCGTCGACTTAACGCCAATTTTCAGATCGTCGTCGCGATCGACCATCGCATATTGCGTGTCGTAGATCGTGGCCCAAATTACCGCGGCCAAGAACACTAACCATGCAATCTGCGGCACGGTACCCGTTTGCGCGGCGAATGCCATCGGCACCGCCCAGCCGAAGGCAGCCCCCAGATGAACTTGGGGTAGATAGGTATAGCGCTTCATAAAAGGGTAGGTCGCTGCGAGCACGATACCGACGAAGGCGAGCTGAATCGTCAACGTGTTCATGAGCAACACTAAACCGAAGGCCGTCAATCCCAACAGCGCGAATACGATCAACGCCTCTTTGCTGGTAATCCGACCCGCCGTCAACGGTCGCTCTTTAGTCCGTTTAACATGCAAGTCGATATTACGGTCGGCATAATCGTTGATCACGCAACCGGCCGCACGCATCACCAACACACCCAGCACAAAGACGCCCAAAACGAGCGGCTGCGGAAACCCTTCCGCGGCAATCCATAAGGCCCATAGCATCGGCCAAAGCAATAGGAAATTGCCGACCGGCCGATCCAAGCGCGCCAGCAGCGCATACTGCCATAGACGGTCTGCAACCGTCGCCAAACTCGGCTTCATCCCCCCTCCTTATGGCTTAAGGAAGTCTTAGACATCTCCGTTGCTTTCGCGGCGAAACTCACAGCGCGAAAGACATCGCTCGTTTATCCCGTAAGCCGTCCACTAATTCGGGCAAAAACACTTCCGTCACCAGCAAACGACAACTGTCGAAACTGAGCATAGAGCGACGCGCCCACAGTCCGCTGGAAACCGCGACATGCCGCTGCACTACCGGCAACAGCGGATCGCGCTCGTCGAGTCGTCGGATGAGCAAGGGCGTACGCTGCACGGGGAAACGGCCAAATAGCACGCTCCCTAAAGGGCGTGCGCCCAATCTCAATAAAGGTTTATAACGCCCGCGCAGGCTCTCCAAGGGCACTGCCGTTCGTGCGTACACCCAAGGCGTCGAATCGCACATCAAGAGCACTTCTCGCATCCATGCGTATCGCCCTACCGGCTGCCCGAGCGCCAGAGCCTCTTCGGCAGCGGGCAGCGACCAGCATTCGCTGAGGATTCGCACCCGCAAGCGCCCACCGCTATGTCTCTGAATGCGCGCGGTCAGCGACGCCGTATCTTCCAGCCAAGGTCGCAATCGCCGTGGAACGCACTGGCGTAGCGGATCTTTCTGCGGCCGCCATTTGCTCATTTCAAACCCCACCTGCTGCGGCCTCTGCCAAGCGTCGAAAGCGCGCTATTATGTCATGGTCGGCAGCTTGTTGAGAAACCATTGCCGCAGCGTTCCTATACCTGCCCGTAGCGCTCCGCATCCCCCACCCAGCGCCGCACTAAAGCGTCGACCCGCTCAGGATATTCCGCCAGCAAACGATCGCCGATTCTATGCACTGTCGGCAGCAATCCTGCATCTCGCTCCAGGTCGGCGACACGGTACTGCAAAGCGCCGGTCTGCCGGGTTCCCAGAAACTCGCCGGGGCCGCGGATCTCAAGATCGCGCCGCGCGACCTCAAAACCGTCGGTCGTCTCCCGCATCACCGCTAAACGCTCCTTAGCCGTCCGCGACAGCGGGCCTTGATACATCAAAACGCAACTGCTGGCCGCCGCGCCACGCCCGACTCGGCCGCGCAACTGATGCAGCTGAGATAACCCTAGCCGTTCGGCATTCTCGATAATCATGAGGCTCGCGTTGGGCACATCGACACCGACCTCAATCACCGTAGTTGCCACTAGCAAATCGAGCTCATGGCGCTTGAACGCGGCCATCACCGCTTCTTTCTCGGCACTTTTCTGACGGCCATGCACCAACCCCACCCGTAACTCCGGCAAGGCCTCGGCCAGATTCTCCGCCGCAACCTCCGCCGCTTCGGCCTGTAACACTTCCGACTCTTCCACCAACGTGCAAACCCAATAGGCCTGCCGCCCCTCGGCACACGCTGCGCGTACCCGCTCAACGACTTCCGGCCTCCGACTGGAGGCCACTGCGACCGTTCGCACTGGCGTGCGCCCGGGCGGCAACTCGTCAATCACCGACACATCCAGGTCAGCATACGCAGTCATTGCCAACGTACGCGGAATGGGCGTGGCCGTCATGATCAATTGGTGTGGCTGCACGCCCGCCTCGCGCCCTTTTTCCCTCAATGCCAGCCGCTGATGCACGCCGAAGCGGTGCTGCTCGTCAATCACAACCAAGCCGAGCCGGGCGAAACTGACCGTTTCCTGAAACAACGCATGCGTGCCGACCACCACCTGCGCACGACCGTCGGCTACTGCCTGTAACTGCGCTTGCCGTGATCGGCCGCTCAGCCGCCCTGACAACCACGCCATCTCGACCCCTAACGGTTCCAGCCAAGCCGCAAAATTTCGCATGTGCTGCTCGGCCAAAAGCTCCGTCGGCGCCATGACCACTGCCTGCCAACCGGCCTCGACCGCACCGAGTATTGCCAGAGCTGCAACAACCGTCTTACCGGAACCGACGTCGCCTTGCACCAGACGCAACATCGCCTGCTCGGTCGCCAGATCCGCCT
The DNA here is from genome assembly GCF_003399765.1 of Alkalilimnicola ehrlichii. Classification (GTDB taxonomy): domain Bacteria; phylum Pseudomonadota; class Gammaproteobacteria; order Nitrococcales; family AK92; genus AK92. The sequence goes on along the minus strand of NZ_NFZV01000001.1, from coordinate 113,320 downwards.
CCACTTCGGCAACCACACGTGCCTGCGCCTGCGTCAACTGGAACGGCAACTGAGAGAGAAAAGGCTTCTTTAGGCGATCGGCAGGCGGCAAAGCCGGAGCGACCACTAACTGCTGCATGCTCGCACGCAGCCGTCGCAAGGTAAGGTGATGCGCGACCAGCTCTTCCAATGCCAGGCGGTGGCGGCACGGATGGGAGCCGTTCTCCAACAAATCGCGCGGCGCATCGGTCGGCGGGCAATGTAAATAGCTGAGCGATTCATACAGCCCCGGCAGTTCCAGCCCCAACCCGGCCAACAGATCGGGCAGCCCTTGCTCAGTTTCCGCGTAAAGCAAGGCATCTTTAACCAGGCGTCGCAGGCTGTTTTGCTGCAAACCTTGCGTGCTGGGGTAAATCGGCGTCAGCCCCTCGCTCTCCCACGCCTCGTCGTTCGCATCGGCATGGCGATACTCCGGGTGAATCATCTGCGGCATACCCGGACCATCGCGCACTTCGCCAAAGCACTGAATGGTCGTGCCACGTGCTAAATCGGCCTGTAGCTTGGGATAGAAATGGAAGAAAACCAGCGTCAAGCTGCCGGTGCCATCGCTGACACGACAGAGCAACCGACGCCGCCGACCCGGCGCAACCTCGCAGAGTTCGACAACGCCCTCGATAAGCACGTGCTCACCTGCCCGCAGGCGCCCGATCGGTACGCGTGTGCTTCGATCCTCATACCGCAGAGGCAAATGAAACAACAAATCGCGAACTTGACTGATTCCAAGCTTTGCCAAGCGCTCGGCAAGCCGCGGCCCAACGCCTCTCAGCTCCGTCACCGGCTTTAATGTGCAGGCTACCGCCATACCCAAGACACCCGGCTTAACTGCCCAGCACCATCACACCGTCCATCTCGACCTGCGCCCCTTTCGGCAAACTGGCCACACCGATTGCGGCGCGAGCCGGGTAGGGCTGCTGCAGATACTCGGCCATGATCTCGTTAACCAGCGCGAAGTGGCCGAGATCGGTCAGGAAGATGTTCAGCTTTACAATATCCGTTAACTGTCCGCCTGCGGCCTCGCACACTGCCGCTAGATTGTCGAATACGCGGCGAATCTGTGCCGCCATATCGCCCGTCACCAACTCCATGGTTTCCGGCACCAGCGGGATCTGCCCGGAGAGATAAACGGTATCGCCGACCTTAACGGCCTGCGAATAGGTGCCAATTGCCTGCGGGGCGCGTTCCGTCTGGATAATCTCGCGGCTCATCGAATACTCTCCTGCAATAGCCAATCCGTAAAACACGGGCCATTATTGCAGATAGACGAAGCTTACGGGATAGACGGAAGCTTGTAAGAAAAAACAAAGGCCGACTCAACCTTTTCGGCGGGTAATCCGGGTAACGCTACTGAGCAAACGCAGTCGGCGCAGGACATGCGCCAGATGAACGCGATCGCGAACGCTAAGCACGAAGCGGATGGTCGTGACCATACCGTCTTTCTCGTCGACAGCGACGCTTTCGATATTCGACTCCATTTCGGAAATGTTCGCCGCCAGCTCGGCCAGCACACCGCGCCGGTTCACCACGTCAATGGCAACCAGTACCGGGAAATCGCCTTCGACTGCCGGCTCCCATTGCACATCGACCCATTTTTCGGGGTGATTGCGGTACTCTTTGACGTTGCGACAGTCGCGATGATGAATCACCACCCCACGGCCGGCACTGGCAAAACCAACCACCGGATCGCCCGGAATTGGGCGGCAACATCGGGCGAAGGTAACGACAGCGCCTTCGGTGCCCTTGATGTAAAGCCTCTGGCTACCCGGCTGAACCCCCTCCCGCACGGCTTCCGGCGCGATACCCGACAAGCGTTGGGCCACTAGCCATGGCATTTGCTGGCCAAGGCCTACCGTCTCGAACAGCGCTTCCAGACTCTCTACGCCAAACGCATCCAGCGCGTTGTCGACTTGACTCTGAGAAAGATCGCTCAAGCTTTGCGATAACGACGCCAGGGCTTGGTCCACAAGACGCTGACCCAACGCGGCGGCGGCTTCTCCGCGTAAGCGCTTCAACGAATGCCGAATGGCAGTGCGCGCTTTTGCCGTCACCACGAAATCGAGCCAAGCCGGATTCGGGCGAGCACCCGGCGCGGTAATGATTTCCACCGTTTGGCCGGTCTGCAACGGAGTGCGCAGTGGCGCCAAGCGGTGGTCGATCATGGCGGCAATACAGCCGTCGCCGATATCGGAGTGCACAGCGTAGGCAAAATCGATAACCGTAGCCCCACGCGGCAATTCCAAAATCCCGCCCTTAGGCGTAAAGACGTAGATCTCATCGGGCTGGAGGTCGATCTTGACGTTTTCGATAAACTCCAGCGAATTACCGGCATTACGCTGCATTTCCAGCAGCCCTTTCACCCACTCGCGGGCGCGGGCTTGGGCCGTATTGCTGGCCGTATCGCTTTCTTTGTACAGCCAATGCGCGGCAATACCTGCCTCGGCAACCCGGTGCATTTCCTCGGTACGCACCTGCGCTTCAATTCGCATCCGCCGAGGACCGACCAAACTCGTGTGCAGCGATTGGTAACCGTTTACTTTAGGAATAGCGATATAGTCTTTGATGCGGCCCGGTTTAGGCTTGTACAGACTGTGCAGCACGCCGAGAACGCGATAACAGGTATCGACGTTATCAACGATAATGCGAAAACCATAAACATCGAAAATATCTTTGAAGTTATGGTTTTTATCGCGCATCTTCTGGTAAATGCTCCAAAGATGCTTCTCGCGCCCCACCACCCGGGCATCGATGCCGGCCTCGCCTAAGCGAATACTAATGGTATCGGTGACTTGATCGATGATCTCGCTGCGATGCCCTCGCTGGCGGCGCATCTTCTCCTTCAGCACGCGATAGCGCATCGGGTAGAGCGCGGCAAAGCCGAGATCTTCTAGTTCGATCCGCAAGGTGTTGATGCCGAGCCGCTGGGCGATGGGAGCATAGATTTCGAGCGTTTCGCGCGCGATTCGATGCCGCTTGTGAGGCGGCATCACCCAAATCGTGCGCATGTTATGCAGACGGTCGGCGAGCTTAATTAAAATGACGCGAATATCCCGCGACATCGCCAGGACCATCTTGCGGAAGTTCTCGGCTTGGGCTTCGGCCTTGCTCTTGAAGTCGATTTGGGTGAGTTTACTGACACCGTCGACTAATTCGGCGACGTCTTCCCCGAAGGCGGACGCAACGTGGTCTTTCGCGGTAGGGGTATCTTCGATGACATCGTGCAGGATGGCGGCCACTATACTTTGATAGTCGAGCCGCATTTCCGCCAAAATCTTAGCTACCGCTAACGGATGGGTAATATAAGGCTCGCCGGATAAGCGGCGCTGCCCCGCATGCGCTTCCGCACCGAAGCGGTACGCTTCGTAAACAAGCCGTACCTGCTTCGGCTCCAGGTAGTGATCCAGCAACGAGCATAGATCGCTAGCCTTGCGCGCGGGGTCGTCGCTGCCGACTTCCTCTGGAACTAAGGGGTCACTACGCCCCATACGCCCTCTGCTGCCCGCTTAAGCCTGCGGCTGATCGGCGCCGGGGGCATCCCCGCCCTCAGCCGTTTCAGCCGCTCCGGCAAGTGCTGCCTGATTCTCGTCCGCCTTGAGAATTTTCCGCGTGACGTAGCCCTCGGCGATTTCCCGCAAGGCCACTACGGTCGGCTTGTCGTTCTCAAGCTCCACGAACGGCTGCGAACCGTTAGCGACCTGCCGGGCCCGCTTGGAGGCGACCAGGACCAACTCGAAACGATTATCGACGTTGTCCAAACAATCTTCCACGGTCACTCGCGCCATATCTCGCCTCCGTCAAGGTATACAAGCAAATTCTAACGTCAAGGGTTCAATTCTAGCGCCTATGCACGCTTGCTGGGAAGCCCGCACTTGCAGCGCCGTGGCGCTTAGGCGACGACGACACACGACACCCCTAAGCTACGCGAGAATATCCCTCAACACATCCTTCATTCTTTGGGATTGTGCGGCGCAGCGCAAGCGGCGAGCGCGAACAATTGCAGAAAGATCGGCCAGGGCCTGGTCGAAACGATCGTTCACGACCAGATAATCGTACTCGCCGTAGTGGGACATTTCGCTGACCGCTTCCCGCATTCGGGAGGCAATAACCTCGTCGCTATCCTGCCCACGCGCTCGCAACCGGGCTTCCAGCTCGTTGCGCGAAGGCGGTAGGATAAAGATAGAAACGCTGTCGGGCATCGCCGCTCTTACTTGCCGAGCGCCTTGCCAATCGATCTCCAATATCACATCGACGTCCTGCGACAAACGCGCCTCTACCGCCGGCTGCGACGTACCGTAATAATTGCCGAACACACTCGCATGCTCAAGGAAGGCAGCCTCCGCAACCATACGTTGAAAGCGCTCGACATCGACGAAATGATAATGCTCCCCATCGACTTCCCCCGGCCGCCGCGATCGGGTGGTATGGGAGACCGAAACGGCAAGGTTCGGCCAGGCCTCGACCAACGCCGACACAAGGCTAGTTTTGCCTGCTCCGGATGGGGCGGAGATGATATAAAGTGTGCCCGTCATTAAGGGGTACCCGACGTATTCGTTTGCTATTCGATGTTCTGGATCTGTTCGCGCATCTGCTCGATGAGCACTTTCATTTCAACCGCGGCGTTGGTGGTCTCGGTATCCGCCGCCTTAGAGGTTAGCGTATTCGCTTCGCGATTCAGCTCCTGCATCAAGAAATCCAACCGCCGACCAACCGGCTCCCGCTTGGTCAACACTCTTTCGACTTCCGTCACGTGGGTCGCCAGACGCTCCAACTCTTCGTCGACATCCAACCGCTGAGCGACAATCACCAACTCCTGCTCGATCCGCCCGGGATCGGCCGTCGCTTCCATGTCCTGAATTCGCGCCATGAGCTTTTCGCGCACATAAGCATTGACCTGCGGTCGCCGCTCGCGCACTTTCGCCACCAGTTCAGCCACTTTGTGCGCCCTATCGCGCACGATCTCGGCCAAGCGGACCCCTTCTCTTTCGCGGCCGGCAACGAAACCGTCTAATGTTTTCTCCAATAACGCAAGCGCTGCTTTGCTGATCGGCTCCATATCCTGCTCGACATCTTTCATAACGCCGGGCATACGCATCAGCTCAAGAGGGTTGATCGGGGTCGCACCTCCGATACGTTCGCCCAGCGCATTCGAGGCCGACAGCAATTTTTCGACGTACGGCCAATTCAGCTCGACATCGGCACTCACCCCCGCGACCGGGCGGAAACGCAAATTGCATTCCACCTTACCCCGGGACAAACGAGCCGATAACCGCTCGCGCAAGGCCGGCTCCAGGTGCCGCAACTCTTCCGGCAAACGCGGATAAATATCGAGATAGCGATGGTTGACGGAGCGCAGCTCCCAAGTCAGTTTTCCCCATTCGCCCTGGTATTCCTGACGCTCGAACGCAGTCATGCTCCGAATCATGGCGATTTCCTCTTTGCGGCCGGTCGACGCCCCGGTGATAAAGCCGAGATCTTACGCATTCTTGAAGCGGGAAAAACCAGCCGGGCCTGATATCGTATCCCCCCGGCCATGCCCGTTATGCTAGGCTTGCCCGCTTCTCCCACCCAGCTATGAGGTAGGCAATGCGCCCAAGTGGTCGTCGCCCCGACGAATTGAGACCGATCCGTATCACTCGCGGTTATACTAAGCACGCCGAAGGCTCCATCCTGATCGAGTTTGGCGACACCCATGTATTATGCAATGCGAGCGTTGAAGACCGAGTTCCACCCTGGATGCGGAACAGTGGCCGCGGCTGGGTAACGGCCGAATACGGCATGCTGCCGCGCGCCACCCACACCCGCAGCGACCGCGAAGCCGCCCGCGGCAAACAGCAGGGCCGTACCCAGGAAATCCAGCGCCTGATCGGCCGTGCCTTGCGCGCCGCCGTCAACCTGGAAGCGCTCGGCGAGCGTAAATCGTACTCGATTGCGATGTCATTCAAGCCGACGGCGGCACCCGTACCGCGGCCATCACCGGCGCCTATGTAGCCTTGGCCGACGCCATTGCCCATTTACGCCGCAACAAGTTACTGCGTAAGCAACCGCTGTTCGGCCAGGTAGCGGCCGTCTCGGTAGGCATTTACCGTGGCACGCCGGTACTGGACTTGGATTATGCCGAGGACTCGGAGGCGGAAACCGATATGAACGTCGTCATGAACGACGCCGGTGCCTTCATCGAACTGCAAGGCACTGCCGAAGGCCATGCCTTTCGCCAGGACGAATTGAACCGTATGACGGAACTGGCCTCCAATGGAATAGCCGAGCTGATCGCGATCCAGAAAGCAGCACTCGCGGAAGAGCTTTAACAGCCCATGCAAGAAACCGTATTTGCCAGCAACAACCAAGGCAAGGTGGCGGAACTCGCCGCCTTGCTTGAAGGTTTACCGATAGACCTGAAACCGCAATCCCATTACGGCGTAAGTGCCGCCGAGGAAACCGGGCTGACCTTTGTCGAGAATGCCCTCATCAAGGCACGACATGCCAGCCGCGCCACAGGGCTACCGGCAATCGCCGACGACTCCGGCCTAGCGGTGGACGCTTTGGGCGGCGCACCGGGCATTTACTCCGCGCGCTATGCCGGCCAAAACGCCAGCGACGAAGAAAACAACGCGCTACTGCTAAAAAACCTCGCCGACGTTCCGCAAACCGAGCGCGGCGCGCAGTTTCATGCGGTTGTCGTCTATCTGCGGCACGCCGAAGACCCCATTCCGATCATCAGCCACGGCCAATGGCCGGGGCGCGTGCTGACAGCCCCTCGGGGCAGCAACGGCTTCGGCTACGACCCGCTGTTCTTCGTTCCGGAGGAACACCTCAGCGCAGCCGAACTCGACCCGGTCAGCAAGAATCGCCTTAGCCACCGAGGCCAGGCCGTACGCCAGCTATTGGCGCAATTGGAGCAGGTTCTGGGGCGATGAATCCGCCACCGCCGCTCGCGCTATACGTCCACCTACCGTGGTGCGTCCAGAAATGCCCTTATTGCGACTTTAACTCGCACGCGCTGAAACGAGACCTGCCCGCAGACGCCTATGTCGACGCCTTGCTAAAGGATCTAGACAGCGAAGCGGTGCGGGCCGGCTCGCGACCGGTTAGCAGCATTTTCTTCGGCGGCGGCACACCGAGCCTGTTTCCGCCGACAGCCATTGCTCGCTTACTGACGGAGACACGAGAGCGCCTCAACCTCGCAGCCGATGCCGAGATCACCCTGGAAGCTAATCCGGGTACGGTTGAGCAGGCCCGGTTCGAGGGCTTTCGCGAGGCCGGCGTCAATCGGTTATCGATCGGCATCCAAAGCTTTGGTACAGAGCAACTGCAACGACTAGGCCGAATCCACGGCGCAGAGGAAGCCCTGCGCGCAGCGGAAGCTGCCCGCGGAGCAGGCTTCGACAACTTCAATTTAGATCTGATGTTCGGCCTGCCGGAGCAGGACCTTGCCGCGGCTCAAGCGGACCTTCGCCAGGCTATCGAGCTCGCGCCGGCTCATATCAGCTACTACCAACTAACGCTAGAACCCAACACCTTATTCCACGCCCGACCGCCGATACTGCCGGACGAGGACGCGGTGTATGACATGCACGTAGCCGGTCAAGCCCTGTTAGCCCAGCATGGTTATACGCAGTATGAAGTTTCCGCGTATGCCCAAGCAGGACGATACTGTCGACATAACCTCAACTATTGGTTATTTGGCGATTATTTGGCCATCGGCGCCGGCGCACATGGCAAAATCAGCAACGCCGACGGCATCCATCGGTACTGGAAAGTCAAACACCCGCGCGATTACCAACAACACGCCGGCCAAGCCTCTGTCTTGCAAGGTGAAAAACGCCTGTCGGAAAAAGACATTGTGCTGGAATTTATGATGAACGCGCTGCGTTTACGCGAGGGTTTCGCCATACCGTTTTGCGAAGCCCGCACCGGCCTTGATTGGGAGCGGCATTTTCAAGCCCCCGCGACAGCAGCCATCGACCGAGGCCTACTCGAACGAGTCGCCGACATCGTACGCCCTACCGAAGTCGGCAGCTTGTACCTCAACGAAACACTCGAATTGTTTCTATCGGCAAACGCCTGAGCATGCATGCGCCGCGCGCCCATCCCCTTTAATCGGGTACTATAACGAGCGGAGGGCCCGTTCATGAATCACCAACAAACCCCGCAGTCGAATGCCAAACGCGCCGGCACGATGATGTTCATCGCCATGTGGATCCTGGTGCTGTTATTACTCACGGGCGGCTTTAATTACTGGCTGGAAGGACAGCAAAACCCTAATCGCAACCCCGGCGGCGAGACCTTGGTCGACGGCACCCGAGAAGTGACGTTACAACGCAACCGTTACGGCCACTATATCGCGACGGGAAGAATCAACGGCGAAGCAGTCACCTTCATGCTCGACACCGGCGCGAGCGATATTTCCATTCCTGGGCGGATCGCCGAGCGGCTTGGGCTGGAGAGGGGCGCCCCGCAACAGTACCGCACGGCAGCCGGCATCATCACCGGCTACCGCACGCAACTCGAACAGGTCGAACTTGGCCCTATAGCGCTAGAAGACGTTCGTGCATCCATCAACCCCCACATGGACGCCGACGAGATCCTCCTGGGCATGAGCTTTCTCAAGCACCTGGAATTCACCCAACGGGGCGATCGCTTAACCCTTCGCCAGTACTAACAGGTTACCGAAGAATCATTTTCGGCAACCTGCTAACGGCCGACCGACTTCTTAAACTCGACGCCCCCAAAGATCGTGCTCATCGGCGTGTTCAATAAGCACCTCAGCCCGGTCGCCGACGGTTAGATTCTGGCCGTCGACAACGTAGACGCTGCCGTCGATTTCCGGCGCGTCAGCGCTACTACGGGCGATTGCACCCTCCGCATCCACCTCGTCGACAAGCACTTTGACTGTGCGACCAACTTTTTCCGCCAGTTTCTCCGCACTGATCCGAGCCTGAACGTCCATAAAGCGCGCCAGACGTTCCTCTTTAACGGCCTCCGGCACCGGATCGGCCAGCTCGTTGGCCGCCGCCCCCTCAACCGGGGAATACTTGAAACAGCCGACCCGGTCCAAGCGCGCCTCTTCGAGGAAATCCAACAACTCCTGGAAATCCTCTTCGGTTTCCCCAGGAAAACCGACGATGAACGTCGACCGGATGGTCAAGTCCGGACAAATTTCACGCCACGCTCGAATCCGTTTGAGGTTATTTTCGCTGGATGCGGGACGCCGCATCGCTTTCAGAATGCGCGGGCTGGCATGCTGCAAAGGCACATCAAGGTAGGGCAACAGCTTGCCCTCGGCCATCAACGGGATAATGTCGTCCACATGCGGATAGGGGTAGACGTAATGCAGCCGCACCCAAATGCCAAGCGCGGAGAGGGCCTCGCAAAGCTCTTTCATGCGCGTTTTCACCGGGCGCCCCTGCCAAAAGCCGGTACGGTAGCGCGTATCCACGCCGTAGGCACTGGTATCCTGGGAAATCACCAAGAGCTCTTTCACTCCAGCATCCGCCAGCCGCTTAGCCTCGTCCAAAACTTCGCCGATAGGCCGACTCACCAGATCGCCACGCATGGACGGAATGATGCAAAACGTACAACGGTGATTGCAGCCTTCCGATATTTTGAGATATGCGTAGTGGCGCGGGGTAAGCTTAACGCCTTGCGGCGGAACTAAGCTGGTGAAGGGATCGTGCCGGGGCGGGAGATGCTCGTGAACGGCGCCGACCACCTCTTCGTACGCGTGAGGGCCTGTCACCTTCAGAACTTGCGGGTGTTTCTCCCGAATCACATCCTCTTTCGCTCCCAAGCAACCGGTAACGACGACCTTACCGTTCTCGGCAACCGCCTCCCCGATGGCATCCAGGGACTCTTCCACGGCCGCGTCGATGAAGCCGCAGGTATTCACCACGACCAAATCGGCATCGTCGTAGGTCGGCACCAGATGATAGCCCTCGGCTCGCAACTGGGTAAGAATGCGCTCCGAATCCACTAAAGCTTTAGGGCAACCTAAGCTGACGAATCCGATTTTGGCTGTTTCGCTGTATCCATAGTCCATGACCCACGACATCTTGTGAGGAGGTGTCGGCAACCCTATACACCGAGATGGCGGCACTATACGTAACTTCGTCGCCAGGGTTAAGGAAACATTGATCAAATTATTCACGCGTTAGGCAAGCCCACCAACCCGCGGACGGCTCAGCCGGCACGATACTCGCGCGATCCTGTGCGCAGCTGGCAGACCTCATTGCTTACAGCAGCGGAACGGCTTTCTCTGAAGGATTCAAAACCAAGATTTGCTCCCGCTCGGCGGGGATGAAAGGCGCCACAAGACGGTACTCGGCAACGTTAATTATTCAGTATTTCCTTAAGCCTATGCTATCTTTCCTGTTAAGGACGACCCGGCTTTGGGCAATGGAGGCTATATGCAACGGACCGCGCAAGAACCCGATTTTGATTTCGACGCCTGGGCGAAACTGGCCAATCGCGATCCGGCCGAATTCGAAGCCCGCCGGGCGGAGTATATAGAGCAATTTATTCGCCTCGCGCCGCCGGACCGTCAGGACCGCCTACGTCGACTACAATGGCGTATCGACCGCACCCGCGATTGTGCCTCCAACCCGTTAGCCGCCTGTTTACGAATCTCGGCGATGATGTGGGACTCGCTACTCGGCGAGCGCGGCTTGCTCAAAGCGCTGGAAGACGCTCGCGACGGCAACAGCACGCCCGCGTCTAGCGCCCAAATCATCGAATTCAGCCAGAAAAGCGCTGCCGAGCGCACGAAAAGTGAGCGGGCACACTAAACGCGCACTTGCTCAGAAGCGCAAGTGCGTCTATCCTTACCCCCTTTTCGGATTCCGGCCTCCCGGTGCTTCCGGGCGTTGAGCATTAAGGTGCAGTCAGTCATGAAGAAAGACATCCATCCCGAGTATCGAGAGGTGGTGTTCCAGGACATCTCGAGCGATTTCGCGTTCCTGACCCGGTCCACCGTGCAAACCAAGGACACCATCAAGTGGGAAGACGGGAATGAGTACCCGCTGGTGAAGCTGGAAGTCTCCAGCAAGAGCCACCCGTTCTTCACCGGTAAACAACGGGTTCTCAGCAGCGGCGGTCGTGTCGACCAGTTCAACAAGAAGTTTGGCGGCCTCTCCGCTCGCCGCGGCAAATAAGCCTACCCAAGCTCCTAAAAAGCGCCCTTTACGGGCGCTTTTTTGTTCGCAACACCCCCCAAAACCGTCCTTGCACCCATCTTGGGCACATCATAAACCTCTGTTATAGAAACAATTTCACATTCCTTTCTCGCAGCCGCTTCCCGCCATAGGGGTTTATTGGTACTATCTGCGCGGCCTAATGACCTGCTTTTCGAGGAATGTAGCGCGCGAACCGGCGCCGGCAGGGCAATGCCTTTATTTGCCTATCGCATGAGCCTCCCGTGGAAAAGTAAGGAGGCCTACAGTCAAGAGACTGGCGTTGCAGGCAGCAGCGGCCGAGCGTGGTCGCTTTTCGGCATTTCATACCGTGGGTTCACGGTTTAAAGTTTAGGAGAGCGTTCCATGTCGCAGAAGACCCTCACAGTAACCGACAACGCTTCGGGCAAGACTGTCGATTTCCCTATCCGTAGCGGCACCCACGGGCCGGATGTAGTCGACATCAAAAGCCTATACAGCCAGTTCGGCTACTTTACTTACGACCCAGGCTTCACTTCCACGGCAAGCTGCCGTAGCGACATTACTTTTATCGACGGCGACGAAGGCATACTGCTTTATCGCGGCTATCCGATCGATCAACTGGCAGAAAAGAGCTCTTTCCTCGAAGTCTCTTACCTCCTGCTCTACGGAGAGCTGCCCACCGCCGATCAGCTAAGCGAATTCACCAGTTCGATCACCCGCCACAACATGGTGAACGAAAGCCTGAAGAACTTCTTCAATGGCTTCCACTACGACGCTCACCCGATGGCAATGCTCACGGCAGTCGTTGGCTCGCTGTCGGCGTTCTATCACGAAAGCATCGACGTTAACGACCCGGCCAGCCGCGAAATCTGCGCCCACCGCATCATCGCCAAAATGCCGACGATCTCCGCCGCCGCTTTCAAACACATGATCGGCGAGCCCTTCATTTACCCGCAGAACACGCTCAGCTACACCGGGAACTTCCTGAACATGCTGTTCTCGCGGCCGAACGAAGATTACGAAGTTAACCCGATTGCGGAAAAAGCACTGGATCAGCTGCTGATTCTGCACGCCGACCACGAACAGAACGCCAGCACGTCCACCGTGCGCCTGGCCGGCTCCACCGGCACCAACCCGTTTGCGGCTATCGCTTCCGGTTGCGCCGCGCTTTGGGGGCCTGCCCATGGCGGTGCCAACGAAGCGGTGCTGAACATGCTGGAAGAGATCGGCGATGTCAGCAACGTGCCGAAGTTCATCGACAAAGCCAAAGACAAGGAAGATCCCTTCCGTCTTATGGGCTTCGGCCACCGGGTCTACAAGAACTACGATCCGCGAGCGACCATCATCCGCAAGACTTGCCACGAAGTTCTGAACGAACTGGGCATGAGTAACGATCCGCAGCTCGAACTGGCCATGCGCCTGGAAGAAATTGCGCTGCAGGACGAGTACTTCGTCGAGCGGAAACTGTACCCGAACGTCGACTTCTACTCGGGCATCATCTATCGTGCGCTGGGCATTCCGACCGAGTTCTTCACGGTTCTGTTCGCGTTGGGCCGGACCCCGGGCTGGATCGCACAGTGGATGGAAATGAGCGCCGATCCGGAGCAGCGTATTGGCCGCCCGCGCCAGATCTACACTGGCGCCGCCACGCGCGACTACGTCTCCATCGACAAGCGTTAAAAGACAGTTGACGCATGAAAAAAAAAAGCCCGGGCCTTCAAAACCCGGGCTTTTTGATTCAGCGCTTGGCCAGTAGGCAGCATACTCCTGCTAATAGGGCACGGAAAATAATGCCACGCGACTCAGGCAAAGAGCCCGGCATACATTCTCAGGCGCTCAACAACTCCCGTACGGCAGGCAAATTAGCACGCTGCATCGGCTGCCCATCGACGCGGCTGCGCGGCGCTTCTCGTAGGCCTTCCGGCTCGAATACCGTTAGATCGACCATGACGTCGCCCGCCGCAAACCGAAACACAGGCACCATGACGTAATCCTCGCGGCCAAACCGTAGCCGCCGCTCAGCCGTCTCGAAGGGAATGTTGTGCTCCATGAGAAACAACACGACTTCCTCGGGCGTATCCGCAAATACATGCAAATTAACATCCGAGTGCTGACTCGCGGTGCCGTTCAAGACCGAGCCAACCAAACGGGGCCGGAAGGGACTGAAGAACTCCATCGCCGCCACCGCTTGCTCACGCAAATAACGTACTCTGGCAGGCTGGTCTTCTGCTTGAAACAGGCGTTGATAGTCCGCTAACGCGTCTTGAATCTCGCGGTTGCCGGGGAGGTTTCGCGTATCCGGCGCACCGATACGCTCGGCGGCCTTACGTTTGGCAAAGGCGTAATCGCTCACCCCTTCCTCAGCCATAATTCTAGCCGCCTCCAGGGTAAGCCGCTGGCGCATACGTTCATCCCTTGGGTTCACCTTTTTCGCCATCCTGTCTCTCCCGCTGAGAAACCGAAGATACCCGCAGGCACTGTCGGCAAACCGACCGCGGACGATGAAAGAACTGAAGCGCCGCCACACAGACTCGACATCGATCGGGTAAGGGCGCCCACACCGCCTGCCGGCCGCCAAGACGCCCCACGCTTCTAAAGCCCACTAGAACAACGAGTCGCTTGGCCCTCCGCCGTTGCCGCTGCTCGGCCGGTCTCCCCCATCCTCCGCGGGCACATTATCTTCCATGAAGATCTCGAAAATCGCCCGCGGATTGTTGGCACTTGTCACGAGACCGGTATCGGGGTCAATTCGCACGGTTACGATACCTTCCGGCTGCGGCAAGACACGCTCCGGCTTACCGTCCAAAGCTACCCGTACGAACTCCAACCACATCGGCAATGCAGCGCTAGAACCGGTTTCGCCGGCGCCTAAGGGTAACGATTGATCAAACCCTACCCATGCCGTCGCCACGACATCGCCGTTATAACCCACGAACCAAGCATCCCTTTGTTCGTTAGTGGTACCCGTTTTGCCTGCCAGATCGGAACGCCCTAGCTGCAACAGTCGCCGCCCTGTACCTTGCCGAACCACATCCATCAACATGGAGTTCATTAGGTACGCGTTCTGCGCCGATAATGTCCGCGGCGCAGGCGAAGGTTCCGGCATAGGCAAACGGTGTAGCTCTTCGACGGCCGCCATATCGTCCGCCGCAGCGGTATCGAAGCCCACTTCTGTCCAACCTTCGTCGGAATCGCTGCTCTCGATGCAGTCGTCACAGGCAATTAGCGGTGCTGCCCGATAAAGCACCTCGCCATCTGCTCTTTCAATACGGTCAATAAACCATGGCTCAACCCGATAACCGCCATTAGCAAACACCGCATAAGCGGAAGTAATTTCCAACGGCGTGACGTCCGGACTACCCAACGACAAGGAAAGGTTACGCGGCATCCGTTGCGGGTCGAAGCCGAACCGCTCCATATAATCCACCGTATAACCAACCCCAATGCTTTGCATAACGCGGATCGACACCAGGTTTCGCGAGAAAGCCAAAGCATCTCGCAGACGCGTCGGCCCGTAGAAACGGCCGCTATAATTCTCCGGTCGCCAAGTTCCCTCCAACGCCGCATCCTCAAATACGACCGGCGCATCGTTAACGATGGTTGCCGGCGTATACCCCTTATCCAAGGCCGCCGCGTAAACGAAAGGCTTAAAGCTGGAACCGGGTTGGCGCTGCGCTTGCGTCGCACGGTTGAATCGGCTGTGGAAGAAATCGAAGCCCCCTGCCAGCGCTAAGATACCGCCGTCTTTGGGAGATACAGCCACCAACGTCCCTTCCGGCTCCGGCACCTGCGCAAGCCGCAGACCGCTACTTGTCTCGCGAACTCGGATCACGTCTCCGATATCAAACACGTCGCCCGGCGCGCTCGGGAAGCGTCCTTGCGCATTGCGACTGAGAAAAGGCCTAGCCCACCTGATGCCTTCCCACGGCAGCACGCGCTCCTCGTCGTAAGCCGGCAGATAGATGCGAACGCCTTTCGCCTCCTCCTCGCCGGAAGGCTCGACATCTTTACCCACCTCTAAAGACACCACCACGGCCGGCAACAATCCGGCTACCGGACGATATGGAGCCATCGCCACTGCACGCTGCTCGGGGTCTTCAAGCACGTCGGCCTCAAGTTGAGCCAACGGCCCACGGTAGCCATGCCGTTCGTCATAACTCAACAACGCACTTCGCAACGCACTGTTAGCGGCTCGCTGCATGTTCGAATCGAGCGAGGTGTACACGCGATAACCACCGGTGTAGGCCTCTTCGGTACCGAAACGGGTAACCATTTCCGCTCGCACCATTTCGGCAACATACGGTGCCTCAACCTCGGCGCTTAAGCCGTAAACGCGCGCCGTCAAGGGCGCTGCCATCGCCTCGTCGAACTCGGCCTGAGTGATATAGCCCAAGCTCAACATGCGACGCAGCACATACCCCCGGCGTGCAACGCCGCTCGGGGGTTGCTGACCGGATTCGCCGCCGAGGGTGCTTGCGGCAAGCCTGCAATGGTGGCGACTTCGGCCAAAGTCAGCTCATCGACCGAACGGCCATAATAAACTTGGGCGGCAGCACCAACGCCATAGGCCCGATGACCTAAGAAAATTTTATTCAGATAAAGCTCCAGCACTTCTTCCTTGCTGAGCTCTCTGTCGATTTTCAAAGCCAACAATATTTCGTTGGCCTTACGGAGGTATGTCTTCTCTCGGCTCAAAAAGAAATTGCGCGCTACCTGCATGGTAATCGTACTACCGCCCGGCCCCATCTCGCCGGTACGCACGATGTGCCAGACGGCGCGAATCAAACCTTGGTAATCGACGCCAGGATGGGTGAAGAAACGCTCGTCCTCGGCGGCCAGGAAGGCCTGGATCATTTGCTCGGGGATATCTTCGTAGCGTAGCGGCGCGCGACGTTGCTCGCCAAACTCGCTAATCAGCTTCCCATCCTGAGAATAAACCCGCAGCGGGACTTGCAGCTTAACGTCGCGCAGCGACTCCACCTCCGGCAACTTAGGCGCCAAAATGAAGTAGGCAACGCCTCCAGCTATGGAAACTGCAAGCGAAAAGAGCAAGAATAGTACTATAAGATAACGGATAGCGCGTCTCATGGGTGCTTCATTCGTGTAGTGCGGATGCCGCGTTGCGTGACCGCCGGTCATAAACGGCTCCGGCATAAGAGCCTTGGCCGGTCGCTGTATCGGCCGCCGCAGTGGCCGGCAGTACGCTTAACCGGGCATGAGAGCCCCAAACCGTTACAGAGTGTTCAACAGCCTTTTGGCATAACACGACGGACATGGGCTCCAGAATAAGTTACGCAACATCCGGGTTGGTCCCGGCATGGACGCTACGAGTATAACAGGGCAACAGGGGGCAACGGTTAACTGATCGTGATTTTTTGTTTTTCACGTCTTGACCTATAGTTGCGCATATCATTGAATGTGATTACGCAGCTATCTCTCGCAAGCCGACAACCTATAAGGAAAATAAAGTGGGCCTGTTCGGAACTAAGCGCACACCGGATTTCGGCATTGATATTAGCTCCACCGCAGTAAAACTGCTCGAATTGAAACAACAGGGCAATCGTTTTCGAGTCGAACATTACGCGGTCGAACCTCTACCTCCCAATGCTGTTGTAGAAAAGCATATCGCCGACGCCGACGCCGTTGCCAAGGCCATCCGCGTCGCCGTCAAGCGCGCCGGCACAAGCGGCAAGATGGCGGCGGTGGCGGTGCGCCTTCGGCGGCTATCAGCAAGATCATCACCGTCCCGGCGACTCTCACCGGTGCCGACCTTGAGGGGCACGTCGAGCTACAAGCCGACCAGCACGTGCCTTACCCCCAGGAAGAGGTCAACATCGACTTCGAAATCCTGGGCCCCTCGGAGCATCCCAACGAGGTCGATGTTCTACTCGTTGCCTCGCGCCGCGAGAATGTCGAAGTTCGCATCGGCGCCCTGAAAGACGCCGGCCTTATGGCGCGCGTCGTCGACGTCGAAAGCTATTCGACGGAAACGGCGGCAACCCTCATCAGCCAACACCTTCCAGCCAAACCGGCAACTGTCGCCGTCATGGATATTGGCGCCACCCTTTCCACATTAACCGTTATCGACCGCGACCGGATTATCTATACCCGTGAACAGGTCTTTGGCGGTAAGCAGCTCACCGAAGAGCTAATGCGGCGCTACAGCCTGTCGCAGGAAGAAGCCGAGCGCGCCAAACGCAATGGCGGCCGCGGCTTACCCGACGGCTACGAAGAAGAAGTCCTCATTCCGTTCAAGGAAACCATGGCGCAGCAAGTAACACGCTCGCTACAGTTTTTCTTCGGCTCAGGGCAACACAACAGCGTCGACCACATTCTGGTGGCAGGCGGTTGCGCAGCCATTCCCGGCGCCGTCGAACTTATCCAAGAAGAAACAGGGACCCCCACCTCCGTAGCCAACCCCTTCGGCAGTATGACGGTGGCCCGCCGCGTCCCGACACAACGACTCACGGAAGATGCCCCTGCACTGCTGACAGCATGTGGGCTGGCGATGAGGAGCTTTGACTAAAAATGACTAGGATCAACCTCCTGCCTTGGCGCGAGGAAATACGCAAGGATAATCGCGACCGCTTTCTAGCCATGCTTGGCGGAGCGGCCGTGGCTGGCGTAATCATCTGGTTTGCCGGCCACGCTTACTACAACCACGAGATCGGTTTCTGGGAAAGTCGTAATACCCAACTGCAAGGGGAAATCAACGCACTCAACCGAGAAATTGCGCGCATCCGCGATTTAGAGGCCACCAAAGAAAGCCTGATTGCACGCATGAATGTGATTCAGGACCTTCAGCAGGGCCGGCCCCAGATCGTCCATTTGATGCACCAACTAGCCGACACCGTACCGGAAGGCGTCCATCTGACCCGGATTCAACAAAACAGCAACAGCCTTACCATCAGCGGTATAGCCGAGTCGAACGCACGCGTTTCCACCTACATGGAGAACCTCGACAGCTCCGACTGGCTCGCCGAGCCGAGCCTGGACGTCATCCAGGTGCGCAGCCGCGACAACCGGCGCGTCAGCGAGTACACCCTGCGGGTAAAGCAAACCACCCCTAACGACGAAGAAGGAGCCGAATAATGGATTTACGCTCCCTCAACGTCGACCTCTCGGATCTGAACAACGTTAATGTTCAAGAACTCGCCAACGGGCCATTGCCCGTCAAGATTGCCCTTGCCGTAGTACTTGCCGCCTTGATCGTTGCGCTGGGATGGTGGTTCGGCTGGCGAGATCAAGCGGCGCAGTTGGAACGCGTCCAGATGCGAGAGCAAGAATTGCGCAGCACCTTCGAGCTGCGCGCCGAACGGGCAGCCAACCTCGAAGCCTACGAAGAACAACTCGAACGGATGCAGGCATCTTTCGGCACCATGCTGCGGCAACTACCGAGCCGTGCCGAAGTGGCCAAACTGCTGGTGGATATATCCCAAACCGGGCTCTCAGCCGGCCTTGAGTTCGAGCTGTTTCAGCCGGATCGCGAAGTACAGCGTGACTTTTACGCCGAGCTGCCGGTCCGCATCCGCGTGCGTGGCGATTATCACCAGTTTGGCGATTTTGTCAGCGGCGTAGCCAACCTGCCACGCATTGTGACACTGCATAATTTGGATATTCGGCCGACCGATAACGAACTGACAATGGAACTGACGGCCAGAACCTACTGGTATCTGGAAGAGGATAGCGGACGATGAAACGGGATAAGTACCGCGTCCGGGGCTTCGGCCGCAACGGTAACATCACGCCTTCTTTTTTGGGGGTGCTGCTGGCAGCTTTATTGTTGAATACGGGCTGCATGCGCGATGCCGATAACCTCGACGACTATATCCGGGAAGTGAAGCAACGCCCCGGCGGCCAAATCGAACCTATTCCGGAGATGCGCCCTTTCGAGTCTTTCGAGTACTTCTCGGTCGGGCTACGCGATCCGTTCGCACCGCCCCAACCGGCGGTGAGCAGCCGCCGCCCCACGGACGGACCGAGACCGGATCCGCATCGACCGCGAGAACATTTAGAAGAACATCCGCTAGACTCATTGCGGATGATGGGCACTATTGAGCGGGAACGCACGTTATGGGGCCTAATTCGCGATACCTCGGGCACCGTACACCGGGTTCGCATCGGGAACTATGTGGGCCAGAATCACGGCGAAATCGTCGGGATCAGCGAAAACCGCATAGAAGTTCGAGAACTAGTAAGAGATGGACAAGGCGGCTGGATCAGAAGAGACGCCGCGCTGGCAGTAAGGGATTGACCTTGGGGGTAATAACGATGCAAAGAAGAACTCATTCCAGCGCTTGTTGGCTGACACTGATTCTGCTGCTAATAGGTTTCGGCTCCTCCCACGCCAGCGCCAATTCGCTGACTGGGATCGACTACACCACCTTATCCGGCAACGCAGTACAGGTCACCTTCACGCTAGCTGAACCGATCGATGCGCCGGAACCGTTTTTGGTGGAAAACCCGGCGCGCATTGCCTTCGATTTACCCGATACCCGCAACGCACTGTCCGAGCGGGGCTTGCGTATTGGTGTCGGCGCGGTAGAGGGCGTCTCTACCGCCGAAGCTGGCGGACGTACTCGCGTTGTGATTCGCCTAGCCCAAATGGTTCCTTACGACATCAGCGCGGAAGGCAATGAAATTCAGTTAGTCATGCAGCCACCCCGCTCCCAAGGCGGTAGCTCGACGGCCGAACGCCAGCGCACCGCGGCGCGCGCCGGCGACGGCATCACCGACATCGACTTCCGTCGCGGCCCGGACGGTACCGGCCGAGTCATCCTAGAACTCGCCGACCCCAACATTCCGGTCGACCTTCGCGCCGAAGGCGATCGCGTAGTGGCTAATTTACTTAACACCCGGATTCCGCAACGATTGGAGCGACGCCTCGACGTCACGGATTTCGCAACTCCCGTGCAAACCATCGACACGCGCCAACGGGGCGACAACGTGCGCGTTGTGATCTCCAATGCTGGCAATTTCGATCACATGAGCTACCAAAGCGGCAGCCGCCTGACTATCGAAGTACAGCCGATCACTGAAGAAGAGCGCGCCCAGCGCGCCGAGCAGGAATACAGCGGCGACCGCTTGTCGCTTAACTTCCAGGACATCGAAGTTCGCGCCGTACTCCAGCTGATCGCCGACTTCACCGGCCTCAATGTGGTGGTCAGCGACAGTGTCGGCGGCAGTATGACCTTACGCCTACAAGATGTTCCCTGGGATCAGGCGCTGGATATTATTCTGCAAAGCCGCGGCCTCGATAAGCGCCAAACCGGCAACGTCATGCTGATCGGCCCGGCCGAGGAGATTGCCGCCCGCGAACGTCAGCAGCTGGAGTCCCAGCAGCAAATTCGCACTCTGGCACCGTTACGGGCGGAATTCATGCAAGTGAACTATGCCAAAGCCAGCGACATTGCGAGCTTGATTCGCAGTGGCGAAACGTCGTTGTTATCCGAGCGCGGCTCGGTCACGCTGGACGAGCGCACCAATACGCTCATCGTTCGCGACACCGAAAGCAACCTGACCGACATCCGCAACCTGATCGCCCAGCTCGACGTGCCGGTACGCCAGGTATTAATCGAATCGCGCATCGTTATCGCCAACGACGATTTCACGCGCGATTTGGGCGTACGTTTCGGCTACACCCGCAGCGGCGATGTCGGCAGCGACCATACGGGCACCATAGGCGGTACCCGCGGCTCCAACATCGGCCTGGGTGCGGGCGACTTCAACGTCCCGGGCGGCCTGCTGGTCGACATGCCCGTCGAAGGCCAGCGGGGTTCCATTGGGGTTGCCGTCGGCCGCATCGGTACCGAGCTGTTGCAACTTGAGTTGTCGGCAATGGAAGTCGAAGGCCGGGGCGATATCGTCTCCAGCCCGCGGGTCATTACGGCCAACCAGCAGCAAGCCTCGATCGAGCAAGGCGTCGAGATTCCCTACGAACAAGCCACGGCCAGCGGCGCCACCAGCATCGCCTTCCAGAAAGCGGTTTTAGGCTTGGAGGTAACCCCGCAGATCACCCCCGACGACCGGGTTCTGCTCGATCTGCATGTCAGCAAAGACAGCCCCGGCGCGAACACCCCGGCGGGGCCGGCGATCAACACCCAGTCGGTCACCACGCAAGTGTTGGTGGATAACGGCGAGACGGTCGTACTGGGCGGCATTTACGAACGTACCAATACCGAAGGCGTTCGCCGCATTCCCTTCTTCGGCGAACTACCGTTGGTGGGTTCTTTGTTCCGCTCGACCTCGCGGGTCGACAACCGCAGCGAGCTGCTGATCTTCGTAACGCCGAAGTTGCTCAGCGAGTCCTTGAGCGTCAATCAGTAACGCCCGCTGGCGGGACACGAGAAGCCACCCTACTCGGGTGGCTTTTTTGTTTATCTCGCTCTTGCAGGGTGGTGTGGTGCGCTTCGCTCGGCTCATACAGAAGGCGGAATAACCGCCCCAGCCCTCTCCCCGCAAACTTGCGAACTACGTTATAGTGAGCATCGGCATGAAGTAGTCGATATAGCCATGGAATCCGATCGTATATTTCTCGTAGGCCCCATGGGGCAGGTAAAAGCACTGTTGGCAAGCGGCTGGCGCAAACGCTGGGGCTTGAGTTTGTCGACAGCGACCGCGCTCTGGAAGAACGCACCGGCGCCCGTATTCCGTTGATTTTCGAGTTAGAAGGGGAAACAGGCTTTCGCCAGCGGGAAGCGGCTATCATCGACGAATTGACCCAACAACCAGGGCTTGTGCTCGCCACCGGCGGCGGCGCCGTCGTCACACCAGCCAATCGCCGCTATCTGGCCGAACGGGGGACCGTGGTCTATCTGGAAACATCGGTCGACCGACAACTGGCTCGAACTCGGCACGATAAGAACCGTCCGCTGTTACAAACGGCTAACCCGCAAGCACGTTTAGCGGAGCTGCTGGCCCAACGCGACCCCCTGTATCGGGAAATTGCCGACATCATCGCCAACACCGATCACGGCAAACCGAACACCGTGGTCAAAGCCATCGTTAGCCAATTGAAGTCATCACCCCAATCTAGTTATGGTCGGACATAGGCCTTTAGCGAATATGAAAACCCTAACCGTCGAACTCGGCGAACGCAGCTACCCTATTCATATCGGCCCGGACTTGCTGAGCCGCCCGGAATTGCTGACACCCTACATCCCCGGCCAACAAGTCTTGATCGTTAGTAACGAAACCGTCGCTCCTCTCTATATGCAGCGCGTCGAAACAGCGCTTTCTGCGTTTCAGGTTTCTAAACTGATTCTACCGGACGGCGAGCGCTACAAAACGCTAGATAGCGCCTTACAAATTTACGATGCGCTGTTGGCGCAGCGGATGGATCGGCAGACGACTCTGATTGCCCTCGGCGGTGGCGTGATCGGCGATTTGACCGGTTTGCCGCCGCAACCTATCAGCGGGGCGTGCACTTTATTCAAATCCCGACGACCTTACTCGCCCAAGTGGATTCCTCGGTCGGCGGCAAAACCGGCGTCAACCATCCGCTCGGCAAGAATATGATCGGGGCCTTTCATCAACCCCGCTGCGTACTCGCCGATACCGACACGCTGCTCAGCCTGCCGGAGCGGGAACTCAAGGCCGGCATAGCGGAGGTGATCAAGTACGGCTTGATTCGAGATCGGGCCTTTTTCCAATGGCTACAAAACAACATTGAGGCGTTGCTTGAACGCAACCCGGAAGCCCTGGCCTACGCAATTGAGCAATCCTGCCGCAACAAAGCCGAAGTCGTGGCGGCGGACGAGCGTGAGGCCAATCAGCGGGCGCTACTCAATCTCGGCCACACCTTCGGCCACGCCATCGAAACCGAAACCGGCTATACAAGCTGGCTACACGGGGAGGCCGTCGCTACCGGCATGGCAATGGCGGCCCATATGTCCCACGAGCTGGGCTGGCTTGACGAAGCGGAGCAGCGGGCGACCGAAGCGTTGCTGGCCGCAGCCGAACTGCCGCTTACGCCACCGCCGATGACGCCCGAACGTTTTCTGGAGCTGATGGCAGTGGATAAGAAAGCGCTAGGCGGGAAATTACGCTTGGTCTTGT
Source organism: Alkalilimnicola ehrlichii (assembly GCF_003399765.1). GTDB lineage: Bacteria > Pseudomonadota > Gammaproteobacteria > Nitrococcales > AK92 > AK92. The sequence continues at coordinate 90,083 of NZ_NFZV01000001.1, read as the reverse complement.
TAAAGGCCATCGGCAACGCCGTTCTAAGCGCCGATTTCGAGCCCGCGGCACTGAACCGAACGTTAAATCACTATAGCCGAACCGCTTCCGCATGAGCGAACCTACCGCCCCTTGGATGCGCACGCTACAGGTCTATGCCGCCGACCCCACCCACAGCCGGGGGCGGCGGGTTCCCGAGCCGGCACCGGAATACCGTAGCGAGTTTCAACGCGATCGCGACCGGATCATCCATTCCACAGCCTTTCGGCGGCTGGAATACAAGACCCAAGTTTTCGTCAATCACGAAGGCGATCTGTTCCGTACACGCTTAACGCACACGCTCGAAGTTGCGCAGATTGCTCGCACCATCGCGCGGGTACTAGGCCTTAACGAAGATCTGACCGAAGCCATCACACTCGCCCATGACTTGGGCCACACCCCCTTCGGCCATGCCGGCCAGGATGCGCTCAACGACTGCATGCGTCCCTACGGCGGCTTCGAACACAACCTGCAATCGTTACGGGTTGTCGATGAGCTGGAAGAGCGTTATGCGGAATTCGCCGGCCTCAATCTAAGCTTCGAAACCCGCGAGGGCATTCTGAAGCATTGCTCGAAGAAGAACGCAAGGCAATTGGGGGCCCTCGGCGAGCGTTTCATAAACGGCACGCAACCCAGCCTAGAAGCGCAATTGGCCAACTTAGCCGACGAAATCGCCTACAACAGCCACGATGTGGACGACGGCCTGCGTGCCGGTTTTATTACCGTCGAGGAAGTCAAAGCAACGGCGCTCTTAGGAGAACTGTTCGAGCGAGTGCACCGAGAGCACCCAACGCTTCCCGCCCGGCGGGTCATTTATCAAGTCGTACGGCACATGATCAGCCTGCAAGTCGCCGATCTTATCGAAGCCAGCCGTGCGGCCATCGCCAACGCCCAGCCGGGCAGCATCGACGACGTCCGCGCCCAGTCCAAGCCGTTGCTCCGATTCAGCGACGCTATGCGGCATCGCCACACGGAGCTTAAACAGTTCCTGTTCCGGAACCTTTATCGCCATCATCGGGTCAATCGAATGAACGCGAAATCCAAACGCATTATTCGCGAACTCTTCGATGCCTTCTTCAACTCGCCAAACTTACTGCCACCCCAGCAGCAAGAGCGAGCCGACATTCTAGAAACCCAAACCGGGGAGGCCGGCCGCGCACGAGCCGTCGCCGATTATATTGCGGGTATGACGGACCGTTTCGCCATTGACGAGCATGAAAAATTATTCGATCCGCGGCGCCTTACCTAACCGGGATTCCGACACTCTGAATAGCCAGCTTAAGGAAACACGCCTCCCCCCTTACCATTTGCCCTTTAACTACGCCGCCGACCGGTCGTTTTTCGAAACCAAAAACCCTTCACATAACACAGGTTTGAACGCATCTTAGCAAAACTGTATACTGCTCGGCCCTTTGTCCTCGGTCAGGGGAGGGTCGCTCATGGCCAAACGTGGTCCAGCGCCCTATAGGAGCAGCGAATCACGCCCATTTAGGCGACTTTCAATGACCGTTCCCAATAACTCAGAGGCTTTATTCCCCGTGAGTTACGCAAACAGCAAAAAGCCCGGTCTGTATCGGCCAAGTTTCGAAAAGGATAATTGCGGCTTCGGCCTAATCGCCCATATGGACGGTAAGCCGAGCCACTGGCTGGTAGAAACCGCTATCCACGCCCTGGCGCGCCTGACTCATCGCGGCGCGGTTGCCGCTGACGGCAAAACCGGCGATGGCTGCGGTCTGCTCATGAAAAAGCCGGACAGCTTCCTGCGCACGGTAGCCGACGAACTCGGCTTCGCCCTGGCGCAGAGCTATGCGGTAGGGTGCGTATTCCTCAGCCAGGACAATACGCAGGCGGAAAAAGCCCGCAGCGTACTCAACCGCGAACTAGAAACGCAGGGGTTGACCGTCGCCGGCTGGCGTAGCGTCCCTACCAATGAAGAGGCCTGCGGCGAAGAAGCGCTCAAAACCCTGCCGGTTATCGAGCAGGTGTTCGTTAACGCCCCCGACGGCATGGACGAGGCCAGCTTCGACCGCCACTTGTTCATCGCCCGCCGACGGGCCGAGAAGGCGCTAGAGGCGAGCGACGAGACGTTCTACGTCCCGAGCCTGTCCAGCCAGGTCATTTCCTATAAGGGCCTGATCATGCCGGCCAATTTGCCGGTATTCTTCCCGGACCTGCGCGACGAGCGCCTGGAGTCCGCTCAATGCGTATTCCACCAGCGCTTCTCGACCAACACCTGGCCGCAATGGCGCCTGGCACAGCCATTCCGCTTCCTCGCCCACAACGGCGAGATCAACACCGTGCAAGGTAACCGGAACTGGGCCAATGCGCGGGCGGCGAAGTTCGAAACCGAGCTGCTGCCGAACATGGACGACATCCGGCCCCTGGTGAACACCGAGGGCTCGGACTCCTGCAGCTTGGATAACATGCTCGACATGATGCTGGCCGGCGGCATGGACATCTTCCGTGCGCTACGGCTGCTGATTCCGCCGGCATGGCAGAACGTCGACTCCATGGACGCCGATCTGCGTGCGTTCTACGAGTACAATTCCATGCACTGCGAGCCGTGGGACGGCCCGGCCGGTATCGTGCTCACCGACGGCCGCTATGCCGCCTGCTCGCTGGACCGCAACGGCCTGCGCCCGGCCCGCTACGTCATCACCAAGGATCGCCACATCACCTTGGCTTCCGAGATCGGCGTTTATGACTACACGGCCGAGGATGTGGTCAGCAAAGGCCGGCTCAAACCGGGCGAAATGCTCGCTGTCGACACTCAGACCGGCGATTTGCTGCTGCCGCGCGACATCGACGCTCGCCTCAAGAGTCGACAACCGTATAAAAAGTGGTTGCAGGAGCACGCCGAGAGCCTGTGTTCCAACCTGCAGAACGAAGACGGCCCGGAACCGATGGAGCCGGCACAGTCCCGCACCTATCAGAAGCTGTTCAACGTCAGCTTCGAGGAGCGCGACGAAGTAGTCCGCGTACTGGCCGAGTCCGGCCAGGAAGCGGTCGGCTCGATGGGCGACGACACGCCGTTGCCGGTACTGTCCAAACAGATTCGTTCGCTGTACGACAACTTCCGCCAGCAGTTCGCACAGGTCACCAATCCGGCCATCGATCCGCTGCGCGAGCAGATTGTTATGTCGCTGGAGACCTGCTTCGGACGTGAGCGCAATCTGTTCGAGGAAACGGAGGCGCACGCCAAGCGCCTAATTTCCGACTCGCCTGTGCTCTCGCATGCCAAGATACGAGAACTGCTTAGCAAAGACGACCCGGATTACGCTGCGCAGGTCATCGATCTTAACTACGCGCCTAAAGAGGGCCTGAAGGCTGCGATCGAACGGATCTGCGAAGAAACCGTCGCCGCCGTACGTGCCGGCAAGGTCATCATCGTACTGTCGGACCGCAACGTCGACCGCGACCGCCTGCCGGTACACGCCCTGCTGGCCACCGGCGCGGTACATTATCGTTTGGTCAACGAAGGCCTGCGTTGCGACTGTAATCTGGTAATCGAAACCGGCACCGCCCGCGACTCGCACCAGATCGCAACCCTGATCGGCTACGGTGCCTCGGCGGTTTATCCGTACCTAGCCTACGAGTGCATTGCCGACTTGATTCGCACCGGCACGCTGAAAGGCGCGCCGCTGGTCGAGCTATGCCGGAACTATCGGAAAGGCATCAACAAGGGTCTGTACAAGATCCTCTCGAAGATGGGTATTTCCACGATCACCAGCTATCGTGGCGCCCAATTGTTCGAGATCGTCGGCCTGCACGACGAAGTCGTCGAGCTGTGCTTCAACGGCACCACCAGCCGTATCCAAGGCGCGAACTTCCAGGATCTGGAAAGCGACCAGCAACAGCTGGCCCAAGAAGCCTGGCAAGCCAGCCGCGGCCTGCGCCAAGGCGGCTTGCTGAAATTCATGCACGGCGGCGAATACCACGCCTATCATCCGGACGTGGTGCGCTCCCTGCAGGAAGCGGTGGAAACCGGCGATTACGAAGTCTACCGGCAGTTCGCCGACATGGTGAACGAACGCCCGGCGGCGACGCTACGCGATTTGCTGCGAGTGAAACCGGCCGGCGATAGCCTGTCGCTCGACGATGTCGAACCGCTCGAGCAGATACTGCCGCGTTTCGACTCCGCCGGCATGTCGCTTGGCGCGCTCTCCCCCGAGGCGCACGAGTCGCTGGCGATTGCTATGAACAGCATCGGCGCACGCTCCAACTCCGGCGAAGGCGGCGAAGACCCGTCCCGTTACGGCACCGAGCGCATGTCGAAGATCAAGCAGATTGCCTCCGGCCGCTTTGGCGTAACGCCGCATTACCTGGTCAACGCCGAAGTACTCCAGATCAAAGTCGCGCAGGGCGCAAAACCGGGCGAAGGCGGCCAGTTACCGGGCCACAAGGTCAACGACCTGATCGCCCGGTTGCGCTTCTCGATGCCGGGCGTGGCGCTAATTTCGCCGCCTCCGCACCACGACATCTACTCGATCGAGGACTTGGCGCAGCTTATCTACGACCTCAAACAGGTCAACCCGGCTGCACTGGTCTCGGTCAAGCTGGTCTCGGAAGCCGGCGTCGGCACGATCGCCGCCGGTGTGGCGAAGGCCTATGCCGACCTGATCACCATCGCCGGCCACGACGGCGGCACCGGCGCGAGCCCGCTAACCTCGGTTAAATATGCCGGTTCGCCGTGGGAGCTTGGCCTGTCCGAAACCCACCAAGTGCTGCGCATGAACAACCTGCGCGACAAGATTCGCCTGCAGACGGACGGCGGCCTCAAGACCGGCCTCGACGTCATCAAGGCGGCGATTCTCGGCGCCGAGAGCTTTGGCTTTGGCACCGCGCCGATGGTGGCGATGGGTTGTAAATACCTGCGCATCTGTCACCTTAACAACTGCGCCACGGGTGTTGCCACCCAGCAGAAGGTGTTGCGCCTTAAACATTACATCGGCACGCCGGAGCGGATTGCTAATTACTTCCGTTTCGTCGCTCTCGAAGTCCGCGAGTGGTTGGCCAAGCTCGGTGTCCGCAGCGTAGAAGAATTGATCGGCCGCACCGACCTACTGGAAGTGCTGCCGGGCGAAACCGAGCGCCAGCAGCGGCTCGATCTCAGCCCGATTCTGTCCGACGGCGGCGCCGACCCGACGCAGCCGCAGTACTGCATCACGCCGCGCAACGTACCGTTCGACCGCGGCGAGTTGGCCGAACAAATGGTGGCCGACACGCTGCCGGCGATCGAGAACAAGAGCGGCGGCGAGTTCCACTACCACGTACGCAACGACAATCGTTCGATCGGCGCACGCATTTCCGGCGAGATCGCCAAGCGGCACGGCAACTACGAGATGGAAGACACCCCGATCGTGCTGCGCCTGAACGGCTCCGCCGGGCAGAGCTTCGGCGTCTGGAACGCCGGCGGCCTGCACATGTACCTCAACGGCGACGCCAACGACTATGTCGGTAAAGGCATGGCCGGCGGTAAGCTGGTGATTCGGCCGGAAGAAGGCAGCAACTTCAAAACGCAGGACACCACCATCATGGGCAACACCTGCCTGTATGGTGCAACCGGCGGCAAGCTGCTGGCGGCCGGCACTGCGGGCGAACGGTTTGCGGTCCGCAATTCCGGCGCCTATGCGGTTGTCGAAGGCGTGGGCGACCACGGCTGCGAGTACATGACCGGCGGCATGGTCTGCGTGCTAGGCTCGACCGGGCTGAACTTCGGCGCCGGCATGACAGGCGGCTTGGCCTTCGTGCTCGACTTGGATAACACCTTTGTCGACCGCTACAACCACGAACTGATCGACATCCACCGGATTCAGTCCGAACACATGGATGCGCACCGTAACTTCCTGCGCAACATGATCCGTGAGTTCGTTGCCGAGACCGGTAGTACGTGGGGTCAGGAAGTGTTGGATAACTTCCGCGACTACGTGGGCAAATTCTGGCTGGTCAAACCCAAGGCGGCGGATATCAAAACGGTGCTCGACACCTTACGACAAGCTGCCTGATCGAAAGCGCGGAGGCGGCCGATGCCGCCTCCGTCTACAGCTACCGGCATCAGCGTTGGAAGACGGGGACGATGGCTAACATATTCCAATTTCTCGACGTACCCCGGCAGGATCCTGACAAGGAACCGGCCGAGGCTCGCGTACAAAAATTCGGCGAAATCTACGGCAACTTCGACAAGGAGCAAGCCGGCAGCCAAGCAGATCGCTGCCTAGGCTGCGGCAATCCTTACTGCGAGTGGAAATGTCCTGTTCACAACTATATTCCGAACTGGCTCAAGCTAGTAGCGGAAGGTAATCTGTTCGAAGCGGCGGAGCTTTCGCACCGGACCAACTCTCTGCCGGAAGTCTGCGGTCGGGTCTGTCCGCAGGATCGCCTCTGCGAAGGCGCCTGCACCCTCAACGACGGCTTCGGCGCAGTGACTATCGGCTCCGTCGAGCGCTACATCACCGACGAAGCGGTCAAGCAAGGGTGGCGGCCGGATCTTTCCGACGTGGTCGATACCGGCAAGCGCGTCGCCATTGTCGGCGCCGGCCCGGCCGGCCTCGGTGCTGCCGACATCCTGGCCCGCAACGGCGTAAAGCCTGTGGTATACGACAAATACCCGGAGATTGGCGGCCTGCTGACCTTCGGCATCCCGCCGTTCAAGCTGGAGAAAGATGTCGTGCGCACTCGCCGCATGCTGATGGAAGGCATGGGCGTTGAGTTCCGCCTCAACACCGAGATCGGCAAAGACATTCCCTTCCAGCAGCTGGTCGACGAGTACGATGCCGTTTTCCTCGGTATGGGTACCTATACCTACATGAAGGGCGGCTTCCCAGGCGAGGAGAAAGAGGGCGTCTACGAGGCGCTGCCGTTCCTGATCTCCAACATCAATCGCTTGCAAGGCTACGATCAGGAGCCCGGCGAGTACATCGACATGAAGGACAAGCGCGTCGTGGTGCTCGGTGGTGGCGACACCGCCATGGACTGCAACCGCACCTCCATCCGCCAGGGCGCGAAGAGCGTCGTCTGCGCCTATCGTCGCGACGAGGCCAATATGCCCGGCTCGCGCCGCGAGGTACACAACGCTAAAGAAGAAGGCGTGCAGTTCCTGTGGAACCGGCAGCCGGTCGAAATCGTGGGCGACGGCAAGGTCGAAGGGGTGAAAGTCATCACCACGCAGCTGGGTGCCCCCGACGAGCGCGGCCGCCGGCGGCGAACCGGTACCGGGCAGCGAAGAAGTGATTCCGGCCGATCGCGTCATCATCGCCTTCGGCTTCCGGCCGAGCCCGGCCGACTGGTTCGGCGAGCACAACATCACGGTAGACGAGCGAGATCGGGTAAAGGTTCGCAAGGACGAAACATTCTTCGGCCAAACCGACAACCCAAAGATCTTCTCCGGCGGCGATATGGTGCGCGGCTCCGACTTGGTCGTCACCGCCGTTTGGGAAGGTCGGGAGGCCGCGAAAGGCATCCTGAACTACCTCGGCGTCTAACGGGGTTTCGCACGAGCCCCTGCTATAACGGCTCCACTCGAAAAGCCGGCAGACTGCGGTCTGCCGGCTTTTTTATGCAAACGCCGCTACGCCCAACGTCGCGTCGATGCTACACTGCGGTGAACGTTGATCTGCTTGTCACGGCGCTATTCGCGCCTCCGCCGAACGGACCCGATTGTGGCTGAACTCAAGAACGATTTATTACTTCGGGCGCTACTGCGCCAACCCGTCGAACGCACCCCGGTTTGGATGATGCGCCAAGCCGGCCGCTACTTGCCGGAATATCGCGCCGTGCGTACCCAAGCCGGTTCCTTTATGGATCTGTGCCAAAATCCCGAGCTGGCCTGCGAAGTCACGCTGCAACCGCTGGATCGGTTTCCGCTGGATGCGGCCATCTTATTCTCAGACATTCTGACCATCCCCGACGCCATGGGGCTGGGGCTCTACTTCGAACAAGGCGAAGGCCCGAAATTCGAGCGTCCCGTGCGCGATACCGCCGCGATTCAAGCCCTTCCGGTGCCCGACGTCGGCAGCGACTTGCGCTATGTGACCGACGCCGTTAGCTTGATTCGACGCGAACTGGGCGGGCGGGTACCGCTGATCGGGTTTAGCGGCAGCCCCTGGACGCTCGCCACCTACATGGTGGAAGGCGGTTCCAGCAAGACTTTCAGCACGATCAAAGGCCTGCTCTACGATCAGCCGCAGGCACTGCATACGCTGCTCGACAAAACTGCGCAGGCAGTCATCGCTTATCTCAATGCGCAAGTCGAAGCCGGCGCCCAAGCGCTTATGATTTTCGACACCTGGGGCGGAGCCTTGTCGCCGAGCGCTTACCGCGAATTCTCCTTACGCTACGCTCACCAGATAGCCGACGGCCTGATTCGGGAGCGCGACGGCAGGCGAGTGCCGGTTGTTTTCTTTACCAAAGGCGGCGGCCAATGGTTGGAAGACATGGCGGCGATTGGCGTCGACGGCCTAGGCCTTGACTGGACGACCGATATTGGCGACGCGCGCCGACGCGTCGGCGATCGCGTCGCCTTGCAAGGTAACCTCGACCCCTCGACTTTGTATGCCTCACCCGCGGTTATTCGCGAAGAAGTCGCGACCATCTTAGCCAGCTTCGGCAAAGGCTCGGGCCATGTCTTTAACCTGGGGCACGGCATTCATCCGGAGGTTAACCCAGAGCACGCCGGGGCGATGATCGCTGCGGTACACGAGCTTAGCCCCGCCTACCACCAAGCGAGTTAATTGAGAGGGCGTGCGGGTGAAGAAGGTCAAGGTGCTCTCTGCAGGCGTTATTCCCGTACGCCGGGAGCGTGACCAATGGCTGCTGCTTATGCTCCGCGCCTACCAATACTGGGATTTTCCCAAAGGCCGCACGGAGGCCGGAGAAACCCCTCTGCAAGCGGCCTTACGGGAAGTGGAAGAAGAAACCGGGCTGCATGATCTCGACTTCCGCTGGGGGTACGACTTCGTGGAAACCGGGCCCTATGCTCGCGGCAAACTGGCTCGGTACTACATCGCCGAAACACGCTCGGATAAAGTCGTTATGGGAATTGCACCGGAACTTGGCCGGCCTGAGCATCACGAATACCGCTGGGTCGACTACGATCACGCCTATGCGCTGGCAGCCCCTCGTGTACGTCGAGTGCTAGAGTGGGCGAAACCGCGCTTGTTCGACGCCTAGCAGAAGATCTCTCCGACGATCCGGAGTCACCTAGAACGACGACCTATCCGGCCGCAGAGAAAAAGGAGCGGCGGCGGAAGAGCTGAACTCGCAAGCACTCTCCGCCACCGAACAACACCGCGTTCTGGTTATTATTTACGCGGTTCTAGGCTGGCATAGTACGCAGCGAGGTCGGCGATATCCTGGTCGGATAGCCCGCGCGCCTGAGCGCGCATAACGGCATCGCTTCGCTCTCCGCTGCGGAAGTCCTGCAAAGCCTGCTTCAGCTCTTCCACCGACTGCCCCGCAAGGTCGGGGTACATGGTCGGCAGGGCGCTGATGCCCTTTGCACCATGGCACGCAGCGCAGGACGTTGAACGAGCCTGCCCCCGTTCAATGCTGGCGGCCTGAGCCAGGCCTACGGAAAACAATAGGGGGAGCGCAATGACGATCAGTAAATGTTTTTCATGATTGACTCTCGCTGTCATTGAGGGGGACATCACCCCCTAGCAGTTACCAAAAGCTGATCCACCCACAAGCTCGGGCGCTCCTAACCCGCGCGGCGAACCCTCTACGGTCGCGATAACATCGAAGGGCTGGCATCCCTTTCAGCCACTTGTCATGAGCTGCGGCGGCCAATGACTGCCGTTCTTCGTCCGCCACAACAGCCGGGGTCTCTATGGCATGTATTAAGCATAGGTGCTCCTGCGCAAAGACCCCTTGACGGGAGTCAATCTAGTAGTTGATCTTCTTTCTTTTATGGCCCGAGCGCGTGCCCACCGTCACACTACGGCACCGAATTGCTAAAGACTTTCGCCTGCTACCACAAAGCGTGCGTTTTCACGAAAGATCGTCATTGGAACGCTCCGCTTCTTCGCGCATATGATGACGGATCCGACCCACGAAGCGGGGCAGGAAAAGCAGCATCATTAACACGGCTAGCGCCAGTAAAATAGGCTGAGGGCCTGCCGGCTCCTCTCCTAGAATACGCGCGCTGACATCTCCTAGGTAGGAGTAAGCCCAGGTCGCCGGAACCATCCCTACTGCGCTAGCAACGGTATAAGGCAGTAACTTAATCCGCGTTAACCCAAGACCGTAGTTCAACGCCGCATAGGGAACGACCGGGGTCACTCGGGCCACCAGTACAAACCGCCAACCTTCGTCGTCGACACCGCGCTTGACCGGTCGCAGACGTGGCCCTATCGAGCGCTCGAACCAATCGCGAGCTAAATAGCGCGCAATCATGAACGCTAAGACGCCCCCCACGGTCGCACCAATGAGCGAGTAGAGGGTTCCCCACCAGGGCCCGAACAACATGCCTCCCGTCATAGTGAGCACAGGCCCGGGCAGCCAGATGATCGTCGCCACAATATAAACCAGCAGAAATACGCTCGGCGCCCACGCTCCCATCGCCGCAAACAGGTCGCGGACGTCGGTAATGTCGTATTCTCGTAGTAACAACACACCGACCGCTAAGGCACTCAGTAGCAGAACTAAAAAGATCAACCGAAAATAGTTGATCCAGGACATTCGATAACCTCTCCAAGACCAATTACGTCTTCGTTTGATATGGGTCCGGAACCCCGCCTTAGGCCAAAGAAGCTTGTGTAAAGGCCGCCGATTACCTCTGTCGACAGCGGATACAGCCATTTACTGCTTGACCCGCGACGATTGCACGGCATAATCGGCCACTGCCGATGAATGCGACTAGGAGGTCGTCTATGACCGCCCGTAACCATAACCGTCAGTTACGAATGCGCCCACGGCGCCTGCGAAAGGATGCTTTCTCACGCCGATTAGTCCGAGAAAGCAGCCTCAGCGTCGACGATTTGATCTATCCGATGTTTGTGCTTGAGGGCGTTAAACAACGGCAACCCGTCGCCTCCATGCCCGGCATAGAGCGAGTCTCGATCGATCTGTTGCTCCAGGAAGCCGAAGAGCTGATGGAGCTTGGCATACCTGCCGTAGCGTTGTTTCCGGTCACGCCCTCGGAACGTAAAACCGAAGATGCTCGCGAAGCCTACAATAGCGATGGCCTCGCGCAACGGGCGGTCAAGGCGCTGAAAGCGCGGTTTCCGGAATTAGGGGTAATCACCGACGTCGCGCTCGACCCCTTTACCGTCCATGGGCAAGACGGCCTTATCGACGATCAAGGCTATGTTCTCAACGACGAAACCGTTGCCGTCCTCGTCAAACAGGCCTTAAGTCACGCCGAAGCCGGCGCCGATGTCGTTGCCCCCAGCGACATGATGGACGGACGCATCGGGGCTATCCGAGACACACTAGAAAGTGCCGGCCACCGAAATACTCGCATCCTCAGCTATAGCGCAAAGTACGCCTCCGCCTTCTACGGCCCCTTCCGCGATGCCGTAGGCTCTGCCGCCAATCTCAAGGGCGGTAGCAAGGAAAGTTATCAGATGGATCCGGCCAATAGCGACGAAGCGTTGCGGGAAGTCATGTTGGATCTCGAGGAAGGCGCCGACATGGTAATGATTAAGCCGGGAATGCCGTACCTGGATGTCGTACGCCGGGTGAAAGACGAGTTTCAACTGCCAACCTTTGTCTACCAAGTGAGCGGAGAATACGCCATGTTGATGGCCGCCGCTCAAAACGGGTGGCTCGACGAGCGCAAGTGTGCGCTGGAAGCGCTACTGGCGATGAAACGCGCCGGGGCCGACGGTATTCTCACCTACTTCGCAAAGCGCGCAGCTCATTGGTTGCGAACGCCCTAACTATACCGTCAGGGGATACCCCATGAGTCCTAAGAGCTATTTCTCCGGGATTTTCGGCACCTCGCCTGTTCGCCCTTTGCAAAAGCACATGAGCAAGGTGCTGGAATGCGCTCAGCAACTGGTTCCGCTCTTCGAGGCCGTCGCGGCAGGCGATTACGACGCCGTTGCCAAGGCACAGGAACGAGTTTCCCAGCTTGAGGATGAGGCGGACGATCTTAAACGCGCGTTACGGCTAGATCTCCCCCGGACGCTTTTTCTTGCCATGGACCGGCGCGATCTGCTCGAACAACTACGGGCGCAGGATAAGATCGCCAACAAGGCGAAAGACATCGCCGCTTGGTACGCGGCCGCGACATGTACTTACCCAAGCCGATGGTTGAGCCGTTCATGGCCTATCTGCATCGCTCGATCGATGCCTCCGAACAGGCGACCAAAACGGTTAACGAACTCGACGAGCTGGTGGAAACCGGTTTTCGCGGTTCGGAAGTCGAGTTGGTACAGAGCATGTTGGCGGAGCTGTCGAAAATAGAAAAAGATACCGACAACATGCAGATCGCCCTGCGGGCGACCTTGCGCACACTGGAAAAGGATCTCCCGCCCGTCGACGTCATGTTCCTCTATAAAATCCTCGATTGGACGGGCGATCTTGCCGATGCGGCCGAGAAAGTCGGTAGCCGCCTACAGCTGATGCTCGCAAAATAAAAGGCTCCCATGGAATTCGGCATTTATTATCTGATTTTGGCCGCTGCGTTTGGCCTGTTTATGGCCTGGGGGATCGGCGCTAACGATGTGGCTAACGCCATGGCCACCTCGGTCGGCTCCCGCGTCCTGACCATTAAGCAAGCGGTCATCATCGCCGCCATCTTCGAATTTGCCGGGGCGGTACTGGCCGGCAGCAACGTCACTTCCACGATTCGCGGCGGCATTATCGATACCGATTTGGTCGCTGGCACACCCGAGACCCTCGTATTCGGCATGCTTGCCGCCCTACTTGCCGCCGGTGTTTGGCTACTGGTGGCGTCACGGATGGGCTGGCCGGTATCCACCACCCACTCGATCATCGGCGCCATCGTCGGCTTCGGCATTGCAGCCTTGGGTTGGCACGCCGTTCATTGGGGGCAAATCGGCACCATCGCGATGAGCTGGGTCGTCTCGCCGTTACTCGCCGGCACGGTTTCTTATGCGATGTTCCGCAGCGTGCAGTGGCTGATTCTCGACCGCAAAGATCCTCTGCAAGCGGCGAAAACCTACGTTCCGCTGTATATGTTCCTGGCCGGCTTCGTTATGGCCCTGATGACCATGCTGAAGGGGCTGGCTCATGTCGGGCTTGAGCTAAGCACCGGGCAAGCCTATGCCTACGCCTTCGCCGTCGGCCTGGTCGTTATGCTTATCGGCAAATTCTTCATTCAACGCCTGCAACTCGATCCGCAGGCGGATCGCGAGTTCCATTATGCGAATGTCGAGCGCGTGTTCGGCATCCTCATGGTGGTTACAGCCTGTGCGATGGCCTTCGCCCATGGCTCGAACGACGTGGCCAACGCCGTCGGTCCGGTCGCGGCCATCGTCAGCGCGGTCCACACCGGGCAGGTTCAAGAAGCGGCCGTCATGCCGTTGTGGGTATTGGTGTTAGGAGCCGTTGGTATCGTGCTTGGCCTGCTGATGCTGGGGCACAAAGTCATCGCCACCGTGGGCAAGAATATTACCCAGCTCACACCGAGCCGCGGGTTTGCCTGCGAGCTCTCGGCAGCAAGCGTCGTCGTGTTCGCATCCGGGCTAGGGCTACCCATTTCTACGACCCATACCTTAGTCGGCGCCGTACTAGGCGTGGGTCTGGCTCGCGGCATTGCCGCCTTGAACTTGGGCGTGGTCCGGATGATCTTTATGTCCTGGGTTGTCACGCTGCCGGCGGGCGGGATTCTGGCTATCGTTTTCTTCTATATCCTGCGCGCCGTTTTCGGCAACTAACTGCTCGGAGGGAGTGTTTATGAGCGATCGCTACGCTGTGATGGGCAACCCTGTTGCTCATAGCAAATCGCCGCAAATCCACCAGCTGTTCGCAGAGCAAACCGGGCAGGCGTTGAGCTATGAAAAGATCCTCGTTCCTCTCGGCGAATTCCAACAAGCGTTGGAGGCCTTTCGCGACAGCGGTGGCAAGGGGCTTAATATCACGGTTCCTTTCAAGCAAGATGCCCGAGAAGTTGCCCACAGCGTAAGCGAAAGAGCCCGTGCCGGAGGGGCGGTAAATACGCTTTTGTTCGAGAGCAACGGGAGAATCTTCGGCGACAATACCGACGGAACAGGGCTTGTTCGTGACCTCCGCAACAATCACGCGGTCCACCTGGCCGGAAAGCGGATCTTGATACTCGGCGCAGGCGGAGCAGTTCGCGGAGTATTACCAGCGTTACTGGGAGAGCTGCCGGAAAGCATCACGATCGCCAATCGCACCGAAACCAAAGCGATCGAACTCGCCGCACTGTTTAATGCCAAGCTTCCGGTCAAAGGTTGCGGCTATGACGCGCTCGGCGAGCGCTTCGATATCGTGATCAACGGCACTTCGGCCGGCCTGACGGGAGAACTACCGCCCTTACCGCACACGCTGCTACGAGAAGGGGCAAGCTGCTACGACATGGTCTATGGCGATATACCCACCGTCTTCCAGCAATGGGCTCTTGAGCATGACGCGGCATTAGCGCTGGACGGCTTGGGCATGCTCGTCGAGCAAGCTGCGGAATCCTTTTTTATCTGGCGCGGCATTAGCCCGGATACGGCACCCGTTATCGAGGTGCTGCGACAAGCCATGGCCGATTAATCGCCTGTGCGGCGGGCTCAACCGCCTAGTGAGTGCATACTGACCGAACGCTGCACATAACCGGCCGAGACTGCAAACCCCCGCCCCTTCTGCCAAACGGCTGCGCGAATCCGCTCAACCAGTTCCGCATCGCCCGCACCGGCACGTAGCGGCGCTTTCAGATCGACCCCAACCGGCGAGAACAAGCAGGGAAAAATCTCGCCCGTTGCGGTTAGCCGCACTCTGTCGCAGCTTTCGCAAAATGGATTCGAGACCGTGGAAATCACGCCCAAGCGATAGTCGCCGTTAACGCGATAATAGCGCGCGGGCTCGCGCGTCCTGGGTAGCTGCTCAATAGCGAAGTGAGGCGACAGACGCTCAATAATCTCTGCCTCCGGCACCACCTTCTGTGGCGACCAGGCCCCATTGCCGTCCAACGGCATGAACTCGATGAACCGCAAGGGGACACGCTGGCGGTACGCCCAGCGCACTAAGGGCAGTATCTCGTCTTCATTATGATCGCGGATAACCACGGCATTGAGTTTGACCGGCAAACCCGCCGCTTGGGCCGCCTCGATGCCGGCCAGCACCGGCTGCAGATCTCCTTTTGTCAGCGCCTGAAAACGCGCTGGGGAAATCGCATCGATGCTCACGTTCACATCGTCCAAACCGGCCGCAACCAACGCCGGCGCATAACGCCTTAGCAAGACCCCGTTGCTCGTCATCGAAATCCGCTCAAGACCCGCCTCGCGCAATGCCGATAAACTCGCCACAAACCGATCGACGCCTTTACGTAGCAGCGGCTCGCCCCCGGTTACGCGAATTCGCCGGATCCCCAGCTCCGTTACAAACAGCTTGGCAAGACGCAGCAACTCTTCATAGCTCAACAAAGCCTCTCGCGGCAGCCACTCGGGATCTTCCGGCATACAGTAGCCGCAACGGAAATTGCACCGGTCGGTAATCGAAATACGTAACTTCTGCTTACTACGACCGAACCGATCCACTAAAGCGGTCGACTCCTGCCGCTCCACCTCGCGGCTCACCTGCGCCATAAGTTACCCCGTTGTTTCGTCGTTTGCTCGTTGCCATGCGCTGTCAGGCTATCACGGCAGCGCCCCATATCGCTCCACATTGCCATAACTCCTTGACTAGAAACAAAGGCCACTTTAAGACTCATGAGTATCTTTCGGATACACGCAATTGAAAACAGTACTTGCCAGAAGAAGTTATGTAGTTGGTATACTAAGTATTAAATTAAGGTCAAAAGATAACCGGCCTCCGAGTTACGGGACGCAACTCAGCACACCACAGCCTTTAGAGTCAAGGACTTAGACCATGCAGGCGGCACAGCTCTTTCATCGATTCTTCGGTAGCCTCTACGGTGGGGTCACCGATGCCCAGTTACGACAGTACCTTTTCGTCGTCGGTTTCTCCGGCATGGGTCTTATCCTCATCCCGGTACTCGGCACCCTATATATCATCGAAGGCATCTACTGGTTAGCGCTGATCAACAGCCTCATGCTAGCCGGCATCGTCGGCAACTTAGTCTTTCTCCATAAAACCCGTCGCATAAATGCTAGCGAGAATATTGTGCTCGCCGTGTTGTTCATCGTCCTTATGAAAGGCGTCTTTGCCAGTATCGATCAAACAGGGCCTTATTGGTTCGCCCTGTTTCCGGCTGCTGCCTTCTTTATAAAAGGAGTAAAAACGGGCGGTGTCCTGGTCAGCTTAATGGTGCTGTTGCTATTCGCGTTCGCCGCCGCTCAACATGCCAACTGGTTAATGACCGATCACAGCACAACGGCCTTAATCTTTTTAGGCTTCAGTCTGCTTACCCTTGGCAGTATTCTCGGCGTCTCGCGCGCGATTCTGGCCGACGCCGAAGAACGACTGTCCAAACGCAGTGCCGAGCTTAGCAGGGAAGTGCTCGAACGCCACTCCGTAGAAGCTATGTTACGCAAAACGGAAGAGCAGATGCGCTTCATGGCACACCGAGATCCACTGACCGGACTTCCTAACCGCGCCCTAGGCTTCGATCGCCTGGAGCAAACCCTGCTGTACGCCGAACGACACCGCATAGGTGCCGCTGTCATCTTGCTGGATATCGACGATTTCGGCTTATTGAATAGGCAGCACGGCTACGAGACGGGAGACAAGGTGTTAAAAGCGGTTTCGCAACGGTTACAGAAACGGCTGCGGCGCTGCGACACAGTCGCTCGTGCCGGCATTGACGAGTTTATGATCATCTTCAGCGATGCCGATGTCGGCACAGCACTGGCAAAACTGAAAATTGGCCTTCAGGAGGCGTTGAAAGATCCATTTGAAGTCGACGGTCACAGTTTCGACTTGACGGCCAGCATAGGCGCAGCCGCTTTTCCGGAAGATGGCGATCTACCGGAGATATTAATCGAAGCTGCCGACAATCGCTTATTCACCAACCAACAACAGCGGGCGCAAGAAAAAACAACGCCATCTAACATTCCGGCGAACACCCCCTCCCCAGTCGGGGCCGAACGCATGCGCTATGCGACCGGAAGCCTGGATGTCGGTTGAAGGCAGACAAGGGCGCGTAGTAAGCTCACCGCCCTTTGCTCCTGCCCTCCCCCTGATCCGCACCGATAAACCTAATCGCTTACTAGAAACAGCCCTAATCGCGCCCTATACGGAACCCGAAGACGTACGTCAGACTCTCATGATGGGCTGAAGATAAGGCTGTCGCTTTTCCTGTTATAATCTTTCTCTTGTCGACGTCTAAAACAATGCACGGCAAACCCGGTCAGCGCAGACGGCATTAGAGACGAAAGGCGGTTTTCTTGGAGCTCACCAACCAATTCATTTTCGGTGTTGGACTACTGCTAACGGTCAGCATCCTCGCGAGCGTCGTCTCCAGCCGTATTGGCGCCCCGTTGCTATTGGTATTCCTCGTCATTGGGATGCTGGTCGGCGAGCAAGGGCCAGTTGGCATCCACTTTGACGATATTCAGGGCGCGCATCTGATCGGAAGCCTGGCGCTTGCCATCATTCTGTTTGACGGCGGCCTACGCACCCAGACCAGCAGTTTCCGCGTCGGCCTCAAACCGGCTTTGTCGCTGGCCACCGTCGGCGTCGTTATAACTGCGTCCGTAACCGGCCTATTCGTCAGTTGGCTATTTAACATTCATTGGATGGCTGGCTTGCTGATCGGCGCTATCGTCGGCTCTACCGACGCGGCCGCAGTCTTCAACCTGTTGCACTCCCGTGGGCTTGAACTCAAACAGCGGGTGCAGGCCACCTTGGAGATCGAATCGGGCAGCAACGACCCGATGGCCATTTTCCTGACCATTGCACTCATCGACTTCTTGCTCGGTCAGTACACAAGCTTCGGCTGGGGCATGGCAATCGAATTTGCCAGCCAGATGGGCATTGGCGCCTTGATTGGCATTATCGGCGGAAGGGGCCTCACAGCACTGATAAACCGCTTGCCGTTAACGCCTTCGCTGTACTCGCTACTCGCCCTATCTGGCGGCCTACTCATTTACGGCATCGCTGCCGTTATCGGCGGCAGCGGCTTTCTTGCGGCTTACTTAGCGGGCATTATTCTTGCCAACCGCCCCCATCAGGCAGCACAAAACATCCGCCGCTTTCATGACGGCATTGCCTGGCTGAGTCAAATCGGCATGTTCCTCATGCTCGGGCTGCTCGTCACGCCCTCGGAGTTATTACCGGTAGCCGGTCAAGCCATGTTAGTTGCCGGAGTATTGATTCTGGTGGCACGCCCCTTGGCCGTGGTTATCTGCCTGCTGCCGTTCCGTTTCCCGTGGCGAGAACAAGTCTTTATCAGCTGGGTGGGCCTACGTGGCGCCGTACCGATCCTGTTAGGCCTTTTCCCCATTCTCGCCGGCGTCGAAGGTGCGCGCGATTACTTCAACATTGCCTTCTTTATCGTCTTGGTCTCGCTCATCGCCCAAGGTTGGACCATCGCGCCCTTAGCTCGGTTCTTACGCATCGAAGTGCCTCATGTTACCGGCGCATCGCAGCGCATGGAGTTAGACATTCCAGGCCAACACGATCATGAATTCGTCGGCTATCAGCTTCAACCGCGCTCCGAAGTCGTCAACTGGCCAGCCAACCGCGTTCCGTTACCGAAACAGGCGCGCCTATTAACCCTAATTCGTAATGGGGAGCCGCTAGATAAACCGCACCATCAAACCCTACAAGTCGGCGACTACGTATACCTTTTAACCACCTCGCGGGAACTTCCCGCACTAGATCGGTTGTTTGGCGCCAGCGCCGAGCAGGAGCGCCTGGAAGAACACCGCTTCTTCGGGGAGTTCGTCATTAGCGCCGATACGCCGCTGGGCGATCTGGCCGATGCTTATGGCTTAAAACTGCCTTACAAAGGCGCTGCCTCCGAGCTGATCGGCCCCCACTTATACAGCCGTTTCAAGCATCAGCCGGTTGTTGGCGACCGCATCCGATTTGAAGGCTTCCAGCTGGTAGTACGAGAACTGGAGGCCGGCAAAATCACCAAAGTCGGCTTGAAGATAGCTCGCTCTCCCAACAAACGGGCTGTCAAGAAAAGATCGAACAAGAATTAAATCCTTGCGCCCAAACAACACGAAGAGACATCTAGCACTTCCTTAAATACTGTTGCAAAGCCTAAGCGACCCAATGTTTCTGTTACAGACGACTATGGGACGCCGCCCGCGGCCCCTATGGTATTCGTTCTGGTTCGCTGACCGAGGCAGAGTGACGAAACATGCTTGCGTTAAAGGTTCTGCTACTACTGCTAATCGCCAACGGCGCACCGATACTGGCTCGCAATATCGCGGGCACACGTTTCCTATACGCTCTGGATGGAGGACGGCTATATGATGACGGACGACCTTTATTCGGCCCCTCAAAAACCATCCTCGGGGTAGTCGCTTCCGCCCTGTTGACCACCTTGGCCGCAAGCTTGTTCGGCTTTTCGGTCGCCATCGGGCTGCTCATAGCTGCTACAGCCATGCTAGGCGATCTGTTCTCAAGCTTTGTCAAAAGGCGTCTTGGCTACCCCCCTAGCAGCTTTGCCAGTGGGTTGGATCAGATCCCCGAGGCCTTGCTCCCGGCTCTGATACTCATGCCGGTACTAGGATTAAGCTTTGCGGAGGTCATCCTGGTAGTGGCAATTTTTGTCGTTGTCGACCTAAGCCTCTCCATTCTCCTATATGCAGCACGAGTGCGTAGCCAACCCTACTAGTTACTAGTATGCCTTCGCGCTTAGAACGTCGCATAAGGAGCCCCTCGGATATCCTTTACCCCTTCGGAGGGTTGGGGATACCCGGGGGCACCTAAAACAGCGGAGGCCCAATGCGAGGAAGAACCGCCCTGAGCACCCGCCACAATGAACTAGAAGTTATAACCAACCCCTATGTGATAATTGAAACGACCGTCGTCCCAGTCCTCGTCCAGATCATCCGCATTGCGGAAAGTGAACTGATAATCCACTTGGGTCAGAATAAACGTCTGCGGTTGGACATACCATTTCGCACCGACCTCAGGACCAGCTGCCCACGTGTCGGTAAGATTGTCGCCGTAGAAACCGCCGAAGTTAACTCCGACAAACGGCCGCACCATCGCATCGGGTGCACCGAAGTGCCATTGTGTAAACAACGCCGTCGAGCCCTGCCAGATCGAACTCTCGTCAGGCCGGTCGATGTAGTCAATACCTTGACGGACCCCTAACGACCACTCGTCCGTCAGGTATTGGGCAAATGAGCCATTCACCGAGATCGTATTGTTATCGAAATCGACGTCGCTACGACCGGAACCGAAGAGAGTAATCTCCCTATCACCTTCCACCGGGCCCGTCATAGTAGCGGCACCGCCGCCATGCGCCACCTGAGCGGAGACAAGCGCGGGTGCAAAGCCCATCGCCGCTGCCACTGCAAGATACTTCTTCATAGGACTTGCTCCTTGTCCACTTACGTTAATTACATCTTCGGATCATAGGCAGGAAGCCGATCAGCCACCTCAAGCCTCACCTGGGCTGCTTGCTTGCCAACTAGCCGGCTTCGGTTCCATGACAAGAACTCCACAACCCACGGAGCGCTCGCGGTCGGCGGAGCTCTTAAGGTCACCCCCGAGGTGGCGTTGAGAGCCCCACCTCACAACTGTCGCTTTTTAGAGACAGTTGCTTTTTCAACCAGATCAAGCGCTTCCTGGTGAAATCTGTGGTCTCTGTCGCGCAAAGACAACGCTTTTAGCTGCTGCACTAGACAATGGATGCCCGGAAACCCGCATAACCACACGAATCACACGAGTTGGCATCATTCCTGCTTTATACAAAATACGACTGGGAAGCAGGGTGCCGGCAAGCGGCTGACAAGCCAGCCGGAACCCAACCAGGTGCAAGGAGGCACGCTCAGCCAGAACACGGCCAAGCTACCTCCTATAGACGAAGCGGGAGGTTAGCCCTCCCAAAACGGTAAGGCTGTCTGATGTATAGACAGGAATAGCGTTCCCCGTCTCCGGCACGGGGCACTTGAAAGGCGGGTCAAGGCCCGCGTGCCGGGGACACTTTTTCTCCTATGGGCTGCTGTCGTTGGCCGGCTCTACGCGAAAGCGTGAGCCGGTCCTTTCTATCTGGAAAAGCAGACGGGGAGCAGCGAGACAGCTACAAAGGGACGCCCTTCTTTAGACAAAACTTCCCACTCCCCAACCTATTTTAGGTTATAGGGCTGCCGATCCAGATCTTCAAGGGAGCAACGCGAAAAACCGCGTTGATCGCTCCCCCACAACCGCTAAGCCCTCATTCCATTAAGCATTCGCCGAACGCCGGCTGCCGGACCGTTCCGCTGCCCGCTGCGCATCTTGTTGGGCCGCGCGCTCTAGCGCATGCGTCATGTCGGTCATCGTGCGTACGTTCTCCTCGGCAACATGTTGCGCCTGACGCGCAAACTCCTGGCCGATACTCGCCAACACTTCCGTATCTTCGGCCATTTTCTTACCGACTTCGCGCATGCATTCGCTCTGCTTACCAAAAAACTCGCGCAAGCTTTGTTGATCGCGAATCTCCAGCGCATCGCGCCATTGCCGGAAGGCAATATGGCTGTAAGCCTGCATAGTGTTAAGCTGGAACTGCGCCATTCGTTCAATATTATTCATCATCAGCGCGCCAACCCGCTGGGCCGGCAAAACCATTCGATCCATTTGCTGATTAAATTCACGTACCGTTTGCGTCTGCTCTGCCATAACAGGCCCTCCTTTGAGCCGAAGTTTCATCCTGAAAGAACACAGACAATAAATTGCATGGGAAACCGCTTCCCGAATGCATGAGGAAAACACCGCCCCTTTCCGACAACGCCAGCGCGCCCAGCTCGGAGTCATCAGTCATCGAGATTGCACCTTTGGCTACATGGGGACAAGCGGAAACAAGCAAAGAGGCTATCGCTATATTCGACAAATTGTCACCTAAATCGTGCGTCGGTCTTCGTCGGTGCGTACATCAAGATCGTCGCCAAAGCAGCAATAGCAACAAACCAAAGAGCATGCCGCCAAGGTGAGCAAAGTGGGCAACGCCGGCACTGGAGCCGGAAATACCTGCACCCAGCTCAAACAAGCCAAAGAGGATAACGAACCACTTCGCTTTCAGCGGAATAGGGGGAAATAGCAACATAATCCGCTGGTTGGGGAACAACACCCCGAAGGCAAGCAGAATACCGAATACGCCGCCAGAGGCGCCTACGGTTGGGTAGACGTCGCCTTGTTCTGCGGCAAGCGTTGCCACGACCAACTGCACTAAAGCAGCCCCGATCACGCATACGAAGAAATAGAAAGCGAAGCGCCGAGACCCCCATAGGTTCTCAATCTGGACGCCAAACATCCACATAGCAAACATATTGACGAACAGGTGAAAAGTACCGCCGTGCAAAAAACTGTAGGTAACCAACTGCCAGAGCTGAAACTCGGGGATCAGAGCAGGCCCTGCGGGAGACATCACCAACTCAGGCGAGCCCAGCGGCCAAAGCGCGAAGTGAGCGAGCAGAAAATCGGCAAAATACGGTTGAATAAAAAAATCGCCCCGTTCAACACCAGCAGAGCTGTGATAACGGGCGGAAATACCACAAAGCGCCGCTCGCTGCCGGAGACCTCAGTATTCATGCGTTGCGCCGTCCATCAGTTGCTCGTGTTTTTCAGCGATGCTACCCCCCTGGCCTCGACGCCACAAGCAGGCATGGCTCTGAACCCGAAGATTGGAGCCTGCTAGAGGCCAATCACGCAAGCACTTGATTCATGAAGTGCGCCCTGGACAGCCGGGACACTAGGGCCTTTGGCCTTGCGCCATCTCCTCGTAGTGCTCCGCAAGATCGTCGGCAAACTGCTCAAACTGCTCCTGGCTCAGATCCTGGCGAAGCAGCAGTTCTCCCTCCGTCACGGCAAACGCGTCAGCCGGCACCACGACATCTCGCGCTCCGATCCCAAGTACGCCGCCGGTGGTAACAACGACAAACAGCTGCTGGGTGACGGGGTTTCGAACCACCTCTCGGACTTCGCCAAGTTCTTCTCCCCGCGGATTAACGACAGGATTTCCGACCTGTCTAGCCAATAGCTGCTCCAGTTGCGCCGCCGAATCGGCAACGTCCTGCGGCGAATCTCGCACCTCATCAGCCACAGCAGAGACAACCCCTCCGGACCAACCGGCCGCCAATGCAAGCGCCACAAGCCCTTGCAATGCTGCTCTCATTCCATACCCCATCTTCATGACTCTCCCACAAACGGTCGTCATAGCCCTATGGAGTTGGGGCAATCGGCCGATCCCAGTAGCGGATTCGGCTAGCAGAGCTGTGACATTCTTGACTACCTCCTTGGTATTATTTGATTATAATCAATTATTCCTTAATAGGTAGAAAGCAGCTTCGCGCTCTCGCCGCAAGTAAAACCCTGTTATCCGTCCTTTCAGCGGAGGAGCCTCGAAATTTCATGCGGAAGAACCTACCTGTGACCGGCCAAGAGCGTCTGTATTCTCCCAACATACGCTTAATCAGTACCACGGATTTGCATGGGACTATAACCCATGTCAATGACGCCTTTTGCGAGGTCGCAGGTTATGGTCGGCATGAACTCCTCGGCCAACCGCACAACATTATTCGTCACCCGGATATGCCGTCGGCGGCATTCGCTGCGATGTGGACCGCGCTACAAGCAGGCCGCCCCTGGATAGGCATGGTGAAAAACCGTTGCAAGAACGGCGATCACTATTGGGTTAGCGCCTACGTTTCTCCTATCTATGAAAACGGCCGCTGTATCGGCTACGAGTCGGTCCGAACTTGCCCGGCCCGTAGCCAAGTGATCTACGCCGAACGTTTGTACCAACACATCAACCGGGGCCGCCGTTTCCGGCTCGACACACTGCTCGATCAGCGAAACAAAACGGCAGCCAGCCTGGCCAGTGCTTTACTGCTTGGGCTTGCCCTAGGCAGCGCGCAGCTCTCCGGCGGCTTAACGCTGCTTTTAACGCTCGGCGGCGTAGGACTCGCCGGGGTCGGCGCCCATCTGCTGACCCAGCGCTTGCGCAAACGCGCGGCGGCCACGAAGCCTATTTTCGACGATGCTATCGGGCGCTTGGTCTACGGCCGCGGACAAGACGAAGTGGCGCAATTCGAACTGGCACTTGCGATGACGGAAGCGCGAGCGCAAACCGTTCTGGGCCGGATAGGCGATATCAGCGATCACCTACAAAAGGCCGCCGAGTCCATGGAAGCCGGTGCGGCACAAACCGGTAACGCCATCATCATTCAGCGCGGCGAGCTTGAACAAGCCGCTGCGGCGATGAACCAAATGACCGCTACGGTCCAAGAAATTGCCGCCAAAACAGCGGAGGCTGCGAATCTAGCGACTGAAGGAAAACATCGATCGCAGGCGGGCAAATCCGTTGTCTTGCGCACAGCGCAAGCTATGGAAAGCTTGGCCAACGAGGTCGAACAAGCCGCCGACGCTATCAATCATCTTAGCGAGGAAAGCGAACGCATCAGAAGCGTTCTCGATGTGATCGGCAGTATCGCCGAACAAACTAACTTGTTGGCACTCAATGCAGCGATCGAAGCGGCAAGAGCCGGCGACAAAGGGCGCGGTTTCGCCGTCGTCGCAGACGAAGTCCGAACCTTAGCCAACCGCACCGGCACCTCGACGAACGAGATCGCGGAGATGATCGAACGGCTGGAGCGGGGCGCACAAGCCGCCGTTAGCGCCATGGAACTTGGCCGCAAGACAACGCTCACCGTGCGCGAGCTGGCCTCCGAGGCCGGCACCAGTATCGAAACCACGGAACGTATGATGCAGGACATCAACGACATGAGCGCTCACATCGCCACCGCCACGCAACAACAATCCACCGCCGCGGAAGAAATCGATAAGAACATTACTGAGATTAGCGATCATATTCGACAAACGGCGGACTCCGCGCGTCAAACGACTCGAACCGGCGAGAACCTGTTGGAAATCGTCACACGACTGCGCGGTTTTCTACTTCAATACGGCGGCCAGAACAGTGCCGATAAGCGCCATCGGTAATCGCTTCCAAACAATCCGATAAGGTGCGGCGACTGGAAATCCATCGCCGCACGCTATTCTTTCTGCCAAGCTGCTGACTTCGCTTGCAATCCGCGTCCCTGTCCCTAACTCCACCCTGAATGCGCCACTCTCGGTAATGCGTTATGCGGTACCGGGCGGCGCCAGCGTGTTAATCGCGGGAGGATTCACGTATGGACAAAGACCGGATACAAGATCTCGCCAACCAGGGTATGGAAATGGCGCATGAACAAGCCGACCGAATGCAACAAAGCGGCCACAACGTCGGCGATACCGAGCGCTGGGCATCGCTGGCCGGAGGTACACTTGCCGCGATTTGGGGCATGCGCCGAGGAGGGCTGCTCGGGCTTGCCATGGGCGCCATCGGCGGGGTGCTGATATATCGCGGCGCGAGCGGCCATTGCGCCATGTATGAGCAACTCGGCCGCAGCTCCGCCAGCCCTTCCGATAAGGGGCTTATCGGCGACAGCGAGATACGCGTCACCACCGGCATAACCATCGATCGTTCGCCCGACGAGCTTTATAGCTACTGGCGAAACTTCGAGCACCTACCGCAGTTTATGCGTCACATCGTCGATGTCACTCAGTTCGATGAGCGGCGTTCGCACTGGGTCGCCGAAGCCCCGTTCGGCAAAACCCTGGAATGGGATGCAGAAGTAATCGAAGACCGGACGAACGAGAAAATCGCTTGGCGCTCCATGGAAGGCTCGCAACTCCAAAACGAGGGCGAAATACGCTTTCGGCCCTTAGCGGAAGGTCGCGGCACGGAAGTCGAAGTCGATATGTGCTATCGCCCACCCGGGGGCAAACTCGGGACCACGATGGCGCGCTACTTCAATGGCATTACGAAGCAGGAGATTCAGGAAGATATACGGCGCTTTAAACAGCTCATGGAAGCCGGCGAGATGCCGACTGCCGAACCGACGCCGGCCGCTCCGCCGACGTCGGGCACATTGCGCCATTAAGCCAAAGAGAGGAGATCGACATGAGAGCGGTTTGCTGGCACGGATCAAACGACGTCCGTGTCGATACGGTGCCGGATCCGGGCATCGTCAATCCGCGGGATGCGGTGGTCCGAATCTCGGCCACCGCTATTTGCGGCTCGGATTTACACCTGTTCGACGGTTGCATTCCCACCATGCAAAAAGGCGATGTTCTCGGCCACGAGTTTATGGGCGAGGTGGTAGCCGTTGGCGATAAGGTCGGCAATCTAAAAGAAGGCGATCGGGTCGTCGTCCCCTTCCCGATTGCTTGCGGACACTGCTATTACTGCGAGCATGACCTATGGTCCTTGTGCGACAACTCTAATCCGAATGCGGTCATCGCCGAAAAGATGTGGGGGTATTCGCCATCCGGCCTGTTCGGGTATTCTCACGCGCTAGGCGGGTATGCCGGCGGTCAGGCGGAATTTGTACGCGTCCCCTTCGCCGATGTTGGGCCGATGAAGGTTCCGGATCACCTGCGCGACGAGCAAGTGTTATTCCTGACGGATATTTACCCCACCGGTTATCAAGCCGCCGAGCAGTGCAATATCCAACCGGGCGACACCGTTGCAGTTTGGGGTTGCGGCCCGGTAGGGCAGTTCGCCATTGCCAGCGCTAAGATGCTGGGTGCTCGCGTCATCGCTATCGACGACGTCGACGAGCGCCTGTCGATGGCCGTGCGCGAATCGGGAGCGGAACCGCTACGACCAAGCGATGTAGGCAATACTTTGCAGGTAGTCGAAGCCTTACGCGATATGACAGCCGGGCGCGGCCCCGATGCGTGTATCGATGCCGTCGGTATGGAAGCTCACGGCTTAGGCTTAGAAGGATGGTACGATCGGGTAAAACAGGGGATGATGCTGGAAACCGAACGGCCTACGGCTTTACGTCAAGCCATCATGGCCTGCCGTAAGGGCGGTACGGTATCGGTTCCCGGGGTATACGGCGGCTTAGCCGACAAGCTACCCGTCGGCGCCTTGATGAACAAAGCGCTGACCGTAAAAACCGGCCAGACCCACGTTCACAAATACCTGCAACCGCTGCTGGAACGCATCGCTACCGGGGACATCGACCCAAGCTTTGTCATTACGCATAGGATGTCGCTCGAACAAGCGCCACAGGCGTATGAGATGTTCCGCGACAAACAGGACGGTTGCATCAAGGTCATGCTGCAACCGGAAACGACTGCGGTTCATTGAACGGCGTTTTCTTGGCTTCATCGTGCGTTAGCGGGAATTTGCTTATGGGGCCTGGGCCCAGACGCTATTGCCTATAGCGATGCTTAGCGTCAGCCGAAGGCCCTTTCGGTCAACGCCTTCCCCAGCAACAACCAACTACCGGTGCCGAAAAAATAGCCGCCTACCAACCATGATCGAAGCTATAGCGCCAGAACACCCCAGCACGCCATGACTCCGTCTCCTCGCCGGCTTCCGGATCGCGTAAGTGGTGATCGACCTGAATACCGACCGTATGGGGGCCGTCGCGGTACTGGTAGTTCATCCCGAAGGTGTAGGTATCGACACCGGCATCGGCCGTCACATCCGTATCGAAGCGGTGGTACCCGAGATTGGCTCCGATGCTGTGACCGGCACGGGCTGCCGTTAAAGACAGCGTCGGGTTTAGGGTCTGCTGCGGGTTGTTCCCTTTAACCTCTTGGTAAGCGAAACCGGCCCGTAGATCCAGCTCGGTACGACCAAAAACGCCTTTCCGACCGTGGTTGACGCTTACTCTCCGAGTGATCCGATCCGTTCCAACCGTATGCCGACTATCAAACTCCGACCACAACAACCCAATCCGAGTTTCCCCCCGGTTCGGGAGGGTTAAATTCAAACGCGTAGTCGTCGCCTGCGTGTCAATATGGCCCGATTCGCTGTTGCGCGTTTGCAGCGTAACCTCGCCTTGCCCCAGTATCGGCCGCGGCGCCCAGCGGTTGAGCGGACCACTCATACTGACGCCAAAGGTTTCCGCATGCACCGGGTTCGGGCTATCGACGCCATAGGTAACCCAGTGACCGCGACCGCTCACTTCATAGCCGCCGCCTAGACCAAGCCCCGCCTGAGCTGCAATTCCCCGGTAGTCCGATCTAAGCGTTGTACCGGCCGGCGCATAGTCCTCGCCGAACCGCTCGTAGCTGACTTCGTAACTCAAAGGGCGCAATCTGTCCTGGCCGCTGATCTTGGCGGTCACCGCACGATCTTGCCCGTTGCGATCGCAATGCGTCTCATGGTCGGTAAAATGGCGCGCCCATTCTCCTTGGGCGTGCAAACGTTGGTGGGAGAAGTTGAACGAGCGCTCGGCCAGTAAGCTACCTACCCATTCGCTATGCTCCACCACGCCTTCGTCGTTCTCTCGACTATGATAAACGACATTTGCGCTTAACCGGCCTAAAGCATTGTCGGCCATCGCCCATGACGCCCCCCGATACTGGCTGGCACTGGCATCGAAAGACAACCAATCGGTTTCGGCGGCGCCGGCGAATAAGGTCAAGCTGTGCTTACGCCCATCGACCGCGGACAGAGGCATTAGCTCCAGACGCATTGCCTTCATCGAGCGCTGCAACGTCAACCGGCTAACGTTCATGTACTGGTCGCCGAGCTCAACGCGAAACGGCAAAGCCACGTCAGTGCGCTCGTACAACATAGACATCCGCTCGGGGATCAAGCCCGTTTCGGAATGCCGGTAGTCGGAATAATTGGCAACGCCGGCAAAATTAAATCGCCATAGGGAACCCGACGCCTGTTGTCGCGTGAGGCTTAGATTCAGATCATTAAAGAAATGGCTGCCACTGTGGGCGTACGGACTGGAGGATTCATCGCCTGTGATGTGGTAATGCTCGAAGCGCAGCGTATTGCTTCCCGTTAATCGCCACTCCGTCGCCAACGCCTGGCCGGAGAGCGCCGCCAATATCAGCGGCACACAGAGGAGACGCAACGACTTCGTCATCGCGGCGCTCGACGCACGATCCTAAAGGTGTACTCGCCCACGCTTTCGTGCCGTTGAAAGCCTTGCCGCGGATCTTCATATTCGAGCTGAGCGCGCACAACCGCCGAAACGGTACTCTCAACGCCCCCTTCTATCCGCGCCTGCGATAAGGTCCGTACCGCACTGACGTCGATTACCCGTAACCGAGCATCCGCCGGGACACCGTTCGGGAAAGCATCGAGCAGGAGCTGACGATCGGGAAAGTCGGCAGCTAACAAGCCACCCAAGTTGTGTCCGTTCCAACGACTAAACAAAGCGTCGATAAACGCTTCGGCAACTTCGGGGGCCACAGGCGGCAAGTCCGCCGCAGAGCGATTTACCACATCACCTGGGGCAGCCGCTACCGGCACAGCCAGCGCCACACTCAATACCAGAATCAACAACCGTAAACGGCGACTAAAACCGCTCATCGGGACGGTCTCCCGGAGCGGAAAACATGGAACTCGTGGGGATTAAAGAAATTAACGCCCTGTTGAGGCTCGACCCGTATCAACTCGGCATCGGCGCGACCGCATAGCGGGTCGCCCAAGATGGCGGATTCCAACGCCAACGCAGTGTGCTGGTACATAGCTTCCGAGGGCGTCGACTCGGCTAACCGCCAATACCGACGGTTCAACCGCATCAATTGCTTACAGTTGCCCGCCTCCAAAGCTTCTACGACTTCCGAGGATAAGGACTGCTCGGCAACAACGGCAGGCGCTCCTGCCATCAGCAGGACAAGCGCACCGCCCGCCAAGGGCCAAATCGCAATTGCCCTAAGATACTGAGAAAATCGACGAACCACGCTCCCTCCCGGCCCTTTCACCGTACTTGCAAGGGCGAAAGAAACCGGATTCGGTAGCCCCTTGCGGTGAGAGCGAGTATAGGAAGGAGCCTGCTGCCAACACCGAGGGCAGCGTCACAAAACGGAAAGGCAATAAAAGGGGCGCTGAATCAGCGAGTTAAAGATGCCAAAAGGGTCACATAGCCACACCCGAGGTGTAATGTAACCCGTTGGCTAAGCCCGTTAAGCAGTCCCGCCCACTGGGCTCGTCTCGATACGGATGGGGTTCTCTTCGCGGTCGAACACGAGATAGTGCGACAGGTCTCCTCCGCTCACTACCGAGTTCGCCATCTGCTGCAAATGCGGCTCGGCTTCGTCGGAGTGGGGAATATTGCCATCGCCCCGCATGAGGCTGGAGATCAGTACGAAATCCCAGCCGGGGCTGATTTTATCTGCTTCTTCGATCAGACCGTCGAAATCCAGATCAGGCGCAGCCAGTTTATCGGTGACCATAACGGGCTCTAAGGTGCGGCTGCGCGGTCCGGCGGCGTTTTGAGTGCCTATTTCTTCGATTTTCACAAACAGGAACAATAAGCGCACCGGCGCCTCCGCCATCATTCCCGCCTCAACCACATCGTTAAAACTCATTGCCATGATATGACACTCCGCAGATCGCCTGCCTTCAAATGCGATATGGGGCTGTAACGCGAGCAGCAACACTGCCGAGAAGCAAACCGAGCATCCAAGCCCGCTCGACGAATTTCACAAATTCGGCAGCAAAACCCTACAAACAATATTGCTTTTATAGGTAAACAAGGCAAAGATAGGCGGGCTGAAAGAAGAGCGACGAGATTAACGCATGTTCGAGTACTACGGCCTCATCAAACACCTCCATATGAGCACGGCAGTGCTCACTTTGGCATTTTTCATCGTCCGCGGCAGCTGGATGTTTTTTAGCCCCGAACGGTTACAGCAGCGTTGGGTAAAAATCGTTCCGCATGTTATCGACACGGTGCTACTGCTCAGCGCGCTTAGCTTAGTTGCCATTGTGTCGATGCCGCACAGCTGGCTAGGCGCCAAAGTGCTCGGCCTCCTGGTCTATATCGGACTAGGCATGATTGCCCTAAAACGAGGAAAAACGCAGAAAATCCGCATTGCAGCCTTTATCGGCGCTTTGTTAGCGTTTGGCTACATTTTAGCGGTAGCGTTTACCAAGCAACCTTGGCCGTTTGGCTGACGGCGGGCAGGAGCTAGCGACCGGCTCCGCTCCTAAGCGTCGGCCCCGCCGTCTTCTTGCTCCTCGATGATGTCTTCGATCCACGTCAAAGCGGCCACCGACTGCGGCAAACCGATAGTCGGTATAGCCATCAGGGCAACTTGGCGAAGCTCTTCGGGGTCAAGCCCTTCGGCGAGGGCACGGCGGGCATGGGAATGCGTCGCGCCCTCCGAACGACTCGCGACGGCTAGCGCCAACTTGATCAAACGCCGAGCATGCGGATCCAGGGGCCCCACATTCGCGCAAGCTTCTCCCAGCTGCTCATAAGCCTCCCAAATTTCGGGATAGGTCTCGGCTAAGTAACCGGCCCCGAAGGTAGATAATTGGTCATAACGAGCACCTCGTTTAGTATGGGATTCATTCAAACGGTACCTACAACCTAAGACAGTAAACGCCAGATACCGTTGAGCCTTCTTCTTTAGCATAAAAGGCACGATCGTTCGGCATTTACTATCGGGGTGCTGTCAAAGCTTTGTACACCCCCTGATCGCAGGCTCTAAAACCATCATTCACACTTTACGGTGTTACAGATATGCCAAGTCAGCGCTATAAGTACCAGCCGTTATGGCCGGCAACCGCTCTCAAACCGCTGCTCGGCTTTGCCGCCTATAGCGGTACGGGTAAAACCACGCTACTGCGAGAGCTTATCCCACTACTCACCGCGCACGGTATACGCTTGTCCCTGATTAAGCACGCCCACCATAATTTCGATATCGACCGACCGGGTAAAGACAGTTACGAACTTCGTAAAGCCGGCGCCAGTCAAGTACTCGTATGTTCCGCTTATCGCACTGCAATGGTTACCGAGCATCCGCAACCCACCGAACCGCGACTGGCCGACCAATTAGCACGACTCGATCAAACCGGCACGGACCTCATCTTGGTTGAAGGCTTCAAAAGCGAACACTTCCCCAAAATCGAACTCTGGCGCCCCGAACTCGGCCACCCGCCAAGGCACCCGAGCGATCCGGCTATCGTCGCCGTTGCCACCGATGCGCCGGAACAACTCGACACATCGCTACCTATCCTCGATATTAACGCGCCCGACGCCATTGCGCGCTTTATTCGAAAGGATATTCTGGAAACAGAGTAAAGGCTGCGCTACGGTCAGTGACCGCCCGTGCCCGCCCCCTGCATCGTGGGACTCAAGGTCCACCGATTAGAAGCCCAACAATGGCGGAGGAGGTAACTGACCCCATCGTCGCCAATTACCTGAAAACAGCGCTGCCCGCGCTCAAGCCAATGGTAGCGCACTTCCGTCACTTTCACCCTACGCCCGTCGAGATAAAATCGGCTCGGCGCATCGCCGCGACTCACTACGGCATCGATATCAAGATTCCTATTCATCCTTGAGCTCCACTGTCGGCCGCCAAAAGAAGGCACCACTCTCGCCTTTAGCTATTGCTTAATGAGTCATTGATCAAGCGCTACCGCCACGCGCTGAGGCTCCGACTTTAAAAGCCGTGCCGACACCCCTTACCTCTATGCTATGGCCGTGCCGTCCTTCTGGCAGGAAACCGAAAGATGGAACAGCAACACTATAGCGAACCGACGCACGCCTCCGGAGGCGCTGCGTTAACGCCCCGCAGACTTGCCGTCGGCTATGGCTGGCAATGGATCAGCGACGGCTTTGACTTATTCCGAAGCGCCCCGCTGCCTATGATCGGAATGGTCCTGGTTTGGGTTCTGATCGTCGCTGCGCTTAATTTCATTCCCCTCGTCGGACCGTTAGCGGCAACCGTCTTGGCGCCGGTTCTGTTCGGCGGTTACATGCTGGCGTGTCATAAACTCGCGCAACGCGAACCGATCACAACGGCAGAGGTATTTTCCGGCTTTTCTCGCTTCGGCGGGCCGTTAGCGCTGGTGGGGGTGCTTTACCTGGCCGGGTTATTCCTGATATCGCTCGCCACGGCCATTATCGTCACGGCACTAGGTATGCCGGTGGCCGACCCTGCCGCTGCCCCCAACGATCCAGCGCTATTAGCAAGCTTCGGTATATCGCTGGTGTTATCTATTCCGCTGATCATGGCGCTGTGGTTTGCGCCGGCGTTAGTCGCCTTGAACCGCCAACCGCCGGCAACCGCGATGAAGTTGAGCTTTCAAGGCGCAGCGGCAAATCTTGCTACCTTTTTGCTTTACCTGCTAATCAGCCTCGTACTCACCGCGTTGGCAGCACTACCCTTCTTCCTTGGCTTCATTCTATGGGGGCCCGTTGCATTGGCTTCAGCCTATATCGGGTACCGCGACATCTTCCTCCATCGTGACACCGGCTAAAGCACCCCACTTACATGTAGGAATACTGAAACAGGGCGCCGCTCCGGATAACAGGAGCCGCCTGGAGGATCGCATAATGATGGGACAGAGACTGTTTTGGTCGGTACTATGCTTTGTGTTACTAGTACCGCTCGCCATAGCCGAAGATAACCCGCACAGCGGCCGCGAGAGCTTAGCTCCCATGTTAGAAGACGTGCTGCCGGCGGTAGTGAATATCTCCGTCCACGGCGTCGTCGATATCGAGCCCAACCCCCTGTTAGAAGACCCCTTCTTCCGTCGCTTCTTAGGAGAAGGAGAGGAAAGGGTGCCTAGCGAGCAAGAGTTTCACGCCGCAGGCTCCGGAGTTGTCGTCGATGCCGCCGAAGGTTTGATTCTCACCAGCGCCCACGTACTACAAGACGCTGACGAGGTCATGGTTACCTTACATAGCGGAGAGCAGCTACCCGCCTCCCCTGTCGGCAGCGATCTGGAAACCGATCTTGCCGTTATCAAGATCGACCCGGACCCGGATACGGAGCTCTACACCTTGCCGTGGGCCGATCCAGAAGAGTTACGGGTTGGCGATTTCGTTGTCGCGGTGGGCAACCCCTTTGGGCTTAATCAAACCGTCACGACCGGCGTAGTGAGCGCCGTCGGCAGGACGGGGCTAGGGGTACAAGGCTATGAAGACTTCATTCAAACCGATGCCTCCATCAACCCTGGTCACTCCGGCGGCGCCCTAGTCAACATGGACGGAGAGCTGATCGGTATCAACGCCGCCATTCTCTCTCCCAGTGCCGGCAACATCGGAATCGGCTTCGCCATCCCGGTCAGTACAGCCGCCGTGATCCTTGAGCAATTGGTGGCCTACGGGGAGGTCCGGCGCGGGGCGCTGGGCGTTCTCGCCCAAGACCTCACTCCTGACTTAGCAGAAGAGCTGCAAACCGAGGTCACCCGCGGTGCGGTAGTCGCCGAAGTCGCACCAGAAACGCCGGCATCCTCCGCAGGCCTTGAAACAGGAGATGTCATTACGTCCGTCGACGGCGACGAGATCACCGGTGCCGGCGACTTACGTAACCGGATCGGGCTCCGTCAGGCCGGCGACGAAGTAAACATCACGCTCGACCGTGAAGGCCGAGAAGTGGAGATGCGGCTTACCCTAACGGCACAGGACGATGTCGAGGAGGAACCCATGATGGAGGCCCATCGCGCGCCGCCGCCCATGATGCCGAGATAAACCTAGCGGATCCTGGCCAAGGGCGACGGCTGTCGCCGACGGGCCGCGCCTAGCCAGGAACCGGAAGCAACGCTCTAAAACCGGCAAAGCGACAGACGATTGGGCACGAGTGCCTTGACTACGCGCACTTTATTGGGTTGGCTAATAGTTAGCCTGCTAAGAAACCCAAAAAGGCGGTACGAGGACCGAAAAACCATGACCAAACCTGCTCACTACGGCGATTACCAACTTCGTATCTACCGCAACGGTCTGAAAGGCGAACGGCCACGCCTGCCCATGCGTATCGAGGATATGGAAGCCGCCGCCCGCGCAGTCCTACCGGACGAATCCTACTGGTATGTCGCCGGCGGAGCGGGCGAAAGCACTATGCGCGCCAATAGAGAAGCCTTCGAGCGTTACCAGATCCTGCCCCGCATGATGACGGACGTCAGTACGCGAGACGTCTCGATTCGCCTGCTTGGCCGAGACTATCCGACCCCGTTGCTAATGGCGCCGATTGGCGTACAGAGCATTATCCGCCCGGACGCCGAACTGGCCGTGGCACGAGCTGCCGCCCGCCTCGGCGTTCCGATGATTCTCTCCACAGTCGCTGCGCATTCGCTAGAAGCCGTAGCGGAAGCAATGGGCGATGCGCCGCGTTGGTTTCAACTGTACTGGCCGAAAAGCGACGCCTTGGCGGAAAGCCTCGTCAAACGCGCCGAGGCAAACGGCTATCAAGCCATCGTCGTTACCCTCGATACGAAAATGATGGCATGGCGGGAGCGAGACTTAGCCAATGCCTTCCTCCCCTTTCTAAAGGGAGAGGGGCTTGCAAACTACACCTCCGACCCGGTATTCCGAGCCGGCTTGGAGGCCACGCCGGAAGAGGATATGTGGCCTTCGATTCGACGCTGGGGAGAAGAGTTTGCCGACCCTAGCAAGACATGGCAGGATTTGGCCAAGTTAAGGCAGGCGACCTCCCTGCCTATTCTCCTCAAAGGCGTGCTAAGCCCCACGGATGCCGCGCTCGCGAAGGAGCATGGGGTCGACGGCTTGATCGTGTCGAACCACGGCGGCCGTCAGGTGGACGGTTCGATTGCCGCCTTGGACGCGTTAGCTCCTGTCCGCGCAGCGGTCGGCGAGCACCTGCCAGTACTATTCGACAGCGGCATCCGCTCCGGAGCGGATATTTTGAAAGCAAAAGCTCTAGGGGCCGACGCCGTCTTACTTGGCCGCCCTTACATCTGGGGGCTAGCGCTGGCCGGAGAGGAAGGCGTACACGAAGTATTGCGGCGCATACTCGCTGACCTAGACCTCAGCATGGCCTTGGCGGGAAGCGACCGCTTCGACGCCATCGATAGCGATTTACTCGCCTTAGGAAACTGAACGCTAACGCACAAGCTTCGTAAGGCAACCTCTCGCGCAGCACAATAGCGCCGTGCGAGAGGTTGCCGGTCTGTCGACGGCCGTCCCGTTACGGGGGCGCCGTGAAGTTAGTGGCCAATCATGTATAGTACTGGCTTGCTGACGAGCTTTTTAGAACCGATATACGGCCCCCAAGGCGACGGCTCGCGGGTTAGATCCCGGCTCTACCGATACCTCGTCCGGCTCGACGCCGCGCGCTTGGATAAAAGGCGCCAGCGTCTGCCGACTGTCGTTACGCACCTGAGCGTAGGTGAGGTAAAGCCCAAACTGGGGCACAAGATCCCAGGCCACCCCCAGCGCCCACATAGCCGCGCCCAGACCGGCTTCGGCCGCGTCGAGTTGGTAGTATTGCATCTTTAAGGCAGCCGTAGCACCGCCGTAACGCGTTCCCACCCCCCAAGCGCGATCGTCCGGGTCGCCCGCTTTCTGATAAAAGACGGCAACACGCATAGGCCCGGCATCGTAGGCACCGGCGAAGCGGTTGACGTGACGATCGCGGCTGTAATTCTCATGCGCTGTCGCCATATACAGGTTGCCGTAGCGATAGCTTATCGAAGTGCTCACCGCATCGCGGTCGTTATCGTCGACGTAACGCTCCTCGCCGGTATGGGTCGAGTAATGAATATCGGCCTGCCAACTGCCAAGCCGGGGCGTGCGATAGTAGACGCTGTTATTAAGTCGTTCGTCAAAACCCTGCAACGGCGCGTCCGCGCCCGGCAGCATATAATCGCCACGAATCAGATTGCGGGCGTCGCCAACCTGTTCGGGGAAGAAATCCACCGTTTCCCAAACCCGTCGCGCGGGTGTGCCGAACCGCCCTAGGCGCACTTCCCCCAACGCGCCGCGAAGACCGACGTAGGTATCGCGAACGGCCCACTCGCCGCCTCCGACATCGCCGGCAAATTCCGATTCGAGTTGATAGATCCCCTCCAGGCTGCCCCCGATCGGTTGACTGCCGCGAAACCCAACATGACTCGCGTTGCTGCTCACGTTCACAGCGCTTCGAGCGCCGTTACTCGTGTAATCCGCCGACATATGGAGCCGGCCGTACACCTCGCCTAGCGAGGCGTCCGCCAGCAAGGGCGCGGCGAGCAACCCGGCAGCCGCCATACGTAGTTTGACCATCATCTACCTCATTGTCGTTATCCACGGCCACCTCCTTGGCGCACACCGCAACCTTATCCGGTTGCCGAAACGATTTTTCGGCAACCGGATGAGTCAAAGCGTCGGAACAGCAAAATACCGCTCATCGACGGATAGGAACGCTAGCTTAGCGGCCCAATTATGCCAGCTGATGAACCGCATAATAGACGATTCGCCCAGCCGCGGCGGAGAAGGAGTATCGCGTGAGCAAGCCGGACAAGCGCTACCGCGTTGGAATATCGGGCTCCTACGGAGGTCTCAATCTCGGCGACGAAGCCATTCTCACCGTCATAACGCGTGAACTACGCCGCTGCTTACCGGTCCACATCACCGTATTCTCGCGCAACGCTGCCGATACCTTACAGCGTCACGCAGTCGACCAGGCATTGACGATTCGCGACCTGACCCGTGCCGAAGCGCGCAGCGAAATCGAACAGCTCGACCTGCTGGTATTAGGCGGCGGCGGCATCCTATACGACAGCGAAGCGGCCGTTTACCTACGGGAAGTCCTACTCGCCCATGAACTTGGGGTGCCGGTCATGGTCTATGCCATCAGCGCCGGCCCGTTACGGGCGGGCTCAGTTCGCCGAATAGTGAAAGAAGCGCTAGATCAGGCGGCATTGCTAACGGTTCGCGACCGGCAGGGCGCGCGGTTGCTGGAAGATATCGGCGTCCGCGAACCGATCCAGGTAACGGCCGATCCGGCACTGCTGCTGGAGCCCGAACCCCTACCGGACGATACGCTGGTACGGGAAAGTCTCGACCTTTCGCACCGTATCGTCGGCTTCTCGGTTCGGGAGCCAGGCCCTGCCGCACCGGAGATCGATGTCGATCATTACCATCATCTGCTTGCCAATGCAGCGGACTTCATGGTCGACCGGCTGGATGCCGACATCGTCTTCGTACCGATGGAGCGCCAACATATGGATATTCAACATAGCCATGCTGTAGTCGCCAAAATGCAATGCGCGCAACGCGCCAGCGTTCTCAAAGGCGAATACACGCCGGGGCAGCTGTTGCAGCTCGTCGGACAGTTCCAGTTCGCCGTGGGAATGCGGCTACATTTTCTTATCTTTGCCGCCCTACGGGGGGTGCCTTTCGTCTCTCTCCCTTACGCGGCCAAAGTCAGCGGACTACTGCAAGCGCTAGATATGGATATGCCGCCGCTAGGCAACGTCAACTCCGGTCGGCTATTGGCCAATATCGACCACTCGTGGGACTTACGCGCCGACTTGGCGACAAAGATACGTGCACGGTTGCCGCAGCTACAAGCACGCGCGCGAAAGACCAATAACTTACTGGTCGAGCTGCTTAACCGCCCTTCCATAGGAAAGCATTAGTGCGCATTTGGCCCGGCCGGCGATTCGGATATGCCGCGACCGAACCGTTCTCCGATCTAACCTACCAGGAGCTTTTGTCACCGCATGCCTGCACTGACACGCCCCGAACACCCACAACACATCGCCCTACCGCTCCGCAAGGCAACCCTGGCAACCGAGACCGATGTTCTCGTCGTCGGCGGCGGACCGGCCGGCTTAGGCGCCGCACTCGGCGCTGCCCAAGCCGGCGCGCGCGTTGTTTTGGCCGAACGCTATAGCTTCCTCGGAGGCAACGCGACCGCGGCCCTCGTCATGCCGCTGATGTCGTTTCATACGCAACGGCCGACCTTCGAAAAAGCCGGCGTGACCAATCTGCTGCCGAACGATCACGGCCCGGGGCACCCGGTCGTGGCAGGCGTTCTGAAAACGATGCTGGAACGTTTGGTCAGCAGCGGCGGCGCCGTTGCCCCCTCGATCGACACCGGCTATACCGTCCCCTTCGACCCGGAAGTGTTCAAGCTAGTCGCCTTAGAGATGCTGCACGAAGCCGGTGTCGAATTTTTGTTTCACGCCTTTGCCAGCGGCGTCGAGGGCGATAGCGGCCGCCCGACGGGGGCCATATTCGAAACCAAATCCGGACCGCTGCTGATCCGGGCGCGAACCATCGTCGACTGCACCGGCGATGGCGATATTGCGACCCAGGCAGGTGCCGATTACGAGATCGGGCGCGACGAGGATGGCCTAGTGCAACCCATGACGCTCATGTTTCGCATTGCCGAGTTTCAACGTGCCGCCTTCGATGCCTATTGCCGCGAGCATCCCGGCCAGTGGCACGGCGTGCATGGGTTATGGGACTTGGTGGCGAAAGCAACCGAAGCCGGCGAGTTAGACCTCACCCGGGAAGACATTCTATTCTTTGGCACACCGTATGAGCGCGAAGTCGCGGTTAACAGCACCCGCGTTACGCGCGTACTGGGCTGCGACGTCTGGGATCTTAGCTATGCTGAGTGGGAGAGCCGACGCCAGTTGCAACAAGTGGCGAGCTTCCTAAAGAAATACGTCCCCGGTTTCGAGCAAAGCTATATTATGCAAAGCGGCGTGCATACCGGAGTACGGGAAACGCGCCGGATCGTGGGCGATTACCGCCTGCAGGCCGAGGAACTCCTGCGCGCCGCTCGTTTCGACGACGTTATCGCCCGCGGCGCTTATCCGGTGGATATCCACAACCCTTCCGGAAAAGGCACGATAATCAAACGTCTACCGCCGGATGAAGCCTACGATATCCCTTGGCGCAGCCTCTTACCTAAAGGCATCGACAATCTTGCCGTCGCAGGGCGCTGCATTTCCGGCAGCCACGAAGCCCTTTCCTCGTACCGTGTCATGCCAATCGCCATGGCCACGGGGCAAGCGGCAGGAATTGCCGGCGCCTTGGCCGCCCGCTACAAAACGACCTTACGCCATGTGGCCGTCGACGCGATTCAAACCGAACTGATCCGCCAAGGCGCCGATCTCGGCCAGGAAATGCCGCGGATGCCGTTGAGCCGGTCAGGCCTCCCGTAAGAAGCGCCGACGCTAACTGGCGGCTTTCGGCACATTAACGTCCGGCGTTTCCGCTTCCATACGAGGGGCGCAAAAGAACAAGCGCGCCGGCGGCACGTTACGCATCTCGCCGCCGCGCTCGATGTGCCCGAACACCGGCTCCAGGTACTGAAGAACCGCCGGCGAGAACTGGTAGACGAGAAAACGCCCTTGCGGCTTTAACACATCGTGAGTCGCCTGCGCTACCGCTTCGCCCACGCCAGCCGGCAAGGTGCTAAAGGGAATACCGGAAATGACATAATCGGCTTGCCCCAACTCCCGCTCCGCCAGCAAGCGCTCCACATCCGCCGCCGAACCGTGTACGACGTGCAAGCGCGGATCGCTCACCGTTTCTTGCAAAAAGTCGACGAAATCCCGATTCGTCTCGATGACCACCAGCTTCGCCTCTGGGCGCATGTGCTTGAGTAACTCAACCGTAATAGTGCCGACGCCCGGACCGTACTCAACAATTAGATCCGTATTAGCCCAGTCGATACGACCTAATAGTTTGCGAATCAAGAAACGCGAGCTGGGAATGAGCGACCCGAGCATCAACGGATGTTTCACGAAGTTCTTAGCAAATAGAATCATTTGCGCGCGGCGGGACGAAATCTGTTCTGACACGTAATTCTCTCCTTTGCGTCTGCCGGGGCTCGCCTTCAAGCAAGCCATGGGGATGACCCGCGCAGGAGCCAATTTAAGGGACACCATCGGCGGGAAGCAAATAAGCGCTTCCACGCTTCCGTAAGACAATGGCTGGCGGCTCCCTTAATGCTGCTCGCCCGAGGAAAACAAGGTCATCTCCCAACGGCCGCTAGGATAATCGAAACGAAGGATATAAGTCCCCCCATCATCCGCGGCCACTTTAAAATAGGCATGCTCATCGGCAAGCCAACGATCGACAATACTTAAAACGGCCACTCGCCGGCTGCCGACGAAGAAAACAGCCGGCTCAGGATCGCCCCAAGGCCCTATACCGGTTTCGACCTCTATATCCATAACACGGGACCTTACCTTCCCGTTGTTGGTAATGGGGGCGTTTGCGGCAATCCTTCACGGCATCAGAACGCGTGGCTGTAACGGTTCTTCAACTTGACGTAGTGCTCGGCCGAGTAGTGTAGTTGTTCTCTCTCCGCAGCCGTCAGCGCCCGCAATCGTTTAGCAGGACTGCCCACGTAAAGATAACCGCTCTCAAG
The DNA here is from genome assembly GCF_003399765.1 of Alkalilimnicola ehrlichii. Taxonomy (GTDB): domain Bacteria; phylum Pseudomonadota; class Gammaproteobacteria; order Nitrococcales; family AK92; genus AK92. Next base: position 48,716 of record NZ_NFZV01000001.1, on the reverse strand, counting down.
CTCTTTACCCGGAGGCACCAAAGAGCCGGCGGCCACCATTACCTCGCGCTGGATCAGGACGCCATCCATAATGATGGCGCCCATGCCGATAAGGCAATAGTCCTCAACCGTACACGCATGTAGAACGGCTCGATGACCGACCGTAACCCCGGCGCCGATGATCGTCGCAATACCGCCCGGCGAATAAGGGCCGTCATGCGTTACATGAATAACCGTACCGTCTTGAATATTGGTGCGATCGCCGACCGTAATGCTATTCACATCGCCGCGCAGAACGCTGGTCGGCCACACCGAAGCATCCTCGCCTATCGTCACATCGCCTATAACCAAGGCACTGTCGTCAATGTACGCGGTATCGGCAATATGCGGCCGGGCACGCTCGAAATCGCGAATCATGTAGTCCTCCGCTTATGGCAAGCTGGGTTGAGCGACGGCGGACGAGGGTTACCCGCTATCGCCCTCTATACAGCTATACCATAGTTACCATCTCTTCCGCGCTAGTGGGATGAATCGCTATCGTATCGTCGAAATCGGCCTTGGTCGCTCCCATCCGCACCGCAACGGCAAACCCTTGCAACATTTCGTCGGCGCCGGGGCTAATCATATGCGCACCGACTACCCGTTGCTCCTTCCCGACGGTCACCAGCTTCATCAAGCTGCGCCGCTTAGATTTGGATAATGCATAATCCATGGCAATAAAGCGGTTAGTGAATATCGTCACGTCATCGCCAAATTCGGCGCGTGCCTCCTCCTCGGTTAAGCCTACGGTACCGATCGGCGGGTGAGTGAACACCACCGTGGGGACACAACGGTATTCCAAATGGCGACCCTCGCGGCCGCCAAACACGCGATCCGCCAACCGGCGCCCTGCGGCGATCGCGACAGGCGTGAGCGGATAACGACCGATAATATCTCCAAGCGCATACACACCGGAGACGCTTGTCTGCTGATAACGGTCGACCGGAATATCACCGTTATGCCGCACTTCCAGGCCAATGCGCTCCAACCCTAAACTGCCGGTGCAAGAACGGCGCCCAACCGCCCACACGACTGTGTCGTACCCCTCCAAACAGCGTCCGTCCTTCCCGTAAATGCTGATCGTACCGTCTGCGGCCCGTTCCAACTTACTCGCCTCAAAGCCGGTCACCACCGGCAATTGTTCGGCATGGAACGCCTCCATAAGGCCTTCTCGAATCAGGCTGTCGAAACTACGTAACGGCTCCTGACCGCGGATAACCAAGCACGTCTCGCTACCGAGCTCATGCAATACCCCGGCCAGCTCCACCGCAATGTAACCCGCCCCTAATACCGCCACCTTGCCGGGCAAGGCCTCCAGCTCGAAAAAACCGTCAGAATCGATACCTAACTCGGCACCGGGTATAGAGGGTCGCCAGGGCTGCCCTCCGGTCGCTATCACAATGTGATCGGCGCTATAGCGCGTACCGTCGACCTCCACCGTGCGCTCGTCGACGAACCGGCCGAAACCTTCGATAAAATCGATATTGGCTTTATCTAAGTTATGAGCGTAAATTCCATTCAAACGTTCGACGTAGGCATCCCGCCGTCGCTTCAACTCCACCCAGTCGAACCCAACTTCGCCTACCGCAAAACCGTAGTCTTGCGCCCGGTGCAGAGAGTGTGCTGTATGGGCCGCATTCCACATCACCTTTTTCGGCACACAGCCGACGTTAACGCAGGTTCCGCCCAGCTTTTTGCTTCGATCACCGCACAGCGGGCGCCATAAGAAGCTGCTCGCCGGGCGGTCGCCATCCCCCCGCTACCGCCACCAATGCAGATCAGATCGTAATGCTTGCTCATACCTAACCTTCCGTTCGAAGCACCTTAGGAAAGGCCGAATACCTTCTGCCGTCCCCGCAAAGCTATCACGCAGGGGGGAGCGTTCGGCCATTCCCCATTTAGCAGGTAATAAGGCTCGATCGCGCCGTTGAGAAACAGCGTTCGACAAAGCACCCAAGAATCGCGACCACAACATACCATTATCCGCCGCTCGACGTTTGAGTCCGACCAAAATGAAACCATCAATAAACAAGCCCGCCTCGGGATAGTCGTCTGCGACCAAGTCGGGCAGAATGGAGATATCGTGCGTTGCGGGCTTCTACCAAAGCGCCAGGAATCAATCAGTGTCTGCTTAAGGAAAGATAGCGTCGATATGAACAATCCGCTCCTCGCCACCGACAAGCTTCCACCGTTTTCGCAAATCAAGCCCGAACATGTCGAACCGGCTATCGATCGGTTACTCGCTGAGAACCGGCAATTACTCAACGAGTTACTGGAGAAGAACGACCGTTACGGCTGGGACAATCTTATCGCCCCCTTGGAGGCCGCCGAAGACCGCTTAGCCAAAGCATGGTCACCGGTGAACCACATGAACTCGGTGGTCAATAGCGATGCCCTGCGCGCAGCGTATAACGCCTGCCTGCCCAAGCTCTCCGAACATGGCACGGAGCTTGGGCAGAACACAGCCCTGTACGAAGCCTACCGGCAAATTCGGGAAAGCGACGAATACGCCCGCCTAAGCGCCGCGCAGCAAAAGACGATCGACAACGCCTTGCGGGACTTTCGCCTCTCGGGCGTAGCGCTACCCGAAGCGAAAAAAGCACGCTACAAAGAAATAGCGCAGCGGCTGTCGGAACTATCGGCAAAGTTCGAAGAGAACCTGCTGGATGCCACCGACGCCTGGAAGAAGCATATTACCGACCCGGCCTTGCTCTCAGGGCTGCCGGAATCGGCACAGGCGGCAGCCAAACAAGCCGCCGAGCAGAAAGGGCTGGAAGGTTGGTTGCTGACCCTTGAGTTTCCCTCTTTCTTCCCAGTTATGAGCTATGCCGACAACCGAGAGTTACGGAGGGAAGTTTACGAGGCTTTTAGCACTCGGGCATCGGACACAGGCCCCAATGCCGGCCGCTGGGATAACCTGCCGATCATGGAGGAAATCCTAAAGCTTCGACATGAGAAAGCCCAACTGCTGGGTTTCGATAGCTACGCCGAGTTAAGCCTGGAGCCGAAGATGGCCGGCTCCACCGAAGAGGTCATGGCTTTCCTCAGCGACTTGGCCGAACGCGCCTACCCGAAAGCGCAAGAGGACTTGGCAGCCCTACAAGCTTTCGCCCGCGAACAAGACGGGCTGGAAAAGCTGGAGGCCTGGGACATCGGCTATTATTCGGAAAAACTACGCCAAGCGCGGTACCAGATCTCGCAAGAAGACCTCCGGCCGTATTTCCCGGAGACCCGGGTCATCCCAGGCTTGTTCAAAGTTGTCGAGCGCCTCTACGGCCTGAAAATCGAGCAGGTCGACGGCGCCGACGTATGGCACCCGGATGTACGCTTCTACGAGATTCGCGAAGTCGGCGGCGAACTCCGCGGTCAGTTCTATTTCGACCTCTATGCGCGGGAGAAGAAACGAGGCGGCGCGTGGATGGCGGACTGTCGCGTTCGGCATCGTACCGCCGACGGCTTGCAAATTCCGGTTGCCTACCTGACCTGTAACTTCAGCCCACCGGTAGGCGATAAACCGGCGCTGCTCACGCACGACGAAGTAGAAACCTTGTTCCACGAGTTTGGCCACGGTCTGCATCATATGCTCACCCGCGTCGACTATCCCTCGGTTTCCGGTATCAACGGCGTACCTTGGGATGCCGTCGAGCTGCCTAGCCAGTTCATGGAAAACTGGTGTTGGGAGCGCGAAGCGCTGGATTTATTTGCCGCGCACTACGAAACCGGCGCTCCGTTACCGGAAGAACTCTACCAGCGCATGCTGGCAGCGAAAAACTTCCAATCGGCCATGCAAATGGTCCGGCAGCTCGAATTTTCCTTGTTCGACTTCCGGCTCCACCTGGAGTACGACCGGCGCGGGGCGCTCGGATCTACCAGATACTGGAGGAAGTACGGGATCAGGTTGCCGTCGTCAAACCGCCGGCCTTTAACCGCTTCCCCAACAGTTTCGGCCATATTTTCGCCGGCGGTTATGCCGCGGGATACTACAGCTACAAATGGGCCGAAGTCCTCTCCGCCGATGCGTTCTCGCGCTTTGAAGAAGAGGGTATCTTCAACCGGGAAACCGGCCGCAGTTTCCTCGCCAACATCCTTGAAAAAGGCGGTTCGCAAGAAGCCATGGACTTATTCGTCGCCTTCCGCGGCCGAAAACCCGACATCGATGCCTTACTTCGACACAACGGGCTTGCCGCCTGATTAAGGCGAAAAACCGTTGCCCCGTTGAATCGCGCAGCGCTTACTACTTAATTATGAGGTTGTAAGCGCTGCGGCACGCCTATAACTACACCTCGTCAGCATACGAGGGTGTATTAATGAGAGCATCGATACCGGCCGCCTGGTCGCTGGGCGGGCTATTACTGCTAGTCGTCGGCAACGCAACGGCAAACGACATCGAAGGCGAGATCGCGTCGATCAACGACGACGACAGCGCGTTCACGGTCCAAGGCATCGAATTCTTCACCGACGACGATACCGATTACAACGACGGGCTCAACCGCTTTGAGGATCTTGCCGTCGGCCAGCGGGTAGAAGTCGATTTCGAATACCGTGACGAACGCCACTTCGCCACCGAAATCGAACTCGAAGACTAACGCCCCCTATTGGCGCGCTTGCAGCATCCGCAAACGCGCGCCTTCTTCCCCTTAACGCCTTAGCATTCTTTATAAGTCGTCTCCACGGCTAATCCGTGCGCGCCAACCGCGGCATGCGCAGTCCTGCCGCGACTGTGGTATCTTCTCGACAGCAACGACAACCGTCCAACTTCTCATCGAACAGATAATTTATCCGCTATGAAACTCGCCTCCTGGAACGTTAATTCGCTCAAAGTCCGCCTGCCTCACTTGCTCGATTGGCTGGAAAACCATCAGCCCGACGTGCTCGGCTTGCAAGAAACCAAATCGGAAGACAAAAACTTCCCGCTTGAGGCGATCCGCGAAGCCGGTTACGAAGTAAGCTTCTCCGGCCAAAAACGTATAACGGCGTCGCCGTCCTCAGCAAAGCGCCCCAAGCAGACCCTGTGTTCGATCTACCCGGACTAGAAGACCCTCAGCGGCGCGTGCTCGCCGTCACCGTGGGCGATCTTCGCTTCGTCAATCTTTACGTACCGAACGGACAAGCGGTGGGCAGCGAAAAATACGCTTACAAGCTTGACTGGCTGGAAAAGCTACACGACTTTCTGGAAACCGAACTTGCCCGCCATTCTCAACTTGTCGTCGTTGGCGATTTCAATATTGCGCCCGACGACCGCGACGTTCACGACCCGGAAGAATGGCGCGATAAGGTGCTATGTAGCGAACCCGAACGCACAGCACTACGCAGGCTGCTCGACCTCGGCTTGGAAGATACCTTCCGGCGTTTCGAACAGGCCGACAAGCTGTTTAGCTGGTGGGACTATCGCATGAATAATTTCCGCCGCAACCGCGGCCTAAGAATCGACTTAGTTCTGGCCAGCAACAGCCTGGCGGAGCGATGCCGATCAAGTTACATCGACCGCGAACCCCGTACCTGGGAACGCCCCTCCGACCACGCTCCGGCCATTGCAGAGTTTGTGTAACACAACAGCGGCGAGGCGAGCCCCGTCAACGGATTCGTCTCGCCGATTACATTCAAAGCTCCTAACTTACTGTTTGAGCAAATAGTTACGCCTAACACCGCATCGGATAAAACGCTAACCCAACTCCCCTTTTATCCTTAAATCCTGCACTGCTGCTTTCAAGATATTTAGTTATTGTTTTCTAATGTTTTACACCTTCGCAAGCCGCCGAATACCAATGTTTCATACCCTGCCAAGATTAGAAGACGCTATCCGTGCCACCATCAAGCTCGTAAGCAATTGATAAAAGAAGATTTCTGTTAGGGATCCGTCCACTCTAGGCTTCGTACCGACCGTACAAGGCGTTTCAGAGCTTTAACACTTCACCGAATTAGACGGCACCTTACGGCGCCAAGCTTCCCGCAACGATGTGGCTAAGGCATTAGAAAACCGGCATTTTCCGCTTCCTGAAAAACTTGGCACAAGTTCTGCTTAACCAAGCACTGCCCGCTAGTGCGCGGGGCCAAAAAGCCGTCGATCGCCGACGGCTGCGCAGCGGAACGAATTTACCTACTAGTGAAAGGGAGTTCATAGGTATGCGAAAGACTTTGCTGGTTACCTCCACCGCCCTCGGCCTGATTCTTTCCGCTCAAGCGGCAGCTCAGGACACGGAAATAAATGTTGCCGTCGGGATCTTTGACGATGTCGAAGTCACCGAGAACAACGTGGCCACACTTGGCTCTATCGCCCAGTACGAAGATAACAGCGGCAACAACAATGCCACCTTAGGCTCGATCGCCATGGACGACAACAACAACGTCGCCGCCGGCGATAACGCCAACGCGATCAACGACGACAATGCCATTGCCGACGGCGGCAGCATCGCTCAAGCCAACAGCGACGACAACGTCAACGTCACCGGCGACGGCAGCATAGCGATGGACGAGAATAATAACGTCGCCTTTGGCGACGGCTCGCAGGCCATGGACGACAACAACAACCTCGCCAACGGCGACCGTTCCGTCGCGCTTTACGACGACAACGACGACAACAACATCGCTACCGGCGACGGCGCGATTGCCGCCGACGAGCAAAACGCCATTGCCTCCGGCGACGGTGCAACCGCTCTACAAGACAGCGACGACAACCGCGTAGCCGCCGGCGAAGGCTCGGTTGCCGCCAATGACGACAACATCATCGCCGCCGGCTACGGCGCAGGCGCTTACAACGAGTCCTTTAACGTCGTAGCCACCAGCGAACTAGAAGGCACTGTGTCGGGCAATAGCGTCGACGGCGGCGGCGTGGCTTTCGTCAATGTCGGCGTCAACATTTTGGACGACGGCGCCTTTGCAGGCGCTGCCGGCATTAGCCAGGTCAACCAAAACTCCGGCTTTAACAGCCTCGCTCAGCAGAGTGTAAACGTCCAAGGCAACCTGAACTTCGCTCCGACAGGCGGGAAAAAGTAAACCCAGGCGAACGGGGAGGGCGCTGCGGCTGCCGCGCCCTTGCCCGCACCATGCTCGGGTTTAGCCAGCTAGGCGCTTTGAGCTTCCCGGCGGGAGCACGAGGCGCCGTTACAGGCACCGGCAATATTCAGAGTTTCCTAAACTGCTGCAGGAGGCGTTATGAAACGGATGCAACTTATCTCGCTTGGAGCTGTGGGCGGCTTACTTTGCGGACTCCCGCTCGCAAGCGCGCAGGCATGGCATCAACAGGACGGTGGCCTGGATGCCATCGAGCTGGTGGCTGAGGACGAACTCATGCATGCCAGCGGCCGACAAAACTCGAACCTGGTTCAAGTCGGCGACCTACGAAGCAACGCAAATCTCACCGACAACTCGGCGATCGGCACCCTCTCCGGCGACAACAGCATCGCTAGCGGCGCCCTGCATGGCGCAGCCGGCTTAGTAACCGTGATCCAAAACAGCGGCAACAACGTTGTCATACAAGATTCGACGGTACTGAACGTTAACGTGAAATAACCAAGCCCCAATAACGGCACCGGGACAAGGCTATGACACGCGGAAGCACTCTCACCCTGGCGGCGCTACTCGGCGTACTGTTATGCCAACTGCCAACGGCAAACGCCGTCGTCCTACCTCATCAAAGCGGCGGCAGTTATACCGCTCATGTGAGGAGTTTCGTCGACAGCCGTTTCCATAACATCGTCCGCCAGCAGTACGACTACAGCTGCGGTTCCGCCGCCGTGGCCACCCTGCTGACCTATCACTACGACCGGCCGGTTTCCGAAGAAGAAGTCTTTCTTGCGATGTTCGAGCACGGCGACCAGGCGCGCATTCAAAGAGACGGGTTCTCGATGCTCGACATGCGGCGGTATCTGGAGACCCAACAGCTTCGCGCCGACGGATTCCGAATAACGCTCGAACAACTACGACAACTGGGCTTACCGGCTATCGCACTGATCGATGTTGGCGGGTTCCGGCATTTCGTTGTCATAAAGGGCGTGACCTGGGATCACGTCCTTATCGGCGACCCGGCGCTAGGCATGACCAAAATGACCTGGGACGAATTCCGCGCCAGCTCCACCGGGCTGTACTTCATCATCCGCGACGAGCAAACGATCGCTCAACAGCATTTTAATTTGGCCAGCGAGTGGGCGGTCAAACAACGCGCGCCGCTGAACGATGCGGTTGACCGCTCGAACACCCCCGACTTCAGACTCTCCATCATGGCAGGGCAAAAACTTTGAGGAAACATGTATGCGACAAGGACGACATTGCAAACCCTTTACCAGACCGAGACGAACGCGCTTACTCGCGCTTTGTACCAGCGCTGTAATGCTAGGCGTCGCTCAGAGCGGCCATGCCGCGTTGAACTTAGATCGCCTGGAAAAGCTGGACGAGCCGGCAATGGCCGACATCCGCGGCGGCTACATCAATCGAGACGGCTTGCACGTCAGCTTCAGCTTCGAACACCTCGTCAAGGTCAACGACAAGCTCGAACACCACTTACAGTTCCACCTGCCCTCCACGAACTTAGCGGCAGGGCCGGCCCAACTGGCCGAGAATTTACGCAACGGCATTACCCAGTCGCTACCTGGCGGCGACGTTGCCAACGCAGCCCCAAATCTCCATACCATCATCCAGAATGCTCTGGATAATCAGGCCATCGATAACCTGCGCGTGCTCGACATCGATATCGAGGGCGCAGATCAGCTAGCTCGAATGGGCCAAAACGCCCGCCTCCAACCCTATCTAGTAGAAGCATTGCGCTGATAGCGCCCCACAGGTCGACGGAGTCTGCAAACGGTACGACACAGACTCCGCCGGCCCCTCGGTAGCGAAAGCACTTCCGCTCAATCCCACCCGCTTTTCCTACCATCGTCGAATACCCTTCGCAGCAAGGCATGGCCGCCTAACATTCCTAACAAAAGTATTCGCTAATTTTCCAAATCGATACAGGCTTTCTTTTTAAAACAATAACTTGCAAGCAGGCCACCAAGAGCTGTTTCAGCACATTAACACATTAATTTGCCCCGTTAACCAGCGACCGCCAATAGCCCAAAAGGGAAAAATAAAACAATTCAAAATCAGTACATTACAAAGACATGGAAACCTGGCATCAATCCTGCTTGGTTAAGTACGGCATTCTCTGACAAAAGCCATGGTCCCGCGTACCATGCGCCAGCCCCAAGGGCAGCCATTCTTATTTTCATCGTTAGAAAAGGAGTTCAGACAGTATGCGAAAGACTACCACTCTTGCCGCCACCGCCTTAGGGCTCATCTTTGCCGCTCAGGCAGCCGCACAAGACACCACGGTGAATGTCGAAGTCATTTTCGTCGACGAAGATTTCCTCATCGAAGGCAACAACGTCGCCGACTCCGGCTCGATCGCCCAGCACACCGGCAACAGCGACAACAACAATGCATCCCTGGGCTCCATTGCCATGAACGACGACAACAACGTAGCCGCCGGCGATAACGCCAACGCGCTCAACGACGACAACGCCATTGCCAGCGAAGGCAGCGTTGCGCAAGCCAACAGCAGCGGCAACGTCAACGCCACCGGCAACAAGAGCCTGGCCGCCGACAGCGACAATAATATCGCCCTCGGCAAATACTCTCAGGCCATGAACGACGACAACAACCTCGCCAACGGCGAGCGCTCAGTCGCGCTATACGAGGAAAACGATGACAACAATATCGCCACCGGCGATGGCGCCATCGCCGTCGACGACGAAAATGCGATCGCCTCCGGCGACGGTGCAACCGCTCTGCAAGGCAGCGACAACAACAACATAGCGGCAGGCGACGGGGCAGTCGCAGCCAATGACGGCAACCTGATAGCTTCCGGCGACAAGTCGGGGGTGTTCAACGACTCCTTCAACGTCGTGGCCGCCAGCGAGTTGGATGCCACCGTCAGCGAAAACGAGGTTGGAGGCGGAGCGGGCTTCTTCCTCAACGTCGGGGTCAACATTTTGGACGACGGCGCCTTCGCGGGCGTCAGCGGCATCAGCCAAGTCAGCCAGAACTCCGGCTTTAACAGCGCGGCTCAACAAAGCGTCAACGTCCAAGGCAACCTGAACTTCTAAGCTCCCGGACGAAAAACAAGAAACAATCGAAAACGGGTGCCCGCCGGGCACCCGCTCCTTTCAGGCTCGATGAGTTACCAAAGGGTAACCGGCAAACGTAAACCGACCTGAACATCCGGTGCGTTCTCGGTAACGCCCAATGCGAGCGAAACATTCAAACGCGTTCGCGGCGATAAGCGATGCGACAAACCAAACAATAGCGAGCCGACATGAAAGCGGTCGAACACCGCATCCAGGCCTGCATCATCGTCACGGCGGGTTTTGAATACAATGCTATGGTCGTAGCCAAGATTGAACGACGTCTGCGCATTAATACCAAACCCCATACCGTAGTTAAATCCCAGTGCATCGCCGGGATCGATCCGACCATGCCCGCTCACATCGCGTTCGACATTCCACAGGTAACTGACGCTACCGAACATGACCGCCGGCTCGGTCGGATACACAAAGCTTAAGCTCGGCTGGAACGAACGAAACCCCGAACCGGTCGGCTGCTCCTCGTAAACCTCGCCGACAAAAACTCTATCGCCGTCGCCGGTATCCGCATACAAGCGGATGCGGTCGACCTCGAACGGGTCCGTACCCGTGCGGGTTTTAACTCGCAGGTTAGCCAGATAAAACGCGCCGCCGGATTGGGGGCTGTTGAGTTGGTAGCGCAATGCAAACTCCACATCGCCCACCCCTTGCCCACTAGAATCGCGAACGATATCGTTTGACGAGCCGTCGAAAATATCCCGCTCACGAACCGCCTCTTTCTTGTACACATAAGGAACCCGTGCTTCGACCTCTAAACGGTGAAACAAACCGTAACGCAGGGTCGCACTCGCGGTGAGCGTGTCGCGCTGCGATTCGCTCACGTTGATCAATCCGACCAGCACGGCGGGAACAACAGTGTAACCCTCGATAGCCACATCGGTTCCCGAGGAATGAGTAAATTGCAAGCCCGGCTCGAATACCAAGCTGCCTCGCGGCGTCAGCACGGTCGGCCCCTGGTGTCGTAGAGCCGGATCGGCCACTCTTGCCTCCGAGCCGACATCCGCAACAGCCATCGACGTCGAAACCGCAACTGTCAGCCATATACCGTTTGCAATCAGCTTTCTCATGAGGTCTCCCATCGAACAATGGCCTCGCATCGGGCCGCAGGGAAAACGGATAATGTCGAAAACGTTTTATCGATTGCGTGGAAAGGATCGCTAGGGGCGCTGCCCAGGAAGGGCCACAAGTTCTTCTTTGGAAGAGGTGTCAACGGAGGCCGCAGGCTCGCGAACCTGCTGGCCGGGAAGCGGCAGATCGTAACGATCCAGCAAGCGGTACAAAGTCACCCGCGAAACCCCTAGCTGCTCGGCCGCGCGCGAGATATTACCGCCGGCCTGGGCCAACGCTCGCTCGACGGCATCTAACTCGGCAGCCGCTCGAGCCTCGGCTAACGTCGTCGTAAAGGCTCCGCCCTGGCCGCCCAAGCCTAGATCCTCCGGCATAATTAGGCGCCGTTCGCACATAACGATGGCACGCCGCACCCGGTTAATCAGTTCGCGTACGTTGCCCGGCCAGGTATGCTGACTCATTGCCTCTAGCGCCTTCCGGCTTAGCCCTTTCAAGGCCGGCCCCTTATCGGCACTGAACTGGCGAAAGAAAAACTCGGCCAACACTGGAACATCGCCATGACGCCGCCGCAGCGGCGGGCACTCCACCCGAAGAACATTCAAGCGATAGTACAAATCGGCTCGAAAACGGCCGGCTTCGACGGCAGCGTCGAGATCGACGTGGGTAGCGGCAATGACCCGCACATCGACCGTAATCGACTCCGCGCCGCCGACGCGCTCTATTGTTTTCTCCTGCAGAAACCGCAGCAAATTCACCTGTAAATCCAGCGGTAGATCGCCGATCTCATCCAGGAAAATAGTGCCGCCTGCGGCCGCTTCGATACGCCCGGCCTTACGCTGATTAGCACCGGTAAAGGCGCCTTTTCATGACCGAACAGCTCGGACTGAATCAACGAGGCCGGCAAAGCGCCGCAGTTCACCGCAACAAAAGGGCCTTGAGCCCGGGCCGAGCGCTCATGAATCGCTTTTGCCGCCAGCTCCTTTCCCGTACCGCTCTCACCCTGAATCAGAACCGGTGCATCGGTCCGCGCCACCTTGCGCAGTAATCGGAACATCCGCTGCATCACCGGGCTGACCCCCACCATCTCCCCTTCGACATCCGCCGAACTCCCCACCGGCGACTCGCGTAGCCTGGACATACCCTCGGCGTGACCGACACTGAAGCGCAGCCGGTGCGGGTCTAGAGGCAAGGCGTGGTAATCGAAACAACAGCGGTACACCAAAGCCCGCAAACGAGGGTCGGACAACAGATTAGGAGGAATCAGGAGAATCCACTCCGTATCGCAAAGCACGGTCAACACACGTTCTAGAACATCAAGCTGTGCGGTCGAATCGACCCGGGCCAGCCCGACCCGCGCAGCACCCGCCCCCGCACGTAGCACCTGGCGAAACGTTGTCTCTTCGATATCCCAATCGCACAGGTGTGCCTGCAGCGGACACTCAGGGTCGGCGGGCCCTTGGCGAACATAAATAAGATTACGTCGTACCATTGCGCGGCATCCTTGCGTTACGCTATCAAAGGGCAAGATCGTCGTTATTCGCGTCGAGGCTACCGAAGAGCCGAAGACAAGAACCTGACCAAGCCGAACGGTGCACGGCGCACGAGTCAGGTAGACAAGAGAGATACGAGTGGAGCCCCTCGCGGCTTCAATCCTGGGGCCGATGAGCAGAAATACCAAATAAAATCAGCCGCATATAAAAATACAAACATATGCTAATTTTAGTGACAAAATCCCGCTCTCGGCTTCCCGTACGCGCTTTCGCGTAAAAAGAACCCCTCCTCCTTACTCATATGTTAGGGTTTAGCCCTGCCCTAACATTGCGAGGAGACTCGGGTAGCGTGAAGTACCGTGATCTGCGTGATTTTCTCAACAAGCTGGAAGCCGAAGGCGAACTGAAACGCATACAGGTGCCGGTCGATCCCCATCTAGAGATGACCGAGATCTGCGACCGTACCTTACGTGCAGAAGGGCCGGCGCTGCTATTCGAAAACCCGAAGGGGCACACGGTCCCTGTACTCGGCAATCTCTTCGGTACCCCACGTCGCGTTGCCCTGGGCATGGGTGCGGAGGATGTCGAATCGCTGCGAGAAATTGGCCGTCTACTCGCTTTTTTGAAAGAACCCGAGCCGCCCAAAGGCTTAAAGGATGCTTGGCAGTCGCTGCCGATATTCAAACAAGTCCTGAACATGGCGCCCAAGGAAGTGCGTAAAGCTCCCTGCCAAGCGCATGTCCTGGAAGGAGACGCCATCGATCTGTCGCAACTACCCATTCAGACGTGTTGGCCGGGCGATGCGGGGCCGCTCATCACTTGGGCCTTGGTCGTCACTCGCGGCCCTCACAAAAAGCGCCAGAACCTGGGCATCTACCGACAGCAGGTCATCGGCCGAAATCGCGTCATCATGCGCTGGCTATCGCACCGAGGCGGGGCGCTGGACTTCCGCGAATGGCAACAGGCCCACCCTGGCGAACCGTTTCCGGTAGCCGTTGCCTTAGGTGCCGACCCCGCTACCATCCTCGGGGCGGTAACACCGGTACCGGATACCTTATCCGAATACGCTTTTGCCGGTCTTTTACGGGGAAGCAAAACCGAAGTCGTCAAATGCCTGGGCTCCGATTTACAAGTACCGGCCAGCGCCGAATTTGTCCTCGAAGGACATATTCACCCTAACGATACGGCGCCGGAAGGTCCGTTTGGCGATCACACCGGCTACTACAACGAAGTGGATCGATTCCCGGTCTTCACGATCGATCGCATCACCCACCGCGAACAACCGATTTACCACAGCACCTATACGGGCCGCCCGCCGGACGAACCCGCCGTGCTGGGCGTCGCACTGAACGAAGTCTTCGTCCCCATTCTACGCAAACAATTCCCAGAGATCGTCGACTTCTATCTGCCGCCCGAGGGTTGCTCTTATCGCATGGCGGTAGTGACCATGAAGAAACAATACCCCGGCCACGCTAAACGCGTCATGCTCGGTGTGTGGTCCTTTCTGCGCCAGTTCATGTACACCAAGTTCGTGATTGTCACGGACGACGACGTTAATGCCCGCGACTGGAAAGACGTCATCTGGGCGATGACCACTCGCATGGACCCGGCGCGAGACTGCACAATTATCGATAACACACCCATCGATTATCTGGACTTTGCCTCCCCAGTCTCGGGACTCGGCTCAAAATAGGCTTCGATGCCACCAACAAATGGCCTGGCGAAACCGACCGCGAATGGGGTAGGCCCATTACCATGGACCCAGAGGTAAAAGCGCGTATCGACGACCTTTGGCCAGAACTCGGAATCTAACATCATGAGCTATACCGTTACCCTACAACCCAGTGGCCATACGCTAACGGTAGGCGAGGGCGAGACCGTTCTCGACGCGGCCCTCCGCCAGGGCATCGTCATTCCCTATAGCTGTCGCGGCGGCAATTGCGGCAGTTGCGCCGGGAAAGTCCTTTCCGGCAGCATCGACTATCCGCGCGGACGCCCCGCCGGGCTGAATGCGGCAGACGAGGCCGCAGGCCAAGCGTTTCTCTGCCAGGCTCAGCCTACCAGCGACCTGACCGTCGCAGTCCGGGAACTCAAGGCCGGGGCCGACATCCCGCCTCGCAAGCTACCGTGCCGAGTCGTTAAGATCGAAAACCTTGCCCACGATGTACGCCGCCTCTACTTGAAGACGCCGGCAACCCACAGATTGCAGTTTTTGGCCGGGCAGTACATCGATATTTTACTTAAAGACGGCCGGCGCCGGGGCTTTTCGATTGCCAATGCGCCACATGACGACGAATTGCTCGAACTCCACATCCGTTTGGTCGAAGGCGGACACTTCACCGGCTTCGTTTTTAACGAACTCAAAGAGCAAGCACTGCTTCGTCTAGAGGGGCCGCTCGGCCAGTTTTACTTACGCGAGGACTCTCCGCGCCCAATCCTGATGATGGCCGGCGGCACCGGCTTCGCTCCACTTAAAGGCATGCTCGAACATGCCTTTCACCTCGGCATCGAGCGCCCGATTCATTTGTTCTGGGGGTACGGGCTCGGCGCGACCTGTATCTGGACGAACTGCCCAAAGCATGGGCACGGCAATACGCCAACTTCCACTACACCCCGGTCTTGTCCGAGCCCGCCACCGACGATACCTGGCACGGCGAGTCGGGGTTCGTACACGAAGCCTTGCTGCGAACGTATACGGACCTCAGCCTGTTCGACGTGTATATGAGCGGCCCGCCGGCCATGATCGAAGCGGCCAAACAACAATTTCGGGCGCACGGGCTAGCGGAAGAACATTTGTATTACGATTCTTTTGAATTTTCTAATGATTAAGAAAATCAACCTACTGTCAACATTGCCTTGCCGAGAACGACAATAACGCGCTAAATTTATGACTCAAACGATGCAAAGAACATTTTAAGGAAACACTGAACAACCCTCTTGCCTCTCCCTGGGCGCCGAAAGATGCGGCAAAAGACCGCCGAGCGGCGCCCCATGGGCGACTTACTAAAAACAAGGCGAACCGTCCCCTGGCGGCAGGGCACAGCCCTATGCAAGATAAAGTGGCGCGCAACATAGGTAACGGCACTGCCATACCGGCTGACCGGGTTGCAGAGGCATAACCTGCACCCTGTAGCACCTCTATAGGCAGATCGACGAGGCTTAAGATAGCCGAACGAAAAGCGTCGACTTGGGAAGGACCCCATACGCACATTATGACCAAGGATAATTCTCAAACGCCATCGCACCGCCCATTAGCGGGGCCCGCAGCGGCTAATGTTGCAATCGTTATTGTCGCACTGGTAGCGACCTTTCTACTCAGCTTGGCCTCTTATCGTTTCGAACGCGACCGTTGGACAAGCGAGCTGGAACAACAAGCCCAGCCATGGATAGCCGCCGTTGAAATCGGTATCCAACACAACCTCAAAGCCGCCGAAGTCATCGGCAATATCCTCCGCCATTCGCCGGAGACGCCGGCAGAACGATTCTCCGGCATGGCGCCATTAATTCTTGAAAGCTACCCCGAGATGATGGGGCTTGCCTGGGCACCGCGGGTAACCGATAACGAAACCCACCTGATCGACGCCGCACCGGTTAAGGCAGGCGACACGAACTGGTCGAACGGAACCGGGCAAGAGCACACATTCGTGGTCACGGAGGTCGCACCGACATGGCTGCGGCCGAGCCTGATCGGCCTTCAGCCGGCAAGCGCGCCAGCTTACCGCGACACGCTCCGAACCGCACTCGACCAGCGGGCAACGGCCGCCAGCGGCAAATTGGTTACCGACCACAAAACCAACGGCGTCGGCTTTGCGCTCCTACAACCGGTCTATCGTACCAATCAACCACAGGACGATGCATTCGGTGCCGTTGTCATTAGTTATGACAGCGAGCGTTTTCTCAAGCAGTTCTTCGCGGGGTTACCGCCAAAATTCATACCCCACCTTTTCGATGTAACCGACGCTACCACGCCCCTGTACTCCGAAACCGGCATCCGCGAATGGCAGAACCGAAGCAGCCAAAGCTCGTTGATAAGCTACCTGAAAGGTTACGATCACGTCAGCACGCGCTTGGAGGTGGCAGGGCGGCAATGGGAACTGATTCTCACACCGACTAACCGTATCGAAACGCAGGGTTCTCATGCCGTCAGTCTCGGCGTGCTGTTGGTAGGGGCCGTGCTAAGCCTAGCCTTGGGCGGCTACCTATCCTCCCAGAGACGACGTTTTGCGAGCGCTCTGGCGGGCAGCGAACACAGCCGTCGATACGACGAGCAATCCTCTTCGCTCAGTCAAGACGTTGCCGAGCAGCACCAGCAACTGGAAAATCTGCAACGTAAAGAGGCCCGCCTACGCGCATTAGTCAACGACGCTCCCGACATCATCGTTCGAACCTCCGCGTACGACGGGCGCATTCTCGACATATCCCCCGCCACGGTCGACATCCTTGGCTACGAACCCGACGAACTCATCGGCCGTTCTTACTTCGATTTCCTACATCCGGGCGAGGTTTTCCGTCATAAACGGGCTCAGGACCATGCCCGCAACCACCCCGGCATCTATAGCGGCAGCTATCGGGCTCGGGATAACTCAGGCCGGTTTATTTGGCTCGACACACTCAGTCGCGTCGTGATCGACCCCAGACTGGGGAAGTCAACGACATCATCACTGTAGCGCGCGACAATCGCCGCCACGAACCGCGGCTCGAAGCACTGCGAGAACGAGAGGTCCTTTACCGCTCGGTATTCGACTCCGCCGCGCAACCGGTAGCCCTCGCCACGGCCGACGGTACGCAGCTGATCCGGGTCAATCAGTCCTTCTGCACGCTGCTTGGTTATAGCAAATCCGAAATGCGCGAACTCAGCATCGACGACATCACCCATCCGGCCGACCGTTACAATGGCGCGAGCCTGGCCGCTAGAGCCGCAAACAGCGACAGCAAGCAGTTTGACTACGTAAAGCGTTATATCCGCAAAGACGGCGGCACTGTTCAGGTTAGAGTCAGCGTCGTTCAAGTCTGCGAGGCCGACGGCCAACCCCATTACCTGATTTGCCACATTCAACAACTATTACCAAACCCGGTTACCGAGGACGACGCCCCATAACGCCCCACACCCCAGCAAGCCCTTCGGAGAAACCTTAAGCAAGTCCCGTTCTCGGGAAAAAGATTGAACCCTGCCTATCAGTTAAGCGTATACTCCCGCTCTTTACGAACGAAAACGGCGCCGCAATAGGCATTCATCGTGTTGGCCCAAGGTTAACCAGCCGCCTATCCCGCTGCGGCCATGAAGCGCGTAGCGGACAACGCGCTTGGTGCCGCCCTTAGCAAAAGGCCGATAGATTATTTTCAACCCTCTGCTAAGGGCAACGTTTAAATTTTGACAGCCGGCAAAGCTAAGTTATGCCCATGAACGCCTCCCCGTTCAAACCAGAATCGACGCTACAAATTCAGGCGGACAAGAATTATCAAGAGTCCGCCTTATCCGGCGTTTCCCGCAGCTTCGCCCTGACCATTCCTCAGTTGCCGGAAGCGTTACGCGCAAGCGCGGCTAACGCCTACCTGCTCTGCCGCGTTGCGGACACCATAGAAGATCATGTCGACCCGGAAGGAGATCGAAAACAAGCGCTGTTCGACGAGCTAATTGCCGCGGTCGACCGGCACGAAGCCGCGCCCGACTTTGCAAAGCGCTTGCTGCACGAGCTAAGGGAAGATACGCCTACCGCCGAGCGCGAGCTGGTGCGCAACTTATCCCGCGTGCTACGGGTCGCCTACTCGCTACCCGATGCGCATAGCCGGGCCATCAGCCGCTGCGTTCGCATCCTAAGCGAGGGCATGGCGCGCTTCGAGCGCTGCAAGGGCCCTCACGGGCTCGATACGCTCGGAGTGTTCGACGACTATTGCTATCACGTAGCAGGCGTTGTCGGAGAAATGTTAACAACGCTCTTCTGCGATTACTCCTCGTGCATGAACAAGCACCGCTCGCAACTGATGAAACTGGCGGTACAGTTCGGGCAGGGGCTGCAAATGACGAACATCCTAAAAGACGTATGGGAAGATCGCGCGCGCGGCGTCTGCTGGTTACCGAGAGATGTCTTCGCCCACTATGGCTGTCAGCTTGACCCGAAGGCAAACTGGGCAGAAGATCCTGCTTATCAGGCAGGTATCGGCGAAATGGTCGCCATTGCCCATGGTCACCTACAAGCCGCGCAAGCGTACACCCTCATGATTCCGGCCCAAGAGAAAGGGCTACGCCGCTTTTGCAGCTGGGCGGTGAGCATGGCACTGCACACCTTGCGCCGTATTAATAGGCACCGCGACTATACAGCCGCGGAAGACGTTAAAATCAGCCGCTCTCAGCTCAACCGGATCATCGCCAGCAGCCGTTTCACCGTGCATCGGGACTGGGCGCTAACGCTCAGCTTCTCGCTTGCGGCGCGAGGGTTACCCAAACCGGTCGGAATGACCGAAGAAGACTACGCGGCCTACGACCATCGCTGAACTTTAGCTTAACGGGTTGCTCCAAAATAAAACGGCAAGGAATGCAGTGCACTGTCAAAGCCCTATTCGTTTATTCCTTAGGATCAATCGTATAAACGCCATGAACATCCGTCACCTCCTGTTATTAGCGCTGGCAATAACCGTAAGCGGTTGCGCACACAACGCCACACCGACTAACCCTTACGACCCATGGGAGGATACTAACCGGCGGGTCTATGACTTTAACGACGCCCTGGACCGCAACGTCCTGAAGCCAGCAGCCGATGGTTATCAAGCCGTTACACCCCGTTTCGTTCGGCGTGGCGTCACCAATTTTTTCGATAACGTCACCTATCCGAAAGTCATCGTTAATAGCTTTCTGCAAGGGAAAGGCCGCGAAGGTGTGCAGGACACCGGTCGGTTCCTGATCAACTCGACACTTGGCCTGGGCGGACTACTCGACGTTGCCACACCGATGGGGTTGCCGGTTCATAACGAAGACTTCGGGCAAACGCTCGCTGTTTGGGGAGCCAATTCGGGACCGTACATGGTTTTACCCGGGGTAGGCCCGTACACCGTACGACATGCCGCCGATATTCCCGCTGCGGCGGCCACTAACCCGCTAACCTATACCGTAAGCTGGACGGTTGGCCTTCCGCTCACCGTCCTCTATGCCGTTAACACCCGGGCAAATCTCGAACAAGCGGCGCGACTGCGCGACGAAGCCGCCCACGACCCCTACATCTTCACCCGTTCGGCTTACCTGCAATACCGCCAGAACCTAATCTACGACGGCTCGCCGCCGATGGACGATTATTACGACGACGATTTATTCGACGAAGCGTTCGATGACGCCTTCGACGATGCTTTCGACGATGCTTTCGACGATGAGTTTTGATAGCGCAGGCGTTGGATGCCGGGCGAGGACCTACCGGACCTTTCGGTATTCAACTAACCGAGTTCGGCGAGTAGGCGATCGAGCAGACGTCGCACCTGTCCGGCATAGCCGCCGCCGAACAGGTTAAAGTGATTTAACACGTGGTAGAGCTGATAGAGATCCCGATGCATCGGATAATCGGCGGACACAGGCGCGACCGCGTTATAAGCGTCATAGAA
The DNA here is from genome assembly GCF_003399765.1 of Alkalilimnicola ehrlichii. Taxonomy (GTDB): domain Bacteria; phylum Pseudomonadota; class Gammaproteobacteria; order Nitrococcales; family AK92; genus AK92. The sequence goes on along the minus strand of NZ_NFZV01000001.1, from coordinate 28,438 downwards.
GGCCCGGGGGAAACCGCCGAACAGCTCCGTCATCGCCAAGTCGGTTTCGCGATCGCCGTAATAGCACGCCGGATCGAAAAGCACCGGCATCCCCTGACGGTCGAACGCAACGTTGCCCGACCACAAATCCCCATGTACTAACGAAGGCGCAGGCCGATACGCCGCCCACCGCTCGCGCAACGCCGCCAACAACCGCTCTCCTGTCTCGCCTACGCGCTTACCGATACCGTTATCCGCCGCCAATCGAAGCTGAAATGCCAAGCGCTGGCGAGAGAAAAAGCGACACCAGTCCGTATCCTCGGCATTTGGCTGCAACGTCGTCCCGATCGTATTGTCATACGGCAAGCCATACCGCTCGCCATGGCTTGCATGTAATTGCGCCAAGGCTTCCCCGAGCCGGCGGAACCCCGCAGGCGACGCCGCGCCGAACTCGATAAACTCCAGCACCAGAAAAGCCCGGCCATTTCCTTCGCCCACCGCGATAGGCCGAGGCACGCGGACCGCATCCGCTGCCGCCAAGCGCTTTAAACCGTCGGCTTCGGCCTCGAACATCGCGCGCTGGCCGGTCCCGTTTAGCTTTACAAAATAACGTCGCGCACCTTCGCCGACTATCGCGCCTTCGTTGATGCAACCACCGCCCACCGGCGTCAGCGAGCCGCTTGGCACCGCTTCGCCGGCTTCCGCAATGGCATCGATGATCGTCGCTACGCTCGCCGCTGTCATAACGCCTCCGCTAGCACACGCCGAAATCGCTGCCTAAGCCGTTCCGGCAGGGGCAGATCGTCAAGGATATAACGGTCTCCACCCCGCCAAACCAAATCCTCGCGGTCGCAGCACAAGGGGACGTAGCGCTCGATGGTCGCCAGACGGCGAGATAAAAACGCCTGCTCGCGGTGCTCGACGAGCAAGCGACGTACTCGCGCGGCACCCCGAATCGGCAAGGTCGGAACCGTATCCAATGCCTCGTACACTGCTTCCAGGCTCGGCCACTGTGCCAACAATGCAGCCGCCGTTTTAGCACCGATCCCGGGGACACCCGGCACATTATCGACACTATCGCCTGCAAGCCCCAAGAAATCCGCCACCTGCTCCGGTCGGATACCGAAGGTATCGGCAACGCCGGCAGCATCGAGCCACCGGTTGCGCGCAACGTCCCACAGTCGATCCTCGCCTTGCAGTAACTGCGCATAGTCTTTATCGCTGGTAACGAATACGCGCGGCCCCTGCGGCGCACAGCGTTCCGCCAGCGAACCGATCAGGTCGTCCGCCTCGTAACGGCGGCTGGCGAACGTTCGGATACCCAAAGCGACCGTCAACTCGCGGCAAAGCCTAAATTGGCGTTTCAGATCGGGCGGGGCCGGCGGCCGGTTGGCCTTATAGGCAGGGTAGAGCGCATTGCGAAAAGACGTGGTCAAACTTTCGTCGAATGCCGCCACTACAAACTGTGGTCGGCGACGCTCCAACAGCTCGCAGAGAAACATCCCGTAACCGAACACAGCATTGGCCGGCTCGCCATAAGCATCCTGCACCGCCGGATCGACCGAATAATAGGCCCGAAACACATACACGCTGGCATCGATCAAGTACAAACGAGGCAGCAGAGGGTCGAGGCCTCCATTGCTATAACTATTTGTGCTACTAATATCTCCAACCATTCTTTTTCATACTATATTCGGCACCGTACATTGTCGGCTGCTAGCATCCGCAACGACACAACAAAGCGCACGGAACCCTATGGACTTTCACGGCTGGCTGACTCTTTTCATCGTTTTCGGCAGCGTCGTTCTCATGAGCGTCAGCCGTATCGGCCCCGAGCTTATCCTATTAGGTGCCGTCGTACTGTTAACCACCTTAGGGATATTAACGCCGGAAGCGGCCGTAGCGGGATTCGCTAACACCGGGCTCATAACTGTCGCACTGATGTTCGTCATCGTGGCCGGCATTCGAGAAACCGGAGGCATCAACTTTCTTGTCACCCACGTGCTCGGCCGCCCGCAAGGGCGCGTTTCTGCCCAAACGCGCCTTATGCTACCGACCCTGTTCACCAGCGCTTTTCTGAACAACACCCCTGTCGTCGCGACCTTCATCCCTGCCGTCGTCGCCTGGTCGAAACGGATCGGCGTCTCGGTCTCCCGGCTGCTCATGCCACTGAGTTATGCCGCCATCCTCGGCGGCACATGCACACTCATCGGCACCAGCACCAACCTTGCCGTCAACGGCCTACTTATCAAGGAAACGGGCGGACCAGGCCTTGGGATGTTCGACATTGCCTGGGTCGGTATTCCGACAGCGGTGGTCGGCATCGCCTATATTCTTATACTCGGCGGTCGCTTACTTCCCGACCGCCAGGGCACGGCAACCAGTTTCGGCGATCCGCGCGAGTACACCGTAGAAATGACGGTGGACACAAACGGCCCGCTGATGGGAAAAACCGTCGAAGAAGCCGGATTGCGGCATCTCCAGGGGCTATTCCTGATCGAGATCGAACGCCATGGCCACATCATCCCCTCCGTAGGCTCCAGCGAACGCCTGGAAGCCGGCGACAACCTGGTGTTTGCCGGCGTTACCGAATCGGTTGTGGAGCTCCATAAAATCCGTGGCCTCAGCCCCTCCGGCGCCCCCAGCTTCAGCCTCGACGACACCGTCCCGGAGCGCTCGCTGGTGGAAGTGGCTATCGCGCCTAACAGCGATATCGTCGGCAAAACCATCAAGGAAGGGCGCTTCCGCTCCGTCTTCGGCGCCTCCGTGGTCGCCGTAGCCCGTGACGGCCAACGGATCGAAGGGAAAATCGGCTCGATCCGACTCCAGCCCTCCGACACCTTACTGCTCGAAGCCAGCCCCTCCTTCCTCGATCAGCATCGCCATTCCAGGGACTTTCTGCTCATCAGCGAAGTGCCCAACTCCGAGCTACCGCGCTACGAAAAGGCTTGGTTGTCGTGGACCATCCTGGGCTTGGTCGTTGCCAGCGCAACCTTCGGCTGGCTCAGCATGATCAACGCCGCCATGCTCGGCGCGGCCTTAATGATCCTCACCGGTTGCGTCACGCCTGCCGTGGCACGCAAGAGTCTCGACACTCAGGTCCTACTCGCTATCGCCGCCGCCTTTGCGCTCGGCGACGCGCTTTACCGCACGGGGGGGCCGAACATCTTGCTTTACAGATCATGCAATTAGTCTCGGGCAACCCCTGGCTACTGCTCGCCGCCACCTACCTCATTACGGCCATACTCACCGCGCTGGTAACCAATAACGCAGCCGCAGTGCTAATGTTTCCGATCGTCATGGCGGCGACGGAAAGCCTGGGCATTAACTACATGCCGTTTATCATCACCATCATGATGGCCGCTTCCGCCAGCTTCGCCACACCCATTGGCTATCAAACGAACCTAATGGTCTACGGCCCGGGCGGTTACCGCTTCTCCGATTACATCCGCTTTGGACTACCGCTCAACGTCTTGACCGGCGCCACCGCCGTAGCACTGACACCGTTCGTATGGCCTTTTTAGCGGCCGCTTCCGCGGGCCGACAAGCGGCTAGCGTGGGGGAGCCAAAGGCTGGCGGCGCAGCCGCAAAGGGCTGGAGCGGGGGAAGTGAGCGCGGAGAAACTCCATCTGGTCGGCCAAAACCCGCCGCCCTTGCAGATAAACGTACTCGGCATGCGTAGGCGCAAAAGGCACCGCTAGCAATTGCATACCGGCTTCCTCCGGCGTCCGCGCGCCTTTGTGATTGTTGCAACGCTTACAGGCGGTGACGACATTAGTCCAACAATCCCGCCCGCCGCGACTGGTAGGCGTAACGTGATCGCGCGAGAGCTGGCTGCGCGGAAAACGATTACCGCAGTACAAACAAATCTGATCGTCGCGCCGGAACAGCGTTTGATTATTAAGCGGCGGCACATACCCCGGCAGCCCCTTACGAGCCGCCTGCACACTGCCTTCAGTGGCAATAATGCTGTTTAACGTGACGACGCTGCGCGCCCCGGTCAGCGCGTTGAAGCCACCCCGCACCCGATAAAGCACGCCGCCACAGGCATAGGCAACCTGGTCCAGGTAATACAACCGGACCGCCTCCTGATAACCGATCCATTCCAACGGCATACCGGAGACGTCGGTGCGGAGAATTTGGTGCTCGAAGCCTACCACAGCCACCTCGCAACCACGCATGGCCCACTTGCCGAGCCGCCCCTTTTCTCGACGAGCAACGCCGGCGAAGGCACCTTCCAAACCGGCCTCAAACCGCTGCCGAGCTTTCCCAACGGCCTAAGGGTTCAACGAGCAAATTTCCTTATATCAGCCCTCGGAACCCTTCAGCAACAACCGTCTTACTTCATAAATAGTTGTAAACCACATAAATTACCAATTCGTGACAATGCCTTCCCTAGTACATTCTTCCTCATAATCGCCGCTTCAAAACGAGAACTAGATCCTATAGTATGATTCGGCTCCGCGGCCGGATATTCCGTCCGCGTTTTTTTCCCGGCGGTAAAATCGGGCGTCGCGCCTGGTTTTAGCCCAACCGTGAAACGGCGGCGACTGCCGTTGGCCGAGCGAGGAAGCAAGGCCACGCCGCCAAACTGGCCGCTTTTGCCGCGGCCGCCTATAACACCGTTTAACAACGGGGGGACATTAACAATGGCAATACGTGTAGGCGTGCCTAAAGAGACCGCTCCCGGCGAGCGTCGGGTAGCCCTGGTACCGGGCGTGCTCCGCCAGCTCGGAAAGCTCGGGGTCGAGGTCTTGATGGAGAAAGGCGCGGGTATCGAAAGCGGATTCGACGATGCCGACTACGAAGGCGTAACCATCGTAGACTCCGCTGATCAACTCTATGCCCAGGCGGATGTAACCATGAAGGTGCAACCGCCGAGCGTGGAAGAAGCCGGCAAGCTGAAGGAAGGTACCGTACTCCTCGGTTTCCTCGCCCCGCACGAGGGCGACGACCGCATCAAGAAACTGTGCGAGCGGAAGATCTCCAGCTTCTCCATGGAACTGGTACCGCGTATCTCCCGCGCTCAGTCCATCGATGCGCTGTCCAGCCAAGCCTCCATCGCAGGCTACAAAGCCGTCCTGTTGGCTGCCACGTTAACGGGTCGTTTTTTCCCGATGCTCACGACGGCGGCAGGCACCGTCCGGCCGGCCAAAGTGCTGGTTATCGGTGCGGGCGTAGCCGGTTTGCAAGCGATCGCGACGGCGCGCCGTTTAGGTGCGATTGTCGAAGCCTATGACGTTCGCTCGGCAACCAAAGAGCAATGCGAATCGCTGGGCGCCAAGTTCGTCGACACCGGCGTAAAAGCCGAAGGCGAAGGCGGCTATGCGCGCGAGCTCACCAAAGAAGAGCAAGCGCAGCAAGCCAAAGTCTTGGCCGACCATATCGCGAACTCCGACGCGGTCATCACCACCGCCGCGATCCCGGGACGGGCAGCGCCCAAGATCATCGATAAAGCCACCGTCGAGCGCATGAAGCGCGGTGCCGTTATCATCGATCTGGCCGCCGAAACCGGCGGTAACTGCGAAGTCACCAAACCGGGCGAAGAGGTCGATCATCAAGGGGTTATCGTCTATGGGCCCCGCAACGTACCGAGCTCGGTCGCCGTACACGCCAGCGAAATGTACGCCCGCAACCTCTACAACCTGCTCACGTTGCTGGTGCAAGAGGGCGAGCTGAACCTCAACTGGGAAGACCAGGTAATCAAGGACAGCTGCCTGACCCATGACGGCGAGGTCAAGCACGAACCGACCCGGTCGCGTCTGGAAGGAGGCAAGTCCTAATGGAAGGCTTCATCCCACTGTATATCTTCATGCTGTCGGCGGTAGCGGGTTACGAAGTAATCTCGCGGGTGCCGGTAATCCTCCACACCCCCTTGATGTCGGGCTCCAACTTCATTCACGGCATTGTTGTCGTGGGTGCCATGGTCGCCCTTGGGGAAGCGAACACGCCCATCGAGCAGCTCATCGGCTTTATTGCCGTACTGTTGGGTGCAGGCAATGCGGTAGGCGGCTACGTCGTTACCGAACGCATGCTTGAGATGTTCAAGAGCAGTAAGAAAGAGGGGGCTAAAGCATGACTTATACCCTCGTTCAAGCGAGCTACTTCATCGCCGCCGTGGTGTTCATCCTCGGCCTGAAAGGCATGAGTTCGCCGGTTACCGCGCGCCAGGGCATCGTTTGGGCCGGTTACGCCATGATCCTGGCGACGCTGGTCACGTTCCTGTACCCGACCGTAACCGGTTTCGGCAACTACACGCTGATCGTCATCGCCATCGTCGTCGGTGGCGCAGTTGCTTGGTGGTCCGGCAAACGCGTAGCCATGACCGACATGCCGCAGATGGTGGCACTGTATAACGGCATGGGCGGCGGCTCCGCCGCCGCGATCGCCGCCGTTTACCTGATCCAGGCCCAGTTCGCGGTGTCCGCCGCGGGCGAAGGCAGCATCGCCACCGAAATGGGCGCAGCCAAAGCCAGCCTCGCGCTGCTCGGCGGCCTGATCGGCACCGTGGCCTTCTCCGGCTCGTTGATCGCCTGGGCGAAACTCGACGGCCGCATGAAGCGCTCGCAGTTCCTGCCGATGCAGCATCTGGTCTACATCGCCGTGTTCGTCGGCACCATCGCTGCCGGTATCGCTGCTTACTTCAGCGGCAGCATGACCCTGGTGGTACTGTTCTTCGCCCTGGCCTTGTTGCTCGGCGTATTCATGACGGTGCCGATCGGCGGCGCCGACATGCCCGTCATCATCTCGCTGTTCAACGCCCTCACCGGCTTGGCAGTCGGCTTCAAAGGCTACGTGCTCGACATTCCGGCCCTGATTATTGCAGGCACGGTGGTCGGTGCGGCCGGCATGCTGCTGACCCAATTGATGGCAAAAGCCATGAATCGGCCAATCAGCAACGTCATGTTCGGCGCCTTCGGTGCCGCTTCCGCCGGCGGCGCAGAAGCCGGTCCGGAAGGCGAGATGAAGGAGCAGCAACCGGAAGATGCCGGCATCACCATGGCCTACTCCGAGCAAGTGGTTATCGTGCCCGGATACGGTATGGCGGTAGCGCAGGCTCAGCACAAGGTCTGGGAACTGGTGGAACTGCTGGAAGAGCGTGGCGTGCGCGTTAAGTTCGCCATCCATCCGGTTGCCGGCCGTATGCCTGGCCACATGAACGTACTGCTTGCCGAAGCCGGCGTACCGTACGACAAGATCTTCGACATGGAAGACATCAACTCCGACTTCCCGAAGACGACGGTATCCCTGGTCATCGGCGCCAACGACGTGGTCAACCCGGCCGCCCGCAAGGATCCGAACAGCCCGATCTTCGGCATGCCGATCCTCAATGTGGACGAGTCGGAAAACATCCTGGTCATCAAACGCGGTCGCGGAACCGGCTTCTCCGGCGTCGAGAACGGTCTGTTCTTCGACGACAAGACCCGGATGCTGTTCGGCGACGCCCAGGAAGTGGTCAGCAAACTCATCCAAACCGTCAAAACCCTGTAATCAGGGCAGAGACGCGACAGAAGCCGCCCCACGGGGCGGCTTTTTTATGCGCGAACTTTTTTCCAAGCCACCGTTGCAGTGTAAACTGAGCGCTTTCGGCGGGGCCGCCGCTGCCATAGGTTCCAGCAAAGGACGAAGCCAATGGACGAAGCCGACAAACTGTGGGAATTCGCCGTAGCGGTTTACGAAGACGAAACGGTAAAAAGCACCTGCTTAAACGTGCAAGCCCGTTACGGGCTCAGCGTGAGCTTACTACTCGGCTCCATCTGGACCGGCATACAAGGCTATGGCCGGCTTGGCGCTACCGATCTGGAAACGACAATACGGCGTTCGGTCGAATGGCACCGAGACGTCATCGAGCCGATCCGGGCGGTACGTCGCCAATTACGGCAACAACCGCCGGCAGGCGCCGAAGAGGCCACCCACGCGCTACGACGCCAGCTCGTCGACGCCGAGCTCGATGCCGAGCGGCTGGAACAGCGCTTATTTTTGGAAGACTTCACGGCCACCGACCCCGCCTCCGCCGAACCCGAACGCTGGCGCGATGCGGCCGTCAACGCCTCCTTACTGACGCGCAAAAGCTGCCCGCGACCGGAACCGGAAGCACTCGACGCGCTGGCGCGGATCATCCACGCCATATGCCCGCAGGCGAATTACGCCGACCTCTACGGCGAGATCGAAAACGTCTGGGCCGTAGGGCAATAACGCGCGGATCAACGGATTTCAAGCACGGCCATCGCTTCGTTCAGCGCCTGCAAGGTCTCCTTCTCCCCCCCTCGATCCGGGTGGTGACGCATGACCAAGCGGCGGTACTGTTGCTTGATCTCCGCCGCCGCAACCGGGTCTTGCAGGCCTAAGACGGCTAAGGCCTGGGCGCGTTGATCCCGGCCGCGAAAACGCCGCCAGAATGCCGCTAACAGCGCTTCGACATCTTCTGCGTCGACCGACTCAAGGTTTGCCAGATCCAGATAATACGCCGCGAGCGAGTCATAGGCGTCCAGTGCTCCCGCTTCCGCTGTGCGGTAGGGTTTTAGGGCAATTCGCAAGCAATGAATGTCCAGGTCTTGCCCCTCGCGCCGCAGCCTTTCGCGGAGACGGTAAAGATAGTGGAATAAAATAAAATGCGTGCGAAACAGGCTCAGCGGGTCGCGTAACGAATTCTGCTCGATCCCGATCGCCTCGACATCTTCTAAGCTTCTAATGAGTTCGAATTCGCTGATACCCTGCGGATGCCGGTGCAACACATCGAGGACAGCGTTTTGCAACGCCGAAGCGTAAAGATGATTATACTCGGACATAGGCGGATTATAGGCCATAGCGAAGGCCCGATAACAAGCCAACAAGGTGCTTATACACAGCGCTCGCGAAGTCAACCCCCGGCATTCGCAACATGTTATGCACACCTGGAGGCTTCGCCGAATAAACCTTAAGATATTGTTTTTACTGTCTTATTACGGAGTGATGACTTTATAACCAATTTAACGAAAGGCCCGTAGCGACGCCGGTTTACGGTACTTACTCGAAGTTCATCCACAGACTTATCCACAGAAAATGTGGATAAGGGAAGTTTTTATTGGCCTGTCACATAGTTACCGCTTTGTGATGAACTTTCACTTAAAGTGTGACACATATCCTTGTTATTTAGGGGTGCCGCCCCAAGGTCTAGCAGCTTGACTCAGCCAGTAGTTCTTTTACGCCTCGTCGATTGCCCATCGCAAGTGCCAAGTTTCCGCGCCGCGCTCGCCTGCCCGCACGGAACACGGAGCCATACGCCATGCTACTGAGGCCGCCAGGTACGGGGCTGGTCGTACACGTCGCGGTGCCTTCGCCGTTACACCAGCACTTCGACTATCTTTGGCAGGAGGCGTTTCTGCCCGAGCCCGGCATGCGGGTAAAAGTGCCTTTCGGACGGCGCACAGTCGTCGGTGTCGTCACAGGCCATGGCGAGACGGCTCAAGTCGACTACGCCAAACTCAAGCCGATAGAAACCGCGCTCGACCGGAACCCGGTGCTACCCGAAGAAATCGTTCGCCTATGCCTCTGGGCGGGTCGCTATTATCACCACCCGCTTGGCGAGGTTTTCAGTAACGCCTTACCCGCGGCCTTACGGCAAGGCGAAGCGGCTGCTCCGCAAACGACCGGCCTGTTCAGCTTGACCGCCGCCGGTCGACTAGTCGACAACGACACCTTAGGCGGCCGGGCAAAGGCGCAGCAACGGCTCCTTGAACACCTGCGGCAGTACCCGCAAGGCCTCTCCGACAGCGCCCTGAACCAGCGGGAGAAAAACTGGCGCAAGCCCATGGCGGCTTTACAACAACGCGGTTGGGTCGAGGAGCACCGGCAAGCCGACTACCGCTTGCTTTACCCCCCCAATCCGAGCAGACGCCGCCACCACTCAACGAGGCCCAACAGGCCGCTTGCGACACCATCGCCAACGGCACAGGATTTAGCTGCTTTTTAGTCGACGGCGTCACGGGCAGCGGCAAGACGGAAGTCTATCTTTCGACGATCGAGCGCGTACTCAGCGCCGAGCGCCAAGTCCTCGTACTGGTTCCCGAAATCGGCCTGACACCGCAATTGGTCGAACGCTTTGCCGCCCGCTTTGCGGTGCCGATCGCCGTATTCCACTCCGGCCTTTCCAACCGCGAGCGACTCGACGCTTGGCTGGCTGCCCGCGAAGGCATCGCCCGCATCATCATCGGCACCCGCTCGGCCGTCTTCACGCCGCTTGCCCGCCCTGGCGTTATCATTATCGACGAGGAGCACGACCCGTCCTTCAAGCAACAGGACGGCTTTCGCTATAACGCCCGCGACCTTGCCGTCGTCCGCGCGAACCGGCTCGATATACCGTTAATTCTCGGCTCCGCCACGCCATCGCTGGAAACGCTCTACAACGCCCAGCGCGGTCGCTATCGCCATCTCCGCTTGCCGAAACGGGCCGGCGGCGCCCGCCCGCCGAGTTTTCGGCTGCTCGATATTCGTAGCCGCCCCCTCGACGGCGGCCTATCCGAGCCGCTGCTGGCCGATGTACGCCGTCACTTAGACGAACAAGGCCAGGTCTTACTGTTCCTAAACCGCCGCGGTTTCGCGCCCACGCTGCTGTGTCACGAATGCGGCTGGATTGCCGATTGCCCCCGCTGCGATGCCAGGCTAACGCTGCATCAACGGGCCGGACGGCTACGCTGCCACCATTGCGGCCACGAACGCCCGACCCATCGCCACTGCCCGGACTGCGGCTGTGTCGACCTCCGTCCGCTAGGCCAAGGCACCGAACGCGTAGAGGAAGTGCTCCGCGAGCGTTTCCCCGATGTCGAACTGGTCCGTATCGACCGCGATAGCACGCGCCGCAAGGGCGCCATGAGCGATCTACTCGAACGGGCCCGCCAAGGGCAATACCGCCTACTGCTAGGCACCCAAATGTTAGCCAAAGGCCACCACCTGCCCGACGTTACCTTGGTCGGCATCATCGACGCCGACCAAGGCCTATTCGGCGCCGATTTCCGCGCACCGGAGCGCTTGGCACAACAAATCATTCAAGTGGCCGGCAGGGCAGGGCGCGCCTCCCGCCCCGGCGAAGTGGTTATTCAGACCCATCACCCCGAACACCCCTTGCTGCAAACGCTATTGCAAGAGGGGTATCCGCGCTTCGCAGCCGAGGATCTAGCGCAACGCCAGGCCGCGGGTTTACCGCCCTACGTCGCGATGGCCCTGCTGCGCGCCGAAGCGGTTGACGCCGGACCGCCCATGAACTTCCTCGCCGCCGCCCGCCAACTGGCGGATACATTAACGCCCGCCGGCGTTAATCTGCTTGGGCCGCTGCCCGCGCCCATGGAGCGGCGGGCCGGACGCTTTCGCGCCCAACTGCTGGTACAAGCGCCCGAGCGACTCGCGCTACACCAGCTACTTGCGCGCTGGGTCCCTCAGCTCGGTAACCTGCCCACCGCCCGTAAGGTTAGGTGGTCATTGGATGTCGACCCGATGGAGACGCTATAACAGGCGCTGCGGAACGAAGCTAAAGCTGGGGCGGCATACTCCCCGACTTGCCCGTTTGCGGCGCCGTTACGCCGGCGATAGCGCAGGTGCAGGCGAAATTGTTTCACCTTGTGTCGCAGCAAGATCGCGTAGCGCTTGAAACCGCTCCCCGAGACGCGATAATAAGGCGCTCTTCAAGCCCACCCGCAGGGAACTTTAAGCCTTATGAAAAAGCATCTCGCGCAGCTATTGGAACAAGCCGTACAGCGACTGCAGGAAGACGGCACTCTGCCTGCAGAGGCCTCGGTCGATATTCAGATCGAGCGAACGCGCGACAAAAGCCACGGCGATTTTGCTGCCAACACGGCGATGCTTTTGACGAAACAGGCCAAACGCCCACCGCGGCAAATCGCCGAGCAGCTGGTAGCGGCACTGCCGGAGTCCGATAAAGTCGTACGAGTGGACATTGCCGGACCGGGCTTCATCAATTTCTTCATCGACCCCAAGGCCGGTTTTTCGGTCGTACAGGATATTCTCGACGCCGGCGAAGACTATGGGCGCAGCACCATCGGTGCCGGCCAACGCCTACTCGTCGAATTCGTTTCCGCCAACCCGACCGGCCCGCTCCATGTCGGCCATGGCCGCGGTGCGGCATTCGGCGGCGCGCTCTGTAGTCTCCTAAGCGCGGCGGGCTACGACGTTCACCGCGAATACTACGTCAACGACGCCGGGCGCCAAATGGACATTTTGGCCACCAGCATCTGGCTGCGGTATCTGGAAGCGCTCGGCGAAGCCATCCGCTTTCCGGACAACGGCTATAGGGGCGAGTATGTAAAAGACATCGCCGCCGAACTACAGCGGAAAGAAGGCGAGCGTTTCCGCATCGCCGCCGAGAAGGTCATGGCGGAGCTACCCGCCGATGCCGAACAGGGCGGCGACAAAGAGGCCCATATCGACGCCCTCATCCTACGCGCCCAGGAACTCCTCGGCGCCGGCTACCGCGACATCCACACCGCCGGCACCGAAGCCATCCTAGCCGACATCCGCGACGACTTGCATGAGTTCGGCGTCGGCTACGACGAATGGTTCTCGGAGCGCTCGTTAACGGAATCCGGCGCCGTCGAACGGGCCCTGGCACGCCTGGAGAGCAGCGGCCACGTCTATGAAAAGGACGGCGCGCTATGGTTCCGCTCCAGCGACTTCGGCGACGAAAAAGACCGCGTGGTCCGTCGCGATAACGGGCAAATCACCTATTTTGCCTCCGACATCGCCTATCATCTAAACAAACTGGAACGCGGTTTCGACCTCGCCATCGACGTCTGGGGCGCCGATCACCACGGCTATGTGCCGCGAGTGAAAGCGGCTTTACAGGCATTCGAGCACAACCCGGAACAGCTAGAGGTTCGTTTAGTACAATTCGCGATCCTTTACCGGGGTAGCGAACGGATGCAGATGTCGACGCGCTCGGGCAAGTTCGTCACCCTGCGCGAACTGCGGGACGAAGTAGGCAAAGACGCGGCCCGCTTCTTTTACGTCATGCGGCGGCCCGAGCAACACCTTGATTTCGACCTGGAGCTGGCCAAGTCGCAATCGTCCGACAACCCCGTCTACTACCTACAGTACGCTCACGCCCGAATTTGCAGCGTCTACCGGCAGCTGGCAGAAAAAGGCCTTGCGCACGATCCCGCGCGCGGTGCGCAGGCTATCGAACGGCTAACCGAGGACCACGAGCAAATGCTGCTTACGGCGTTGGCACGCTATCCCGAAGTCATCGAAACGGCAGCACAGGCACACGAACCGCATCAGTTAGCCCACTACCTCCGAGAGGTGGCTAACGCGTTTCACACTTATTACAACGCACACACTTTCATCGTTGACGACGAGGCGCTGCGTAACGCACGCTTGAACCTGATCGCGGCAACGCGACAAGTACTCGCAAACGGACTGGCAATACTCGGCGTATCGGCGCCGGAGGCGATGTAAATCGTGGCACGGGATTATAAAAAGCGCGGCGGAACAACAAAACGCGGCGCTACGCCTAAGCGTAATACGGGTAGCGTTTCCGGGCCGGGGTGGGGCCAGTTACTCATTGGCTTAGGCATTGGCCTAGCGGTAGCCTTGGCAATACACCTACACCATCGCGGTAACGTACAAGTCGTTATGCCGGGCGACCAGCCGGTGCCTTCCGCCCCGGCGGAAGAAACGGCAAAGGCCCCGCAGCCGGAGCAAGACAGCCGGCCTCGCTTTGAGTTTTATAGGCTACTGCCGGAAATGGAGGTGGTGGTTCCCGAAGAGGAACAACGCCGCCTGCGTCAGGAGCCGCCTGCTCCGGCACCGACTCCGCGCCCCACGCCGCCGCCGACAACGGCGCCGGTGCCTACGCCAGCGCCGAGCGAGCCCTCCCGGCCGCAACCGAGCCAACAACCGGTGCCGGACGCCCGCTATGTACTGCAAGTCGGCTCGTTTCAGAATCACGGCGATGCCGATCGCCTCAAAGCGCAAGTGGCGCTATTAGGCATCGAAGCGCAGATTCAGACGGTTGTCATACGCGATGACGAAACATGGCACCGGGTACGCATCGGTCCGTTTAGCGAAAGCAGCGAACTGAACCGAACCCGCGACCGTCTGGAGAACAACGGCATCGACGCCATTCTGCTTCGCGTTAGATAAGCAAGCGAAAGCCCTACCGCCGACCCGACAACAGCCACACACGGTTGACCGGGTCGGCCCCCTTGCCTCCAACAACCCTTCGCCCCATCTTGAATAACGGCTTCTTGTTCGGCATAGGATAGGCCATCCGCCAAGCATTTTAAGCAAGCTCTTATCAAGCAGCGGTTTGATGAACATCAACTTGTGCTGCACCTGCACAATGGTATATACCAAGAAGAAGGGCTGCCAAGATACCGCCACAGCTTTTATCAATAGCTTTCTATAGCCCCGACAGCTGCACTCAGCCGCAGGAAGCATCCACTCAGCGTCCGGAAATTGCGAGTTTATCGGCATGGCAACACCTCAAAAAGAAGCCCAAGCGAAGCAGAAGACACAGGCTTGGCATAGCCTGAGCAGCGAACACGCCCTGAAAAACCTCGAGGTCGACCTCAAACAGGGCCTCACGAGCGAAGAAGCCACGCGCCGGCTGAAAGAGTATGGGCCGAATATCATCGCCGCCGAAAAAAAACCGGCCCGTTGAAGCGCTTTCTACTCCAATTTCACAACGTTTTAATTTACGTACTTTTGGTTGCCGCCGCCGCGACCGCCCTGCTCGGGGAATGGGTCGACACCGGCGTCATCCTCGGCGTTGTGCTGATTAACTCGATCATCGGCTACATTCAGGAAGGCAAAGCCGAGCAGGCACTGGATGCCATACGCAATATGCTGTCGCCGAAAGCGGTCGTCTTGCGCGACGGGCAACGGCGCGCCATCGACGCCGAGCACCTGGTACCGGGCGACATTGTCTTCTTGCAAGCGGGAGACCGCGTACCAGCCGACCTAAGGCATGTCGAAACCAAAAACCTACGCATCGAAGAAGCCGTTCTCACCGGAGAATCCGTGCCGGTAGAGAAAGAGACCGCCGCCGTAGCCGCCGACAGCAATTTAGGCGACCGCAGCTCCATGGCCTTCTCCAGCACCATCGTGACCTACGGTCGCGGCACCGGGGTCGTGGTCGCTACCGGCGCCGACACAGAAATCGGCCGAATCAGCAGCATGTTGGCCGACGTGGAAAAATTAACCACCCCGCTGCTACGGCAAATGGCCCAGTTCGGACGTTGGCTAAGCGTTGCCATCGCAGTCTTGGCCACCCTCACCTTCTTTTTCGGCCTCACGCTCCGCGATTACGACATTACCGAAATGTTCATGGCCGCCATCAGCCTTGCGGTCGCAGCGATCCCGGAAGGCCTGCCGGCCATCATGACCATCACTCTAGCCATCGGCGTTCAACGCATGGCCAATCGTAACGCCATCATCCGGCGCTTACCGGCCGTGGAAACGCTCGGCTCGGTTACGGTGATTTGTTCCGACAAAACGGGCACCTTGACCCGCAACGAAATGACGGTCCAGAGCGTCAGCACCTGCGATCACATCTTCGAGGTCACCGGTATCGGCTACGCCCCGGAAGGCGGCTTCGTCTTGGATGGCAAAGATCTGATTCCGGAGCGCGATCACCCCATACTGGAGTGGGCGCTGCGGGGCGCACTGCTTTGTAACGAAGCGGAAGTTTATAAGAAGGGCGATACCTGGCATATGGAAGGCGACCCCACCGAGGGCGCCTTGATGACGGCGGCCCTCAAAGGCGGGCTCGATCTACGCCTGGAACGCGAGCGCTACGTCCGGACCGACGTATCCCCTTCGAATCCGAACATAAGTTCATGGCCACCTTACACCATAACCACGACGGTCACGGTTATGTATTCCTCAAAGGTGCCCCCGAACGCGTACTCGCGATGTGCACCGCGCAACGGACCGTCAACGGCGAGGCCCCCATCGACCACAACTGCTGGGAACGCGACCTCAACGCGCTTGCCGAGCGAGGGCAGCGCGTACTCGCGATTGCCTACAAGCAAACCGATGCGGAACAAACAGGGTTGAATTTTAGCGACTTGGAAGACGGCATGGTGCTGCTTGCGGTATTCGGCATCATCGACCCGGCCCGCGAAGAAGCGATTCAATCGGTGACCGAATGCCATTCCGCCGGCATCCGCGTGAAGATGATCACCGGCGATCACGGCATCACCGCCAAAGCGGTCGGCAGCGTCCTCGGCATCGGCGACAACGAGCATTACCTGACCGGCCAAGACCTCGAAAACATGGACGACGAGGCCTTACGCACCGCCGCCCGCGATGTCGACGTATTTGCCCGAACCAGCCCGGAACATAAGCTAAGGCTTGTGCAAGCCTTGCAAAAGGAAGGCGAGGTCGTGGCCATGACCGGAGACGGCGTCAACGATGCGCCGGCCTTAAAGCGCGCCGATGTCGGTATTGCCATGGGCGTCAAAGGCACCGAAGCCGCCAAAGAAGCTTCCGAGATGGTACTGGCGGACGACAACTTCGCCTCGATTGCACATGCGGTCGAGGAAGGGCGTACGGTCTATGACAATCTGACCAAAGCTATCCTTTTCATTCTGCCCACCAATGCCGCTCAGGCCTTCACCATTGTCGCCGCCATTATGCTGGGCCTGACGCTGCCGCTAACCCCGGTACAGGTTCTCTGGGTCAACATGGTAACCGCCGTGACCTTGGCGCTAGCGCTGGCGTTCGAGCCGACCGAGCCGGGGCTTATGTCGCGCCCACCCCGTAAACCGGGGACACCGCTGCTATCGGGCTTCCTGATCTGGCGCGTCGCATTCGTCTCCGTGTTGCTCGTAACGGGCGCGTTCGGCCACTTCCTCTGGCTAGAGCAAAGCGGCGCCGATATCGAACTTGCCCGGACCGCAGCGATTAATACCTTAGTCGCAGGCCAAGTGTTTTACCTACTCAATAGCCGCTATATTCTGGAATCGGTTTTCAGCCGAGAAGGCCTACTGGGTAGTCGCGCGGTGCTCATCGCCATCGGAATCCTACTAGTGTTGCAGATGGCCTTTACCTACGCAGGACCGTTGCAAGCCCTGTTCGGCACCACCGGACTCAGCCTGCAAACCTGGTCCTACATCCTGCTCTACGGCATCTCGGTTTTCTTACTGGTCGAGTTGGAAAAAGCCGTCTTGCGTCGCTACCGTGGCAAGCGGCCGTCGACTATTGGAGTGTGAACAATGCTAAAACGCGTCTACTTCGCACACGGCAAGGAAAGCGGCCCTTGGGGGCGAAAAATTCAGGCCTTGGCCCGCGTCGCCCAAGCGCACGGCTTTATGATCGAGAGTCCCGACTACTCTCATACGTTCGATCCGCAAGCGCGGGTACAACAGCTACTCGACCTCAAACCGCAGGCCGATTGCTTAGTACTGGTGGGCTCCAGCATGGGCGGCTACGTATCCGCCCAGGCCGCCGGCCAGTTGCGCCCGAACGGCCTGTTTCTCATTGCCCCGGCATTCTACATGCCGGGCTACGAGTCGGAGCCGCAAGCTCATGACGGCCTAATCGAGGCCGTCCACGGCTGGGACGACGACGTTATTCCCGTGGAGCACTCCATCCGCTTTGCCCGTAACCACCAAGCACGCCTTCACCTCATACCCGGCGAGCACACCTTGGTCGAACAGCTACCGCTATTGGAACGGCTCTTCGGCCTGTTTCTGGCCGAGGTCGAGGTTGCAACGCAACAACGGCTATCCGCTAGCAACAGCTCATAGCCTTCCCACGCATCAGACGAGTGCCGGGACAACGGCTCTCCCGGCCCGTCGACGCGTACGCCGCAGGAGAAGCGCTCGGTGCCGATTGACGGCTTCATCAGTAACATCTTGAAACAGTGCCATCGGGACCGAACCTTTACCCAGACAGACAGCTCTATCGGGCATTCGTAACAGTCCCGTCGTTACAGGAGACAGCCCTATGGCAATAGGACGTTGGTGCATGTCCCTACTGCTTGTGACGGCTCTAATGGGCTGTGCGACCCAAACGCCACAAGGCGACGAACTTGCCAAAGCCCGCCTGCTCGTTTCGCAAGCCGAAGGCGATAGCGCGGTCGCGCAGTACGCGCCGGTTGCTCTGAATGAGGCCAAGCAGCAGTTGCACAAAGCCCAACAGGCAGCGGAAGGCCGCCGTTTAAACCGAGCGGCGGAGTTGGCGCAACTGGCCCAGCAGTACGCGCAGATCGCGCTGATGGAAGCGGCCCACGCGACAGCACGGGAAGACCGCGAAGCAACCCGCAACCGCTTCACGGACGCCCGCGTAGGCGAGCGCGACCAAGAGATCGCTCGCTTCCGCAGCGAAACCGACGCAGCACTTGAACAGGTTGACAGCACCCAGGCACAGCTCGCGTCGATGCAACCCCGGCGCACCGCACGTGGCTTGATATTAACGTTGGATGAAGTTCAATTCGGCTTCGACAGCGCGGCATTAAAATCCGAATCGCTGCCCTCGATAAACCGGCTAGCGCGCTACTTAGAGGCACATCCGGAGCAAACGGTGCGCATCGAAGGCCACACCGATAGCATCGGTGCCGCCAGCTACAACCTGCGGCTGTCGGAACGCCGAGCCCAAGCGGTACGCGCCGCCCTCATCGAGGAAGGCATAGAGCCGGAGCGGATACAGGCGGTCGGTATCGGCGAAGAACGGCCGATAGCCACTAACGACACCGATGCCGGCCGCGCACAGAACCGCCGGGTGGAAGCCATCGTAGCGATTAACGAAGACCACCCGCCCGAGCCGCAAGCAGCCCGCCAGCGCGACGAGTAAGCACCGCACCCCATGCCGACACCTCACAAACAAAACCTAGGTAATAAGCATTTTGTCGACACACGGATAGCGTCGCCCCCAGGGAATGAGGTATTTTTACGCCCATGCGAAATACCGATATCCCAACGCTGGAATTGCCACCTCAACCGCGCCGCCCGGAGCCTGACGAATGCTGCGGCAGCGGCTGCATACCCTGCGTGTACGATCTCTACGAGGAAGAGCTGGCCGAATGGGGGGAGCGCTGCGCCGAGCTGCGTGCCCGCCACCAACAAGCCCTAGACGCCTCAACGGACAAATGAACATTCACCCCGCCGCTGACGGCGCGCCTAGCCGCCGTCAGCGGCGGCCTGTTAGCCCAGGACCAGAACGAGCAACATGAGCGGATCGATCACAGACACCATCGCCCGAGAACTCGGGGTCAAAGACATTCAAGTCGCTGCCGCCGTACGCCTGCTGGACGAAGGCGCGACGGTACCCTTCATCGCGCGCTACCGGAAAGAAGTCACCGGCGGGCTGGACGACACCCAACTGCGCGAGCTGGAGAAACGGCTCGTCTACCTCCGCGAACTGGAAGAGCGGCGCGAAGTCGTGCTCGCCCAAATCGAAGAACAGGGCAAACTCACCAAAGAGCTTGCGCAAGCCATCAACGCGGCCGATACCAAACAGCGGCTGGAAGATCTGTACCTACCGTACAAGCAAAAACGCCGCACGAAAGGCCAGATCGCGCGCGAAGCCGGCCTGGAGCCGCTGGCACGCGCGCTCATGAGCGACCCCAGCCAAGACCCGACCGTACGGGCAAGCGAATACCTAAACCCGGAAGCCGGTATCGACGACGCCGCGGCCGCCCTAGAGGGCGCGCGGGCGATATTGGCAGAGGAATTCGCCGAAGACCCGGAGCTGATCGGCCGCTTACGCGACTTCTTGTGGAACAACGGCGTGCTCGAATCGGAAGTCGTCAAAGGCCAAGAAGAAGCCGGCGCCAAGTTCTCGGACTACTTCGAGTATGCCGAACCCATCAAACGCATTCCCTCGCACCGTGCTTTGGCCCTGCTGCGCGCCCGTAAAGAGCGGGTCGTCAGGCTCAAACTCGACGTTCCCACCCCGGAAGGCGGCGCCCACCCCTGCGAGGCCATGGTTGCGGAACACTTCGGTATTCGCGACGCCGGCCGGCCGGCGATCGCTGGTTACGGGATCTGGTCCGCCACACCTGGGCGGTAAAAATACTCATGCGGCTCGACACCGACCTCATGATGCAATTGCGCGAAGCGGCCGAAGCCGAAGCGATTCAGGTATTCGCCCGCAACCTAAAAGACTTGTTGCTGGCGGCACCGGCAGGCGCGCACACCGTGATGGGGATAGACCCCGGCGTGCGCACCGGTTGCAAAATCGCCGTCGTCGACCCTACCGGCAAATTGCTGGAGACGGCAACGATCTACCCCCACCAGCCGCAAAACCAGTGGGACCAAAGCCTCGCCACCATCGCCGCGCTAGCGCAAAAGCACGGCGTTGCATTGGTCGCCATCGGCAACGGCACCGCATCGCGGGAAACCGAGCGCCTGGTGGCCGAAGTCATGAGCAAAGCGCCGCAACTGCAACTGAAGAAAATCATGGTCTCGGAAGCCGGCGCTTCGGTCTACTCGGCATCCGAGCTGGCGGCGCAGGAGTTTCCCAAGCTCGACGTCTCCTTACGGGGCGCCGTATCCATTGCACGCCGATTGCAAGACCCGTTGGCGGAACTGGTCAAAATCGAGCCGAAATCGATCGGCGTCGGCCAGTATCA
This sequence comes from Alkalilimnicola ehrlichii, assembly GCF_003399765.1. Lineage (GTDB taxonomy): Bacteria > Pseudomonadota > Gammaproteobacteria > Nitrococcales > AK92 > AK92. The sequence goes on along the minus strand of NZ_NFZV01000001.1, from coordinate 7,890 downwards.
ACACGACGTGAGCCAAACCCAATTGGCCCGCAGCCTCGATGCCGTCGTGGAGGACTGCGTTAATGCCGTCGGGGTGGACGTGAATACCGCCTCCGCACCGCTGCTGGCCCGCGTCTCGGGGTTGACCGGCACCTTAGCGGAACGCCTGGTCGCGCACCGCGATCAACACGGCCCCTTCCGCAGCCGCGACGCCCTCAAGAACGTCAGCCGCTTTGGCGAGAAAACCTTCGAGCAAGCCGCGGGCTTTCTGCGCATTCGCGATGGCGAACAACCGCTGGACGCATCGGCCGTACACCCTGAAGCCTATCCCGTCGTCGAGCGGATCTTAGAACAGTCCGGCAAACGCATCGAACAAGTCATCGGCAATGGGCAGTTCGTACAAAGCGTGAATGCGGCCGACTACACCGACGACCGTTTCGGCCTGCCCACCGTTCGAGACATCCTCTCCGAGCTGGAAAACCCGGCCGCGATCCGCGACCGGACTTTAAAACGGCCGAGTTCCGCGAGGGCGTCGAGACGCTGCAAGACTTAGAGCCCGGGATGATTCTGGAAGGCGTGGTCACCAACGTCACCAACTTCGGTGCTTTCGTCGACATCGGCGTCCATCAAGACGGACTAGTCCACATCTCCGAGCTGGCCGATCGTTTCGTCAAAGACCCGCACGAAGTCGTCAAATCCGGCGATGTCGTCAAAGTACGGGTAATGGAAATCGACCTCAAGCGGCGCCGAATCGGCTTAAGCCGCAAGCTCCAGAAAAGCGCCGGCGAAGCCGGCGGCCGCGGCGGACAACGCGAATCGCGCCCCCGCGGCGGCGGCAACCGTCAGCCCAAACCAGCGGAAGCGGCCCCCATGGGCGCGATGGCCGAAGCCTTCGCACGTCTTAAGAAAGGTTGAAGCAGCGCCTCGGCGCCCCCAAGCCCGGTAGCGATCAAGCGCTTCAGCTGCATCCGCAACTTCCGGGCCGGATCACGGTCCAAGTATCCGATAGGTAGCGCGCCGCGCCCGCTTTGCTAGCGGGCGCGGCGGCCTGTTAAGGCCGTCGACCGCGCCGCCTCAAGGATGCCATCCTCTACAACAACAGGGGTACACACATGAAGAAGAAATCGTTGGCCGCCTTACTGACCTGCGCCGCCCTCAGCACGCCGGCAACGGCGCTCGCCGTACAAATGACCGACTTCTACGCCGGCGGCGGGATCACCCGCAATCAGCTCAGCGGCTGGGACGACGCCACCGGCTTTCAGTTCTTCGGCGGCTATAACCTGCCGGTAGAGACCGGGCTGGTCGACCTCAGCGTAGAACTCGGCTATGCCGATAGCGGCGATTTCGAAAGCAACGGGCAGGAAACCAATGCCGACGGCCTGTGGCTGACCGGCGTCGCCCGCTACCCCGTCACGCCCGAATTCGGCATTCTCGGTAGGCTCGGTGCCGACTTCGGCGACGACGACGGCTTGATGTTCGGCATCGGCGCCGGCTACCGGGTCAACGTCGCCTTTGAAATCCGCGGCGAATACGTCGTGCGCGACGAAACCGACTCGCTACAAGCCAACTTCGTCGTTCACTTCTAACCCGCTCGCCGTGGGCCGGTCGCCCGGCCCACGGCCGCGTGTAACAAAACGCGCAGCCTTTTCCCGCCCAAACTGCGCCTAACCGATGCAACAAACTATTGCGTTTTAAGTCGCGAGACTTTCGCCTGACGACATCTCACAGGCGAAGACGCGACGGCCTTAGGACTGAGGAAGATAAACATGAAGAGAATCGCATCCGCACTAGGCCTTTCGCTCGCTATCGCCGGCAGCCCGGCAATAGCACAAGGCTTCGACCCCAGTAACGCGTATATTGGCGGGGGCATCAGTCACAATTCCGCCTCGAACCTCGACGACGGCACCGGCTTCCAGTTCCTGGGCGGCTACAAGCTGGACATGGTGGACTTACACCCGGTCGAACTCGCCGTCGAAGTCGGCTATATGGACACCGGCAATATGTCGCCCAGCGGCGTACCCGGTAGCACATCCTTCAAAGGGCTATGGACCACGGCGGTTTTCACCTACGGCCTAACGCCCGAGCTGGACCTCATCGGTCGGGCCGGTCTGGATCTTGGCGACGACGACGGCCTGATGGTCGGGGCCGGGCTCGGTTACGCCATTAACCGCGAACTGGAACTGCGGGGCGAGTACGTTATCCGCGACAACATCAACTCGCTGCAAGCCAATCTCATCTTTCACTTCTAATACGCGCCGAGCAGAAAGGCGAGGCGGCTTAGCTTCGCCTCGCCTTTCCGGCGCCCCTTTCCTCATGAGCGGCAGAACGACCGCCTAACAAATCCAACGTCGCTTCCGGCTTCTTGCGCTCATCCTTTGCTTTATCGAAATCGCCACGCAACACCTTCAACGCATAACGCTCCAGTTCGATCTCATACTGTGCCCGAACGCCCAAACGGCGCAGTAGCGGCAACGGCGGACACCAGCCCTGCACCGCGTGCTGCAACAAAAAGCACTGACCAACACCGAAAGCAACAGATACCGGCGGCGCCCGAGCAACGCGAGCGCGGTACCGACAAGCGCCAGCGTACTGGCGTTAGCCATCAACGACCGCTCGATGTCCCACTCCGAATCGAGTTCTGCCAGCCGGTCGTCGATCCGATCCGGATGCTCCGCGAAGTAAGTTAAGCGGTATTCCAGCTCACGCCGAATCTGCTCAGTCGCATGCCGATGCCGTTGAGTAATGCGGCCAGTCGTTGTCGGTGCCTCCATGCCTTCCTCCTTGGCGGCTTGGCTTCATGTAGCAAAACCTCATCAGAGGCTTCTGAGTATCCGATATTGGGGGTAGTGGTTCGGCCGACAAGTAAAGCGAGAACGCCCCCTTCGAGGACACGCGCCGCCTCATCGCAACAGCCGACAAACGCCTTAGCCACGCGCCTCGACAGGGGGCACCGGCCGTAATTCCGGGCCGATATAATCGGCACTGGGGCGAATAATGCGGTTATTGTCGCGCTGCTCCATCACATGTGCCGCCCAACCGCTGGTGCGCGCCATGACGAACAGCGGAGTAAAAAGCTTAGTGGGAATCCCCATGAAGTGATACGCCGGTGCATGATAAAAGTCGGCATTAGCGAACAGCCGTTTCTCCCGCTGCATCACCGCCTCGACGCGCTCGGCCACGGCGTACAAAGTCGTGTCTCCGACATTGTCGGCCAAACGCTTGGCCCAGTCTTTGATCACGCTGTTGCGGGGGTCGAACTCCCGGTAAATCGCATGTCCGAACCCCATAATCTTTTCTTTCCTCTCCAACCTGGCCAGCAACTCGCGCTCGGCCTGATCGGCCGTTTCCCAACGCTCCAGCATTTCCATCGCCGCCTCGTTGGCACCGCCGTGCAAAGGGCCGCGCAACGAGCCGATCGCCCCGGTAATACAAGAGTGCATATCCGACAAGGTAGAAGCGCACACGCGGGCGGTAAAGGTGGAAGCGTTAAACTCGTGCTCCGCGTATAGAATCAGCGAAACGTTCATCACCGTGGCATGCAACGGGTCCGGCCGCTTGCCGTGCAAACAAGTAAGGAAATGCTCGCCCAGAGACTCGGCCTGAGTCGTACAATCGATCCGCTGGCCATCATGCGAGAAGCGGTACCAGTAAGTGATGATGGAGGGAAAAATCGCCAACAAGCGATCGGCTACCGCTTCTTGCTGGGAGAAATCCCGCTCGGTCTCCAAGGTGCCTAGAAACGAACAACCGGTCCGCATGACATCCATCGGGTGGGCCGAAGCAGGTATACGCTCCAGCACTTCTCTTAGTGCCGCCGGTAAATCGCGCAAACCGGCCAGCCGAACCCGGTAGGCATCCAACGCCTCGGCGGTCGGCAGCTCGCCTTTCAGGAGCAGATAAGCGACTTCTTCGAAACTTACCTGCTCCGCCAGATCTCTGATGTCATAACCGCGATACGTGAGTCCGGTACCCGCCTTACCTACCGTACACAGCGCCGTCGCACCGGCCGTTTGGCCACGTAAACCGGCGCCGCTCAGTTGCTGCTTTCCCTTTGCCATGGGTCTGCTCCTCTCAGACGTGGACTCTTGCACCAAGAGTCGGCCCACGTGGCGCGCAACCGAGCCGCACGGCTTCGGCAATAGCCGACAGCTAGCTCGCCCGCTCAGGCGAGGGCGCGCCATCCGTAACCAGAAATGGGGCTTGTATGGCAGGGTTTATATTGAAATTAAGGAAAACCGCCGAACCCAGCGAGTAAAACGCATTGGGTTCGGCCTTCGCGGGCGACGCCGACAAAAGAATAAGGCTATGTTTCCTTAAGAAAAACGCACCAAGGTGCGGCCGCTTACCTGACGTGCCAACAAGGCCTCGCACGTTTCGGCGATACCTGCCAGATCGACCTCGCCGCGCACCACGGTATCTAAATGCCGGGGTTTAAGCTCGGTCTCCAAGCGCTGCCAGATACGCTGCCGCAAGTCGTACGCACACTCCACCGAGTTCACCCCCAGGAGGCTGACGCCGCGCAGAATAAAGGGCATCACCGTGGTATTCAAAGCATGCCCCCGGCCAAACCGATAGCCGCAATATTGCCCCACGGCTGCACGGTACGCGTCAGCCAAGCGAGAAAATCGCCGCCAACGCTGTCCACCGCACCGGCCCACTGGGCCCGTTCCAACGGGCGCGTGCCAAACTCCAGCTCGCTCGTCAGCAGCACCTCGTCGGCGCCGAGCCGACGCAAACGCTCTGCCTGCTCCGCCTTACCCGTTAAGGCGGTCACGCTGTAACCGGCCTTAGAGAAGATATCTATCGCCAAGCTGCCCACGCCGCCGCTAGCGCCGTTTATCAAGATCGGCCCTTGGCTCGGGTTAGAGCCGTTATCCTCCATCCGCACCAAGGCCATCGTTGCCGTAAAACCGGCGGTGCCTAAAGCCATCGCTTCCCGTTCGCTAAGCCCCGAGGGAATAGCGACCATCCAATCCACCGGCACCCGCACATACTCGGCGAATCCGCCATCGTGGTTCTCGCCCAAACCGCAACCGGTAACCAGCACCCGTTCCCCAATGCTGAACCGATCGTCGCCGGACTCGACCACCTCGCCCGCAACATCGATACCCGGAATCATGGGAAAACGGCGCAGAATCTTCCCTTTACCCGTAACCGCCAAGGCGTCTTTATAATTGATACCGGAATAAGCCGCCTTAATAACCACCTCGCCGGCATCGAGCTCCTCCAAGCCCAGCGTTTCCAGACGCGCTCCATCCTCATGCACACGTAAAGCTTTAAAGTTATTCATCGTTTTGCAGCCCTCGCGGTGGGTTTAGCAGGCAGTCTATCGTATGCCGAAGCGGGCGCTCAAACTCAACGCGCGGCAGAGTTCTCCGCAAAGTAGCGCTTACGGCGACACAACAACAAAGCCCACCGGCCTTGGCAAAGGCACGGTGGGCGTCTGAACACAAACAGCCGTTGCAGAATAAACCTAGCCTCAGGAAGCCTTGGACGCGGTCGGTCGGATCGCTTGGTACGCAAACCGCCGAGCTAACCCTTCCGCGCTAACATAGCCTTCCGGCCAATCCGACGGCAGCGGCCGCCCCTGGCGCGCAAAGTATTCTTCCACCTGCTCGCTCCAACTTTCTTCATCGAAAGCAATCCCGAAAATAAAAGGACGCGTTAAACCCGCCGGGTACAGCTCGGGAATGGTCAAGCCCAAGCGGCGGTAGGCCTCCACCCGCCGCGCCCAGTCCGGATGCTCGCGCCAGGGTGCGGCCTCGGGACTGGTCATGAACCGATGCACGATGCTCCACCACGGGTCGGCCATCAGTGTGTCGTAGCCCACGCCGTAAGAATCCATCCCGATCCGAAATCCGCTCCACGGCGCCTCCGGCGGTAACACCTCCGGAATCAGTTCGATCCCACCGGAGGAGCGCAGCGCCAGCGTCACGGTCGTCACGTAGTAGGCCTTTAAGTCCTTGAACCGGCACACCATCGGCCCGCAGCGGTGCGGCAACGGCAGGTAAACCAACCCCGTCTTGCGATCAAAGATCGCCACCTCTCCCGTCGCCGGCGACAGGCCAAAGCGGATGAACAGGCTGATGCCGAATAAGCCTAACGCGATACAAGCACCTACTAACGCCGACACCCAATCTCCCACAAGAAGTATCACCCCCGAGATAAAAAAAGCGCTCATAGACAACATTAGCGCCATATCGATCAGGCTGGGCTTGTTGGTCCAAAACCGCGGCGTCTCTACTGTCCACAACAAATAGCGCCCGTCGCAGTCGAACATCCCATTCTGCCATTCGCCCCGGAAGCGGCCCGTGAGCTGGCGGCTCGTAGGCATCCGGTTCTTGGGCAGCGGCCGGAGGCCCGGTGTCGGCGCCTTGAGCGTGCGCCAATCCGGAAATGACAATTGAATCAGCGGAAATAACTTTCGACGCCACATTTGTAGGCGCTCACTCAAGCTCATAGCGTTGTCCTTCTTTTCTCCCATGGCGACTTCAACGGCCGGCCAAGTCGAGGTACAGCGGCGCCGGCACCACGTCCGCTGCCAGTCCCAGGCTTTGCCCCAGGGCGAGAAGCGTAGCCAACGCTCGGTCTCGTCGTTCTTGGCAAAGTAGGCCCAGACGGCGGCGGCCACCGTGACCAGGACGAGGCTGGCGATCACCCAAGGGTTGGTCAGGCGCTCCGTCTCGCGTCGTGCTTACGGCGGCACAACGACAAAACCCACCGGCCTTGACAAAGGCACGGTGGGCGTCTGAACACAAACAGCCGGCACGCAGTCAGCAGCCGTTAGGAGGCTTTCTTGACCATGAGGCTGCCATTCAGCTGGCGTACTTCCTCACCTTCCGAGCCGATATACGCAAGCGGCCAATCCGACGGCAGCGCTCGACCCTGGCGCGCGAAGTGCTCTTCCACGTGTTCGGGCCAGCCTCCATAGCCAAACGCGCAGCCCCATACAAAGGGCGGCGTTAACCCTTCGGGGTACAGCTCCGGGATGGTCAGCCCCAACCGGCGGTACGCCTCCACCCGCAGCGCCCATTCCGGATGCGCGTGCCAAGGCTCGGCCTCGGGGCTGGTCATGAACCGATGCACAACACTCCACCAGGAATCGGGCGTCCCCGTGCCGTAGCCGACGCTGTGTGACTGCATTCCGAGCAGAAAGCCCCGACGCGGCGCCCCCGGCGGCAACACCTCCGGCATCAGGTCGATACCGCCCGAGTAATGCAACGCTAAGGTGGGCGTGGCGAAATAATAGGCCTTGATGTCCTCGAACCGGCACACCATCGGCCCGCAGCGGTACCGCAGCGGCAGGTAAACCAACCCCGTCTCGCGGTCGAAAATCGCCACCTTCTCAACCCCAGGCGACAGGCAAAAGCGGATGAATAGACTGATGCCGAACAAACCCACACCGACGAAGGCAGCGCCTAGCGCCCAATCCCAATCTGCCCCAGACGAAGCTGACAGGATAATTCCCGCGAACACTAGGAAGACCCACCATATCATCCTCCCAACGAGGATGAAGCTGGCCTTGTTGGTCAAAAAAAGCGGTGTCGTTGACCACAAGAGATAGCGTCCGTCGCAGTCGAACATCCCATTCTGCCAGTCCACCGACGTTCGCCCCGTCAGCTCGCGACTATTGGCCGCCCGGCTCTTGCCCGGCATCGGCCTCAGCCCCGGCGTGGGCGCCCGCAGAACCTCCCAATCGGGAAACCGCAGTTGAATCAGCGGATCTAATTTGCGCCGCCACGACTCCAGTCGCTCCTTAAAACTCATACTCATCCCCCATCCTATCCCATAACACGTCAGAGCTCATCGGCTGCCCGTCGGGCCGGTATCGAGGTACAGCGGCGCCGGCACCACCGCCACCGGCTCCGATTCCGCCTGCCCCGCCTCGCTCTCCGCCCGCACCCGCACCTC